>NZ_JAJNMU010000148.1 GCF_022458865.1 Paenibacillus periandrae | reverse complement strand
TCCTTTGCCAGAGAGTAAAATGAAACATTGCTGCCTATTTATTTTAACATAAATCAAACGGCAAACTCTCTGTACCTACAAAAAACATACCGCGCGCCGGCTTTTTTGCAGGGGGACGTTGGTAGGCAACCACGTTCGATTTGGCTTTGGTCACTAGGTGCATGCGGGTTTCGGAAACGAGGTGGCACGTATTCACCCGCTCCAAGGCAGGTACCGACAAGAAATATCGATCCAAAAGCAACAGCGCTTGACCGAAACTTTTCGCGGCCTCGAAGCCCTGCTCAATCATCTGAACGACATGGGAAGGTGTTTCTACTTCGCTCGCGGACTTCTTCCAGCCCAGAATGGTTTGGACACCGTCTTGTAGATTCATAAACAAGGGCAA
>NZ_JAJNMU010000147.1 GCF_022458865.1 Paenibacillus periandrae | reverse complement strand
GCCAGACGAACGCGCCGGACAGACTGAGGGATATTTTGGTTTCCAGTCTCAGAAGCGTATATTGCCTGAGCGTGGTCAGCCCCCCGCGGAGAATGACGACGGCCAGCATGCCCAGAAGCAGCGCTGCTGCGCATTCCATCTTGCCCGCCAGTAGCATCCGGTCGACGAAGAACTTAAGGAAGAGCGGCACAAGTACTCCGGTTCCAGCCAACGCAAGGCCCGCGGCAAGCAGGTAGACGACCTCCCATTCATAGCCCTGCACCCGCTGCAGCAGCGACGAGCTTACGGAAAATCGCCGCCCTGACCGGACAAAGTGCTCTCCCGGCGCCATAGTCAGCACCACTCCCGTATAAGAGCTTTCGAATTCTTCGAGGCTTACCGAATAC
>NZ_JAJNMU010000146.1 GCF_022458865.1 Paenibacillus periandrae | reverse complement strand
TAGATGATTGGGGTGAAGTCGTAACAAGGTAGCCGTATCGGAAGGTGCGGCTGGATCACCTCCTTTCTATGGAGATATTGTTCCTGTAACGGAACGTATCAGCAAGTCAAGCTGTCATGGACAGCAACCGCTCACTCGTTGATCAGTTTTGAGAGGATAAACTTTCTCTCTGCAAAGCTTGTTCCTTGAAAACTAGATACCGAAACGAAACAAATGTTTAGAGCAGCGTTACTTGACTTCGGTTGAGTAACAAATCCACATAGATCGATTCTTCGGAATCGAACTTATTAGCGGAGTTGGTTAAGCTAATAAGAGCACACGGAGGATGCCTAGGCACTAGGAGCCGAAGAAGGACGTGGCGAACGACGAAATGCCTCGGGGAGCCG
>NZ_JAJNMU010000145.1 GCF_022458865.1 Paenibacillus periandrae | reverse complement strand
AGATGAGATTTCCCAATTAGTAAGACCCCTTATAGACGATGAGGTAGATAGGTTCGGGGTGGAAGTGCCGCAAGGTATGGAGCTGACGAATACTAATCGGTCGAGGGCTTATCCAAGAAAGAGTCTTACAAGCGAAAGCGAGTGAGGCGCGCTGCTCAAGCGTGAAGTGAAGTTTCGGATCTAGTTTTCAGGGTGCAAACCTTGAGCCGTCTGTCCTTTGTAAGGATGGATATTTTCTCGCAGCGATTTCAAAGAAGAAACGCTTCTAAAAAAACTTAGGCTTACGAAGTCAGCTTTCTGGCGAAAGCTCTTAGTTTGGTGATGATGGCGAAGGGGAACCACGCGTTCCCATCTCGAACACGACCGTTAAGCCCTTCAGCGCCAATGGTACTTG
>NZ_JAJNMU010000144.1 GCF_022458865.1 Paenibacillus periandrae | reverse complement strand
ATGGACTTTATTTACGAAAATGAAACGTTGACAGTAACCGTTGTTAAAGCGATTCACACTGGCGATGTCCCATCGTTGAAACAACTTCTTGACGAGAATCCGGGCTTGGCTACGGCAAGAATTATCGAAAGAGACAATAACAACGAAGGCAAAGGTAGTGGAATGTCTAGAACACTGTTGCATGTGGTGACCGACTGGCCCGGTCACTTTCCTAACGGTGCTACTACTGTGGGTACGTTAGTCGAGTTCGGTGCGGAGGTGAACGCTCGGTTCATTGGATCACACACCGAGACACCGCTTCATTGGGCTTCGAGCTGCGATGACATTGAAGTGCTTGATGCGCTTCTTGATGCTGGCGCCGACATCGAAGCGCCAGGTGCAGTGATCGCAGGTG
>NZ_JAJNMU010000143.1 GCF_022458865.1 Paenibacillus periandrae | reverse complement strand
ACAAATTCGCAAGCAAAGGTGACAAATTGCCCCCCTGTGGAGACCCGATTTCCGTTTCATGGAACTGATCATCTTCCATGAAACCCGCCGTTAGCCATCCGCGAATGAGCGTCAGCACTTTACCGTCGGTGATTCTCTCATGTACTTTCTCCATCAGTAGTTCGTGTGGAATTTCATCGAAGAAAGACATGATGTCCAGGTCGACCACATATTCATATCCGCCGCGTTTTGCGCGTCGAATCGTATTTATTGCTTGGTGCGCCGAGTGTCCTGCTCGAAAGCCAAAACTGTAGTAGTAGAAGTCTTGTTCAAAGATGGGCTCGATGATTTGGCGTACCGCTTGCTGACATACACGATCTCGGATAGTGGGAATACCTAACGGCCTTAACTTTCCG
>NZ_JAJNMU010000142.1 GCF_022458865.1 Paenibacillus periandrae | reverse complement strand
TTGGGAGCAAGCAGCAGGAAGTCAGGATGCTGCTGGGCATAGGCCCGCAAATCTTCCAGTTTTCGTCCAGGAAAAAGATCGAGCATCGTCTCTCCTTTCAGATCATGAATGCCTGTATTGTAGGTATAGCCTTTCTTTATGGCGAAGTCATCGACACCCAGGACAAGGCCGTTGTTCGTCTTCGCTTGTGTCCAAGCTTGTTCAGAAAGCCGTTCACTCTCGAACGGAATCGCTTCGTTATGCATCTGCTGAATAGTGCTGACATAGGAGCTTGTTGCATCCGGGCACTATGAGCTGCTGTGGAGCCAAATGCTTGCTGGACAGCTCGTTCACGAAAGAGGTGGCTGTACCGTCTTTTAGGACCAACAAATTCATACATCCAAACAAAACCAACCT
>NZ_JAJNMU010000141.1 GCF_022458865.1 Paenibacillus periandrae | reverse complement strand
AACAGCGATCCGAATCGCAGATCGATTTCATGTGCATGGTTATGTCATAGAGGCCGTGCAAGAGGTTCGTAAATCGGTACAAAACACGCTTTCTCCACGAGCTAGAGCTCTGCTTAAAGCACATCACTGCTTACTCAATCCTCCGGTAGAAACTCTATCTGCCGAAAGTAAGCAGAAACTTGATGAATTACTGGGCTACTCAGCTATTCTGCGGAGTAGTTGGGAATGGAAAGAAGCTTTAACCGTGTGGTATGACCATTCACCGAATGTCGAAGTTGCCATACCGGGCTTCGGCCGTTGGTGTGAAAAGGGTGACACCATCGACCACGAAGCCGTCAAAAGCGCGCTAAAAACGATGCGTAATTGGCAAGAGGAAATCATCAATTACCATCGTTGCCGTTGGACAAATGCT
>NZ_JAJNMU010000140.1 GCF_022458865.1 Paenibacillus periandrae | reverse complement strand
TTTCCCGCTATAATGAGGCGTAGCTGTTCACTATAACGCAGGAGGCGAAAGCATGAGCTGGACGATGGAGAAAGCCAATGAGCTATTTGAGGTATTTAAGCAGCGGGCTTCGGAGGACGCCGAGTTCAGGGGATTGGCGCTGAGCGACCCGAAACGGGCGATTCGCGAGCTGACGGGACTGGAGCTGCCGGAAGGCGTCGAGGTTGTAATCACGGAGGACGAGCACGGAGAAATCCAGGCGAAAACCTTGTTCGGAGCTCCGTCCTCTGACGCAGAGCGCGAGCTGGATGAAGCGGAATTGGAGCAGGTAGCAGGCGGCACGTCGTTCTCGGCGTTTATCTTGTACGGTCCTCCTTATCCGGAGCGCACAAAGAAAAAGTAATGTTCGAAATTGTTCGGCTTGCCCAGGGGAGG
>NZ_JAJNMU010000139.1 GCF_022458865.1 Paenibacillus periandrae | reverse complement strand
AGTTAAGGCCGTTAGGTATTCCCACTATCCGAGATCGTGTATGTCAGCAAGCGGTACGCCAAATCATCGAGCCCATCTTTGAACAAGACTTCTACTACTACAGTTTTGGCTTTCGAGCAGGATACTCGGCGCACCAAGCAATAAATACGATTCAACGCGCAAAACGCGGCGGATATGAATATGTGGTCGACCTGGACATCATGTCTTTCTTCGATGAAATTCCACACGAATTACTGATGGAGAAAGTACATGAGAGAATCACCGACGGTAAAGTGCTGACGCTCATTCGTGGATGGCTAACGGCGGGTTTCATGGAAGATGATCAGTTCCATGAAACGGAAATCGGGTCTCCACAGGGGGGCAATTTGTCACCTTTGCTTGCGAATTTGTACTTGAATCATTTCGACTGGGGGATGA
>NZ_JAJNMU010000013.1 GCF_022458865.1 Paenibacillus periandrae | reverse complement strand
AACGTTGACCTCGACCATAGGAACGGTAAGCACAGGCGGAACAGCGAATGAAACGATAACGAACATTCCCAACGGAACAACCTTAGCAGCGCTCAAGGCAGCGATCACGCCATCGGCGAATGCAACGTTTCAAGTTTACGATGCAGATGGAACGACAGTAGCTGCAACTTTGGTAACAGGCAAGAAGGTCATAGTTATCGCACAAGATGGAACAACGAAGGTCACGTATACCGTGACGGTGAATGCACCACCAAGTACCAATGCGTTGCTGTCTAGCTTGACTGTAAATCAAGGAACGATAACATTTTCGCCATCGCAACTTAATTATTTGGTGAACGTGAGTAACCCCGTTACAAGTCTCAATTTCAACGTAACCAAAGCAGAGGCAAATCAAGCGCTCACGGTTACAGGTGCTGTATACACAACGGTAACGGGCAATGTGTATTCCTATTTAACATCAAGCCTGATTGTAGGGGCTAACCCAATTCAAATTGTGGTAACCGCGCAGGGTGGGCAGAACAGCACGTATAATCTCACAGTGAACCGCGCAGCAACGACATCATCTAACAGTAGCGGTGGTGGCTCATCAACATCAACCAATAATACTGCTTCCACAGATGGTAAACTAACGTTGCCCGCAGGTAGTACAGGTGAGGTCAGTTTGCAACAAGAAGTGACGGTTTCTATTCCGGCTGATGCCACAAAGCAAGAACTGAAATTAACGATAGAAAAATTGTTGGATATTCAAAACCTAGTAACGGATACAAGCGTTCTAGCCAGTCCTGTCTTTGAGATTCTGAAAAACTTCTCGGATAACTTCAGTAAACCGATCACACTGACTTTTGCATTCGATAAGGCAAAATTAAGCGGCAACCAAACCGTAGCTGTATTCTATTTTGATGAAGCGAAGAAAGTATGGGTGGAAGTTCCCGGCGGTAAGATTAACGAAAATCACATCACCGTGGACGTCAATCACTTAACGAAATATGCGGTATTTGCTATAGGTGAAGGGGCGGCTATGCCCACACCAGACACGAAACCAACGATTAACTTTAACGATATTTCCGGACACTGGGCTGAGACTAGCATCAAGCAAGCGGTAAGCAGCGGAATTGTCAGCGGGTATTCGGACGGCACGTTCATGCCTGAGAAATCCGTGACGCGCGCAGAATTTGCGGTCATGCTGATGAATGCGTTGAAGCCGCAAGGAGAAGGAGCGGCACTTATGTTCACCGATAAGACGAAGATCGGCGAATGGGCGCAGAAAGCGGTCGCGCAAGCCGTGCAAGCAGGCATTATTACAGGCTATGAGGACAACACTTTTCGTCAGGATGCCCAAATTACCCGCGCCGAGATGGCCGTGATGATCGCAAGTGCCTTGGGCCAATCTAAAGTAGCAGCCGTGGAAACGAGCTTCTCGGATAACAAGGCCATTCCGGACTGGGCGAAAGGCGCAGTTGATGCTATGAAGAAGCTGGGTATTATCGAAGGCAAGGGTGCGAACGAATTTGCTCCAGTTGGTAAAACGACAAGAGCAGAAGCTGTTACGGTATTACTGAAAATGCTGGCATTCAAGGGCAAGTAAAGGGAACCTTAAGCAAGGATGAAGGGATGGGGTTCTGAATTAAGCCACCTCCCCAAACAAGCGAAGCATCAAGCGCCGACGAATTGTGGATTTGCCACACAGCGGTTCGTCTCCATACTGCTTATCAGAAAGGACGTCCTCGCTGGCGTCCTTTTTGCTGGTTATTCATTCAGGGTGGTTGCTAAAGCCTTGGTATAGTTGAGTTTCTCACCTTCAATAATAGGTGTAATAGGCTTTTCGGAAGCTATTTAATTGTATACCTCCATGTAAATAGTTATGATTTACTAGAAATCCTGCTGTCTGAGTTAGAATTCATAATAGTGGTCATTTTAGTTTTTTGATATGATGATCCTAAGAATATACAAGAGCGGTCAGCTTAATTCTCAAGTGCGGTAGGCGTTGTTCAAGGTGCATTAAGTGAAATTGAAGCAGGGAAAGCGAAGCCTTCATTTGATATGATTCATGAAATAAAGAAAAATTTCGATATCGATTTAATCTGGCTTATTATGGGTGATTTCCTTAATGGGTCAGATAATGATGCTGAGCAGGAATTTTTCAAATATTTGAAAAGCTAGATCCCCGTTAAAAACGAAGTGTTGGAGTTCGTGGAATTTAAAAGAACGCGAGTGACAATTGATTAAAAAAAGAATGTTTATCCCTTTGGTTTAATTACATTTATAGTCTCAAAACCAATTAGGTAAGGACCTTTCGCTTAAAATAGCTTTGTGAAATAACAACTGTTTTCTATACCTCCAATTGTCTAAAGAAAATAAAGTAGTGGGCTGAAAATATAAAGTATTTTCTTAGTGCTTAGGCTAAGGCAAGGATCCTTTTAAAGCATTACATGCTACCAGTTCCACAGCATCGCTTGTTATGCGGGAGCGGCCTAATAATTTCAATTTATAGGGGTGACTTAAAAAACTTACTTGGCCCTAGAAATTATTGGAGAGCGAGTGGGCAGGAGTGTCATTGGGAGGAGCTCCGTGCTTTATTGACCAATAGGTTACTGATGATGGAAACCAAAATAATGATACCAATAACATAAGAATGTCGATATGTGGTGAGTTAGATTATGAAAAAATTGATTAGGCCCTGATATAATGATACAGCACCATAATCAAACAAAGATATGCACAAATTTGAGCATTAACAAAAACGATTGCAAAACTGTTCATATTCATGGAACGAAGTCGAATAGATGTGGATTTGGCCATAAGCGGATTCGTAAGAATGAAGCTTGACCGCGAGCTTTTGATACAGACGATTCGTGTATGGATTCTCCGCCGACGTTGGAATTCTTACTTCTTTCACATCGGGATTCGCGTCACGGATTTGCGCAGCCAGCACCTGCAATCCACGAATAAACATCCGCGTACTCCGAAACTCCTCAACAAAGAAGCTGTTGCCGAGCACAGCAATTTCTTTATGCTGAAAATCGGCTTCCGCCAGTCCAAGCACAAAACTTCCTATGCCGACCACCTCGTCACATTCATTTAAGATAATAGCGGTCCTTCCGTGTTTGACATAGTTTTTAATGTCTCTCAACACGAGAATCACAGGGTAATGCGGGATGATGGAAGCACGATGCGAGATATAAAAATCAGTAAATCGGCTCCATTGCCGATTATTGTCGCATATTTCGAAGCGGAACAAGGAACTCACCTCAAATTGTAAAATAATTAACTTTTTTAAAGATTTTCATTGATTTTAACATAATCATGAAGTATGTTTACTTTGATTCTGTTTAAGGAGGTGAACATACATGGGAGATCCAGGTACTCAAAGCGCAGTTTCGATCTACACAAAAGATTCAAGCGGTAACCCCAGGCAGTAAGAGGGACCAAAACCGGCAGCATGCCGGTTTTTTTATAATATCGCGCCTAGCCAAGTTAGGAACAACTAGACTTTACGGGCTTTACCCGTTGAATGATCTGCAAAACCTTGGAATTCTCTCCAAATCAAGTCCATCAGGACTCGAATTTCAGTTCGCAGAGAAGCGCGCTTTTGAATCTCAGAGCGCCTCGCACGTGTCAATACAAGGGGCTCTCGCTGCACTTATTACTCGAGCGATGCCGATCGACGTATTGGCTTAATCGGTCAGGCGTTGTGGCGTAAAAGCTCAGCATACCACACGGATGCATATCCATATTGATAAGTGTTGCGATTTTGCCAAAAAGCTTTTTATGATCGTCGGTAGGGGTGCAATAAAATCTGATTTCAAGGATCGGCTCATGCAGCTCTATTTCACGCTGGACCAAGGCATCCATGGCATTCAGAAGCGTTCTCCCTCTGCGGTATCCGGCCTCCAGGTAGATAAAATTCACTTCGATTCTGCTGCGATCATCTGCACCGTCATCCCCTACCCAGAACGAATACGCAAGAACGCCCCGAACTTGCCCATCGTCATCCAATGCGATCATAAAGCCTTTATCGTAGATCGAATACTCAAGCAATGTCATGATTGTACTCCACTTATAGGGAACGCCGAGATCCTCAGCGTACCGGCACATAAAACGGATTCCATCCTCACTCGATTGTTCCGTTTCGGCGACAATCCACTGCAGCATTAATCCTCTCTCCTTTGCATCCGCGTTTTAAGTGCTGCCTCAAGCGTTTCCCGAATGGAAGGGAAATTCGTCATCAACGGGTGGAAATGATCATACGACAATGACAGCAGCAAGCAAGGTGTTGTCGTGACGACACTGGCGATTCTCGGTATATGCTTCATGAGCGCAATTTCTCCGAAATAATCTCCGTCTTCTAGCACCGCCACTTTATGCCGATCTCCGGACTCCGAAGTGATGATGATCTTCACTTTCCCTCTTACGATCAAATAAAACTTATCCCCCTGATCGCCTTGCTTGACTACTGTCTCGCCTGCGTCGAATTTCTCTGCGACAAAAAGCTGGGATATTCGAGCCAGCGCTTCTTGTTCAATTCCTTGAAAGAAAGGCAGCTTCTGCAGACGATCCTCCTGCACATGCGCGCTGCCGCCTCCTCTCGACAGTACGAATCCCTGCTGCTTCTCCCACATACGGCGATATAACCCATTTTGTTCCAGCAGCTGCTCATGTGGCCCCAATTCGGCTACCTTCCCATTATCTAGGACAATGATACGATCAGAAAGCGCCGCATAAGCCAATCGATGTGTCACGGAAATAATCGATCTGCTGCGGCTAAGCCTCAGGATCGTTTCGTTGACGGATTGCTCGGTATCCGGATCTAACGCCGAAGTGGCCTCATCCAGGAACAATATGTTCGGACTCCGCAGAAGCGCACGGGCGAGCGCAATCCTCTGCCTCTGTCCGCCGGACAAGTTATCGCCATAATTGCGGACAATAGTATGATAGCCATCCTGAAATGCAGCTATGGTCTCGTGAATCCCAGCCGCTCTGGCAGCTTCCTCAATCTCTTCATCCGTGGCATTCGGATTGCCTACTACAATATTGTCACGGATCGAACCGTGGAATAAAATCGAATCCTGAAAGACGACACCCACCTGCCGCAGCAGTGAAGCATACCGGGCTTCTCTTATATCTTGCCCGTCATACATAACCGCTCCGCTTTCCGGATCGGCGAATCGAAGCATCAGCTGCAGTATCGTACTTTTTCCCGAACCACTTGTCCCGACGATAGATGTATATCCGCTTAAAGGAATGCTTAGATCAAAATGCTGGAGTACCGGCTCGCCGGGAACATAGGCAAAGGTAATATCGCGAAGCTCGATGTGGGAATGGACGGTAGGCAGCTCCTTAACACCGCGTTCCTTCACTTCAGGCTCCCACTCCATCACTTGCTGCAAGCGCTGAAGGCTTGTTTTCGCCGCCAAAAAATATGGCAAGACTGCAGCAATACCGTACATGGATGAGCCGACGATAGCAAAAACAGAGTTGTAAGCGATAAATTCGCCAACCGAAAGCTTTCCCTCGAATGTCAAATAGCTGCCATAAGCAAGTATGATTGCCGTCAAAATCGAAATACCAAGCAAAGGCAGACGGTTCAAGTTGGAATCGACAAAATTTCGTTTGATACCGATAGAAGCCATTGTTTGAAGAATCCCTTCGACTTTCGAAAGCATGCTTTGGCGCAAATCGAACACCCGAATTACCCGATACGCCTTCAAGTTCTCGTCAATGGAACCATTTAACTGCCCTAGTTGCGCATAATATGTATCGGCCAAAGCAAGCGAACGGGATTTCAGCATTCGATAAGGCACGAATAGCAGAATTGAACCGACAAGTGCAATCAGGGTAAGCTTCCACTCCATGGTAAACAGGATGCATAGACCTATTGCGACACTGGAGACGGATAGCAATCCCGTGCCGAATGTTTGGAGCACGACCGATTGGATTTGCGGGATATCATCGGAATACCTAGCAAGAAGGTCGCCAACTTGGAAGCGATCGTAAAACCGATGGGACTGGGCCTGCATGTGCCGAAACAGTGCAATCCGGTAGTCGAACAGCAGCTTGATGCCAAGTCGGGCTTTGGCGTAATCACTGGAAATCCCCGTAATTACATTCAGCACTCCGATGGCAACCAATATTCCGACAATGATCGCAAGAGCCTGTATATCACGAGGCAGCAGCGCGTTATCAATTAAATATTTATAGCTGAGAGAGGAGAGGTAACGGAACAAAAGGTCGACGAACACTCCAAATACGATAACCGAAATAAAAAAAGGTGACGAACGAACGGAAGTAACAATCGTTTTCCATAACATTTCAGCTATTCTCCTTTAAACGTCAAGCAAAAATGAAAGTATGTTTTTGATTAATCATACCATATTGGGAGGAATATCGGGGGCTGAAAACTTCATGAAAAAACCGGAGGCTGCTGCTTTCGATGGTTTCCTCTAAAGTTACGTCGGTCATTGTTAGCGTATGCAACCCGATGCAACCCTGACGGGAGCGACTTCATAGGGCTCGCCATCTTTTCCGTCGACAGAACGATATCCGCCGCGGCGACATTTTCCTTCAGATACTTAATCCGCCTTGTGCCGGGAAGGGGGACGCCGCCCTCTGCGATGGTCCAAGCCAGTTACAATCAAAAAAAGGAGCTTCGCGATCATCTGAAGAAACTCGTGTCGCTTGTCTGATGTCGCCGATTTGGCCCGATCCGCGTAAACTTTGATAAGTTCGAAGCCCTTTTCCTTCCAGTAGATTTCGATGGCCCTCACTTGAGCGTCGATAGATTCATCACGCTGGTTGTCGCTAGGGAATCGGGTGTAGGCAACTTCACGTTTAATGGTCGTGGTTAAGTTCTCCGCTCAATGTAAATGCAGTTTAGGGGAATTTCTTCATTTATTTAGCAACCCTTGATTAGAAATCGGATATAATGAAGAAAAGATTTTAACAGCCAAATTCGAGGTGTCGATCAATGATTCTGAGTACCAAACTTCATATCCCGCAAACGCGGCGCGATGACCTTGTTGAGCGAGCGGCGATCACCGAGCTATTAAATAAAGGATTGAAGAGTAAACTTACAGTCGTAACGGCTCCCGGGGGGTACGGCAAAACAACAGCTTTGAGTCAGTGGCTGCAGCAGTCCGCCATACCTGCCGTATGGATTTCCTGGGGCTCTCAAGATAATGACCTGATTGAGTTTTGGAGCTATACGATCGCTGCAGTCAATAGTAAGAACCCCCATTTTGCGGAAGCAGTCACCCCGTATTTGTCATCCTTAAAGTCGGGAGCGTTTGAGCCATTCATCTCAGCTATAATTCGCGAGCTTGACAGCCATTCGGATGAATTGATCATGATTTGGGACGATTATCATGCGATTGATCTTGCTCCCATTCACGCATCGGTGGCTTACTTTCTTGCGTATTTGCCCGCTCACATCCACCTCTATGTAACAAGTCGGTCTGAAATGCCCTTTCCTACGGCAAGGCTGCAGACGACCGGCCAAATGGTGAAAATCACGATTCAAGAGCTGCGATTTCAACTTGCGGAGGGAATTCGTTACTTTCAGGATTGCATGGGATTGTCACTGTCGGGAGAAAAGATAGCGGTGCTGGTCGACCGCACGGAGGGATGAATCAGCGGACTGTATCTTGCAGCCATTTCGCTGCAAAGAAGTGGCAATTATGCGGATTTTATCCGCGGCTTTAGCGGGGAACACCGCAACATATCTGATTATCTGTTTCAGGAGGTATTTAGTCTCCAGCCGAGCGAGGTTCAGTCCTTTTTATTGGAAACTTCGATCGTAGACAGGATAAACGGCCCGTTGTGCGAGACGGTTACTGGACAAGCGAATTGTCAGGAGCTGCTGGAAATGCTTGAACAGCATAATTTGTTCATTGTATCATTGGATGATCAGCGAGAATGGTATCGTTATCATCATTTGTTTTCCGAGTTTTTACGGAGGTTTTTCCGGCAGAGGTATGCGGGACAATCGAAGGAGCTGCATGTCAAGGCAGCCCATTGGATTGAGGAGCACGGATTTTTGGAAGAAGCGGTAGAACAACTGTTTATGAACGGGCATCATCACGAAGCGCAAGCACTTTGATCGAAAAGCATCTGCAAAACCTTCATGCGAAGAGAGGGGTGCTTTATCGATGGTTGCGCGATCTACCGGAAACCTGTTTTACTGGAAAACCGAGAACTCAGTTTCTTTACGTCAAAGTGATGGTGGAAACCAATGAAATGGAGTTGGCACAAGCCAGACTTCGCCTAATGGAGGACAAGCTATCGGATCCGGAATGGAAACCTTACGCAGGAACCGTTCATTTTTTGTCTGCGGCTGTTTCTTTTTACCGAAGAGACTTTCGACGAGCGAATGAATATTTTGAGATGTTTGATCGGCATACGCCGGAGGGCAGCTACGTCCAGATGATTGAAGCGAACTGGTTGCTAAAGCCTTGGCATGAACTTCTCATATTGAGCTAATAGATGTTGATATGAAAGGCCGTTTGTTTTTAGGGATGAAAAATCCTTAAGAGGCTTCAGGGAAGTTATTGAAAGAATGGTGGAGTTAGAAAAGCAACGAAGGTTCCTGATTGATATTGATGCAATAGGGGATATTTCGCATATGATGCGAATAGCAACGTTAGAAAGTATAGTCTCGTATCTTAAGCAATACGATCTGTCGGAGTTACATAAGACGTTTGATTTTGATTTAGAGTATTTGAAATCAATTCTGCATAGGAAGTAAATGCGGTAACAGATTGGTTACTTTAAGGGAGTGGATTGGAAAAGCGGCTAAGATTAGTAGGGCTAATTGATCGTGGTCGATAGAATCGATTACGGATTTAATATAGTGAGGAAATGAACCAGAACGCAACGGTCGTCTTCTAAGGTGACACCAAAACTGTAGCTGCACCCGTAAAGCATGTGTGCCGTTATCTTCGGACAGGGGCTCAATTCCCTCAGAATCCTGAATCCCTGTCCTAGCAAGGGTTTAATCCGCTTTTGGGGGCAGGCGTTCGACTTAGTGTTAGTGAAATGGACCTGAATCGTACATTGTCCGATCGGGTTTTATATATGATATAATGGGATGGACAGATTCTGCTGGAGGTGGCGAGATGCGTTGGGAAGAAGTGCAAGAGCGGTTCCCGGAAGAATGGGTGGTGTTGGAAGCAACGAAGGCGCATTCAAAAGAAGGACACCGCTATATAGAGGAGGTCATCGTTATTGATGCGTTTGACGATCCGACCAAGGCACGACGAAGGTACAGTGAATTGCACCGAGAAGAGCCTCAGCGGGAGTATTGCTTTTTTCATACCTCTCGCCCCGAGCTAGTAGCGCGTGAACGTTATGTGGGAGTACGTGGACCGAGATGAAGATTCATTTACAGCATGGGCTTTTCTCAAACATTTTTGCCATAATACGATGGAAAATTGTGGATTCGCCACACAACGGTTCATTTCGTATTGGCCTCAATTTTGAAATACAGATAAAACTAGACGTTAGTATGTAGATAGTGTCTCTGCTTTTCTGTGATAATAAAAGCCAGTTTAACCAATGATATTAAAGTACGCTTCAGGAGCTGAAAATCTTTTAACTCTGCGTCCTTATCTGGCCGCTTGTATGAACTGACCCAGTAATATTACTAGTTACGTGGAATCTGAACCAGCTCAGGCAGTGGTGTAATCGGGCTATATTGGGGTACTTATTTACAAAAAATGTTTTTCTATAAACTATGGAGTATTTACTGATTCCAATTAACATAATTATTCATCCGGACGCTGATCTTATTTTCGCGCCTTATCGTGCTTTTGAAAATGATGGAAGGCAATATCCTTTTTACGATTATGAAGGTTTAAAAGAAGTTGATACTGAAGCTTTTTGTGTAAGGATTAGTCGGGTAAAGCGAGAGATCGAAAGCCTATTGGATGAGATTATTGAATTTTTGTGGGAATATGAATGGGAAGCCGAAGTGTATTTTGAACGAGAGAATGATAACAAGGTAAACGTATCAGCATTCCTTTTCGCTGATGAGGATTCCACTGCTGATAAAATTAGCTTGGCTGTATCACTTCAGATTTCCGGTCTGCATAAGTCTGGAGATCTTATTTTTGATACGGAGTATGATTTGTGTACAGGCAGCCTTAGCTTTCAGACGAAAGGGTGCGACTTTGAAATAGATGTTGACGATATTCGGGATATCTTCTTGGAATGCTGGAGCAGTGTTGACCATTACGTTCAAATTCAGAATGAAATTGAATCGGAATTGGAAAATGAGATCTAGGTTAACCAACCTCCCCAAACATCCTCAGTATCACGCGGCGACGAATTGTGGATTTACCACACAACGGTTCGTCTCCAAGAAAGTACGAATGATATCGTACCTTGTTGAAGACGCCAAGAAGTGAATCAGACAGTTAGGAGTTCAATAATATCCCAACTGTCTTTTTCTTTGTGGATCACGATTTTTTGAGTATGGTAACTGTACTCACCATAGTTTTTAGGTTACTTAGTGGTATGACTGTTTCAGAAGTAGTATCCTTGATCTGTTCAAACAATTCCTTGATCCGCTTTTCTTCTGCTCACTCCTCTGGTCTGAAATGGCTAAGGCCAGCTTGGAATGCCAGACGGAGTAAAATAATAAGAAAAGCTTCAAATAAAGCGTAGCACCTACGACGCTAAGGCCTCGTTCGTAATCTTTTCAATATCGATTGGTGATCTTGATCCTTCACTAACGATATCAGGTAAAATATGGTGAAGGAAATAATCAACACAATGGAGTTTGATCCCTTTAATTTTTATAAGAGCAGTTCGATACATGATGATGAATTCTTTTTCTGTATTCCCTAGCTGCAGCTCAGTAAAGGCCTCATAGATCTGATCGAGTTTATCCGCTACTTCCAATATTTTTCCTTCTACTGAATCGTCTTTGCCTTCACGCAGTTGTCTGCGAAATATGTGTTGGAATTCTTGTGGAATATGATCATCAATGAAATGAGCGACCATGCCTTCTTCTACTTTTTGCAGCATGGCTCGAAGTTCCAATGAATAGTGCTTCACAGGTGTTTTAATATCTCCAATAAAAATTTCACCGTAATCATGACTGCTGGTAATTTCGTATAGTTTTTTCCAATCCACAACGACTCCATTACTTTCTTCAATATCAGCTAATGTTTTGGCATATTGAACTACCTTCCAGGAATGGGCAGATACACTGTGCTCCTGAAATTTGAATTTGCCTGGGCAACGGATAATTCTCTCTAAATCAGTTAGTGATTGGAAATAGGTATGAATCCCCATAGTTTAGTTTCCTTTCTTTTGATCTTTGCGTGATGTTATAAGTAAAGTATACAATCTATTTGTTATTGGATAATTAACTCTAATTGGGAGTTGTTTCAATTTAAATACCGAGTTATAAATTTACATTTCCTTGTATAGTAGAATTTGGGCATAAAAATCAAGCGCAAACAGGAAGGCTTGCAGCATTAAATTTTATATTTTCAATGTGATAAGATACAATATAACCATATCAAATGGATAGAAGAAGGGAAATGAGAATGGATTTTGCAAAAGAGCTAGAAGCGTTGAACATCCAGCATGCGATAAAAGGTGAGGTTAGAACAAAGCTGAAGGATAATCTGCAAGTCCTTACAAAGGAGCGATTAAGTGTACTTGCTTCCAGTTACGAGCTTCCAGGTCGATCCAAGATGAAGAAGCAGGACCTTGTAGATGCGCTGTATCACCACATTATGGATGTCAATGGAGTGAGAGCTGCCTTATTAATTGCGAAAGCTAAGGATTGGGAATTAATAAATAGGCTTCTAAAGGCTCCTTATGTTCAAGATGATACGCTGTATCCAGGAATGTATATGTTTTTGATGGAGAAAGGTCTGCTTTATTCCTTTTATAAAGAGGAGAAGATGTACTTCTTAATTCCTGAGGAAATCAAGGAAGCATATCGCAGCATACCTTTGAAAGCCTTCCTTGAAGACCGTGACCGCTTACAGTTAATTTTACAGTATATCAATGCATCAGTTAATTTGTATGGGATCTGTCCACAGGACAAGGTCATCGAAATATTCAATTCACAAAATAAGCGCCAATTGACTGAGACCGAGTTGTATGATGTTTACGCAAAGATTTCAAGCAAGACTCAGACGTGGTATTTAAAAAATGGCGATGTCATTGATGTGTATTTTGATTACGATAACAATGATGAAAAAGAAGCACTTCTTGAGGGGGTTAAGGATAAACCTTACTATATTCCAGACAAACAGGAGTTTCTAAAGTATGCAGAGTCGGATTATTTCGAAAAGACTCCTCAGTTGGCCAGTTTGTATACATATATTTCACAGCACCTATGCAAGGATAAACTGCTTGTAGAGTCCCTTGTGGATGATATTCAGCTTGCTTGCTCTATGGAAGAGCCTTTAGCCGCAATCATGGATGAGTTTGAGCGAAGAAATATTCGTTTCAATAAAAAGGAGCAACTACAGGCGATTGTACCATTGATTATAGATGTCTATAATCACACCAGGATATGGTCTAATCGTGGGCATACACCTGCCGAGTTAGGGTTGAGCTCCAGCCAGACAACAAACAATAACAATGTTATTTATCTTGACCAGCAAGCAGTATCTGTTAAAGTAGGTAGGAATGAGCCCTGCCCATGCGGGAGCGGGAAGAAGTATAAGAAATGCTGCGGCCAATGAGATGCGATGATCGGAAACTATACGGGTTACATCAAAACCGTAATTGCAACGCAGAAGCTTATGTGGTGCTATGGGCACCGTGAAGCCGCAAAATGGAGATAAGGGGAAGCTTACGGAGGTTGGACTCCCCCTTGTCTCCATTCGATAATAGCAAAAAACACTGACCACTCCATTCGGTCGGTGCTTTTTTTGTATTTATACAGATTTCAAGGTAAGAGATCACTGATTACAGGTTCAGTCAGCATATACTGTTGCAAATTACAGACTGCACAGCGCAGTCGTGTACCACTAAGAACGTCATGCCGCCGACTAGGCATTGCGTAGATTTAATTCCTTTTGCTCATATCCCCACACATGAGAGACTACTTCCGGGGGATCAGGTATGGAGCCAATTTCGTTGCAATAACTCGATGCCCCCGATCATTCGGATGAATGGGCAAAAATCCGCTCAACGCATCTTCTATCTTTCCATTTCGATATCCATATATAAGATCTGCCTGTTTTCCTTCAAACCATGCATGAGCGGGAGCTACAGTTGCATCGTAACTACGGGCGAGCTCATTGACCGTACGATTCAATCCGTCCACCCACTCAACTGCAAGAGGGCTGTTTGGAAATGGATTATATTGCGTGCAGCAAATGATTCGGGCGCAGCTTCCTTTTTTTATTCGAGTAAAAATGCCACTTACATTTCGCTTATAGTTGGCCACAATGTGTTTGGCAGCTAATGGTTGCTTGGTTTTAAATGAAATTAGTGCCGCATTAGCTAAATCCACTCCTCCGATCCATACTGAAACTACAGCAGAACGACTGATTATAGAGTCTCCCCGCCATATCACGGCATCCAATAGATCATAGCTGCTCCAACCAGGCCGAGCCAAAACCAACCCACGAACCTTACACGAGCTTGAATTTAAGATAGACGCAGTTAAATGAGGATATGCTTTTGCCAAAGAGGAAGCATTTTCTCCAAATGTAATGGAATCTCCAAGAGCTGTATAGATCATATGACTGTCACCAACTCCAACTTTTAATCATACCTGCAACACAATAACTTATTGGACAATAGGGAAAATCGACTTATGGGTTGCTTGTGTATTTTCTCAAAAACAATCTTATAGGTAGGGTATGTAATCACACACAAATTGTGTCGACGTTAACAACTGTAGGAGGGAAGTTTAAGTTGGGGGAAAGAAGCTAGTATAATCTGCAAGAAAAGATGACTACAATAGCTGCTGCCGGATTAACTATACACAGGTTTATCCACAATACACACAGGCATCAAAGCCTTGCTGTGCATAACTTTATGTGAAGATATGAACATATCCACAGCATTGGATATTCACAAGGGAATTATGTCCTTCCTAAACAAGCTTATCATCATGCGGCGGCATTCAAATTATTCGAAGATACTCTCAGTGAATGAGATCATAGATAGTAAGTGAGTAGTGCTCTCTGATATAATGATTTCTGGCTAAAAATGAAATATGGAATACAGGTGGTACTAATCTAATAATCGAAACCCTTTGAACCGATTAACTTATTTATTACAAGATTTCAAAAAGAGGAGAAAGAAACATTGAGGACATTTATGAAAAGCTTTATGATCTTATTCGTTTGTTTCGGACTTATTGTCTCGTCCTCGCTCGCCGAGGCTGCCAATGTTACGTACATTCGGATTGAGGAAAATCCTGTTAACAACCAGTATTATGGTGCCGGAGGATTGCCTTACAGCATTCCGGTGCGATACAAGGTACTAGCTACAATGGACGATGGTACGGAGAAGGACGTTACGGCATCTGCCAGCTACTCTTCCAGCAACCCGAACGTCGGAACGATGACGGCCGATGGGACCGCTACCGGCAATCTATTTGGCAGTACGATCATCACTGCTGTGTATGGCGGAGTGTCAGGCACGAAGACCTTCGAGGTGTTAAGTCCGATGAATCTGTCGTTTGACACGCCCAATTATTCATTACATACAGGGGAGACGCGTACCTTTACATTAAAGGGTGGATACAATTACCATACGATTACCGTTACAGATAAGGCGACGTATTCCTCCTCTGACCCTGACATCGCCACTGTAAGCCCGAGCGGCATCACAGCCCGTAAGCAGGGGAAAACAACGATTACAGCCGTCTTCGGTACGATGCAAGCTACGGCCACTGTGTTTGTCAGTAACAGTACGGATCCATTCAGCGGCAAAAGCCTGTCTCTTATTAACCAGCAGAAGGAATCAGCGATCCGATACCTTAATGAAATAAGACAAGCTGTTGGAGTCCAACCGCTTCAGCAGAACGACAAGCTCGATAAAGCCTCGCAGGCGCACAGCAATTATTTGAATTCCTTCAGTCAACAGCAAATTCTCGCAATGGGCCTTGATGCTCATAATGAGCAGGCGGGTCAAACGGGCTTTACCGGGATTTCACCGCAAGAGCGGATGCTGGCTTTCGGTTACATTAATTCCCAATGGGGAGCTTTCTTTCAATCAGGGGAAACCATTGCCTTCATGGCCAATGACAATAATGCTGCGGTTCGGTCGCTGCTTGATGCCCCTTATCACCGGATCGTTCTATTGGATCCGAATTATTCAGAAGTAGGAGTCGGTATTAATGTAGAGGGCCCAGGACTCAGTACAGTCATTAATCCGGGCAGTACGAATGTGGATGAGGATAAATACAGCCTGTCTCAGGTCTACTATCCGTATCCGAATCAAACGGATGTTCCGCGGAGCTGGTTCGCAGCTGAATTTCCGAATCCGCTAAGGCCTCATGCCAAAGAAAACACAGTTGTTGGATATCCGATCTCCATCTCGAATGGACCTCTCGCCGGGAATTTGGTATTTAAATCAGCTGCCATTAAGGATAAGAACGGCAATGAAATTCCTTATTACCATACGGATGAATCGAATTTGGCCTCCGGGGACAAAAACTTTATTTTTCTGATTCCGAAGGACCCGCTTGAGGGAAATATGACCTATACCGTACATATTGAGGCTGATGTGGTCCACAATAACATAACGACACCAATCAATAAAACATGGTCTTTTATAACGAAGCAAGCCGGATTCCTTAGTTTGTCTACTGACCCGCAGTCGCTGACGCTCAAGGTTGATGAATCGGTTCGTGTTAAGGCTGCATTGCTTAACGATGATCGTACAACGGAAGATGTGAGTGACAAAGCTCAATGGAGCTCCTCGAATCCGAATCAAGTCAAAGTGGAGGGGGGACGTATTACGGCGATTTCCGCTACAGAGGACACTGAAATCGAAGTCAGCTATCAAGGCTTGAAGGCCACAATCAAAGTAACCGTCCAGGCACCCAACATGGGCACAGGCTCTCAGTCGAGCTCCAATCCTTTGCCGTTCAAGGATGTGGACGTGACGTATTGGGCCGCAGAGACGATTCGGTGGGCAATCCAACAAAATATGATCAATGGATTTGAGGACGGAACCTTTCGGCCTGATCATGATGTGTCAGAAGCCGAGTTTGCGGCCATGCTGTTTCGGGCTTACGGTGTCAGTGTCAAGGAAGAAACAGGCAAGGATATCGAAGGTAAGCATTGGGCCGATCCGTGGTATCTACATGCCAAATCATTGAACGGCGCACTTCAAGGATACACAGATAACAAGCTCAGAAATAAAGCAATGAGTCGTTTAGCTGTAGCCGAACTGATTACAGGGGCAGACGGGTACTACTACTCTAACAATGACGCTATTCAATATTTGCTTGCAAAAGGGTACTCAACCGGCAAAAGCGGGCGCAGTATTGAGGGGTACTTGGGGAATGATAATTTGACGCGAGCGGAAGCATTGCAATTCATTAAAAATATGCGTCCGCTGATGAAGGAGCTAAAGTCCCGTCCGACTGCCCCGAGTCCCAAGGAGCAGCTGCCATCTTTAAACGCTGTACTACCTGTCAAGCCTACTCAGCCCGCCGAAGGAAGCAAACCGGCTGCAGCCCAGACACCGGCAATTCCGCAGGTGGCGGAGCAGCGGAATGTAGCTGTGAATGGAACAATCACCGCGACCTATAATAAGGATAATACGATCACGGTGGAGGGAACGCTTAAGAATTACGAAGGTAAAGACGTGCCGATCCAACTGGATAAAGTGGTTAATTTGGCTGGGGATGGGAAGCTCCTGCAAACCTATACGGTACATGTGGATAGCAGCGGACATTTCAAGCTGGTCTCCGATCCGCTGCAGCCTGATGATATCAACGTATTTGTTAGAACTGATAAGGCTACGTATGCTCTACGAGTCCATTCGCCGAACAGCAAGCCTTAACCTAAACCGAATCGTTACAAAAGGGTCAGTTCCTATTCAGCGGACTGGCCTCTTTTGCGTGGAATGCGGCTGAAGCAAAAGGACAAATAGTCGTGTTTCAAACACTAACATCTTACATTTAATGAAATTAATAATTGATTAAAAGAGGTGAGGTGTAATACAATTAGGTGACAAAGTTTGGAAGCGGCAAAGTAGGAGTGAGATAATTTTGGCAATTATTGATGTCATAAAATTTAATGGAATAGCCAACCGTAACTGGCTGGTTTATCGGTATCCTGGTGAAAGCTTTGTTTATGGTACACAGCTTATTGTCGGTGAAGGCCAAATTGCTGTGTTTGTTAGAGGAGGCAAAGCGCTCGACTATTTTTCAGCAGGTACCTATACGCTTAACGCCCCCAATATCCCCATTTTGCAATCCTTAATTAATATTCCTTTTGGTGGCCGGACTCCTTTCACTGCAGAAGTATTTTTTATAAACAAAACCGTGAAGCTTGACGTTTTCTGGGGAACAAATGATCCGATCAGTTTAATCGACCCCAAATATTCAGTCAGGATGAGAGTACGCGCGTTCGGACAATTTGGAATTAAAATTACGGATTACCGTGTATTTTTAACAGAGCTTATAGGTGCTGTTGGCGATGATCAGATCGTTAAGTACGATACAATAATGAACTTTTTCAAAGGTGTTACTGTGACTAAGGTAAAAACAATTATCGCAGATACCATTATTAACCAAAAAATATCTGTACTTGAAATAGCCCCGCGGTTGGAGGAAATATCAGAGACCTCTCTAGAAAGTCTTTCCGGTGAGTTCGAACGTTATGGAATTCAAATCGTTAATTTCAATTTGTCGTCGATTAATTTTCCAGATGAGGATTTTGATGCGATCAATAAAATATTGGGTGAAAAGGCCGCTTTCGACATTATAGGAGATAATCGTTATCAGGTTAAACGCTCATTTGATGTCATGGAAACTGCGGCTGGCAATGAAGGTGGAGGAAGTATGGCTGCGGCAGGTATGGGCTTAGGTCTTGGTGCTGGAGCGGGTCTGGCGATGGGGAACTTATTTTCCAATACGGCAGGTAATGTGATGAAAAGTCCCGTTAAAGGACTAGCATGTAAAAAGTGCGGGGAAATGAATGAGTCAGGAGCTAAATTCTGCTGCAGCTGTGGAGAAAAGCTTGTAACGGCCCAAATCGACTGCTACTCCTGCGGCACTGCAGTGGATGAGAATGCCAAGTTTTGTTCAAACTGCGGCAAATCGATGCTGCATAAAACTTGTCCCGGATGCCATACCGATAATAAGCCTGGAACCAAGTTCTGTTCAGATTGCGGCACTAAATTGGAGGAATGAGGATGAGTAATTTCAATTTTTCATTGGCCAGATCGCTTAAATTGTTGGGGGTTCTGGTTTTTGGCATTGCGGTTATCGTGATCTTTATTAGGTTGTTCTCCGGTTTGTTGTTTCTTGCGCCTGTAAAACTAGCTTTTATGTCCGTGGTTTTGCTGATAGGACTAAGTTTGTTCAGTGCTTCTGTAATTTTTCCAAGATTATTGTCAAGGGGAACAGGTATTGTTTATCCAATAGCGACTATTACCGTATCCATCATGTATTTGGCTCTTTCTAATCTCATTTCTGTATGGTTTATTGTTGGAAGCACGGTGTGGTACATAGGTTGGGAATTGCTTGCTTTGGCGGCTGTCATCGGTGTGCTTTCCGTTTTATTATTTTTTTCCAAGCGTGAGTCAGATAATGAGTACCAGGTGGAATTGGAGCAGTCGAATAAGACATCCATCCATATGCAGCTAATGTATATTGAAGCCTCGCTTACCGCAGAACAACATGTCGAGGGAATCTTGCCCATTATTCATTCATTCAAAGCGTTAAAAGAGCGGATTCATGCTTCAACTCCTTTTGGAAGAATTACTGGAAACAGCGCAGTTCTTGAACTCGAAAATACAATCCGGAGCAATTTGGATTACTTGCAATTATATATGCGTCCTAATACATTAGTTAAAAATAGGGTTGATATTCAAAGGCTGATTGATGAAACCCGAGCACTTATTGTCAACAGGGAAGTATTAAATGTAAGGTAGTAATAATAGATAGGAGATGTTCTTATGAGCACAAATAACTGCCCAGCATGTGGAGCTCCGGTCGGCCCCAATGTAACAGAGTGTAAATATTGTGGAGAAAACATCTCTGTTAGCCAGCCTCAATTTTCAAATCGGCAGCAAACTCCAAATCCCTCCGGGCAAGTGGAAACCGTGCCGGCTGGGCTCAACATGAACAATATGAATAACCCTAACATGAACAATATGAACAACATGAACAATATGAACAATATGAACAATATGAACAATATGAATAGCAACATATATGTTTCCAACAAAAGCAAGTCAACTGCCGGCATCCTTGCCATTTTACTTGGGGGCTTGGGGGTACACCATTTTTATTTGGATAATGTAGTATTGGGCATCGTGTATTTACTTTTTTGTTGGACAGGAATCCCGTCAATCATCGGTCTAGTTGAAGGGATTGTTTACCTTACGTCGAGTGACCAGTCATTCAACAGGAAATATGGAAAGAGGATCTAAGTCCATTTAATGATAAGCTCCCCAAAAGCCCTGATCATGCTTTCTGAAAAGTACAAATCATATCGTACCTTATTGAAGACGTATACCATGGAATGAATTAGACAGTTAGGAGCTCAACAAGCTCTCATCTGTCTTTTTCTTTGTTGAAAACGACTTCTAGGGAACGTTCAGGTAACTGTTTAATATTACTGTAGTTTTGGCTTGTTGATTATCTTTTTCTGAGTGATTAATCAAATGTATTCTTTCAACAGCAACAATATTAGGAATAGTCTAGAAATTTTTTTGTGATACAATAACCTACTATAAAGAATTATATCCCTAAACAATCATACCTTCATGGGAGGGCGTCATTAGTGAAAACGATCCAAGGAAAGATGTTCACCGCTTTCGGATTGGCTGTTCTTCTTGCAATTATCCCGATTGCCTATAGCTCTTACTACAATTCAGCCAAGGTCATTGAGCGTAACGCGACTTCCTATATTTCAGACCGTATCCAGGGGGCGAATACGAACCTGCAGTCGATGGTCGAGGAGGTCGATAATATGGCCAAAGCCATAGTGATTCGGGATTTAATTCATCAAAGTCTCCTGAGTCAGACGGAGGCACCCACGCTGGAATGGTTTAAGGAAAAGAAAGCAGTAGAGGAGTTTCTAAGCTCCATGACTGCCTTCAAAAATTACGTGCAGCAGATCACCGTTATCGGCAAGGGAGATTTGGTATACTATACCGGCAACCGCAGGGGGAATCCAGAATTTGTAAAATCGCTTTGGGGGGACCCGCGCATCCGCGAGAATCGGAGGCATCTGCTCTTTGATCCATCCGGCAACGGGCGGATCATGCTTGTACGTCCTGTGCTGTCAAATGGGGATCTAATCGGACTATGTATTGTCGATTTTGATCCAAATCTCGTCAAGCAGGTTTACGACATCGAGCCGTTATCGGAAACGGTTGTTTCAGTCATAAATGAAAGCGGAACCATTATTTATGATTCCAGATCTGAGAGAATACGTACTCAGCTTCAGGATAAGGAGCTAATCTCCCTGCTTTCCGGGGCAGTTCCTGGTCAATGGAAAAGCAGCAAGCTCGTAATGGAGAACCGGTCGTATTTGGTCGTGCAGTTCCAATCGGCATATACCGGCTGGTCAACTATTGCGATGGTACCGTTAAATGTGTTATTGAGCGAGGTGAACAGCATCAGAAGTCAGACGATTACAATGGCAGTTGTCGTGCTTATTGCCGTTTTGCTCATCTCCATTTTCCTCTCTAAACAGATGGCCAAAAATATAAAGCGGTTGCATAGCGCCATGAAGCTCGTTAGGGAGGGACATATCAATGCAAGGCCCCGGATCAAGAATGACGACGAAATCGGCCAGCTTAGTGAAATGTTCGTCTCCATGATGGATCATGTTCAGGAGCTGCTGCATAAGGTCAAGTCTGAGGAGCGCGAGCGGCGTGAAGCCGAATATCGAGCACTACAGGCTCAGATCAAGCCGCATTTTTTATATAACACGTTGAATACGATCAAATATTTGGCACGGATACAGCATGCAGCCAATATCGAGGAAATCTCTGGTTCCCTGATTGAGCTGATGCGATTTGCCATCGATCCGAAACGCGAGATGATTCTGGTCCAGGAGGAGCTTGAGCAGGTGGAACGTTATGTGCGCATCCAGCGATATAAATTTTTAGATCGGATTACGGTGAACGTAAAGGTAGAGGACGAGGCATTAGATTGTCTCATCCCGAAGTTGATTGTGCAGCCAATAGTCGAAAATGCGATGAATCATGGTCTCGCGACTACAGATCAGGAAGGCACCATATCGATTCGGGTATATTGCGACGGACCGGAACAACTTAGGCTTAGCGTAACGGATGATGGGATCGGCATATCCGCTGATCTACTTGAAGGGCTATGTAATCATCATGGACATGCAGACCCCGGTCAATCCGGGGGCATAGGACTTAGTAATATAAGGGAGCGGCTGCAGCTTACCTTCGGTGAGCCTTATGGGCTAAAGGTATACAGTCAAGTCGGGGTGTTTACGACAGTAGAAATTACAATTCCCCAAGTGAGAAGGGAGCAAAGCCATGTTATTGAAAGTCATAGCCGTTGATGACGAACTGCTTGTTCGCAACCACCTAAGGTCCATTATTGATTGGGAACAATGTGGTTTTACATTATGCGCTGAAGCGGGAGACGGATTGGAAGCACTTCAGCTCGTTAGGGAAATAAACCCTCATTTGATGATTGTTGATATGAATATGCCCGGGATGGACGGTATCGAGCTAATTCGTCACTTATCCGAGCGCTATCCTCAAATAAGAATCATAGCCCTCAGCAGCTACGATTCCTATGATTACGTTCGAGGATCATTGCATTTTGGTGCCATGGACTATTTACTGAAGCACCGGCTTTCAGCAGACACACTCATTCATGTGCTGGAGAAGGTTAAGGCGAAGCTGCAGGTTGAGCATAAGCAGCACAACGACCGCCAGCGGGAGCGCTTGAAATGGGAGGCTGCTGGTCCTGCGGTTAGTCAAAGCTATCTTAAAGAACTGTTAATCGGTGCCGGTACGACCGCTGAGCAGAATAAATATCATGAGTATTTTAAGGACCTCCCCTATGGAAGGGATGACCAGGTGCACGTACTGCTGTTGATGAAGCTGGTGAATTTCGATGTACTGCATATGCGGATGAACGAGCAGGAGCTGACTTTGTTTATTCGGTCTGTTACTGACATGTCCTTGCAAATTATAGCGGAAGCAGGCTGCGTCGTTTATTTGGAGCGGGGATCCTTCGGTGTGCTGCTATCCAGGGAGAACGAACGAAGTGAAAACGATCTGCTTCAATGGATTGAAGCGAAAAAAGCAAGGCTGGGGAAATCGCTTGAACTGTATTTTAATTCAGCGGCTCTTTTTGTCCAAACCGGCATGTTCCGCTCACTCACATCGGTATCGGCTCAGTATGCCAGCCTGCAGCTTAAGCTGGACGAACTGCAGGGATATACGCCAAAGGCATTACGGGCGGGAGGGATTCCTGTATCCTACGTCTCCATTAGCCAAGAAAAAGAACTGCTTGCAGCCGCGGAAGCCTGCGATACCGAAGAAATGTCACGGATTATCCGGGCTATCGCCAAGACTTGCGCAGCAGATGAGGTCGCTTTCTCTCGCGGGAGTACACGTGCCAGTGCTGAGCTCATACAGCTTGCCGTCAAAATCGCACAAAAAGCGGGTCTGGACTCGGAGTGGATTTTTCAGGAAATGAAAGCCAGCCCGATTGCTCCGAAGAATGCGATGGAGCTCGAACGCGACCTTCAACTATTATTTGGGAAGCTGTTGGCCGAGCTGCGCCTGGTCCAAACGTCTGTCCGTTATTCCCGTTATGTAGCTCAAGCTATTCAGAGAATCCAGCAGAATTACCGGCACGGAGTCACTCTGGAGGAAACGGCCGACCAGCTGACGATCACGCCATCTTATCTCAGCAGACTGTTTAAAGAGGAGACCGAAACGACCTTCACCGAATATTTAACGTCTTACCGGATCGAACGGAGCACACAGCTAATTCGTACGAGAGCCTGCTCGATTAAAGAAATTTATCAAAAGGTCGGCTTTAATAGCTATAGCTACTTTATTAAAGTGTTCAAAGAGCATATCGGAGAAACGCCTCACGTGTATGCGAGCAAGTATGGAAAGTAATATAGCAATAATTTGATGTTTATTATAAAAATGTAGTACGCTGACGCCTTCCTCTACAGTCTATAATGATTTCAGTTAGAAATAGGAAGAGAAAAGGGGCTGAAATTGTATGAGACATTTGAAAATGCTAACAACAACGCTTGCAGCAATAATGGCTGTATCCTCCCTCCTCAGCGCTTGCTCGTCTGGAGACAAAGCTACTAAGGAAGAACCAGCAGCTGCAGGTGACAAGGCCAATTCGGTATTTAATGCAAGCGGTTTCCCAATCGTCAAGTCCGATGTATCCATGCGGGTATTTGGCTGTAAAGATCCCAACCAAGCGGCATGGAAGGATGTCCTGGTGCTGAAGGAGTACGAGAAAAAAAGCGGCATTAAAATGGCTTATGAGGAAACACCAACGCAAGGCTGCCCAGAGAAACGTAACCTGCTGTTCGCCTCCAATGAGCTGCCGGACGTGTTCCTGAGGGCGGATTTAAGCAATACGGACATCTCCAAATACGGGATGCAGGAGCAAATGCTGATCCCCTTAGAAGGTCTTATTGAGAAATATGCGCCTAATCTGAAAAAGCTGTTCGATCAATATCCGGAAGCCAAGAAAACGGTTACAGCTACAGATGGCCACATCTACTCCTTGCCGGTAATTCGCCTTCAGGCCGCAGGACGCGGAGATAAAATATGGATTAATCAAGAGTGGCTGGCAAAGCTGAATCTGAAAGCGCCGACCAATGTCGATGAGCTGTTCACAGTGCTGCGAGCCTTCCGCGATCAAGACCCGAACGGAAACGGCAAAAAGGACGAGATCCCGCTTGGATTGCGCGATCCGGGTATGGTATTTAGCACATTCGCCGGCTCGTTCGGCTTGGATCGCCAACTTGGGACCAACGCCAATATCGATAACAATAAGGTAAAGCTATGGGTTGGTGACGACAGGTATAAGGAGCTTCTGATGTTCCTCAATAAGCTGTATGCCGAAAAGCTGCTTTATGCAGACTTTTATGCCCAGGATCTGCCGAAGTGGCGCAGCAATCTGTCACAAGCGTTATACGGCATGTTCTTTATTTATGCATCTGATCCATTTAGCAAGGTCGAAAACCAATTTGCGGGTATGGCTCCCATTAAAGGGCCTCATGGCGATCAGCTGCTCAGCACAGGCAGCCCACTCGCGTCGCCTATCGGCACTTTTGCCATCACAAGGGTCAATAAAAACCCTGAGGCCGCTATTCGCTGGGTTGATTACTTTTACAGCGAAGAGGGGAGTCAATTTTTCAACTACGGGATTGAAGGACAGAGCTATACGATGAAAAATGGTAAGCCGGTCATCATGGACAGTATTAAGAACGATCCTCGCGGGTTTATGGCCGCATTGGGTCAAGTCAATCTGGTACCGGGCGGCGGGTTCCCGACGATCATTGTTGATGACATTGTGTTAAGCGATAAAACAAAAGAAGTTTCCGCCGTTTCGGAGAAATTCACCTCCAAAGTGATGTATGGTTCGCCTATATTCAATAAAGAAGCTACGGATAAAGTCGTACCGATTAAAGCCGATATTGACAAATTTGTTCAGGAGTCGGCGATCAAATTCATTTTGGGTGAGACCAGCTTCGATAAGTGGGGAGAATATACGGCAACATTGAAAAAGATGAAAATCGACGAGCTTGAGCAAGCGTATCAAACAGCCTTCGATGCAATGAATAAATAAATGTCTGCCGAGATTGGAGGTTTTGCGGGACGGGGTTGCCAACCGGCAATCCTGCCCCATCTAGATTGTGGGGAGTGATCCGTTCATGAACACGCAAATGATAGCGTCGACGGTACGAAATAAACCGCGACATCAGCTTTGGAGGCGGATATTATCCAAATATGAATTTTATATCATGCTGGCAATCCCATTCATTTGGTACATCGTGTTCAAATATGTTCCGATGTACGGGATCCAGATCGCTTTTAAGGATTTCTCGGCAAGCCGGGGTATTAATTCCAGTCCCTGGGTGGGCTTCAAGCATTTTGAACGTTTTTTTGAATCTTCTTATTTCTGGGAGCTGCTGTGGAATACAATATCGCTAAGCCTTTACTCCTTGGTGGTCGGATTTCCGATTCCCATTTTGCTGGCACTGGTGATTTATGAAATCCATAATAAAAGTTTAAAAAAATGGGTGCAAAACGTTACCTATATTCCTCATTTTTTATCCCTGGTGGTTATCGTTGGCATGCTCAATGTGTTTCTCGATTTGAAAACGGGTAAGGTCAATCAACTGCTCGTACTATTTGGTGTCGATCCGATCCCGTTCATGCGCAAGGCGGAATGGTTTCAGACGATATTCGTTTCCTCCGACGTGTGGCAGCATATGGGCTGGAGCTCCATCATCTATTTGGCCGCACTAAGCGGCATTGATCCGACTCAATACGAAGCGGCCAAAATGGACGGGGCGACCCGGCTGCAGCGGGTGCTGCATATTTCATTACCTGGCTTATTGCCGACGATCATGATTATGTTTATTTTACAAATGGGGCATTTGATGGATGTGGGCTTCGAGAAGGCGCTGTTGATGCAAAATCCGGTTAACGCGAGCAAAGGCGAGATATTGGCCACCTTCGTCTACAAAAACGGGATTCAGCAAGGCCAGTTCAGCTATACGGCTGCAGCCAGTCTGTTTAACTCGGTGATCGATTTTGTGCTGCTCATTGCCGTGAACGCTTGGGCGCGTAAAAAAACGGAATCCAGCTTATGGTAGGAGGAGACTAGAATAGTGGTTAATGAATCCAAAGCAGTTCGTTCTCGTGATGATCGGATTTTTGATGCACTCGTCTATACCATTGCCGGGGTTGTGCTTCTGCTTGTACTGTATCCGCTTTTGTTTGTAGTCAGCGCTTCCTTTAGCGATCCGATAAGCGTTATTGATGGCAAGGTGTGGCTGTTGCCTCAAGGGTTTACTTTCACTCCTTATCTGCACGTGTTTGAGAATGAGTCGATCTGGAGCGGTTTTCGCAACACGATCCTGTACACATTGATCGGTACTTTCATTAATATCGTACTGACGATTTTGGCGGCTTATCCGCTCTCGCAAAGAGATTTACCGGGACGCACGGCGTTAATGTTCATCATCACGATTACGATGTTTTTTAGCGGGGGACTGATCCCGACATATCTTCTGATTAAATCGCTCGGAATGATCAATACCGTCTGGGCAATGATTATACCCGGCGCTATCTCAACCTATAATCTTATCGTCATGCGGACTTTTTTTCAGAATGGTATACCCTTCGAGCTTCAGGAATCGGCCTGGATCGATGGGGCATCTAACTTCCGATTGCTGCTGACCATCGTAATCCCTTTATCGATGCCCATTATAGCGGTAATGGTATTGTTTTATGGCGTGGGTCACTGGAATGCGTATTTCAATGCCATGATTTATTTAAAAGACCGGGAGTTGTTTCCGCTTCAGTTGATTTTGCGCGAAATTCTCATCCTTAATCAATCGGATAACATGGGTCTCGACGGAGCGGGCATGACGGAACGGGTTATGATGGCGGAAAGCATTAAATACTCGGTCATCATCGTGTCCAGTATTCCAGTCCTGCTGTTGTATCCTTTTGTTCAAAAATATTTTGTGCAAGGTGTCATGATCGGTTCGATTAAGGGCTAACATCTTAAAGAGCTTAAAACTCACCAAACTCGAAGGGACTTGGAGCATGAAAAAACCTAATATTCTGTTAATCCAAACAGACCAGCAGACGGCGGAAACGTTGAGCTTGTACGGCAATCCGGCATTACGGACACCGGCATTGGAAGGTTTGGCGCAGCGTGGGGTCGTGTTTGAGCAGGCCTTCTGCAACTATCCAGCGTGTTCACCTTCCAGGTCCTCTATGTTTACAGGACGCTACTGCTCGACGTTGAACCTTCATGCTAACCATATGCTTATTAATCCAGCTGAAGTCACACTGCCGCAGGTGCTGAAGCAGCATGGTTATCAGACCGCGATCATCGGTAAAAACCACGCCTTTATGAATAATAACGAATCGTATTATCCGGGAGGAATTCCTGAGCAGCCAAGTACGTTGTACGAAGTATTCGACTACGTCCGGCTTGGTGAGCACGGGCATCTGGTGGACGGGTACCGTGATGATCCTGACGTAAAAGCTGCACATGAATGGGCCGTGAAGCATTGCTGGAACAGTCCGCTTGGCCACGGCACCAATCCAGCTCCCTTGAACAAGTGTGGCACCTTTCTGCTGGGAGAAACGATGCTGGATTATCTGGATAATGTCCGCGATGAAGAGAAGCCTTTTTTTACCTGGCTGTCATTTCCCGATCCGCACACGCCTTATCAAGCGCCAGAGCCGTACGCAAGCATGATTGATCCGGCTGACGTACCGATGCCGCCCGTGGATACTCTGGAGGGCAAACCGGAGAGGGTAAAGGTTGCGCACCTGATGGATGCGATGGATACGGCCGACGAAGCGCTAATTCGCCAAGTGCGCGCTATACATTACGGCATGATCCGTTTTATTGACGATACTCTGGCCAAGGTGTTTGCTAAGATGGATGAACTCGGACTTACGGAGCATACGATTGTCATCTTCACGTCCGACCATGGAGATTCCATGGGAGCGCACGGTATCATTCAAAAGCAAAACTTTTTTTACGACTCGTTTAATCATGTACCGTTTATTATGTCGACCCCAGGGTATGCGGGTCCGAAGCGTACGCCGCATCCGGTCGAGCTCATCGACGTTATGCCGACGCTGCTCGAATTGGCCGGTGTGCCGATACCGCCGGGATGCCAGGGACGAAGCCTTGCGCCATACCTGCAGGGTAACCCTCAATATACCCCCCGTGAGTTTATTGTCATTGAAAGTGGAGAGCACGGAGAGCCTGTGAAAGCGTCGGATATTACGCTTCGACCGCAGCATCCTTTTGACGAGCGGTATTTTGTCTGGTGTGCGTATTTGGATGCTTGGATAGGGAAAGGCAAGGCCATTCGTACGAATGAATGGAAGCTGTGCGTCTATGCAAATGGGGAGGGCGAGCTGTACGATTTGCGGCAGGACCCTCATGAGCTTCACAACCGCATTGATGATCCGGCATGCTCGAGGATCCGAACCATGCTAGAGCGAAAGCTGCTGCAATGGACTATGAATAAAGAAGATCAGCTGCCGTTGAACAACACGATAAAGATCTCCATGCAGTCAATGAGAGAGAAGTATGGAGAACAAACTCAATAAAAAGGGAAGTACTGCAATGTCACTTCATGGCCGCCAACAAAAACGGGCGGCTTTTTTGCAATATCAGACTATTCAGCAGGGCTAAATATTTATAGCATGAACCGTTAATGTGAGTGCTTCCCCTCGTTTTAACCGATTGGGTGAGCTGCGAGACCGCAGTTACTCTCCCTGCTGATTTTCCCATTCATTTAATAAATCCATTGCCTTCAATCGGAGAAGCCATGTTTGCTCCATAATATCTAACATGTTACGGCTCCTCACGTTTTGAGGGAACTGGGCGGCTAACCAAGCTTCTCGGGGTAATCGATACAAGCAAGAAATCATTTTACGTTCGGTCCGGTCTAAAGGACGGATTTCTTCGTACCCTTTTAACAATGCGTGTATGAAAACGGGATTAAAGCGAGTCGTGTTCATGAGGGCTGTTGCTAATTCAGCATAGATCGATCCTAATTTAATGCGGTCCCAATCGATAATGAAGAGCTGTCCGTCATTGGCAATAATAACATTCTGTGAAGTAATATCGCTGTGTATTAATGCGGGACGTATCTTTTCCTGCTCCAAAAAGTTTACAATCTCAGGGCTCTTTATTTCGGTCCAGGTCCGATCCGAAATCTGGTTACAGGATTCCCCGAACTTTTTATACCATCTGCGGGTCCATCTGTTCGTGTAGTTTGATTTTGCCATCCTTCTGCGAAAGAGACGGTCTTTGTATTGCCATAAACGGATAAGATCAAAAAAGAGGCCATGAATAGGAGAGGAAAGGTTGGATGTAGTATGCAAGGAAGCAAGAACTCGTCCAAGCTTTTCAAAATCCTCTTGATTTTCCATACTTCTTCCATGGATCCATGTGGTTACATAGAAGGGCCTTCCTTGGTTTAAAGTCCATAACTTTCCGGAATTGCTCGCGAGCCATTCAGGCATGGAATTGAAGCCATTATTCGTCAGGAGATGTATATAGTTTGCCATTGTTTTTATTTGATCAATTGTACCTGAGCGAAGTAAATTACTTCGGAAAAAGGGCTTCATCGCATAGGTTCCACTTTTCGTCCGTACTCGGACAATGGCATTCTTTCGATAAAGAGACGCGACTGAGTCTGAATGCGACGGAATGAGGCCGAAGCGGCGGACAATTTTGCGTACTCGGTTTTTGGAATAGGCATTTGCCATGGGGCAACATCGCTTCTTTCAATAAAAAAATGTGGTGCATACAGCTATGCTAAGTTATTCATGGAGAGGGGAGCGTGTATGGCCTAGCGCCTAAGAACCATTAAAAAGTTGCCGTTACAGACAGTGCGGTGGACCGTACCATAATTGACGGCGAAATTTTTGGTGTTTCAATCCACGCAACAAAACGAGTGCTCATACAACTCATAAACAGTGAGCAGCTGCTCCGCAAGGCTTTTCTCAGCGCTTTTAATCCATTTAATAAATGCCATGTGAAAAATTTCAACCGCAAATCGCGCGGCAAGCTCCGACAGATCGCTATCATATGTGGCAGATAACGAGTTTGTGACAGACGCAATGAGCACCTGCCCCTTCAACAGCTCCCGTTCCTGCAGATCAGGGTTGCTTTGAATAATTTGATTTCGCGCTAGCACCCTCTCCCGCGAGCCATCGAAAAACTCGGAAATCGACACAAAGCCTTCAACTGCAAGCTTCAGCGGTTTTTTCTCGACGTCAAAATTGTTCGTGATAAAAGCCGCGACTCCCTGCCCCAGCTCATTGTTCGTGTCAAAAAGCACGTCAGACTTGTCCTTGAACTGCCGAAAAAAGGTTCGCTCCGTCACACCCGCAAGACTCGCAATCTCCTGCACAGTTGTGTTTTCATAGCCTTTTTCCATAAATAATTTGGCGGCCGCCGCCTGTAATTTTTCTTTGCTTTTCATTTTTATCATTCCTATTTATGTGATTAATGGAAGAAAAATATAATAGTCAGTTTGTGACATTTTTTCTTGCAATAAAAACCCCTCGGGTATACAATGGTTTCAAATGTCAGTTTGTGACACTATTTTATCAAACAGAAGGAGAATACACAATGAAAATCATAGTACTCGGCTCACTTGGCAATATTAATCGTTACTATCTTCCACGCCTCATCGCTGACGGACACGACGTCACGGTCATTACAAGCTCTAGTGATCGTATCGCCAACATCGAAGCGCTCGGTGCCAAATCAGCAGTCGGCTCAAACCGAGACGTCGACTTTCTTACCCGGGCTTTCACAGGCAACGACGTTGTTTATCTCATGATTTCAGGTATCAATCCAACCTCTGGCATCGACATGTGGCAGAGCGCAATCGAGCTCTCTGAAAATTATAAGACCGCCGTGCAAAATTCGGGCGTGAAAAACGTCGTCAACCTCAGCTCAGTCGGCGCCGACAACCCTAACGCTGGCATCCTTTACAGCTATCATTTTGCAGAAGACGCGCTTAACTCGCTTGAAGGCGTGAACGTTGCTCATATTCGTCCTGTCGGCTTTTACAGCAATCTTTTTGCCGACATGCAAAGCCTCAAAACGATGCAAACCCTCTTTAGTCCAGTTTCGGCTAATATCACGCACGGTTGGGTCAGCCCCATTGATATTGCGGACGTCGCTTACGACCTGATTGATCGCACCCCAGCGGGCAAAAGCGCCAAATTCGTCGTTAGCGACTGGGCCACAGGCAACGACTGGCTCAAGGCTCTTGCCGAGAATGGGATCGAAGCCAAATACCAACAAATCCCTGACTTGGCCCTCGTTGAAAATATGATAAAACTAGGCTTCTACGAAGACACCGCTAACCGCTTCGCCCAAATGAGCCGCGCTGGTGAGAGTCCCGATGAATTTTACGCCAGTCTCCGCGCCACCGACTACCACCTTGGCAAAGTCAAGCTCGTAGAATTCGCTAAAGTTTTTGCTGTTGCATACAGGGAGGAGAGACGATGAACCAAACACTTACGGATATTAAAAACAAAGTGTTTTTAATTTCGGGAGGATCGTCCGGAGTAGGTAAAGCAATCGCAACGGGACTAGCCCGACTTGGCGCCAAGGTCGTGATCATCAGCAGAAGTGCGGAAAGTGGAAAAACTGCATTAAAGGATATTTCAGAAGCTACAGGCAACAGCAGGGGAGATTGGGTGGCGGCGGACCTTTCCCTACAGTCATCGATCCGGGAAGTCAGTGACGTGATCAAGCGGAAATACGATCAATTGCATGTGCTTGTTAATGCTTGTGGTGCAGTCTATTTTAAGAAGGAATTGACGGCAGAGGGGATTGATCGTATGTTCGCGGTCAATGTGCTTAGTCATTATCTGCTGACTAACCGGCTGCTCGACATCCTCCAAGAAAGCGGACCTGCACGCGTTATCACAGTGTCGGGTAACCCTAGATTTATGAAGAATCCCGTCATTAACTTCGAGGATATTCAAATGGAGCATCAGTATAGCGGGATGCGTGCAGCCAACCAGTCGCTGTTCGCCAAGACGCTGTTTGCTTTCGAATTGGCAAAGCGTTTGGAAGGAATGGGAGTGACCTCCAACGCTTTTTATCCGGGGTTTGTGAAATCCAATCTTTCGAGGAACGCGCCTTGGTATCTAAGGCTCGCTGCACCTATCATGAACGCAAGTGTCAAAGCAGAATGCGGGATCGGGGTTTATCTGGCGTCTGCGAAAGAAATAGAGCGCGCAAATGGCGTGTTCTTCGATGATAAGAAGCAGATCGTACCGATTCAGACCAAGTTTGACGAAGGAGCGGGTAACAAACTGTGGACCTTGTGCGAAGGGCTGACAAGTTACTAACCGAGCCGCTTGTCTAGCGATAGAGAATGCTTTGTCAAGAACGGAGTGATATCGAGCAAAGGCCATCCCGCAAAAGGAATTCCTTTGTAGAATAAAGGGTCTGGTTTTTTCATGTAATGAATTGTTTAGCGTACGATTTTTTCCGTTTCGTAAGGTGACCCCTTTAAGTCCCTTTTCCTCACCTGATGTACCGCTTTCTCTATTAAGAAGTGGTGTAAACCACGATATAATTACCGTAAACACAGTTTGCTTTAGTAAGTACGCATGATAGTGCGGGTGGCTATGGGGGAAGATTTCTGAGGATGGATAGGGGATGTGCATAGAGCCTTGTTCTGATTAAGAAACCAACATGAATCAAGCTCCTGATCGGGATGGATTCATGTTTTTTCTGATGTATGGTGCATGATATTGGGATAAAGGAGAGTGAACGTGTGAATTTTAAAAGGCTTGCGGTCTTGTGTCTATTGATCGTGGGAGGGATTTCAGCAATCTTGCTATTTAAGTCGACGGAGACCACACAAACAACTGCTGTTAGCATGGAGGGTACGGGAATGATTGAAAAGCTAAAGGACCTGAAAACCTATACCAATAGTATGACATTGATGGCAACAGCCAAGGAGCAATATGCCAACGATCCCCGCAACGGACAATCTTATCCGGCAGGAGATCCTTATATTTTGAAATACAACGGTATGTATTATTTGTATCCCAGCACTCACTTCGGTCTATCAGACGTCCGCGCATGGAGTTCGGTGGATCTGGTGAACTGGAATTACGAAGGCATTGTGGCTAAGGACGACCGTTTAAAGATGGCGTACGCCCCGGAGGTGATTTATTGGAACGGAGCCTTCTACATGGTGACTTCCCCGGATGGAAAAGGACACTATGTCCTTAAGAGCAGCAGTCCAACAGGTCCATTCACTATACAGACGGACAACCTGGGGATGAGCATCGACGGCTCGATTCATATTGACGATGATGGCAAGTGGTATTTCTATCATGCCGGTTCCAAAGGGATTCGCGGGCGGGAAATGATGGACCCCTACACGTTTGGGCCCGAAATGGTTTTAACGGGAACGAGCATGGATCACTGGACGGAAGGGCCAACGCTGATCAAGAGAAACGGAACCTATTTTATGATGGAATCCGGCAATCACCTTATGAGTGCAGGCTACAGGGTGAACTATGCCATCTCCACGAATGGCCCGCTTGGCGATTTTACAACACCTTATAACAATCCTTTAATCATTAGCACCACCAACGATTTTCACGGGCTGGGGCACAGCACAACAGTCATTGGGCCGAATCTGGATTCGTATTACATCGCTTATCACAATAACAAGAATCCGATTGCCCCAGGTGTAGGACATGATCGGTATCTGAATCTTGACAGGCTGGTTTTTAATGGAGATAAATTGGGTGTGCTGGGTCCTACTCATTTTGCACAGCAGGCGCCTGGAAAAGCTGACTTCTCTACATGGATTCAAAAAGAAGGCATGGAAACGAACTGGAACAAGCAATCACATGGAGATGTACAAATCGTAGCGAGCAAGCAGCAGACGGATGCTAGCTTCACTGCGGAATTTAATTTCAAAGCAGATGCTGCCGGGCAAAATGAAAGGGCTTACGCTGGAGCCGTGTTCGGTTACCGGGATGACAAGCATTACGCCATGGCTATTGTTCATGCTGCAGACATGAAGCTGGAGCTGATTCAAGTGATCAATGGGGAAAGACGCACTATGGGAACCGCTGCGTTACCTTCTACCCTGGATCTGTCCAATCTGCATATGCTTCGCATTGAGCAGGATCCATCACTGACCGTTGTTTATTTCGATGGCATGCACAAGCTGGAGCTAAAGCTCGAGGATCTGGGCGCAGGCGGAATCGGTTATATATATGAGGGGCTGACGCTGCATCCCGATTATACGGCCTTTAGCAATGAAGTCAATGGATCAAGTGACTATGACGCCTACAAGCCGCTGCCGGGAAGTGTTGAAGCGGTGCATTACCTGAAAGGCGAGGGCAGAGGGTACCAGATGACCCATGATACAATGTCTCCAAACCCTATACGCCCCGATGATCAAACTCTTATTGGCAAAGTAAAAGACAATTCGTATTACGTTGAGCTGCGCCACATAGGAGACTGGCTGCAGTACAACATTAATGTTAAGGAAGCCGCGACCTATGGAATGGATGTACGATTGATGAATCAGAAGGAAGCGGCGGTATTGGCTGTCTATTCGGATGATCAATTTTTGGGAAATATCGATGTTCCCCTGCCTGCTCTGTATGAGCCTGCTGTATCGGAATGGACTAAAGTAAAAGGCGGCGGCATCCTTTCTCTCAAGTCTGATTTGCATACCTTCAAGCTTAAATTGGTGAAGGGCAGGGCCGATCTTATGGGCTTTGATCTTTACAGGGTTGAAGACAAGCCCGTCCATTTGGTGTATCCTCTTGGTAAGGGCGGTGACTTGGCAAACGGTTTGTTCAGTGACTGGACCTACAACGACAGATGGACCGTCGGTCAAGGGGGGATGAAGTCGGATTCCGATCAAACCAATATGGCGTTTACAGGAAAGACTACCTGGAGTGATTATTCAGTGGAAGCGGAACTTACACTGGGGCTGCATACACAGCCGAACAGCGAGGGTGGCTTACTGATTCGTGTTAGCAATGAATCGGTTCACAAAGCTCAGGTTATCGATAGCTTAACGGGTTACTATATTTCTCTTACTGGCAATCAAATGTCTTTAAAGAAATTAAACTATAATTCCACTCTGCTTCAAAAAACAGATTTAAAATTAGAAAATAATAAAACCTATCATATTCAGGTCCGTGTTCAAGGCAGCCGTATTCAGGTGTTCCTTGACAAGCAATCCAAGCCCAGCATTGATTATGTGGATTTTAATGTATTTACAACCGGCAAGGCAGGCATTCGGTCGGGTACCAAGGGATCATTTATGTTCGATAATATTAAGATTACAAGTAAGTGAACTGCTCGTACGAATTTGCCAAACAGTCCGTCTTCCTTCAGAAAGCGGGCTGTTTAGGATCAAATCATGAAAGCGTTTGAGATGAAGGGAGCTGCCAGTTAATGAAGTTTTTCTCTGTTAAAAAGTTGATTTCGCCCACAAGAAGCATTCAGGGGAAAATCTTTGTTGCATTTAGTCTGGTTACGCTGCTTGGAATCGTTGCTGTGACGAGTATTGTTTATTTGTATATGAGAGAAACCGTTAAGAACAATGCGTTTTCTTCAGTGCTGGATAGCATACGGCAAGCGGACGAATCCTTAAATATCCGACTGGAGGAAATAGATCACTTAAACACGGTTGTCATAACCAATAAAACGGTGCTTGATACGCTGCTAAGCACTACAGAGGAAGCAAGCTACGAGTGGTTTCAAGAACAAAAGCGGATCGAGGAGTTTATGTCCGCTGTCATTGCCTATAAGGGATATATCTCGCGAATTGCTGTCATTGGCTTGAACGAAAAGGTCTTTTTCGTCGGATCTCCTTGGCTTGACAAAAATGTCATAAAAACACCCATGATGGACTATTTAAAACAAAGTAGTTCTCGTCATGTTTATTTTCATCAAACAGGCTCTAATGATTCCATTGTCACCGGCCGCCAGATTCGCTATAACCGGGAAGCGATCGGTGTTGTGTTGTTTGACCTCAATAGTGAGTTTATTAAGAAGATCTATGATGTTAAACCAACCCCGGATAGCATGCTGTTTGTTGTAGACGAAAACAATGAATTCATATACCAACCCAACAATAGCTCGCTTGAAAGGAAAACGATCATCAGGCTAAATCAAGAAATGGTCGGCCTGGGCGCTACGGTCGAAAAGGTGATTGATCAAAAGTCGTACCTTGTCATTAGCCGGAAATCGGATTATACAGGTTGGTCCACGCTGGCGCTCGTTCCTATGGAATCACTGCTAAGTGAAACGGTACGGATCCGCAATGTATTAGCTGAAGTAGCTATTGTTGTATTTATTATTATCTTATTTAGTTCTTTGCAGGTTTCCTCAAGAATGACAAGAAATATTCGAAGACTTAAATCCATGATGATGCATGTAAGTGAAGGGAACATGACGCTGCTGGCCGTAGAGATTCGTTCCAAGGACGAAATCGGTCAGCTGTACCAGGTGTTCAAGAGTATGGTAGAAGAGCTTAAGCGCTTGCTCGAGGGAATAAAGAGGAGCGAGAAGCAGAAGCATGAGGCAGAGCTGGCTGTTTTACAAGCTCAAATCCGTCCTCATTTTCTGTATAATACACTGAATACAGTCAAATATTTGGCCAAATTAAATGGGGTACCGAACATTGAAGAGGTGTCGGAATCCTTGATTGAGCTCATGCGCGGCGTGCTGGGCAATTCCAATGAGTTTCTTACGCTGCAGGAGGAACTGCACTATGTCCGCAGCTATGTAAATATTGAAAAATACAAATACGTGGAACCTATTGATGTCCATATAGAAATCGAGAATGAACAGTTATTGCAGTACCGTGTTTTAAAGTTAATGCTGCAGCCTATTGTAGAGAACGCCATTATACATGGAATTGCTTCTGCTGAGCATGGAGGCTTGGTATGGATTCGGGTATATGAAGAGCAGAAAGAGCTGAGACTCGAAGTCAGGGATAATGGCAAAGGCATGTCCAATGAACAAATTGAGGCTCTGTTTGATATGAACAAGGGCGAAACCTATACACGCTTTAGCGGCATGGGTGTCCGAAATGTACACGAGCGTATAGTTCGATTGTACGGGGAGCCATACGGCGTATTTGTTAATAGTGAGCCTGAGAAGTATACCAAGGTGGAAATCCGATTTCCGCTGCTGCCAGGTACGGAAAGTGTGTGACAGGAGGGATGAAGTATGTTTAAGGTTGTACTGGTTGACGATGAGGCCTTAGCACGCAACGATGTGAAAAGCTTGATTGATTGGGAGAAGCACGGTTTTACAATATGTGGTGAAGCTCATAACGGAGCTACGGCCATTTCCCTCATAGAGCAGCAGGCTCCACATATCGCGATTCTGGATGTGAGTATGCCGATCATGAATGGTGTAGAATTGAGCAGCATTATCCATAACCGATTTCCAAGGGTTAAAATGATTATGCTTAGCAGCTTTGACGATTACGATTATGTGAGAACTTGCCTGATGAACGGAGCGATGGACTATTTACTCAAGCATCGTTTGAACCCGACAGCACTCTTGTCGTTATTGAATAAAGCGGTTCAACATTTGCAGTACGAAGAACGGGAGACTGAGGCCCGCAGTGTTCAAACGAAAATGATAGAGCGTCTAAGTCCTATTATTCTCCGAGAATATGCTGCAAACCTGGCTAGGGAGATACCAGAGGCAGGGGAAGAGCTGCAGCGTTATGCGCAGGAGAATGAGCTCTTTACCCATTCTGTCAATTACGTAACTGCTGCGGTACAAATCGTCCCCTTTTTACTGTTGACAGAGTCTTATACGGATGTGCAAAAGAACCGATTTGTGCAGCAGGTCACAGATGTTATGCAGATGGCGGTAGGGGACATTCATAAGCGGACGGCAGCCTATGTGGGGGAAGGACGCTTTATTGTCCTGTTTTCCTCACCAGAAAGAAGTGAACACACGGTTTCTGCCCAAATGAATCAAGCCATGAGCAGCCTTTCCCATGCTCTGGAGAAGTTTGTAAATTTACAATGTGTGTATGCAATTGGGCCGATATGCGGGAGTTTGCGGCAGCTTGCCGCCAGCTATAGCAGAGCAAACCAGCAGATGAACGACAAGTACTTTCAGGAATTGGGCGCATCTCCCCAGAGAGATACACTGCTTATCGAGGAACAGAAGCAGTTGCTGCTGTTTTTGGAGCAGTTGGACGGGGAAAAGATTCAACAAGTCATCAGATCGATTTTTGCAACGGTCAGCAATCAGCCTTACTACGCCATGACGGTACAAATTATTGTCAGCGAAATGCTTCGTATTGTGGAAAAGTCGCTGAAGCGGCATTTTCCTCATGTAACCATAGAAGGTAACAGGATAATTACTGCGCGGAGTGAGCTTGTACGTTTAAGAAGCGTTAATGAGCTTGAGCAGTGGTTATCGGATTACTATACAAGTATTGTTGATGCTGTAAAGAAGCAGCATGCAGGAGGACCCTACTCTCGTCATATTTCACAAGCTGTTCAATTTATTATGGATCATTATGCTTCGAACATTTCTCTGGAAATGGCGGCAAGTGCCATTAATCTGAATTCTTCCTATCTAAGCAGACTGTTCAAAGAGGAAACGCAAATGACCTTCACGGAGTATTTAAACCGCGTGCGTATTAAATCCAGCTGCCTGCTGATGGAATCCGGTTCCTATTCCATGAAGCACATTAGCAGTCAAGTCGGCTTTACGAACTACACATATTTTTTTAAAGTTTTTAAGATCATTATGGGTATGACGCCGCAGGTGTACATCGATAGTCGGAAACCGTCAAAAAAGTAGAATGGAAAGTCATATATGTGGAGTCCTTTATAGAAACAGTTTGACTATAATAAAAGCATCCTTTAGAAAACGCTTTCTTGGCGTGAAGGTGAGTAACTAAAATAGGGGGAACGAAAGAATGAAGAGAAATTGGGGAACGGTACTGCTTTCTACTGTAGTCGTTTCTGGCTTAACACTTACGGCTTGCAGCCCGGATAATACGAATAAGAAAAACGAGGATAAATCCAAGGCAGAATCGACAAATACGGTAAGTCCAAGCGGATTTCCGATTGTCAAAGAGCCGATTAAGCTGAAAATGTTCACGAGAATAGCGCCAACCAACGGGCCCTTTAAGGAAATGCCGGTGTTTCAGGATTATGAAAAAATGAGCAATATTCAGGTAGAATTTATCGAGGCGCCAACGGATGGTTTTGCTGAAAAAAAGAACCTGTTGTTTGCTGCCAATGAGCTCCCTGATGTGTTGTATCGCTCAGGCCTTACGCCTTTAGAGGCAACTCGCTATGGTTCAGGCGGTCAATTAATCCCACTCGAGAAGTTGATTGATTCTTATGCCCCAAACCTTAAAAAATTAATGGATACGTATCCCGAGATACGCCCAGCCATAACAACACCCGAGGGCCATATTTATGCCATACCGGGTATTGTGACTGTCAACGCAGCCAGAACCGATAAAAAATGGATGAATCAAGCATGGCTGAAAAAACTAAACCTTAAGGAACCTGAGACTACTGATGATCTGTACGAGGTGCTGAAAGCTTTCCGAGATAAAGATCCTAACGGCAACGGAAAGCAGGACGAAATTCCGATGACAGCGCGCAACGGCTTGAGCATCGTGCCTATAATGGCTGGATCTTTTGGTTTGGATTTCCAGTTGGGTTATAACATTAACCTGGAGAATGACAAGGTTAATATTTGGATGGGAAGCGATCGGAATAAGGAGCTGCTGGTGTACTTGAATAAGCTGTATTCGGAAAAACTGCTGGATCAGGAGTTATTCACCCAGAAGGAAGCTCAATATCTGGCTAAGCAAGGTTCAGGAAATACCGGCTTCTTCTTTGACCAGACGAACAATCCCATGCTGGATACTAAAGTTGCAGATCAATATATCGGCATAGCCCCGGTCAAGGGACCGCATGGCGACCGGCTGCAGCTGGCACAACCGGTACCGAGGGATTTTGGAGCTTTTGCCATCACCTCGGTGAACAAAAATCCGGAGGCCACAATGCGTTGGGTGGATTATTTCTATAGCGACGAAGGATCCACTTTATTGCGCTTCGGTCGTCAAGGTGAAAATTATGAATTGCGAAACGGCATTCCCTATTATACCGATGCTTTTTTGGCGACAGGTAATCAATCCAAAATCACTCCATATGCCGGAGGCGGGGCACCGCATCTGATTAGTGACAAGGTTGCTTCCTATATCAATCCGCCGCAGGTCCAGGAAGCTCAAAAGAAGCTCGATCCGTTCATGCCCAAGGTTCGCTATGCAGCTCCCATGTTCGATGAAGCAACGGCTCAAAAAATAAATGTGCTGCGTAACGATATTGATAAATATTACGAGGAGCAGAGCACAAAGTTTATTGCTGGTGCCCTTAGCTTCGATAAGTGGGGAGAATTCCAGACTACCTTGAAGAAAATGAACGTGGAAGAGCTGCAAAAGCTGTACCAGGAAGCTTACGATAACCTCAAAAAGCAAAAATAAGAACACCATGATGGTTGGAGGGCTACAGATGAAGAGTACAGCAAAACCTGCAGGCGTTGCGTTTCGATCCAAATCGAGGCGCTCCAGCCTCTTAAAATCAATAACCAGTCGATACGATCTTTACCTTATGCTGCTCGTTCCTATCGTATGGTACCTTGTGTTTCATTACGGACCCTTGTATGGTTTGCAAATTGCATTTAAAAACTTTAGTCCGGCCAAAGGAATTCTGGGCAGTGCATGGGTGGGCTTTGATCATTTTGAACGCTTTGTAGAATCTTACTATTTCTGGAGACTGCTGTGGAACACCATTTCGATTAACTTGTTTTCCCTGCTGTTTGCTTTCCCTATTCCGATTGCTTTGGCGCTGCTAATTAATGAAATCCGCAGCAAAGCATTCAGCAAGATTGTGCAGAACATTACTTATATTCCCCATTTTATTTCGGTCGTCGTTATGGCAGGTATGCTGATGTTGTTTTTATCTCCGCGTGGAGGTCCTATTAATACAGTGATTCAAGCATTTGGCGGGATGCCTGTTCGATTTCTGGATATAGCTGCCTGGTTCAAGCCAATTTTTATCGGTTCCAATATATGGCAAAATATGGGTTGGCAATCGATCATCTATATTGCGGCGCTTAGCGGAGTTAACCCGCAGCTGTATGAAGCAGCCAAAATGGACGGGGCGAATCGATTGCAGCGCATTTGGCATGTATCCATTCCAGGCATACTGCCCGTTATTGTCATCCTGCTTATTCTCGATGTAGGACATTTTATGAATGTCGGTTTTGAGAAAATTTTATTGCTGCAAAACAATCTGAACCTGGAATCGAGCGATGTCATATCCACCTTCGTCTACTCCACAGGTATTCTTAAGGGGGAGTACAGCTATACGGCTGCAATTGGCTTATTTAATTCAATTGTCAACCTGACGCTGCTGGTGCTCGTGAATCGTTTTGCCCGTAAAAAGGCTGAGACCAGCTTATGGTGAGGAGTGACCGTATGTTGAAAGAGCACAAATTGAAAAAAACGTTATCGGATGAAACGATATTTAATGCCGTCGTAAATGCATTAGCTGTACTTATTTTAGTCATCGTGCTGTACCCGTTAATTTTCATTGTGAGTGCTTCCTTTAGCAATCCTGCATTGGTACTGAATGGCGAGGTGTACCTGCTGCCCAAGCAGATTACGTTGGAAGCCTATCAAAATGTATTTCATAACGAAAAAATATGGAATGGCTATAGTAAAAGTATTTTGTATACGTTTATAGGCACTTTGATCAATATTTTCATGACCACATTGGCTGCCTACCCGCTTTCGAGACCCGACCTGCCCGGACGGGGAGGCATTATGTTTTTTGTAACACTTACGATGTTTTTCAGCGGGGGACTGATCCCATCCTATTTAATTGTCAAAAATTTAGGAATGGTAGATACGATGTGGGCGCTCATTATTCCGGGTGCAATTGCCACCTATAATTTAATTGTAATGAGAACTTATTTTCAAACCAGTATTCCGTGGGAGCTGCAGGAGGCTGCACATATCGATGGCTGTTCGAATTGGAGGCTGTTAACACATGTCATCCTGCCGCTTTCCAAGCCGATATTAGCTGTTATGGTCCTGTTTTACGCTGTAGGTCACTGGAATTCATACTTTAATGCGTTGATCTATATTCGCACCAAGGAATTGTACCCGCTGCAGCTCGTGCTGCGTGAAATTCTTATGGTCAGTCAGGCGGATGCCGTTGACAGTAATGTGGGGCTCGAATCGAAGGTGCTGCTGGCTGAAAGCATCAAATATGTGGTCATCATTATATCCAGCTTGCCCGTGCTGATCATGTATCCTTTTGTACAGCGGCATTTTGTTAAGGGCGTCATGATAGGTTCTCTAAAAGGATGATAAAAGGAAGGAAGTTGTGAGAGGATGGTACTTGCAAGAGCCAAAATACAAGTGAATGCTGATCAAGTCGCCAGCGATACAATTAATCCTTATATGTTTGGACATTTTGTGGAAGATATTCGTGATCATATGGATGCGATGCTGGCTTATCCGTTGAAGGATATGGATTTTGAAAGCGTGGATGGCATCTATAGGGGGCTTTCCGGCAGCTGGCGTCCTTATACCAATGGAAAAAGCACCCTATATGCTCTTGAGCCTGCTGCCAAGCATCATTCGGGTCATAGTCAGCTGGTACGAATGTATAGCGATGACGAGGGTTACGCAGGAATAAGCCAGACTATTGCCGTGAAACAAGATGGGGATGGCTATGATTTGGCTCTGTATGCAAGAGCCTCTGTTGAAATCAGGTTTGTTGTTGCAGAGATTGTGGATGCCATGAGCGGTGAAGTGCTCGGTTCGATACGTATCGATATCACAAGCCATAACTGGGCGCATTATGAGTCACGTCTCACGGTTGGGCGGGATTGCGAGCATGCGGAGTTCAGATTATATGTGCCAACGGAACATGAGCGATGGCTGGATCACGTATCCACGGGAATGCTGTGGATGGATCATATTTCGCTGCTGCCTTCCGACAGCGTAGGCAATGTTCGTAAGGAAGTTATGGATATGACCCGTGATTTAAACGCCGGTATGATGCGGCTTGCCGGGAATTATATTAGTGCTTATCATTGGCAGCAGGCAATCGGCCCTGTGCATGAACGCCCGTGTGTAGTGAATGAAGCGTGGGGCGGATGGACGAATAAATACTTTGGAACGGATGAATTTATTCAGTTTTGCCGTGATTTAAATGTGGAGCCGCTTATTTGTGTAAATGATGGTTCGGGTACGCCAGCAGAAGCGGCTGAATGGGTTGAATATTGTAACGGAGCTGCCGATACGCCAATGGGAAGCTTAAGAGCGGCCAACGGACATATCGAGCCGTATGGTGTGAGGTATTGGGAGATTGGCAACGAAGTATGGGGACCTTGGCAGGTGGGTCACTGCAGCGCTGAGCAGTTTGCTGAACGTTATGCTTGCTTTGCCCAAGCTATGAAGGCTGTTGATCATGGGATTAAGCTGTTGGCCTGCGGAGACGTTCGAATGGATTGGAACCAGACTCTGATAGAGCGAGCCGCAGAGGATATCGATTATTTGACTTTGCATTTATATCATGGGTACTCGCGTTTTGGGATGAATGAGCGTACGCCAAAGGATGAGCGTTATAAGGCAATGGTTTCCTATCCGGAGTGGACAAGGGCATCCATACAGCAATTAAGAGAAATGTTCAGTTCCAATCAACGGTATTCCCATTTGAAATTGGCTATAACTGAATACAATACGATGTATGCTCCGAATACCATTCGTAAGGGTCTCCCCCATGAGCACACGCTGGAAGCTGCGGTTGCCAATGCGGCGAATTTGAATGAATTTATTCGAAATAGCGATTTGGTGGAGATTGGCAGCTTCTCCGACCTTGTCAATGGCTGGCTGGGTGGATGTATCAGGGTGGGGGATTTCTATGCCGATCAGTATCGCGGTAAGTCGACAGGCTGGAGCGGAAAGTCTATGGCTGTCTATGGCACACCGACTTATCATGCGATGAAAATGTATGCAAACCGTGACTTGGGTCATGTAGTAAACAGTCATACCGAATGCGGTACTTTTAAAGTGGATAGTCTTGTGTCTGCCAAACCACAGCTTGATCACCTGCCGGATCTGGACGTCGTGGCTTGTATCAATCGTAATGGAGATAAGCTGACCGTCTTTATAGTCAACCGAAGTCTCGAAGCTGCGTTGACCGAAGTGCAGCTGGCCGGATTCTCAGATTCAGGCACAGCCCATTTATTTGAGTTAACAGCGAATGATTATGAATCCATCAACAGTGTGCACAATCCGGATCTCCTTGTTTGCGTATCCCATGAATTACAATTTTCGCAAAGTCAAGTGAGCTGTCAACTAAGGGCATCATCCGTCTACGTATTGGAAATAACGCGCTAACAGGATGGCGATTGCCATTAGCATAAACAGAGGAGCGAAACGAACGAAATGACGACAAAGAAATATGTGAAAAATTATCCGAGACCACAGTTTGTCAGGGATAACTGGGTTGATCTGAACGGCGAGTGGAGCTTTGGTTTCGATGATGCCAATGAAGGTGAATCCAAGGGGTGGCAGCGAAGCTTCGGCGGGGACGATAAGATAATCGTTCCTTTCACTTACGAGACGGCGGCAAGCGGCATCGGTGAAGAAGCCCACCATTCTTACGTCTGGTACAACAGATCGCTGCACATCCCGTTGGAAGCTGCCGGCAAGCGAATTCTCCTGCATTTTCAAGCGGTTGATTATATTGCGAAAGTATGGATTAACGGCGAATACGTCGGAAGGCATCAAGGTGGTTATTCGGCATTTTCCTTCGATATCGCACCTTTTGTAACCATCGGAGCTTCCAACGAGCTAACGGTCAAGGTGGAAGACAGTATGGACACGACTCAGCCCCGTGGCAAGCAGCGTTGGGTGGACGATAACTTTGAATGCTTCTATGTACAGACGACGGGTATATGGCAGTCCGTTTGGCTCGAGTATGTAGATCGGGAATACGTCGATTCGGTAAAAATTACGCCGGACGTCGATTCTGCAACCGTTCGCTTTGAGTACCAGGTCAAAGGCGACGTCCACTCTGGCAGCAGGCTTCGGCTGGAAACGATTATTACGATGAAGGACCGTCAGGTCAAGCAGGCAAGCTTGGTGATTGATCGCTCTTGGCTGCAATTGGAGGTCGATCTCGTTCACGAAATGAACGGACCGTGGAAACGTTGCTACTGGGCCCCAGGTCGTCCGAATCTGTACGATGTTGAGTTTATTCTGTACCGTGACGATGTCGTGATTGATCATGTCTACTCGTATTTCGGCATGAGAAAAATATCCATCGAGAAGGGCAAGGTACTGCTTAACAATGTTCCGATCTACCAGCGGTTACTGCTGGATCAGGGCTATTGGCCGGACAGCCATTTGACGCCTCCTTCCGAGGATGCACTGATCGCCGATATCGATCTCCTTCTGCAGATGGGGTATAACGGTGTCCGTAAGCACATGAAGGTGGAGGACGCCCGGTTCCTGTACTGGTGCGATGTCAAAGGCGTGCTTGTATGGTCCGAGATGGCTGCAACCTTCGAATTTAACGATAATGCAGTTCAAAATTTTACATTGGAGTGGATGGAGGTCGTTCGCCAGCAGTATAATCATCCTTCCATCATCACGTGGGTTCCGTTCAACGAATCGTGGGGCATCATGAACATTTTCAAGGATCAGAGGCAGCAGAAATTCACTGAATCGATCTACTATTTAACAAAGGCGTTTGATCCGAATCGCCCGGTCATAACTAACGATGGCTGGGAGCATACGGTGTCCGATATATTGACGCTGCATGATTACGTGGAAACAAAGGAGCGATTCCTTAAACGTTATGCGAACAAGGACGAAATCGTGAACAATGAGAAGACCTTCAACCAATGGAAATACGCTTTTGCCGACGGCTACAGCTACAAGGGGCAGCCGATTATCGTCAGCGAATTTGGCGGCATTGCCTTCAAATCTGACAAAGGCTGGGGCTACGGTGGTCAGGTTGGTTCGGAAGAAACGTTTCTTGAACGCTTCCGCGGCATTCATGAGGCTATCAAGCAGACGGATTACATCGTAGGGTACTGTTATACGCAAATTACCGACGTTCAGCAAGAGGTGAACGGGCTCTTGACCGAGGAGCGCAAGCCTAAGGTGCCGATTGACAAGATTAGGGAGATCAATCTTGCCTGACGACAGCGTCTGTTAAGTATGGAACGGCGTCGCGCTCGTAAACTTCCTCTGCTCCTTACGACGCCCAAATAACCAAGGAGGCTTCAACTTTTACCAGCATGAACTAGTTTCCAAGCAACAAAGAAGCCTTAGTCCGGTATTCACCGAATTAAGGCTTCTTGTCATGGTACGAACACGGATTGAAATGTGGGACGCTTATCGCTTATCTTGGTCTTGATCAGGCGTTTCAGGGAGATCCTCTTGTACCTGACTATTTACAAAAGCCTGCTTGTCTATATTGGCTTGAAACGCGATTTTATCTTCAGCCAATTGTTGTATTTTTGCTATTTGTTGACCTTTGTTCAACAAGATCGCCTCCATTTCATCCATAAGGTTCCCTTAAAGGAAAGGAATCATGCAAATCCGTTTATAAATCGCCTTCGTTTCTTTACTCTAATTTAAATTTATCCTTCCATCACATCCGCACCCAATTCGCCTGCAACCTCGATCATTTTGGGAATCACGGCTTCATTGGTGCCGGACACATAAATATCCCCCTGATAATACCGAAATGGGATCTTTGCATCGCCGCAGCTCCACATGAAAAAATCCCCTTCAATGGACATGCTGGTAGAGCCTGTCACCGTAAATACGGAGGTGTAGGAAAAATCGGGTTTGGATGAAAAGTACTTTTTGCACTCTTCTAATGTTATGGTTTTCGCTGAACTTTCATTGTCCTGTAGTGCTCTTGTGATTCGATAACGTTGACTCATTGATATTCCTCCATTATGACTGGATAGCTGGGTCGTGCGCGAGTTCAACGCAGCAGGTACCCTTGTCCAGACTTATTTCATGACTTAATGTCCTAGCTCCACCTTATGTTGATTCGAAGCGGTAATCATGCAAATCAAAATACTGAATACACCACAGATGATATAAGTATACGTATAGTAAGGTGCTGCTTCACCACGGATGAACATCATAGTTGTCATACCAATGGTCGATCCATCGCCTCCACCAAGTATTAATAAATGACCGATTAAGTATATCAATAAACGCTCACTAATTACAGGAATTATACTGACCCATAGTGCGCCAGAGCGTTTTTTGGTCTACAGTTATCTTTAAGTAAAGACTGATTATGAGGAAATAATGTCATACTGACGTGTATCCTATTAGGATATACTATGATGGATGAACTCCATGAGAAGAAAGAGAGTGTGGAAATTTTGAAAATTAGAGCAGCAAGGGAATCCGACTATCCACAATTAAGACAAATATACCTTGAATCCCGTCGTAACAGTTTTGAGTGGGCCAATAAAGAAGAAATGACCTTGGAAGACTTTGATAAGCATACTGAAGATGAGTATATTATTGTAGCAGAAGAAGACGATCGTGTCTTGGGTTTTACTTCTTTGTATTTGCCGGATAATTTTATTCATAATTTATTTGTGCACCCTGATTGTTCAGGAAAGGGTGTTGGTAGTCAATTACTTCATTCTGCCATAGAAAAAATGAATAAACCAATAACATTGAAATGCGTATCTAAAAATCAAAAGGCAATGCAGTTCTACGAAAATAATGGCTGGAAAAAGGTTGTTGAAGAAGGCAGTCCTGATGAAAGGTATTGGGTAATGGTGTTTGAATAATGTAGGGTATGAAGATGTCCTTTCGCTCTGAATGTTTCCGCTAGTCTGCCCTCTCTAAATGCTTTTATTTTAATAAAACTATCAGAAAAATACCATTTTCCTGAATTTTGTTGTCAAATACAGCCGAAAATATGGTTTTTTTGTCGGATATATATTAAAATAACTAAGCATTTTTGTAAATTCTTCCTTTGGAAGAGTAATCATACATTATAGGAGAGAGAGACTTGGGCACAGAGAGAAAGGGTCGACAGCTGCTGCATGTGCTGGCAGCTATTCTAGCAATCCTGCTTATGATGGGGAATCTAGTAGTCATAGCTTCGGATTCGCAAACAGTGAGCAAGGAGATCGTGGATCCCTATCAGGTGTACACGTATGAATTGATGACGCAACAAATTGATCAGCTGGCAGCTGCTTATCCTGAATTAATTGAGGTAAAGTCGATTGGGACAACAGGTTTTGGCCGGGATATTAAGGCGGTAAAATTCGGGAAAGGGGATGCCTCAATCCTTATAGATGGGTCTCAGCATGCCAGGGAATGGATGGGGACCAATCTGATTTTGTATATGATAGACCGTTACGCATATGCTTATGAGCATAATATGAAATATGATCATTATCCTGTTCGTCAATTGCTGGATCAGTGTTCGATCTGGTTTGTGCCAATGGTCAATCCGGATGGTGTGGCACTCCAGCAGGAAGGGCTGAATGCTTTTCCTGAATCGTACCATTCTTATCTGCTCAGTATGAACGGCGGCAGCAACAATTTCAAACGCTGGAAAGCAAATGCGACTGGAATCGATATTAACCGTCAGTATCCTGCGATGTGGACGGGCATTCGTAACTCGCCTCAGTACCCTACATTTAAAAATTATAAGGGCTCCGAACCTGTGGAAACAGCGGAAGCCCTCAGCATGGTACGATTTACATACGAGAGCGACCCGGAAATTGCCCTTTCCTATCATACCTCAGGCGAAGTGTTATATTGGCATTTCAACACGGCTTCGGAATATGTCGCACGCGATAAGAAAATGGCCGATACGATAAGCGCCATGACAGGCTACAGCCAAATCAAGCCGGAAAAGGACCCTTCGGGTGGCGGCTTCACGGATTGGTTTATTGTGCAATTTGGGCGCCCCGGTTTTACCGCTGAACTAGGACCTTATCAAGAAGAAAACGAGCTGCCCCTGTGGACGTTTACTGACATATGGGAGAAAAATCAGTCGATCGGCCTATATCTGGCTTCAGAAGGGTACAAGCTGTGGCGGGAGCGCTACCCGATTGAAAAGGTCGAGGAAAACATTCAACTGCTCGAGCCGGTGCAGCTGTACAATCGCCCCAGTGATTCGTTTCCTACTGGCGGGGAGTTGAAGGAAGCAAAGGTTACAGCGGATGGCCGCATGGGGGATTGGTACCGTATACCAACTTGGCTTGGTCCGAGGTGGGTTCGATTGAATCAAGCCGCTTATCTTCATGGACACAGTGAGAGTTATCCGAATCGCATCAACCTGAAGGACAAGACAGCTATTTATAAGTATCCCAAAGCGAACGAAACAGAGCTGCTCGGCCAATTGGAGCCGCAGGAGGTTGAGACCTTGGAACGCTGGAACGACTGGATATTAATTCGAACCTGGTCAGGTGATGGCTGGATACAGGAGAAGCCATCCCGATCTCCGTCTGAAGCAGTTGTTCGGTGAGGGGCTATTCGATTAAGCAAATCGAGATCATAATCAATGCTGTATTGGCTTAGGTTATGATGAACGCAAATCAGCCCGGCATCATGTATATGATGCCGGGCTGACCATTAATGAAAGAGGAGGGGTATGGATAGAATACCAGTGGTTAATTAAGTTAACCTTAATCACTCGTGAAGGTTATGTGAATTTTGCTATAATACCCATAGTTGGAGTTTTCAAAAGATCAAAATCCATTACGGAAAATCAGGAATCAGGAGTGATTGCGATGCATACCATTCGGCTAGTTAAACCTTCCATAGAATACCGTGAATCCTACATGTCGTTTTATGACGACTGGATAAGCAGCGGTGAAGATATCGTACCCTGGGTCGTTGAAAAAGACCCCAGCGATTTCACGGCCATGCTGGAGTCTTTATATTCAGAGGATAGTGAGGAGAAATTAACCAATCCCCATTGGGTACCTCACTCGACCTACTGGCTGATAAATGAGGACAACCTGCTCGTGGGCGCGGCGAACATCCGTCATCGATTGAATCTGAAACTCCTGAACAGCGGCGGACATATTGGTTATGGAATACGACCCTCTTGTAGACGCAAAGGGTACGCGAGTGCTTTATTGGCTCACTCCTTACAAATCACAAAGGCGATGGGCCTGGATAAGGTGCTGTTAGTATGTGACAAAGACAACATCGGTTCGGAAAAGACCATTCTGAAGCACGGCGGTGTGTTCGAAACCGAATTTGTGATGGATGATGGCAATATCGTCAAGAGGTTTTGGATTGGATGACTTATTTAACGTAATTACGGCTAACCAGGATGTCAGCAAGCACATCGGTTGGAATAACAAATTTCACAAGCCCCATATACCCTGGAGCCACGTCGTATTTATTAAAAGAGATAACCAGTTTACCTTCATCGTTAATATAAAAGTTTTGATCTTTTGTAATGCTTACAAATTCTTCTGTGGGAACTTCATTATTTTCAGTTGAAATCCAATAGATTTTATTAGGATCTTCCTTTATTTGTGCTCTCATCTGTTCCTTAATATTTTCGCTGATTACACTTATATATCGATCATCTTTAAATAGCATAGGCAGGCTCAATAATAGTTGGTTTTTCTTATCGATCGTGTCATATTTCATAGTTGTTGAGGATGAACCTACAGTATTGACTACGTATCTGCCGATAGACAATAGTTGATCGTTGTCCGTTTTCACCTCATACCCTGTATCTAACCCTAAGTGGCCGCCTCCTTTTTTCTTTAATTCTTCGATTTCAGCTTGAAACTGATCATATAGCTGTTTGTTTTCCTTCAAATATTTTTCGTTGAGCTCAAGCTCTAATGCTTTATTATCGAGATTGGTAATGGCGGGGACCTTGACGTCAACATTATAGTTGGGCTCATCAATCTTATACTCTTTAAAAGTGAGCACCTTGACTATACTCTCAACCCCGGGTATTGCAGAAAAAGCATTCGCTACCGTCGTACTGGTGTTGATTCCGATAACAAAAATCAGTGCCGCCGCACTAACTCCAGCTAGCCATTTAGCGGGAATCCGTTTTTTTCTACTATTACGTAAGGCTCGGTTGACGATAAGGCCCAGTTCCTCAGGAATAGGGACTTGCTTGTATTCATCCTGCAGCTTTTTGAATTGAGTATCCATTTATTGTTCCTCCTTGGCAGATTCGTCATTCATAGTGACTCTCAATATTTGAAGTGCCTGATAGAGCCGGGTTTTGATCGTATTGACGTTTTCATTCAAGATCTCAGCCACTTCCTCAATTTTTAAATCTTCAAAATATCTTAGCACGATGACACTACGATACTTATGGGGAAGATTGTCTAACGTTTTTTCCAAATCAATATCGGGATAAATGTCTGCCGCCCCGGGGCTAAAGGATTCGATCGTTTCTTCATCTGCGATTTGAACCTTTTTTTGTTTCCTCAGAAAATCTAAAGAGGTGTACACCACAATTCTGTAAAACCAGCTCTTGACGGCTTCAGGCTTGTTGAGAAGCTCAATGGACGTCAAAGCTTTGTAAATCGAGTCCTGAACAATATCGAGCGCATCCTCTTTATTCTTGACATAGCTGTAGGCCAGTCGGTATACGTTTTCCTTGTGATCGGTGATGCAGCGAGTAAGTAATTGTTCGGTTTTCCTGTTGGGCATGATCAGCAATACCTTTCTCTTTATTGACTACATGATGTCTGTATACAAGTAAGACGTGTGGGCAGCCCGAAAAAGTTTTAACTTGTTATCATCTTTTGCAAAGTAAGGCTCAAAATTCTTTTCTATATCTGGACGGGGTCATGCCTTCCAGTTTATTAAATATACGTGTGAAATAGCCTGCATCATCAAATCCGACTTGACCGGCAATCCAATCGATAGAAGCGGTTCCTTTTGCCAGCAGAAGCTTGGCATGGTCTATGCGTGTTCGGTTCTGAAAATCGGTCAGAGTCATTCCCGCCTCCTTACTGAATTGTCTCGACAAATGAGCAGGATGCACAAGACATTTAGCGGCCAACTGCTTTAGATTTAACGGTTTGCTGAAGTGAACAAGGATATGCTGTGCCGCTTTCTGTACCACTGGAGAATATCCGGTAATGGTGCGGCGGTTAACCAAATCGCAATACTCCTCATACATCACATCCAGCAGTGCATTCAGGGAGTTGATACTGTCACAGCGTTCAATTTGCTTGGAAAATTTCTCGGAGATGTGATGCAGGAAAAACGGCTGAACCTTTCCTCTGGCTGCTGCCATACGCAACAATGTGTTTAAAACAATGAGCATGTTTTTCATGGCCCTGACAGGCTGATTGGGAAAACGGTCAGAAAAATCAAATAAATTTTTGGTTTCCTTCAGGAGATGCCTCAGCATTTTTTTATCCCCATGCTCAACCGCACTCATAAGCTCTTTCTCCAGCTCATATCTGAGCTCAATAACTTTCGTATCCAACTCATCGGGCTGCGCCAAAATATGCTGGATATCGTTGGCATCTAATCGTTCCGACGTAGGCTGTGTGTTTAATTTTCGATAAGGAACATGTTGAATCGAGCCTGCCTGGTTCAAGATATTAACGGCACTTTGGATTCGGGCATTGCTGAGCAGCTTCAAGGAGCGAACGAACTCGCCCATAGCCCTTTGTTTGTTTTGTTCTGTACGGAATAGCGCATTAATTTTGTCCATATCCGGTATCTGCATGAGAAAAGGTCCAACTACCCAAACCGTGGGTTGCTCCTCCTCCAACTCGAAAAATCTGGATAAATAGGTCAGTCCAAATACATTAGTGTATATGCAGCATTGTGTGGGATCCTGCCTGGATTGCCAGCTAAGTCTTAAAAAGTCCTCCTGCTGTGTCTGGAGTAAAAAATTTGGCAATGGCTCATGAATATGCGCCATCTCTACAGAGCCATCGGGAGTCAATATGCTGGTATTCATATCAAGTACATGAAAAAGGGTTAAGCTTGCAGACGTCAGTTGAAAATGCTTGATCACGATCATCCAATCCTTTACATGTGAAATAAGTCCTGATAATGCAATTTACATCCTTCTCGAATGTTTTGAATTTGATTATACTCTTTTTGTAAGCAGTTTCAAGTTGGCATTTGAATTTACGGAACGATGTTATTCATATATTGGAGGGGGAACAATGGAGCAGCATGTCAGTCTGGGGACCACGAAATCCGTGCATACGATGGTGGAAATCAGAAAATTCGGCTTGAGAGATAAACTGGGTTATTTGTTTGGTGATTTCGGGAATGATTTCTTCTTTATTTTAGTAAGCTCTTTCTTGATGGTTTATTATACAGATATTTTTGGTATTAGCGCTGTGACGGTGGGGATGCTCTTTCTGGTAGCGCGTTTATGGGATGCTGTGGCGGATGTTACCTGGGGCCGGTTTTTGGATTCGAGGAAAGCTGGCAAGCACGGCAAATTTAAGCCATGGATATTCCGAATGTCATTTCCGCTTGTCATCTCGGGTGTACTTATGTTTGTGAAAATTCCAGGAATGTCAGACGGATTTTATTTGGCGTATGCTTTTGTATCCTATCTCATATGGGGAACTTTATACAGCACAGTCAATATTTCTTATGGCTCCATGGCATCTGTCATTACGAGTGATCCTGTTGAACGTACAACCTTATCTACATTTAGAACGATGGGCGGCTCGTTAGCGAGCTTAATCATTAATGTAGCGGGGCCTTTGATCTTGTTTGTAGACAATAAGGCAGATGCAAGCCGGTTTACATTAGGGGCTATTATTTTTGGAATACTGTCTATTTCTTGTTATATGGCGTGTTACAAATTATCTACGGAACGGATTGTGACTTCCGAAATCAAGGATCGCAAATCCCATCTCGGCAAAACCTTAAAAGGATTGTTAAGAAACAAACCACTGCTGGCTATTTTAACCGCATCTCTTATTTTTATGATGTGTAACATGCTCTTGGGTGCAGTCAACGTCTATTTGTTTAAAGATTTTTTTGGTCATGCAGCCGTACTAAGCCTGGTTGGTTTTATCCAGATCGGTACCGTATTTATTGCAATTCCGCTAGCCAAACCGTTGGTAGCCAAATTCGGGAAAAAGGAAACAGCCGCTGTGGGTATGTTAATCGCAGGTTTGGTGTATATACTTCTATACTTCCTGCCTCATTTATCCTCTATCTCGTTTATTGCGATTTCAGCAGTTGGTATGTTTGGATATGCATTTTTTAATCTGGTAGTTTGGGCGTTCGTTACCGACGTAATCGATTATCATGAATACGTAACAGGATTGCGCGAGGATGGTACCGTGTACTCAGTGTACTCATTTTCCCGTAAGGTCGGTCAGGCTATTGCTGGCGGGATCGGAGGGGTAGCGTTAACGGCAGTTGGCTATGATGCCACTCACAAGGTGCAAACGCAAAGCGCGCTGGATGGGATTCATACAATTGCTACTCTGGTGCCTGGCATCGTCTTTTTGGTAGTATTTATCATTTTAGTGTTTTTCTATCCCTTAACCAAGCAGCAATCCAAGCAGCTTACTATTGATTTGACAAGTAAAAGGCAAAATCCGTCTTGAAGCATGGCTTAAAAATGAAATTACAAATATAGAGAGTGAGGTAAAATTAATGAAAAACGTAAAAATGGGAATTATCGGCTTGGGAGCAGAAGGCGGATTATATGCTGGATTTTTGGCAGATGGCAAAGTGAAGGGCATGGTGATCGGTGCGATCTGTGACATAGATCCAGCCAAAAAAGCCTTGTGCGCAGACAAGTACCCGGGCATCCCGTTCTATGACAACTATATCGACATGCTGGAGAGCGGAGATGTTGACGCAATTGTGACGTGTGTACCGCATTATTTGCACCCGGAAATGGGAATCGAGGCGCTCAAGAGAGACATTCATGCCTTGGTGGAAAAGCCGGCAGGTGTGTATACGAAGCAGGTCCAAGAATTAAATGACTTTGCAGCGACCAAACCTGAGCTGACCTTTGCGATTTTCTTCAATCAAAGGACGAATCCGTTGTACCAGAAGCTGAAGGAGTTGATTGATCAGGATGAAATTGGCGAGATTCGCCGGACAAACTGGTTGATTACAACCTGGTGGAGACCGCAGGGCTACTATGAGCAAAGTGAGTGGAGAGCAACCTGGAAAGGCGAGGGCGGAGGTGTGCTTGTCAATCAGGCGCCGCATCAATTGGATTTGCTGCAGTGGATTTGCGGAATGCCAAAGAAGGTATATGCGAATGTAAAATACGGCTACCAAAGAACGATTACCGTTGAAGATGAAGTTACCGCGATGTTTGATTACGAGAATGGAGCGACAGGCGTATTTATTACGTGCACGCATGATGTTCTCGGTACAGACCGTTTTGAAATTTTAGGCGATAAAGGTAAAATCGTCGTGGATGACAGCAAGAAGATTACGATCAAACGTCTCATGAAGCCCGAGCCTGAAATGAGCTCAACGATGAGCATGCAGGATGTAATGAAAATTTTCATGGGTCAAAGCGCATCTGAAATCTACAGCGAAGAAGTGCTTGAATTTGAAAGTGTATGGGGCGCTCAGCATATCGCCGTATTGGAAAACTTCGCTGCCAATATTAATGATGGCACACCTTTAATAGCAGCAGGCAGTGAGGGTATTCATGGAGTCAGGCTGGCGAACGCGATCCATCTGTCGGGATTTTTGGGTCAAGAAGTCGAGATTCCATTCGATGAAGAGCAATACGTAGCTGAATTAAATAAAAAGATTGAAGAAGAACAACAAATGGAGGTATCCAAATGAAAAAGGGTAAAATCGGAGTACAAATGATGATGCTCAAAGGGAAAGTGGAGCAAATCGGTGTTTATGAGACAATGAGAAAAATAAATGAGCTCGGGTATCACTGTGTAGAGATTTCTCAAATTCCGATGACTGCCGACAACGTGTTAGAGCTTAAGAGAGCCAGTGCAGATTTCAACATTACAATCGCTTCACTATCTGCAGCTTTAGAACCGATGATGCCCGGTATGCCCGGAGAGACTTTAGCTGCTGATTTCGATAAAATTGTAAATGACTGCAAAACCTTGAATTGCAACTTTTTACGTATTGGGATGCTGCCATTAACAACTATCGGTAATAAAGATAAAATCATGGAATTTGTCAAAAAAGCAGATGCAGTAGCAGAGAAACTGGCGGCTCATGGTATTGAACTATACTATCACAACCACCATATCGAGTTTCAAAAGTACGATGGCGAATACTTGATGGATATTATCAAAAACAATACAACTCATCTTGGTTTTGAATTTGATATTCACTGGATTCAAAGAGGCGGGGAAAATCCTATCACGTTTATTAAACAATATGCGGGACGAATTGCCTTGATCCATTTGAAGGATTACCGGATCGGCCAGATCGATATGAGCGCTTTAGCAGGCGGATTTGATATGGGTAAATTCATGCAGGCCTTTACGAATGTTGTTGAATTTGCCGAGGTTGGCGAAGGTAATCTTGATATCAAAGGCATTATGGAGGCTGCGCTTGAAAGCGGCTCACAGTATTTCCTGGTAGAGCAGGATGACGTATACGGACGTGATCCGTTTGATTGCTTGAAGACATCTGCGGACAACCTGAGAAAGATGGGCTATGCCGATTGGTTTTAAATTTGCACTAATTTAATTTAGAGGGCTGCCGCAGGGCAGCCTTTTTAGTATGTCGTTCAGCAGAAGCAGTCAGGTGGGGAGGAGTGTTGATCAGTTGGTGATTATTTAATAAATTTTAAATTTATCGTTAGATTTTTTAGTAATGGAACGTTATTTAGATATACAACAAAATTTGGAATTCAAATAATAAGTTTTGTTCTATTGCCCTAATAAACATGCGTACGAGTAAGCTTGGGACAGAGACATGCTGTTATTGAAAGGAGGTAGTGCAAGTTTCTAAATGTATAAATTGTAGTAGCTGCCTGTTACCCTTTCAAAACATGACGAATGTAACTAAAATATCGTTTTGAGTTTTTTCTTAAACTGTTTCCTAATTTTATGTTGACGAATCAATAGGTGTTGTGGATCAATCTAAATATAACAAATAAGGAGTGTTAATATGAAAAAATTTGTCTTGTCCATATTGTCCGCACTTTTCCTTACAACTTCTATAATTACAGGTGGAGCAAGTGCTGCAAGTAATGATACAGGTAGGGATCAAGCACTTCAAACAGCAAATGCCTATTTTCAGGATATAATAAAATCAAGTGCAGATGGGCAGATGGGTATCCCTCTTAAGAGTTTTACAATCGTGGCAACTGATTCCTCTAATGAAGATGATATAAAGTTATCAGTTCAACTTACTTATGATGAATTTGGAACATTACCTGTCGCTCCTTATTCTGTTGTTAAAAAGGATGGTAAATATTCAGTGAAACACGATATCATTACCTTTAATAGTGATCCAAAATCTTCTGAATATGGAACAGTTAAAGTGGGGAATGCTGTAAATAATCAACAAAAAGCCGGAATGAGTATTAATTCAGATATCAGTGGGTCGTTCTATAGTAGTATAGTTAATGGAACACCTGCTGCTGGTTCTTATCTGACTACTTACTTTAGTGGACAGAGTTTCACAAATACTCAAACGAATATAACAATTAACGGTTGGCAAACAAAAAACTCTGGTACTGATATTATTTCATTGGCGTATGGAATAGCAGCAAAACTATCAGGCGGGAACTTTAACAATTTGTCTACGAGTTCATTTTTTGATGGCGATATTCCAAGTAGTGGTACTTGGCTCAGTGCGTACTTGTCAGGTGTAACCACCGGGAGTGATCGTTGTATTTTTGTAAGCAATCGCAGCTACTCTAGAGCTAACGTATCTGGAAATGCTTATCAATAATTTAAGTTAGGTTTATCAAAAATTAAAGAAGCCTGCTTGCAGGCTTCTTTAATCATTATCAATGTTTTTAAAAATAAGTATGGATATGTTACACTGCATTCAATACACATCAAAGTTGAAAGGTGGTTAGGATTGTGTTTAAAAATGGAACTTTTGCTTTCGTTTTGGTTGTTGTTTTGGTTGTTTCATGTATTGGAATTGGGATTGCAAGTGCTGCTAATAATTTCAAAGTAGTTTCTTTAGAAGAGGAAACTAGTAGAATGGTTCAGGAGGTTCAGAAAAACCCCGAAGGGGTCGCAAAAGAAATAGTCACAAATTATTTTACGGAAATAATGAAAAAGGGGGATTCAGAAGGTGTTCCCTTAGATAGCTTTAGAATTGTTAGTGTAGATAATTCCAATCTTAATGACATTAGTGTGTCTGTTATATTGAAATATCATGATTTAGATGAATGGCCCGCTATTGATTATTCTGTTGTGAGGATAAACGATCGATATCAAGTACAAAAACAAATCTGTGTGCATGATTCTGTAGTAAACTCACCAACTAAAGGCACTGTAAATTGCAGTGAAAATATATATTTCGGAAATGATGGTTCAGTAAGTATTACTAATTAAAATTTGATTGACGTTGAGCTCGTTATGAACCCTACTATGTAGACAAAAACCTTATAAGCCTTTTTCATTTTCTTGGTCGAAGATTACTTCGTAAGAAAAGGTTAAAGTGTTTAATAGGGTTTTTCTGTTTGCAAAGCCCCAAAGGCATTGACAAAAGTCTATATATGTCGGTGGACAACAGTATTGTATATCTCGCCAAAATTGAATAAAAGTAAAAAATATCCTATTAAAAACGTTAGATATTAGGTATATAAAACGTTATAAAGATGTAAGGGGTCTAAGGGGAGTGAATAAAATTATCCAAACCCATTTACAAGAGGTATTACCATTGTGTTAAGTCAGGTTTTTTGTAATTAAGTTTACCATATCATTATCGAGGAGGTATAAAATTGAAAATAGCGAAAGTAACAGTATTAGTTGTCTCCATATTTTCTTTATTCCACTCAATTTCTTATGCAGACTATTCAACAGCTCATATTCATAGTGGAAAAAATACTAACGGGGCCGCTCAACAGTATTGGGTCGATAGTTCAGTATCAGCATATGGTTTGGGGGCTACTGTAACAAATGCTGCAACACAATGGAGTGCAGTACCAAATTCAGCTGCTAATCTTTGGGAGATATCCAGCGAGTCTTTAGCTCAAATCAAGTTTTATGGAGTCTATAATGAACTTGGACCTGGTGTCTATGGATCAACTGGTTTCTTTAAATCAAATGGATCACAAATTGCCTATTCCGCTGTTAATAGTGGTACCAACTTTGATATCGCAAGAATAAGGTTAGATAATAAGAGTATGACGGACGACGCTTTTACTAGCTCCGAGAAATATCATAATACTGGGCACGAACTTGGTCATGCACTGAGCTTAAGTCATTTTGAAAATTCACCAGCACATGCGGGCACTCACTGGATGAAGAGTGGGCAAACATCCATGGTTTATCCGTCCTCGGTTGATGCTGATCATTTAGCCAATAAGTGGTAAAAAGAGGGAGGCTATACAATTGAAAAAAACGATTTGTTTTACTTTATCGGCTCTTATCTTAGTGTTTGGTTCGGTCTATTTTGTTGCTGATCAATCTATTAAAGAAGTTACTGCTTCCTCTTTCAATCATAAAATATATGATAGTGTTAACGATTTAACTAATGACTCTGAATTAGTTGTTGAAGTAACTACCACATCAAATTCAAAAGCAGTAGAACTTGTGAAGAATGGTTTTGATGATTCCTATACACTTACTGACGTGAAAATCAATAAAGTTTTTAAGGATTCCCAAAATACAGTAACTGGAAATGTATACAAGTCTATTCCGGTAATTGAAAGATTTATAGTTCGTGATGATGGATTAAAACCTGGTAAAACAAAGTTCATTGCAGATGAATATACGAGCCTACAGGCAGGACAAAAATATTTATTGTTTTTAGTTTGGTCTCCAGAACGTAAGGCTTATTGGATTAACGCTTTGAATCAAGGGAAATTCAATATCGATAACCAAGATTTAAAAGAGCTGAATTTGAAAAAAGTGACGAGGAATTTAAAAAATTAAAAAAAGATACTATCCAAAAATATATTGTAGAGAATTAAACAAATATAATTCTATATCTAGGGTCAGCCCCACTATCGATAAGCGGAAAATTTCAACTAATAGGAGGTAAATTAATTTGAAAGTAAGGTCATTTTCTTTAAGAGGATTGATCCTATTCATGGCTATGGTTGTACTGCTCCTACCCGTACATGTTTTTGCACAGGAACCATCGAACGTACATGTTCTGGCCAAAACTTCTGCACCACCGTCACTATTCACTCCGTTTACGGTATTCGATCCTGCATTCAGTTATCTTGAAAAGGGACAGGGATACATATCTTATAGCGGTAATCAAAAAGTTAGTATTTGGGGAGAAACCTATGGAACCGTAAGGGTTGACAAGATCAGTGTGCAGTTGACCTTGCAACGCTGGACGGGATCAGCATGGATTGATGTTTATTTAGGTACCAATCAGCAAGAGAGCAACGCAGCATATGCATATCAATCACTAAGCAATATATCGGTTTTATCTGGCTACTACTACCAGACAAAATCGTATCATGGGATTCTGCAAGGCTCAACTACTGAATCTGGATACCGCTATTCAGCCTCCTTTTTGGTACCATAACCCCTCGGCATTCGCCGGGGCAGCAAGGTTTCTCTCGTCCTACGAAAAAACCTCCCAATTTGCGGGAGGTTTTTTGTTCCTTAACTTGATATTACCCAACGAGACAAAGCTATTTTAATGCAACGATTCGGCAAACCGTAATATTTCGTTCTCCGTTAGTTTTCCGGAAATAGATACTTTTACATTGTCTTTAGTGAGCCACTCGAGTACGGTAAACCCTTCAGGAATAACTACAAGAATGGCTTGGTAGCCTTGAACGACTGCCTCCTTTATGGTGCCCGCATCTTTGGAAATATCACTTTTTATACTAGCCGATTGGGGTTCCACAAGCCGTTGGCTCACCTTGAAAATGCTTTTGGTTTCACTCAAATATTCCAGATAAACATTGTTGTATTGTCCGCTAGCATCCCGAAATATTCTCACCACATCCAAGTGAAAGCCTTTGGGAATATAGGTCGGGTTGAGAATAGGAAACGCTAGCTTTGCTGTTGCTTCTTCTAGCGTTGCATTTTCTGGAACGGAAGGTTCCGCTGTGCTTTCCACTGACGGAGGACGAGTCTTGGCACTAGAACGGTCTTGATCTTCGTTAGGATATTGAAAGAAGACCCGGACAACATGCTGTTCGACTTCTCTAAAAAGGGAAATAACGTTCGCATAAGTCACTGACACATCAATGTTGAGGCCAATATTAATGAGGAATGAAACAGCTACTATACCAGCTATTATTTTCATCCGGGTGAACCGCGCCTGCTTTTTGCGCCGTTTTTGCAATTGGTCATGAACCTTTCGCCATGATGAAGAAGCATCGGGAATGTCTACATCATTATAAAAGTCCTGCACAGCCTTTTTGATTAAAAGGTCTTGATCTTTTTCTTGTTCAATCATCACGATCAACCCATTTTCCTGAAAAATGTTGAAGCAACTTTTTCCGAGCCCTTGCCAAACGCTGGGTAAATACCGATTCGGTCATGTGGAGTTCTTTGCAGATTTCTTTATATGATTTCCCTTCCATATAGAAAAGTAACAACAAGGTGCGATAGTCGGGTTTGAGTTCATTAAGAGCTTGATAGAGCGTGGCATCTCTCATTTTAATTTCTACTTCTTTGGCTACGCTTATTTCATCCAAAACGGTTTCACTTATACTAACGTAAGAACCGTTCAACATCTGACGGTCTCTTTTCATTTTTCTTAACCAGTCTATTGCTGTATTGCGTGTGACTTGTTTAATCCAGCCAGGAATGTTGGCGTCAGACCGGAGCTTTGGGCCTTGCGATACCGCTTTTAAAAAGGACTCTTGGATAATGTCTTCGGTTATCGAATGATCACGAAGCATAAAATAGGTGTCACGATACACGAATTGATAAAAGGAACGATACACCAGTTCTTGAGTGGTGGTATCCAGGTCATCAATTGAGCTTCGCAACAGATAGAACCACTGTTCCATGAGACTCCTCCGATGATTTGTTATAAAGCATAGCAGAAGCGGGGAATAGGTGTGCCATAATGTCAGAAGGACGAACCGCCTCTGCGGTATGGATGATTTCTCTAACATCGGATGATGGTCCGGTAGAGTGTTCTATAATTATACTATAAAAACATGAAATGGGGAATTTTGTAAATATCATTGCTGTGCAAACGTTAAAAACCATGCCGCTCGACAGGTTGTTCACAGAGCTGGAACGATTGTACCGTCTAGCGCGGGGTTGGAGTTATAAAAAAGGTGCCAGATGGCACCTTTTCTCTTACTTCATAAATATTCCGTAGTCTGGGATAGCCTGCTTGGTTTCACCGTAATCCGAATAAATACTACCTATTGTTTCTGGCTAGGGGTCATGCTCTCTTGCTGCCCAGCGTCTTCACCTTCCGAAGCCACTTTTCCCTTGTTTCCTCAGACGTTGTTTTTACCATTCCCATTTCGGTAATGGCTACAGGATGGATGCCGCAAAATTGCAGGATAGAGCGCTTCATGATATGATGACCTGCTCTTCTTATGAACAGACGGTAATACCAGAGCGGGGAATCCATAGTGACGATAAGACGAGCGGATTTCCCTTTCATCAGCTTCTCGACCATCACAGAATCTGGCTTGGATTTGAAAGCAAAGCCAGGTAAAAACACCCGGTCAATGAAGCCTTTCAGGATTGCTGGCATCGTGCCCCACCAGTTCGGATATACAAATACGAGATGATCAGCCCAGTGGAGCGTCTCCTGAGCAGCTAGCAGATCAGGCTCCAGCTCGGTCCGTTGATGGTAGCCATATTTCAAATTGGGGTCAAAGCTGATCTGGGCGAGATTGAGGATGCGAACGTCTGCGCCGCTGCTGACAGCACCTTTCGTGTAAGCTTGTGCTAAGGCATTGCAATAGCTTTCGGGATAGGGGTGGCCAATGATAACTGCAATATTATTTTTCAAAATAATTCCTCCTCGTTTGTATGTGGATACACGAGACCAGCCGCATCGCTCCACTTTGCAGGATGTCCGTGATAAGATAGCTATGGTGTAATGATAAGCTCGGATGACGTAATTACCCATGATGAAATACGCAAAGATATTGATCTTTTATGCAAAGGAGTAGTGGGCTGGATGAATACACAGGGTGTTTCTGTATCTCTTCTGTTTCCGATCATGAAGTCACTGGCTTTAGGCGGGTATGATTGGGACGCCTTTTGCACCTATGCAGAAATCGATGCGAGTCTGTTGTTGAGGGAGGAGGCGCGTATTGAGCAAGAGGAATTTGAGCGAATGGTGAAGGCGGCTGCCCGATATACGGGAGATGACCTATTTGGACTGCATCAGGGCCAGCGCATGGGGATTTCCGACTTAGGCGTGCTTGGTTATGTCATGCTGCATTCCAAGACCTTGGGTCAAGCGCTGTCGGCCTATCAAAAATATAACTTTATCGTCTGCAGCGGGTTCAATGCTGATATCGACATTGAAGGGGAGGATGTCGTGATTTCGCTATTCCTCAACAATTCTCCAGAAGTGCCAAGCCGTCACTGCATTGAGGATATGACGGTATCCTTTTACCAGATACTGCTCGGATTAAGCTGCAGAGTGATCCCGATTAGAGCGGTTCAATTCATGCACGGCCCACCAGCTGTGATGGATGAGTATGAGGCTGTTTTGGGGGTTGTCCCTCAATTTCATCAGCAAGCAAATACACTGCGGCTCAGTAAAGAGGTGCTGGATTATCCGGTAATAGGCTCGGATGCGCGGCTGCTGGGGGTTTTTAAAGCGATGGCGGAGGAGGTTAGGGTTAAGCTAACTGTGGGCTCCGACCTAAAAGTTAGGCTGAGCAGGTGGATCATTGAGTGCATGCCTTCCCATTTTCCGACCCTGCAGGAGGCTGCCAAGGAAATGCATATGAGTGTAAGAACGCTGCAGTCCCGGTTGAAAGCGGAGGGAACCTCGTATAATCGCTTGGCAAATGAAATCCGCAAAGAGCTCGCTATCCGTTACTTGGCCCAGCATGAATATTCAATTGCAGAGATTGCCTATCTACTGCATTTCTCCGAGCCGAGTGCGTTTCAGACAACCTTCCGTAAATGGACGAATGTGGCGCCCGGGGAATACCGGCAGCGTGCTTAAGTCGTGCTGCGGGAAGCTGCTGAGTGCCTGCTCAAGGCATCACCATAGTTTTCCAAGGTGCCTCCGATTGATAACCCCTTATTTTCCACATGTCGTTATTTTTCACAAGGATAAGATGATCTTCATACGGTTGGTCCGTATTATTTGAATTCCCACCATCCCGAACGCAATAGTTTGTATTCCTTAATACCACCATACAAAATCCCCTGATGATCACTGTGAGTACCAGCAAAACAGATAATCACATTCTCACAAGCATCCCTCAATCCTGTGAAGATTAACTACATAATCGTTGAATCGTTAAAAAAAATGTATGATTACCAATCGTAATTCGAATTCAATGATTTTACAATAGAACCTATAGTGCATAGAGGTAATAACGTGCAGGAGAGGTGTCTAATACATGGATAAGGATTTACGAATTATTGATGTCGATGTGCATAATGACCTGAAGAGCCCGCAGGAGCTTGTACCCTACCTACCTGAACCATGGAGAACCCGGGTAGCTGCATCGGGAATCGGCATGCCAGGTCACGGTTATATGTCCCCTGTTGGAGTCGTACGCAAGGACTGTATGCCACCTTCTGGCGGCCCATCAGCTTCTGATCCCGATTTTCTCGTTCAAGATCTGATGCAGCAGTTCAACATGGAATATGTTATTTTAACAGGCAATATGACCAATATTTCAACGATGCACGATCCTGATTATGCGGCCGCTATCGCTTCGGCCTACAACGATCACATTATTGCCGATTGGTTATCGAAGAATGATGCCTTTCGGGGTTCGATTACCGTAGCGCCGCAGGATCCGCTTCTGGCTGCCAGGGAGATCGACCGTCTGGCCGGGCATCCAAGCATGGTGCAGGTGCTGATGGGCAGTGCCCAGCGCGCGCCGCTCGGTCAGCGCCAATTTCATCCGATCTATGAGGCTGCTTCACGGCATGGTCTCCCGGTTGCGATTCATCCAGGCGGCGAAGGAGCGGGGGGGACTCCGCCTCCAACTCCAGCCGGTTACCCTACACGTTATCTCGAATGGCATACCTGCTTGTCGCAAAATTATATGGCGCATTTGGTCAGCCTGGTCTGCGAAGGTGTGTTCGAGAAATTCCCTAATTTAAAATTCGTCATGCTGGAGGGCGGAGTTGCGTGGCTGCCGCATTTGATGTGGCGTCTGGATAAAAATTATAAAGGGCTGCGTTCCTCCGTGCCTTGGCTGAAGCGAATGCCGAGTGCCTATATCCGCGATCATTGTATGTTCTCAACCCAACCCATTGAGGAGCCTCAAGACCCGCAGGAATTGATTTCCATCTTCGATATGATCGATGCCGAGAACATCCTGATGTTCTCAAGCGATTATCCGCACTGGGACAATGACATGCCGACAGAAATATTGAAACGGCTAAGTCCTGAAGCGCGGATGAAAATATTTAACACCAACGCCAAAACGTTATATAAAATCTAGCAGGAGGGATTTAACTCATATGGCGATCCACTATGTGGCTCAAGCAGATGAAATAGAAGAGGGCAAAAGTAAGATTGTAGATGTCGAAGGTCGGTCAATCGGTATATACCGTGTCGGAGAGGCGTATTATGCACTGCATAACCGTTGTCCGCATGAAGGGGCGCCGCTGTGTAAAGGGCCTGTCTGCGGGACTACGCTGCCCTCGAATGTGTATGAATATGAATTTGGACGCAAGGGAGAGCTGGTACGCTGTCCTTGGCACGGCTGGGAGTTCGACATCAAAACAGGCAAATCGGTTTTCGATGAAAAGGTGCGCACAAGAAGCTATAAAGTCCAAGTCGATGAAGGCAAAATAGGCATTATCTTATAAAACCGGGGGAGCGATTGCATTGAGTTTGGAATCTCCAGATTATTATCCGGCGCGGATCATAAACGCGCCGGACAGATTATTGCCTGAAGGCAAAAGGCTGCCTCACGGATGGTCAGCCGTCCCTGTTGTTAATGAGCCGCTGCAGCTGGAATGGTCAGAAGCCGGAAGCGGTATAGCGCGCAAGCTCCCGGCACCATCCAGGTTTCGTATCACGGTTGCTCTGGATTACAGAGACGCCAGGCTTATAGAAGTATTTTTGCCGGAAACGGGCTTAGTATTAGGCCATATTGATATTCGTTACGCCTATGTATTTCAACCCTTTGAGCTTGCGCTTACTGCCGATCAGACAGAAGCCGTACTGCGTCAGGGTATTGGTATCAGGGTGGATGAGGGAGAATGGCCGTTGTGGATTTTTGATGCGCTGGAGGGCGACATCTCGCGCCAATTGTATGCTCCGCATCTTTTGATTGGCGACGATCAACAGCCCATGAAGCATTATTTGGATAGTGTAGCATCGCTCTCATCCCTGCAGCCCTTCGGCTGGCTTGAAGGCTGTGTGCTGGACGGCATTTATGCGATGCGCAACGTACTGGGCGCGCAGCGTATTGATCAAGTGATCGAGGCTCATCTTGGACAATTTCTGGATAGCGAAGGCAATTTGCATTACGAGGATCTTCACGGCAGGAAGGCAGACGGCTCATTTACAACGATCGAAGCCACATTGCCCTTGGCGGTCATTGTTAAGGTATGGCCAAATCATCGGATTGTCACAGAGGCGCTGGAATTCTGGAGCTCGAGAGGCACGGATACAGCTGCCGGAGGACTCGTCATCGACGGTGACGCGGTGACTGCGGAAGGGGCTTACACTGTGGCCTATCCGCTGGCGGCTATTGCATCAAGGCTGAACCGGCAGGATCTTGCAGAGCAGGCTATACAGCAGCTCCTGCTGCGTCGTGATTGCTTGGCTGATGGCAATCACATTTATTTAAGATATTTTCAGCAATCACAAACCCATACATTCCGCAGCTGGTCGCGCGCATTTGCGTGGTACATGCTGGGCATGACCCAAACATGGATTGAACTGAAGTCGTCTCGTTATGCCTCTCTGCCGGGTGTAAGCGAAATCGTAGAAGAGCTTCGCCGCGTCACCCAAGCAGCACTTTCCTGGCGGCAGCCGCAAGGGCTGTGGACCTGCTTCCTGGATGAGCCGGAAACGGGTATTGAGACATCCGGTTCGGCTGGAATTGCGGCAGCGATTGCCCTTTGTGCCAAGTATGGCCTGCTGCCACAGGCGTATGCGGTCGCGGCAGCTGAGAGCCTAAGCGTGCTGGCAACCTATTTGACACCGGACGGTATTCTGTCGGGTGTGGCCCAGCATAACGCCGGAGGCCTGGAATTGCAGCGCGGCGGTTACCGTGTACTATCACAAATGGGGATGGGCTTGATGGCGCAGCTGTATGCGGCGGTTCATTCTGATGGATCAAGAGGACAGTGATCATCCACTGCCCTTTTTTTATTTTGCCCAAGGTATTTGTACGTGCTGCATTCCTCTTAGGTAGAATTGGGGCTGGACAGCTACCGTGTTATAATTAAGCTAGCGGAGTCACCTGCATGATTTCATTTTGTGGAATGAGAGGGAGGGCGACTATGGACAAGCTGGAGGAATTACAGAGCAGTGCTCTCACGCCGTCTTTTTCGGAGGGTGCTATCCGGACAGCTACGCTCGGTATGGGCTGCTTTTGGAGTCCTGAGGCCTTGTTTGGCCATTTACCAGGAGTTATTCGAACGCGTGTGGGATATGCAGGAGGTACTGCCAAAGCTCCTGTTTACCGTCAGATGGGGGATCATACCGAAACGATTCAAATTGATTTTGATTCGGAGAAAATCACATTTGAGGAGATCCTCGATGTGTTCTGGAACAACCACAATCCGTTCAATATTAACGATTACAAGGGAAACCAGTATAGGTCGCTGCTGTTGTATGCCGACGAGCTGCAGGAAGAGGCGATACAGCGCGTCATCAGGACACGGAAGGCGCTCGGAAAGGGGGAGCCGGCAACCGAGATAGCTCCTTACTCCCGATTTTATCTCGCAGAGGACAAGCATCAAAAATATTATCTGAAAAGATTTCCGAATGCGATTGAAAAGCTGAGTATTCTGTACACCACTCAGGAGGAGCTGAACAATAGCACTCTGACAGCTCGCTTGAACGGATTGGCTAAAGGATATACCAACATGGAACACATCAAGAATGAAATTCGTCAGTGGCCGACAAGCCCGAGCAGCCAAAAGTTGATGATCGATCATATCTCCCAAATTCGCTGGTAAGCCTTTGCCATTGTTACTGCTTGGCATAGGCGTCCGGCGTTTTGCCAATGATCGCTTTGAAATCCTTGATAAAATGCGATTGGTCGTGATAGCCGAGATCAGCCGATAGCTTCAACCTGTCATAGTTTCTATCGTGATCAATGGTTTCGGCAGCATTTTGCAGTCGGTAGAGCTTGATCACCCATTTGGGGCTGATGCCGACGTATTGATCGAATATGCGCTGAAGCTGTCTTTTGTTGATGTCGAAGCTTGCACAAATATCGTCTACTTTCGTAATTTCCTTTTCCTCCACAATTCGGTCTATGATCCGATTAATGAGGGCGACCGTTTCGTCTTTTTCCGGCAGCTTGGGCTTAATAAAGCTTTCTGCCAGTTCTACCATGCTGCCAGCATCGGTTTGGGACAGAATGGCATCCTCTACAGCAAGGGTCTCTACATCAAAAACGCTGGAAATATCCAGGGGCTGGCTAGCTAATTCGGAAACGGACCTCTTAATGAATGGATAAAATCCCCCCGGCTTGAACTTTACACCAAACACAGCTCCTTTACCTTCCAACAGCTTGGAATATTTATACTTGGCCGCTCCGTAGATGCCTGTATGGTTTTTTTGAATGACCAGATTCACACAAGGATTCGGTATGACATCCTGCCAATAAGGCTCCAGCCCTGTTAAATCCCAGCTTACGATCCAATAATGCTTGACGAATAAACCAATCTCCCCGGAGGGAGCATAACGGGTAAGCCGAAATTTATCCTCGCCTTCATTTATGTTCAAGATGCCCATACTGGGCTGAGGGATATTAGCGTTCACATGAATCACTCCTTGTTCTCTTGTCGCGTTTTTACGATACTTGGATTCCGGTATGAATTATAATTATAGTAGCACAGACAGGTATGGTTAGACGAACCCGCAGACCCAGCCAAAGACATTCAAATTGATGAAGGAGTGATACCATGGAACTCAAGTATGAGTTTTATATCGATGCACAGCCTGAAAAAGTCTGGAATACTTTATTTTCACCGGAGGGAACACGTAAAATTTTTTATGGATGCGTGATCAGATCCACCTTCCAGGAGGGTGATCGTTATGAATACGTGGGGCCAGGCAACGATGGTGATGAGACCGTTCATGTGTATGGCAGCATTCTGAAACATGAGCTTTATAAAGAGCTGAGCTGTACCGAGCATCCAGGGCCTTCCTATAGAGCTAATCATGCGGAGCTTGAAACCCGTGTGACCTTTACGTTAGAGAAGGTAGGCAATTGTACAAAGCTGACATTGATCAATGACCAGTGGTCAGACAATCATCCCTCCTACACAGATACGGAAAAGCATTGGTGGATGATCCTGAGCAATGTCAAGACATTGGCGGAAACCGGAAAGACATTAGATTTTGGATGGTAAAAAATTCCTGATTTTTTATAGGTATTACAAAAGGGACGTCCTGATGGACGTTCTTTTTTGTTGCAGCGGAAACGGAACAATATGGGGTATAGCCATTCATCCACAAAGTTATCCACAATGCTCACAGCCAACATCTATTTATTGTATATAAGTTCGCTAACTCGTATGCACATATCCACAGACAGAGATATACACAGGCAGTTTTACTAAACGTGAATAGAGCGGATTTACAACGTAACAATGTTATGTTATATTGTTCTTGAATGGAGGGATTCCCATGGAAGAAGAATTGATATCCAAAAAAGAACTATTAGAGCTAACCGGGATATCCTATGGTCAATTATACCGATGGAAACGTAAAAATCTTGTTCCTGAGGAGTGGTTTATTCGTAAATCGGCATTTACCGGGCAAGAAACATTTTTTCCGAAGCGAAGGATGTTAGATCGCATGGATAAAATCCTGAATATGAAGGAGGATTTATCATTAGATGAGCTGGCGAATATGTTTTCCCCGGTGCCTACAGATCTTTCTTTAAGCAAAACCGATCTAATAGAACGAAACATTGTTTCTTTGATTGCAATTGAATATGCTGAACCGTATATTGGCCGCTCGGATGCATATAGATTTGAACAAATCCTGTCGCTTTTTTTGCTGGATCGTTGCTTGCAATCGGGAGAGCTGAATTTGGATGAGGGGAAGATTTTGCTGCAAACTTTTGGTGAACACTATACGAAGTTTGAAGGTAAAAATTGTGACTTGATGTTTATTCGCAAAATGGGAGTTTCCGCTTGTCTTCTAGTTGCTGCGGGAAGTGAAATTTACTTTGAAAATGGCGTGAAAATCATTCTTCGGGACAATATAGCCAAACGTATTGAAGAGTTAAAGCTCACACTAGGAACGATGTAAAGGAGGCAGGGATCAATGGATACAGCAAGCAAACGTAACCTGATTCTGTCAGGCATAGGTTCTTCCAATGGAGGGACTGTCCGATTAGCCAAAATTGATGGAATCGGCAAGGTGAATGGGGATGTGAGCTGCTCTGATTTTATGGTCAACGGAAAAGCAGACGTCCATGGAAGTGTGCAGTCGTCCAAGGCTGAAATTAACGGAACTGCGCTTGTGGAGGGCAGCCTTCATTCAGAGCGAATTCGAATTCAAGGCAAGCTGACTGTGCAGGGGAACCTGATAGGTGATCATCTTCAATTGAATGGCATGCTTTGCGTTAACGGTGGCTGTGAATCGGAAACATTTGATGCCAACGGAAGGCTGCAGATGGGTACGCTCAATGCAGGGAATATTCAAATCACGCTGCAAGGCCAGAGTCACATCGCGGAAATTGGCGGCGAGCACATCAAGATCCGCAAACAGCCTGGAATCGATTATACCAAGTGGCTGAAACTGCTCCCCATTCCTGTCGGCAACAAACTGACCGTTCAAACTATCGAAGGGGACACTGTATATGTCGAGTATACAACGGCCAAGGCAGTTAGAGGAACTGATGTAGTTATCGGTCCGGGCTGTGAGATTGGCTTGGTTGAATACAAAGGAAAATTTCAACAGGATAAAGGGTCCAAGGTAGAAAGATTAGAGCAATTGTAATTCATGTTAATGAATGGAGGCAATCCCATGGCTACTTCTATAAATGATAAGTTAAAAGTAAAAAATCTATTGATTACAGGCAGCTCTTCCACAACAGGCGGCTTGTATGACAGGGTCTCTATCGTAGGTGAAGGTGCGATTGACGGTGATCTGGAGTGTGCGCGGCTCAAATGTATAGGCACAATGGACATCGAAGGCAGCTTGAAATCCGGAGCAGTCAATGTGGTGGGAACCTGCACCTTATCCGGCAACCTCGATGCGGACAGCATGAAGGTGTCCGGAACCGCAGCCATTGGCGGGGCGGTCAGATTGAAAGAGCTGCGTTGCTCAGGAACCATTGAAACGGCAGGAAATCTGTTCAGTGAACAGCTGCTGCTAAAAGGTGAAATGAAAACGGATGGTGATTGCGAAGCCGAAGTATTCAATGCCCACGGGATGTTTCATATAGGAGGCTTGCTGAATGCCGGCACACTGGACATCAAGCTGCATGGGGATTGCAAAGCCCGGGAAATCGGTGGCGAGCGAATACGGGTCACCCGAGTCAGCACGTTTAATCCCTTCAGTTTCTTTTTTAAGCCATCACCCCAAGCCTTGCTCACCGCTGACGTTATTGAAGGCGATCATGTTCACTTAATGAATACACAAGCCAACGTGGTTCGTGGAAATCACGTGATCATCGGATCGGGCTGCGAAATTGGGCTTATCGAATACAAGGGTCATTTTGAGCAGCAAAAGGGTGCTGTCGTACACGAGAACCGTAAAGTATAATCATTGTATATTGGCCGGCGATGGGCGAACAGGATAAGGGCATGAGGCTTGGGTTACTTCAAAAAGCTTTTGGCCAGACTTTCCGTTTGCATGTCTCTGGTCATTTGTTCATAATTAGGGATGATTTCGATCCGGTAGTCCTCATCTGGCTTATGCGCAACGAACAGGAGCTGGTCTGCATTCTCGATATGCACATCGTGACCGCTTGCCTTCAGACATTGCTCGTAATCCTCAAGCGTAGGCTCCTGATTGCCTTCCAGGTATAGCAAGCCTCGACCCAATCGGGTTGCATCATGATGAATGACTTTAAAATGGATAATGCGCTCTTGTTTCATATAGGGCAAGCTCCTTCTATGTGCGGGAATATGTAGAATTGTATACCAGTTTGAGTGCTGAGAGCAGTGATAAATGTTACAGACAAATGGATTCGACAACGTGGGATGAACATCGGTATTTGGATGCTTGCCATGCAGTTGATTATCGGTACGCCGACTGTCAAACTATCTGCTGAAACAGTGGGCTTGGACACTTAAAATATGTAGATAACTCGCACAATCTTTTCATATTTATAGCTTGCGATTCATATGTCGAATATGTCATAATTGAACCATTACATTATAAACATACGCTATATTTGGGAGCAATGTGCACAGTGGGCCAATTACACTATATTTATCACAAGTACAAACAGTTTGATCTCATTTATATCCTCCCACTTGCCCTACTGTCCTTATGGGTAAGATTACGGTATTTCTTTTATCTCTTATCCTCTGGCAAAGGCTTTCCTCAATCGGACGACACCCAATGGTACTTGGATTATGCTTACTCCTTAATGGAGCATTTTAAAGTTGGACTCGATATGAACGACATTTTGTATTTAGGATACAATGTCCTGCTAACGGTCATGCTCGCTATATTTAGAGACCCTGTTGCCGTCATATTCATACAAGTGGTCGCTGCCGCATTAAGTGTGATTCTGGTCTATAAGATCTCACAGATGATATTCAATCGGACAACGGCGATCATCGCTTCTCTTTTTTATGCATATTCGTGGGACATTACCTTATGGTCTGTGTATATATTGACGGACAGCTTTTTCATCAGCCTAATGCTTCTCTCGATTTATTCCTTATTAAAGTTTTATGAATCACATAAGAACGTTTACAAAATTATTTTTATCGTAACAGCCGTATATATGCTTATATTCAGACCGGCAGGGATTATTACGGTAAGCTTTATTATGATCTATGTGCTTATTAACCTGAACAAGCAAACCATAATGGGCTTTGTCAGAAAATACGGATTGACTCTTGGAAGTCTTGTGCTTGCAGGTATTCTAATAGCCATGATTGTGTTTGCCAGTAATAAATTGGACCCGCTCGTGGCTTCGCTGCAATTTAACGCCAAGAAGGTTTTATATAATATTTATGCAACCGGATGGCTTTTTGACAGAGCTTCGCCATTTGATCATAAATATAAGCCGAACTACACCATAGATATCGGGAACAGCCTCATTATCAGCTTTATTTACCATAACTGGGACAATATTATGATTCTATATGGAAAAAGAACGCTGGCTTTGATGGGCAGATGGGTATTTTATGTAGACTTGACTCATATCAGAGGTATTGTAAAATTCGCCTGGAATGCATTCCCTGTCTTCATGTTCTTGACCGGACTGGTCTACACCATTCGAAATGGCTTGTCCAGAAAGGCATCTATCCTGTGGCTCACCATTCTGGCTTCGTGCGTATTTTGCGTTATTTTCTTCATTGACGGCATGTATAGATATAGAGCCCCTGGGTTGCCATTTGTAGCGATTGTGGCAGCTTATGGCGGGGATAGGATCATCAAGGGAGCCATTATGATTACCAAAAAATATGCGGGGAAGTTGTTATGGAACAAGCAAAAATACTCATTGTAGTTCCAGCTTATAATGAACAAAACAACATCTTGAGGGTAATCTGGGATATCAGAAAGACGCTTCCTTCTGCTGATATCCTGGTCGTGAATGACTGCTCTCTCGATAGCACCTCTATCAATGCTCGCAAAGCCGAGGGTGTCAAAGTTGTGGATCTTCCTTATAATCTGGGTATTGGCGGGGCTGTGCAGACCGGGTTCAAATATGCCTTAACCCATGGCTATGATTATATGGTGCAAATCGATGGGGATGGACAGCATCTTCCGTCAGAGGTAGTCAAGCTGTTCGATACCATGGTGTCGAATAGCTGTGATATGGTGATCGGTTCACGATTTCTAGATATTCAATCCTTTCGGACCACCTGGTTACGGAGAATGGGTATCAAAGTATTTTATCTCATATTCAGAATGCTGATACACGCCAAGATTACGGATGGTACGTCGGGATTTCGGATGTACAATCGAAATGGCATCGCGCTCATGGCCAAATATTATCCTGATGATTATCCCGAGCCGGATGCGATTATTCTGCTCAAAAAGCATGGTCTTCGCATAGCCGAGGTCGGTGTTGAAATGAAGGAGCGAGAGCATGGCGTTTCCTCCATATCTATGATCAAAAGTCCTTATTATATGACTAAGGTCATTGTGTCGATCTTTTTCTCCTATATCAGGACAAGGTGGTGAAAAGGCTACGGGGGGTGGGAATTTGTACAGCGTTCAATTGATGGGTGTTGCTTTCAGTCTGATTATGATAATTTCAGTGTTTTTGATGGTGAGAGCTCGGATGATCAGAGAAAAGTATTCACTGGTCTGGTTTCTTATAGGGTTGTTTACGCTAGTGATGTCGGTATTCAAAGATTTGATGGACTGGTTCTCTGCGCTGATAGGCGTAGACTATGCGCCGTCGGCCTTTTTTGCCATCTTGATCGCTTCAGCCTATTTGCTGCTATTGAATATGAGTGTCAGCATTTCCGGTATGAAGATGCACAACAAAACGCTTACACAGGAACTAGGATTAACCAAGCTCAGGCTCGAGGAGCTTGAGAAGAGAATGAACGGCGGGGAATCACAATCAAATATTTAATTCTTTTTGCAAGCTTAAGCATGACGGTAGCAGCCAGTACATTGCTCAAAATCGGCAGCAGATCCGTTAACTTTGAAGGCTCGCTGTGGGCGATTTTGTTCGGTTATATGACAACACCTTTGATTGTAGCTGGTTTTGCTTTGTATGCAATAGGCGCTTTTCTGTGGATCTATTGCCTGAATCAATTTGATTTGAGCTATGTAACCTTCGTATCGAGTGTACAATATATACTGTTTGTCGCTGTAGCGATATGGGTGTTCAACGAACAGATCAGCATGATGAAATGGACAGGCTGCGGGTTTATTTTGATTGGTGTATTTTTTTGGGTGAAAGGATAGGCTTGGATGTTCAGATGTGTTGCATATACCGAAGCAATGAAGGAAGAATGGGATCGGTTTGCGTTAGCTAAGGGCACGATATTCCATACCATTGCATTGAGACAAGTCTTGATCCAATCTTTTGGATATACCTGCGGCTATCATGCGATTCTGGATGGAGATAACCGGATTTGTGCCATCATCCCTTTGATCATCGGCCGTAATCTTGGCTGGAAGAAAGCCGGTGTATCGCTGCCTTTTGTCAATTACACCGATATTGCCTGTGATAGCGAAGAAGCATTTCAATATGCTGTGAATGCGATTATTGAGTTAAAAGCGAAGTACAAGCTTGACTATGTCGATCTGCGATTAAAGGATCAAAGCTTAGACAGCCCAGACTGGAGCTTGAATCTGCATAACCATACCTTTGTGCTGCCGCTGTGTGAGGATGAGGATAAGGTATTGTCACTTTCCAATGCAAGCAATCGCAACCATGTACGCAAAGTGTATAAGAATAATTGGTTTTCGGTTTCGTTTGATCAAAAGCACATTGATGATTTTCATAAGGTGTATGTTAGGAGAATGAAACAGCTCGGTTCTCCGGCACAGGATATCCGATTTTTCAAATATTTTTTCGAATATTTACCTGAGCATGCACATCTGTTAACCGTACTTGATAATGAATCCGGCAGGGTTGTAGGCGGCATGCTGCTGTTAACGAGTCCGGGAAATGGCAAGCTGTACTATCCATATGGAGCGAACTTATCCGAATATAATAACAAATACCTCAATAATTTTATGTACTGGGAGGCCGTGCGCTTCGGCATCAGGAACGGTCTGCAGCAGCTCGATTTGGGCAGATCCCAGACAGGCTCTGGAACCTACAAGTACAAGCAGCAATGGGGAGCGCAGCCAGAGCAGCTGAAATACTTGCTTTATGATGGAGGCGGCAAAGCAGCAGGACCTCCAGATAAGCAAAGCCTCAGCTTTTTCGTAGAGATGTGGAAGGTAACGCCTGCTTTCATTACCGACGCGGTCGGCAGGAAATTGATTAAATATTTGTTGCCTTAAAGTTTTGCGTAGCAAAACTGGCTTCGAAAGCATGAACTTAAAGTTTTGCGTAGGAAAGCTATATACTAATTGTTTATTTAATCGGAGGATATCAGACAATGAGCAATTCCAATTGGAAGCAGTACTTTGATAAGAAAGCCGAAACACATGGAGCTTCTGTCAAATCTTCCGACTATTTCAATGAAGAAAGCTTTTTCATGCAGAGAGACAATACCTTGCGCTGGCTTGGTGAATTAAAGGGAAAGACCGTATTGGATGCGGGCTGCGGCGTAGGTGCTTTTAGTGAGCCTTTGGTCGCTAACAATACCGTGTATGGTGTTGACTTTTCAGTAAAAAGTCTTGAATTCGCGGCGGGCAGAGGTCTGATCACGATGTCGGAGGATTTGACGGCACTTCCTTTTGAAAAGGGCAAGTTTGATGTGGTTTTATGCATTGGCGTTATCCAACTGATCGAACAATATGTGTCCGTCATTAAAGAGCTGGCCAGAGTGACCAAGCCAGGCGGAACGCTTCTCATAGAAACCTTGAACCGAGGCTCGATACAGCGTAAGCTGTTAAAGCTGTTCGAACGCAGCAATAAATTTGACCGTATGTATGCGATGGACGAGCTGAAGAACGTATTTATCCAGCATGGCTTTGAGCAGATTGAATTTATGAAAATCTACCATCCTTTCAAATTTGTTACCAAGAGCAGCGGACAAGGGGCTTTGTCAGGTACGTTCTGCACTTCGTTTGCGATAAAAGGGAGAAAGAAAAGTGACTAAGCACAAGCAACATGCGACCAATATGCTCACCTTCGATATTGAGGAATGGTTTCATGCCAATTACGATAGTATTGCAGCGCCTGACAGAAGCAGAGGCTCGAATTTCAGGGCACACATGGATACGCTGCTGCGAATATGCCGGGAAACGGACTGCAAGGCGACTTTTTTTGTATTAGGCTGCATTGGTGAGGATTATCCGGATGTGGTCAAAGCGATAGCGCGTGAAGGACATGATGTGGCATCACATGGTTATGCGCATGAGCTGGCCTACAAACAGACGATTGATGAATTCAGGGACGACGTGAAAAAGTCGGTTGACATCCTGGAAAATTTGACGGGTACGAAGGTTCTTGGCTATCGGGCTCCCTCATGGTCTATTGTGGAAGGTAATTTGCATTATCTGGAAGTGCTCGAAGAAATGGGCATGAAATATGATGCCAGTATTTTTCCTGTAAAAACCTTTCTTTATGGGATTCCAACAGCACCTACCGAGATTCATAAGCCGCGGGTGAACGGCAGGGAAATTGATTTGTATGAGGTTCCAATGTCAGTCATGAAGCTGGGCGGTAAAAATATCGGGTACTCGGGCGGTTTTTATTTCCGATTTTTCCCAAGGCTTCTGATTAAAAATGCAATTCGTTCCGCAAATCGTCGTGGTCACAGCTCGATTGTTTATTTGCACCCGAGAGAAATTGATGCTCATGAGCAGAAGCTGGACCTGCCGTTCAAGGAAAATTTTATCCACTATTACAGTGTAGGCCGAACCCAGAATAAGCTGGAGGATATATTGAGGAGCTTTAACTTTACGTCTATTTCCGAGCATCTCAAGAGCAATTATAAGTTGGATGTCTAAGCTTGACTCAAGGCGGTGTAGGAGGATCAGGTTCTGCTGTGCAGGATTTCCCGGATAATCGTCGAATTTTTGGAGATGGGAATCTTCAAGATACATGCAGGGAGAGAAGCACATGCAGCCAAATCGACACTCGTACGTGAGATTGTTTTCTGGTGAGTTCACGATCCTTCAGGAAGCTAGAAACGATTTAATAGAACCACCAGCAAGCCAAGAGGCCTTGATGCAGAGATACTCACTGTTAATTGACCACTATGACAAGCTGCTCAGAACGGCATTGAAGCTGTCCCGGATTAGCGATATTCAAGGGCAAAGTCTGACGAATCAAAATCACAGGCTGAAGCAGCAATCCGAAACGGATTATTTGACGGGCCTGTACAACGTACGTAAGCTGGGTGAATGCATACCGGCATGGATATCCAAAGGGCTTCCTTTTGTACTGCTGCTGCTGGATATCGATTATTTCAAAAGTATTAATGATACCTACGGCCATTTATCGGGGGACGAGGTACTGAAATCGGTTGCCAACATTTTGACTGAACAGACAGGACCTGATGATTTTGTATGCCGCAGCGGCGGTGAGGAATTTTCCATTTTACTGAAAAATACTGGGCTGCTGCAGGCAGAAAGCATCGCACAAAATATTCGTCAAAAGGTCGCAGAGAACCGCTTTTGGCTGCTGGCTGGTGAATCGGTAGGCATTACGGTATCCATTGGTGTGGTTGAATATGCACCTGGTATGAGCAGTGAGGATTTACTGGTATGTGCGGATGACGCTTTGTATTTGTCGAAGGAGCTGGGTCGTAACAAGGTCAGCCTGTTTCCGCCGCTTTCCGATAAAAGACATTTATGATCATAAATAATGCAAAAAAATTCCATCATGTACAGAGCACGAATCGGTTGCGATTAGTGCTCTTTTTTAAAAATTTCAAGTTCATTTGTGTTTAATAAAGTTCATTTGAGTTCGATAACGTGTATTTGATGTTAATTTTCTGAATGTATTGTCTTGAAAACGCTAGTAAAGCAGAGTATATTTTTAGATACATGATAAGAGATCGACAGATAAAACAGGTAGGTAAAGAGAGGGTGGCAAATATGACTGATATATGGACCAGAGTCAATCAGGTCGCAGCACAATTGGGTGAAGAAGGAGTTAAAGCTGAGGATCAATATCCCATTATTGTACAATCAGGTGCTCTTAATCAGGTAGCAGGCTTCTTATTCGATCAATCCTATCAGAGGGTTTCAATAGTCGCTGATGCCAATACGTACGAAATCGCTGGGAAAGCGTTGGAGAAGTCCTTGGCAGACAAAGGCATCTCCACCAGGTTGACGATAATTCAACCTAACGAACAAGGCGATGTAATCGCCGATGAGGTTTCCTTGATTCAACTCATTATGGATTTGCAGCAGTATTCGGCACAGGTCGTGGTGGCTGCAGGATCAGGGACACTGCATGATATTTCGCGATATTCGGCGTATACGGCAGGTATTCCTTTTATATCGGTACCGACGGCACCTTCCGTGGACGGCTTTAATTCCAAGGGGGCGCCGATTATTATTCGAGGTGAAAAGAAAACGATTGCGGCTATCGGACCGGATGCGATATTTGCCGATCTGGATATTTTAGTGAAAGCACCTTCAGCGATGGTGGCCGCGGGTTTTGGCGATATGCTCGGTAAGTACACCTCGTTATTCGATTGGAAGTTCGGCAGTCTTGTAGCCGGTGAACCTTATTCACCACTTGTAGCGGCTTTAACCCGTAATGCTCTCCAAAAATGTGTGGATCATCTGGACAGTATTGCCGAGCGTGGCGAAGAAGGGATTCGAACCTTAATCGAGGCGCTGATTGAATCCGGCATTGCGATGATGATCTTAGGTCAATCTCATCCGGCTTCAGGAGCCGAGCATCATCTTTCCCATTATTGGGAAATGGAGTACATTCGACTTGGCAAGCGGCAGCTGCTGCATGGGGCCAAGGTAGGTGTAGCTTGTGTGCAAATCGCTACTTTGTATCATCAGCTGGCGGAGAGTGGCGTATCCCCGAAACTAGCATCCATGGAGCCAAAGGCAGCTGCTGATGAATCGACCACAGCTCGACAATCAGCGATAATTAACCATTGGCCGGAAATTCAAGAGGAAATTGGACGAATTCCGCAGGGCCATGCGCTGCGTGAGATGCTTCTCAAGTTGGGTGGTCCCACGACGCCGGAACAGCTTGGAGTAGGCTCCGAGCTGTTAGCGAGAAGTCTGCAAGAGGCTCACCACATAAGACTGAATCGGTTTACATTACTCAGAGCGTATAATGAAATTTTGCGCGACCCTTCGGTAACCTCTAAATAAAATAATGCAGGGCATCCAAGAAATAAAGGGTCAGCCGCTTTGCTGAAGCTGATTAGTTCGCAAATGCCTGACCCTGCGCAGGAAGACAGTTCTTGTAAATGGAGATGTTACCCAAAGCCATGCAAATCTCAAACCTATCCCTTAAAAATACGATTAACCGATTTGCAGAAGACCGAGAGGAATATATCAAGGTATTCTGGCTGTTCGGTTATTTGTTCTGCGTAGTATCGGCCTCTACCATGGGTCGAACTGCAGCAGATACCTTATTTCTTAGCCGTTTTGATGCTTCTTACTTATCTACGATGTACTTGCCCCAGGCGGCGACGATGATCCTGATGGGTTTTATATTCCAGAGGTACAGCAGCAAGTTTCGGCTGGATCGTTTGATTCTCGGGTTGATCCCGTTAATTTCGTTTCTCGTGCTTATTTCGCGACTTGGTGTAGGTACAGAAATGCGTTGGGTGTTTCCTGTTATTTATGTCGTGTATGATGTGTTTAATTTTTTGATGATCGTCTGCTTCTGGCAGTTCGCTACCTCAGTGCTCGATCAGCGTAAGGTCAAACGGATGATTGGCTGGGTTGGCAGCGGCGGCATTATGGGAGGCATTTTAAGCGGCTTTGGGTTGAAAGCACTGGTACCGGCTGTCGGCACAGCGAATTTAATTTATTTTTATGCCGGGCTGCAGCTGCTCTGTCTAGTAGCAGTTGTGCAAATTCTACGAATGCTGTCTGCGCCAAAAGAGGTCTTTTCAACCGAAGCGTCTGCGAAGAAACGGCCACCAGCAGCAAGGAAAAAGGTTGAAGCCAAGTCCAGTCTGTTTCAGAACGTGCCTCATTTGAAATACGTGGCGATCATGTCGGCGGCGCTAGTGCTGTCGCTTACCTTAATCGATTATCAATTCAAGGTTATTTTGAAAGAGACGCTGCAAAATGAAGCCTTGGCCGGATTTATGGGCAGCTTTTATGGATATTCGGGACTGTTGGCTTTATTCGTTCAGTTGTTCGTATCGGGTAGGGTGTTAACCCGTTTTGGTGTGATGACGGCACTGCTGGTGTTTCCAATTGCCTTGTTTATGGGCAGCTTTGGTGTGCTGTTGATGCCTGTGCTGGCCATGGCTGTAGCTGTTAAGGGTAGTGATAAGGTTATTGGGGATACAATTTATTCCTCTGTCAGTCAACTGATCATGTTTCCGATTTCACCGGAATGGCGCGGGAAGGCAAAAGGTTTTCTGGACGGTATCGTGCGTAATGGAGCGAAGGGACTGGCTGCGCTCTGCTTGCTTGTTGTCTCCCGGCTGTTTGCTCCAGAGCAGCTTAGTTATATCATTCTGGTGCTGCTTGCCATCTGCATCGCGGCTGCGATCAAGGTAAAGGGTGCATATTTGAAGACACTGCTGTATACGCTGCAAACGGGCAATGATGACCTGGAGAAGGCAGAGCTCAATATGATGGACCCGTCAAGCCGCTTGCTGTTGGTTAATGCTTTATCGAGTCCCGACAAGCAGCAGGTGCTTTATGCACTCCGTCTGCTAAATGGGCTGGATTCGTTTGATATGAAGCCGTTTCTCCCTGCGCTGCTGCAGCACCCTGCGGCCGAGGTTTGTTCCGAGGCATTGATCTATGTAGAGCGAGTGAAGCCGGATGGGCTGGAGCCTATGCTGCAGCAGCTGTTAGTTGAAGGGGGCCAGCAGGTACGAGCGAGAGCCTTGGTAGCACTGGCTGCATATGCGAAGGACGAGTATGTCGATGAAATTACAAGCTATCTGGAGAACCCGGAAGTTCGCATGAGAGCGGCAGCGATTGTCGGACTTGTGAAATATTATGGGGTCGAAGGCATGTTCCGCGCTGTAGGGACACTGAAGCAGCTGCTGGAAAGTATCCATGAGGAAGAACGGATGGCGATGGCTGTATTGTTTGGACAAATCGGAATTGCCAGCTTCTATAAGCCGCTGCTTGCTCTGCTTAAGGACGCTGCCCCACAGGTACGTATTGGTGCGCTGGAATCTGCGGCTGTACTGCAGGTACTGGAGCTGGTTCCTTACATTGTTCCTCTGCTGGACAAAAGCGAGACCCGCAGCTATGCGGTTGCTGCGTTAGCAGCTTATGAGGAAAAGCTAATCCTGCCGCTGCTTGAGCCTTATCTGGCTGAGCATGCTGCTCTGTATTTGCCGCAAGTATACGAACGAATCGGTACCCAGCAGTCATTTGATAGACTGATGTCGTTCTACGTATCTGCTCGTTTTGAACTGCGCGACAAAATTCTGGAAGCCTTGCAGAGAATGAACAAGGACCATTGGCGGGTCGATGAGAAGCAGGTTGAAGAGCTTATTCTTGGGGAAATTCAGCTTTACTGGAAATTTGCCGTGCATGGGGCACGTATATCCGGAGTGGAGGATCGCTCCGAAATGCCGCTGATCATCGAGCAAACGCGTCTTTCGGTGTGCAGGCGTATTTTCCAACTATTATCCTTGATCATTGATGCCAAGACCGTACAAGCGGTGTTAGCCAGCTGGTTGTCGGGCGATAGCAGACAGCAGGCAAATTCGACCGAAGTGATGGATCAGATGCTTCAAGGGAACCTGCGTACTGAACTGGCCAGAATGATGTCGACTCCACGTACTTTAACAGGTACAGCTTCACCTGAAAGGTTAAATGAGGACTCCTTGATTTGGCTGTATGAACAAGGTGATCCTTGGCTTCGTCACTGGATTCGTTATATGACCATGCAGAGTCACTCCAGCAGGGCACATGCTTTTATTGAGGAACATGCAAACGCAGAAGAGCAACAACTGTCCTATGAAAGCCTCGTCGATCAGATCGAACGTGTCCGACTTCTGCACAATGTCACCTTATTCCATGGTTTGGTAGCTCGCGATCTTTCGGCAATAGCACCGCGATTACAGAAGCTTAGTCGGGTACAAGGGATGGATATCATTCGTGAGGGCGACCCGGGAGATTCTTTATTCATCATTCACAGCGGTCAAGCTGGTGTATATGTGAATGGACAGCAGGTAAGCAGGTTGAAGGCTGGCGACTGCTTTGGAGAAATGGCTGTTCTGACTCAAGGACTGCGGACGGCAACGATACGGGCAGAAACCGATATCGAGCTGTGGGAGCTGGATTCTACAGCATTGTATGAAATGATGTTCGATCGTACGAGCATTGCGATTGAGATGATGAAGCTGCTTTCACGCAGACTGCGAACCAAGCTGGAACGGGGTGGGCAGGAAGCCATTGATCAGAACACTGTGCAGGAGATTGCAGCGGTGAGCACAGTATCCTCTCCTGATACTGTGGATCAGTCCAAGGATGCGATCATATTGCGGCGTATTCTGGTTTTGCAGAAAATCAATTTATTTGCCCATCTCAGTCAAGATGACTTCATCCGGCTTGCCCAGATCGTTGAAGAAGTCACCTATGGGCCTGGTGAAGTGATCTGCAAAACCGGGGAATTTGGAGACACGATGTACGGAATCATTGAAGGAACCGTCCGCGTCCATAATGGAAATGAAACGTTTGCGATGCTCGGTCAAGGTGATTGCTTTGGGGAGATGGCGGTTATCGACAGCGGTCCACGTTCGGCCGATTGTACATCAACAGACCGTACCGTGCTGCTTGAGCTCCAGCAGGATCAGGTTTTTGCCTTTTGCTTTCAAAACATCGATGTACTGCGCAGCATGATGCGTGTGCTGACAGAACGGATTAAAGGTATGATGTAGTTATATGTCTATCCTGACTGTATGTTGCGCGTGATTATAATGCATTACAAAAAGAACCTCCATTCCACACAGTCAATCAGTGGATATGAAGGTTCTTTTGCTTAAAATTGGGAAGACTCAATGTTAACTAAACTTTGGGTAGGGACGCGATTATTTGGTTTTAGCTTGAAGCAACTCAACGAGCTGTTGTCCGATATTGCCGCCTTGAGGACGCTGCCCGCCTTGACCATTTGCATTGCCTGAGGGATTGGCACCCTCTTTGTTAGCTGCATCACCCTGAGGACGCTGTCCTCCCTGCTTACGCTGCCCGTCCTGGCCTTGACCGGCACCTGCTTGTCCACCTGCTTGATCACCTTGAGGGGGCTGACCAGCTTGTCCGCCATTTGCTCCGCCTTGTCCATTAGCTCTTTGTTTGCTCTTGGCTTGGGCTTCTTCAATGAACTTCTTCTGGTCGGCAGTCAGTGGCGCTAACAGATTGGTTTGCGCATCTGTGCTCAGCTCGCTTTTGGTCACAGCTTCCTGAACAACAGGCAGCATTTTGGCAGCCTGATCCTTCGTAATGGCAAGCCCATCGGATTTATCCATCATAATGAGGGTTTGGAATGTCATCATCATTGTACGCTGGTTCGAATTGGCTGCTGATCCAGGTGCGCCATTTTGTGGCTTGGTTTGATCTGCTGCCGGACTTGTTGTACTTGCCGCAGGCGCTGCACTTGCTGAACTAGACGCACTTGGTGCTGCCGAATTCGTACCACATCCGCTTAATAGTAGGGCTGTTAAAGCACATGCCGCTATCATTTTGGTTGTCTTCATTTCTACACCATCATCTCCTTTAATACCAAATTATAGAACGGTAAACTGAAGACAGACTTAATGGAGTCTGAATGCCAACTTAAAATGCAGACAAGAAGACCATAGCCATGAACCACTTCAATTATGTGTTTTTGCATAATGAGGCGGGCAGTAGCCACCTGAACATCAGCCATGGTTTTTTATGCAACGGAAATAATGATATCTTCAAATTATTATATCGGGCTTCAAATATTCTGATGGAAATCCATCTGTGAATAAGTTATAACTGAAAATAATACGACTACGATGTACAAGGAGCGATAGTGATGATTCATTTGAACAAGTATTGGGAGGATCTGAACGTTCTGCAGGTGAACAGGGAGCCTTCACGAGCTTACTATATTCCATATCAGGATGAGCAATCAGCTTTGTCGCAAAAGAGAGGGCGTTCCCCTTTTTACCAAACTTTAAATGGCGGCTGGAAATTTAAATATCATACCAGTGTTAAATATGTGGAGGATGGATTCTACGGGACCGAGGCCGATGTTAGCGGCTGGGATGACCTGCTCGTACCTTCCTGCTGGCAGACCAACGGTTACGATCAGCTGCAATACAGCAATGTCAATTACGTAATCCCTTGCGATCCACCTCATGTGCCTAATGAAAATCCGGCAGGACTGTATGTACGGGATTTCAACGTATCGGAATCCTGGAACGATAAAGACGGATATGTGGTGTTCGAAGGGGTGAACTCGTGTTTTTACCTATGGGTTAACGGCAAGTTTGTCGGCTACAGCCAAGGCAGCAGAATCCCTGCGGAATTTAATCTGGCTCCCTACCTGACAAGCGGCAAAAATCGGATCGCCGTGATGGTATTAAAATGGTGCGATGGTACGTATATCGAGGATCAGGATTTGTGGAGATTTTCGGGGATTTTCCGTGATGTGTATTTGCTTGCACGGGACCGCGCACATATCCGCGATGTGTTCAATAAGCAGGAGCTGTCGGATGACTTCGGCAAAGCGGTTTTACGAAGTGAGCTGGTAACCACAGGACCGCTTGAAGTAAAGGCCGATTTAAAAAACGCCCAAGGATATCTGGTAGGCGAAGGCAAAGCGCTTATAGATGGCAAAGGCACTATAGAGATCGAGATTACCGCTCCAGAGCTGTGGAATGCGGAAACACCTTATTTGTACCAGCTGTATATTCATGGCGGGGACGAGGTACTGCGGTTTTCTGTAGGCTTCCGCAAGGTTGAAATCATCGACGGTGTGTTCAAGATCAATGGAGCAGCCGTTAAGCTTAAAGGCGTTAACCGCCACGATTCACATCCAGAGCTTGGCCAGACGATTCCACTGAATCACATGATCAAGGATCTGGACCTGATGAAACGACACAACGTGAATACGGTCCGAACTTCTCATTATCCCAATGATCCGCGGTTTTTGGAGCTGTGCAATGAATACGGGTTTTATGTAGTGGATGAAGCGGATTTGGAATGCCATGGTGTGCATAATGCCGGTGATTACCATATGCTGACGAAAAATCCGGAGTGGGAAGCGGCATTTGTAGATCGGATCGAGCGATTGGTGGAACGGGATAAAAATCAGCCTGCCGTTGTGATCTGGTCATTGGGCAACGAGGCGGGCTACGATAAGAATCATATGGCGATGGGCAAGTGGGCCAAAGAGAGGGATGCATCCAGACCGGTTCATTATGAAGGCGTAGATCCGAGGTACAACGGTCATAAAGACAAGGAATTCATTGATTTGGAAGGCCGGATGTATACGTCCACAACGGACATCGAAATTTATGCTTTGGACCCGGCAAGCACCAAACCAATGTTCCTGTGCGAATACAGCCATGCGATGGGTAATGGACCTGGAGATTTGAAAAATTACTGGGATGTTATCTATAAATATCCGTTGTTAATGGGTGGCTGCGTATGGGAATGGAATGATCACGGGATCAAAACCGAAACGGCGGATGGTGTTCCTTTCTTTGCTTACGGAGGCGATTTTGGGGAGAAGCCCCATGATGGGAACTTCTGCATCGACGGACTGGTAAGTCCTGACAGGAAGCCACACATCGGGCTGCTTGAATTGAAAAAGGTTATAGCTCCTGTACGCATCGAGGCGCAGGATTTACACAAAGGTACGATCGCGATTACCAATTTGTATGATTTTATCGACTTGTCGCAGGTTACGATCTATTGGAAGGTAGAGAAGGATGGGCACACAGTGCAGCAGGGTGAGCTTGCAAGCATCGAAGCGGCTCCTCATACTACGCAAACTGCGGTTGTTCCTTATACGCTGCCGAAGGCTTCATCCAGCCGCTATTTCCTGACATTGTCGGTTAGGTCAAAGCAGGATTACCGTTGGGCGGAAGCAGGCTATGAGCTTACATTCGAACAGTTCGAGCTTCCGGTAGCTGCAGTCGTTGAAGAGAGCAGCAAACGGGAAATTCCTGCGATCCGTGTAGATCAGCAGGGTCATACCCTCGTAATAGACGGTTTTGATTTCCGTCACAGCTTTGATATGTATGATGGTACCTTCGTAAGTGTAACGAAGCAGGGTGTAGAGATGCTGCAGGCGCCGTTCGCCTTTAACATCTGGCGGGCTCCGATCGATAATGACCGGAATATTAAACACGAGTGGATGAAGGAAGGCTATGATCGGGCTAAGATGCACGTATACAGCTCCGAAATTGTTAAGCAGACGGGTAATTCGGTAGAGATCTCCGTACAGTATTCGCTGGGAGGTTATATCAAGCTGCCGCTGCTCCACGGTACCGCGCATTGGACTGTAGATGGCACAGGGGCCATCTCGCTGCAGACGAAAGTAAAGGTAAGAGAGAATTTACCCTTCCTGCCGCGCTTTGGTCTGCAATTGACGATGCCGCAAGGAACAGAGGAAGTCGAATATTTCGGGTTTGGCCCGCATGAAAGCTATTCGGACAAGCGGCAAAGCGCGAAGAAGGGTAAATACCTGCTGACGGTGGACGAAATGTTCCAGAACTATGTGATGCCACAGGAAAACGGCTCGCGTTATGGCACGGAATGGGCCATTGTATCCAATGAGCAGGGTATGGGTCTGAAATTCTCCAGCCGCGGCGGTGAGTTTTCCTTGAATGCAGCGCACTTTACACCAGCGGATTTGACAACTGCCACTCATGCGCATGAGCTTAAAAAGCGTAAAGAAACCATTGTCCATCTGGATTACAAGATGAGTGGTGTTGGCTCCAATTCCTGCGGACCGGAGCTTCTGAAGCAGTATCGTTTGGATGAGAAGGAATTTGAATTTAATCTGACGATTATACCCTTGTTCAAAGAGGACGAATAAGCGAATTGTGGATATGTGTGGATAAATTGTGGATAGAATGTGAATAAGTAATCTGATAAACACGAATTAAAGTTGTATTCCTTAAGCAAACAGGCAGCCCAAGGTTTAATCCTTGAGCTGCCTGTTTGCCGTTCTCCGTCTATAGGAGGGCTGGTGATCACGGTATAGAGCTTCGTGCATCATAGCAGGAATATATGTATGGATGTCGAATATTCGAGTAAAATGCTGAAATGGATCCAACGAAATTCATAACCAGGAGGGGGCATCCGACGAATGAAAGCATTGCAGGATAAGATCAGACAAGATGGCATCGTACTGAGCGATCAAGTATTAAAGGTGGATTCGTTCCTGAACCATATGGTCGATCCACAGCTCATGCTGGAGGTCGGACAGGAATTTGTACGGCGGTTTGAAGGGATTACGTTCGACAAGGTACTTACGCTGGAATCGTCCGGAATCGCTCCCGCAGTCATGACTGCCTTAACGCTGCAAGTGCCTATGGTATTCGCGCGCAAGCATAAATCACTAACGCTTAAGGACGATCTTTATGTGGAGACGGTGTATTCCTTTACCAAGCAGGTGCATAATGAAATTACGATTTCCCGTAAATTTTTGGCGCCAGGTGAACGCATATTGATCATTGATGACTTTTTGGCCTATGGCGAAGCGACCTTTGGAATGGCACGGATCATTGAGTCGGCAGGAGCGACGGTTGCAGGTGTCGGTATCGTGATTGAGAAATCATTTCAGGACGGTGCACGCAAACTGAAGGAAGCCGGATATCGCGTAGAGTCGTTGGCCCGCATTGCTTCGCTCGGTGAACAGAAAGTGACGTTTGTACCCTAGGCGTGGTGGATGAATGAGAAATTTAAAAATCAAGCACAAGCTGTTTATATTCATATCGCTCGGGGCACTTCTGACAAGTCTGCTCGGATGGCTGTTTGTTCAGCAGTCGCAAACGTTGTACGAACAGCTTATTTATCGGGAAACGGTCGATAAGTTCCATTTGTTTTCGCAGCGGATTGAAGAGAAATTCAAGGAAATTGATAAGCTGTCGCTGTCTGTGATGGCGGATTCCGACGTGCAGCGGTATTTGAAGGTGATCAAGACCGAACCGGATACGTACGAAGCGTTCGATGCGGCCAATAAATTGAAGCAAAAGCTGTTAACCTTCCATTTGTACGATTATTCGGTATCGTCCATTGTGATCATCGACAGAAATTCCAATTCACATAGTGTTGGGGTCAACGTGGATCGTATGAACTATGCGAATATGGATGAAATTCGGGAGCTGGCTTATGCGCAGGAAGGGGCCAGTATATGGGTTGGCGGCAGGCTGCAGGAGGATGCTTTTTTTTCGGTGCGTGATATTAGAGAAATTCCCGAATTGAATTTGCAGTCACTGGGCACCTTGTTCATTCGTATTCAGGCTGACAAGGCCATCTATGGCTCAGCCGCGGAAAAAAGTACAACCTACGATTCCTCACTGATGATCGTATCGGGTAACGACATTATATATCCCGGCAACACCCGATTAAAGCTGTCTGACCTGCCTATAGATAAATCGAAAGATTACAGCGTCATCACGATCGACAACAATTCTTACCTGGCCGCGCTGTTTACACTCGGTTATACAGGCTGGACCTTTATTCACCTGATTCCGTACGGCTCGATTTTCAAAAATGTCATGATCATGAAAACGGTGCTGCTCGTCTTGTATGCTGTCACCTTGCTGCTGCTGCTGTGGAGTGGTCTACGATTTTCGAAAAGCATTACGAAGCCGCTTGAAGCTTTGACCCAGAAAATGGTGAATGTGGAAAAGGGGCAGTTTGCCATTGATAAGGCAGATTTTCCGGTGAACCGAGATGAGGTAGGCCTGCTGAACCATAATTTCGATAAAATGACCGAGAAGCTGGATAAGCTGATCAACGAGAACTATATCAAGCAAATTATGCTGAAGGAAGCGGAATACGAAACCTTGAAGGCTCAGGTGAACCCGCATTTTTTGTATAACACGCTGGAATCGATCAATTGGCTGGCCAAAATGAATGGACAGCAGGAGATTTCCGGTATGGTCAAAGCGCTTGGGGATATGATGCGGGCAGCGGTGAGCAAGAAGGAATTTGTGACGCTGCAGGAAGAAATAGCGAATCTGAATAATTACATCCACATCCAGCAATTTCGCTTTGAGGAGCGATTGGCCTGTCGTATTGAAATTTCGCCGCAGCTTTACGCCCTTTATATCCCCAGTCTGATTTTGCAGCCCATAGTTGAAAATTGTATCAAATACGGGATCGAGGCTGCGACGGACCGATGTGATATTACGATTCACGCTGATAAGCGGGAGCTGCCGGATCGTCTTGTTCTGACGATTCAGGATACGGGACCCGGTATGGATAAGGAATATTTGGAAAAGTTAAAGCACAATGAAACGAGTGCTGCAGGCACAGGGATAGGCTTGCACAGCATAGACCAGCGTCTCAAAATATTGTTTGGCGACAGCAGCGGTGTTGAAATCGAGACCGGACCCGAGCAGGGAACGATCATCTCTATCGTAATACCTTATCTGACCGATGTTCCAATCTAATCCTTAATGAGGTGGATGTATGCGTGAATTCACGGTGTTTTTGGCAGATGATGAGCGGGTGATCAGAGAAGGCATCGCGATGCTGATCCCTTGGCCGGAATTAGGTCTCAAGTTTATCGGATCCGCTCCAGACGGTATCCAAGCCTATGAGGAGATTGTTCGACTGCGGCCGAATCTGGTCATTACCGATATCAAGATGCCCAAGCTGAACGGACTCGAGCTTATTAAGCGTGTGAAGTCACAGCTGCCGGATACTTTTTTTATCGTACTGTCGGGGTATGGTGAATTTGAATTTGCAACTCAAGCGATGCAGTACGGTGTTAAGCATTACCTGCTGAAGCCGTGCAATGAACAGGAGATTATTCACGTACTGCATGAGGTGATCCGGGAAATGGAGGATCAGCAAAAGCAGGGCGATTTGCTTGCATCCATGCAGCGCCAATTAATAGAAGCCATGCCCAAGGTTCGGGAGCAGTTTTTGCGGGATTGCCTGTTGAACCGGACCTATATTCAGCAGGAAATGGAGCAGTACAAGCAGCTGCTGCAGCTCGAGCATGAGCAGGTTCGGCTGCTTTTATTTGAGCTGGAAGGAAGCTTTGAATATATCGAGCTGTACACGCTCAAGACCATTTCCGAAGAGCAGGGGGCAGTCGGCCAGATTGTGTTGAGTACGATCGTCGGCAACCAGCTGCTGGTGCTGGTAGAGGACGGTGAGCTGTCGGCTGCGGTCGCTTTGACAAGCCGTATCCAGCAGGCTTTCCGGCAGCTGTATCCATTGAATGTCACATTGGCAATCAGTGATTCAGGACGTATTGAGGACATTGCCAAGCTGTACAAAGAGGTCCAAAAATATGTGAAATATAAGTTTTATCTCGGAGAAAACGGGATTATTACGAGCGAATTCGATATGCACGCTCCGCTGTCTTCCATAGAAACGGTAAGCTATGCCTACGACTCTATCGTGCTGGCTGTAAAAATTGGTGAAGCGGACGACGTTCGCAAGGAGCTGCAGGCTTTCTTCGATCACTTGCATGAAGCTCGTGTAGAAATCAATGTGGCGATCAGCTTATGCATCGAGTTAATCACTGTCATTGTCAGAGAAACGTTATTATCACCAATAAACGAGCCATTCAAAAAGATCGTGCCGATCTTAAGCATGTCTACCCTCGACGACATTCACCATTATATAGAGAAGCTCTCTCTGGCCACGGCCAAGGAGCATTTTGAGGCCTACTCGGATAAAAAGCATATGCTGATGACACGGATGACGCAGCTGATTCAGGAGCATTTGGCAAACGAGCAGCTGTCGCTGCAATGGCTGGCCAAAAATTTCTTTTATATGAACGCCGATTATTTGGGCAAATTATTTCGCAAAGAAATGAAAGACAAATTTTCCCCGTATATCACCAGGCTCAGAATCGAACGGGCCAAAGCCTTAATTACCGATAAGCCGGATATCAAAATGTATGAGGTCGCCGAGCAGTCGGGATTTGGCAGTGACCAGCAATATTTCGGCAATGTGTTCAAAAGACATACGGGACAGTCCCCTCTGGAATTCAAAAAAACGCTAAATCGCTAAGCAGCGGACAGCAATATTCTTATCATTTTTATTCGTCTTCACCTGTATAAACACTGTTTTTCACAAAAAAGTATCCGTTTTTTACATACTTTTTTGTGCGTAAAGGGAGTAAACTTAATTCAATTCCTACTATCCCCATAAGATTTAGGAGCGAGGAGCAAAATTGACGATGACCAAACCTAATGTATCCGATAGCTTCATTCGCAATGAGCGGGAAGCGGAAATTGCCGAGCGAGCCGACCAACTGGCAGTGAAGCTGGCCGAAAGAGCACCCAAGCATGATGAAGAGGGCTCATTTCCATTTGAAAATTTTGCGGACTTGCGCCAGGCCGGATATTTGAAGCTGACCGTGCCCAAGCAGTATGGGGGAGATGAAATCTCCTTGTATGAATTGGTGCTGGCCCAGGAGCGGTTAGCCCGCGGCGATGGATCAACCGCGTTGGCTGTTGGCTGGCATATGGGTACGATGCTTCAACACCGGAATACCCGGCCTTGGCCGGAAGCGTTATATGAATGGTTTTGCAGGGAGGTCGTAGACAACGGTGCGATGATCAACCACTTTGCGAGTGAGCGTGCGACGGGCAGCCCAAGCAGAGGCGGAAAGCCCGAAACGACTGCAGTCAAAGCCCCAGACGGCTGGCTGATTACTGGCCGGAAAACGTTCAGCACCTTAAGCCCGATCCTCGAGCACTTCACTGTATCTGCCAGTATTGCGGACACGGATGAGGTCGGTGAGTTTTTTGTTCGCAAGACTTCAGGAGTCAGCATAGAGGAAACATGGAATACACTCGGTATGAGAGCGACAGGCAGTCATGATCTGATTTTGCAGGATGTGTTCGTCCCTGACGACAGGCTGATCAGCAGATCGGGCTCCGTATCGGACAAGAAACGGATTGACGATGGCAACGGCTGGCTGCTGCACATCCCCGCCTGCTACATAGGCATCGCCCATGCAGCCCGCGATTTTGCAATCCAGTTTGCCCGCAGCTACAGACCAAACAGCTTGCCGGGGCCGATCTCCGAGCTGCCGAACATTCAGCAGCAAATCGGGCAGATCGAAGCGGACCTGATTACGGCGCGTACGCTGCTGTATACGGTAGCTGACCGATGGGATCGGGATCCGGAAGGACGAATTGCTTTGAAGCCGGATCTGGGCTTGGCCAAGTACATCGCAACGAACCATTCACTGCGGATTGTTGATCAGGCCATGCGGATTGTCGGGGGTACCAGCTTGTCGCGCAGGCTGCCCTTGGAACGAATGTACCGTGATGTTCGTGCCGGTCTGCATAATCCACCGATGGACGATGTTGTATTGCGCAACCTGGCGCAGCGCGCCTTAACCGAAGAAAGCTAGAGTCCAATACGTACTAATAATAAAAAGGATGTGTAAGTATGCGTAAATCGATGAAACTTAAATTCACTTCCACCTTGCTGATTCTGGCGGCTCTTGCCGGCTGCTCGCAGCCAGCGGCAACCAGCACACCGGCGGCTGGCGGTAAAGCAGCAGAGCCCGCAGCGTCCAGTACACCTGCAGCAGCCAAGAAAGAACCCGTAACCCTAAGAATTACTTACTGGGCAGGTTCGCAGATGACGGTGGACAAAACCAATGCGGTCGTGGAGCTGTTCCAGAAAGCTTACCCGCATATCAAGGTCGAGTCTGAATATTACGCAGGCGATGCCTACTGGGATAAGCTGAACGTACAGGCTGCTTCCAACAGTATGCCGGACGTCGTGCGGATGGATTACTCCAAGATCACGAACTATGTGAATAAAAATTTGCTGCTGCCCTTGGACGATTACATCCAGAAGAAAACGATCAACATGGAAGGTGTTAATCCGATCCATATCGATGGCGCCAAATTTAACGGTAAAGTATACGGGATTAATATCGGTAACAATGCACTGGTATCCTTTTATGATCCGGATGTTTTTGCCAAGGCAGGTGTGACACCTCCTACTCCTAACTACACTTGGGAGCAATACGAGAAGGATTTGAGAACGTTCAAGGATAAGCTGGGTATTTACGGTGATACGCATATGAGCCAAACCCAATTTGCTGTGTGGCTCAGACAACAGGGCAAGAAAATGTACAACACGGCTCAAGACGGGCTTGGCTATGAAGACGATAAAGTGTTTGTCGATTTCTTCGAGCAGCAGCTTCGTTGGCAGAAGGAGGGTCTGATCTCCCCGCTGGGCGTTGAGCTTGAAGTGAGAGGCCTGGAGGATGGTCCCTTCCCTAAAGGACAGGCGGCATACGGCAGCCTGAGCTACTGGAGCAACCACGTTGACATCATGGAAACACAGCTGAAGAAAAAGGTAGGCATGGCGATGTATCCGGGCTCTGGAGACGGCAAGGGCATGTACATCAAGCCGTCCTTCTTCCAATCGATTGCCAAAAGCTCCAAGCATCCTGAAGAAGCGGCCTTGTTCATTGAATTTTTCACGAATAACATCGATGCTGCCAAATCGTTAAACGCATATTTTGGAATGCCTTATCACCCGGCTGTGCTTGAAGGCATGAAAAGCTCATTCTCAGATACGCAGAAGAGAGTTGCCGAATATCTTACTACCGTTGAGAAATATTCGAGCCTGATTGATCCTCCCGATCCGACAGCTGCTGTAGAGGTAGGCAAAGTGTTTAAAAACATCAGTGACGAAATCTTTTTTGAGAAAACGACGCCTAAGCAAGGTGCAGAGAAGTTTAGAAAAGAAGCGAACGCGATTTTGGCGAAAAAGAAATAAGCACAATCCTGTGATGATAACCGCAGCGTATAGGTAAAAGCAAGCAAATGCGTAACAATGTGAAGAGATAAGCGCGGTTAGCTTATCTCTTTATGTCTAGTGAAAAGTGAGGTGTGTACAAGTTGAAGGTCCTACCCAAAAAACGATGGTGGAGTTCCGATAACATATCGGGGTATGTGTTTATTTCTCCGTGGCTGTTCGGATTTCTTGTGTTCTCACTGCTGCCTATTCTGGCCTCGCTATATCTGGCCTTTACGAAATATGATATTTTGTCCGAACCGGAGTGGGTGGGCTTCGATAATTTTACAGAGATGTTCACCGCTGATCCGAGGTATTGGAAGTCGGTCCAGGCAACGCTGATTTTCGTATTTGTCGCAGTACCGTTACGTCTGTGCTTCGCATTGGTGATCGCGATGCTGCTGAATACGAAGCTGAAGCTGCTCGGATTATTCCGGGCCGCCTACTATATGCCCACCTTGATTGGGGGCAGTGTGGCTGTTGCTGTCATGTGGAGGCAGCTGTTCGGAGCTGCGGGTGCTTTCAATTCGTTCCTGACCGCTGTATTCGGTATTATCTCCAAAACATCCTGGATCACCCAGCCGTCCACGGCGCTGCTGACCCTGGTACTCTTGTCCGTATGGCAATTCGGATCGTCGATGCTTATCTTTCTGGCTGGTCTCAAGCAGGTTCCAGCAGAGCTGTATGAAGCAGCTACGGTGGATGGGGCAGGGGGCTGGCAGAAATTCAAACGCATTACACTGCCGCTCTTGACTCCGGTTATTTTTTTCAATTTGGTGATGGGTGTCATCAACGGCTTCAAGGTATTTACCGAGGGAATGATTGTGACCGGCGGAGGACCGCTCGATACGACGTTATTTTATGCGCTGTATTTGTACGAAAAGTCGTTCCGTTATTATGAAATGGGCTATGGCTCAGCGATGGCGTGGGTGCTGCTGCTGACGATTGGTTTACTGACGGCAATCCTGTTTGCCAGCTCCAAAAAATGGGTGTATTACGAATCGAAGGGGGATTAAAGGATGGTGGGGCAACAACGTCAACTACAACGGCTGCGCAGTGTAATCCTGCACCTCTTCGTATTCGGCTTCGCTTTGATCATGGTCTATCCGTTGGCGTGGATGCTGTCCAGCTCGCTCAAGGATAATTCGGAAATTTTCATCAATGCGCATCAACTGCTTCCTTCACATTTTAATTTTAATAACTATATTAATGGCTTCAAAGGTTTTGCTGGCACCTCATTTATCGTATTTTTTAAAAACTCGCTGATAATCACCTTGTTTTCCGTGATCGGAACCGTCATTTCCTCAACGATGGTAGCTTACGGCTTCGCCAGAATCCGGTTCCGCGGCTCGCGTTTCTGGTTTGCGTGCATGATGTTGACGATGATGCTGCCGTCCGAGGTATTGACGATTCCCCAATATATCTTTTTTCAAAAAATAGACTGGATTAACACGTTTCTGCCGCTCATTGTGCCGTCTTTTTTTGGTGGGGCGTTCTTCATTTTCCTGATCATTCAATTCCTGCGCGGCATTCCGAAGGAGCTGGACGAATCGGCTACAATCGATGGCTGCGGAAGGTATCGAATCTTCATGCAGATCCTGATCCCGCTGCTTGTCCCGCCAATCATCACTGTATCCATATTCAAATTTTACTGGACCTGGGACGACTTCTTCAGCCCACTGCTGTACCTCAATTCACCAAAGCTGGCTACAGTATCGCTCGCTATCAAAAATATGTCCGACCCTACAGCACAAACCGATTGGGGTGCGATGTTCGCGATGTCCGTGTTGTCGCTGCTTCCGATTGTGGTCGTGTTTATCGCCTTTCAAAAGTATATTGTCGAGGGTATTAGTACAACTGGATTAAAAGGCTAAAAGACAAAGAACTGCACATTCCCGGATGAGGAAGGCAGTTCTTTGTCATATAAGAGGCAGGACCGGATACAGTAAGGCCTTATGCGATCGGTATCATTAAACGGTCGAACCCAAGTTATGCAGTAGGTGTGTGGGAAGCGGACTGATTCGTGAATATGCGGTCCAACGCCAGAAGCTTGCTGCCGGCCAGCACTAAGTGAATCGACATCACAAGCAACGCAAGCTCAAATTCAAAACCGCCGGCAAATCCCATTGCATACTTGGCTGTAATAATAGCCGTAATCATAATCACACTAAAAATCGCTGCAAAAATACGTGTTCCCAAACCAATAATCGCACAAACACCGCCAATAATTTCGAACGCTCCCACAGGATAGGCCAGATAGCCGGGAATGCCCAACTGCTCGAAAAATCCTATCGTATTGTCAATGCCTCCCTGGTACTTCATCAGACCATGGACCAGAAAAATGATGCCGATGGTAATTCGGGAAATCAGGATTCCTATTTCTGCTTTGGTAATCATATGAACGCCTCCTCTAATTATTAACACTATACAATGTAGTGTTATTTGTTAAAAAAATTTAAAATAAATTGAAAACAAACAAAATAGAAATCAACACGATAATCTGCAGTGAGATTAGAGTCGACGTGATCGGCGGTTTAAAGGAAATTTTCGCTTGCGGGTCAAGAATTTGGTTGATTCTATAATTTACCGATGTATCGGCAAAGGAGGCATAGGTAAAGGGCATCGTGAACACCGTACCTCTTTTTACTAGTTTAAGCAAAGCACTGCCCAGCTCTACGGAAGAGCCCAGCTGTTGAATCGCATATTGGTCAGCCACAATCTCTCTGGCAATCTTATAGTGGTGAAGCATCCATTTCAATAGCGGGATATACCAGAATACCGACGCACACAAGGACAGGATCAGTGTTTTTAACGGGTCTGCGCTTTGTTGATGCTGCCTTTCATGATAAATGACAGCTTGGATCTCATTCTTGTCCAGCAGCTGCAATAAACCCGTAGTCATAAAAATTCGCGGCTTCAGATAGCCCATCGTAAACGCCATAGGTTTCGTGCTGGTGACCAGATGAATATCGGCAGCTTCTGGAGCATCAAGCTTATGGATCGGTTGAACGGAGCTCAAGTTAGTTTGATCACGGAGCAGCTTGCGATACATGTGTTGAGACAGGAACAACTGCTTGCCGAGCAGCCAAAAACACATCACGAACGTATATAGGACCAGCCCACCAAGAAAATAGCTCGTTTTTAAAAAGCCCAATGATCGGAGCCAGCTGTTGCATAGCTGCAGAATATTAAAGCTGAGCTCTCGTCCGAACAGAAGATGCAGAGCGTACATACCCATTTGCGTAAGGATAAGACCAGCAATGAGAATACACGAAACAAAGATAAGTCGGGATCTGTTTGTCCACATAGTTAATTGTCCTTTTTGAGCGCCTTAATTTTTTGTTCCAGCTTGGCGATTAAATCTGCATCGACTTCTTCCAGCGCATCCAGCATATGATTGACTACAAGCGGCCCAAACTCCTCGATCAGCTCATGGGTTAATTCCTTGGATTGGTTCTCCAGAAAATGATCCCTGCTTACCATAGGCTGATACAAGCCGGTTCTTCCTTCGGTTCGTTTGGTCAGAAAGCCTTTATCAACCAAACGATTCATAACGGTCATGACGGTATTAAAATTAAGGGGCTTGGTCTGGTCCTGATCCAATTTGGCTTGAACGTCTTTAATGGCTAATTCGGAGCTATCCCACAGTATGTTCATGATTTTTGCTTCCAAAGGTCCAAAAAAACGATTTAAACCCCTCTCATGATATTTAAAGTTTTGTATCTTCACTTTACAACACCTCACACTACTTATTGTAGTTACCTGAAAACCAACTGTCAACTTCTGATCTGTTGTTGTGACAATGCCATGACTACGAGTAACTATATATGTGGCAAGGTTCATCATGGGTATGATTGGGGTATGAGTATATTAGGAGCTAGAAGCACGGTTATCTGAAGCGGCAGGGTGGTCAGTAGTGAATTCGGAGGAGATGCGCCAATGGACAATTCCAAATACGAGAAGCATTATTCGGAGAACGATTTTTGGAGGAAGCTGAAGAAAGCCGCCAAAGACGCGGGAATGAAAGTGGTCTACGCAGGATTGCTTCTTTATTATGCGCTGCAAAGTCCGAAGACGCCAATGAAAGCAAAAATACAAATTTACGGGGCGCTTGGCTATTTGATTTTTCCATTTGATATGATACCGGATATCATTCCAGTCGTCGGGTATTTGGACGATTTGGGTGCGCTCATGCTGGCGATAGGAGCGGTGGCGATGAGTATCGATAAAGAAGTGAAGCGCCAAGCCAGGATCAAGCTGGTTGATTTTTTTGGAGCGGATTCGGCTCGTAATCAGGACATTATTGACGTAGATGCTCAACTGGTGAAGGATGAGGTCAGCATAAGCCTTTACAAGGAATAACGACATAATTTCAAACCAAGATCCTGGGATTCAGTGTAAAGCCTGAGTTTCAGGTTTTTTGGTGTAATTAACAGTAGGTCTTATGGTACAATAACAGCGTGATAGCAAGTATAAAGGGGATAACAACAAATGAAATTTCGAGAATTGACGGGCCCATTGGTAGCGATTACATTACCTTTTCTTGTATTCAATTTGTTAAAATTCAATCCTTTGCTTGATATCCAGTTTGCGGTACCCCGCGGGCATTTTTATATTGTCAGCTCGGTTGCTTTGCTTGCAAGTATTATTGCGATTGCCGTAGGCATATCGGGAAGTCGCGTACGTAATATTAAAATCAGCTTTTTGGCGATGGCCTTTATTTCGTTGGCGGAGATTTTTTCTGTCCATGGCTTGTCCACACCCAATATGCTTATTCATATGTCTCATCTGCCGGGAGTGGCCGCACAAGGGAGTGTGCTGCTAGCTTCCTTCTGGTTATGGCTGTCCTCGGTTTCATCCGATAATGGTTTCATTGTGCGCTTGTCCAGATGGAGACAATGGTTAGTGCCTGTATGGACGATTGGCTTGGGCTTGATCGGAGCTGCTGCTCTTTCCTTTTCTCATCTGATAGAGTGGATACCACTCGATGGGCTTGCCTCCAAGTGGCTGTCGACCGGAGCGGTTATGGTCCTGAATGGGATGACGATGTATCGTTACCATCAATCGTACCGCTATTCGCGTTTCCCGCTGCAGGCTGCGATTGTCTACAGCTGCTGCTGGATGATTAATGCACAGTTGATTATGGTGCTAGGCGAAACCTGGCTTCTTAGCTGGTGGCTGTATCATTTTCTGCTATTGGCATCTATGCTGGTCATGCTGTACGGTTTATTCAAGCAGTATGCGGCTAATCAATCGATGACGATGGTGATCCGCTCCTTGTTTACCAATGATCCGGTTGAACGAATAACGAGCTGCTTGTCTCCAAGTGTTAAAGAGCTGGTGCTCGCTACGGAGATTAAGGACATGTATACAGCAGGCCATAATTTCAGGGTAACCATGTACGCCTTAAGGCTCGCCGAAGAAATGCAGTTGAAGCCGGAGCAGCTCCGTGCTCTGTCACAAGGGGCAATTGTTCATGATGTTGGCAAGAACACGATTCCTGACGAGATATTGAACAAGCCCGGGCGGCTTACGCCGGAGGAACGTTTCATTATTGAAACGCATCCGGTGAAGGGCTATGAAATGTGCAGGAATCTGGGATTTATGAAAGAGGAGCTTGAAATTATCCGATTTCACCATGAAAAATGGGATGGGACTGGATATCCTGATCGTCTAACAGGCGAAGAGATCCCGCTATTGGCGAGAATCGTTGCAGTCGCTGATGTGTATGACGCGTTGACCTCAACCCGATCTTACCGGAAGGCTTGGTCGCATGAGGAGGCCATACGCTTTTTGAAGGAGCATAGCGGCAGTCATTTTGATCCGTTATGTGTACAAGCCTGGGTTAATGCAAGCAGCAGAGACCCTGAGGTGTACCTGCTGCCCTCCAGCCTGACCAGCCCCTTCTCGACAAGTGTGCCATCTGGCCATAAAGGGGTAATCTGATTGCCGGAGCATAAACAGGCTTACTCGCTACGAAGAGATAATGCCATTCATACGAACGCTATAGCAATAAAAAACCTCGAACCGTCCGGCTCGAGGTTTTACTGGTGGAGTTCGACTATCTGCCCACAGATGCGGGCTCTTTGTGACTGGTTGACTCGCTGTTGACTGCTCCCGCTGGGTTAGAAGGCTGCTGGTGAAACTCATGAGCCAATCCATACGGCAGACAAAGAGGAACGCCTGTACGTGGATCAGGGATAATATCCGCTTCGATGCCAAACACCTCACGAAGTACATCGAGATTCATGACTTCAGCTGGGGTACCGTTGCTGATAACACGTCCCTTTTGAATGGCGACCATATGGTGGGCGTAGCGAGCCGCGTGGTTGAGATCATGAACGACCATTACAATTGTGCGACCTTCTTCGTCGTTCAGCTTCTGCAGCAGCTTCAGCACTTCAAGCTGGTGGGCCATATCCAGAAAGGTCGTTGGCTCATCCAAAAACAAAATGTCGGTTCCTTGTGCCAAGGCCATGGCGATCCAGGCACGCTGCCGCTGTCCACCGGATAGCTGGTCTACAGGGCGGTCATAAAATTCGTTCATCCCCGTCATTTCAATCGCCCAGCGCACGGCTTCCTTATCTTCCTTGGTCAGGGAGCCGAAGCCCTTCTGATGAGGGAAGCGGCCATAGGTGACAAGCTCGGATACCGTCAGTCCGTCTGGCGCAATCGGGTTTTGCGGCAATATCGCGAGCTGCTTGGCGACCTCCTTCGTAGCTTGACGATGAATCGACTTGCCGTCTAGGTATACGGTCCCGCCCGTTGGCTTCAGCATGCGGGCCATCGCTTTAAGAATTGTTGATTTGCCTGAGCCATTCGCCCCGACAAGCGCCGTAATTTGCCCCGAAGGAATGCTAATATTTAAATGCTCGACTATGCTAATGTCTCCGTAAGCAATATCTAATTGTTCCGTGTATAAGCGTCCCATCTGTATCCGCTCCTTATGATGATACCGATTCTCATTATCAATAAGATTATATCTAATTCCGGGTACAAATGACAACCCTCAATTTCATCATATATTCATTTCATTCAAGCTTTTTCCCTGTACTGACATCGATTTGACCAGTTTGATGCTCGATGCAAGCATATTTTAAGCTGTTCGCTCTTAAGCTGGCTGGTTGCTAAGCGGAACATGCAAGGAGTATAGTGGAGGAGATAGGCAGCTGCAGCGATAAAGACGAGGAGCAAGTGGTTATGATACGAATAATGGCTGTTGATCATCAATTTCAAGTGATTCCTCAGGCTGGCTTAAATGACCTGTCGAGTCCGAATGTGGGCTGGTATTGGGTGGATTTTGACATCCCGACAGATGAAGAGGCACTCATGCTGGATACTCACTTTCATTTTCATCCGTTAGCAATCGAAGACTGCTATCATCTCCTGCAGCGCCCAAAGCTGGATCATTACGAGGCCGTCAATTTTCTGGTGCTGCATGCTGTGAACGCGGTGACCTTGGCTGCGGAAGAGGTCGATATATTTTGGGGTGATAACTTCATTGTTACATTCCACCTGTCGCCATCCTGGGAAATCGACGAGGCTTGGAGCCGGGTCGAGCAGCAGGAGGCCATCCGTCTTAAAGGGCATGCTTATGCGGCCTATTTGGTGATGGACAATATGGTCGACGAATATTTTCCCTCCGTATATCAAATTGAGGACCAGCTTAATGAAATTGAAATCAAAGGCAGAAGCGCTACCAATCATCTGCTAATGAACGAAATATTTGAAATCCGAACGAAGCTGTTGAAGCTGCGCCGAACGATCGTACCGATGCGGGACTTGCTGTATCGGATGGTCAGCTCGGATAAAATAGACGGGATCAAGGAGCAGCAGATTTATTTTACGGATATTTATGATCATCTGTTGAAGCTGTCGGAAATTATTGAGGCGACCCGTGATATGACCGCCGATATGCGGGATAGTTATGTATCCCTGAATTCCAACAGGATGAATACAATTATGAAAACCTTAACGGTCATCACGACGATTTTTATGCCTTTGACCTTTATCGCCGGCATATACGGGATGAATTTTGCTAATATGCCTGAATTAACGTGGCACTGGGGTTATTTTATGATTCTCGGTGTGATGTTCGGAATCGGATTTGCCATGTTTCTATGGTTTTATCGCAAGGGCTGGTTCAAATAGCTTTAATCCAGTTCACTAACAGGAGGACTTCTATCGATGTCATTCGTGTTCCATGCCGGGGAATATCCGGAGGCTCCAGGGTGTTATTTGATGAAAAATGCCGCTGGCCGGATCATTTATGTCGGCAAATCGAAAAACCTGCGCAGCCGTTTGCGTTCCTACTTTCAACAGCGCAAGCACCGCAAGAAGATTGTGCAGCTCGTTCAGGAAATTGCCGCGATTGAAGTGGTGCTGGTCAACAATGAGCCGGAAAGCCTGCTGCTGGAAAATAATTTAATCAAAATTCATAAGCCCTACTACAACAGGGCGCTTAAAAGAGATAACAGCGGCTACGCGTACCTGCAGCTGACAGCGGAGCCTGTTCCGCGATTGGACGTCTTTTACCGAAACCGCAAGTCAACTCCAGACCACTTGGATAAACCTCAGCGTTATCCACTGCACCGAAAGAAACAGCAGAAACCTACGGCCGACCCATCCGCCGGATCAATTGCACGTGAACTGCCACATCTACCCAAAGTAATGAAACAGGCTGCAGATCCGTTAGCAGTATCCCTGAATCAGCAGCGCTTTGGCCCTTATCCGAGCTCCCGCTTTCGGAATGCTGTGCTGGAATTTGTCACTGATCATTTTCGTCTGCGTACTTGCCGGACTTTGCCTAAGCGAGCGTGTCTGCTGTACCATATTGGCAAATGCAGCGGTGTTTGCGAAGGCTGGATTTCCGAGGAAGCCTATCGCGATACGGCATCTCAGGCAGCAGAGCTGCTTGTTAACAACGGCGAGACGCTGATAGCGGCGATGTACAGCAAAATGGGCGATTATGCCGAGCGTCTTGAATTTGAAAAGGCCGAGAACATGCTTCGCCATATTCGTATTCTCGAAAGATTGCCTGTTAAGCAAATTGTTGATCGAGAGGTGATCGTCAATCAGGATGTGCTTTACTTCGGAGAGGGCCAGGTATTGATCGCCAAGGTGCAGGAAGGGATGCTGCGCGATTTCTATATGCAGGAGCTGACCGCCGCTGATCAGGAAACGGGCGCGGCTTGCGACAGCTTTCTGATCTCGCATTATCGTGCCGAACGGCCGGACGAGCTTATCGTGAACCGGGTTGTCGATCCGCGCAAGGTACGTGCGTCGCTACGGGCAGCAGGGAGCAAACCTTTGCTCATCACCCAGCCGAAGCGGGGGTTGAAATACGATCTGCTCAAGTTGTGTAAGGATAATTACGAATATCGGATGCGGCGGGATCAATATCATTCTTAAGATCGAATTATAAAATGGTTCATAAGGTGGGATGCAGACTGCTGCATACATCTACTATATACGAATTGAGGGGCTGCCGGGCAGCTCCTTTTTGCTGTCAGATGACGGGGTGACCTCTGAAGTGCAGATATCATAACGCTAAACCTGGTGGGAATTGGGTAATACTATGCAAGTGGCTACAAGCAGGTCAAATCGTATCGATCAAATAGGAGAGGATGATATCGATGAAGAAATTGTTGATTACCGGAGCAAACGGCAAGCTGGGGGAGAGTCTGCTGCAAGGACTGAGGGGGCAAGGGGCATATGACATCGTGGCTGCGGATTTACAGCCTGATCCTGATCAAGGGATCGTGAAGCTTGACGTCACCGATGCCAACAGGCTTCAGGAGCTGATGCAGGGCGTGGATGTCGTACTGCATTTTGCCTGGGCTCAGGATGAGGAAGACTTCCTTGGCAAGGTGCTGCCGATCAATGTGACGGGTGCCTATCATGTATATGAAGCGGCGCGTGCCCATGGTGTGAAGCGGGTGATCTTTGCAAGCTCGAACCATGCAACCGGATTCTACAAGGTAGGTGAAACGGTAGAGCCTGATGAGCCTTATCGACCGGACAGCTTTTATGGACTAAGCAAATGTTATATTGAATTGCTGGGGCGCTTCTATGCGGACAAATACGGTATTTCCTCATTTAATATACGGATTGGCAATTTTCCAGGTGATGACAGGCCGCACTCGGCACGCTCGGCGCACATCTGGATTTCGAGCCGGGATATGGTTCAACTGGCCGCCTGCTGCATTGAAGCTGACAGCTCGATCGATTTTCTCAGTCTGTACGGAACCTCTGACAATAGCGATAATTATTACGATATCGGATATTTGGAAAAGCTGATCGGTTATAAGCCGCAGGATGATGCGAGCGAGGTGCTTGCTAAAGTGCGCTACAGCCACGAGACCATCTCGCAGGATGAAACTGCTTTTCAAGGCGGAGGCTTTGTGGAGAAGGAACAGCCTGCTAAATCATAGGAGCAGCTGTGTGAGTCCACCTCAAAATAGTCATTAAAAAGGAACGTATCAGGCTGGGTTCAGCTCGATACGTTCCTTTAAGTATTGCTATACATGGATAGGAACAAAATTAACTTATACGTTAATGATGTATTGGTTAAGAATGGAGCGAAGCACCTCGACACGACCGGATTTGTTCGTGATCGGGTTATTTTGCAAGGCATAAGCTTCCAGCGTATGGAAGTTTGCTTTGCCGGATACGATATCGGCGCCAATGCCGGTTGTGAAGGAAGCGTAACGCTCTTCAATGACATTTTCGAAAGCACGGTCTTCAATCAGCTTGGCAGCTACCTGCAGCCCGCGAGCGAATGCATCCATACCGTTGATGTGTGCGTAGACGACATCGATAGGCTCGAATGAGGTACGACGTACCTTGGCGTCAAAGTTCACACCACCGCGGCCGATGCCACCCTCGTTTTGCAAAATTTCATACATGGCAAGCGTCGAAGCGTACAAATCTGTCGGGAATTCGTCCGTATCCCAGCCCAGCAGCAGATCGCCTTGGTTAGCGTCAATAGAGCCCAGAGCGCCATTAATACGGGCAACGCGCAGCTCGTGCTCGAAGGTGTGTCCTGCCAATGTAGCATGGTTAGCTTCCAGGTTCAGCTTGAAATGCTTCGCCAAGTCATATTTTTGCAGGAATTGCAGCGTAGTTGCCGCATCAAAATCATACTGGTGCTTGGATGGCTCCTTCGGTTTTGGTTCGATCAGGAACTGAGCATCAAAGCCGATTTCCTTCGCGTAATCAACAGCCAATTGCAGGAAGCGTGCCAGATTATCAAGCTCCAGGCCAAGATCCGTATTCAACAATGACTCATAGCCCTCACGGCCGCCCCAGAATACGTAGTTTTCCGCGCCAAGCTCTTTACCGTGATCCAAGGCTTTCTTCACTTGTGCAGCAGCATAAGCAAATACATCTGCGTTGGAAGTTGTTGCAGCACCGTGCACGAAGCGTGGATTGGTGAACATGTTGGCTGTGTTCCACAGCAGTTTTTTGCCGCTGGATTGCATGTGTTGTTTAATCAGAGCGACGATTTCATCCAGATTGCGATTTGTTTCCTGCAGCGTGTCGCCTTCCGGTGCGATATCACGGTCATGGAAGCAGAAATAATCGACATCAAGAATGTTCAGCAGCTCGAAGCAAGCTTCAACGCGTGCTTTGGCCAGCTCCATACCGGATAATTCGTTCCAGCCGCGAAGTGCAGTACCTGCACCAAAAGGATCAGAGCCATTGCCTGTAAAGGAGTGCCAATAAGCCACACCAAAGCGCAGGTGCTCACGCATCGTTTTACCCAAAATGACTTCATCAGGGTTGTAAAATTTAAATGCAAGTGGATTCGTCGAGGATTTCCCTTCAAACTTCACAGTACCTACATGATCAAAATAGCCCATTGTTTTTACCTCCAGATATGAATTGATAAGGAACGACAGCAGCGTACATGTACACAGAAAAACATAGTAATGGATATCAATCTAAGGCGTATCAAGATTATCGCTCTGTGCAAGAACGCTTTCAAAACCATCATAGCATTCTCTGCGTAGTTTGTAAATCCATTAAACAAACTTAGTATGTGCACATTGGTTACTTTCATGCTAAAATAATGCCAAACCATCCAGATGGGGGCTATCATGAAACAAACCGGAGATTTGAACCTGGTCAAAAAGATTAACAAGTCCATCGTACTTCACTATATACGCAACTATTCACCTATATCGCGAGCACGTATCGCTGAACAAACGGGACTTACGAAAGCGACGGTTTCCAGTCTGGTCAACGAGCTGCTGGAAAGTAGCCTTGCCAATGAAATTGGCACGGGCGAATCGAGCGGCGGACGAAAGCCGATGATGCTGCTCTTTAATCGTACAGCCGGTTATGCGCTCGGCATCGACCTGGGTGTGAATTATATACGAGCCGTGTTAACTGACTTGGAGGGCACGATTGTAGAGCAATATAAGGTGCAGCACGATAACACGGTTTTGGAGCTGGCACTAGCTGAGCTGAAAGCCTGCATCCGCGAGATGCTTCGGCGTGTTCCACAGAGCGTCTATGGTATCGTCGGCATTGGTATTGGAATCCCGGGAATCAGCAACGGGCAGGGTGATGTATTATTTGCGCCTAATCTGGGCTGGACTCATGTCCCCCTGCAGCGTATCATCGAAGAGGAGTTTGGCATTGCCGTCGTGATCGATAACGAAGCTAATGCGGGAGCTGTTGGGGAAAAGGAATTTGGAGCAGGCCGTGATGCAGCCGATCTTGTATACATCAGCGTGGGGATAGGAATCGGCGCCGGAATTATTATCAAAGGAGAGCTGTTTCGCGGCTCTTCCGGATTTTCAGGGGAGATCGGGCATATGTCGATCCAGCACGATGGCAAACCATGCCGCTGCGGAAACGCGGGCTGTTGGGAAATGTATGCTTCGGAAAATGCATTATATGAAGCAGCGAAAAATGTATTGAATACTCAATCTGTCGATATGGAAACTTTGCTGTCGCTTGCGGAAAAGGGTGAGTCTTCCGTCATCAAGCTGTTTGAACGGGTAGGACACTTTCTCGGTGTAGGTGTGGTGAACATTATTAACGGATTTAACCCAGAGCTGATTATTATCGGAGGGCGCCTCGCAGAGGCGGGACAGTGGCTGCGTCCGACCATGCTGCAATCACTGGAAGGGCGTTCGCTGCCTTATCCGCGTGAACGGCTGCAGATCGAATTTTCCCAGCTTGGTAGCAGGTCCGCGGTGCTTGGGGCTTGCTCCTTTGCGATTAGCAAGTTTTTTGCATCGACGAAAGTGTCGGTGGAATAGAGGGATAAGCGCTCAACCCCATCTCACTTTATTTGAGTGGGGTTGGAAGGGCTGGAGTAGCGGGTGGAAAAGGGTAGGGTAGAGGACGTTTGCCATAAATCGCTTCCGAAGGCAGCTTGTCCAATGTAATGACATAAGGATGGTTGTATACCATACGCAGGTGATAATCGGAATTGATTTTACCATCCATCAAAAATTTTTCGTGCCACGTATTAAAGTACATCCATCCAACCTTATTTCTTTTGAGCTGACGAGGGTCTGGAATCGGTCCATTCTCCGTATAAGCAACGAGCTTTTTCCCATTGCCCATTGCGACGACAGTATCATACACACTCATCAGCGTGCTGTAATCCCCAGCTTTAATGTAACGATCGATTCCTAAAATATCCACGTATTGATTTCCCGGATACCAGTCCTTGGAATATTTGGTGTCAGACGTTGTCCAGATCCAGATGAGATTATTAAGCCCATGAAACGTAGTAAACCGTTCAAACATGATCGCATAGAGCTGTTTGGCTATTTCGGGTCCTTTTGAGCCCCACCAGAACCATCCGCCTTCAGCTTCATGCAGCGGACGCCACAGGATCGGGATTTTGGCATCTTTAAAGCGTTTTAAGGTTTGTGCCATTTGATCCAGGTCCTTCAACAACGCATTATGCTCAGGAGTACCGGGCTGAACGGCTTTGGCGGCATCAAAGCTTGTATTGGAGGTCATAAATTCTCGTTCATTCATCGGGGCAGACCAATGCCACTCCACGGAAACGAGGCCACCGTATTTGGCCCATTCTATCGCATTGTCCCCAAAATCGGTAGCTGTAAATCCTGCGACTGCAGGCAGCTTACCCGTTTGCTTATAAATGTAGTTGGCTTCATTCGATGAGCTGCGCTGCTGACCGGCAAGAATGCTTTTTCCATATTGAGAGGTTAAATACGACATTAAGGCTTGAGCTTCAACCGATGGCTGAGGGCTAACCAGCTTGTTCGATACAGGGGCAATGGCAGGGCGCTCCTGCAAGGGACCGATACGGATATAATCGACATCAAAGTAACCCCAATACGTAGTGATTTCTACGATATTGTCACCTTCATCGAGATAAATCTGGCCAAACTCGATATTTGTAAATACCTCGGATTGGGGAAACATTTTTTCACCGGCAGTGCTGCCGTTGATTTCAATATTGTTGGTTTTATCACCACTTGGAGCTGCATATCGGATATCCAGAGGGTAGAAGCCTTCTTGATCCACATGTACGGTAAATTGCAAAGAATCGCCTGCAACTTCAAAGCCGGTTACATAGCCGGTGCCTGAATAATCGGGCAGCTCCTGAGAAACGATAGTTCCAATCCGTAACGCATCCTCTGCTTCATATACCGAATAGGTCGCAGGATCCTCGGACTCGGCGTACGCTGTGCTCCAGGCTATACATAGTAAAATAAGGGTGACCCACCCGAGTTTACGTAGCGAAATCAATGTAAAAACGTGCATGGTCCGTCTCTCCTGTTCGTAAAGTCTGTTAATGGAAGTGGTTTTGGATAACGAGACATCGACTGTAGTAAGCTTGTCCATATTTTCCCTTAGTTTACTTGGAAATAGTCAGTAAATCAATTAAATCAGGCGATTTTCGACAGGTGCCAATCACGTTTGAAAAATTACATATATTTCATAAAGCGCTTGCTTTTTAAATCGGGCCATGATATTATTAAAACATTGAAATAGATGGAACCTTAATTCAGATATTGTAAAGGGTTTTCATTTCTATAATGGAACTTTTCACAATGTGTGAATTTTTATTTTTTAAAGAAATAAAAAAAGATCATGTTAAATATTTTTTGGAGGTAATACACATGGCACAAACAGGTACAGTAAAATGGTTTAACGCAGAAAAAGGTTTCGGTTTTATCGAAGTTGAAGGCGGAAACGACGTATTTGTACATTTCAGCGCAATCGTTGGCGAAGGCTTCAAATCTTTAGACGAAGGCCAACGCGTTGAGTTCAACGTGGTACAAGGCAACCGTGGACCACAAGCGGAAAACGTTGTTAAACTGTAATTCAAATAAAAATGCTCTCAACTTCGGTTGAGGGCATTTTTTTCGTTCTCATTTTATTATGATTTGGACGTCACTCATTTAACTTGTGGTTGCTGGCATGTGCGATAAGATGGCGTTCTTTACCTGCTGCATGGTAGCGGCTAGTTCAAGATTTTCAAAAACATGCTCACATTCCTTGCGATAAGAAACCTCTTCAATATAATGATCCAGATAGTGTCGAATAACCTCATCCGAAACGTTACGAGCCTCAAGTCTTTCCAGAATCAACTGTTTGTTAGCATAAATGAATAGACGAATTGCCCGATCCTGGAATTCATATTTGAATTTGTTGGCTCCCGATCGATTGACGATTACATAGGCGACAGGATGGTTGGCGAATGCAGCCTCGACATCGGATTTTTTGATCCCATAAAAGTGATTATCGATCTCGGCCGTCTGTATGAATTCACCGCGAATATCAGCATCGATAAATTCCCTGCGAGTGGTGAAATAGTAAGCCTGACCATGAATTTCGTGAGGCCGTGGTTCACGGGTGGTGTGAGAAATAATGTGCTGCAGCCCAAGCTCCTTGCTTAATTGATGGGCAATGGTTTTTCTGCCGGCTCCGCTGGTTCCTACAAAAACAAATATCGTACCCTGTTCGATTTCGCTACGCATACAATGACCTCCCAAAAATCATTTTTTGATGAGGATGTCTTGTTCAGTTGCCCAGGATGCTATTTCCTTCTACGTCTATTATAGTACAAATATTCAGAAAATTAAATAAATAGTTTGCGCTTTCATAGCTTCTGAGACTTGGTATGGACAAATGAAGGGACGAAACGTAGTATGGTAATGAGGGTCTTCAACAAGACCTGCTCTGAAAATTTAATCGAGGCTGGAGAGATGGCAAGTGTCTATAAATTGTATTTATTGTAACCGCGACGAACGTATTGATAATTTAATGATCGAGATTGGGCAAATGCGCGTTTCTACGTTATTTTTGTTCAAGGAGCAGACTCATAAGGGTCGTTGTGTCGTGGCGCTTAATGAGCATCAGCAGGAGTTTTTTCACCTTTCCCAGGAGAAGCAGGATGCTTATATGCGCGATGTTGCCCAGGCTGCCAAGGCGATTGAGTCGGCTTTCGCACCGGGTAAAATCAATTATGGCGCATTCGGTGATACGATGCCGCACGTGCATTTCCACGTCGTACCGAAATATGAGAACGGTGCCGCATGGGGCAAAATGTTTGAAATGAACCCTGGAGAAACGTATTTGACAGACGAAGAGTATCAGGAAGTCATCGATAAGCTGAAGGCTGCCCTATAAGCATTCTAATAGGCGATCGAAATGGCAGGAGCTGCTATGGTGATACGCTGTTGACCCGTAATGGAATCCCGATGAACCGCCACCTGGAGGTTCATTTTTTGTTGGGTGTTCACCGCTGATTCTCCAACTATTGTGGAATGGTAGGATATGCTTAAGCTGTTGGCATCCTGATAACGGGCCAGCTCATGGGCATGAAGGCTATCGGTTACATGCAGTTGTAGAGTAGGGCTTAGCCCAGGCTGCTGCGAAGATGCGTATGGTGATGTATCTGCATCTATATTTCCTTGAATCATCACATTCCAGCTGGACTGAATTCCAAGAGCTTGCAGCTGAGTATTCCACAGCTGTTGCAAATCGTGCAGGGTATTAATTCCGTCTGTTTGAAGTGTTTCGGCAGTCAGGCTCAATTGTGTGCTTCCATCGGAAAAGCCGATCCACAACAGACTCGCCTGAATCGTGTCCGTATCCTTCAGTGTGAATCTATTGAGCAGTACGTCCTGCTTATGGATCGGGTTCAATGGAGCTTCAAGCTTAAAGGTGGTGCTTATGAGCTGCGCGGTTTGACGAAAATCACGCTCTTCCTTATAGGGAAGAAAGGCGCTTGTATGCTTCAAGGTCACTTTTTTATTAGAAGCAATAATCGAATCAGCTAATGGGAGCAAGCGCTGCAGATCTCCATCCGAGTGCGGGCGCAATGTCCAGCCTTGGGCTGCTGCTTCAAATGTCAATACGAGGGTAATTATTACTATACATGTCCAACTGATGGTTGCTCTCATCGCTCTGTCCCTTCGACTGCAATCTATCATTCTATGAAAAAAACGATTCTAGTAAAAGGATAGGCAATAGTGAGCTGAAATATACATGATAGATAGGTTTGCATACAAAAAAAGGCGCCTTCTCCAAATGGAGGGGTGCCTTTCGGTTATGAGCGAATCTTCATTCGCACCGTATTAGTTTACTTTGTGGTGATTGTTGAGTAACGGGAGCATTTTCGAATTTTTGACCATCTCTGATTTGCATATAGGGCAAAGTGGGCTTTTTTGCAGAGAAAAGTTTTCTCGCATCCAGCACGAACATCCTTCTTTACTGCACACCCAAACGGATGTCTGCTCTTCTTGAACCGGTTCCATGTTTTTCTTGGAGAAATACAATGTAGAACCCCTCCTTCAGTTTGTGCGCTGCATTCCAACATGAGAACTATGGATGGTCTTGAACTGAAAAAGAACTGCCCAAGTCCGAGCAGTTCCCCCCTCATCATGAAACCTTACAGTTTCACTACGTTTTCTGCTTGAGGTCCACGGTTGCCTTGAACAACGTTAAATTGTACGCGTTGTCCTTCATCAAGGGATTTATAGCCATCCCCTGTAATAGCGCTAAAATGTACGAATACATCTTTGCCGCCTTCAACTTCAATAAAACCGAAGCCTTTTTCGGCGTTAAACCATTTCACTGTTCCTGTTTCCATCTTCTTAAAAACCTCCAATAAATGTTTACTCTTATTTGCATGAATAAGAAAATTCACACATTATAAAGATTACCCCAAAATTTACTGTAATAATCTTTATAAGATGTGAATTTAACAGATACAATATTGTGAATGTTCTGATTATACCATAATTTCAGTACCATCACAACCAAATACTGTTTATTTCACTTGCTTTGGAGCATGCCTGGGGGGTAGCTGTCCATACTTTATTGTATCCAGATTTGTCCAAATCATTCCACTTTTTTTAGTTGTCTGCAGGCTGGTTTGACGGATGAACCGATTTCGGAATTTTGTCGGCAATTTGCTCGAAAACATCCAGAAACACGGTCAGCTTGTCGGCATCCAAATCATTTAAATAGCTGCCGATAATTTCTCTGCGAAGCTGCTGAAGCTGCTCTAAAACTTCATGTCCACGATCCGTCATATCGATGAATACGACTCTGCGATCCTTATCATCATGGCGACGCTGGACGACCCCCTGAGCGATCAAGCGGTCAATCATGACGGTAATGGCGCTTGGTTTAACTTCCATTCTACCTGCAAGATCGGTCACTTTACAGGGACCTGTTTTGGAAATGAAATGCAGCATCACGAACTGCTGTCCGGTTAGCTTTAGACTGGTGTGTGATGTAAGTTCAGGTCCGAGCCTGCGTACAATCGTCCAAAGGGCGGTTTCAAAGCGCTCGGTCTGACTTGTCTTGGTTTCATGGCCGGAATCCATTGTATGAGTAACACCTCCGTGAACTATTAATGATGTAAGTTCGGCTATCGCTGCGGCTTGTTATAGCGTCTGCGGCATTTGTCTATTGCTCTGCCTACGATTACTATATCATGCGTATTGTTAATATGTAATCAAATTACTGTTAAATTCAGCTTTCGTTAAAATGTACGAAGAGCGTCTAATCGTTGAACGATATAGGTTGGATGCGCCTTCGGATTTAACCAGATGAGACTGGGTCTTCATATAGTCAACCCTGACAATGTTTGATAAGATAAATCATAAAGCGACAATCACAGATGAGGATTTGAATTCCACATGGTTACATTTAGGGGAGTGCTATGATCAACGGACGATTTGAGGAGCTTGTCTCAGCTGAGCAAGGGAAGCTGTGGGACGAAAGAGGATATGCAAGCTGCTGGGAGCATTATGCGGACGAGCTGCAATTATTGGATTTGAGGCTGCAGTGGTTGTATTTACGAAGGAAGAAAAGGATGACGGAATGGCAGGCTGATCCTTTTAATGGCATGTTTGTTTCCGAAGAGGAATTTATGGGCTTGATTAACGCTGGAGCTCCTCTGTCGGAGTATGATCAGGAAGCTGAACTGCTGCTGGATCAACTGCAGGAGTCTGAAGAGGCAGTGGGTCGGAGGCTTGCGCAAAGTGAGCTGATGGGCGTCTTTTTGCCGCTTCCTTATATAGAACGGACCTTTGGTATGCAGTCATGGGAACGTCAATGTATCATGACCGCGTTAGCGGTTGAGTTGGACCGTAAATATGAAAGGATCTTTGGGTTTCTGATTGATGATCTGACTGCCAAACACCCGAATATCAGCTTGCTGCTGCAGCTGGCTTGCCGTGATCTGGAGGAAATGAGTGCGGCGCGGTTATCGCTGTCCCCATCGGGGAAGCTGGCCAAGTATATGCTTTTTAAGGAATCGAGCGAGCTTGCGACCCGTTCCATGCTTTCGAAGCTCGTCATTCTGGATCGGCGGATGGTCCGGTTTTTGCTGGATGAAACGGTCCTTCATTCGGAAGAAGAGCTGTTTCGTGTAACGAAACGTCACGCGCTGGACGAGTCGCTGCCGCAGCTGCGTACCGGTTTGGAGCTGCAGGACCAGCTGCAGTCATTCGTAAGGGAGATGTATGCCCCGGTCAAAAAGGAACGAAAGCTGATCGCTTTTTATATATGGGGCCCATCAGGCGCAGGTAAAAAACTGCAGGTGCAGCATTGCTGCCGTTCCTTTGGCAAGCCTGTGTTGTTCGCAGATTTGTCGGCTATGCTGCTGCAGGACAAACCCTTTGATCTGCTGCTGGATGAGGTGCTGAGGGAAGCCATATTGCATCAGGCGATTCTCGGACTGACCCACATGGAGGTGTTATTTCCCGAAGAGCCGGATCTGCTGTCCCGTCAGCGCCTTCAGGCGGTGTACCAATGTTTGAACAGCTATAATGGACTGCTGTTTTTATTGGCAGACAAACATCAACGATTATCCTCCGAGCTGAAGGATAGGATGGTTATTGATCTTGAGATTCCGATACCGGATGATGAACAGCGGCATATGTTGTGGGAAAGCTTCGCCTTGGAGCATGGACTGGATTATAAGGTTGATTGGGCGGTATTCGGCAGCAAGTTCCGTTTTACACCTGGACAAATCATCAGGGCGTTAATGCTGTCACAAGGTTTTGCGGCTTGGAACAGCAGTGGAAATTCAAAAAATGCAGCTCATGGAGACAATCGGTCCGGGAGTGCTGTCGTTGAGGCCGCGCTGTACAAGGCATGCTTCATGCAGGTGCAGCATCGTTTGGCCAAGAAGGCAGTACGGATTCAGCCCAAGTATGCGTGGGAGGATATTATTTTACCGACTGAGCAAAAGGAGCAGCTTCGCCAAGCCTGCAACCAGATGAAATATCGCAGTACGGTATACAGCAGATGGGGCTTTGAGCGTAAGCTGGCATACGGCAAAGGACTAAGCATGCTGTTCGCAGGTCCTCCGGGAACGGGAAAGACGATGTCTGCCCAGGTTGTCGCCAATGAGCTTCAGCTGGAGCTCTATAAGATTGATTTATCTCAGGTCATCAGCAAATACATTGGCGAGACGGAAAAGAATCTGCATGAAATTTTCGAAGAGGCCCGTCTTAGCAATGCGATTTTGTTCTTTGATGAGACTGACGCCTTGTTCGGCAAACGTTCCGAGGTCAAGGATTCCCATGACAAGTATGCTAACATTGAGACCGCCTATCTGCTGCAAAAAATGGAGGAATATGAAGGAATCACGGTACTCGCCACCAACCTGCTGAACAATATCGATGAAGCTTTTATTCGAAGGATCAGTTATATTATTAAATTTCCTTTTCCTGATGAGGAGCACCGCGAGAAAATATGGCGATCGATGTTTCCGAAGGAAGCGCCGATTGGTGATGACGTCGATTTCAAATATGTGGCTTCCAAATTTCAGGTGGCTGGCGGTTATATTAAAAATATTGCCGTATCCTCCGCCTTTATGGCCGCTGATGCGGGGACTGTTATTGGGATGCGACATATTTTGCAGGCTGTCAAATATGAAATGCAAAAAACAGGTAAAATTTGGAATAAAGATGATGTTGATATGTATTAAATAATGGTAAAGGCGTTTATCTAACGATCATTGGAGATAAACGCCTTGTTTGGCTTGATAAAATTGTGATATCTCTCACAATTCAATTTCGCCATTACTGTGGTACGATAAGATTGTATGAAGGTTATCGAGTATTTCTCTCATCACATAAAAATGGAATTTGCAGACTATTGTCATTAAATAGTTCAAATGAACCATAGGAAGTGGTAGTCAAGCCTTGGAAATACACTTATAATAGAAAAAGGAAACTTAAATCGACATGAAATTCTCTATTATTACAAGGAGATCTGGCGAATGCTGACATATAATGTGAGGAGTGATTTCCGATAGGCGATTATACGGTGATTGCCGATGTGGGCGCCTCTTTACTGAAGCTGCTCAGGGAACATATGACACCAGATCCTATCCCACAGCCGGAGCTGATTGGTTTGGCTTCACCTGCAGATAAGGGTGATCTCTACCTTTCGCTATTTTTGTACAACATTCTGGAAAGCGGGGATAACCGTCAAACCCGGATGGTTGCAAGAGGGACGGATTCTATTCAGTATCCACCTATGACTGTCAATTTATATTACTTGCTCACGGCCCACTCTTCAGCTGAGCTTCAATCAAGGGTCGTGGATGAGCATCGTATTTTGGGCAGGGCGATGCAGGTGCTATACGATCATTCTGTGCTTCGCGGACCTGCTGCAGTAGGTACTTTAGCTGAGGCTGGCGAGGAAGTACGCGTGGTTATGGACACGCTCACAGGCGAGGCTTTAACAAGAATGTGGAATTTTGCAGATATTCCTTTTCGCCTTTCCATAGGTTATGTAGCAGGCCCGGTACATATCGATTCGACTAGAATCAAAACGACGAAACGAGTTACAGAAAGAGACTTCCGAATTCAAGGGTAGGAGGACCGAATGGAGCCAACTCGAATATCAATGATGAAATCGCGTGTTTCACTAGCAGTTTGCCTCTTGGATTCATTCACCTTAGGTCCCCCTCTCGGCAGTAATACGAAGATCGCTTTGGAAGAGGCGGTATGCAAGCCCGTTGTTAAAGCACAAGGCTATTACATTTTTACCGACCTGCAGGAAGGTTTGTACCGACTGCGGGTGCTTGTGCAGCATTATTTTGAAGAGTGCGTTGATGTCCGGATAGGTCCCAAGGACCAGTTGGTTCATGTCTCACTCACACCTCGTCCCTCCTATCCCTTTCATGATAAAGCGACCTTGCTTCGCGTCAATGTCAAGAATGCAGGGGGGGCCCCTTGCTCAGGTGCATCGCTGCTGGCTGTCCCTTTGACTGAGGAAGTGGCGAGAGCAAGGTTAGCCCAGGACCTTGCAGGGCAGGGAGAGAATGAGCTGATGCTTGGTTCTGTAACCGGAAAAATTGGGATTGGCGATCGATTTCTCATTCGCGGACGCAATGCGAAGGCCGATGAGGAGCTGTGCTGCGTTGCTGCTGTGCTGGAGCACCAGCGCAAAGTGCGGCTTGTCGAGCCGTTAAAAGGTTCTTACAATAGGGGGGCGCTGCTGCTGCCTGTCGTAAAATCCAGATCTGACGAGCATGGCGAGGCTGTTATGGCCTTTGCCAGCTGCAGAGCCAAGCAATTCGATCTCAAACTCAATATTACGCATGGTGACCTCTCCCTTTTGAAGGAGGTGAACCTCGCGGAGGGCGGAACGACATTAGCTGGCAGCTTATGCTTGAATCCATCGGCAACACCTTCAAAAGCTTCAAAACGCGTTATTTAACATTGTTAGCAGATCGGATTTATCCATCTTCTATAATCCACAAGCAGAGAGGAGAGAACTGGTTTCATTCTGCAAAGAAACGATTTCGGCTCATAGGGCGAGACGGTGCAGATCGATGAAACCGGGGAATAATGGCTGAGTATTTATCACCGGGAGTCTATGTAGAAGAATTCGATAGTGGCGCACAGCCGCTGGAAGGTGCAAGTACAAGCACGGCAGGCTTCATTGGGTTGGCACAGAGAGGGGAGATCGAAGGTGTCCCTCTGCTGATTACAAGCGTAGCTGATTTTCACCGTAATTTCGGCAGTTATTTATCTGAAAATGCTTTTGGCGACTACCGTTTTCTGTCTTACGCGGTGGAACATTTCTTTCTCAATGGCGGTTCACGCTCGTACGTTATGCGGGTAGCTCCTTCCGATGCGAAGCTTGCTACCAATCAGGGCGGGGATAATAAAGAGTCGAAGGTACTTAGCATCAGCTCGAAAAACCCGGGCGCTTGGGGTAACCAGATTCGTCTTGTCGTAGTACCATCAAGCAAGGCCAAGACTCAAATTTTTGACATTATCGGCGAGCCTGGGGAATCCAAGCAATATCGCGTAAAGAATAATGCCGGCTTCAACGTAGGGGACGTCGTTGCTTTCGAGAACGCAGGTGACAAGCAATACAATCGCGTCGTCTCCTCACTCGACAATATTATTGAGCTGGAAAGCGTGTTGGATGGTGAAGCGGATGTTATCGATGTTAATCTGCTGCCAGCTAAAGTTCTGACTACATGCGAGTTCACACTTCATGTATTTTATGGTGATGAGGCTGAATCGTTCGAGAAATTATCATTAAATGTAGCTGCTGCAAACCATGTTGAGAAAATCCTGGTTCGCTCCAACATTATTTCCGTGAAGGATATCAGTAGTGAATATGGCGATCTTGGAGCGACTGCTCCATTTGAAGCATTATCTGGTGAGCTGGAGGAGACGGGCAAGTTCCTGATCTCGCTTGCAGGCGGCAGTGATGGCTCTGTGGCCAATCTGGCAGCTTCCGACTTCATGGGTCAAGATCGTGGCCCTGGCAAAAGAACCGGAATCCAATCCTTCATCGACAACGACGTTGTAAGCATTATGTCCATTCCAGGTGTAACGGACCCTAATGTTCAATTGTCACTTGTAGCGCATTGTGAAAATCTCGGCAGCCGTTTTGCGATTCTGGATGTGCCGCGTGAGAAAACCAAAGTAGCGGACGTTATGACGCACCGCAATATTTTTGACAGCAACTATGCAGCGATGTACAATCCTTGGCTGCAAGTGTTTGATCCGCTCGATAAGCGCAATATTTATATTCCGCCGTCCGGTTCGATGGCCGGTATTTACTCACGCTCCGACCAAACCCGCGGTGTGCAAAAAGCGCCTGCCAACGAGGTTGTACGTGGTGCTGTAGGTCTGGATTGCCAATACAATAAAGGTGAACAGGATATTTTGAATCCACAGGGCGTCAACTTGATTCGTGCTTTCCCGGGACAAGGTATTCGCGTATGGGGTGCACGTACAACTACGTCGAACGGTCTATGGAAATATGTCAACGTAAGAAGGCTGTTCATCTTTATCGAAGAGTCGATCAAGAATGGTACAAACTGGGTTGTGTTCGAGCCGAATGATGAGCAGCTATGGGCTCGTGTACAGCGTACGATTGAAGCATTCCTTACCCGCGTATGGAGAGATGGAGCCCTTATGGGAGGCAGTCCGAGTGAAGCATTTTATGTGAACATTGGTCGCTCAACCATGACGCAGGATGATATCGATAATGGTCGTCTGATTTGCATTATTGGAGTTGCGCCTGTAAAACCGGCGGAATTCGTCATCTTCCGGATAACTCAAAAAACAAGAGAAGAATAGTATTTCTCTAAACTTTGAGTAGGGAACTTGTCATGAACCATACGAAAGGGGAAAAGTGAATTATGACTGGCGAGCGTAGAGATCCATATAGAAATTTTCGATTTAGAGTAGAGGTTGAAGGTATTCAACAAGCCGGATTTAGCGAAGTATCAGGTTTTGATGCGTCTCTGGCTGTGGTGGAATATCGTGAAGGCAACGAAACGATCACGGCACGCAAGCTTCCGGGATTGGCCAAATACGGCAATATCAGCTTGAAGTGGGGAACTACTGACTCCATGGACATGTATAATTGGATGCAGGAGTCGATTGAAGGTAAAGTTGCACGCAAAACCGTTACGATTATTGCAATCGATGAAGAGGGCGGCGATGTAGCAACCTGGCAGGTTATCGAGGCATGGCCTTCCAAGTACACAGCTCCGAATTTTAATGGTACAGGCTCTGAAGTAGCAATTGAATTTTTGGAATTGTCGCATGAAGGCATGACACGCACGGCGTAACAATTACATGGGGGAACAAGAGGAGGGATAGGGCGTGTACCGCTGATCCCATCTCTTGTTTTCTTAACTTAATGCTTACGAAGTAAGCGTTCCAAAAGGAACGCTCAGCTTATGCTTACGTAGATAGTTTTGCGAAGCAAAACAAGATTATGCTTACGAAGTTAGCGTTCCAAAAGGAACGCTTTTAGGAGGAAAACCAAATGGCATTCAAGACAGAATACGAATTCGATCTTCCCCGAGGTTATGTGGATGACAGCGGTACCCTGCACAAAAGAGGAATTATGCGGCTTGCAACGGCAGCTGACGAAATTTTGCCGATGCGGGACCAACGTGTACAGCAAAATCCTGGCTATCTCACGATTATTTTACTAACGCGTGTTATTACGAAGCTTGGCGATCTGAGAGCGATTGATACTCGGGTTGTAGAAAAGATGTTTACCGCAGACTTGGCTTTTTTGCAAAACTTTTACCGCGAAATCAATGAAATGGAAGTGCCCAAGGTTCATACTATTTGTCCGAAGTGTGAGCATGAATTTGATGTGGATGTGTCTTTTATCGCCGGGATGGAGGAGGCATAGTCGGTTACCCCATTGACAAGATTTACGAGGAGGCCGGTTTCATCGCGTACTATTTTCACTGGCCTCACGATGAGATCATGTTGATGGAGCATCGGGAGCGCAGGAAGTGGTGTGACGAGATTTCCAGAATCAACCGTAATATGAATGATGATAAACCGGATAATAATCCGTTTGATGTATTCAATAAGAGGTGAACAACAGATGAGCGAGTCCTCCAGAAGAAATGAGATTAGTGCGCCCTTGAGGTTTGAGGTCGAGCTGGATGGATTGTTTGTGGGCGGTTTTACGGAGGTGACGGGGCTCAACTCGGAGATCGAGCTGGTTCCTTATTCGGAGGGCGGCTTGAACGATTATGTCCATTATTTTCGCAAAGGCGTAAAAAATCAGAGGATTATACTCAAGCGGGGAATTACGAAATCAAGCGATCTGTGGGACTGGTACGCAGATGCCTTAAAAGGCAAAATTGTCCGTCAAAGCGGCTCGATTATTTTGAATCATATATCAGGCAGTGAAATTTGCAGGTGGAATTTTCTTGAGGCTTATCCTGTGAAATGGAGCGGTCCCGATATGAACTCAACGAGTACAAGTGTTGCTATTGAATCCATTGAACTGGTGCATAACGGCTTGAAAACGGTTTTCAGCAAAAAATAATCGGGTAGGGGGACTGGCATGAAATCCCGAAAATCACATATCCCCCATACGACAGCCGGTAAGCTCGGCAGGTTGAACGTTCCACAGCGCAAGCAGGACGACGGCAGCGGCTCGGCACGTCTTACTCGACTTTTTGCTGACAGCATTATAGGAAAATACGGTTTTTGGCGCCAGGATTATTTTGGACGTCTGTCATTGGTATTTCGCGAAATGGCAGGAGCAGACGACGAAGAGCGGGACGATGGTTCGGCGAAATGGCGGCGCATGGTCGAACAACTGAAAGCCCAACTGGCCGCACTCCAGCATAATGGAGCGAAGCAAATCATAACTCGTACAGAAACGGTCCATCGACTTGAGCGGTTGATTCATTATTACAGTGGTATGGCAGGGACAAACCGGAGCAAGCAGGCATTGATTCAAAAGAAATCTTCTGGAGCAGCACCGAAGGCCATGCAGAGCAGTGTCACGCCGGTTGAAAAAAGAAATCAAGCCGGGGCTGGTAGTATCTCAGCTACTGGAACGGACAAAATGTCAACGGCTCGATTGAAGCCTGATACCCGTACAAAACTTACGCCAAGGGATGCAAAAGAGACAAAAGGCAGCAAAAAGCAGCTTCAACAGGCTGAACAGAACGCTCGTACTCGTCGCCAGGCAGCGAAGCAAACGAATGCTGAATTGGTCAACAGGAAGGGCAACCGACAGGAGCCTGCTCAAGCTGCAGGACAGCCGCCAGCGTTGCCGCCAAGTCAGGACAAGCTTTCGGGTAAAATTCAGGAAAATCAGCAGTTGGCGTCGCTGGGTCAATTACCCCCACAACAGCAACAACTGCAGGATGAAAAGACAGCTTTAGCGCATGGACATAAACGGGAAAAACGCGTTTCGGATGAGCACGTTGCCCAAGATCAACAGCAAATTACAGAAGCTGTACAAAATCAGATTGCCAATCAAAAGCCTGATGCGGCAGCAGACGAAACAATGGAGCTTCAAAATCGGCAAGTGACGCAGCATGCGCCAATCGGTTCAGAGCTTTCACTTCCAGCTGAGCCTTTGGAATTGACAACTACACAACGGGGTGCTGTAAGATGGGCGCCGGATAATAACAAGCAGCGAAGCGTGCAAATTTCACTGCGTATAGGGCAGATTGTGCACAATAAGGAATTGAACTCAGGTTCAGCAATACCGCTTCGAATGCTGACGCAAAATGAGCCAATCAGCTATTTGCAGCGTCGTTCTTCAACCACTGCCACATCTCCTATGGTTTGGCGAACCCGTGCTGGTGAAACGGGTACTACGACTAGCTATAAGGAAGCAGGCCAGCAGCTGCAATGGCAGCAGGCAGCACCTGATCAACAGAGCTCTGCCAGAATGAGTCAACGCGTAGTCTATCAAGCTCGCAGTGATAAAGAAATCCAATCAGCCATGATTCAACGGCAGCATGAAGGAAGGCTCCTGCCTGGTCGCAGGCACGCAGCGCAATCACTCTGGTCTATGATTTCACAGGCAACGCTGCCAGGACGGACCAAGCAAAGTGGGAACATACAGCACCATTCTTCAAGCGTTAGCCAGCAAAGACGCATGGCGGAGATTTATAGTACTAGCTTAAACCAAAGATTAAACCATGATGATCGCAACAATAGCTTTATTAAAAATGATAATCATGCTGGGAAGAGATGGAGTGATGGTTCATTACATCAACAAGGGAGTGCGGAATCGCGCAGTTCAATCACCCAGAGAAAGACATCTTCTTTCCAGCTTGCACATACAGCTAACCCGATGTACCCTGTATCCATTAATCGAAGATTGCGATTTGAACATTCCAATCCAAGGTTTACAGGAAATTATAGGCGATATCCGCTCATGGAGATTGCGTCCCAATCTGCTGAAAGGAATCTTCCGCAGTTAGAAAATAGGGGGGATCTTGCAAGCAGACCACCTGTCGACACAGCAGCAACATACCGAGCACTATCGGTTCAACGACGACAAGGGACATCTGAAAAGATACTTGCTGTACGTGAATCTGAACCTGTATATGAACAGAATAGTGAAGCCTATCGTAGGGTTAACTCAGTCTATCGAGACACTCAGCTATCTCCAGATTACGCTAGGCAAGAGAGGCTAGTACGAGGTTCGAATTACAGTATCTCACACGAAGTGTCAGTATTCGACAGGAGGGCAGGGCAACGTCAATCGATTTATCGAAAATCTGATAATGATGTTCGCCGGTTGGATGACCGGATGGCTTTACCCTTGCCGGCACTATCCTTGATGCTGCTTAAAGCATGGAAGCCTGCTGTTCTGGACAACAATCGTGGGCGTGAGCAGGGCGTAAGAACTCGGTTAACAAGTAAGCCAATGAATGCTCTAAGTTTAAGCTATACGCAGGCAAGCTTGATGCAACCATATGCAGCGTTGAATAATAGGCTTAGCATGCAACGGAATTCAGGAACATTGGCAGATAACGCTGCAACCAAGCGAATAAATGCCCTAAAGAATACGCAAGCAAATGTGAGACAGCCAAACGTAGCTCAGGATGATAGTCTGAGCATTCGACGAAGTTCTGTAATATTGGCCGGTAACGCTGCAGCAGAGCGAATGAATGCCCTAAGCTTTACGCAGCCAAATGTGAGACAGCCAAACGTAGCTCAGGATGATAGTCTGAGCATTCGACGAAGTTCTGTAATATTGGCCGGTAACGCTGCAGCAGAGCGAATGAATGCTCTAAGCTATACACAGCCAAATGTGAGACAGTCATACGCAGTTCCGAATAATAATTTCAGCATTCGACGAAGTTCTGTAATATTGGCAGATAACGCTGCAACCAAGCGAATGAATGCTCTAAGCTATACACAGCCAAATGTGAGACAGTTATACGCAGTTCCGGATAATAGATTCAGCATTCGACGAAGCCCAAGAACGTCGACAGAAAACACAGCACCAACTCAAAATTCGGCAAGGACAGCTGCGTTTAGGGCTGGAGTTCAATCAGCAGATCTTGAAGGAAAGCCGGATGCGCCTCATGGCTTTAACAGTAAGACTAGAGGCATCATATCAAGCTTCAACGCCAGACCTGCTGTATCAACCCTGCAGCTTCCTGAGATAACTGCTTTAAGACAGCTCCAATGGATCGGCGCTGGTCAGGCTCTAATTCAACAGAGGCAAAACAGAAATACGATCGAGCAAATGAAGACAGGCAGCTATAGTCAGAGTGGACAGGTATTAAACCGAAGGTTGGATTCGGTTTCTGTGATTCAATCCGCATCTACCGCTGCAAGATGGAGTAACCAGTCCGGGCATAATGAGGGCGCACTGATAGATCGTGTATCCAATGTACAAAGAGGTGGGGCTGGGAAGATAGGGAGTTCGAATCTATCTGAACGCTTTTCTTACTTTTTGGGGAACCGAACCGGTGCCGTGAATGAGTTGCCTGTGACAGAACGAATTATGGCGTCACAGCTACCAGCCCGTAGTCGAACAGCAGCTCAAGTCAGAGCCTCCAGTCCGCTCATACTTGCGGCCGCGTTGCAGCATTTTCGACGACTCGATGAACCGTCTAAAGAGTCTTTGCAAACCGCCAAGCTAGCTCAGAGGAGAAGTCTTAATCCATTAATCGATAAGGCTGATCATACTGAATTCTACAATCAGACCACTCAGGTGCGTGATGAGCGTAGCGGGGCATCAGCCTTAACAAGCGCTCCTAAAAAGTGGATCGAGCTTTGGCAGCCTTTATCTGGATCAGGCCCGGGCCTTTCCAATCCGGTTAAGTTAGAATCGCGATTAGGATACGCTTTAAGATCAGGGCTAAGCCCACGAGCCAAAGAAGAACCTGTATCACTGCATCGTACAGAGAGATCAGTAAATGGCTTACGTATTCAAAAGACTACAGATCGATTAAATACAGGTCATTTTGCTGGTGAAGAGCCTCCAATTATTAGGCAGACAAAAACTGCAGCAGCTGGAGACGCAGCTAGGAGATCATCTAAACCGAACGCAGGGGTAATGGCGGGTACGATGACGGGGCTTCTGGCGATTCCTGGTGGTTCAAGATCAGGATCAAGCCTGCAACAAGTATTACAATCAACATTAATTCAAAGATCGCTTTCACAATCACTTTCACAATCATTATCTCAATCAACAACAAAACCAACAACGCAATCAATTCGAGCACCCATCTCATCAGAATCGAGAATGTTGCCTGCTATTAAGCCAAAGCTGGTAACTGGTGAAGCCGAAGCGTCTATTCAACGAAATCGGTTTGCTAAAGGTAGTTCAGTCGTAATCCAGGCCTCATTGCGTGAACGGGACATGGCAAGCAGAGCAAATAATGAAATTAGAATTTTGAAAGCACGGAGTATGGCAAGAAGCGATTTTCACATAAGCCAATCGGCTCCGCCTGCTGTACGTTCATATATAGCACGAGATGCTGCAGGAACAACATCAAGCTTGGTACCAAGAGCTGCATTAACGGAAGCAAACTCGATTTCACCGCATCGCTCTGGAGCATTACATAGATCGCGGCAATTATCGCAGCAAACGATGACCAATTCTGCAGGGAAACGTTTTATGACGCCACACCAAGAGGCCATTATTGCTGCAGGAGCCAAATCAGCGACAAGGGATCGTTGGCAACCTTCACCATCTAAGGAAATAACGCATAGTCTCATTAGCAGCCTCAGCACGCTTCGTTCAAACATGGCTACGGCGCCGATATTGAGCGAACCAGCGGGTATCGGAAAGAAAGACAGCGTTTCGACTACATCTGGCTACCAGGGATCAAGCCTGCAGATGGCTCCCTTAAGATCAATCTTAAAAGGGCAGGGAGCTCCTGCTTTAAAGGGGTCTGTTTTTGTACAGGGTTCTGTTTTAGATAGATCAGCCTTAAATAGATCTGCCTTGCAAGGCTCAGTCCTGAATGGATCTGGTTTACAAGGATCTGTCTTACAAAGAACAGCTGTACACAGAGCAGACAAAGAACAGCCCTATGATCAAGCTGCACAAGTGTTTCAAAGAACAAGCAATTTATCCAGCACCGTACAGCGTAGATTGCATGATAAGGGTCGTATCCTGACAGATCAACCAAATCATAGTAGCCATATGGGGACAGTGTCCACAGCTGCCACAATGAACACCGGAGGTACGATTCATTGGCAGCAGGATGTGCGCAGCGACATAAGCATAGCAGACCATGCCAAGCAGCGAATGAATAATTCTGCAGCAGTCAGGCCGACGGTTGCAGCAGAGCAGGATCGCACTAAGCCTGCATTTGACGGGTTTAAGGGGCGTCCTGTCTTGGTTAGACAGCGAGGTGGCAGCAGTAGCCGCCTCGCAGACGGCTCCGCACAACCTGCAGCAGTACGCATGCTTCGAAAGGCTGCATCGCTTCCTGCACCAGACCCGATCACAAGGAAGTCGGAAACGGTCGGAATTAAGAATCAGCCTGAACAGGGGGCAGGAACTCACAGACCCATGCTGAATACGAGCAGCGGAACTCAATTATCTGTGAAGCGCATTTCGCAATTCAGGCCGCAGGCCGTTTATAGCAAGTCCTCGCAGCAGTCAGGCTCAGAAAGCAAAGAGAGGGTTGCAGCAGACAATCATCAGAGAGCAACAATTCAATTCCAAGGCAAGCTGCGATCTTTGGCACAGGCACCTACTTCGGTAAGACCACACAAGTGGGAGAATACAGCAGATCATCACGTGCAGCCAAGATTAGGAAATCCCGGGGCGAGCGCAGCAGCTGGCGATATTTTCACACATTCACAGCAGCAATCGGCATCACTTGGAAAACCGGGTGCACTACTGGAGCATAAGCAGCCGACGTCCGAATTGAGCCAGTCTGAGGATCTGAATACACCTATTCTGGAGCTGTTAAGACGACAACGACAGCCTGAACCGGAGGAATTCACGGAAACCATACAATCCATGGAGCCGCTTGAACTTACAAAAGAACAAATTAATGAGCTGATCAAGCAGCTTCCACAGCTGGATGTTAATCATATTGTAGATAAGGTAACACGTGAGCTGGAGAAACGGATGCGGTTTGAACGTCAGCGGCGTGGCAGGTAACCGTGTAGTTGCCAGCTTTATCCCATCGGGTTTAGAACAAAATAGGATAGGCACGAACCAGCGAACGGTTCCAGGATGCAAGGAAAGGGATGGAAACCATTGTCACTTACAAAAGCAAAGATCATTGTCGATAAAGGTACAAGTAAAGAAGAGATCGATGTTATGTTCAATCCAACTGAATACGACCACAATTTAAGTAACAAGTATTCTTGGAAAGTGGTCCCAGGTCTTTCAATGCCGATCGGTCAGTTCGTATCCGGAGAGACCAGTAACCTGTCGATGGATTTCTTTTTTGATACCTCGGAGGCGGCTACTGATGTTCGAAATTACACCCGCAAAATTGCCGAGCTGCTAAATGTGGACAAGGATTTGCACGCGCCGCCGGTATGCCGGTTTGTGTGGGGTTCGATTGATTTTAAAGGCGTCGTTATCTCGGTTAGTCAAAAATTCACGATGTTCCTGGATACGGGAATTCCGGTTCGTGCCAAGCTGAAGGTGGTCTTCCATTCGTGGCAGACGAAAAATGAACAGCTCAAAGGGATCCCGCGTCAATCCGCAGACCGCACCAAGCAAAAATTATTAAAGCAGGGGGAGCAGCTGTGGCTGATGGCCGCCTCTGAATATGAAGATCCGGGGTTATGGCGCGAAATTGCTCGGGCCAATGGGATTGATAATCCGTTAAAGCTGGACCCGGGCCGCAGAATAACCGTTCCAAGGCTGGAGTGATGAACAATGGCAGAGCTTAAGCTGGATAGTGGGGAGTTTACAACGGACCAGCTGGGAAAAAAATACCGCGATTTTTTTTCCCCGGCTTTCGAAATCTTGGTAAATGGAAGCAAAATAGCCGATGATATTGCGATCTCGATTTTAAAAGTAGAAAGCAGTCTGGAAGGGACGGCAGATTCTTTTTTCTTTCAGATTACGAACGCTTTTGATTTGGAACAACGAGAATTTTCATGGCTTAACGATGTATTTGTACTTGGCAAAGCGGTAGAAATCAAGCTTGGATATGTGGATAAGCTAACGACGGTTTTTCAAGGGTACATCACCTCGGTTACAGCTGATTTTTCGGACGACACGACACCGAATCTGCTCGTTCGCGGTATGGATATGTCATACTTGATGATGAAGGGCTCCAAATCGAAGTCTTGGACCCAAAAAAAATATAGTGATATAGCCAAGGAAATTGCCGGTACGTACGGCATCAAGACACAGGTGGACGATACAACGACTATGTACAATACCGTATCGCAGAATCAGATTGATGATTATCACTTCATTCAATATTTAGCCGATCTGGTGCATTATGATTTTTTCATAGTTGGGAAAACGATGTACTTTCGCAAGCCGCTTACGGAAATGACACCGGTTGTCGAATTGCAGTGGGGCACGACGCTGCTTTCGCTGTCGATAGATATGAATCTTGCCGACCAAATTACGGAAGTCACAGTGCGTGGCTGGGATAATAAAAAGCTGGAGGTCGTGGAAGCCACAGCTACAACCGTAACCAAGCTTGGCTCTAATTCCAAGACGGGCAAAGATATTTTGAAAGCACAAGGTACTTATAAAGAGCATGTGTATACCAACATCGACTCTCAGGATGAAGCGAAGACGCATGCGGAGGCCTTATTGAATAAAAGATCCATGAAGCTGATCAATGGTCATGGGGAATGCATGGGTATTCCGGAAATACGCGCAGGACGCTACATCAAGCTTAGTGGAATCGGCAGCAAGCTGAGCCAGCCCTATTATATTATTTCGACACTGCACATTGTGGATGATTCCGGCTATGTAACACGATTTCAAGTTGGGGGGAATGCGGTGTGATGAATTACCCGGATTTTTCATTCCGTGGGATGTCCGAGCCAGTCTTTCCAAAGATTGATGGCGTGATGGTGGCGATTGTAACGGATAATAAAGATCCCGATGGCTTGGCCAGAGTCAAGCTGCAGCTCCCGCTGCGGGAAACGGAGACGGAAACCGACTGGGTTCGAATAGCGACTTTGATGGCAGGTAAGGACAGGGGAAGCCTGTTTATTCCCGAAGTGGGGGATGAGGTGCTGGTCGCTTTTCATCTGGGCGAGATTCGCCAGCCGTTCGTGATCGGGGTGCTGTGGAGCACGAAGCAGCCTTCGCCCAAAGCCAATGATAAGAACGATATCCGTCAATTCAAATCACGTGCAGGCCATGTGCTGACCTTTGATGATAATGATAGTGATGGTAAAGTGACGATCAAGACGAACAAAGGTCAAACGATCGAATTTTCCGACAAGGCGGATACGATAGATATTCAGGAGCAGAGCGGCAATAATGCGATTCAGATCAAAGGCGGCTCGGCTAACGAGATTACGATTAAAAGCAGCACCTCGACCATTTCATTAAATGCCAAGGGTGATGTGAAAATCGAGAGCACCAAGGCGATTAATATCAAATCGACGCAGGTCAGCATAGAAGCATCGGCAACGATGGCCTTGAAAGCAGGCGCTTCGCTGGATATCAAATCCGATGGAATCATTAACATTAAAGGCAGTCTGGTCAAAATCAATTAGCAGGGATGATGGAAAAGGGGTGAGAGCGATGAGCGAACAATTTCTGGGACGCGGCTGGAAATTTCCTATTCAGGTGGATAAAGCAACAGGTCGGATCATGATGTCGGAATATGAACAGGATATCGCTGAAGCGATCCGCATCATCCTCGGAACCTCTCTGGGAGAACGTACGATGCGACCTGATTTTGGCTGCGATGTGATTAATTTTGCATTTGGGAATACGGACGCTACGACCTTACGACTGCTGGAAAGCAGTATTCGGGAGGGTATCCAAAATTGGGAGCCCCGTGTGCATGAGATCGAGGTTCAGGCCATTGTGGACAATGGAGATATAGGTAGAGTTAATATAGGTATTCGATATACAGTGCGTACGACTAACAATTTGTTTAATCTGGTATATCCTTTCTATATCCATGAGGGCTCGAAGTAAACAAGCGGGGAAAAGGTGGAATCATCGATCATGACAAAGCGGACAGAGAGGGGGTGGATGCATGCAGCCTCCCAAAATTGATAAGCGCGAGAAGCAGGACCTGATAGCCCAGATGAAGGAAATGGTTCCGTATTATACACCGGAATGGCGGTTTTCGCCTGAGGACCCGGACCCGGGTAGTGCACTGTTTCTCATATTTGCTGACATGTTTCAGGAAAATATTAAACGCATGAACCGGGTGCCTTTTAAAAACCTTGTTGCCTTCATGAACTTGTTTGATGTTTCTTTGCTTCCGGCACGCCCAGCCAGTACGTTTTTGACGTTTCGCTTGAATTCGGGAGTTCAGCAGCCTGTGCTGATTCCAGCTGGTACGCAGGTTGCGGCTCCCGGTGTGGATAGCGACATTTTATTTGAGACGGAACGGCTGCTGCTGCTCACCCCTGCAGTACTCATTGCCGCTTTTCTGACCAGCAAGAAGCACGATTCCATCCTGCAAATACCAGAGCCGTGGGTGACTGCAGCGCAAGCCGGATTAGCGGAGCCAAGTCCTTTATTCCAGCTTCCGGATGCACATAATCTTCAGGAGCATGTGCTTTATTTGGAGCATGGCGATATGTTTCTACTTCACGAAACAGCTCGAATCGAGCTGGAGGTCGTTCATTCCACCAAGCCCCATGAGGAGCTGAGCCTAAGCCAGCGGCTGGCGGACCCTTCGTTAGCTGAATGGTTGTATCCTACAGATAACGGCTGGACCCCCTTTGACCGTGTTGAATCAGAGGGAAATCGGGTCATTTTACATAAAATGCAACTTGGCGAAGTGACTCAGCAGGAGCTGTCCGGTCGAAGTGGACGCTATATTCAATGCCGGATGAAAAGGGGCAGCAGTCATACACCTTCACTTGCCGATCAGCGGCTGGAGCTGGACCGTATTCACGTGAAAACGGATTATGTGGACAGTCTGGCACGGGGTGGAATAGCGCCCGATATGATGTTTTATAATGATATTCAGGCAAATGCTGATGATGGTTTTTACCCGTTTGGGGATCAGTTCATTCCGTACGGTACCTTCTATGTATCCAGCGATGAGGTGCTTAGCAAGCGAGATGGCATGATTACGATGACGTTTGCACTTAAAGTCATTCCTAACCGGTTTCAAATGGAGCAGGAGCAGGTTGTGGACTGGAAGCTTGTCATGAAAAAATCCAGCTTTGCCAGACCAAATCCGCCGATCGTTGCGATTGCTCTGGTGATCTGGGAATATTGGAATGGGAGTGCCTGGGTCAGACTGGATGCAGGCAGAGAGGCTGAAAACTTATTTTATCGGCCTGGTGAAGAGCTGCAGCGCAAGCAGGTGTCGTTCCGGTGTCCACAGGATCTGGAAGAAACATTTGTTAATTCTCATCTGAGTCATTGGATTCGGGCGCGTATTTTGCAAATTGAAAATCTGTATTCGGCGCTTCCTGTATACCTTTCTCCGTGGATGGAGGGGGTTAGGCTAACTTACGCATACCCAGAGCGATTGTACCCACTTCGCGGCTGTCTTGCGCTTAACCACACGGTTATGATAGATCAAACCTTACAAAGCCAGGGACATTCGGGGCCGTTCCAGCCTTTTTTTCATATGGAGGTCAACCACCCGGCGCTGCATCTTGCGTTTGATGTACCTCCAGTTAAAGGACCAATCTCTATATTAGTATCCGTCCAGCCGCAAAAGCTGACAGAAAAAGATATTCCACTGCTCGAATGGGAGTATTGGCGGGCTGGTTATTCGGGGGAAGGCCCAAGATGGTCAGTGCTCAAGGTGATTGATGATACGAACGGATTAACAAGGACGGGTTCTTTGCAATTTGCAGGTCCCGCCGATTTTCAACGAACCTCCCTGTTTGGTAAGGATGGCTATTGGCTGCGTGCGGTCAACAGGGATGACAAATATGATGATTTCTCGGGCAATGTGGCGATACCCGTTGTGAATGGGATGTATGTCAATACGATAGCGGCTGTTCAGCAGGAAACCGTACATAACGAATATCCCGATCCAAGGGCAGGGGAGATTGCCTCCGAGTTTCAGCTGAGCAGAACTCCTGTTGTCGCGGAAACGGTCTGGGTCGATGAAACAGGGGCAATGGCCGAGGAAGAGGTACGGCAGCATTTGGAGCAGGGCACCTTGGAGCTAGATGTGATTCGTGATACGGACGGGTATATTTACCGATTATGGGTAAAATGGCTTCCAGTAGCCCATCTGAGTGACTCTGGTGGTGAGGATCGCCATTATGCTATCGATCGGGCCTTTGGCCGAATCCGGTTCGGCGATGGGATACACGGCAAAGTGCCACCCAAGGGTGGTCTTGAACAAATAAAGGTGACTTACAAGGTAACTCGCGGCAAAGAAGGCAATGTTGGGGCGGGGCAGATTGCCAGCTTGCAAAACTCGATTGCTTTTGTAGGGGGAGCCATGAACCCGGAGGCAGCGGCTGGCGGCTGCGATGCGGAGAAACAGGAATCAGCCATGCGTCGTGGACCACAGCAGCTCAAGCATCGGGGGCGTGCGGTAACAGCAAAGGATTTCGAGTGGCTGGCACGTGAGGCTTATCCGAACATTGCGAGGGTGACCTGTCTGGCAAATTACAATGCGCGGGTGGAGAAGGAGATCGGCTGTATTACTTTGGTTATTTTGCCTCAAGAGGGTGTTGGGGGCCTCGCAGCCTTTCCAGAGCTCAAGCGGCAGGTTGAACGTTATGTGCTGCAGCGCGCTTCGAGTATGGTGGCTTTGCCTGATCGCATTCAGGTCATTCAGCCGGCCTTCATCGAGGTATCCGTAACCGCATATGTGGCTGTCGAAGGTATGGATGCGGTTGTACCGACAGAGCTTGCGGCGATAGCCAAGCTGCAGCAGTTTCTTGACCCGCTCTCGGGCAATTATGATGGAAAGGGCTGGGAAATCGGTCAGGATATCCACCTTTCGATGTTTTATGCACTTTTAAAATCGATTCATTCGATTAACCATGTCGAAAAGCTGTATATGTCGGTATACAAGATCGAGGATCATATTCGTACCGAGCTGGATGTTAACAGCCTGCCCTCTCTTTTGCATGGAATTATCATCAGCGGTATGCACAAGGTAGTCGTAACCGCGCTTTAAAATGGATTGTTGTTCAAGTCTGAAGAGACTTATCGATAATACTGGATACGAAAGGAGGTATAACGATTGCTGCCCATACCGAATTTGGACGATCGTTATTTTGATCAAATTGTACAGGATGCCAGAAAGGCGATTCCCAAGCTATTTCCGCAGTGGACGGATGAAAATGCACATGATCCGGGGATTACACTGATCGAGCTGATGTCTTGGATGACGGAGGCTCAACAGTATTATTTGAACCGGATTACGGAAAAGAATGAGCGTAAATTTCTAAAGCTGCTTGGTATTCGCCTCAAGGAATCGATTTCTGCAAGAGCACAGCTGGCCTTTACGGGAATGCAGGAGCGTCAGGTGCTGCCCAAGGGTACGAGGCTTGCCGCAATGGATCAACTATTCGAAACGGTTGAAACCCTACAGGCAGTCCCTTCCACTCTGGATAAAATAATAGTACGTACGGCTGTGGCGGCAAGCGATTATACCTCTTCCAATGATCATGCGAGTATTGCCTATTATGCCTTCGGACCGGATGCCAAAAGTGGAAGCAAGCTGTATCTTGGTTTTGACCATGAGCTCCCGACAGGGATTCCAATTTCGATATCGTTCAAGCTGTTTGATGGTTATCCTGTTCCTGTGGGGGTAGCTGCCGATGGAATGGCCGAAATGATTTCCTCGGTAGGCGTTTCATGGAAATATGTAGGCTCTGAGGACGGAGAAGGCTGGCTGCCAGTCGAGCTGCTTCGCGACACTACGATGCACTTGTCACAGACTGGACAGATTGTGCTGTATCTGGATAAGCCAATGAGGCCGATGCTTGTGCATCCCGCTAACGACAAACGGCGGTATTGGCTGTGCTGCACGCTGGAAAGCGATGGCTATGAGCTGGCGCCGAAGATCGAGCAGATTCATATTAATACGGTTGAAGCTGTACAGCGCACTACCTGGAGCGAAGCCGTAGTATTCGACAGCTCAGGTGAGGCTGGGATCCTATGCAGCCGTGTGGCTCATCTTCCCTATTACGGATTGAACCTCGTACAGGTTCGTGAAGCCGGGGGGGATTGGCGCGATTGGCAGGCTGTTACGGATATCCGTAACAGCGGGCCCGCGGACTGCAGCTATGAGCTTTCCCGTGATCCGCTGCTGAAAAAGACCATAATCCGCTTTGGCGATGGACAGCACGGAGCCATTCCGCCGATGGGGAAACAAATGATTCGGCTTATCTCCTATTTGCCCGATTTTGAGCTGGACCGCTGGATTGGTGGCAGCAATGGGCTTCCTCAGCAGGAATTCGAGGTCAAACGGGCGCAGCGGTGCTTGAAGGGCTCCCTGCTGCTTCAGGTCGGACGGAGAGATCCAGGGATATCCGGCTTTATCTGGGAGGATTGGACACGTGTTGAGGATTTTGACCAATCGGGTTCAGAGGACCGGCATTATGTGTGGGATGAAGCCAATTATGTATTCCGCTTTGGCAACAATGAGGAGGGCTGGATTCCTCACGATTCCGACCAGGACAACCTGCGAATCATATCGCTGCAAACCGGTGGTGGTCAAAGGGGCAACGTCAAGGATGGACTGATTTCGGAGTTCGTCACGGATGATCCTGAGCTTCAGGGGATCAGCGTTACCAATCCCACTCCCGCATCGGGTGGATCTGAAGCCGAATCCGTAGAGGAGGCCAAGCATCGCGTGCGAAGAGACCTGCATACGCCTTACCGGGCGGTGACAGCTGAGGATTATGAGGCTATTGCCCGTGCAACGCCTGGGCTTCGTGTCGCAAGAGTGAAAGCCATACCCCTCTATAAGCCGGGCATGGTGGAGCAGGAGCAGGCCAAGACGGCAGCACAAATGACAGTCGTTGTCGTTCCTTACAGCGAGAGCTCACAGCCAAAGGCGGGCGTTGGTTTTCTGCGAACAGTAAGAAAACATCTGGAATTGCACCGATTGCTGACAACCGAGCTGCATGTCATACCAGCCGAATATATTAAGATTACGGTGCATGCGGTAGTGGTCGTGGAGCCGCAATTGAAGGAGGAGCCGAGGCGGATTCTTCATGAGCTGTACGGGCTGCTGCAGCCTTTGGATCGAACGGATGGATCAACGGGCTGGACGTTTGGAAGGGCCGTATATAAAGGCGATATTTATGGAGCGATCAGTCGCCTGAAGGGTGTCGTTTATGTACAGGACGTGTGGATCGATTTTGAAGGCTCAGGTGCGCGTAAAAATGCGAGCGGCGACATCCTCATTCCTCCGTATGGGTTGGTAACCTCTGGTGAGCATCAGGTAGAGCTGATCAGTAAAGCTGACGTATAACCGTGAGTCTAACTTATGAAATGCGGGGGCTAAAGAGAACGCAGCCAACACGTGCGTTGTTGGTTGGCTTCTGAAGGTGTGAAATCTGTCGATGTTCATCGTTTTAAGGATTCAGCAGGCTGTTGACGAAGGAGGTGAAAGCCGTGCAGGACCCGTACCAGTTTTTCTCATTGAACAAACAATCGGATTGGGATAAAGGCCGATATTACAATCTCCATATGGTAAGTGGGGGGCTCGGGCTGCACCAGACCGAGAAATATGGCATCCATAAGGTGATCCAGCCTGAGGAAATGGATGGTCCGCAGAATCCACTTGATTTTGCTGTTGGTCAGAATGGCAAGCTGTTCGTCATGGATGAGCGAGCAGTGGTATGGTCGTACGACGCAGAAAATCAATACACGGAGCAGCTATTTCGTCAAGGGCATGATTTATTTAAGGCCAGTGCGGTATTGGCTGCAAGCAGAGACACGCTTTATATCGCGGATCCGAACAGCGAGCGGCGTATAGCGGCTTACTCGGTATCGAATAGCCAGCAGGTTTGGGCTGCCCAGGAATGGCAGGGAAAACCGTTGTATCCGCTGGCAATTGTGTCTGACTCACAAAAAAGACTGTATACCGTGATCCCGCTGGATATGATTATTGGGATGAATGGAAATGAAGAAGTGCCGGAGGGAGGGCGACTGGGGATTGTGCAGTGGAGCCCGGGCGGGGAAGTTATTCGTGTCTATCAGCACGACTCGCTCCGACTGGAACAGGCGACGGCTGCCGCCGATTTACTCAAAAGATACTATACCGCTGTTAATACTGTGGGAGCTGTTTATTTGTTCGATACGGAGCGTAAGCTGGTCGTATCCTTTGACGAGGATGGGACGTTGTCTGTACAATTCTCGATTGCTCCTAAAGGCACATTTGCGGGTCTTTCCATTGATACGAATAATAATATATATATTGGCGACAGTCGTTATGTCAGTCCGGATGAAGAGGACGAGCGTTTTATTCTGAAGTACGGGCAGCAGGGTGATTTTCAAGCCAAGGTGTCGGGATTCCGTGGTCGGACGGACAAGCTTCTGCTCGGTCCACGGGATTGGATGTATGTGCTGGATGGGATAACCGGCGAAATCACCCTGCTGGAGCTGCAGCCGAGAACGATGGAGCTTGAGGAAACCTCCTTAACGGAAGGGATTTATTTCTCCCATGCACTCGATACACGTTCCACCGAAACGGAATGGCACCGTGTACAGCTGGAAGCCTTGATTCCCGATGAAACGCAGGTGCGGCTATATTATTACACATCTGATCGTAATGAGGAATGGTTGGATGGACATTTTACCGATCTCAGTGCGTACTTGAAGGATCCCGTGATTCCGCTCAGAGACAAGCTGAAAGCAACAAAGGACCTGTGGTCGGAGCCGATTACAAACCCGCGGGATGCGCTGCTTATGAATGCCATGGGCCGCAACTTGTGGCTGAAGCTGGAAGTTGTCGGCAGTGAGCGGCGTACGCCGGTATTGACCAGACTTCGCGTCTATTTTCCACGTAAGTCGCTGATCTCGTATTTGCCTTCCATTTATCAGGAGCAGCAGGATGATAGCCGATTTTTGGAACGGTTTCTGGCCTTGTTTGGCTCGTACTTTCAGGATATGGAGGAGAAGATTGATCATATCTCCAAATATTTTGACCCGAACGCGGTTCATGGGCAGTATTTAACCTGGCTCGGTACATGGCTGGCCGTTCATGAGGATGAATCGTGGGGCGAGGAGAAGCTGCGCCAGCTGATCAAGCAGGCTCCAGAGCTCTACAAGCTGCGAGGTACGAGACAGGGCCTGCTGCGGATGCTTCACATTTACACGGGGGCAGAGCCGTACATCATTGAATATTTTCAAATGAAACAAATGCAGGAGAAATCGGAGCTGCGTGAGCTCCTGTCCCGTCTATACGGCGATAATCCGTACTGTTTTTGTGTGATGCTGCCGCAGGAATGCGTGCAAACTGATAAGCAGCGGCTCATTATCGAATCAATCATCGATGATCAAAAGCCTGCTTTTACCGAAGGCAAGCTCACCCTGCTGCAGCCATGGATGTACATGGATATGCATTCCTACATGGGGATTAACACCTTTTTATCGGAACCGACACTGCTGACGCTGGATCAAAAATCATCGATGCCTTACAATACGGTCTTGATTGATCTTGAACGTGACAAGCGAATGGACATTCATACCCGTCTCGGATTGGATTCCGAATTAGAATAATTAAACCATCTGTGAATATGAATCAAAATAGGGGAAGGCGAGGGGATTGTGGGATGAAAAAGACACGGTATTATCCATTTGAGCGCAATCGCTATTTTTATGGGAAGCTGTTAACCGTTCGTGACTTTGAATCGGAGCAGAAATATTTTAATGACAAGCGGCGTTTGATGAATCGACTGCTGCACGGTACAGGCGTGATTACAGGCTTGCAGGTTATCGCCGTGGATGATAAATCGGTTTCTGTGGAAATGGGAGCCGCTATTGATGCGCTGGGCCGGGAAATTATTATTCCTTCTCCAGTGACACTCAAGCTGTCGATGATGCAGGGATTTTCGAACAATGAGTACGCCAAAAATGTGTATCTGTGTCTGGCCTACGATGAAAAGGGTAAGGAACCCGTTCATTCCGTAGCGAACGCGGCTGTTCGTTCCGATGAAATCAGCGAATATAATCGCATGCTGGAAAGCTATAAGCTGTTTATACGCGAGGAAGCCCCCGACCCTTCTGTATTCCCTATCGAGAGCATCATGGAGCAGACCAGTGTGCTGTATCAGGATGGACATATTCGTATACTGCAGCGAACACCACGTTATGTGAATCCGGGGCAGCTGTTTGATGTGACCTTTGTTATCGAAAAGACGCTGCAGGCGGCCAAAATATCCTTTGATTTCGAATTGATTGGACATCAGCTGCAGGCTGAGCATGACGCTAGAGTCGTGTTCAACGAGCCTCAGGAACGGCAGGAAACCGAATATGAGGTAACGGTTAAGCTGCGTGCAGATAACTCATCGCGCGGCAAGGCGACTGTCGGGATTAGACAGGACCATGCACTTCTGCGAATCGGTGATAAGCAGGTCAGCTTGTCCTCATCGAGAGCAAATGAAGTGATGATTATGGATGGGGCTGTTGACAAGCAGTGGATCGATGATTTTGTGAACCGCTCATTGGAGGATTCTCTGGACTCACCTTCCGATCCTTGCATTTATCTGGCCCGAATCAGTCTGCTTCAAATGGGTCCGACCTATATGATTGAAAAAGTCGATCAGGTTCCATTCAACGAATATGTGTACAATGCTTCTGCCCTGCACAAGCTGAAAGGCAAGGAAAGCCCTGCCCCGGCAACGCCGTTCAGCGGTTCGATTACGGCCAAATCGAGTCTCAGGAAAATAGCGGGTGACCAAGAGCCTGAGCTTAACGTTACCTTCAATAAGGACAAAGGTGAGCTTAACTTTGATCTGGGACTCCCTGAAGTACAATCCGGTGATCAGGTAAGGACAGGTGTTGTTGAAATCCCGATAGCTTCCTTGAATAAATTCGCGGCTTCCCCTTTTGGCCGTGGGGGCAAAAGCTATGTATCCGCCGAGATCGAGCATGGTCTTGGCCGAGGCAGTTTGTTCATTTACACAGGGATTGAGGAAATCAATGAAGACTATATTTCCGACATTCTGAGCAGCAGTGAACGCTTGTACTCTGGCTCTACGGATGTATTCAAAGGCAGCGAGCATGAGCCGAGTGGTCCAGACGTCAAGATCGGAACCGTGTTGTATCCGCAAAAGGGTACGTTCCGCATCGGTGTGAGGCTTCAGCAGCCTACGGAGGCGACACAAATCAATATCCGTTGGTGGGCCTTCAAAAAGGCGATTGAAAGCGGAGCGGGCAGCGACGATACCGTCGATATTTCTTCGTTGGAAGCGGCGAGTGGACGGGAAGAGCAATCTTAAGAAATTGAATCTATAAAGTGCTACCGCTAGAAGTCCGGTGAAGAACGAGCGCAGCGGCCAAATGATCCTGGAGAAGCGTAAGCGTTCGCCTTTGAAATCGTGAATAAACCGCTTAATCTCATCCAATTTCACGATTTCAACAGCTGAGAGTTTGCTAAAGCAAACTGGCTTCGTAAGCACTACCCCGGAAGGATATTTGGCCGCGCAGCGAGACTTATTCACCGGACTTCTAGCAGATGACAAGTTATGTAGGTAAAGGTCGGCCTTCCGTAAGGGGAAAGCCGATTTTTTATATTTGCTTCGTAACCGCTGCACGTCTCATAAATCGGTCAGCAACACGATTAAACCCATACGATTCATACAGCGAGTGGGCGTCTTTGGTTCCGAGGAGCCCATTGATTCCTTGCAAGGCTTCGGAGTTAATAATTGTCTCAACCAATTTTTTACCGATTCCTTGACCGCGATACTGTTCATCAATGAACACATCACACAAATAATACATCGTAGCTCCATCTGTAATAACTCTTGCAAAGCCAATCTGCCGATTCTGATCATAGACGCCATAGCACAGCGAATGTTCGATGGCTTTCTGCGTTTTCTCGATCGGCCGCTCGTTGGCCCAGTAGCTTCTGGATAAAAATCCACCTATAATGTCGATATCCAGCCTTGTTTTGTCATCGCTGATTGTATACGTGTTGAAGGTTACTTCCAATTTGCAGCACTCCTCGCAAAAATGTAATGGTGGGTCTATAGATTTCCTCATTACTCATTCCCTGCGAATGATTAGAATTCCTTTTAATCCCTTAATGACGATTCCGTTGTTAAAATCTGAGCTACCCATTGATAGCAGGCTTCCAATTGTTCATCACTAATGAGTTGGGAGCGATGCTCAAACATGATTTTGATACTGGGGTTCTTTTCTTTGATGATAAGTAAATAGTCCTCGATCGGTGCCCAGCCGTCATCCGGGCTTAAATCGGGCAATACCGGGAACTTTTTTTGCTCGATACGATCCGTTACTTTGATATTGGATAGATGCAGAAGATGTGCGTATGGGGCATACCTGCGAATAATGGCTCTTGAGTTGAAGTTTGGATCGATGCACTCCTGCAGGTACAGTCTGCTCGTATCCAGACATAATCGAATGGTGGGGTAACGCTGCAATAAGGATTCCAGAAAATCCGTTTCGTAAATATAGGGATTCAAAGCGTCCAATTCCAGTACAGGAATGAACGTATAAGCATTACCTTTTGCAGCCAGCCATTCAAATAAAAATTCGCTCTTTTCCTGAAATTCTTCGAATGAAAACCCACTCTCATACACATATTCCCGTCTATCCTCAAAATGCCAAAGCGCCCAATCTACACGATCGTCCAAAATTACAGGCTTGGGATAATGAAACAAGATATAGTCTGGTTGGACTGCAGTCGCATACTCCAATTCCTCTTCGACAGATGCAAAGGCTTGTTGACGGGTCGCATCATCCTGCGATAAAAATAAAGCATCCCTTAACTGATACGCACCGGCACGCAGCGGGAAATGAATACCCACCTGGAAGCCCCCTCGTCTGGACTCGTGAATCAGATTTAACGTATCCTGCTCCTGCTCAAACAGGCAAGCCTCAATGCCGTAAAAATTATTGCGAAAGTCGCGATGAAATTTCGTGAAATCAAAGCTACTATATTGGCCGATCATAAATGTGTTCATTGGAGAGCTCCTTCTTAGAGATATAAGAAAAAAAGGGATGTCACGTAAGGCCTTTTGACCTTAGGGGACATCCTCTAGCTGTGGGATACGAGTTAATTTGCCGGCTTTGTCGGTATAATTTCAAGCTGGGTAGCGGTATTGCCAGCTACGCGGTGAGTGAAAGTAAGCAGGTAATCATCCTTATAATAGCTATTGGTATAGCTTCCCGGTTGGTCAGCCCGCTTGAGCTCCAGGATTCGATAACCCAGCGCATTCGGCTGCTTGGGGTCGGTGAAGGTTTCTACAGCAGGAACGATAAGAGCCAGAGGCTTGCTTCCCCATAAGGTGAACGAGGTGACGGTAGCCTCCTTGGGGTTGGCTGGAGAAGCGCTGACAATAAAGGTCATCTGATAATTCGGATAGCCCAGCTTCAGCTCGATAATATCGCTCGCTGCTGCTCCTCCGTTAGTGGCATTGCCGCCAGTAATTCCGTTTACACCCGCAGCGCTATCTATACCTGTACCAGGCAAGGTTGTTCTTGTAGTGTTACCAGCCGCTCCAGTTGCGCTTGGGTTGGCTCCGCCAGTCACTGCTGTTCCGCCTGCCCCTGTAGTACCTCCAGCACCACCAGCGGCCCCTGCTGCATCGTTTAAAGCGGCCAGAGGATCGGGCATGCCAAGCAGGGTGACTTCAGCTGGCTTGCCGAGCATATCCTCAAGCTTTTTGCTCGACAGACCGATGTAGCTCTGTAAATTCACGTTACCGCTTACGAAGAATGATTTCAGTACAGGAGAACCGTCCGCATCGAATAAGGTTCCAATTCCATCGTACCTCCCGCTTTTGAAATCACCCTTGTACAGGGTTCTTCCTGCCTCATCCATCAATTCGCCAACACCATGATATACATTGTTGATGAAGCCGCCTTTATAGGTAACGAGGCCTTTGTCGCTCGAAGCAATTCCTTCTCCGTTATACGAGCCTGCCGTAAAGGCGCCTTTGTATTTGAGCATCCCGTTTTCATGAAATTCACTGCCTTCTCCCGAAAACTTGCCGTTTTTGAAGGCTCCTTCATAGAGCATAATGCCTTTGCTGTTGAATAGCTTACCTACTCCGTTGAACTCATTTCCAGCAAAATCTCCCTCGTACAGCAAAATCCCGGTTGCATCGAACAGCTTGCCTGCACCACTGTATTTCCCTGCGTGGAACGCGCCATCATATTGGATGCCGCCGTTTGGATAGAACAGCTTGCCTGAACCGCCGAATTGACCATTTTGGAATTCACCGATGTAGCGTACCTTTTGGTCCGGGGTGTAGAGAGTACCGAGTCCATTGTAAGCATCAGCGACAAATAGTCCTTTGTAAAGCAGTCTACCCTGCTCATCGTTCAAGGTGCCTGCGCCGCTCTTCTGTCCCTTGTCAAAGGCTCCCTCGTAGAGCAGCACTCCTTGTTTGCCGTAGAGCTTGCCTGTTCCCGCATACAGCCCATCAACAAGCTCGCCTTCGTATCGGGCACCCTGCTGTTCATCGACAACCTTGGCTTTTCCCGAGAAAGCAGAGGTTTTAGGTGTATTTTCCTGCAGGACGGTCGGTCGATTAAACCACTTATTTACAAAAACAGGGGGACGAATAAATATAAAGTAGGAAAGCAGCAAAATGATGAGAAAACAGATCAGCAGCAGACGCTTGGACACATAATAGTACCCGATTGGCACATAATTGCTGAGAGAGGATTCCTTGGTTCCCAGTATGGCTTTCAGGTAGGCCTGGAATTTTTTGATAAGAGCCATGGTGAGTGCTCTCAATTTAAAAATCGGTTTTAACATCTTGGTGAATATAGGGGATACAACCGGCCTGAAGATCGTATCCATAGTTTTTACGAATGCATTCACGTTCTCACTCCTATTGCAGGATCGCCCGCATGCCAACATGAAGGCTGTAAATCGTAGCTATTCTTAGCTGAAACTTGCTTATGGCACTTGAATGGTTGCTTGTCCGGGATTGACTACTTGAATGACGCCACCCCAATTGCACATGCATTTGGAGCTGTTGTTGAGGGCGGGCATGTTGGCTACCAGCACGGTTGGAGCACCAGGCGCCCAAGGCGCCGCTGTAACAGGAACGCAGGGCATAGGGGTTAATACGCCAAAAGCGGCTGCAGTTGCAGCGGCCACTGTGGGGTTAGCCGGAGAGTTGCACATACCAAAGGGCATGATGTTCAGCATCGGTTTGTTATCCATAATATTGGCAATGGGCATGGAGGTCATCACCAGATTGGCAGGGAGCACGTTCAAGGTGCCTGGAGCAGCACCAAAGCTGCATTGCAGCATTGCGCCTCCGCAGACGAGTATACCCATAGAATCTACCACCTTATCCTCATATTAGTGCGTACAAGAGCTGTGAATCTATAGTTTCATAGTACTAAATAAAGCGGAAAGCAGCAATAAATTCCTTTTCCTGCTAAGGACTGCAGCAAGATTTGTCGATAAATAAGATGCGAGATTGCCAGAGTTGATGTACTATGAATGTAATGTTATTTAACGTCGGAGGGGTTTGAATTGGTGTCTGCGCAACGTGTTGGAGCTTGCCTCGTCCTGCTCCTTTTGTTGAATCAAGGGTTCATGTTAGCGGCTTTCGCTGCTCCTGGGGATCAGATCAAGGATCTGCCTTTAAAGGAGGCCATCCAACTGGGCATTAAGAACAGCCAGGAAATTCGGGACGCCAGGTCAGACATAACCAAAAAGAATGCAGAACTGGTACAGGCACAGTATGCGGTGCAAAGCGAGGAAGCCAAGGATTCCAGTTTATTTGCCAAGCCGCGAAATTTGAGCAAGGACCTGCAAATTCGTTTAAAAGTTCCAGAAGCACGCAAGCAGCAGCTGATAGCTAATGAGACACTGCGAAGCAAGACTTTGTCCGTGCAATATGAGATGGAAAAGCTGTATGGGAACGCACTGCAGGGGTTGCTTGCAGAAAATGCGGCACGTAAAAAGCTGGATGCGGCCAAGAGCCAGCTGGAGGGCGTGAGAAACAAGCAGAAGTTCGGACTAGCCGATCAGGCGGCCCATGATCAAGCCGAGAAGAGCCTGGAGCAAGCGGCATCGGGATTGAAGCTGGCGCAGCTTTCGTACAAATCGAGTCTGCTCGCATTAGGGGATAAGGTCGGAATGGATCTGCAGGCTGGCGTCAAGCTTTCCTACATACAGGATTACGGTGATCTGAACCAAGCCATGTTGGAAAAATACAGCGTCAATGCTCAAAAGACGAACCTGCCCTTGATTCAGGACCGTGAGGATCGCAGACTCGCGGATATGAAGGTGGATGTGTCTCGCAAGCTGTATGCCTCCAAGTTCGGCGAAGCCCGCATGCGGGTGATTGAAAGCATGTACAAGGCGAAGGACATTGATTATGACCTGTTCATGGCGGGCTACGATGCTACGCTTGCGGGTATTCAGCAGGATTGGGAAGGCTTTATATGGCTTGCAATTTTCCCGATACCGAAGGTGCTGCTGCAGGGCGAGTATGATGGCATTCGTTATTTTGACGATATTCGCCAATCGCTGCCCATTTCGATGATGGATCAGAATAAAGCGGTGCTGAAGGAAAAAGACAGTCTGAAAAACGTGATATTATCCATTCGCCAATCTTACCTCGATGCCAAAGGTGCGGAGGAGGCTTATGCGCAGACCTTGAGGGAGCGCGATAAAGCCGCAGCTGCCGTTGCTGCAGCAGGTCAGAAGTTCAAGCTGGGCTTTATGAAGGCAGAGGAACTGCAATTGGTGGTGGATGCCAAGGATCAGGCTGAACTGACGGTGCTTAATAGCTGGATCAGCTACAAGCAGGCACTCGGCAAGCTGAATGTTGATACGGGTGGTGCAGTTGAGCCTACATATAAGGAAGGGATTTTGCCATACCGTGATATTGATGATGGACTTGCGAAGATCAATCCCACTGCCCCTGAATCGAAGGCTCAGGAAGGAAGTTGGAACCTCCAGCCAAAGATTGGAACATTGATTAGCGAGTTCTCTATTAAAGTCGACAAGAAGCTGGATGTGACGGATTATGCGTTATTTACAGCAGGAGGCAAGCAGATTGGCAAAAAAGAACCGATTCAAAAGCCATTAAGCGAGCTCAGCCTGCTGTTCAGTGAGCCGGAGGGCTTAAGGATCATCTTATACAGGGACAAGGAGATCGTGGCTGAAAGTGTTCCTGCCAGTTACGGAGCTGCGGGCACATTCAAGCTGGACCCTCCTGGTGAGCTGGCTGCAAAGCCAGCCGTTATCGAAGCTGTCGCAGCACCTAAGAAGGGTGAACCACCTACTGATGCGGGCACTACGCTGATGATCGGAACGTTTCGGATAGCTCTCGATGCGCTGACACCTGAGCTGTATACGGCTGCCAAAGGGACGATGGGCGAATCGGGACAAGCAATATTGATAAAGTCTGAGCTGACAGGGGGGGTATGGGTTTCAGCCGATCAAATGATTAATTTGCAGGCTTTGGAAAATCCGAAGGGCGACGCCGTAGTAGGTCCGGAGAAGCTGGCTTCATTTAAGCTGACGGTTGAGGTAAGTCCTAACGGACAGCTGGCACCACTGCTTACAGCAGCGCAAATGAACATCGAGCTGGAAACTTTGAAAAAGGAGCAGGAGCAGCTCAAGGTGGACAAGGAAAAGGCACTTGCCGCGAATAAGGCTGTCGATACCTTGGAGCTGTCGATAAAGCTGAAGGAATCCGAGGCAAAGTCAGCCTTCATACAGGCTTTGTTAAGCGGTGATCAGGCGGCGGCGATCAAGCAGGTTGCATTGTTGAATAACCCTGAGGCGCTCGCCAAGCAGCTGGAAGCGGACGTTGAAGCCTCGGGTATCCTGCAGAATGGCGGTAATGGAGGAACAGGGACAGGCGCAGGTGCTACAGGGAATGGTACTGACAATAACGCTGGAGGTGCTGGTGGAACGGGTGGGACCAACATAGGTGGAACCACGGGTACTACTGGCAATTCGGGAAGTCAGGCAGGAAGTGGAGCAACTGGAGGCTCTGCTGGTGGTAGCAGCGGAGCAACGCCTGGCGGTACTGGAAACGGAGCAGGAGCAGGAACTGCTGCGGGCGCAGGGGCCGCTGCTGAGCAGGCCGCACTGGTGAAGCGACAGGAGGAATTGGAGCTAAAGGTGAAGCAGGCTATAACCTCTGGAGATGCCCAGGCAGCAGCAGCACAGTTGACTACACTCATGGACACAGCTGGCAAGCTGGCCATATTGGAAAGCGGTAGCGCAGCTAGTATACAGGCGCTGCAGGATGCGCTTATCAAGCTGCAGGATGCGCAGCAAGCGGCTCAAGCACAAAAGGACACAGGCAAGGTCGAGCAGCTTCAAGGCTCAATCCATTCATTGAACCTGATGCTGCTGACCGTACAGAAGGAAGCTCTTTTCGCCAAGCTGGATACGATTAACGGTTTATCTGCCGAGCTTCTGAAGGATGCACAGGGGAACTTGTCAGCAACGGCGCAGCTGCCGATAGCTCTGACGGAGCAGCTGGCAGCGGAAAGCAAACAGACAATTGCAGAGATCGGCCAAATGGAGCTTGCCAAATATACGCCCGAACAGATGCAGGAGCTTACGGCAGCCACTGCGGAAATCGAACAGTCCTGGGGAGCACGTGCGCGGATTTTTCCGACAGAAAGTGTCATTTCGCCCAATTTAGTAGTCTCTTTTTCCGCTCCGCCTGTTATAATGAATGAAAAGGTATTTTTACCAGTAAGACCTGTTTCCGAAGCATTCGGAGCTATGGTGATGTGGGATGCTGAACAGCATTCCGTAACGATCAGTCTGGATAACACAACGATAGTTTGCAGCATAGATAATCCAGTCGGTTATGTCGATGGAGAGGCTGTTGCTCTGGAGACTATGCCCGTTATGATAGCAGGAAGAACCTATGTGCCGCTGCGTTTTGTAGCGGAGCTGCTGGGCATGCAGGTAGATTGGGACGACGGTACGAAAACCATTCGGATTTCTGCCGACTAGGACAAGCCAAGGCTTGTGAAATCGAGGCGATGAAGAACGATGAAGAAATGGGTAGTAGCTTTGCTGCTCACAGTGCTGATTATGGCTTCAGGTTATGTTGTATATCAAAAAAGCGACGTTATGACAAGCTCACCCTGGCAGCGCAATGTACCATTGAGCAGTATTTCCAAAGCAATAACGGATAAACAGAACAACCTCTATGTGATTCATAACTCCAAGAAGAGCATTGTCAAGCTCGACCCGCAAGGGACCGTCCTCTACACGATCAAGACGAATGATACGTTTAGCGACATTCACAGCTTCAACGGACTGGCAGTAGACAACGAAGGCAACCTGTATACGAGTAAAATGACGCTGGACCCTTATGGGCTCGTCGTCAAGTCGGAGCGGATCGTTAGGTTTTCGCCAACGGGTGAGGAGGTAGACAGCTTCTTTCCTCTGATTTATTCCAATCCTGCAGAGGCGAAGCGATTCAGGTACGGCAGCTTGAAATCGTTGGATGTGCACAATGATGTGCTAACCTTCTTTGTCGAGAACGGTGACAAGGTGACCATGTATCAGATGCCGGCAGGAGGGGAATTGGGAGCAACGCCTCAACCTGCCGGTTCCTGGCAGCTGCCCGCTGGTAAGTTCGTTGCAGGTGTTGTTGGCAATAACGCCAATCTGGTCTATATCACAGCACGCAGTGGTGAAATATACCGCATTAACGAAGGGGGGCAGGCTGAGCAGATTTATCCTTTAGCAGGCGTCGATCGGACCCGGAGGAACTTCCCTGAGCAGCTGCAGCTGGATAAATCAGGGCGTCTGGTATATATCGACTATAATGCTCAAGCGGTAAGCAGACTGGACCCAGCGCAGCCTTATGTGATCGAAGCGCTGTTAACGGTGGAAAAAGCGAAGCGGCAGGGGATCGACCTATCCTTCGAGGATATGACCGGCATCAGTACAGGTGCGGACAACGGATTAATCACTATGCATGAAAGACAAATTATTCGTCAAAATCCGGATGGCACGATCCAACCGCCGATAGTGCAAGGAAGCTATGCTTCTTCACAAATATTGTATAATTGGTTGATTTGGGCAATTGCGCTGGTCGGAGTGCTGCTGCTCGGCTTTGCAATTAGACTGTTTTACCTGCATATCATGCTTCGTCGTATTTCTTTGATGCTGAAGCAGATGATGGTGTTCATTCCGATCATTGTCGGCTCGATGATTTTGCTATCCTATTTTATTTACACCGATTTTACGGAAAAAATGGAGAACGAAACCTTGAGCGAGCTGTCCTTGCTGGCGCGAAACGGTCGTAATTTGATCGATGGTGACAAGCTGGAACGGATGAATTCACCGCTGGATTACAAAACCGCCGATTATAAGGTGTTCCGCCAGAAGATGGATTCGATCTTTGAGGATATCGGAGACAATGATGACGGAGGATTTTACAAAGCGCTGTACAAATACGAGAATGGCACGATTTATCGGATGATTGAAGATGCGGACGATGTGAATATGTTCAATCCGTTCCCCAAAACGCCGAAGAACACGAGGGTCGTGGAGCTTGGTACTGTGGAGACCGATCAGTGGCAGGATGATACCGGATTTTGGATGTATGCAATTGGCCCTATATTTAACAGCTCGGGCAAAATTGTCGGTGTGTTTGAGACAAGTAAAAATTTGGAGGGTATTTTGCAGCACCGCCAAAAGATTTTGCGCAATATTATCCAGACGATTGCCCTTATTACTTTGGTGCTGTTGGCGATTGTGCTGCTGACCTCTTATTATATTCTTTCCTCGATTCGCAAGCTGCGCAATTCGGCACTTGCCATTTCCAAAGGAAATTGGGAGACTGTCGTCGATATCCGTACAAGGGATGAAGTGGCCGATCTGGGAGACAGCTTTAATGTGATGGCATCGCATATTCGCAGCTACATTGCCAAGGTCACTCGGGTTAGCGAAGCGTATTATCGGTTCGTCCCTCAGCAATTTTTGAGGTTTCTGGATAAGGACAGTATTCTGGATGTAGAGCTGGGCGATCAGGTTGAGCAGGAAATGGGCATTTTGATCGTTAACATTCGCTCCTTCTATCTGTTATCCAAGCGGCTGACACCCGAGGAAAACTTTAATTTTGTGAATTCATATTTAAATCGTTTTGGTCCATTTATACGCAATAATGATGGGATGATCAACAAATACCAGGGTGCCGGTTTTATGGCTCTGTTCCCCAAGAGCTCAGATGAGGCGCTGCTGGCGGGCATCGGTATTATCAAGGAGCTGGAGATTTATAATGTACACCGGGCTAACTGCAATTACGCACCGATTGACATGGGCATTGGGCTGCACAAGGGTCCGCTTCGACTCGGTATTATCGGTGAGGAGCAGCGGCTGGAGGGCAACGTGATATCCGACGATGTTTATCTAACCAGCGTATTGGAAAAAATCACTGAGCCGCTTGGTGCGAGCATTCTCGTTTCCAGCTACATTATTGACTCGCTTCAAGCCAAAAGCAGCTTCCAATACCGCAACCTTGGGCTGATCCGGATTGAAGGCAAGGATGAGCCGGTGCAGCTGTATGATGTGTATCAAGGTGAGCCGGACACACTGAGAGCGTTGAAGGAAAAAACAAAGGCAAGGTTTGAGCAGGCGATATTGTTGTATCAGGTTGGACGCTTTTATGACGCAAGAGAAGCATTCCTCCAGGTAATCAAAGCAAATCGACAGGATAAAGCCGCCAAGCTGTACTTCTATTTATGTGATGAATATTTCCAGAATGGTACAACCGAGGATTGGAATGGAACCTTGTCCGTCTCTTAGTCTATTAGAATGGAGCCATCGATCATGAGTAAGGTCATATTTCAGGTGCATGCCATGCAAAATGAAGAGGATGCGGAGAGAGTCAGTCAATTTTTTCTCTCCAAGGATGCTTTTGATGATCAGAACCATACGCCAGGGGAGCTTGTGCATTTTAGCAAATGGCCGCGAGAAAGTCTGCAAATTCCGAATCATCGACATTGGTTTGTGGAGAATGAAGAGAAGCAAATTATCGCTGTTATCAGTACACGGGAAAATGAACACAGAACGGGAGGCTATTTGTGGGATTATCTGGTTGTACATAGGGCATACCGCAACCTTGGGATTGCCAAGCAGTTGTATGAAACCATGCTTGAATTTATAGAGCAGCAGAACGGGCGTTACATTTTGACTTATACGTGCGATCTGCCCCAGTATGCCTCTGTGCAAAACATGTTCGCGAAGCTCGGATTTCAATTGATTGGCAATTATCCCAACTATTATTATGAGGGTGAAGCCCGGCTTGCCTATTGGAAAAAGCTTTAGCCATGTACTGAACCCACTCTGCAAATCACACACGGTAGGCAAGACAGATTATATAGGATTGGACTTGATGATGTGGCTGGTACTTTATTCCGATTACTTGGGCTGCGCACAGAGGACTCGCGTAAGCTTTGGATTATGCTGCCGGTCTTTTATTTTGCCGGTATTGCAGAGTTATTAAGCTATACCGCTTTTATGGCACTTTTTAATCAACGGTTTGGCGTGCAATTCCTGCCATTCGTTTACATTGCTGAAGCGATTATTATGCCGCTTGAGGGGTGGCTGTTGGCTAAGCTGGCGGAAAAGCTGCCTAAGGCTAAGCTGATGCGAACGATGTATCTTCTGATGACAGGGATCCTCCTGGCCAATGGGATGATTTTGCTCGGATTTAAAGCAGGAGGCTGGGATTACCAATGGTATTATCCAATCCTGTTTATTTCATCGAACTTTGTCGTTCGCCAACTGACGCTGCTGCTGTGGAGTACGGCATTTGACCTGTGTCCGACCCAACAGGCCAAGCGGTTAATGCCAATATTCGTAGGGGCTGCTACTGTAGGCGGGATTACCGCCGGTTTTATTGCCCAGCAGGTCGGTAGATGGTCGGGGACAGAAATTGTCTACATGCTGGCACCCTTGTTCCTGCTGATTGGTTTGTTCAATTTCCGCAAGGCGATAGCCAGATATCTGGTTCCGTTAACGCTTAAAGATGACAGGCAGCTGCATAAGCAGGAGCTGACTGCTCAGGGAGAAGCAACGGCTTTATCGGGTCATTACTTTAAGCAAATGATCAAAAGTCCTTTTCTGCTCTGTGCTGTAGGTTTGATGACCTTAATGCCGGCACTTTATTTCTTAATGGAGTACCAATATTTCACGACGACTGAAAAGGCGTTCCCAATTGAGCGTGATTTGACAGCTTATTATGGATTGATTATTACGATCCAGTTCTCGGCCTCGCTGCTGCTCCAGACATTCTCAGGACGGTTGATGAACTGGCTGGGTGCAAGCAATATGCTGCTGGCTATATCGATTGTGTTTATGTTTGGCTTTGGCCTGTCTGCCTTATTTCTGGGTACGGGTTACGCGCTGGCTGTTGTGTCGGCGACCTATGCACTGTTTTATATTTTGTTATATTATACGGCTGAGCCCTGCTACCAGTTGTTTTTCAAAATGCTGCCGATCAATCAGAGGGATGGCATTCGTTATGTATCGCAAGCGATTGCGGCTTCCGGCGGTATATTGCTGGGTGCTTTACTGTCTCTCCTGCATTCTAAAGGGGTCTTAAGCCTGGATTCCGTTGCGATAATCGGTGTGGTTGTCGCTTTATTACTGATTGTGATTGCCTGGTTCGGACGCAGCTTGTATATTAAGGAATTAATCAAAAGCGTGCAATCGTTTCAAGCTGATTTCTCGGAAATGGCTGTTGCCTTTCTGGGAGGTATGCGCAGCACGAAAATGCTGCAGGGGGTGTTGGAGCATCTCCATAATCCCAATGATTATGTGCGCGAGGTTGCGCTTGAATTGATCGGTAAAGCGAAAGACTCCTCTTACTTGCCAAGACTCGTCAAGATCGTTGACGATCATAATCCGCGTATTCGTGTGGCTGCTCTGCGTGCTATGAGCTTGCATAGGGCAACGATCCAGGAGCTGGTGCAGGTGGCTTCCCTGCTGGAGGATGAAGAAGTCGATGTACGAGTTGAATGTGTGAGATTGATAGCGAGAGCCGGGCACATGCAAAGTCAGGCGCATTATTTTATCCGGCTGAAGCTGTTGGATGCGCATCCTCGTGTTGTTGCAGAAGCGGTCAAGGCACTGTATGCGCTTGGCAGCGAAGAAAGCTTTTCCGCGTGTGATGAAGCCATTATTAAGCTGCTGGATAACGGCGGGGATTGGGCTGTGTATGGATGCCGTACGGTTGCTGATTTAGGCTTGTCGAGCTACAGCGATTGGGTCATGTCGTTATTGGAGGATCAACGGCCGGCAGTTCGGGTAGCTGCTGCGCAGTGCCTGGGCAGACTGCAATATGATGAAGCGATAGGTTCATTGCTTCCCATGTACCCTACGGCTGACCAAGAGCTGCGTAAAGCGATTATCCAGGCACTTATCGATATGGGGGACAAAGGTATTGCCGCGCTAATGGAAGGGCTGCAGTATCCGAATCCTTTTATATGGGACGCTTGTGTAGCAGCACTCGCTCATCTGCTTGACGAAGCCCAGATCCGCGAAACCCTGGTTGACTCGTGCATTCAGCGTCTCCAAGGCTCCAATCAGGATAAGGCGCTGTCAGCGGCCATAGCGAAGCTTAAGATGGAAGGTTTGGCGGAACTGGCGGAGCAGCGACTAGGTGAAATTCGCGATGTCATATGTGATGGAGCATGGATTGTTCTGGCGAAGCTGGCCGATGAACGGGTCGTTCAGGTGGTGCGGGAGAGTGTCCAGGATAAGGACGAGGAAATTCGCGAGAATGGTCTTGAGGTATTAGCTGAAGGGCTAGGGGATCGCAAGCTGGCCTATGCTCTGCTTGACATGCTGAAGACCGCTATGGATACGGTAGACCATGGAGAAATCACTGATCCGAGAGCCGTAATTGAGCAGGCTGGACTGGGATCGGATGACTGGCTGCGGGATATCGCACAACATGCGTTAAGTGAGGGGGAGCAAACCGTTATGCCAAATGAGAAGAAGCTGTTAACGATGCTCGACAAGGTACTATTTTTGAAGCAGGTATCTTTATTCTCTAATGTATCCGTTGATGAGCTTGGTCTCATTGCAGGCATTACACATGAAGAGGTATTTCCGGATCAGTCACTGCTGCTGCGCCAGGGAGAAACCAATTCCAACGTATACCTCATTGTAGATGGTCATGTGGAGCTTAGCCTTGTAACGAGCAATGGGGGAGAGGGAACGATTGGTGTATTGGGAGCAAAAGAGGTATTCGGCGAAAGCACGGCATTGGATCAATCGGTGTCAGGAGTTACCGCACAGGTGATTTTTGATGAGGTTCGCGTGCTGACACTGGGAGGCGAAGGCTTGGCGAGACTGATCCGATTGTATCCGGAGATTGGCATCGGTTTACTGCATGCATCTAGTGCGCGTGTCCGTCTACTTGAAGCGATGCTGACGAAGATGGCATAACCCAATGGAAGGCAGGGGATGTTGTGAGCAGCGAGTGTCAACAAATTGAGCTGACAAATAATCTTAAAGAGCTGACAAGATTGGAAGCCTGGTTAGCCTCGTGGGCTGAACAGATGTCTGTGGATTCAAAAACGCTGTTTCAGCTTAACCTAGTCTGTGATGAATTGGTTACGAATACGATTTTATACGGCTGTCAGGCGGATGTCGTACATACGATCAGGATCTCGCTAAAGATAGATAAGGATAGCATTGAGCTGACAATTACAGATGATGGGATAGCATTTGATCCACTTACGCTGCCCTCGCCGGATGTTCAGGCATCTGTGGAGGAGCGCAGAATTGGTGGACTGGGGATCCATTTTGTCAGAGAATCCATGGATGAAGTTGTTTATGAACGCGTCGATAAGTTGAACACGCTGCATATGAAGAAAATAGGGAGGAAAACCCGTTAGCATGTAAAACAAATTTTGTATGAAGACTGAGAGCGGATGCTTACGAAGCGAGTTTTCTACGAAAACTTTAAAGCGGATGCTTACGGAGTGAGTTTTCTTCGAAAACTTTAAGCGGATGCTTACGAAGCAAGTTTTCTACGAAAACTTTAAGGAGGAAGAAGCATGAATGTAACGGAACGAACGGTGGGCGATATTGCAATTGTTGCCGTCGAAGGAAGATTGGATGCCAACACATCAGGCGTGCTGGAGAGCAAGTTTGTGCAGTTGGTCGAACAAGGGCAAACGAAGTTCGTGTTCGATCTTTCTCAGCTTGACTATGTGAGCAGCGCAGGTCTGCGTATACTACTTGTGGCTGCGAAAAAGCTGAAGGCGCTTAAAGGCAGTCTGGCACTGATTGAAATGACTGACAATGTTCGCGATGTATTTGATATGTCAGGTTTTAGTGCGATTTTCTCGATTTATGCGACTGAGGCTGAAGCGACTCAGGCTTTATCTGAGTAAGCCAGAGAGGGATGCCTATAGGCAGGTGACACAAGCATGGGTGTATTACCATATGGCTGGCTGCTCGCGGTCCTGATTTTGCTGCTTGCTTTGGGGGCTGTTGATTGGAGGCGGCGTACGGCTGAAAGAGAGCTGTCGCGCACATTGCAGCTTTTTGAAGTTAGCCAGGAGATGAATTCAACGATCTATAAGCAGGATCTATTGCAAAAAATTATGGATACGACATCCCGTGTTACAGACGCAGAAGCGTCATCAGTAATTCTGGTCGACACGGAGAAAGGTGAGCTGTTCTTCGAGCTGGCGCTTGGCGAAAAAGGCGGTCAGATCCGTGAAATTCGGCTGGCAATGGGTGAAGGTATCGCAGGCTGGGTGGCCCAGTCGGGAGAGTCTGTAAAAATCGATGACGCTGCTAGCGATTCGCGCTGGTCCTCGAAGGTGGCCAATCGGGTGGATTACCCTACGCGTAATCTTATGTGTGTGCCTATGACGAATAAAGGCATGATTATCGGCGTGCTTCAGGTGCTGAATAAACGCAATGGCAAGCATTTTAGCGATAAAGATTTAAAGCTGCTGCAGTCTATTGCATCGCCGACCGCAATATCGTTGGAAAACGCAATGCTGTATGAAGCGTTGGAGAAATCAATTCAGGCATTAAAGGATACGGTTGCAGCCAAAGAGCGGATGGAGAGCGAGCTGCGGATTGCGAGTGATATTCAATTGGGCTTTCTGCCACAGCGTGTTACGTCGTTGAGATCGATTCCCGAAAAATCGGATGCGGGTCTGGTCAATGGCAGCGTGGAAACACCTACGACCTCCGGGCTACTGATGGCGGATTGTGTACGCTCGATGATTCGTCCGGCGAGAGAAGTTGGCGGGGACTTTTACGATTATTTTATGGTCGGAGATTCGAAGCTGTTTTTTACACTCGGGGATGTATCGGATAAAGGGATTCCTGCCGCTCTGTTTATGGCCGTTACGATGACGTTAATTAAAGGTAAGATGAAGGCGGATATGACACCCGGGCAGCTGCTAACGGAAGTGAATCGGGAGCTGTACAAGGACGAATCGGCGATGTTTGCGACGATATTTTGCGGTGTGCTGGATATGGTAACTGGAGAATTAATCTACAGTGATGGTGGTCATTGCACCCCTTATACGGTTCGTGAGGACGGAGGTCTGGAGCCGTTGGTTGGAATTAAAGGGCTTCCTCTTGGGGTGCTTGAGGATATGGAATATTGTGACAATACCGCTTGCCTGCAGCTTGGAGAACGAATTCTTTTGTATACTGATGGAATTAGCGAGGCCGAGGATTTACAGTTACAGCAATACGGGGTGTCGCGCTTGCGGGAGCTTGTGGGTTCGGAGCATCATCTGGATATGGATGCGTTGATGCTGCGGATATTGCAGGATGTGGATTCGTTTACTGCAGGTGCGAAGCAATCTGATGATATTGCGATGCTGCTGATTAAGTGTGTAGGCAAGTAAATCATGATTAAATAGGTTTAGAAATATATTCTCACTTTACAACAATATGGTATAGTTGAGTTAACGAATTTAACAGCAGCGTGTCTCACATAAGATAGATTGTGCTAACGAAGTTAGTTTGCTTCGCAAACTCTAAGGAGGTAAAGCATGCATACCCATCAACCTCGTCATTATAGTAAATCCAGCACAGAAGCCATATTACAAAAAAAGAATGCAGCGGCTAAGGAGCAAGCAGGTCATTCAGCCGCAGCAGGCTCATCCGAGGTGATGAGCTTGCATGAAGTGATCGGAAATCGCAATGTCCAAAGAATGCTGGCTGGCGGCTCTACGGGCAAAATGCCGATACAGGCGAAAATGACTGTAGGACCGGTCGGTGATAAGTATGAGCAGGAAGCGGATCAGGTAGCTGGACAAGTTGTACAACAACTGCAAATGAGATCTGCAACTGAATCGATCCAGCGCGAATCGGAAGGCGGCGAGCTGGAAGAAGAAGAGCTGCAGATGAAGCCGGCGATTGGAGCGATCCAGCGCGAATCGGAAGGCGGCGAGCTGGAAGAGGAAGAGCTGCAGATGAAGCCGGCGATTGGAGCGATCCAGCGCGAATCGGAAGGCGGCGAGCTGGAAGAGGAAGAGCTGCAGATGAAGCCAGCGATTGGAGCGATCCAGCGCGAATCGGAAGGCGGCGAGCTGGAAGAGGAAGAGCTGCAGATGAAGCCGGCAACTGAATCGATCCAGCGCGAGTCGGAAGGCGGCGAGCTGGAAGAGGAAGAGCTGCAGATGAAGCCGGCAATTGGAGCGATCCAGCGCGAGTCGGAAGGTGGCGAGCTGGAAGAGGAAGAGCTGCAGATGAAGCCGGCAGGTGAAGGCTTTGATGTGACGTCTTCCATTGAGCAGCGAATTCAAGCGAAAAGCGGCAAGGGCTCCAAGATGGATGGGAATACCTTATCTGGGATGGAACAGGCTTTTGGGGCCGATTTTGGAGATGTTTCGATCCATCATGACTCAGAAGCGGGAGACATTAGCAGATCAATTGGGGCTCAGGCCTTTACGCAGGGTAAGGACGTATTTTTTGGCAACGGGAAGTATGATCCTGGCAGTCCAGGCGGACAGGAATTGTTAGCCCACGAGCTGACCCATGTTGTGCAGCAAACAGGCGGCTCCAGATCGTAACGAACGAGTACATAAAGATTGAAAATCGTGCAGATTGGTTGATATATAAAAGGCGCTTTGAGGTTAACGACAGCCGTTAACTCCAAAGCGCCTTTTGCTATGCGGTTTAGCATGGCTTCAAGGGTTGTCCCTATTGCTGTGTATAGGAATTCATCGACGACGATTGTGCTTGTGTATTCGTTTGCGAAGCTTGAATTAACCCATTCATTTGCTGAATCGTTTGTTCAATACGCTGCTGGGTTTCAAACAAACGTCTTTTTTGGGCGTCAAGCTGGATATCGATTTGGGACTGAGCTTTTTGTAAATCGTCCTGTACTTGCATCAGCTGCTGTTGGGTTTGTCTGATTTGTTGGGTAAAGTTACTCAGACCGGATGAGGTTAATGCTTGCTGAGCTTGTTGGGCCTGCTGCATCTGGTGCATTTGCTGATCTTGCAAAAATTGCTGATAAGATGGATTCATTGGAGCCATGAATGGCAACCTCCCTGTAATAGTTTACTGTTTGTAAGCCTGAATCTGCTTCTCTTGCCAATTCCCTCTAATAGGTTGTGATAAAAGGATGTACTTTATACAATCTGAGCATCCTAAGATTGTTAAAATGCATAAATATGGAGTTGTTAATAGGAGTGAATACAACATGACTACAACAGATCAACAGCTATCTTCAGAGGAAGTCATTCGTTCGCGGCACTCGGTGCGTAGATATGAACGTGGCGTAGTGATTCCAGAAGCAGAGTGGAATGAAATTCTTGAGCTTGCTCTTCAGGCCCCATCGTCATGGAATTTGCAGCATTGGCGGTTTTTGACGATTCAGGAGCAAGTGAATAAAGATCGTTTACTGCCTATCGCTTATAACCAGCAGCAAGTATCGGATGCGTCAGTGAACGTAGTCGTATTAGGTGATTTGGAAGCTAATCTGGTTGCGCCTGCCGTGTTTGAAAAGGCAACTCCGGAAATTCGTGAGATGATGCTTGGACAAATTAATGGTGCCTATGCTAACAATCCATCCCTTGGTAAAGACGAGGCTATCCGCAATGCTTCCCTTGCGGCTATGCAGCTGATGCTGGCTGCCAAAGCCAAAGGGTATGACAGTGTCCCGATGGGCGGCTATAATCCACAAGCGTTAATTAAAGAATTCAACATTCCCGAGCGTTACATCCCGGTGATGATTATATCCATTGGAAAAGCAGCAGCCCCTGGACGTGCTAGCGATCGTTTACCGATTGAACATCAAGTCATCCAAGAAAGTTTCTAAGTTAAGATACATTCATGAATAGAAGGAGCTTATCCGAATTACGGATAAGCTCTTTTGCTTGTTACTATATTTAGCTCAAATAATCTGCTGCTGCTCTTACCAAAGGCTGCGGGCTGGTTTCTAGTTACCTACAGCCGCATGGAGCTTGTCTGATAGGTGAAACACGGCGATGGCGTTTTTTCACTGCGCGCCGCCGACAAGCCAGACAGTCTCTTACACAGCGGCTGCGGCCGCTGCTAAATTGGTTGCATACATTCGCACAGAAGTTATCGCATCTTCTACTTCTGGTTGTTCCAGTACGTCTTGTTGTATAATTCATGGCTATCACTCCTCTCTCTATAAATTATGTAAATCATAGAGGGGAAGCGTGGACGATCAACAGGGGAAACAGTGTCCAAAATGTTCGAGGCGATAATGGAATCACATCAATGGATTAGGCTGGAATATAGGAAGCATATGATGTCGAAAGCATCAATTTAACTGGATAGTGAGTCATAAATTGCAGGGAGTGGTAATAAGTTGTTAGCTATAGTAAAAACAACGTATATATCACAAGCAGGTAGCACGTATAGAAACGATTTACACAGCTGCTCCATAAAGAAAAGGTTGGGGGGTGTAAAATGATTGAATTTCGTGGGGTCAACAAGCATTATGGGAAGTTTCAGGTTTTGACGCAGATTGATTTAACGATTGAAGCGGGTGAAGTAGTCGTGGTTATCGGACCGTCAGGTTCAGGTAAAAGCACGCTGCTCCGCTGTATCAATCGTCTGGAAACGATCAGTGACGGACAATTAATCGTAAATGGCACCCAACTCCATGACAAACATGCAGATGTTAATAAGCTGCGTCGTCATATCGGCATGGTATTTCAGCATTTTAATTTGTACCCCCATATGACAGTTATTGATAATATTACTTTGGCACCGCTCAAGGTGGCAGGAGTCAGCAAGCAAGAAGCGCTTCAAACGGCTATGCATTACTTGGACAAAGTGGGGATTCCCGAGAAGGCTAATTCCTATCCATCCCAGCTGTCCGGTGGGCAGCAGCAGCGAGTAGCGATAGCCAGAGGACTTGCGATGAAGCCGCAAATTATGCTGTTTGACGAACCGACCTCAGCGCTGGACCCTGAAATGATCGGAGAAGTATTGGATGTTATGAAAAGTTTGGTCCATGAAGGGATGACGATGGTTGTGGTTACCCATGAGATGGGATTTGCTCGTGAAGTGGCAGACCGAGTCGTATTCATGGACCAAGGACAGATTCTGGAGGAAGCGCCGCCGGACGCATTTTTCTCCAATCCACAAGAAGAACGGGCGCAGCTATTTCTAAGTCGATTACTCCAACACAACTAATCGAAATGAGGGGGATTATGGATGATGAAAAAGAGCTGGATGACGTTTACGTTAATGCTTGGTTTGGCAGGGATGGTAATGACAGGCTGTGGAACGAAGACAGATACTCCAACGAATCAAGGTGCGGGTACAACGACTCCGACTGCACCTGCTGCTCCGGCTGGTGAAGCTCCAAAGCCAACAGGCAGCAAAACGCTCGACGATATTCAAAAGCGTGGGAAGCTGGTTGTAGGTGTCAAATATGATACGAAGCTGTTTGGTTTAAAGGACCCCGGAAGCGGTAAAGTAGAGGGCTTTGATATTGATATCGCCAAGGCGTTAGCCAAAAAAATTCTTGGTGACGAGACGAAGCTTGAGCTCAAGGAAGTGACCTCCAAGACGCGTATTCCTCTGTTGAAAAACGGGGACATCGATATGATCATCGCAACGATGACGATTACCGAGGAGCGTAAGCAGGAGGTTGAATTTTCTGATGTGTACTTTAAAGCGGGACAATCACTTTTGGTCAAAAAGGGCAGTCCAATTCAAAGTGTGGCAGATGTGAAAAAAGGTGTGAAGGTGTTGGCCGTTAAAGGTTCTACATCTACAGACAATATTAGAGCCAAATCCCCTGAGGCCACTGTATTGGAGTTTGAAAATTATCAGGATGCATTCACGGCCTTGAAGGCCGGACAGGGAGACACGCTGACTACCGATAATGCGATTTTGTATGGCATGGTGAAGCAGGATCCCAATTATCAGGTAGTCGGTGGAACGTTCACAGATGAGCCGTATGGGATGGCTATTCGCAAAGGCGATACGGGCTACGTTACTTATGTGAATGACTTTTTGAAGGCAATGAAGTCAAGTGGAGACTACGATAAGCTGTATGAGCAGTGGATAGGTGAAAAGCCAAGTAAATAAAGGTTGTTTGGCGATAGGATGAGCGGCCTGCATGGATGGCTGTTCATCCTATTCCATTTCGTATCCAGGAAGGGGGTTGGACGATGGACAAATTCCTTAGCTTCAGCATTTTGATCAAATACTGGGACATGTATCTGGAAGGTTTTTTGAATACGCTTCAGGTAAGTCTGATTGCCTTGGCTGGCAGCTTTATTCTCGGTACCTTGCTGGCCGTTATGCGGATATCCCCTTTGAAGCCGCTCAACTGGATCAGTACGGCCTTTGTTGAATTTATCCGCAATATTCCACTCATTCTGATCGTCTTCTTATTTTTTCTGGGTCCGTCCTCACTGGGTGTACCGATGAGCGGTTTTGTTGCCGGAACGTTGGGTCTTACGATATATACCGCAGCCTTTATTGCTGAGGCTGTCCGTGCAGGGATTCAGGCAGTTCCAAAAGGGCAAACGGAGGCGGCGCGTGCTTCGGGCCTGACTTATGCACAAACGATGCGGTTTATCGTGCTGCCGCAAGCCTTGAAGATTGTTATTCCTCCAATCGGCAACCAGTTTTTGAATTTGGTCAAAAATTCATCAGTACTTAGCGTCGTCGCTGGACTGGATTTGATGTATTATGCTGACCTGATCTCCACTAAAACATTTGTCGTCTTCAGTGTTTACATATTTGTTGCTTTGTTTTATTTGATCATTACGATCCCTTTGAGCCTGGGTCTCGCTTATCTGGAGCGCAGAATGGCCAGGTCCCAGTAAGCTGATGACTATGCATTGGAGGTGAACGTGAATGAATTTTATTGGTGTTTACACCTGGGAGCATATTCGCTTTATGCTTGCAGGGCTTGGAATCACGTTACAGGTAGCGCTTATCGCAATTGTATTCAGCTTTATTATTGGCTGTTTGTTAGGCACAATTCGTTACACGAAGCTCCCTGTGATTTCTCAGCTGACCGCAGCGGTGGTAGAAATTATTCGTAATTTACCGCTGCTGCTCATCATATTTTTCACCTTTTTTGCTTTACCGGAGATTGGAATTAAGCTAAGTGTGATGAATGCGGCAGTAGTTGCGTTAACGGTGTTTGAGGCCGCCATGATCTCGGAGATCGTTCGCAGTGGTTTGAATTCGATTGATAAGGGGCAAATTGAGGCTGCCCGTTCATCAGGTCTTACCTACCTACAGACGCTGCAGCACATTGTATTGCCTCAGGCTTTGCGGCGGATGGTGCCTCCGATGGTCAGTCAGTTTATCTCACTGTTAAAGGACACTTCGCTGGCTGTTGTGATTTCGCTTGGAGAGCTGATGCATAATGCCCAAATTATTAATGGACAGGATGTCAATTTTGTAGTGCCGATTTTACTATTGGCCGCTGTTATGTACTTTGTAGTGAACTTTGCACTTTCCCTGCTGGCTCGCCGGCTGGAAGCGCGTCAGGTGTAATAGTCTCATTGACAATGACCATGCAAGCATTGGATATGGAACATCAAATAACCACGGAAGGCCTCTTAGAGCCAATAATCCGTGGTTGCTGCTATTTTTGCTGGCATATTCCAATAAAAAGGATCAATACGCTATCTATACCCATGCCCCGCGGCGGAATAGAGGCTCGCGAATTCCATCAGCAGTTTCACCGTCAATATCAAGCTCCGCCGAGCCGATCATAAAATCGACATGGGTCAGGCTGCTGTTCGCTCCATGAAGGGCGAGTTCTTCCTTGCTCATCACCGTACCTTCCTTGATACAGAGCGGGTACGCACTGCCGATTGCCAAGTGGGAGGAGGCATTTTCGTCAAATGTCGTATTATAGAAAATGACGTTCATCGCGGAGATCGGCGATCCGTGCGGCACCAAAGCTATCTCTCCCAAGAAGTGCGAGCCTTCGTCGGTTTCGATTAATTGCTTCAGCGTTTCGTAGCCCTCTTCTGCGGTGAAGCTGACAATTCTGCCTTTATCGAAGGTCAATGAAAAACGGTCAATCAGATTGCCGTTAACATTCAGTGGCATCGTGCTGCTTACTTTGCCATGAACCCCTTCTTTTAGCGGTAGTGTGAAGACTTCCTCGGTTGGCAAATTCGGAACGAAGAAGGCACCCTGCTCGTTGTGAATGCCCCCGGCAACCCATTGATGCGCTTCGGGAAGCTCGATAGTCAGATCGGTGCCAGGAGCTTTATAATAGAGCTTTCTGTAATTTTTATCATTTAAAAAAGCCATGCGCTCCTGAAGCTGGCGAATATGCTCCTCCCAAGCGCTAGTCGGGTCCTCACGGTCGAGACGTGTAGCTTGAAAAATATATCCCCACAATTTATCGATAGCTTCATCTGGCGACAGCTCAGGAAATACTTTGGTAGCCCAGGATGGGGTTGGAACCGAAACGATCGACCAACTGACTTTACCCGCTTGCAGGAACGTGCGATATTCCTTCATTTCGTTCATCTGCGTCTTACTGGCCAAGGCAATCTTACCCGGGTCAATATCCTTCAGCAGCTCCGGATTCGGGGCATACACCGTTAAGAAAGCTGCGTCCTGCCGGGCCATTTTGGCATAACCCTCCGCCTTCCAGGTTGGAAATTGCTGAAAGGACTCATCCCTTGCATGCAAAAAGCGAATGCGCCGCAGCGACTCATCGTCCCATTCCACCAATACCTGCCATACTCCCGCTTGATAAGCTTTTTGGGCAATCGTCCTTACAAAATCAACCGCGGCAATCGGTGCGAACACAACGAGTGTTTGCCCCTCGTGAATATTCAAGCCTACCTTTAAAGCCAATTCAGCATACTTTTCCAGCTGTGCGGCGAAATCTCGCATTCTCGATCAACCTCCTTTTGAACCTGCCCTGTGCATATAAATGATTATACGGCATCTTCCGCTTCAATTACGAATCCGGCGGATGGTTCACGGGTTTGAGAGGATCATTCTGCAAGCAAGAAGGGGTGTTTCCCGCTAGTAATAAATGGTAATATAAAGGTAGGGTCAGCATGTCTCAGCATTCCTGCTGCATATCCATCAAGGGGGAGTCGCATGATTGGCAATGTACATAAAGCATTATGGGTTTGCTCTAGCGGTGCGCCCATTCTTATCGCTTTTTCCGCTGCCTGGGTATTGGGCAAATCAACGTTTACGCTGCCTGCTATCTTTGTATTTGTTGCGGTATGGCTCATTGCACTGGCATTGGTTTCTTTCCATAGGATGAAAAGCAGATTGGCTGTCATAGCAGTCAGAGTGAAGAAGGTCACACCTAACGATAAAATCATGATCCAATATGCGCTTTCCTATGTATTACCGTTTACCAGTATTGTTTGGGATAAAATCAATCCTTTTATGTCACTTGGTATTTCTGTTGTCGTGTTAATTGTTCTGCTGCTGGCCCATTCGCCAACCGCCAATCCGTTGTTGTTTTTTATAGGCTATCATTTTTATGAGATTGAGACGGAGAATGGTATTGGCAGCTACACGGTAATGTCCAGAAGGGCTATTCGCAATAAGGACGAGCTGACAAATGTCATTCGGATTACGGAATACCTATTGCTTGATCGATCGGGGGGAAGATGAATGTTCGAAGGTCAGTCTCTATTTGTTATGCTCCAGCAGGAGGAAGAGGCCATTCAGGTTTATCGCATCGAGACTACACAGCAGGCGCAAACAGAGGTTGGTATTTTATTAGGCGAAGCCGCTGCTGTATTCGTTAACCATAAGCAGCCGATTGCTTTCGATGGCGGTTACAAGCCTGAATATGATGAAATGCTCGTGATTCCCGGATTTAAGCTGAGTCCACAAATTGTTCAGGCCTTGAAGGACCCGATCGGTGTGGCCGCATTCATTCCCGATCCGAAGCAGCAGCCGGTGATCAAAGCTATTTTTACTGGCAGACATACAGTCGTAAATGGAAAAGAGCAGCTTGTGGTCGCTTTTCAAAAATTTCGCAAGGAGCAGTACATCACAACGAGAAAAGGAATCAGCCTGTTTCACAGTAAAGAAACGTTTACGATGGATGATCGATTTGGTATTTGTATTACGGATGCTGTAGATTGTGTCGTGGTCAATGATGAGCTGCGCTTTTCGTCCTTCTTTTTCGCCCGCCAGGTGTTCGACCTCTCCGAATACTTCCGCGAAGCGACAGATACGGATGTGGAGAGCTTTATGAAGCATTCGAAAATCAACATCGAGGATGCCAATATTTTTAAAATAAACGCGGATTCCTGGGTACGAAGGAAAATTGCTATCATTGATGAATCACGTATTCTTGATAAATATAAGGTGACGGAAATTAAACATAAGGCGCAGGCATTCGGTTTGACCATCACTGCTGTTAAAAACAAAATCCATTTTCCAAATGATAAAAAAGAGTTAAAAAATATATTAAAATTTTTGGATGATGAAATCTATAAAGGTGTATTCTCTGAACAAATTTTACAAACAAATTCAAAGCGTAAAGCCGAAATTTAATCGTTCGTTCGTCTGATGTAACCACCACTCTTTTTGTATTCAAAATAACGTCAATTGAACAGGTTCTGTACTTGCAGTAGCTTCACCACGAACGCTCGGAGCTTGAGTTGGGGTTGCCATGTACTTGTGATTGGTCATTTTGTGCTTCAGCAGCCAGACATCGATCTTACTCATTACCGGCTCCCGATAGGAGGAAGGCGCATAAGCAGTGCTATGATACAGCTGTGCGTAACGCTCGGTCAGCTGCGGATAATGCTGTCGGAGAGTTTGGAAGAACCATACCTTGACTGGTGAGGTGCTTAAGCGTAAATAGGATGGCATGATGAACTGTGCTCCTGCTTGCGCTGCTGCGGCAATCAGCTCTTGTAAATCCGCTTCATTATCCGTTAAATAGGGCAGGATTGGTGCGATGAATACGCCTGTTGGTATCCCCTCAGCAGTGAGCCTTTCGACTGTGTCCAGACGTTTGGCGGGTGAAGGCGTGGACGGCTCAAATTGCCGCCAGACCTTGTTGTTCAACGTACTGATGCTGATATTAATGGAGATAATGGGGAGCTTCCGCAGGAGATCCAGATCCCTTAGAATTAGTGGAGAGCGTGTAGTGATCGAGACTGGAATTTGAAACTCGGCCAATACCTCCAGACAGCCGCGAGTCAGCATAGCCTTGCTTTCGATCTGCTGATAAGGATCCGTAGCTGTTCCTATAGCAATCGGCTCCCAATTGATGATACGTTTGCCGCCGCGCAAGCGTTTTTTTATTTGTGCTCTGAGCACAGCGGGGGCATCCAATTTCATGAAAATATGGTTCTGAAATGAATCATCCGCGGCAATTCCGAGAAAGGAATGGGTTGACCGCGCATAACAGAAGCTGCACCCATGCTGGCAGCCGCGATACGGATTAATGGACCAGTCAAAAGGCATCGAGGGAGCTTTAACCGGGTTGAGTATGGTTTTGGCCTGCATCGGCTCATAGCGTACTTTGGGAGGTTTGGTTATAAACATATTAGTCGATCACCTCAAATGATGGGAATGTATGTTCTCATTTTATCCTAACAGACAGCGTTCGGGAAATCAAGCGTGAATGGTTATGTCAGACGAATCAGCAGCTAGAGGCATCGGGGCTTCTGTATGGTATACTGGGTAATGGCATATTCTCAGCCTGTAACACTTCTGATCATTGGTGCCGGAATTGGGGTTGCCAGACTATTTTTGGGGTCAGCGCCGCGGCCTATGCTGGTTTCTGGAACATTCTGATTCTGGGTTTGCTGTGCATGCTGCTGAATATTATATTGAGGCGGGTACAATGGAGCTACATCACCAAGATGATGCTCGTGATTGTTACGGTTAATTTGGTGTATTGCATCAACATTGGGATATTGGGTGTCATACCGGCTGACGAATGGAGATTGTGTCAGAGGGTGTGATCGTCAGCGAGATTGCACATGTGCTGCAATTCTATTTTCGCCATATTGCTGAGCAAAAGGGACTTGATTTTGTTATCTATAAGGCACGTGACGCGCCGGAAGTCATTCGAACGGATGCAATGCGTTTACAGCAAATTTTGCGCAACTTGCTGTGGGGATTGGGATTAAGAAAAGCATGCAGGCGGCAATCTTTGAAGCGTTCCAGCAGGCAGATGGTTCGATCAGCCGTAAGTACGGAGGCACAGGGTTAGGGCTGTCGATCAGCCGTGCGATGACAGAGCTGCTTGGTGGTAGCTTAACTGTGGACAGCAGGGAAAGTGAAGGAAGCGCCTTTACTTTATATTTACCAATTCGTGGAGATCATTAAGGGTGGATGCTTCAAACCTGATTTGAATGGGTAAACATTGCTAACTGTCTATATAGCAGTTGGTATACATACATAAGCACTGGCATACAAAAGTGGAGGGGGTTGGTGGAGCAGTGCTCATTTGGAGTGAAGCACGCTTTCCGCTGCCGTCTGATGAACAGGGCATAGCTCTGTTTATGATGAGGTCTTGGGCCTCATTATAGGGTGGAGCTATGTAAAATACGGTGCCCACCAAGGAATTTATAAAGAGAATTAAGGAGATGTGATATTGATGAAGCTTTTGAAATCCAAATTAGCGCTGCTCGTACTTTGTATGGCCCTGATGCTCCCTACCTTGGTAGCTGGAGCAGCACCTGCCAGTAATTCCATTGCAGCTGCTTCTGATCTGCGTGTAGGCCTGGGACAGCTGCTTGGGGAGCATGCCTTGCTAGCTGTACTTGCCATGCAAAAAAATTATGACAAAGCAGTCGATTATAGCGATACAGCCAATCTTCTGAGCAAAAACACAGATCAGCTGGCTGCGGCTATCGCATCGGTATACGGTCCGGATGCCGGAGTGACGTTTAAATCGATCTGGAGCTCCCATATCGGCTATCTGATTGAATATGTAAACGCTACAGCCATTAAAGATGAAGCTGGTCGTGCGGCAGCTGTGGCGAAGCTGGATGACTACCGTGCCAAGCAAGCGGCATTCTTCGCAGTAGCCAACCCGGACAATTTCAAAGCGCCGGCTATTGAGGAAGGCTTGAACATGCACATCGGTCACCTGATCGATTCATTCAATGCTTACGTGAACAAGGATTATGCTGATGCTTACACCAAGGCACGTATGGCTTACAGTCATATGTATGACACAGCGGATATGCTTGCGATTGGCGTGGCTGCCCAGTACCCTGACAGGTTTTCAAATTCCTCTATTCAATCGACAACGGTCGATCTTCGAGGCACACTGGGCCAGGTATTAGGCGAGCATGCACTACTGGCGATTGTGGCGATGCAAAAAGGAATTGATGCAAAGCCGGATTTTGATCAGGCTGCAGCTGCACTTGGACAAAATACGGACGATTTGGCTGCAGCTATCGCTGTCATATACGGTCAAGATGCAGCAGATACGTTCAAACCGCTCTGGGCTTCGCACATTGGCTACCTCTTTGATTACGTCAAAGCGACAGCAGCCAAGGATTATCTGAGTGCGAAGCAAGCTATGGATAACCTGGATGTATATCGTGAATCTCAAGCGCAATTTTTTGCAAAAGTGAACCCGGAGTTTTTTCTTGAAGCTGACATCAGTAAAAGCTTGAAAGAGCATATTAATTTTTTGTTGACGGTTTTTGATACGTATGCCAAAAATGATTATTCCTTTACTTATCCGAATGTAGAAATGGCTTATACACATATGTACAAAACAGCTGATGCGCTGGCAATCGGTATTGCTGCACATTTACCAGCTATGTTTCCGCAGGTGCAGCCGCCGATCGTTACCAACAGCGTAGTAACCTTTACCATCAACAGCACCGAGCTGGATGTAAATGGTCACAAGCTGACGATGGATGTAACTCCTCTAAGAAAAGAAAATTATACGTATATTCCACTTCGCTATGCTGTCGATGCAGTGGGTGCCACCTTAAACTGGAACGAGGCTGATCGTTCCGCAACGGTGGCCTGGAATGGCAACAGTGCGACGTTTTCTTTGGGCTCCGACTTTGTAATTCACAACAGCACCAAGAAAGTTGCGAGCGCTCCATTGACACTGCAAGGTGACAGACTTGTAGTTCCTGTTCAGATCTTCGCAGAGGTGATAGGCTGGACAGTGGATCTTGCTGAAGAGGGTAAAGTTATTCGTTTGCTGGCTCCATAAGTTTTATTGAACTCATACTCATATGTATCAGCAAGGAAAGCGGGCCTCTTGGCTCGCTTTTTTTCACCACAACGTGCGTGAATCGCATTCCTATAAATGCGGCTGTGTTCGTATAATTGTACCGTATATTCCGATACTGAACAGGTGGAGGTGGATGGAGTATGGCATTCGCAATAGGAGCAGCAGTTATTGTGATCCCGATATTTATGTTCTCGGCAGCCAAATGGAATCGCGGTAACGGAGTTGGGCTTGGTTTCGATTGGCTGGCTATCGTAAGCGGCTGGGTGTTTGCGATTATGGCTGCTGTGAAGATTTATGAAATTAATCGGGATCAGGAGGTCATGATGACGACGATCCATAAGCTGTTTGCCGATTTGCGCTTTCTGGCCTGCGGCGCTTATCTGGGCAGTTATCTCCTGTATAGACTGATTGCGGTAGCCTGGGAATCGTATCAGGAAATGAAGCTGCGCCGCAGCTAATAATCCGAACATGAAGCAAGGCACCCCGGACATTAATCATCTGAGGTGCCTTGCTATGCATGATACTGATTTAACTGCTTATTGCATAAAGGGCTTCTTTTCTTTGAGCTCATAAGGCATGGCATCGGGTGGGGTCTGCAGGATCCATTGATCATAGGCGTCTTTATATACATCGCAGGTGAACTCATAGACGACAGATTCGGCAGGTGAGATCGTAATGCCGCTTGTCGATTTGATCGCTTTGGATACGGTGAACCCGGCCTCGAACTTGATTTTGGCGGAGGTGTTATCTCCGTTCATGACGATATCTTTAATGACCATGTCATTTTTCTTAATTCCATCACCACCGGTAAGGGTGACGACGCTTTGAACGAAGCTGCTGCTTTGCGTGACACTATCAATCAGCTTGCGTATCCTCTTTTGCGGTACGTTATCAAAGCTGATTTGCACAGAGCGCTCGGTTTCATCCCAGGCCACATCAGCTCCTGCGGCTTCACTAACAAATCGCAAGGGCATGAAGGTGCTGCCATCACGAATAACCGGAGACACCTCAAGGAAATAAGTCGTTTTATTAACGACTGCCGTTGCTTTATTGATGGTCAGCATAATGGTGAGCCCACCCTTGCTTGCTGTTGCCATCTGTTTGTCTTTATCCCATGATACGGTAAAGTCGAGCTTTTCAAATAGGACGCGCATCGGCACCATGGTATTGCCTTGTATAATAAAAGGCTGCTGCTCCCACTGCTGTTTTTCCTGCGATATATAGATGGGGATCTGAGGGTTGTCCTGAGCACTAGCCGACAAGGGACTGATTAGCAGCATGCACAGACATAGGCCTATAGATATCCATTGTACATTTTTCACTTTAAGCATCGCGGTAAACCTCCTGACTGAATCTTTAAGTTCGTTTCTAGCTGCCACTGTACAGTTCGGATTTATGCATGGTTGCCCTTAAGCTCCTGCTGGGCGTTCTGAAGGGCCTGAATGATCTCGGCGAGCTCCTGCTCGTTCCAATGAAGTGTTATATAATGCGGAACGTATCCGCCGCTGTTCACCTCGAGCATAGCTACTTTCTTGTCATCGTCCACAACAAGAGACAATTGTTCACTATCGTAAATCGGTTTCCATGCCATCCTATGAACCCTCCCGTACACCTAGTTATACATCTAAACACAATTCGACACAAGTAACGTAAATCCTTTTGGTTTAAATAGTCATTATACGGATGAGAGCGTGAATGGTTTCCCTTTTTGCTGATTTTTTGGTATCTTGGGAGTAGCGGCTTTGTATGGAATGACAACATTTGGGGAGGAGACAGACAGGATGGAAGAGATAGTCAGGCAGCAATCTATTGGAGAATCGCCTCTCGTTTCTATTATTATTCCGACGTATAATCGAGCGGATTTTGTGAGTGAGCTGATAGAGTCCTTGTGGAGACAAACGTATCGTCATTTGCAAATTATTATCGTGAATGATGCCGGGGAGCCGGTTGATTTCCTGCGAACGCTTTACCCGGAGCTGGAGCTGAATATCGTCGATATGGAGTACAATTCCAAGCATGTCCATGCCCGTAACCGCGGTCTTACGCTAGTGCGTGGTGAATATATTATGCTGTGTGACGATGACGACCTGCTGCTGCCGACGCATATTGAGCGGATGTTGAAGGAAATTGAAGGCTTCGATATGGTCTATTCCGATGTGGAAATTTTCGATTATAAGGTGGAGGGGCACACAAGGCGGGCGACAGAACGGTTCGTGTTTGCCTATGAGCACGATGTAGCGGCGATGCGCAGATTTTCAACGTTTGTTTCGTCGGGCTGTCTGTACCGCGCGGAGCTGCATGAGCGGTTGGGATTGTTCGACGTGGAGATGTATCATTATTGGGATTGGGATTTCTTTTTACGGGCGGTCGAGCATTATCGGGTCAAAAGAGTGCCGGTAGCCAGCGCCTTGTACGCATTCTCGGAAATAGGCGGCAATATGTCGGGTCAGCATGAGGATATGCGGCCCTACCTGGATAAGCTGTCAGCAAAGCACAGGTTGGGTGAGCTGCCAACCAAAAATTTTCTCGTACTGCTGGAGGAGCCGGAGGTGTTGAGCCGCAAGGCCAAGACCGAAGTGCTATGGGATGGAGAGCCCATCGTATCCAGACGTGCGCTGCAATTCAGGACAAGCCCAGTAGACGGAGCGCATTCCGTATAAAAGATGCGTGTGGACGGAGTAGAACCCATTTAAGCAGCGTATGTAGAAGCAGAGCGAATCTGGATAGACTGTGGTAGTTTCAGGAATCGGATACCTGTGGGTGAGCAGGGAACGGTTCAAGCGCTTATTTAGCAAGGGGGAGCATGATGTGATAGGCACGATGGAGCAAGCGGAAACGCTGCTGAAGACATATTACGGCTACGGTTCCTTCCGTGACGGACAAAAGCAAGTGATTTCAAGTATTTTAAACAAACAGGATACGCTTGGCATTATGCCCACAGGTGGCGGGAAGTCAATCTGCTATCAGGTTCCGGCTATGCTCCTTGAGGGGACAACGATTGTCGTGTCTCCATTGATTTCGCTGATGAAGGATCAGGTGGACGGATTGGACAGCATCGGGGTATCGGCAGCTTACATCAACAGCTCGCTTTCGTATGCCCAGGTGGAGCTGCGTATTCGCAAGGCGCGGCTGGGTGAGTACAAGCTGCTGTATGTGGCGCCAGAGCGGCTGGAGTCGGAGCGTTTCATCGAGCTGCTGGCCAATCTGGAGGTGCCGATGGTCGCCATTGATGAGGCGCACTGTGTCTCGCAATGGGGGCATGATTTCAGACCGAGCTATATGGCGATCAGCCGGCTCGTTACCCTGCTGCAGAAGCGACCGATCGTAGCTGCATTTACGGCTACAGCTACGGATCAGGTGCGTGAAGACATCGTCAAGCATCTGCAGCTGCGTGCCCCGGAAGTGTTCGTAACCGGATTTGCGCGGGAAAATTTGGCTTTGTCGGTTATTAAGGGTGAGAACAAGCGAGATGTGATGCTTGGCTATGTACGTGAGCATGAGGATGAAGTCGGCATTATTTATGCAGCTACACGTAAGGAAGTCGACAATTTGTACGAGCTGCTGCGCAAGCAGCACATTCAGGTTGGCAAATACCATGCGGGCATGACAGATAAAGAACGTGCTGAGGCGCAGGAGCAGTTCCTGTATGATGAAATACGTGTGATGGTAGCAAGCAACGCATTCGGGATGGGTATTGATAAATCGAACGTGCGATATGTCATTCATTATAATATGCCGAAAAATATGGAGGCTTATTATCAGGAAGCTGGACGTGCAGGACGTGACGGAGAGCCGAGTGAGTGCATGCTGCTTTTCAGCTCGCAGGACATCCATATTCAGAAATTTTTGATTGAACAGTCGATTGGAGATCCGGAGCGGCAGGCACAGGAGTATCGCCGTCTGCAGCAGATGGCGGATTACTGTCATACCTCGCAGTGCCTGCAGCGCTACATTGTGCGCTACTTCGGTGATGATGGGGAGGATTGTGGTCGGTGCAGCTCCTGCAGTACCGAGCGGCAGATGACGGATATTACAATCGAAGCGCAAAAAATATTTTCCTGTGTGCGGCGCATGAAGGAACGCTTCGGTGCGACAACGGTTGCATCGGTGCTGAAAGGCTCGCGTAATAAGAAGGTGCTGGAAATGGGCTTCGATAGCCTGACGACCTACGGGCTGTTGAAGGAACGCACGGAAAAAGAAATCGTCGATCTGATCCAGCTGCTTGTGGCTGAAGGCTACTTGATCATTACCGACGGTAAATTCCCTGTACTGCGGCTGCACGCCAGAGCACAGGCTGTCTTGGCGGGCGAGGAGCGGGTCGAGCAGAAGATGCGCATTCGGCAGGCGCCTGTGGCCCGCGAGGTTGAGGCTGACCTGTTCGACGAGCTTCGGCAGCTGCGTATGACGATTGCCAAGCGGGAGGGCATACCCCCATATATCGTATTTCCGGACAGCACGCTTCGGGAAATGTGCGGAATCAAACCGACGAATCCGGCGGCTATGCTGAAAATCAAAGGTGTCGGAGAAGCTAAATTTTTCAAATATGGGGCCTATTTCATCGATTTTTTCAAAAATGTTCAAAGCTAGCCAGTCGGGCTGAATATACAGGCGTTCTTTATTTTATCCTTGTTAGAAGGTGAGCAAATCTGTGGCCAAGCAAAAATATTATGTAGTATGGGAAGGAAAAATACCGGGTATTTACGAGACCTGGGCAGAGTGCCAGCAGCAAACGAATGGCTATCCGCAAGCCAAGTTTAAAGCCTATGAGAGCCTGGCTGAGGCTCAGGCTGCGTTGGCCCGAGGCTGGAAATCGTCCTTTGCGGCGGCCAAAGCAGCGGTCGGTACCAGTATGGGTTCGACAAGCTGGAAGGGCAAGTCAGCAGCTTCAGGAGGCGCAGGCTCATCCAGCGGAGATAAGGCAGCCGGAGGGAAGCAACCTCAACAGGTCGTGCTCGACAGCATATCTGTAGATGTGGGCAGTAAGGGCAATCCGGGTATTGTTGAATACAAAGGGGTAAGCACAAGAACCGGTGAGGTCATCTTCGAGCACCCGCCGATTGCCAAGGGTACGAATAATCTGGGTGAGTTTTTGGCAATTGTTCATGCATTGGCCTATCTGAAGCAGAAGGGCAGCTCGATGACAGTGTACAGTGATTCGATGACAGCGATAAGCTGGATTCGTAAAAAGGCTGTTGCTACGACATTGCCGCGCGACGCCTCAACCGAGGAAATTTGGACGCTTGTCGACCGTGCTCTTAATTGGCTGCATTCAAACACATACAGAAACCCGATTCTCAAATGGGATACGAAGGCGTGGGGAGAGATCAAAGCCGATTACGGTCGCAAGTAGACTAAGCAAGGGCAAGGGAAGCGAATGATTAAGAAGCCTGTTCCGCATGCGGATGTCGAAGGCGAAACTTGCAGCTTGCTGCATGTACATACAAGGAGGCTTTTCCCGAGGCAGTGTTGGTTGCTTTAGGAAAAGCCTCTTTGGCTGTAACTACTTATTGGTAGTGTGCTGCTTGTTGGGCAGCTTGTCCCCTGGGGTTCCTTTACCTTGATGTTTTTTGTTAGCCTCGGCTTTTTTCTGTGTGTCGTGTACTTTCTCTACAAAATCATGTGTATCGTCCATGAGTAAGCCTCCTCTATTGTACAATCACTTGTTACTGTAACCTGTTGATCTCGAAAACATGCATGGCTCAGGTCAGGTAGAGATAGAAAGCAGCCTACAAGAAGCTACATAAACTCAGTACAGCCCGTTACTCAAAAGAGTGAAGCGGGCTATTTGGTATCGTTCATAAGAACAGCGACGCGGTAAACTCGCCATATTCCGTTTTCTAGGTAATCACCATTTTTCAGCGGGTCCAAAAAAGGAACAAGACATAAAAACGTGGAGGTAGCCCGGCATCGGGACTCTCGATATGATGAGATCAATACCAGACGTCGCGAGCTTAGGTCACACAAGCATCATGAAGATCGTGTACATGGACAATCGCTTTTAGAAGGAGGTTACGCTTATGCAATCCCGTTTTGTTACTGGCGATGCGGGTTCGCAATTTGTCGAGAAGCGCACAAGCCGGTTAACGGCTCTCAAACGAAAGTGGCGCAGCAGCAAATATTTGATCTGGATGTTTCTACCTTGTCTATTGTATTACCTCCTATTTAAGTACCTGCCGATATTTGGAATTGTGATTTCATTCAAAAACTACAATTTGTACCGAGGCATATGGGAAAGCAGCTGGGTGGGCTTCAAATATTATCTGATGTTTTTTGAAAATCCCGACTTTTTCATTCTCATGAGAAACACGGTTTTACTTGGGGTGTATAAGCTGCTGTTCGGATTTGCCGTTCCGATTACGCTTGCTCTTCTGTTGAACGAAATGAAGCATGCAGTATTCAAAAGATTTGTGCAGACGGCGAGCTACCTGCCTCATTTTATATCCAATGTCGTTGTCGCCAGTATGGTAGTTTTGTTCCTGTCTCCGACCTCAGGTCTGGTTAATCAGTTGATCAAGGCTTCAGGCTTCGATATGATTAACTTCCTCGTGAATCCGGGCTGGTTTCGTACGATCTACGTGTCCTCGGATGTGTGGCAGCATTTTGGGTGGGAAACGATTATTTATTTAGCGGCATTAACGGCCATAGACCCGCAATTGTATGAAGCGTCGGACATTGATGGAGCGAATCGGTTTCATAAATTGATTCATGTAACACTGCCTGGCATTATGCCGGCTATTACGATTGTGTTTATATTGAATGTGGGCAAGGTGCTGGAAATCGGGTTTGAGAAAGTATTCCTGCTGTCCAATCCGGCTACCTATGAAACCGCCGATATTATCAGTACCTATGTGTACAGGGTTGGTTTGACCAATTCCAATTTCAGCTACGCCGCCGCAATCGATTTATTCACCGGTTTGGTAAGTTTGGTATTCATCATTTCGGCCAATTATGTGAGCCGCAAGCTTTCAGAAAACAGCCTATGGTAGGTGAGATGAGTTGAAGAAAAAATGGAGTTTGTTTTCCGCTGTTAACGTGGTGGTCCTGCTGTTTGTAGCTGTTGTCACCATCTATCCTTTCTGGTACATGTTGTCGATTTCACTCAGTAAGGATATTTTCGTGCTCCGCGGCGAGGTCACGCTATTCCCCAAGGGGCTGAACTTTGATATGTATACAATGGTGCTGAGTGATCCGAGGATTATGCGCGCCTACGGCAATACGATCCTCTATGTAGTGTTAGGTACCTTGATTTCATTGGTCATTACGGCAATGGGGGCGTACTCCTTATCCAAGAAGAGGATGGTTTTTCATAAGGGATTCACCTTGATCATCATTTTTACGATGTTTTTCAGTGGGGGAATGATCCCGACGTTTCTCGTTGTCAAAAGCTTTGGTTTGATGGACACGCTATGGGCAATGGTACTGCCGGGAGCCGTCAATTCGTTTAACCTGCTGGTTATGCGCACGTTCTTCCAGAATGTTCCCGTTGAGCTTGAGGAATCCGGGACGATGGACGGACTGACCGACTTTGGAATTTTTATCAGAATTGTCATCCCATTATCCCAGGCGGCTTTTGCGACAATCGGGTTGTATTATGCGGTAGCGCTGTGGAATAACTTTACCCTGCCGTTTCTGTATCTGACCGATGAGAAACTGTTCCCGCTTCAGGTCGTGCTGCGAAGTATCGTGCTGGCAGGCGCCAGCGGCTACGGGGAGTCTACCGGAATTGGCGGTGATAACGTGATTGTCGAGGAATCCCTGAAGTATACCGTTATTATGGTGGCAACCTTACCGATTCTGATGATTTACCCGTTCCTGCAAAAGTATTTTGTCAAAGGGGCTTTAATTGGTGCTGTAAAGGGCTGAGCAGCAGGGCAAGGCCATATGCATCAAATCTGTATGAACTTTGGAGTCACGCTCTTAAAGAGTATAATCATATGAATGAGGTGAGACGCATGAGTAAAAAGGGTTCAATCTTGTTGTCGTCGGTTGTAGGATTATCGCTGGTTACCGGATGTGCTTCGGGTGGAGAAACGAAAGAAGCCCCACAAGCTGCGGTTCCTAACAGCCCTCCTGTCAAAAAAACGTTCACCATGCTCACAGAGTCCAATCCAAGCTGGCCTTATAGCAAGGACTGGCCGGCCTGGAAGTGGATCGAGGAGAAAACGGGTGTAACTCTGGATGTGCGTACGCCTCCCGGTAAGACGGATGAAGCCGTTAATCTGGCTGTTGCTTCTGGTCAAATTCCCGATCTGATGATCGTTAAGGATCTGCAGCAGGCGAATAAATTCGGCCAGCAGGGTGCGTTCGTCAATATTCTGGACTACAAGGACCAGATGCCGAATTTCAAAAAGTGGATGGAGAAATATCCGGATATTACGAAGGAAGCGATTGCGGCGGATGGCAAGATGTATCAGTTCCCGAACGAGGGCTTTGGTGAGACGAACCGGACAATCTGGATGGACCGCGATGATATTTTCAAAAAGGAGGGGCTTAAAGCTCCTGCGACTTACGACGAGCTGTATGAGGTATTGAAGCAATTAAAAGCGAAGTACCCGGACAGCTACCCGCTCTCCTTCAGAATCGGCGGAAACCGTCTGCAGATCCTGAAATATATGGCCCCTGGCTTTGGCACGCATGATGATTTCTTCTACGACAAGACGAAAAAGGATGTTCGCTACGGCCCGACGGAGAATGAATTCAAGACGATGATCGAGTATATGAACAAATTTTACAAGGATGGGCTGATTCCACCGGATTTTCTTACGCTTGAAACGAAGCAGTGGCAGGATATGATGGCCGGCTCCAAGTCATTTATTACCGTGGATTATATCGGACGGATCGACTTCTTCAATCTGGCGATGCGCAAAGAAAATCCGCAGTTTACGGTAGCCTTGATGGCACCGCCTGCCGGGGGAGCGAACGGCAAGCAGCAGAACGCTTATACGCATACGGTCACCGGAGGCTTCGTCATTGCCTCGAAGGCCAAGGATGTGAAGGATATTATGAAATTCATGGACTTCTTCTACTCGGAGGAAGGCAAAACGTTGGCCAGCTGGGGCAAAGAGGGTGAATCGTACACGGTAGAAAACGGCAAGAAGAAAATGAAAGCCGACTTTGTTGATGTAACCGATTTGCGTAAGAAAACCGGATTGGCTACCTATGGCACCTACCAATGGATTGATTATGACGCGCATCTGTCCCTTTCCTCCAAGGAGCTGCAAGCGGCTTACCCGGAAGCGCGCAAATATGATTCCGAGTATAGACCGAAGCCATCATTCAATGAGAATGAGCTTGAAATCATTTCGACAACCGGTAAAGCGCTGGAAAAAAGCAGAGACGAGAATTTATCCAAATTCATTCTGGGAGAAAGAAAAATGGCGGAATGGGATCAATTTGTTGCCGAGCAAAACAAGCTGGGTCTGGATAAAATCAAAGCTATTTACAAGACGGCTTATGAGCGTACGGACAAGATTACTTTGAAATAGTCAAATAAAGCTCCAAATCCACCTTCGTAGTGGTTTTGGAGCTTTATTCATTCTTATGTGAGGACTGACGCATTCACTCGTCTTATCTTGCTAGTCAGTCGCATTCGCATTTAATCTTTCGTACCATCACCGAACAGTTGCATGTAATTCCGGTAAGCGTCCTCGCACCAACTAGCCTTCAACGCATTATCATACAGCTTGAATCGGCCGGTAGGCTTGGTCGCTTCCGTGTTGTGCTCCAATCTCTGGGCATAGTGCTGCGCATGCGTGAAGCTGTGCTTCGCCAGCTTGTGACGTCCGGACCATTTGAACCTGTTCGTCCGCACCATATAGTAGAGGTAATGGGTCATGTCTTCGAGATAGGTAAACCGCATTTCGTCCTCCAGAAGCCGATCCATAACCTCGTCCTTCTTAGCATGAAGCAATGCATCGTCTATCAGCTTGCGGCAGTAGGCCAGCAGATCCATCGTTTGCACAAGGCTGATGCCTGCGTTGGGATCATCTGACTGCTGCTCGTACTGCATGTGCTTGAGCGGAAACAGGATTTCCGCATCCTGATTCAACAGAGCGGCGAGCGATAGACGCCGGTCTCCGAGGTATTGATAATGCTTCAGGAACTTGGCATTGCGCATCGCGGTCTCCAATGATTCATAGAAATGGCGCATCTCCCCTGCGACTTCCCCATAATACTGAATGAAGTAATCATCAAGCAGTGCTTCTACATTCAGCTCTGGATTCCACAGCATTCGGTACAGCTGGTAGTTGGTGAGAGTCAGGGTTCCCCATTTTTGGTCGGACATGTGCATATAATGAAAGTGGCGGATACCGGTCCGGTAATAAAATGGGATATCCTGCTTCATGATCGTCATGAATGGAACCGGAATCGTGGCGAAGGCTCCCACATTGTAATATTCGCCGATATACAGCTCACCGCGGTAATGCCGGTTTGGATCGGTCGTCCAGGGACGGTACGTGCTCATTAAATCCGCATTGGTTTCGGTGCATGCTTCGTCGTCCAGACGGTGGACATAACAGCGCTCAATTGGAAAATAGGTCGGGTAACAGCTGGCATAGTCGTAATCCTCCGGCAAGGGTCGATCCGGTGCGGGCAGCGTCTCGTGGTAGACGGGGAACAAAATCTTCACATCGCGCTTCAACCGCCCGTCCATGATGGCCTGACGGATAAACTGGCGCAGTCGATGGGTGACGAGAATCATTTTGTAAGCATAGTTGCCTGTCGCTTCGCACTGCTCACAGGAGCACCATTGTCCGTTATCCAGCATCCAGAAGTTTAAGTAATCAACCTGCCTCCAGTCACCGGCTATGAGATCCTCCACCACATTGCTGCACAGCTCATCGGTGGCATCGGCATTGGTGGTACAATAGTTGTCCCCGTAGCCTTCACGGTCGCCTGCGCCGACATTGGCGCTGCGCTCGCCGTTGACCAGCCCGAACCACTCGGGATGGGCTTCAAAATAGGTCGGTCGGCCTTCGATTGCGGCAGATGTATGACCGAGCACATGATCTAAAGGGTATGGATAGGGGGCATGCGGGTTCAAAAATCTTGACAGGACGTTATGGCCTCCGGCGCAAAGGCGAATACCGCGTTTTTTCAATGCGTGAGGATTGTGTATGCGATCGAGAAATACAAAATTGACGCGATTGCGCGCCATCCAGTTGGTCAGGTCTGCCGAGGAGTCATCGATATGCTCGCTGTAGCAGCCCCTTGTCCGAAAGCGCGGAGCCTCGCATATATCTGTGTCCGGCAGGGTGAAATTCACCGAGGCAGGCACAATCCTGCCCTGCTCGCCGAGTCCGAACCAGCGGAAGCCGAGCGTTTCCAGAAACGCATACACCGCATACAAGGTGCCGACGCGGTCCCGGCCGGCTAGCAGCAGCAGCTTGCCGCCCTGGTTGTTGACCGTTACCGCACAGAAGCCTTCGGCGGAAAGGCTGTCCCAGTCGAAGCGCCGAGCCAGCTCGTGATGATCCCAAAGCTGCCGGGCAAATCGGCTGCTTGTCGGTGTTCCGACGAGGATGCCGTCGCATTGAAGCGGCTCCATGTTCTCAAGCTCATCGGTATCGCGCAGCGGGAAGTAACGTTCATCCTGTTCATCCACTCCGGTTAACAGGCAAAGATGGCTGCGCAGCTCGACCGCAGCAAAGCATTGCGTGCAGTGAAGCGCTTGTGGATTGGATTCGTCCCACCAATCGATTTCCTGCTCCGCAAATGCGGCCTCACGAATCGTAGCAAATGCTCCTTTATCTACGATAATGGGCATCGAAAGGTGTTGTACAGGCTCTGTTCTTGAATCCTGAATGTTCATCTTGTGTTCATCCTTTCGTAGGGGCTTAGCATGGCTGAATGCTGCTGTAAGTCCATCATACGAAATTCTGAAACCTTCGGCGATAGACCGTTTTTCGAATCTGTTTCGATTTCATACAATCGCAAACGTACCTTTTTCAATAAAATGCACATTTTTAAAATTTGCTTTAAAACCGTCTGCTGTCGCACTGCCGACTATCCGGCATAAGGCTTCAGAATCAAGGCCCGGTTAACGAGGATTTACGAAATTCACCCGGCGACATTCCTGTGGATCTCTTGAACATGCGGATAAAGGAGTTGACGCTCTGATAACCGACGCTAACGGCAATATCCTGAATCTTGGCGTCGCTGCCAAGCAGCATCTCCTTCGCTTTGCGGATGCGCAGATCGTTCAAATAGTCGATGAAGTTGATTCCGGTCTTGTCCTTGAAATAAGCGGACAAATAGGCGGCCGATACCTTTAATTTATCGGCGAGAATATCCAGTGACAAGTCCTCCCCGATATGGGATTCCATATATTCGGTCATAAACTTGGTGATATGGTCGTAGCCTTCCTTTTTCTTCTGAATCAGCTCTGCGCTTAAGGAAAGATAACCGCTCAGGAACTCTTTAAACTGTTCGTGCGTATAGCAGCTGCGGATTTGTTCGCCGGGGGAGGGAGAATCAGCAGCCGGCTGCATATCGAGCTGCAGCGTGATCAGCGTTTTGTTCACTTTGCTCACAATCTCCTGGGCAAAATCTATACATGCGTGTGCGGTCGCTTCGTTCTTTTGCATCCGATCCAGAGCACGATGCACGAGTGTTATCGTCTGGGCAGCATTTCCGGCATGCAGATGAACCATAAAATCCTGATCCTCCAGGGAAGTAAAGCCCCAGTGGTGAATGGGGGGTTCTGCTGTAGTGGACGGAGCGATAATCTGCGTTTCCTCATTAAGCTTCCTTTTTTGAAGCCGTTCCAGCGACTGCTCGTAAGCAGCAGTGAAATTAGCGGATTCGGGGTAAACATCGCTGACCGCAATCGTCAGAAATATATATTGATTATCAAGATCCAGTACCTGCTTAATATGCAGTAGAGTTTGCTGAAGCCGTTCGTCCAAGACGGTATCGGCAAATATCAGCGTCAAGATCATATCCTGCTCCATTTGGAACGTTAGCGAATTTTCATACTCCTTGAGCATCGTCATCTGAATAAATTCCTTCACATAATAAGAAGCCTTGTCCTTGCCGAACTCCGTGACTCCCTCGAATTCGTCCTTGTAGGTTAATTGGAACGCCGTCATAATAAACGGTTTTTCCAGCATGTCGGGTTTTTCCGCTTGTGGAACGTCGGAATGGGTCTGGATATTTTTGATTTTATTAATGAATGAATAGTACTGCAGCAGGGAGTCTTTATGCGACAGGTCGGCTTTGGCATTACGATCGGACTGGGCGAGTTGGGCCAGCCGCTGACTGATAATATTGAATTCCCGAATTTGAAAGGTAGGTGGCGCGCTGGCATTAAGCTCGGTAACCGATTGAACGATACGCTTCAGCGGATTGTTGAATTTCATACTGAAAAAAATGGAGGTACCGACGCTTATAATAATCGCGATCACCAGTAGGGAAATCAATATGACGTTCATCTGCGTCGTTTGCTGGGAGATGCTTTGCTCCGGTACGATATTGACATATATCAGCCCTGACTCTGGAGAAGCCTTATAAAAGTATAGATTTTTCTCGTGCTTGATGAACAGACTATCCGATTTGCTGAAATCCGGAAGATTGTCCAGTAATGACGTATCCCCTACGTTGTAGATTACTTTCCCGCTGCTGTCCAGAATCAGAAAATTACTGTTGATCGATTGATGGAACTTTTTCAAAGCTTTATTGGCATCGAGAAAGGCTAAAATCGTCGTATTCGAGCTGCCTGACTTTTTGACCATAATCGGCAAAAGCTGCTGTTGGCCTGGTGACGGATCGAATACCTTCTTTTGTGAAAATTCGGCAGCTGGATACAGCTGAAAGCTGAACGGTTTTAAAGCCTCAGCTCTCCAGAATTCCTTGGTGTACAGCTGGGATTCATAATATTTATCAAACAAATCCGCGGACTGGTGGGAACCGTTCTTGTCAATGGCAATCTTCAGGTTCTGGAACTGTACAATGACATTATCCAGAAATAAAGGCTCGTTCCCCATCATGACGCGAAGCTCGTTGTTGAGATCGACGACAGTCGAGTAACTGGGCTGATCCCGGCTGCTTTCCAACGCGATGGCTGAAGTGCTGAATAGCTCGCTCAGCAAGGTTGTCTGGAGCAGATGCAGGTGATTCTCATAATTATCGACGGTATGATTCAGATTGAGTGTATTGTAACGAATGATCTCGTCATATAAATTGTTACGGAAAAAAGCATAGGAAACGAAATTAAAAGTGGTGAACAAGAGGATAATGACCAAAAAACTGAATAACAATTTATTAAACAGAGAACGTGATTTTTCTTTGATATCCAGTAAAGTGCTCATGGTGTTGTCCCCCTTGTAGGCTGCTCCATGCAGGCGATTTTGTGTTCTTACATTATTACATACTTTAAATCGATATCCTCTTTTGCGCTATATTCATTTTTCAGGAAATGCTCTTTTTTTCAGGTCAGAAGGAAATGGTGTGCTTTTTAAAAAGATGTCCGTTTATTTAGCCTTGGATAGGGAATACAATGGCCTTAAGCTAAGCTAAGCTAGCTAAGCCAAGCGGAGTTGGAATTCCGCGTAATTATTGCAGTGCGGGAGGGGATTAATGATGAGCAGGCTGGGAACGATTGTTGAAACCGATGCGGATCAGTTAAAGGTAAAAGTATTCGAAACAAGAGCCGCTATGGGGCAGCGGGCTGCTGCTGATGTAGCCGACAGGATGAAATGCTTGCTGGGCACGCAATCTGAAGTACGAATGATTTTTGCTGCAGCGCCATCACAAAACGAGATGCTGCAGGCGTTAGCCGCAGACAAGGATATCGATTGGAACCGCGTCACCGCTTTTCATATGGACGAATATATTGGACTTCCGGCCGATGCCCCGCAGGCGTTTGGTCAATTTTTGAAGGATCGGCTGTTTGATATCGTACGTCCGGGCAAGGTTCATATTATCGACAGCTCGGCGGATATTGCTGTGGAGGCGCAGCGGTACAGCGGCCTGTTGGCTGAAGCTCCGATTGATATCGTATGTCTGGGCATCGGGGAAAACGGGCACATCGCGTTCAACGACCCACCGGTTGCAGACTTTACGGATCCACTGCTGGTTAAATCTGTCGAGCTCGATTTGGAATGTCGTCAGCAGCAGGTGAACGACGGCTGCTTTGCTGGGCTTGAGGATGTGCCGAAGCATGCATTAACGTTGACCATTCCAGCGCTGGTAGCCGGCGAGCAGCTGTTCTGCGTGGTACCGGGTCCGACCAAACGGGAAGCGGTGCAGCAGACGTTGAACGGACCGATCTCGACCGCATGTCCGGCAAGCATCCTGCGTCGGCACATGAACTGCATGCTGTATGTTGACAAGGCCTCTTATGGACTAGAGTAAAATCGGCTGCTTAATCGTTGATTTAGTATCAGTGAGAATTGTGAGCCCTGCTGGAAGGAGCACTGACGGAGGATGAAAGCGATGGATTTAAAAGCTGCCGTAATCGGGGCCGGGATTATTTCGGATCAGCATTTTGAAGCAATGCAGAGAACGGAAGGCTACACACCCTGCGCGGTCGTGGATATCAACAAGGATAAAGCCGAACAGGCAGCCAAACGTTATGGCGTTCGAGCTTATACGGATTACCGCGAGATGATGGAAACCGAACAACCGAATGTGGCAGCGATTGCCCTGCCGCATTTTTTGCATAAGGAAACGGCCTTGTACGCAGCCGAACGCGGGTGTCATCTGATGCTGGAAAAGCCGATGGCGCTTACCACTACCGAGTGCGATGAGATCATTGCAGCCGCACGTAGAGGGAATATCCGTATTCTGGTCGGACACACGCAGCACTATATAGCTGAGAATCTGGCAGCTAAAGCGATTCTGAATAGTGGCGAGCTTGGCGAACTGGTGATGATCAATGATACCCGGCATATTCATTATTATAAAGATAGCAGACCACAGTGGTTTCTGGAAAAAGCGAAGTCCGGCGGTGGTATCCTGGCGAATCTGGGCGCACATTCCATCGACAAGATTCAATGGTTAACTGACAGCTATGTCCGTCGGGTGCGGGCATCGGTCAGTCATCACGGCAAGCGAGGCGACGTGGAGGGCAGCGGCAGCATTTGGCTGGAGCTGGACAACGGTATCCCTGCTACGATTGTTCAGTCCGGCTACCCAGGGGCGTCGCGCAATGAGACGGAGCTTATATTCACTGGCGGTATGCTGAAGCTCAACACGGGCCAAGACCTCTGGATCAGTCGGGGAGGCGCCTATGAACCAGTTGAAGTGACTGCGATAGCAACGCCGTTCGAGCTGCAGTACAGAGAGCTTCGCGCCGCGATTCGTGAAGCACGCGACCCGGAATGCTCGGGAGCCTACGGCCGCAGCATCATTGCTGCCATAGAGAAGGTGTACCGTTCTGCAGAAACGGGTACGGAGCAGGAAGTGACCCAACCGGTATAAACGACGGGGTCTAGAAGTCCGGTGAAGAACGAGCGCAGCGGCCAAATGATCCTGGAGAAGCGTAAGCGTTCGCCTTTGAAATCGTGAATAAACCGCTTAATCTCATCTAATTTCACGATTTCAACAGTGATCGGAAGGATATTTGGCCGCGCAGCGAGACTTATTCACCGGACTTCTAGAGTCTAGAGGGGATTCTGAGGCTGCCTTTTCCTCTATTTAGCCGGCCAATTGCATAAATTCACATAGGAATAAGTCTAAAGGAGAGTTAAACGATGATTAATCAGGCACAACCAGCTATAGAAACCATCGAACAATTGGAACAAAAGCTTGCCGAGCCGTCAGACGCTTTGGTACACGATTTAGCGCATGTTGACGGTGATATTATGCTGCTTGGCATTGGCGGTAAAATGGGTCCGAGTTTGGCGCGTCTCGCCATGAACGCGTTACGTCGCGCGGGTGTCGTAAAAACAATCTGGGGTGTATCACGCTTTTCTGATAAAGCGCTGCAGGACGAGCTGGAACAAGAAGGTGTTCGTACAATAGCTTGCGATCTGCTGGATGACGAGCAGCTTCAGCAGCTTCCCGACGTGAAAAATATCATTTACATGGCCGGTAATAAATTCGGCACGACCGGACGCGAGCATTTTACATGGGCGATGAACGCCTATCTGCCTGGACGCGTCGCGGAGAAGTTCCGCAACTCACGTATCGTCGTGTTTTCATCCGGCAATATTTATCCGTTTACCCCGGTATTCCAAGGTGGTGCAACTGAGGAGACTTCTCCGGCGCCGCTCGGTGAATATGGGCAGTCAACACTTGGACGGGAACGGGTTTTCGAGCATTTTTCCCATCAATACGCAATTCCAATGGTTATTTATCGCTTGAATTACGCGATTGATTTGCGCTATGGGGTTTTGCTGGAGGTAGCCAGATCCGTACAATCCGGCAAACCGATTGATGTGACCATGGGTCATGCTAACTGTATATGGCAGGGAGATGCCAATGAAATCGCACTGCGTTGTCTGAATGTGTGTACCAGTCCGCCCAATTTTATCAACGTCACCGGACCCGAAACGATGTCGATGCGCTGGATAGCTGAACAGTTCGGTACACGTCTGGATAAGGAGCCGGTTTTTATTGGTGAGGAATCAGATATGGCGCTGCTGAATAATGCCTCCAAATCCCATCAGTTGTTCGGATATCCCCGTGTGTCACTGCTGCAGATGATCGATTGGATAGCACAATGGGTGAAAGAAGGCGGGTCTACCTGGAATAAGCCCACACATTTTCAGGAAAGAGACGGTAAATACTAATGACGGCAGCTCATAAAAACTTGTCAGGCGAACAGCTTCATGCTCTCCACAGCGGATTGGTGATCCCGGCGCACCCGCTTGCTTTGAACAGTGCGCGCCAATTGGATGAGCGGCGGCAGCGCGCGCTGACCCGATATTATATGGCATCAGGAGCCGGAGGTATTGCTGTTGCTGTCCATTCCACGCAATTTGAAATCAGGGAAGAACGCTACAATCTGCTGGAGCCGGTGCTGCGTCTGGCTGCGGAGGAAGTGGATAATGCTCGGTTGACCCGCCCGTTTCTGAAGATTGCCGGAATTTGCGGCTTCACCGATCAGGCCTTGGCCGAGGCTGAGCTTGCAGTCAGACTCGGCTATGACGCTGGATTGCTCAGTATGGGCGGTCTGCAGGGCTGGTCAGAGGAGGAAATACTGCGCAGAACCGAAGCCGTAGCGGAGGTAATGCCCGTCATTGGTTTTTACCTGCAGCCATCTGTCGGGGGGCGCATATTCAGCTTCGATTTTTGGCGGCGCTTTGCCGAAATTCCTGGAATTGTTGCGATCAAAATGGCACCCTTCAACCGGTATCAGACGATTGATGTCGTGCGCGCCGTATGTTATTCAAGCCGCCGCGATGAAATCGCGCTGTACACGGGAAATGACGACAACATCATCAATGATTTGTTGACGACTTATCGCTTCAACGTCAATGGTGTACCCGTAGAAAAAACAATAGTCGGCGGATTGTTGGGTCATTGGGCGGTATGGACGCAGAAAGCGGTAGAGCTGTTGGAGGAAATCAAGGCAGCCCGTCAATCGAAGCCTATCGATTCGGCCTGGCTGACGCGTAATATTGAAGTAACGGAATCCAATGCAGCCTTCTTTGATCCCGCACAAGCTTTTGCAGGCTGCATTCCAGGCATCCATGAGGTGTTAAGACGGCAGGGTCTGTTGGAAGGAACTTGGTGTCTGAATCCACATGAAACGCTGTCGCCTGGGCAGGCAGAGGAAATTGAGCGGATGTACCGCGATTACCCTCATTTAAACGATGATGAGTTTGTGAAAAGCCATTTGGCGGAGTGGTTGAACTAGAGTGGAAGAGAGGGACAGCATGATGCGATTTAAGGATGTATTTTCTATCATTGGCCCCGCCATGGTTGGACCCTCAAGCTCACATACCGCAGGGGCGGTCCGGCTCGGCAGAGTGGCCCGCCGCTTGTTGGCTGTTCAGCCGGAATGGGTAGATATTCAGCTCTACGGTTCTTTTGCTGACACGTATAAGGGTCATGGGACGGATTTGGCGTTGATAGCCGGCCTGTTGGACTATGAGCCTGACGATCCCCGTGTCCGGGAATCGCTCAAGAACGCGGAGTATTTAGGTATACGGGTTACGATAACACCCAGCAGCGGCTTAGCCCAGCATCCGAATACGGCTTTGATCCGTTTGGGCTGCGGTGACCAGCAAATGGCCATTCGCGGCGCATCGATTGGAGGCGGCAATATCGAGCTGGAGCAGGTCAATGGCTTCGACGTCAGATTCAGCGGTGTTTATCCGACACTGCTTGTTTTTCATACGGACCGCACAGGGATGATCTCGGATATTTCCGGTGTGCTCCGTGAATTGGATATCAATATCGGGTACATGGATGTCGATCGTAAGGAACGTAAAGGAGACGCCTTGACGGTCGTGGAAACCGATGGTTCATTTCCAGCTGGATTACAGGCGCGACTAGGCCAATTAGCGGATGTGCAGGATGTACGAATCATCGACTGGGGGGAAGGGAATTCATGAGGTTTCAAACCTTGGATCAGCTATCGTCAATCTGTCAGGCAGAAGGGCAGCCGATTTCCGCTGTTATGCTGCATGATCAGGCCAAGGAGTCGGGCCGTCCGCCCGAGGAGGAATTCGCGAAGATGGCTGATTACTACAGCGTCATGAAGCAGGCCGTTCATAAAGGCCTCTTCGAGCCGACGCCTTCCCGAAGCGGATTAACCGGCTTCGATGCGCAGCGTGTTATGGCTTATATGGCCAAGGGCGAGCCGCTGCTTGGCCCGGCTGCTGCGGCAGCGATGGCATACGCGCTTGCGGTGTCAGAGGTCAATGCGTCGATGGGACGCATTGTGGCCACGCCGACCGCAGGCTCCTGCGGGATTATCCCTGGTGTGTTTGTCAGCACCCAGGAACGATTCGGCTGGAGCGACGAGCACATGGTCGCTGGGCTGTTCAGTGCAGGGGCGATCGGTTATGTGATCGCTAATAATTCATTCGTGTCTGGCGCCGAAGGCGGCTGTCAGGCGGAGATCGGCTCAGCCATCGGCATGGCGGCAGGTGCGCTGGTCGAGCTGAGAGGTGGAACCTCCGCTCAAGCGATCCACGCCGTGGGACTGGCGCTTAAAAACTCGCTCGGTCTGATCTGTGATCCTGTCGGCGGACTTGTTGAAATTCCCTGCATCGTACGCAATGGCTTCGGTGCAACAACGGCACTGGCTGCAGCAGATATGGCTTTAGCCGATGTACGCAGCGTGATCCCATCCGATGAGGTCATCCAGGTGATGCTGGAGGTTGGAGCGGCCATGCCTGAGAAGCACAGAGAAACGGCCAAGGGCGGACTGGCCCAGACGCCAACAGGCAAGAGGCTGATGAAGGAGCTGTATGGCACAAAAAGCAAGGAGAAGCCACAGCCATGACGAAGCTGAGAGCTACCCCTTGTGCAAACAATTCAGCTCCTAAGGGGATCTGGTGGTTGAGAGTTTCCAATCCTCAAAAAAGACAGTCCCATTAACGGAACTGTCTTACGTCATGCTGGACATACCCATCCAAGGGCGTTGTTATCTATCACCGCGTTCAATATGCAGACGAGGCTTCGTATTGGCTGTTGTATCCTTATACATTTCCCGCTCCTGGCTTTCAAGCGGTAGGCTGACGAGCTTCCATTCTGTTTGTCCCATTACCGGATCATAAGGAAATTCATCTCCGCGTTTCAACGTTTCTTCGCGTCCCCATTCGTTTTCATAAATGCCGTCTGTCTCCACTTCATGTCCGGAAACCGGCTCCATGCTTTTATCCTCAGCCATGTGTACCCTTCCTCTCCTAAATAATAGTGATTTCGTTCGTTAGTATGCGCGCGTTTCCTGCAGCCTAATCACTCTATGCATATTGCCGCAAAACGTATATAATCGAAAACAGTGAGCATCGGACCCGGCAATCCTGAGAGTGGAGAGCTACAACAATTAAATAGGGAGAGGATTCGTTTTGTTTGTGCAGTGGCTAAGACAAGGTTTCTTTGGCAATGTCCGCAATGATGTATTATCCGGTATTACGGTAGCGCTCGCCTTGATCCCCGAGGCAATTGCTTTTTCGATTATGGCGGGTGTAGACCCGATGGTAGGGCTGTACGCGTCCTTCACGATTGCAGTCACCATTTCAATTGTGGGCGGTAGACCCGGCATGATTTCGGCGGCAACTGGAGCTATGGCTTCATTAATGGGGCCGATTATCGTGAAGTACGGCTTGGACTATTTATTCGCGGCAACGGTACTGACCGGGTTGCTCCAGCTTATTCTTGGCGTATTTAAGGTAGGAAGGTTTATTACCTTTGTTCCACATTCGGTTATTATTGGGTTTGTGAATGCGTTGGCCATTATTATTTTCATGGCGCAGCTGCCCAATTTTGTCGGTGAATCCTGGCCGATGTATGCGATGGTAGCAGGGACGCTCGCGATCATTTATTTGCTTCCGCTTCTAACTAAAGTAGTGCCCTCCGCGTTGGTGGCGATTATCGTGATGACGGTTGTTGCGATTGCATTGAAGCTGGATATTCGCACAGTAGGCGACATGGGTGAGATTCGACAGGCGCTGCCTTTCCTGCATATTCCGCAAATTTCGTGGTCATGGCATACACTGCTGATCCTGCTGCCTTATTCTCTGGCGTTGGCGATTGTGGGCATGACGGAATCGTTGCTGACCGCAACCATTGTCGATGAAATGACGGAAACTGGCAGTGACAAAAACCGCGAGGTTCGCGGACAAGGGATTGCCAATATGATCAATGGATTGTTTGGTGGCATGGCTGGTTGTGCGATGATCGGACAAACGGTTATTAATATCAAGTCTGGCGGCAGGACGCGGCTATCAACGCTCGTTTCAGGGGTGTTTCTTCTATTCTTGATTCTTGTGCTTGGCGATATCGTGAAGCAAATTCCGATGGCAGCGCTGGTTGGTGTGATGTTCATGGTGTCGATCGGAACTTTTGATTGGGGAGCGGTTCGGACTCTGGGTACAATCCCGCGCAGTGATGCAGTGGTGATGGTGCTGACGGTGGCGATTGTCGTAGCCACATCAAATCTGGCGATTGGCGTCGTATCGGGAGTCGTACTCAGTGCGCTCAACTTTGGCTGGAGAATGGCGAAGCTGAACTGTCAGGTAATTGTACGTGAGGAGTCGAATCTATTAAAATATGAGGATGCACTTAAGCAGTATATGATAACGGGGCCGTTGTTTTTTGGTACGATGACCCATTTTATTGAGCTATTTGAGCCGCATACAGATCCGGATCATATCAGGATTGACCTTAAAGGATCGCATATTTGGGATCATTCCGCAGTCACGGCCATCACCAAGGTTACGGAAAAATACAGGGCTTTGGGGAAAAAAATTACGATCACCGGACTCGACCCGCAGAGCCGCCAATTGATGGAAGCGTATCGAAATATAGAGATATTATGAACATCCTATATATACCATTGACATCCTATAAATAGTGGTGGTAGAGTTAAGACCTAGTAAAAGAGTAGGATTTGCAAAAGATGTAGGGGGAATCGTGATCATGAATAAAATTAAACAAAGCATAGCCTTATTGCTCGTGCTGATTCTGGCAGTGAGCTTGGCAGCTTGCGGAGCCAAACCGGAAGCCAAACCAACCGAAGCTCCAAGCGGTACACCGACGGCAGGTGCGGCATCGTTGGAGAACAAAAAAATTGCATTGATTATGCAAATCAACCTGGGTACGTTCTCGGCACAATATATAGAAGGCGTTAAAGAGCAAGTCGAAAAGCTGGGCGGTAAAGTAACGGTATTTACAGCTGAAGGCGATTTGGCCAAAATGTCCTCCAATCTGGATGCGGCTATCAACCAAAAGATGGACGGTATCCTGATCGACCATGGTACAGCGGAAGCTTTAGAAGCTGGCGTGAAAAAAGCATTGGAGAAAAAGATTCCGGTCATTGCCTTTGATGCGGACATCAAGGTTCCAGGCGTAACGGTATTAGAGCAAGGCGATCAAAAGATGGCTGAGCTTACGCTCGACAAAATGGGCAAGGACATGGAAGGCAAAGGCAATATCGTGAAGATCTGGGTAGCAGGCTTCGCGCCAATGGAACGCAGACAAGTGGCTTACAAAGCATTTATGGATAAAAACACAGGAATCAAGGAAGTAGCGGCATTCGGAGCGGCTTCGGCTAATACGGCGTTGGATACCCAAGCACAAATGGAAGCTATTCTTAAGAAATACCCGAACAAAGGCGACATTACAGCTGTATGGGCTGCATGGGATGAGTTCGCAAAGGGCGCTGCCCGTGCGATTCAACAAGCAGGACGCAGTGAAATCAAAATTTACGGTATCGATATGAGCGACGAGGATTTGCAGATGATTCAGGATACGAAGAACCCATGGGTTGCTTCTGCTGCAGTAGATCCTAAGGATATCGGACGCATTCAAGTACGTTTCTTATACCAAAAGCTGCATGGTGACCAAACTCCGGATAAAATTGTGTTAGATCCGGTTTTCGTATCGAGAGACCAACTGCCGGCTGCGCAGATTTCCACAACGCAATTGAGCGAGCATGTTAAAGGCTGGGGCAAAAGCGAGCAAGGCTATACCGATTGGTTGAAGCAAGCTGAAAAGAAGAAATAATCGAGTTTTAGATATTTAGTATCCCATCGATCTGGATCGATGGGATTTTCCATTGAAATGAGGAGCGTGATGCCAGGATGACGAGTTCCATCACCTTATTGCAAATGAGTCACATCTCCAAGTCATTTCCCGGAGTGAAGGCACTGCAGCAGGTTGACTTTGCGGTTAGCGGAGGCGAAATTCATGCACTGCTTGGAGCTAATGGGGCAGGCAAAAGCACATTAATCAAAGTGATGTCCGGCGCCTATTTGCCTGATGAGGGCGAGATCTCGATTGACGGCAAGCCCCTTGCGATCAGCGGTCCAAGCGATGCCATTCAGAGTGGGATTCAATGCGTTTATCAGGAAGTGGATACAGCTCTTGTACCTAAGCTTACCGTTGCGGAAAATATTATGCTGGATCGGATGACGAAAGGCAGCGGCTGGTTAAGCTGGAGTCAAATCGAGCGGGAAGCCGCCCGTATATTAAGCGACATTGGACTTACAGTTGATGTGCGAAGGCAGGCTGGGGAGCTGAGCATCGCGCACAAGCAAATGGTGCTCATTGCCCGTGCATTAGCGCAAAAGGCCAAGTTTATTATCTTTGATGAGCCTACAGCGCCGCTCAGCAATGAGGAAGCAGACCAGCTATTTCGAATTATGGAACGGCTTAAGGCTGATGGCGTAGGCTGTATATTTATTTCTCACCGCTTGAATGAAGTATTCCGGATCAGTGACAAGGTAACAGTGATGCGTGATGGTCGGATTATTGCTACCCAGGCTGCGGCGGATACGAGTGTAAAAGTCGTCATCGAGCAGATGCTTGGCAGAACCTTCGAGGAAGAATTCCCCAAGGAAGAGGTGCCGATCGGCGGGCCGTTATTGGTGGCGAGAGATTTGACGCTGGGCACCAAGGTTCGCGGAGTGAACTTATCCGTGCACAGCGGGGAAATTGTCGGCATCGTAGGCTTGGTGGGAGCCGGTAAAACCGAGCTGTCCCGTTTGCTGTTCGGAGCCGATCCGCTGGAGCGTGGAGAGATTGAGCTGCAAGGGAAGCGGTTGAAGCTCAGCAATCCAAGCGATGCGGTGCGTGAAGGCATTGCGCTGATTCCAGAGGAGCGTCGCAAGCAGGGTATTCTTGTTGAACAGTCGGTCAAGCATAACCTGTCTCTGCCGCTGCTTAAGCTGTTCAGCCGATTCGGTTTTGTTCAACAGTCGCAGGAAGCTGCCAATGCAAAGGCTATGATCCAGCAATTGGGCGTTCATCCGCCGAATATGGAGCAGCTGGTAAAATATTTGAGCGGTGGCAACCAGCAGAAGGTTGCTGTCGGCAAGTGGCTGCCAACTGACGCGCAAATCTATATTTTTGATGAGCCGACCAAGGGTGTTGATATCGGAGCCAAAAGTGATATATTCCGTTTAATTGGCCGACTTGCCGGGGAAGGCAAGGGGATTATGTATTGCTCCTGCGAAATCGCCGAGATTTTGGGGATAGCGGATCGGATACTCGTTATGAGCTACGGCCAAATCGTGAAAGAGCTGCGTCGGGATGAAGCCACGCAGGAACAAATTTTGTACTACGCGAGCGCTGGGGAGGCTACGTTTCAGTGAAAGATAAATTTCTGGATTACTCATATAAGTATGGGGCATTAGTGATCATTGCCCTGGTTATCGTGTTGTTTTCTCTCAGCAATGAAAACTTTTTGTCCTACGACAATTTGGCCGATATTTTACGTTCGATATCGATCGTTACTTTTGTTGCGATAGGCGTGACCTTCTCGCAAATTGTCGATGGCTTCGATCTTTCGGTAGGCTCGACGGTTTCACTGACGACTGTTGTAGTGGCCTCCATGATGGTATTTTATCAGCTGCCGCTCATCCTGGTACTAACAGTTCCGTTGCTGATCGGCGTATTGATCGGTTTGTTAAATGCGCTGCTGATCGTTAAGGTTCGCATCCCCGATCTGTTGGCGACACTTGCGGTCATGTACATTATAGGTGGGGTACACAAGACGTACACCAAAGGATTTTCCATTTATAACAACATGCAATTACCGGACGGAACGAAGGCGCCGGGCAAATTCACAGAGTCCTTTCTCTGGATCGGCCAAGGCAAGCTGTTTGGTCTGCCTGTTCCTGTGCTGCTGATGATCATTGCGGTTGTGCTTGTGCACATATTTTTGACCTATACTCGCTGGGGACGTCAATTGTATGTAACCGGAGGCAATCAGGAAGCCGCGCGTCTGTCAGGTATTCAGGTCAATCGGGTGCGTACGATGGCTTATGTACTGTCAGGAGTTTTTGCTGCTATGGGCGGTCTGCTGTTTGCAGCCCGTGTCGGATCGGGTCAAATTGATGCGGGTGCTCCCGTATTGATGGAATCGGTAGCTGCCGTATTTGTCGGTTATTCGGTGCTGGGTGCCGGGAAACCCAATGTTATTGGCACGTTCTTTGGAGCTGTTCTGATCGGAGTGCTGTTGAACGGACTAACGATGCTGAATCTGCCGTATTATGCGTTCGATATTATTAAAGGGCTTGTTCTCGTACTGGCGCTAGCTATCACATTTATCCATTTAACACGCCGACGCTCAGCATAATCGGTTATAATGGGGTAACAACTGGAGCTTGTAGTCCTGCTGCAGGAACAGGCATGATGAACGAGAGGGCATACACGATATGGCGTTATGGGGTACGATCATTAATGCGGCAGCCATCATTGTCGGCGGCTTGCTGGGACTGATGCTGAATCGCTTGAGTCAGGGCATTCGCAGCACGGTGATGCAGGGGATCGGTTTGGCTTTGGTAGCACTAGGTTTGTCGATGACGTTGAAGTCGACGAATTTTTTACTCATAGTGGCAAGTCTGGTACTTGGCGGACTGCTGGGTGAGCTGCTGCATGTGGAACGAAATCTGGAGGCGCTGGGCCGACAGTTGGAGCGGATGGTTAATGCTTTAAGCCGCTTCATCCGCAGGCTCTCTGGAGGCAGGAAACAAAGCAAGCTGGCTGATCTGCAGTCAGAAGTCCAAGTTCAAGGCAGGATAGCCGCTGGATTTGTGAACACAACATTGATTTACTGTGTCGGTGCGATGGCGATCCTGGGCTCGCTCGATAGCGGGCTGCGTGGACAGCATGATATTTTATATGTAAAGGCTATGATGGATGGCTTTTTAACAGTCATATTTGCCTCTACAATGGGTGTTGGGGTGCTATTCTCGGCATTCTCGGTGTTTCTTTATCAGGGAGCTATAGCACTTGCCGCTTCAGGCATCGCCTCCTTGGTGGACAAGGCTGCACTTGATGAGATCATTATGCAAATTACAGCGGTTGGTGGTGTTTTGATTATGGGCATCGGCATTAATCTGCTGGAGCTGCGCAAAATTAACGTCGCCAATCTGCTGCCCTCTGTGCTCGTAGCGGCACTTGCGGTTCCTTTCATTCATTGGATTTCGACCTGGTAGATAGAGAGCTCAGCACTGACAATCGTTGTCGGTGCTTTTTGAGATAGAGTTCGACAGTTGGCGCCGCGAAAGCCTGATATTTCACAGCTGAGAAGGGGGATGAGGTCATGTTGTATTCCTTGAAAAATCGCTTGATTGCCTCGTTTGTTGTGCTGCTTGTGCTTTCATTTGGAACCGTTTCCTCTTTGCTGTTTAATGAATCCCGTTCGATTGTCAGATCCTATATAGAATCGTCGGCGCTGGAGAAAATGGACGAATACGGCTCCTATGTCAACATGGCGCTCAATCAAATCTATGATTTATCGTCCCTTGTGTATAATAGCGATGTGACCAAAAAATGGGATATCGCCTTATCTGATCCTTCTTTGTCCTCAGGGGAAAAGATGCTGTCCAACATTGAGCTAAGCGGGTTTTTGACCCAAACGACCAACAATTATTCAGGGGTTTCCTCGGTGTCGATTTATCGTCCAGAGGGCTTGTGGATCAGCATTGGCAATCAGGTGGTTGCGGATAAGGAATTTTTAGAGGAGCCGTGGTACAAGGATTTTATGCAGAATGGGAACCATTGGGTATCTGCCCACAATGATCAGGTCGAATCCAGACAGTCGAAGCCTTATCAGGTGGTGAGCTTGCTGCTGCCGATCGGCACCTTCGAGCCTTCTCTCTACAAAAGCGTGATGAAGGTTAATGTGAGTGTCGATTTTTTTCTGGAGCCGCTCAAGCGGATACATCTGGGAGACAGCGGTACGATCTTTTTGCTGGATCAAAACGGTCTTCCGATTCTTTCGCAACATGAATATGCATCCGATCCCGAAACAATCAGAAATGTAGAGGCTGTCAAGACTGTACGTGCGCGTCAAGGTGTCCTGTATGTACCGAATGACCGGGGCATGAACGATATTGTGGTTTACAAAAAGCTGAATCAGTGGCTGCTGGTCGGCATCGTATCTGAGCAGGATCTGTACGCCAAGCTGTACACACTACGCAATAGCATCATTCTGTTTACTACCTTACTGCTGCTGTGCGCAATCCTTGTGGCGACATGGTTGTCACATGGAATTACGAAGCCATTGTCGCGACTGGCCTCAGCAATGCGTTCCGTGCAAAAAGGCGACTTTGCCCATGCGGAAAGCCGTATTCCTGCCGATCAGATCGTTCGCAATGAGGTTGGTTACGTGACTTCAACATTTCGCAATATGGTGGAGCAGCTGCAGCATCATATCAAAACCGAGTTTGAGCTGAAGCTGCTTCGCCAGCAGGCTGAATATAAAGCGCTGCTGCTGCAAATCAACCCGCATTTTTTGTTCAATACACTGGAGCTGATGAGCAGCCTGTCGATGCAGCAGCGCACCGGAGATACGGTTAAAGTGATCGAATCGCTCGGCAAAATGATGCGGTTTTCGCTTCGAAGCAGTGAGGATCTCGTTCCGCTGCAGGAGGAATTAACTTATCTGAAGCATTACGTCTCGATCCTGCAAATCCGCTTCGGGGAGAGACTGGATATTTCGACCCAGGAAGAGGGGGACATGGACAGCAGGCAAATGGTGAAATTTATTTTGCAGCCATTGGTGGAAAATGCAGTCAAATACAGCTTCCTTCATCAAACGATAGCGAAGGTGGTCATTCGGATATACAGCGAGCCGGAGCAGGTGCGCTTAATCGTTGAAGATAATGGCCCAGGCATAGACGAGGAGTTGATACAGCGGTTGTATGCAGAATCGCTATCCTCCCAGTTCGATCACATCTTGAATACGGGTTCGAGGCAGATCGGATTGCGTAATGTGCTGGCGCGCTGTCAGCTGTATTACGGAGGACGATTTAGCTTCACTATCGAATCGCCGCAGGATCGCGGAACCCGGATCGAGCTGATCCTGCCTGTACAGCAGATGCTGACGAAATGAAATGTATGAGTCTTATCCATACCAAAAGTAGGAGGTACCCCATATGTATCGCGTCATGATTGTGGATGACGAGCCGGAAATTCGACTCGGGTTAAAGCTGAAGGCCGACTGGGACAGCCTGCGATTGATGGTCGTTGCCGAAGCTTCGAATGGCATTGAAGCGTTAGAGCGGTTGGCATCTGACGCCATCGACCTGGTTATAACCGATATGAATATGCCGGTGATGAACGGGGTTTCTTTTCTCGAAAGCTGTCACGAGCAGTACCCAGGACTTAAGATCATCGTGATTACCGGATACGAGGATTTCCATTATGCCAGAGCTGCCGTACGCAATCAGGCACGTGATTATTTGCTCAAGCCTGTTACTCAGGATGAGCTGATGGCTGCTCTGCGCAAGGTGACCCAGGAGCTGAATGAGGAGAGAAATCTCAAAAACGAGCAGGCCGACGTACGTTGGCGGCTTTCCCAATATTATGTCGAGATGAAGGAGCATTTTATTGTTCATTTGGTCAAGGAGGAGCTTAAACCAGGACAGGCTGAGCAGGAGCGCGCAGAGCTGTTCTTGCTGCGTGATTGGAATGAACGGATGGTCAGCTTCCTGACCGTGGGATTTAAGGAGCGCAAACCAGGTCAGACGCTAACGAGCACAGCTGCAACTGGATCCTTAGACAATAAGCACATCAGCACGGAGGTATCCGCAAGTTCTATGTCGGCCGACCCATCTAACCCAGCTGATACACGTACGCCGGATAAGCTGCGTCTTCCATTCGAAATGATTTGCCGGGAGGTTGCTCAGCTTCATACAGGTCAGCCGCAGGTATTTCGTGATCCGAATTATCCAGGGCTGATGCATTTTATCCTGAACCATGACGATGAAGCGGCTGCATCGTTCATCGAAGAGCTGCGTACGAGCATAAGCAGTTATTTATCGTTCGAGCCTGCTATCAGCATCGGGCAGCCGATAAGTGGCTTTAGCAAGTGGAAGGAAGGGTACATGTCTTCCCTGATAGCCTGGAATTTGCTCGAGAGCGATGCAGGCGGTACAGCTAAAGAATACGCAGACAACAGACCGGCATTAGCCGAGGATGTAGCTAAAATCATTCAAAGACAGCTGTCACGCGGCGAATTGGAGCTGTTCACCCAGACGGTTCGTAAGGAGCTGACAGATGCCTTTATCGAGTCACAGGTGCAGTTCGTCAAGCTGGTGCTCCAGCTCTATTTGCTGCTGGACTCCATGGCTTATGCAGCCGGTGTGCAGTTGGAAGCCGGGGAACAGCTGTGGGTAAGGCCGGATATGGTGCTAGCCTTGGATACGATAGATAAAGCTCAAGGCTTTCTGGTCCATTTGGGCCAGAAAATCGATCTTAAAACAAAGGCTGACACGGAGGACCCGGAGCAATCGATGATCCAGGCAGCCTTGCAGTTTATTGACAGCAATTACATGTATGAATTGAATTTGACGATGCTTGCCGAACGTTTTAGCTACAACTCCTCCTATTTCTCAGAGCTGTTCAAATCGAAGGTAGGCAAAACGTTTATCCAATATGTGACTGAGGTGCGTATGGCCCATGCGATACGACTGCTGGTGGATACCCAGCTCAGCTTGTGGGATATTGCCGAATTGAGCGGTTTTTCCAATGCCAGCTACTTCTCCTCCAAATTTAAACGTATGTATGGGGTAACCCCATCCGATTGTCGCCACCGTCCACCTGAAAAATTTAATAATGAACTGCCGAAGAAATAGAATTCATTACAAGTCCTCTAGTCTGTATGATTAGGTTATCGTTCGTAACTACACACGGATCATTTCCATAAGATCAGGATTAGGAGGCCACCATGCAAGCTTCGCGCAAACCAACCCAATACCGACAGAATCGTACAGCATATTTGTTTTTGCTGCCGTGGCTGATCGGTTTTTTCTGTCTGACGCTGGGCCCGATGCTCGGTTCGTTATACTTGTCAATGACCAAGTTCAATCTATTGTCTTCACCACGGTGGCTCGGTTTCGACAATTATGTGCAGATTTTTACAGATGACAGCATGTTCTACCATTCCTTAAAATTAACATTTCAGTATGTACTGTTCTCCGTACCGCTGCGGCTCATCTTCGCTTTATTGGTGGCTATGGCTTTGAATAAAGGGATTCGAGCGCTTGGGATTTACCGGACCGTCTATTATATTCCCTCATTGCTTGGCGGCAGTGTAGCCATTGCGATTGTTTGGCGCAAAATATTCGATGGTAACGGGCTTTTTAATCATTTTCTCAGCTGGTTCGGTATTGAAGGACCGTCCTGGATAGCGAATCCGAACTTTGTGCTGTATACGATAGTTACGTTGTCCGTCTGGCAGTTTGGTTCGGCGATGGTCATTTTTTTGGCTGGCTTGAAGCAGATTCCTGCCGATTTGTACGAAGCGTCCCAGGTGGATGGTGCCGGCAAAATCCGTCAGTTTTTTCAAATCACGCTGCCGCTGCTGTCGCCGGTCCTGTTTTTTAACCTCGTCATGACGATCATCAATTCGTTTCAGGTGTTTACGCCGGGCTTTGTGATTGGAGACGGACGCGGAGGGCCGATGGACTCGACAATGTTCTATACGTTGTACTTATATTTAAAAGGCTTCTCCTTTTTCGATATGGGCTATGCGTCCGCACTGGCCTGGATCATGCTTGTCATGATCGGAGGCTTAACGGCAATCGTTTTTGCAACCTCAAAGTATTGGGTTTTTTATGGAGACGGCAAGGAAGAGAAGGGGTGACGATATGATAACCAAATCCACATATGCTAACGGACTCAAGCATCTCATCATTATTGCGATAGGACTTGTGATGATGTATCCCGTATTATGGCTGCTCAGCAGCTCATTTAAGCCGAACAATCTGATTTTTTCCGATACGACCTTGTGGCCCAAGGAATTTACTTTAACGAATTACATCAATGGCTGGAAGGGGCTGCAGGGGATATCGTTTCTTCGCTTCTTCACCAACTCAGCACAAATTTCCGTTATGTCCGTATTGGGTAATGTGATTACTTGCTCGTTGGCGGCGTTTGCTTTTGCGCGGCTCGATTTCAAATACAAGAAGCTGTGGTTCAGTATGATGCTCGTGACGATCATGCTTCCGTATCATGTTACCCTGGTGCCGCAATATATTTTGTACAAAAACTTTGAATGGATTAATACGTATTTACCCTTGATCGTTCCCAAATGGCTGGCTCACGATTCATTCTTCATTCTGCTGATGGTGCAGTTCATCCGTGGTATTCCGAAGGAGCTTGATGAGAGCGCGACGATAGACGGCTGCGGACAAGGTCAGATTTATTGGAAAATCATTCTTCCACTGCTGGTGCCTGCACTGATTACGACGGCAATCTTTACGTTCATCTGGACTTGGGACGACTTTTTCAGTCAAATGATTTATTTGAATAACGTCAAGCTGTTCACGGTACAGTTAGGTATTCGCTCACTGTTTGACCCTGCCGGAGAGTCGGACTGGGGTGCGCTGCTGGCGATGTCGGTGCTGTCGCTAATTCCGATTATGACCATTTTCCTTACGTTCCAAAGGTACTTTCTGGATGGCATAGCCACCACGGGTATTAAGTAATCCGAAAAAATTAATAATGAAGAGCCGAAGGAAACTGATTCATCCAGAAAGCGTTATCCATTATGATCAGAACACAAGCTTCCATAATCAGTTAAGGGGGATTACAAAAATGAAAAAAACTGTTTCATTTGCTGCTATAGCAGCATTGATGGCTGTTACTTCCGCTTGCGGGGGCAGTACAGGTGGTACGCCAACAGGTACTGCAGACAGCACTGCGAAGGATGCTGCCAAAAAGGAGCCGGTTGAGCTGCGTATTATGTGGTGGGGCGACCAGAAGCGTGCGGACCGGACGAATGAGGCTTTACGTAATTTCGAGAAGAAGAACCCGAATATTAAAATTGTAGGCGAATTCGCGCCAAGCTCAGGCTATTTCGATAAACTAAACACACAGCTGGCTTCAGGCACGGCGCCGGATGTATTTTTCCTCGGAGGCAATGTCGTCGATTATGCAAATAAGGGTGTATTGCTGGATATCGGTTCTTATGTCGGCAAAGAGCTGAATCTGACTGATATGGACAAGTCGATGATTGAATACGGAACGATCAAAGGCAAGCTGCTGCACGTATCAGCGGGTGCGAATGCCCGAGGTGTTCTTGTGAATACGGAGCTGTTCAAGAAGGCTGGTGTCGAGCTGCCAAAAGAAGGCTGGACCTGGGATGATTTCAGCCGAATTGCCAAGGAGCTGTCCCAGAAGCTGGGCAAGGATTACTACGGTACCTATGACTATACAGTGGACGGCATGGACATTTATTTGAAACAGAACGGCAAGCAGCTGTACGATATGGACGGAGGCAAGCTCGGGTTCGAGCAGAAGGACGTAGAGCCGTGGTTCGCCTACTGGGATAAGCTGCGCAAGGAAGGAGGCGTTGTGACCCCTGAGCTGCAGGTGTCCAATCCTCCAGGAGATACGAGCAAGTCGCTTATTGTAACCGGTAAAGTCGCGATGAGTCTGATTGCCTCCAATACACTCGGTGCGCATCAGAATCTGATCAAGGACAGCCTAACACTGGTTCCACTGCCGCGTGGTCCTAAAGGCACTGCTGTTATTTTTGAATCGAGCCAAGGGATGTCTGGCTATAACAAAACGAAATATCCAAAAGAGGTTGCACAGCTGATGAGCTACTGGATCAATGATCCGGACGCAGCCAAAATTCTCGGTAATGACCGCGGTGTTCCGGTAACCGCTCCAATGCGCGAGCTGTTGAAGAAGGAAGCTACGCCGGTTGACCAGATCATCTACGATTACACGAGCAAGGTGTCGGATGCGGCCAAGAAAGAACCGGTCAAAGTCAGCTACAACCCTCCGGGTTTTACGGAATATTCCAAGCTGGCGGAAACGACCGTTCAGGAAATCGGATTTGGCAAAAAGGATGTTAAAAAAGCAGTCGACGACTTTTACAATGGTGTTATGAAAATTTTCAATAACAATAAATAATCCAATTAGCAAGGAATGGGCAGCTACTCGAATACATTCGGGTGCTGCCTGTTCTTATCGCACAAGTAAATACGAATGAGAAGAGGCGGGTATGATGAGTGAACCCCTATTAGAACGGCTGCGGCGTATCAATATTGACGACAAGGTGGGCATATTGAAGAAACCGTCCGATGCGGATGTGCTGGCGGAGTGGAAGCGATCAGGAGTCCGTTTTGCTGCATCCTCGGCACGCTTTGAGGGTGTGTATGACAGCGCTGTGCGCAAGCTGCTCGATTGTATCGTGCCAACCGGCGGTGTTGGAGGCAGCGAGCAAGTCTCTCAAGCCGTTACGGGTAAGGGTAGTGATATAAGCAGCACTGCAAGGAAGCCGATTCTTCACGAAGGAGGTATCTATCTCGGCTGTTGGCTGGAGAGCACCGGTTCCATTAACGCGGAATTGTTGTCACGCTTCATTCCTTCTGTCTCTGAGGCTTCCTTTGAAAGCTTTGCTGATTTTCAACGCGAGGATGGTCAGCTGCCCTATAAAATAACGGAGCATGGCGCTGCCTATCGACAAATTCAGATGGTAACGCCGCTCGCCAGAAGCGTCTGGAATCACTATTTGCTGAATGGGCGCAATCAACCATTTTTGCGAAAAATGTATTCCGCCATGCAGCGCTTTGACGAATGGCTGGCTGCCTATCGCAATACGCGGGGAAGCGGCTGTGTGGAAGCTTTTTGCACATTTGATACCGGACATGATTTATCGCCCCGATTCTGGCATGTTCCTGACACGCCGCATGGGGATGATGCACGGTACTGTAATCCCGATTCGCCGATTCTTCCTTTTCTCGCACCAGACCTGACGGCTAATGTATACTGCCAGCGTCTTTATTTGCACAAGATGGCTGAAGAACTGGGCGAAACCGGTACGGATTGGAAGGCCAAAGCGGAGGAAAGTCTGAACAGCTTATTCAACTATTGCTATGATGAGCAGGATGAATTTTTTTATGATCTGGATCGTAATAACGAATGGGTTAAAGTACAATCCGATGTACTGCTGAGAGTGATGGCTTGTGAGGTTGGTGACCGTGATTTTTTTGATAAGACGCTGCGCCGCTATTTATTGAATACCAGCAAATTTTTTGCCAAATATCCGTTTACCTCCATGTCCATGGATGATCCGCGATTCGATCCCTTCTCCAGCTATAACAGCTGGGGCGGAGCCTCCAATTTCTTGAGCTTGATCCGCACCCCGCATGCTTTTGAGCATCATGGACGTTATGTGGAGCTGACCTGGGTGATCTTTCCGATTTTATCGGCATTTTTGAGTGTGGAACGTTTTGCGCAATGCTTGAGCCCTTGGACAGGGAAGGAAGGATACACGGAAACGTATTCGCCGGCGATTTTGTGTATGCTCGATTATGTAGAACGGTTGAGCGGTATACTGCCAACCCCGGAGGGACAGCTGTGGTTTACCGGATTGGTTCCTTATACGATGGACCATGGTGAAGAGGTTGCCAATGAAACGGGATACAGCCGCACGATTGAAGGAAGCGAGTTCGAGCTTGTGAATACACGCGAGCAGGCGGTTGTTTATCGAAACGGTGAGCTGTATTTGCAATTTCCGAATGGGATTCGGGCTATAACCGACCGTCAGGGCTGCTTGAAATCGATTATCGGGATGTCGGTACGCATGATCGAGGGTGAGCTTCGATATGAGGGGAAGGATTACCCCATCACAATCAAAGGGAATGAAATACAGCAGTTTGATCTTGGGGTGTTTACAAGTGTGTCTGACCCTGGAGTTATAGCTCCAACTTATCGATAAGTAATATTAAGTAAAATGACCACCTCCAAAACTACTTTTAAAGTGGCCTTGGAGGTGGTTTTGTTATGCATGTTGGCGATACTGCGATGTAAGGGGGGAACATTTTCTTTTAACGATAAAATCCGCTGTTTGAATCGCCAATTTATGGTATGGTAGAAGGATGAATTGACAAGTAAGGAGGAGTTTGGGTGACGTTTGTAAAAAAGCTCTCATGGTTTTTTCGACAACAGTGGGCTAAATATGGTATGGCGATTATCCTCATGGCAACGGTAAACCTGTTAAGCATTATTCCACCCAAAATGATCGGTAACGTCATTGATCAAATCCGTACAGGAGGATTGACCGAAGCAGAGCTTTATCGAAGCGTCATGATGCTGGTGGGCTTGGCCGTGATGATTTATGTCATCGTGTATATATGGATTACAACCTTGTTTGGTAATTCTATTTTGTTGGAGAAGCTGCTCAGAGGCAGATTGCTGAAGCATATGACGAAGATGTCACCGTCCTTCTTTCAACGAAATACAACCGGTGAGCTGATGGCGCTTGCGACCAATGATGTGCTTGCTATCGGCCAAACGGCTGGTTACGGGGTGATGACGCTGGTCAATACGTTGGTCGGTACCGCTGTTGTACTCATCACGATGGTGTCACTCATCAGCTACAAGCTGATGCTGGCTGCATTGATTCCGCTGCCGTTCCTGACGATTGTCATCAATATGCTGGGGAAACGTATGCGCAAGCGGTTCGTGGCCGCACAGGCCTCCTTCGGTCAGATGAATGATCGTGCGCTCGAATCGATATCGGGAATGCGTGTCATTCGGTCCTATGTGCAGGAGGAGCATGATATTGCCAAGTTTGATGAGGTTACGAAGGACGTTATGACCAAAAATATGAAGGTCGCCGCGATCAATTCGCTGTTCCATCCATCAATATCGACGATTGTCGGGCTAAGCTATGCGATTGGGATCGGTTACGGCTCCTATATGGTATTTCATAATCAAATATCGCTTGGGCAGCTGGTTTCCTTCAATATTTATCTCGGTATGCTGATTTGGCCGATGATTGCATTCGGTGAATTTATTAATATATTACAGCGTGGGACGGCATCCGTGGACCGGTTATCAGCAAGCTTTGCTCAAACCGCAGACGTTCAGGATCATGACTCTGTAGTAGCTGTAGCTCAACCGGGACGGATTGAGCTGCAACAATTGAGCTTTCGTTACCCCGGAGCTGAACACGACAGCTTGAACGGAATTTCATTGCAGCTGGAGCGCGGACAGACGCTTGGGATCGTCGGCCGGACCGGCAGCGGGAAAAGTACGTTGCTGAAGCAGATGCTAAGGCAGTATCCGATTGAGCCGCAGAAGCTGTTGATTTCGGGCATTCCTATAGAACAGATTGCACTGACTCAGGTTCGCGGCTGGATGGGCTACGTGCCGCAGGAGCACCTGCTGTTATCCAAGCCGATTCGCGATAATATAGCCCTTGGCAATCCGGAAGCGTCGGAAGAGGACATTCGCAAAGCGATTGAAATGGCTTCCTTTACCCAGGATCTGGAGCAGCTGCCGGAAGGCTTGGATACGATTGTTGGCGAGAACGGAGTGATGCTCTCAGGCGGGCAAAAGCAAAGGGTGAGCATTGCGCGCGCCTTGCTGGTCAATCCGGAGATTTTAATTTTGGATGATTCGCTATCAGCCGTCGATGCACGAACCGAAAGCATGATTCTTAACAATCTCCGCAAGGAACGCTCAGGCAAAACAACGCTGATCGCGACACATCGGCTATCTGCAGTGATGCATGCCGATTGGATCATCGTACTTGATGATGGACGAACCGTCGAAGAAGGAACACATGAGCAGCTGATGCTGCACGGCGGGTGGTACAAGGAGCAATTTGACCGTCAACAGATGGAGGCAACGCTTGCAGGTTGAGACAACACGCAAATAAGATGATCAGCAAATAAGAAGATCAACAAAAATGCAGCGCGAAGCGTGAAAGGAATGGAACTATGGCATCCCAACAAACGGTAGTTCGAAGGCTGGCCTCTTACGCATTAATCTACAAAGTGCGTATTATGGCCGCGCTGCTTGTACTGTGCTGTGCGGTAGGAGCGGAGCTGGGCGGTCCTTATATCGCAAAAACGATTATTGATAAACACATCAGCAGCGTACAGCTGCCTTGGTACGAAGCCAAGGAATATCCGGCATTAGCGCAAACCATGAAGGCTGTCGAGTTAAACGGCCTTATTTATTACCGCAGCGATTGGCTGCATGCCGATCCGTCAGAAGCGAGACAGCAAGCGATTCGTTCAGGCTGGAAGGAAGTCCGCTTCATGCAGTTGGAAAGCGGAATGTACCTGATCAATACGGCTCAGGATTTTGATGGCAATTGGTCAGTACAGCCTGCTTCGGCAGCTCAGCTGAAGGGAGCAGCTTCGGAATCTTCACAAGTAACCGTGCAGGTTATTCGGAAAGGGGCTGCACCTGAACTGTACCCGGCCCACAAGCTATCCTCATCGGAGGTAGCATCGCTTTATCAATACGAGGTAGGTCCTGTATTGGGCTGGCTCGGGGTATTCATTGCTTTGCTGGTCATTGCCAGTACCCTGCATTATATCCAGGCATACACGCTGCAATCGACGGCGCTGCGAATCATTCAGCGTATGCGGATGGACCTGATGCGACATATTCAAAAGATTCCATTACGTTTTTTTGACAACACGCCAATTGGTCAGGTTGTCTCCCGTGTTGCCAATGATACGGAAGCGATCCGTGACCTTTTTATGAGCTTTATGGCTACCTTCGTGGTCAGTACAATTAATGTTGTAGGTATTTATGTAGCCCTGTTTTTACTGAATGTCCAATTGGCTCTGGTTACATTGATTTTGATCCCGTTATTTATCGCTGTGATGTGGGTGCATCTGAAGTTTTCCAAAGGTTATATAGCTATCATGCGTGCCCGATTGAGTGATATGAACGCAATGATCAGTGAATCGATTGCCGTGATGCCGATCATACAAGCCTTTCGTCAAGAGAAGGCCCGGTTGAAGGAATTTGAAGTTTTGAATGAGGACCGTTACCGCAGCAATCAAAAGCAATTGCGTGTATTTTCGCTATCCTCCCGTAATTTTACCGGTCTGGTCGGATCGTTATTCACAGCCGGAACCATCTGGTATTTTGGTGGGCAATCGCTGCAGACGGCCATTTCGTTTGGTGTGTTTTATGCTTTCATCGATTATCTAGGCAGGTTTTTCCAGCCGATTATCGGGATTTTTGACCAGTTGACGAACGCCCAGCGGGCTGTTGTGTCCGCAGAGAAAGTATTTTATATTCTCGATCTGGAAGGTGTTGAGCTGGAGAACGCGATTGGCCTGGCCAGACCGGAGGGGCATGTTGCCTTTGATAATGTAACCTTTGCCTACAAGGAAGGCGAGCCGGTGCTAAGGAATATCACGTTCGAGGCCAAAAAAGGCGAGACAGTTGCGCTTGTCGGTCATACAGGTTCGGGCAAAAGCTCAATTATGAACCTGCTGCTAGGTTTTTACGAGCCGTCCGGAGGCGAAATCCGTATTGATGGGCGTAGTATTGCAGGAATATCGAAGCAGGCGCTGCGCAAGCATATGGGGATTGTTCTACAGGATCCGTTTCTGTTCGCTGGCGATATTAAATTCAATGTAGGCTTGTATAATGAAGCGATTGACGAGCGCAAAGTCAAACAGGCGCTGGCTGATGTGGGAGCTGCCGGGTTCATTGAAAAACTTCCCAAAGGCTATGATGAGCCGGTAGTCGAGCGGGGGAGCACACTATCAGCAGGTCAAAGACAGCTCATTTCCTTTGCAAGGGCGCTTGCCTTTGATCCCTCGATCCTGATATTGGATGAAGCGACTGCCAGTATTGACAGTGAAACTGAGGGCCTAATTCAACAGGCGCTGCAAGTTGTCAGCGAAGGCCGGACAACGTTTGTGATCGCCCACCGGCTGTCGACGATTCGTGATGCCGATCTGATTCTCGTTTTGAATCATGGCGAGATTGTGGAGCGCGGCAATCATGAGCAGTTGATGGAGCTGCAAGGACGCTACTACAGGATGTATCAGCTGCAAAAGGGCGGGGACAATAACAAGCATGAGACAGCTCACATCCAGCCAACTTCTACAACGTTATAGAATGGGACACATTTTGGATTGACTGCAACCTTACTATCTGAATATTCGTATTGCTATATAAAAAGCATGAGCAGAAAAAAGACCTCACGTCTGCAGCATGCTTTTTTAAGCCGATCATCTACGAGTATCTGTCCAACAGACTCTGGGCCATCAAAGCAAAAAGGCTATAGTAAAGAACAGACACTCAAGAGGGAGGGACACGATGAAGGGAAAACGTTTTGAAAATATGAATGGCGTCCGCCACGGCAAGGTCCTTAAGGATTTACGTCAATGGCGCAAAGAACGCAAGGAGAAAATAAAAGACTTATCCTATGTGGTACCGACCTGTGAGCAAAAGGAAATTGATTTTCTTCGCAGTAACCGGGAGAAGACGACGATCACCTGGATCGGACACTCCACCTTTTTGATTCAAATGGGCGGGATCAACCTGCTGACGGATCCGGTTTGGTCGGAACGAATGGGATTGGAGCGGCGTCTGGCGCCCCCAGGCTTGCGTATGCAGGAGCTTCCCCGAATCGATGCCGTACTTATTTCGCACAGTCATTATGATCATATGGATATGCGCACCTTACGCGCGTTTAAGGATACACCTTTATATGTACCCGAAGGACTCAGCGGGAAGCTGATGGCCAGAGGCTATGCCCATGTAACGGAGCTGAGCTGGTGGGGGCATGCGCAGGTTGAAGGAATTGTGCTGCACTTTGTGCCCGCGCAGCATTGGACGCGCCGAACGCCGTTTGATATTAACCGCTCGCATTGGGGCGGTTGGGTTATTCAGCCGGCGACACGTACCGGCGTGGAGCGTGAGGCCGTGTATTTTGTCGGGGACAGCGGATACTTCCCTGGCTTTCAAAGTATCGGTGAACGGTTTGAGATCCGCTATGCGCTAATGCCGATTGGTGCTTACGAGCCGGAATGGTTTATGTCCTTGCAGCATGTTTCGCCTGAGCAAGCGATACAAGCTTTCATCGATGTCCAGGCGGAGGAATTTATCCCGATGCACTACGGAGCTTTCCGACTGGCAGATGATACCCCGCGTGAAGCATTGGATCGTTTACTGGTGGAATGGAGCAGGCGGGAGCTGCCCCTTGAAAAACTGCGGATATTGAAGCACGGTGAAACGCTGATCAAATAATAAATTCATCTATACAACGAATAACCCTTCGTAATCTCGCCCAAGGTAAGGTGAGTTTTGGAGGGTTATTTGTTATAGCAGCCTATACTTACAGACTTGCAGTCATATGCTTGGATGGGCTTATAATCAAACAGCTGTTGCTCTTCAATTATTCAGATCTTCGCGTCATTTGCTGCCAGACCGAACCTTCTGCTGCGTGGCCGCCTTCAATACGTTCAATTGCCATCTTGATCTGCATACGGACTTCAAATTCCGGATCATCCTCGGCTGGCCGAAGTGCCGCAAGAGCTTGCTCGTCTCCGACTTCATAGAGGAAACGCGCTGCCCGCCAGCGAACGAGCTTATTGGGATCCTTCAGTGCTTTCATCATCATAGGGACAGCGCCCGGATCGCCAATATCGGACAGCGTATCGCCCGCCGTTCGCCGCACCGAAGCTGTCGAATCCTCAAGAGCAGGCTGCAAATATGGCAGCACATCCAACGTATCCTTTAAATCACCTATATATACGGTCGCGAGACGTCGAATAGACGATTTTTCATCCTTAAGAGCATGTGTCAACAGTGGCAGCGTTTCAATAGAGGGTTTAATTTGCTGTAAAGCTGCGTAGCGCTGCTTCCAATCAGGAGCCGCCAATTGCAGCAGCAGCTCTTCTTTGGATAAGGTAGTTCGGCCTGCCGAGCTTACGGCAGACGCGCCTTCTACTGCTGCACCACCCAGCTGCAGTGATTGCTCGATTAAAGATTGCAGTCGAGTCTCGTCATAAGCTGCATCGATTTCCTGAGTAATTTCTTCTAATACTTCCTTCAGTTCACCATAACGAATACCCCAATCTTCAAGTGAACGTTCCTTGATCAAATTGGGTGCTGCGGAGGCAGCACGAATAGCTGCATCATTAAAGCGCTGCGGCAGTCCAGCACGCTGCTGTTCCATGCCGCTTGTGACTCGAACCTGAAGTGGAATACCCCGAAAATGCTGCAGCAGTACCTGAACTTCACCAAAGGAGGAGATACTGCTCGGATCAGCTGCCTCTGAAGCAGACTGTAACTGATCGATGGTGGAGGGGGAGCCACCCAGTACTTCGTGAATTTGTGCCAAAATAGGCTGCCAATCATTGCTTCCAACACGATCGACAGCTAGAAAGTTAGCAGCGTGATACACACTTTTAACTCCCTGGATGGCGAACAGCTTGGCGATAAAAGCCGGAGCTTGTTCGATATTAGCTTTGGAATAAGTCGTCCGAATGCCATCGGGAATACGCTCGTCTAACTGGATTTTCATGGAATTAGGGCTTGGTGTCGGTTCGATAGATACAATATGCAAGGGTATTGCCACCTTTCTAAGCATGAATTAACGGTAACAACTGCACCGTCAAGCGAATACGGATGCGGACATTATATAAAAAAAGACCGTTCACGCACGTCCGTGCAAGTACCGGTCTTTTAGTATGTGCTGCTGAGCCTAGTCCTTATCAACGAGATTACGATGCAAATAGTTGTCGTCCAACGTCTTGGTTAAATCGAACACGGTATGAGCGAGATCCAGGTTTTCAAAAATATGCTCACACTGTTCCTTGTATGCGATCTCTTCATCATAATGAGCTGTCGATTTTTCAATGCTGTCAGCCGAATAACCGCGTAGTTCTTCACGTTTGATAATAGTTTGCCGATCTGTATAAATGAAGATACGAATTGCTTTTCGTCCATAGAGCCGCTTCACGGTATCGGCACCTTGTCGATTTAGAACCAGATAAATCACGCCATGTGCTTGCAGTGAATTAGCCAAATCTTGCTCGAGAACACCATAACGATTGCCGTCTAATTCAATAACTTCGATAAATTCATTGTTCTGCTGTGCTTGTGTAAAAGCCTCAGGGGTTACAAAATGATAATCCAGTCCATCCTCTTCTCCAGATCGGGGTGCTCTTGTAGTGTGCGAAAGAACTTGTTTCATGCCAAGCGTATCACCCAACATTTGTGCTACGGTTTTCCGACCAGCACCATTAGGGCCGGTGAAAATGAAAATAATGTCATGGTCCTTTAATTCGTACATAGAAGCCCCTCCTTGAGTTGAGAGTTGTTGCGTACCCTTTATTTTACATGGTTTCTCTCTCACGGTAAAGGCTTCTTCTGTATTTATGTTGTGTAAATTAAGGCTTTAACGTCCGCTGCGACCACGGGGTCCACTGCCCTTGCTGCCTGGACGGGCACCCCGGCCTGCAGGTGCAGAGCCTCTAGGGGCTGGGGCGGATTGTGGATTCCGATCCTGCCGTCCGCCGCCTGCTGCACCGGTACGATCATTGCCACGGGAGGCTGCTGCTCCACGGCCTGTGCTTGCCCTGGCTCGCTGCTGAGCATCACGCTTGCTTGTCCATTCTCCACCGTCACGTGCTGCACCACCTTTATTAGCCCGACCGGCCCCTGTCCCAGCTCCATATCTGGAAGCAGATGCACCGGCGCGGCTATCGGTCGATTCCACGTTATCACGACTTGGTCTTTCTGACCGTGAAGAGCCAGCTGAACGGTTATGCGTGCCGTATTCACGATCACGATTCCGATTAGGAGCGCCGGGCTTGCCGAAAATCCCGCTCAGGCCTCTTTCGCCGCTTGCGTCTTTACGCTGTGCATCGCCTCGCACCGTGCGAGCGCCACCAGCGTTGGCGCGCTCATCGCCACGCGCTGCAGGCGCTGCGCCGCTGCGATCGCGCCAGCCGCCGGCATCTGCGCCACGCTGGCCGCCAGCGCGTCCGCGCCCGCTTGGAGCGTTGCCGCCGAAGCCACTGCGGCTACGGCGAGGCCCATCGCTTGCGCCGGATGCTCCGCGGCGTACGCCGCCACGCTCCCCGCGTCCGCGTGCTCCATCGCGTTCCGTCCGCTCTGTGCTCATGCTCACGCGATCCTTATCGACGCTGCGGACAACACGGGTGCGCCCGCTGGTTTGCTCTGCGCTTAGCTCGCCGTCAGCATGCATCGTACGAATCGGCAGCTGTGCATTAATGCCCTGCTCAATTTCGACAAGTGTCTTCATATCACGCTGAGTAAGCAGCGTAATTGCCATTCCGCGCTGTCCAGCTCGTCCGGTTCGGCCGATCCGGTGAATATAAGCCTCGGTGTCATGCGGCATATCGTAGTTAAATACGTGGGTAATCCCTTCAACATCAAGACCACGAGAAGCGATGTCCGTCACGACCAGAAACTGAATTTTGGCATCACGAAACCTTTTCATCACCTGCTCACGCTTGCCCTGGGTCAGGTCGCCATGCAGCTCGTCGGACACATAGCCCATTTCCTGCAAGGCTTGATTCAATTCAGCGGCACGCAGCTTGGTACGGCAAAATATCATAGCCAAATATGGACGTAATTCTTCCATTAAATGGACAAGGGCATCCTGCTTCCCACGGTCTGTTGTTTTGATGGCAATTTGCTCGATTTCAGTGAGCGTGATTTGTCGGGATTTGACCTTGACTTCCTCTGGTGACCTCATATAGCCTTTGGCGAGATTGCGAATCGGTGTCGGCATCGTTGCGGAGAAGAGCAGGGTTTGTCGTTTAACCGGTGTTTGCATAATAATTTCCTCAACGTCCTTGAGAAAGCCCATATGCAGCATTTGATCGGCCTCATCGAGCACCAGAGTAGACAGCTTATTCAGCTGCACCGTTTCGCGTCGTATATGGTCGAGCAGTCGTCCCGGGGTCGCAATGATCAAATGGATTGTACCCGCAAGCTTTTTCAGCTGACGCTCGACATCTTGTCCACCGTAGGCAGCCAGTACATTCATGCCTTTGAGCGGAGCCCACTTTTGCACCTCAGCCGTAATTTGAATCGCCAGCTCACGAGTAGGTGTCAGGATCATAGCCTGTGTGTAGCTTTTGACAGGATCAAAATTTTCCAGAATCGGCAATACAAAAGCAAGGGTTTTGCCTGTTCCGGTTTGTGCTTGAGCGATGATATCCTTGCCAGTCAGCACGATCGGTATCGCTTCCTTCTGGATCGGTGTCGGCTCGGTATATCCTTGTTGAGCCAGTGCTTCCGCGACTTCTTCACTAATGCCGAGTGCGGTGAACATATTGGATTTCATTGTTAGTTATCTCCTTCATCTATCGGTTCATTCCTTGATCACATCTTGCAACTGCAGGTATATGTGCAAACAGTTTCACTATTCAAACTAATAATGTGGTGGTATTTCAAGGCGCTTACCTTGCATTCTACAGGAATCGGTAGGAAAAAGAAACCAGACAATCACGCAATTCACGTCAAAAACCCCTCCTGTTTCTTCATATATATTAATGAAGGGAAACTTTGAGGGGGCTTTGAATTGGTTTATTGCTCCGACTGTGTCGGAATCGTAGGCAGCGTGCCGAATATACGTTCAGATAAAGCATCGAATTCAGGCAAATAAGGCGTCAAATCATGACCGTTCCAAGCCTTCTGGGCTAATCGGTTCAATTCGTTGACATAATCCCGATTCGCGGAAATATACACATCGGACACATCGGGCTTCAGACCGCGGATTTTTTCGGCAATTTTTTGCTTGAACAAATGTGTGATCTGGTCGTGAAATCGAGTAGTTTCGTAATTATTGTTACCGTTCGTCAGCAGGTTAGGATCCATATAGTCGTTGAATGGAGTTGACGGATTGTACAAGCCTCTTACCGTACCCGCATTATTGGTTTCCAGCGGCCCGCTTTTTGTTCCTGAAGCCGTGTTATCAGTCAAGATGGCTACGTAAGCCGTTTTGTCGGCCATCATTACAATACAGCTGTTAACACCATTCATAGCGGCCACCTTTTCACCCAAGGCCTGATTGAATTGAAGGGTGGAATGGCGGTGGGAAACGATTGAATTTTGCTGTTCAGTCTGATAAGCACGTGTTGTATCCTGCGGTGTATTTCCAGTACGGCTTCCATAATTCGTAGCACTGTTCTTGTCATAGATACTGAAGCAGCCACACAGACCCAATAAGGAGCTGATACATATAAAGGTTAGACCAAGACGCAGATTTTGCATGAAGTCCTCCTTGAGTTTATTTATGGTATAGATTCAAAAAGTCGACTTTTTGAACTCGCACTATTATAGTAGCATTCATCAAAGAAACAGAATTATGCGTGGAAGCTCAAATCAAAGCGATGCATAAAATAGTCTGAACAAGGGTATAAAATCAGAGAGACATATTTGGAAAAAAACGAGCAGCGGCGCAGGTTGAGAACAATTTGTGAACTTCTCCAGATTGATTGACAAAAAAGGGGTACGAATTTATAGTTAATATGGTAAATAGGCTCATTGACAATATGTGACCTTTTGTTCGAAAAATATTTGCTTTAGAGGTGGGATTAATTAGATGAATCGATGGCAGAATCTGTGGCGTTACATCCCTCTTGTCGGGTTAATGTTACTATTATCGGGCTGTGGGAGCGATACGCTTTCAGCGTTGAGGCCAAGAGGTCCGGTAGCTAGAGATCAGCTGTTTTTGATGGAGCTGAGTCTGGGCATCATGGTATTGGTAACCGTGATTGTATTTGCGATTTATATTTATGTGCTCGTACGCTTTCGGAAGAAAAAAGGCGATAAAGATATTATTCCGAAGCAAGTGGAAGGCAGTCACGTTCTGGAAATTATATGGACGGTAGTGCCTATTATTTTGCTGCTCATTCTGGCTGTACCAACCGTTAGCTATACCGTTAAGCTTGCAGACAATCATATTGGCAGCAAGGACGCGCTACATGTTAAAGTAACGGCGCATCAATTCTGGTGGCAGTTTGAATACCCAGAGCTTGGAATTTCAACAGCACAGGATTTGGTTATTCCAAAAGGTAAGAAAATTGCCTTTGAGCTTACTTCAGCAGACGTATTGCATGCCTTCTGGGTGCCTTCACTTGCGGGTAAACAGGATACCAATCCGGGCATGACCAACACCATGTATTTTGAAGCGGATGATGCCGCTGTCTTTATGGGTAAGTGTGCGGAGCTCTGTGGAGCGTCACATGCATTGATGGACTTCAAGGTTATATCAAAGAGTGAAGCCGATTTTACCAAGTGGGTTGATAAAATGAAAGCTCCTGCAACTATTTCCGCAGATGCGCGGAATGGTGAACAGGTGTTTAAAGATAACTGTCTCGCCTGTCATGCGGTCAGTCCCGAAGGCCTTGGGATGGGACCGAATCTGAACGGTTTTGCTTCACGTGAAATGATTGCAGGTGTAATGTTCCGTAAAGACAAGGATGGCAAGGATATCAATGATGCACAGCTGCATGCTTGGATCAGTAATCCTCAGTCCGTGAAACCAGGTAACAAAATGCCTGCTTTTGGTCCTACAGGATCGAAACCGCTGCAGGATCAACAAATCAACGATGTTATCAAATATTTGAATAGTTTGAAATAAGCTCGATTTTGGAAAAAGGAGGTAAAATACGTTGGCAAACTCTCATCCAGTAAAGCACTACAGTGGACTTATGGATTGGTTAACTACGGTTGACCACAAAAAGATCGGTATTTTGTATTTAATCGCAGGCGGCTTCTTTTTCTTACTAGGCGGACTGGAAGCTATATTGATCCGGATTCAGTTGGCATTTCCAGATCAGAAAATTTTTGTTGGCGATTCGTTTAATGCTCTGACAACGATGCATGGTACAACGATGATTTTCTTTGCCGCAATGCCTATCATATTTGCATTTATGAATGCGATAGTGCCTCTCCAGATTGGAGCGCGAGATGTAGCATTCCCTTTCGTTAATGCACTTGGCTTATGGTTATTCTTCTTTGGTGGCGTAATGCTGAACGTGAGCTGGTTTCTGGGCGGTGCTCCTACGGCTGGTTGGACGGCTTATGCTCCATTATCATCCATAGTCGATACCACGTCCTCATATCATGGGGTCGACTTTTATGTGCTAGGTCTGCAAATCGCAGGATTGGGTACACTAATTGGGGGGATTAACTTCCTCGTTACAATTATTAATATGCGGGCGCCTGGCATGACTTACATGAGAATGCCAATGTTTACTTGGACGGCTTTTATTACCTCGGCTTTGATCCTGTTTGCCTTTCCGGCGATCACGGTTGGTTTGGTTGAGCTTATGTTCGACCGGATGTTTGGCGGTGCTTTCTTCGAAATTTCCAAGGGCGGGAATACTGTGCTTTGGGAGCACTTATTCTGGATATTTGGGCATCCCGAAGTTTACATTTTGATTCTCCCTGCTTTCGGAATCATTTCCGAAATTGTCAGTACATTTTCCAAAAAACGTCTATTCGGATACAGCTCCATGGTATTCGCAACAGCGTTGATCGGATTCCTGGGTTTCATGGTTTGGGTTCACCATATGTTTACAACCGGTATCGGTCCAATAGGTAACGCGATTTTTGCGATTGCTACCATGGCGATTGCCATACCTACAGGGGTTAAAATATTTAACTGGCTGTTTACTTTGTGGGGCGGTCAAATTACGTTCTCGACAGCTAATATGTTTGCTACAGCGTTTATTCCAACCTTTGTTATGGGTGGTGTAACCGGGGTTATGCTCGCAGTTCCTCCGGCAGATTACCAGTATCACGATACTTACTTTGTTGTCGCGCATTTCCATTACGTTATCGTAGGTGGACTTGTACTGGGATTATTCGCAGGTCTATACTACTGGTGGCCTAAAATGTTCGGACGTATGCTTAGCGAAACGCTTGGCAAAATTCACTTCTGGACATTCTTTATCGGTTTCCATCTGACATTCTTCCCACAGCATTTCCTTGGACTTATGGGGATGCCACGCCGCGTATTTACATACCAGCCAGGCGTAGGGCTTGAAGAAGGTAACTTCGTCAGTACGATTGGTGCTTTCCTGATGGGTATTGGTACTATCGTATTCCTGATCAATGCAATTGTAGCAGCAAGTAAGCCAAAAAATGCACCTGCAGATCCTTGGGATGGTCGTACTCTGGAGTGGTCGATTCCTTCTCCTGCACCTGAATATAACTTTAAACAAACTCCGCTTGTTCGTGGCTTGGATGCATTATGGAAAGAAAAAATGGCTGGCAACAAGGAAATGACGCCTGCCGAGCCTATTGGTTCGATTCATATGCCATCGGCATCGATCCTGCCTTTAATATTCTCTATTGGATTTTTTATTGCAGGCTTCGGATTTATGTATCACACGTATTCTGTCGCAATTATCGGTGGAGGCATCATGCTGGTTTGTATGTTCCTTCGTTCGGTATATGATGACAAGGGCTTTCATATTGAGCCGGAAGAACTTGAAGATAAGGGGGCTAAGGCATGAGTGCGCATCATGAAGTAGGTGGTGCACTGCCACCTCACGCGGAAACCGCGACATTGGAAGGCAAGAATAAGGTCACAGGCTTCTGGCTCTTCCTTGGCGGAGAGTGCGTATTGTTCGGTACGTTGTTCGCAACGTTCATCGCATTACGTAATCAGGTTCCTGACGGCCCTACCGGACAAGAACTATTTAATCTGACAACGGTCGGAATTTCCACACTTATCTTGTTAACGAGCTCCTTGACCAGCGTATTCGCTACAATGGCCATGCATCGCAATGATTTGAACAAGCTGAACTTGTGGATGGCTGTTACTGTATTGCTAGGTCTGGGATTCCTGGGTCTGGAAATTTATGAGTTCATGGAATATGTTCATGAAGGTCATGTATTCACGAAGAGTGCATTTGCTACTTCCTTCTATACACTCGTTGGCTTCCATGGAGCACACGTAGCGTTCGGTGTACTGTGGATCACATTGTTAATTATTTCTTCGTTCAAAAAAGGACTTACCGTCGTAACTGCCCCTAAGTATTACGTTGCCGGACTTTATTGGCACTTTATCGACGTAGTATGGGTATTTATCTTCACCGTAGTGTACTTATTGGGGAAGGTGGGACCGTAAATGAGCAGCCAACAGCATGCAACACCAGCGGCTAAGCGCCATAAAGCGGAAAGCCCTAAGAACCATTACTTGTCTTATATTGTATCGATTCTTTTAACCATAATTGCCTTTGCCGCAGTGCTATATGGCGGTTTGGATCGTTGGTTCCTGATTCTTTTCTTAACTGGTCTTGGGATCGTACAAGCGATTTTTCAATTAGCTTATTGGATGCACATGAAGGAAAGAGGCCATCTGTTTCCAATTGTCGGGATTATATTTGGATTTATCGTAGCTTTAACTGCAGTAGCGGCAGCCGTCTACTGGACTTGGTGGTAAGTAGAGGAGGCTTTTAGAAATAAAAGCCTCTTCTTTCTTTTGAGCATGCACTATTTTTCACAAAGTAAGATGCTGGAAATCAAGGTTATTTAGAAAGGAGAATCAACATGAACATGGAAGCAATGGGTCATATGGAGCACACTAGAGGAGATTTAATGTCAGCAGGTTTTGCCAATTTGTGGAGTCCAGGGTTGCTCCTTATTGTTGTCATTATTGGCTGGCTGTACACTCTGGCTGTAACTCGCTGGCGACATCGTTTTACGGATAACGCACCTGTGAAGACGAGTCGGATGGTTTATTTTTATCTGGGGTTGTTGATGTATTATGTAGCAGAGGGATCGCCTCTCAGCTTGTATTCGCATCTATATAGCTTTAGTGCTCATATGCTGCAGCAGTCATTTCTGTATTTAGTTGTACCCCCGATGCTTCTGTTCGGCTTGCCGGGCTGGCTGCTTCGTCCTGTATTGAAACCGAGAGCGATGAAGGCGTTTATGCAGGTGTTCACATCGCCATTGATCTCTTTGTTCGTGTTTAATATCGTGTTCTCCTTTTATCATATTCCGATCATTATGGATACTTTGATGGCTAATATGCCACTGCATGAGCTGTACAAAGCTATTTTTCTGCTGGCTGCCTTCCAGCTGTGGTTTCCGGTATTTTGCCCGCTACCAGAATATAATCGGATGTCCGAGCTTAAGAAGATGGGATATATCTTTGTTAACGGGATCTTGCTTACGCCTGCCTGCGCATTGATTATATTTGCAGGATCGCCTTTATATCAAGCCTACGCTGATGTTCCTGAACAGTACTTGTTCATGTCGGTGCTTAATGATCAACAGCTTGGCGGGGTCATTATGAAAATTGTTCAGGAAATTGTTTATGCTGTAGCTCTTGCTTATACCTTCTTCGGCTGGTACCGGAGAGAGCGTAAAATGGAAGCCGAGGAAGATCTGATGAATGAGTCTTTAATTCAGCATCCACAAGCTCAGCCTTCTGTTCAAATGAATCGAGCTTAAATTTATGATGGGTTAGGTGGGACTCAGTATGCCTATTTTACCAACGATCAGCACTAGCTTTATTGTGATCAGTGCGATCTTTGTCGCCTGTGGATGGTACCAGATTGTGAAGGGGAACCGTCAAACACATCAAAAGCTGATGGTGTGGGGTGCGGTGTTTGCACTTGCGTTTTTTATTATTTATTTATCCAGAACGTTATTTGTCGGCAATACAAGCTTTGGGGGTCCTGAGCATTTAAAGCTGCCCTATCATCTATTTTTATTTTTTCATATTGCCTTGGCTACGACAGGCGGCGTATTCGGGATCGTCACCCTGCTGCTTGCGTATAAACAAAGGTTTGCCAGACATCGCAGAATCGGGCGGTGGACAGCCGTAATCTGGCTTCTAACAGCACCTACAGGTGTAGCCGTATTCATTCTTCTGTATGTGCTGTATCCGGGTGGAGATACCAAACCCATGATCAATGCGATCTTTGGCATATAAAATCAAGAAGCAGATGCTTGTCCATGAGATGGATGCATCTGCTTCTTTTTGTTACGTATTGATTATAAGTTCGGGATGCAGCTTAAAGCGCACTACCTCCAAATATAAACCGGTATTCCCAGTGTCTATTTGCAATACTGTCAATACGGACTCCACCGGATTCCTTGGAATAGGTGTGCAAGATTTGACCATCTCCCAGATAGATACCAACATGTGTAATCGTCTGATTAGCTGTATTGCTCGGATATAGGGATTTGCTTGTTCCTTTGTAATCCATGAAGAACATCAGGTCGCCTACCTTGAGGTTGTTCCAATTGGTAGTGGTTTTACCGATTTTGCGGACGTAGTCACCCTGCTGTCTGGAGTCGCTTGGCAGTGTGATATTGGCACCATCTTTAAAAGCCTGGCGTACAAAATCAGAGCAATCGAAGGTGTTGGTGTTGGAACGGTCGGAACCATACTCATAAGGGGTACCTAAATAGGATTTGCCCGCTTTGATAACACTATTAATGATGTTGCTGGTATTACCGCCGTTATTACCTCCAGTATTACCTCCACTTCCACCATTGCTACCACCGGAAGTGGACGGTTTGATGTATTGGCTGTTGGTGGATACATAACCTGTAACCCCGTTGGAATCACTAACCTTGTACCAGTAGTCATTCACTTTTGACAAAATCTTAACGGTTTCTCCGGCCTTCAAAAACCTGATGCTGCTCGAATCAGTCGATGCACCAGTTCTGAAGCTAACGCTGCTCACAATGACGGCCGAGGAAGGATCGGTGGTACCACTGCCGGTACCGCCACCGCTGCCTGTACCACTACCGCCGGAAGAGATCTCTTTTATGTATTGACTGCTGGTTGATACATAACCGGTTTCTCCTTTGGAATTACGGATTTTGTACCAGTAGTCATTAATTTTAGATAAAATTTCAACAGTTTCTCCGGCTTTCAAAAATCCTTTGCTGCTCGAATCGACGGACGCTCCAGTTCTGAAGTTAACGCTGCTGACAATGACGGCTGATGAAGCATCGGCTTGGTTCGGGACGAGTAGACCGACGCTCGTGGTGAGAGTGGTGGCTAACAGCAATGTCGCAAGATGTTTTTTCAAAATGTAATACCTCCAGTTGATATTTTCAAACCTTATGTATATAAACATTCTCGTTGCTTATAAGCAGGAGAACGAGGTTTGCCAGGGATCGATAAAAAAAGCTGTAGCTAGTTATTGAAATTGTTGATTTGACATCTAGCCCGTTTGACAGCCACAATGGGATTAAGAATCCACTTGTTAGTCCTATATAGGAGTCCACCGCTTCATAGGGTTCGAGGCTTGTCTCAAGATTTGGCGGGGTACCCATTATATCGTCGCTTGAACCAGCTAAGTTTAGTGGTAAATGTTGACATGGTTTTTATGGTGTTATGGGCAGAAATAAGATTAGCATTGTAACTGAAAAGTCAACATGATATGATAGTAAAAACAGTATCAAGAACAAGGTTCATTATGATGAACAGAAGGAGGATTTTATGGCAAATACAAGTATCATCTTACGGGTAGAGTTAGCACATGATTTAGTAACTTTTGGTGATGTGGCTGCAGTTATTAGCCGTGCGGGCGGAGATGTAACTTCGATTGACGTTATCCGTGTCGGCAAGGAATCCTCGGTTAGAGATATTACGATAGATGTGCAGGATTCGATTGAGACTGAAGTCGTTCAAGCCATTAAGGACTTGAAAGGGATCACACTCATCAACGTGTCGGATCGTACCTTTCTTGCTCATCTAGGCGGTAAAATTTCTGTTCAACCGAATATGCCGATCAAAAATCGGGATGACTTGTCCCGTGTATATACACCAGGGGTAGCCCGTGTCTGCACCGCTATTCAAGAAAATCCACTCAAGGCTTATTCCTTAACTATCAAAAGAAATACGGTAGCTGTTATTACGGACGGCACGGCTGTTCTGGGGCTGGGTGATATTGGACCGCAGGCTGCTGCTCCGGTTATGGAAGGGAAAGCGATGCTGTTCAAGCAGCTGGCTGGTGTGGATGCGTTCCCGATCTGCCTGGACACGAAGGATACAGAGGAAATTATTCGTTCGGTGAAAGTGATCAGTCCTATCTTTGGAGGTATTAATCTGGAGGATATCAGCTCGCCGCGCTGCTTCGAGATTGAATCCCGATTGGAGAAGGAACTCGATATACCGGTATTTCATGATGATCAGCATGGAACAGCTGTAGTTATGATGGCTGGCCTGATTAACGCGCTGAAGGTTGTGGACAAGCCCATTGAATCCATACGTGTTGTAGTCAATGGAATCGGGGCTGCTGGTGTATCGGTTTGCAAAATGCTGCTCGCGGCAGGGGTTAAGCATCTTGTACCGGTTGACCGTGATGGTGCGATTGTCCGCGGTCAAACCTATGATCAACCGATGTGGCAATGGCTTGCTGAACAACCTCAGGTTGAAGATGTTGCTGGCGGCTTGGACAAGGTTATTCACGGGGCTGATGTATTCATTGGGGTGTCGCGTGCGGGACTGCTGAAGGTTGAGCATGTTCAGTCGATGGCTAATGATGCGATTGTGTTTGCTCTTGCCAATCCTCAGCCGGAAATCGATCCGGAAATTGCTCAAGCGCATGTTCGTGTGCTGGCAACCGGACGTAGTGATTATCCGAATCAGATCAACAATGTGCTGTGCTTCCCGGGGCTTTTCAGAGGGGCATTGGATTGCAGAGCACGCCGTATCCATGAGGATATGAAGCTGGCTGCCGCTCGTGCTATTGCTTCGGTCGTGAGCGATGATGAGCTGAATGAGCTGTATATTATCCCAAGTATATTTAACGATCATGTGGTTGCCAATGTTCGCCATGCTGTTATCGAGGCAGCGATTCGTACGGGTGTTGCCCGCCGGATTCCACCAGATTTTCGTTAAAAGCGAATGACCCTTGAACAGGTGTTATCCGACTAAATATGATACTTCTGTTGAAGTAACTCTAATGTAAACAAAGCTTAAGCAGTCGGAAGCCTCCGGCTGCTTTTTCTGTTGGTTATAGATAATTCCGTCTAATCACTGACGCATCTCTATAAAAGGGTACGTCATGAACGCACAAAGAGAGCAGACTGCCGAAGCACCTGCCCTTTTTTGTACAGCTCAGTTCACGAACATTTTAGTCAGAATGATGATTGGTAGGCATAGCCTCTGGAGAAGTTAGCCTGTCGTAGAATTCAACATATTTGTCCTTATCGGAGCTTGACCGCAGAGCCATACCAGCACGTGGATGCTCATTCAATACACCAGCGACCATGTAAGGAATAATGTAGCCCCACTCCACTTTTTCGCGCATAGGGATCAAGTGTCTTTCGATCAAATCCAATACGGGACGAATTTCGTATCTAGGATTTTTCAAATAGCTTACCAACAGCTCAGTTGGGCAGTTGCCAGCGGCGCGGCCCATACCGAATACGGAAGCATCGAGAAATTCAACGCCTTTGGCAGCTCCAACTAATGTGTTGGCGAACGCAAGCTGCATGTTGTTATGCATATGAAGTCCGAGCTTTTTATTTGGAAGCAGATTCTGGAATTTGGATACCATATAATCGACATCACGATTGTCCATGCTGCCATAGGAATCGACTACATAAACGACATCGACAGGGCTTTTAGCGATATCTTCAAAAGCTTCTGTCAATTCATTTTCCATAACGTGGGAAAGAGCCATAATGTTAATACTTGTCTCATAGCCGTAGCTATTGAACTTGTTGACCAGCTCCAGCGCCTTGTCCACATCTTTGATATAAGTCGCTACACGGATCATATCCAGATGGCTTTGCTCACGAGGTAAAATATCATTCTCATCCACACGGCCGATATCGACTAATGCAGACAGTTTTGTATCGGTTTTTGTTTTAATAACTTCCTTAAGGAAATCCTCATTCAAAAAGCGCCAAGGACCAGCATCGGCACCCTTTAACAGCTTAGCTGAATTTTTATAACCAACTTCCATATATTCCACACCGGCTTCGCTTAAGCCAGCATACATGTCCTGAACCATTTTTACGCTAAAATCCCAGTTATTGACGAGTCCCCCGTCACGAATCGTACAGTCCAAAATTTTGTGGTTAAGATCTTTTGTCATCCGAATTTGCTCCTTTTCTGTCAGTGCGCCGTTAGTCAGACCGCAGCGGTCTGCTTCATTGTTCTTTAACGCTTTTTGGCTTTTAAGCGGTAAAGTAAATTTCCTATATTTAATATGCCATAGTATAAACAATCTTGTCAATAAAAACAATCCGACTTCATCACGAAGCCGGATTGTTCGTTGCGTATTTATGAACGATAATGAGTGCTATGGAGTTTTGATCAGGGTATATTTACCGATCAGAGGCAATGGCTTTATTTGGCCATTAGCGGCATTAATGATACCCAAAATCGTTAATACAAGTGCACCCAGATTGGCAATGGGCACCAGAATCAAGTTAAGGAACGGAATAGCACCTAATACAATGTTACAAGCAATGCAGACCAACAGCAGCAGTAAGCCTTGATTGGCATGGTACATGGCAAATCGTGATTGCTTGGCAACGAGGAGGGGCAGGAAGAAAATTATGTAGGCTAGAATGCCCATCACTTTGTTCTCAGCGGCATCGGCTGGATCGACTGAAAGCTGTTCAGATGAACGATTAGGATCTTCTGACGGGGATGACAACATATCCACCTCTTTCTTGTAAATGGTATACACTGTTTGATTATGTTGTAACCATCGTATGCAAAATTGAAACAGCATATGTCCATTTTATTTGGAATATCTTCTTTTTTCAAGGGAAATAATAGAACTTATGGCTAATAACGGTTTTTGGTTTGAAAGAAACCATCGGCCGTTGGCAATCAGTACATATTAATGGTAAGTGAGCTTGGGTGAAAAAGATTTGCCATGGAAAACAAAGTTGTGCTACCCCTATTTTTCGTTGTCAGGGTAACACTGTTTCTCTAGACCCACACGAGATTCGTTTGTTATGATGGACATATAGATTACGAGCATGTTTCATCATGGTCTGGAGGAGTGTCAGAAGTGAACGCATATGATAATCTGAAGCAGGGTGAGAAGGGCGCATGGGTCAGTATTGCTGCGTATATTCTTTTATCCATATTCAAAATCAGTATGGGCTATATAACGGGCTCTGAAGCGTTGACCGCTGATGGTATTAATAATACAACCGATATTATTGTATCTCTGGCGGTGCTGATCGGTCTGCGTATTTCTCGTAAACCCCCTGACCACGATCATCCGTATGGTCATATGAGGGCGGAAACGATTGCTTCGCTGGTGGCTTCCTTTATTATGTTTGCTGCCGGTATTCAGGTTATCATTCAATCTGTGCAAAGCTTGATATCTGCAGAACGCCAGGCCCCTGATATGCTCGCGGCATGGGTTGCTCTCTTCTCGGCTGTCGTGATGTGGGTCGTATATATGTATAATAGAAAGCTCGCCAAACGTATAAACAATCATTCGTTGATGGCTGCGGCTATGGATAACCGTTCGGATGCTTTTGTCAGTATAGGCGCAACCGTTGGTATTATAGGATCGAGATTCGGTTATCCGATATTGGATACGATAGCTGCATTTGCCGTAGGACTGATTATATGCAAGACAGCATGGAATATATTTTCTGAGGCAACACATGCATTGACAGACGGCTTTGATGATAAGCGGTTGAAGGTGTTTCAGGAAACCGTACGTGAAACCCCTGGTGTGAAGAGCATTAAGGATATTCGGGCTAGAGTCCATGGCAGCAGTGTGCTGCTTGACGTGGTGGTAGAGGTAAGTGCGGAGCTGAGCGTGGAGCAAAGCCACCATATAAGTGACGAAATCGAGCAGCGTATGCAACTGCAGCATAGTATTGATAATGTGCATGTACATGTAGAGCCTTACTCCAATCTAAAAGAAGAAAGCTAGCTCCTGGTGAGGGTTCAGGCTCTCGGGATTAAGCGATACACATGAGCTGGCTTGTCCAAGAATACCAAAAGAGCTTCACCAGGATCGAATCAGATCCGGTCGAAGCTCTTGTTTTTATGGAATATACTGTTGCACGATTTTTACGACCTTCCCATCCTTAACAGTCAAATGGTAGGGATACTCATGAATAACAGCGTCCTTACTAAAAATAGCTTTGAATTTGTTCAATGTTAACGGTTCATTCCAGACAATCTGGGCTTCCTCAGGACGATCATTCCGATTATATATTTGCATCAAAACCGCTGCATCACTCTGAATTTCAAATGTTTGCAGTTTAGTGTTATCATTAACGATATAGTAGCCGCTTGGCGCACCCATCTGCCCGAATTCAGGCTCTTTTTGTGCAAAAACAGCATCTGCTTCTTTACCTTCATACCATTCGATATCATCAACAACGATATAGGTCTTTCCATTATCCGTATACATATCCTGAATGTAGGCCGGATGGGTATCGCTGCTTTTGGCTACGGGGGCATAATCTCCATTGGTTTGTGCAGAAGTAAGACCGGACATGATTAATGATAATAAAGAGGTAATGAGAACCGTTCGCCACATTTTTTTCATTACAATTCCCCTTCACACATTGGATACTTATCATTAACGCGAAATTGACGAATTGAATCGCGCAAGTCTTAACAAGAGAGGAATCAGTGCCATGCTTTTTTATATGATTGCTGCTGTTGTCATGGTGATTGACCAAGCTTCAAAACTTTTGGTTCGCTTGTACATGGAGCTCGGAGAATCGATACCTGTTCATCGGCTTTTGCAATTGACTTATATTGAAAATGATGGAATGGCTCGTGGTCTATTCCCAGGATATGCACGCCTGTTTGCTTTGGTTGCCGTATTATTTGTTGCAGGTATTCTGTATTATCGCAAAAAAGGCGAGCTTCGCGGAACACTGATGGACATAGGTACCGGATTTATGGTTGGGGGTGCTGTTGGCAATGCAATCGATCGCATCCTGCTGGGCACAGTCACTGATTTTTTGGCATTTGGTTCAGGCCGAGGAGTGATGAATATTGCCGATTTGGCAATCAATATAGGGGTACTCTTTATGATAATAGCGATGATTCAAAATTATGTCTCACAAAAATCCAAGTCTGAGCATGTGAATGAGAGCTAGAAGCGGGATGAAGATGGAATGAAGCAGCCCAATAATGCTGGAGAAGCACCCGTGATTGAAGATCGGGAGGATATTGGGCCGCAAAGCAACACGTAATTACCTTACTCGCTACACCTTTTGCAAGGAAAGTGAAGCATGGGTTCCAGCTGTATGTCCAGTGGCAAAAGCCGCCGAGATATTATAGCCTCCCGTATAGCCATGGATATCAAGGATCTCACCACAAAAATACAGCCCGCTCATTAATTTTGATTCCATAGTTTTCGGATCTACCTGCTTAAGATTAATACCCCCGCCTGTAACAAAGGCCTCTTCGATCGATAGCGTCCCATTTGCCTCAATAGGAAAAGCTTTGACGAACTTGCACAATTCAAGCCATTGCTGCTTGGGGATGTTGTCATAGGTGATGTCTTCCTTTAGCTCCGCTTTGTGCAGTAAGAGCGGAATAAGCCGTTCAGGCAAAGCCGCCTTTAATACATTTTTGATTGCCTTTTTGGCGTCTGTCCGTGCTAATCCTAACGTATAGTCATGGACCTCTTGCAGACTATGCTCGGGAAGAAGGTCTATCGTTAACGGTATCGTAGGCGTTCCAAATTGCTTGAGGGCCTTCACTACAAATTGGCTGCATCGCAATACGATAGGTCCAGATATGCCAAAATGCGTAAAGATCAGGTCGCCTTCATGCTCGATGAGCTTTTTCCCCTTCGGATTCCATACGGATAGTGTGACGTTGCGCAAGGATAGTCCTTGCAGCTCCTTGCTCTTGATAAAAGGTTCCTTGGAGGTGATAGGCACCTCGGTAGGGAAAAGCTCAGATATCGAATGCCCGGCATGCTCGGCCCATGGATAGCCGTCACCGGTTGAGCCTGTTTGCGGCACGGACTTGCCTCCTGTAGCGACAATAACACATGCTGCATGTATCAGCTCTCCGGATTTCAGTCGTACACCTGCTGTTCGTCCATCCTTGTACAGAACCTCCGCAACAGGAGCATTCGTCTGAATATGAACGCCTTGGCGCTTTACCTGATTGATCAGCGCGTCGACTACATTTTTGGCCTTATCAGTAACAGGAAACATCCTCCCCCTGTCCTCTTCCTTCAGCTTAATGCCAAGCCCCTCAAAGAAAGAGATAATGTCCTTGCTGCCAAAATGGGTAAATGCACTATATAGAAAACGCCCGTTGCCGGGAATGTTCTTGATCAGCTCATCAATATCCTTATTATTCGTGACATTACATCGTCCTCCACCAGAAATACCGAGCTTGCGCCCCAGCTTGTCACCCTTGTCAATCAATAATACCTTCGCGCCGCCAGCGCTTGCCGCAATACTTGCCATAAGACCGGCTGAACCGCCGCCGATAACAATTACATCGAACTTCATGAATCCAATCTCCCTTTGGTTAACAACCTCCGTTGTTTTTTCCATATTCTTATCACGATATATACGATCAAAGCGATCGCAGGCAGCCATAACAGCTGTAACCCGTACCGATGTACCAAAATTGCCAGCTGGGGCACATGATCACCGGCAACGTAGCCTAATGAGAAGAATAACAATGTCCATACAAGACCAGTTGAGTATGAGATGAGGGCATAACGCCGAAAGGACATTTTGTTGAGTCCTACAAGATACGGAATGATATGACGAACTACTGGAAGAAAATAGCTAATCACCAATGCATAGGAACCATAACGGGCAACAAGCCGCTCCGACTTGTCAACATATATAGCAAGCTTCTTCTTACGACGCATTCGGTTTAATGCCGGTGTGCCAATCCATCGCCCTATAACATAACCCAACGTCAGTCCTGACACAACTCCCAAATACGTAAGTAGAAAGGCAGGAATCGGCAAAAGCACACCGCTTGCGGTCACGGCTCCTCCAGTCATGACAATCCCTTCATCCGGAACAGGCATCCCAACGATTCCCAACCATAAAGCAAAAAATAATGCTGCATACCCATATTGTCCAATCATCGTTATCAGCGTTTCATAAGTCATATTCAAGCTCCATTTCTCCATTAGGCTCAAACTTAATATACCAATAAAAACCTCGAACAGCAAAATTGGCAAACTATCTGTTGTGAAGCTGCCTAATAAGGAAATTCATAGCAGGTGAACCAGTAATCGTACAGCCTGCTGCAGTCCGCTTACGTCCATAATAATCGTAGGGGAGGATTGCTATGAAATACCTGATTTGCTCGATCATTACCGCTTTGTGTACGATGATTTGTGTCGTAAGCTCGTCATCTCCAGCAGCTGCAGCTGCAACGTCATCAGACAAGATAGCGTACTTAACCTTTGACGATGGACCTTCGAAAAGTACTTCACGTATTTTGGACATTTTGCAGGAAAATGGGATCAAGGCTACATTTTTTGTTACAGGAAAAACCTCTGAACACAGCAAGCAGATGTTCCATCGAATTGTAGATGAAGGACATACGCTTGGCAATCACACGTATTCACACGATTATAACCGTATTTACCGTTCGGTAGGGGCCTTTAAGGCTGATGTGGAACGGCTGAACCGATTATTGGAAGAAACGGTTGGGGTCAGGCCGAATATATTACGTTATCCGGGAGGATCTAATAATCACTTAAGCTGGCGATCAGGGGGCCGTCATATCATGAGTGCTATTACCCGCGAGATGTCGGCGCTTGGCTATCAGTATTTTGATTGGAATGTGAGCTCCACTGACGCAGCAGCTGTTATTCAGAGCAAGGAAGCGATTGTCGATTCGGTAAAAAGCAACAGCAGCGGCAAAAAACAAATTATTGTGCTTATGCACGATATGGATGTGAAGACGACGACAGTGGAAGCTTTGCCGGAAATTATTTCCTACTTAAAGCAGTCTGGGTATCATTTTGATGTGCTGGGCAAGGATTCTTTTACGTTTCAATTCCTGCGACCGGGAAATCGCTGACCGAAGTTTATGGTGAGCGTACAAAGAACCTTTGCTTTCCAACCTTGCCGATGTATAATGAGAGTTAGAATAGTTTTTATATCATTATGTTAGTAAAGGAGATGAGCTAAGATGTCGATGTCATTTGAATCGTACATGAAAGATATGGTCCAACCGATGAGAGATGATTTAACCCGAGTCGGAATTACTGAGCTGCGCACGCCGGAGGAAGTCGTTGAAAACCTCGCAGACGTGAAAGGTACAGCTCTTCTTGTTATTAATTCGGTATGCGGATGCGCCGCTGGCCAATGCAGACCCGGTGTGGCCAAAGCCTTGCAAAACGAGGTAAAGCCAGACCATTTGTTCACGGTATTCGCCGGACAGGATAAAGAAGCAACTGCCAAAGCACGTGAGTATTTGGCTCCTTATCCACCATCATCACCATCAATCGCTTTGTTTAAGGATGGACAGCTTGTTCATTTTATTCAACGTCATCAAATTGAGGATCGTTCCGCTGATTTAATCGCTAACGACCTGATCAGTGCTTTTGAAAACTACTGTAAGTAGGAAGCTGTTTATTCGATAGACGCTTCCGATATACGAAGACTCCCCCGGCCTCAGGAATTCCTGGGCTGCTGCGGGAGTTTTTTTGTAAAAATGGATGAGGAGAGGTGGAGAATCATGAGTCTGCAGCAAGAAATTATCGCCAAGCTGGGCGTGAAACCGACTATACAGGTGGATGAGGAAATCCGTACACGGGTGGATTTTTTGAAGCAATACATAGAGAATGCGGCTGTTGATGGGCTGTTGATTGCAATTAGCGGAGGTATTGACAGCGCCGTGGCTGCAGGCTTGTGCAAGCAGGCCACCGATGAGCTAACGGCAGAGAAGGGCAGGGAGTACAAGACGATTGGTGTATTTCAGCCATATGGCGAGCAGTCGGATATCACAGACAGCTATGCGGTAGCTGAAGCCTTCGGATTAACCTACAAAATCGAGACAAATATCGAGGAAACCGTCAATGAAATAGCGCTTGAAGCCGAATATGGGCTGAAATCGATCGGCATTCATCGTCATATAAGTCGTGCGGGCAAAGGCAACGTGAAGGCAAGAACGCGGATGGTGCTGCAATATGCATTGGCCTTCGATTTGAATTTGCTTGTGGTTGGTACCGATCATGCATCTGAGGCGATCACCGGATTTTTCACGAAGTATGGAGACGGGGCCGTTGATATTACGCCACTCAGCACGTTAAACAAACGACAGGTACGACAGCTTGCGGCAGTGCTGGGGGTTCCGCAGAGCGTATTGGATAAAGCTCCAACGGCTGGATTGTGGGAAGGACAGACGGATGAGTCTGAGCTTGGCATCACTTATGAGGACAACAGCGATTATCTGGAGGGCAAAGAGATTTCTCCTGCAGCCAAGGAGAAGCTGGAGAAGCAGTATCTGAAGACCGAGCACAAGCGAGTAACTATTCCGGGGATATAACAGGGGATAGGCTAGCTTAATTGGACGAAGTTTTCATAGAAAGCATGGAAGAAGGTCAAGCTTCAATGATAATAGGCATTGGAATCGACTTAGTCGATATCGCCAGAGTGAATAAGATTATGAAAGGCGACGCGGGAGAGCGATTTGCTGCCCGCGTACTGACGCCGGGAGAACGGGAGCTGGCTGCCACGCGGCAGGGACGTCTGGCCGAATTTATTGCCGGCCGCTTTGCCGCCAAGGAAGCGGTGAGCAAGGCGCTCGGCTGTGGTATCGGCAAGCAGGTGTCGCTGCAGCATATTGAGGTGCTGCCGGATGGACGCGGCAAGCCGATTTGCACGGTTGATCATGCAGCCTTGCAGCGGCTGGAGCTTGATCCGGCCTGCACTGTCATTCACCTCAGCATCACCCATACCGATTCGACAGCAATGGCATATGTGATGGTTGAGAACAGAGGGCTACTCCCGTAGCAGTTAGCCGTTCAACGAAGCCTGAGCCTCCACAGAAGACAGAAGCGCAGGTCGCCTTTTAACGCTTGGTAGCCAGCCAATCTACCAACGCCTGCGTTTCTTCTGGCTTCAGCTTGCTTCCAAAAGCCGGCATTCCGTTGCCGCCGCCAGTAATCTGCTTGTCAATCTGCTCCTTAGTTAATCGTGAGCCAACCTGCTGAAGATTCGTTTTGGGTCCTACACGCCCTTCAAGCCCGCCTCCGTGACAGGAAAGACAATTTTGCTTATATACGGATTGGACCTGCTCGGGCGCCCCTACCAACGCATCATTTGTATTCGCATTTTTAGCCGCTCCAAAAGGCTCCTTGCCGCTGTTTTGCGTGTTGCTGCCACAGCCTGATATGACGCCAATGGCTACCATAATAATCGCGGTTAGCATGTATTGGGTCCGTTTCTTCATTGGATAACCCCCTCCGATTGTTTATTTCCTATGTACAACATCCACCCTAACGCAATCATACTTAGTCCTCCAGCGCCACCAAGCGCCACCGAAGCCAAGCCCAGATATTGAGTCGCAACCACAAGCGTCAGCACAAACTGCCATATGCCTATATAAAGGATGGGTTTTCCAAGCCATACACCGAGCTGAGCGAGAGAAACGGCCACAATGAAGGATTTCAACAAGGGTATAAAGGACGTATCCGCAGCGTGTACATATCCAAGCGTCCAGACTGCTATAATGAGCATTATAACAGCCCATACCGATGAACCTGCTGGTATCGTTAATCTGGACCAGACGCCAAGCCGGACATCCCTCCATAACACAATAGCACTTGCTGCAAGTGCTATCCACAGTGGTAGCGACTGCCAGGGAGCGACATTCAGCCATTGTCCGATAAATTCCAATGTGGACGCCAGCACCGATTGGATACCCCAGATCATCAACCATACGAGATACGGTCGTGAGCTTTGAATGTTTTGCAATATAGTCTGCTTCGGGTTCATGGCTTCAACTGATTTCATCATCTTCACACCTTTTCTGTGCATCAATTGCGATCTGCTGACGTAACAAAACGATGCTTTTTGGCATAGTCACGTGGAGATACACCGGTTACTTTTTTGAAAATTCGACTGAAATAAAACTCATCTGTGTAGCCTACGCTGCTTGCTATCGATTTCAGACGATAATCGGACAGCATCAGCAGCTCCTTGGCGCGGTCAACGCGGAGATGCGTCAAATAATCGATGGGGCTGTAGCCTATGTATTTTTTGAATAATCGCGAGTAATGGCTTATACTCAACCCAGCCATTTGCGCAAGCCCTTCTAGAGTCAGAGGCTCCTGGTAGTGGCCTACCATATAATCCTGGGTTAGTTCTATAGCTGCTGTCGTGTTTCCGGCGACCTTTTGTGCGCGGAAATCCTGAATCAACGTCATGAAAAACTCCAGCAGCAATATTTTACGACGCATGGCGGTCATATGCCCTCTACGCTTCCATAATATGTCCAATTGCTCGAACAAATAAATAAGCTGGGGTGTGTTGTGTACGGTGTACATGCCCTCCAGAGGAAATGGCGATTCTTCAGAGCTTCGGGAAATCCACTGTTCCTTCTCGTCGAAAGTTTCCGTATAATGAAAACGAAAGAAATAGTATTCCAACGGCTGCTCGGGATCGGTTTGCCGTTCAACCTCCATACCGGGACTGAAGGAGAAGAACTTGCCAGGGTCCGCAGGATAATGGGTTCCATTAATCGTAAAGCTGCCTTTTCCTTTAATAATCAGCCAAATCGAATGATGACGGATCGTTCGGGGCAGCTGTCGCCATTCAGGGCTGCATTTTTGATGGCCGACAAGCAGCAGGGAAATTACTAGTTTATTCAGTCTGGCGGCTAGTTCACCAGGAGTCAGCATCGGTCCCACTCCTTCATTAAAAGCTGCCATTTATTATACCACAATATGTATCACCAGAAGGAGAACTCATGGACACGACACATAAACAACAATACTTTTCAAATGAACTGCTGGCGTGGTATCTTCGTCACCGCCGTGATTTACCATGGCGTCGCAGTCGTAATCCCTATTATATCTGGATTTCCGAGGTTATGCTGCAGCAAACGCGGGTAGATACGGTCATTCCTTATTTTCACCGTTTTATCGAAAGGTTCCCTACTGTGGAAGCATTAGCTAAGGCACCGGAAGAGGACGTGCTCAAGCTGTGGGAAGGTCTTGGCTACTATTCACGGGCACGTAATCTGCAAGGGGCGGTTAGGGAAGTTCATGAACGATACGGAGGCATAGTGCCCGAGAGTAAAGAAGAAATTTCCTCCCTCCGAGGCGTGGGTCCGTATACATCAGGGGCCATTTTGAGTATTGCTTATAACAAGCCTGAGCCTGCAGTGGACGGCAATGTGATGCGGGTATTATCGAGGTACTTTTTGATTGAAGAAGATATTATGAAGCCGAGCACGAGAGGGATAATGGAAAGACTGGCAAAAGCATTGATTCCCGAAGGGGCTGCAGGGGATTTTAATCAGGCTTTGATGGAGCTTGGAGCTATGGTATGCAAGCCGCGTTCCCCGAACTGTCTGACTTGTCCGGTTATGGAGCATTGCTCAGCCCGTGAAGCGGGGTTGGAGGAACAGCTGCCGATTAAGAAAAAGGCCAAGCCCCCACGTCCAGAGCAGCGGGTAGCGGCATTAATTGCAGGCAGCGGTGATCACCAAGGTAAAGTTCTGATTCGTCAGAGGCCGCAGGAAGGGCTGCTGGCCCGCATGTGGGAGCTGCCTCATACAGAGGTTCCGTTTACCTATATGGACGTCAGTCCATCCTCGCCGGAACTTATACCAGAATCATTCAAGCTGCTGACGGACCAATTGGCAGAGGAAACGATCGGTATTATTCCGGAAAGATGGTTTATGCACGCTGAGCATACGTTCAGCCATATTCACTGGGATATGGATATTATTGCATGCAGACTGGAGCCTGGTATCATTCCAAGCCCTGCAGGCATGCTGCTGCCTTCTCATTATCAATGGGTGGATAGCGCCACAATGGACAATTTTGCATTCCCGAACGTGTTTCTGAAAATATTGAAAGCATATTTTGCAGCCTGTACAGAGCTGTAAGCTACAGGGGGAGAAGTCTTTTCATGGCTTCCATTTTGTTAATGTAAATCATTTTCTTTTCGATGGTGATGATCTGATCCTCCTGCAGCTCCTGCAGCACCTTGGTTACGGATTCTCTGACGGTACCAGCCAGATTGGCAATCTGCTGGTGAGTCAGCTTCATGTTGATCATCAGTCTTCCCTGCTTGATAATGCCGTGATCCTGAGCAAGTCTGCATACGACCTTGATAATGCGCATCCGCACGTCGAGAAAGGTAAGATCATAAATTTGCTCATTCGCTTTACGGAGTCTCTCCATCGTGACTTCAAGAAGTCGCAGACTCAGCTTAGGCGTTTGTTCGAGAAAATGATAAAACTCCGAACGCATCAAGGTGTAGATTTTACAGTTTTCAAGCGTTTCCGCTGTAGCCGAACGGGTCAAGCCCTTTTGAATCAGCGACATTTCTCCGAAAAAATCTCCATCACGAAATAGTGCGAGAATAATTTCTTTGGCATAATCAATCCGGTAAATTTTGACGACACCGGATTGTATAAGGAAAAATTCCTCTCCCAAATCTGCCTCGAAAAATAAAATCGTACCTTTTTTAAAATCGCGTTCAACAAACAATGGAGCAATGATCTCCAGATCACTGACTGCCAAATCTTGAAACAAGGGTACATTTTGTAACAAAGGAATTAAACTTTTCATGAAAGAATTCATCTCTTTTCCAGTCTTAATGAACGAGTGCATCCTCTCCGATACGATAGATCATGATGTGTAGATGACGGGATAAATCTATCTCTTCCGGATATCTTAGCTGCTCACCCCGCTCATTGGTCAAAATTCTTACCACAGGTCGCTGCTTGAACGACGGGTTGATTTTGGATACAATGCCGGTTTGTCCGGTGCTTAAGCGAACGCTAAGGCCGACTGGATAAATAGCCACCTTATTTCGGAAAAATTCCACCTTACTCTTATCATACAACGTTCCAGCTCCGGTGAAAAGATTTTCTAATGCATGATCTGGCGGCAGGGAAGCGCGATAGGGTCGTGGATTTGTCATCGCATCATAGGCATCCAATAAACCGACCCATTGAGCGAATGGATGTACGTTAGTACCGGAGAGATTTAATGGGTAGCCGGTGCCATCCACCTTTTCATGATGCTGGAGCGCACAGTGAGCGGAGAGAAGGGGGATACCAGGTATTTCGCGCAGAAGCTTGAAGCCATGCTCGGTATGCTTCTTGATTTCTTCAAATTCCAGATGGGACAAGGGAGTCTTTTTGGTCAGCAAGGAGTGGGGTACAAGGGAATTTCCGATATCATGGAACATCGCTCCCATGCCGAGAGCTTCCAAATCCGTTGCACTATAGCCTTCTATCATTCCAATACGTGTCGCATAGACAGCTACATTGAGTGCGTTCTGGAAAAAGTGCTCGACCATCGAAAAGGTGCTTCGATTCATCACCATCAGCATAATTGTGTCGTCAGAAGGGCGAATATGAGATTTCAGATCGTCCCTGAGCAGATTGATACAATGATTGGCGGTCTTGGATAGTTGCTGCCGTTCGCTAAGCGTTATCGATTTGGTGGAAAGCAGCATTTGAAAGCTGCGGGTCAGCTGGCTGCGAATGATCAGGCGTGTTTCTTCTCTTATGGAGTCCTCAATGTAGATGTCATCGGTCCGCTTGTCTTTAATATAGATTTGCTGGAAGCCAAATTGGATCAGCTTGTTGATTAGAGATTGACTGAGTTCCACGTTGTAGCCGATTAAGGTTTGACCTTCCTCTGAGATGATAGGCTTACCTAATCGCATACCGGACTGAACCATAGATAGAGGGAGTAATCTCATAGTATCAAATCACCTTTTACTAGTAGTTTAGACACTATAACGATGATGGAATACTTGTCGTAATGGTTCTTGAGTCATGCGTCTATGTGCTACATTATTCCACAAAGGCTGCCATAATTCTGTGTATAATGCTACAAAAATCAAGAATTCATCAAATTTTGTCGTACAATGATCAAATCGTCCTATAAAATGAAAATGCATCCTACGGTGAAGTAATAATAAATAACACAAAAAACCGGGATTGGAGGGTATCCAGTCCCGGTTTTTACATGAATGCAATGACTGCACGATTATTATTTACTAACAGCTGCTGCGTAACGTTTGCCAACTTCATCCCAGTTAACAACGTTCCAGAAAGCTGAAATATAATCAGGGCGTTTGTTTTGATATTTCAAATAGTAAGCATGCTCCCATACATCCAGACCCAGAATTGGCGTGTTGCCTTCGGAGATCGGGCTGTCTTGGTTAGGTGTGCTGCTTACAACCAATTTACCTGCTGGAGTTACGGAAAGCCAAGCCCAGCCGCTGCCAAAACGAGTAGCGCCAGCTTTAGCAAGATCTTCTTTGAATTTGTCAAAACCGCCAAGCTCAGCATTGATAGCATCAGCTAATGCGCCGGATGGTGCGCCGCCGCCGTTAGGTCCGATAATTTCCCAGAACAAGGAGTGGTTAGCATGTCCGCCACCGTTATTACGAACTGCTGCACGAATGCCTTCTGGAATGCTGTCCAGGTTGGAAATCAATTCTTCAATCGATTTGGACTGCAGATCAGGATGAGCTTCCAAAGCCGCATTCAGGTTAGTTACATATGCGTTGTGGTGACGATCATGGTGGATCATCATCGTAGTCTCGTCGATGTGTGGTTCCAAAGCGTTGTTTGCATAAGGAAGAGCTGGTAATTGATGTGCCATTCGTAAATACCTCCTAATAGTTATGTAGATTCCAATTCAATCCTATTATCGCCTATATTCGATATAAAAGCAACATGTATGTATATTAAGTATCTACTATGCTGCTCAACCGGATGTAGACGCTAAGTCTTATTATTTCGAAAGACCTATGAATTTATCCGCCCTCTGAACCATTGAATCATCCAAATTACAGAAAAAATGAATACGAATACCCTTGAAAACGCTTCATATACAGCGCTTTCGGTCGATTATAAATCATTTGTAAAGTTTTTTGAGTATTTTCCGTTAAATAAAGAAGGATTTTAGCTATATTTGTCGTATTTTATACCAGATAGAAATAAACAAAACCATGCTGTGGGGAGAGTTCCGTTGATGCTTGTTCGTCCCTTTCAATTGTCCGACTATGTTTCCGTTACTGATTTATTCAAGCACGTTTTAAGCGAGGCCTGTTATGATGAAACAATGGAAGCTTTTGCAAGGCAGCTTTCTTGGGATAGCGAGCTTGTATTAGTCGCTGCCGAGAATGAACAAATCGTAGGTGTCATCGTAGGTACGATCGACAATCACAACGGCTATTATTATCGTATCGCTGTAAGCACTGAATTTCAGCGTCGCGGTTATGGTAAGGCATTGATCGAATCGATGAGACAACGTTTTGTACAGCGCAAGGTACGCAAGATCATGATCACTGTAGATGTTCATAATGAGATGGTTATACCGGTGTATGAATCCGCCGGCTACCAGGACACCGATTTTTCGCGTTCCGCACACCGCTTGAGCATCGTAAACGGATAGTCTCCGTTTTCCAAACAATACACGGAGTGTTTATAATGGGCACGGTCTGTTCGCTAACAGCGGAGGCTGTGTTTTTTTGTGTTGGCATAACTGTTTTCCATGATCCAGATGTGTTATCATTTACGCAGGTACGTGCGACGTATAACCGATGTCAGGCTTAGTCAGAGCTAGTTAAGAAGAAGCCTCAAGCAATTAGTAAAAGTCAGAACCAACCGATATAGAATGAGGCGATAGAGAAGGGTGAAGTCCCATCATTTTCCTTGGGGAAAGCCTGCTGAAGTCTTCGTTGGTCTTATGTTACATATAGAAGGGTATGGACCTCATGGCGACTTTTTCCACGCATATCATCAAAAGCTTTAAGCATGACGGACATTTGCACCGGACGTGGGTCGAGAACGCTTTGGTCCCTGAATCGCTCCATCATGAATCTCACAAAGCGGAATCGATGATGATCCTTATCAATAGCCAGACGAAAATTATTGAGGCGGACGGGAAAGAGTGGGTTAGCCGAATTCCAGGCGTCTCTTTTTTTATCCCCAAGCAGTGGTTTAATGTTGTCGCTCTTTTGGAAGAATCCGGTGTGCGTTATTATTGCAATGTGGCTTCTCCTCCTTATTTGAGCGGCAACGTCATTACGTATATCGATTATGACCTGGATGTAATCCGGATGCCGGGCGGCGCAGTACACGTTGTCGATCAGGATGAATATGAGCAGCACAAGCTGATGTATCATTACTCTGCGATTGTAGAAGGTAAAGTTAAGCAGGGGTTGAACGATTTATTAACCCGCATTCAGCTTGATCAAGCGCCGTTTTGCGATGAGTGGGTGCATTATTATTATCGAGAGTGGGAAAAGTGGAAAGGTTAAGTAAGGAATGGAGGCATAAAATGGGCTTCTTTACTTCCAGAAAATCGGAAGAACGATTATCAACAGACATGTTGGCAGCAGATCATTCAGCCGGGCTTTTGACAGAGGTCTGGAGTTGGACCAAATCCATTCTTATTGCCCTATTCATTGTGGCGATGGTCCATCAATACGGATTTCACCTTTCTACAGTAAAAGGAGCTTCCATGCAGCCTACTCTAGAAGAAAACGAGTGGTTATTTATCAATAAAACTGTTCAGTTCATAGGGAGTCCCAATCGCGGCGATGTTGTGGTCGTTAAGGAGCCAGAGGCTAGTGAGCCGCAGCCTATTTTTCTGGTCAAGCGAGTTGTTGCCGTGGCTGGTGATGAAGTTCGGATTCAACAGGGGAAGCTGTATGTGAACGGTTTGTTTGCGATGGAGAGCTATACGGATTCGCCAATTGAAGACGGGAGTCTGGAGCCGTATACGATACCACAGGGATCGCTGTTTGTAATGGGAGATAACCGCCATCGCCTTGCCAGTTACGATAGCCGGAGCTTTGGGGCTGTGTCTCTGGATAAAATAGAAGGGCGGGCGGAGTTAATTGTGTGGCCGCTGTCCAAAATCAGGATTCTTTAATTCTCAAACGAGGTGATGCAGAACATGACGGAAGCTGTACACAATAGTAACCGCATTGACTGGCATCAATTAAAGCAAGACATGCGTGAGGCCGCATCGGCACTTGGTATTGACAAAATAGGGATCTCCAGCGCTGAGCCCTTTGTCGAATTAAAATCAATTCTGCTGCAGCATCGCTCCAAGGGCTACGAATCCGGCTTTGAGGAGCCCGATCTTGATAAACGGACCGAGCCTGCGCTCAGCTTGGCGGAACCCCGTTCCATCATTTCCATCGCTGTTGCTTATCCATCCAAGTTAGCCAATGCGCCGCGCTCGGAGCCTGGGGCCTATCGAGGTATCTTTTCACGCTCGGCCTGGGGGTTGGACTACCATCAGGTGCTGCGCAATCGGCTGCAGCGTCTGGAGGCTTGGATTCGTGAGCGCGTTCCTGATGCAAGGATGGTAAATATGGTGGATACAGGTGCATTGGTAGATCGAGCGGTTGCGGAGCGGGCGGGGATTGGTTTTATTGGAAAGAACTGTTCGATAATAACACCCGAATTCGGGTCGTGGGTATATTTGGGGGAAGTGATTACGAATCTGCCATTGCCCTCTGATGTGCCGGTTACTGAAAGCTGCGGTGATTGTACGCTCTGTATAGATGCATGTCCGACAGGCGCATTGGTAGGCCCCGGACAGCTGAACGCGCCCCGCTGTATTTCGTATGTGACCCAGACCAAGGGGCATGTAGAAGAAGATGAAATGAAAGAAAAGATCGGAAATCGTCTATATGGCTGCGATACGTGCCAGATCGTATGTCCGAAGAACAAGGGTAAGAACTGGACGCATCATCCTGAACTCCAGCCGGATGCGGAGCAGGTCAAACCGCTGCTGGTTCCGCTACTCAAGATGAGCAACCGTGAATTTAAAGAGCGTTTTGGTACAAGCTCCGCTGCATGGCGCGGCAGAAAGCCCATTCAACGCAATGCGATTTATGCATTAGGACATTTTAAGGATCAATCCGCCATACCTGTTCTTCACGAACTGCTACTTACAGACGAGAGGCCGGAAATCCGTGCCTCCGCCGCATGGGCATTAGGGAGAATCGGGGGCAAACAGGCTGAAATGGCCATTGAAGAAGCACTTGGTAAAGAACAGCATCCAACGGTTCTTATGGAGCTGAATAAATAGATATGGAATTGAAAGGGCAGAATTGGCTCTGTCAAATCAAATATGGACGTGGTACACACGATTATTTACAGCATTGTGAGCCGTTAACACGTTCGGAACGGAGACCCGATGAGATACGTACACATTGATAATGTAGAGCCTGGCGAGTATTTGGGCAGAACGATTTTTTCCGGCAATGGCGCTGTATTATTGTCGGATGGGGTACAGCTTACAGTTTATATGATCAACACTTTGAACCGCATAGGCGTTACGATGATTTACATTAAAGACCCGCTGTTTGAGGATATTGAGATTATTGATATCGTTTCCGAGGAGACGAAGCGGGCAGTCATGCAGCGGATGGGACAAACATTTGACTCGATCCGTTCGGGTAAAGATTTTAATACGCGTAATATGAACGTAAGCATTGATAATTTACTAGATGAGATTATGAAGAACAAAGATGTGCTGGTCCAACTGTCCGATATCCGGACCAAAGACAACGAAATGTATGTGCACGCGCTCAATGTGAGTATGATGTCTGCACTGATCGGAATACAAATGGAAATGCCTATGAATCAGCTGCGGGAGCTTGTAATTGGGGCCATGCTGCATGACATCGGCAAGGTTGAGTTAATAACGGACGACACGTCCGAGGATTTGAAAAAGCATCACACCTGGCGCGGGTTTGAGCTGTTAAAGAACAAACGTGAGCTAAGTCTGCTCATCGCCCACGTTGCTTTTCAGCATCATGAGAAGATGAACGGCAGTGGTTTGCCAAGAGAAATGCAGGGTGATCAAATTCATCTGTATGCGCGAATTGTAGCCGTTGCCAACACCTACGATAATTTGCTGTTTGACTTGTCACTGGGGCGGCGTATGATGCCGCATGAAGCTTGTGAGCACATGATGGTATTGGCAGGCGAAGAGCTGGACAGGGAAATTGTCATTCAGTTTTTACGTACAATTTCAGTTTATCCGACAGGTACATCGGTAAAATTGTCTTCTAAAGAAACAGGAGTAGTGGTTGGGCAGCATAGAGGGCTTCCAGGACGCCCTGTCGTCAGAGTCGTTAAATCGGAATCAGGAACGGATTTGGAGGTCGTAGAGGTCGATCTTGCCAAGCATACAACCGTGTTCATCGATAGCGTACTGCAGTGAGTGCTGTGCAGAACATTGTCAAAAGTGAGTTGTACGTATTCCTCTTATTTGTTAAGATACAATAATGATCAATAGTTAATGAGGTGAATAAGCAACGATGTGGAACTATATTATTCCAATTCTAACTTTGCTTGTCGGTGCGGTAGGCGGATTTTTCGCGGGTGTGTATTATTTGCGCAGACAGCTTGAAAAAATGCAAAGCAATCCGGAGATGCTGCAGGAAATGGCCAAAAAAATGGGTTATAACCTGGACAAGAAGCAGCTCGGCAAAGCCCAGCAAATGATGAAGAATAATCGAAAATTTCGTCCTTAATTCCAGAGAGGTGGAACCGAAGTCATGCCAGCTAAAGATTATAGGAATACGAGTGTAATAAACAACCGTGCATTAATCGAAGGGCATGTCCGCGAGATTTTACGGTTGGTTGGTGAAGACATTGATCGGGAGGGCTTGTTGGAAACACCGGCAAGAGTAACCCGGATGTATGAAGAAATATTCGCAGGCTATGAGGCAGACTATAAGGATATTTTAGGTGTAACCTTCGATGAGAAGCATGAAGAGCTTGTAATCATAAAAGATATCGTCTATTACAGCCAATGTGAGCATCATATGGCACCTTTTTTCGGTAAAATCCATATCGGATACGTTCCAAGCGGTAAAATCGCCGGCCTCAGTAAATTTGCCAGATTGGTTGACGCTGTGACCCGTAAGCTGCAGGTACAGGAGCGGATTACATCGGATTTGGCCAATATTTTGGAAGAGGAATTGACACCACATGGCTGCATGGTTGTTGTCGAAGGAGAGCATCTGTGCATGTGCTCCAGAGGTGTGAAAAAAACAGGCAGCCAGACGGTAACCTCAGCAGTCCGCGGTACTTTCCGTACCAATGCGGCCCTCCGTTCAGAATTTTTGTCCTTACTCAAGCAATAAACGACAACAATAAACAGGCTAACGTCCGCCCTACTTAGGAAGGATGCCAGCCTGTTTTTTATAAATTCTTATATCGATACAATTGGATTCCCTGCAAGGGGATTTTGACGCAATGGCCTTACTTAAATCCCGCTGTTAGCCGCGAGAGCAGGCTTGGTATTCATACCCTTAAGAAATCCCATAGTCACTGATAAATAGGTTTTCTTTTGTGCTTTAAATATAAGCTCGTGCGTATCATTAGGCGTAAGCCACAGCTGTGCGTTGGAGCTTGCAGATTGATTACGGAAAATCTCCTGAACCATTTCATAAGGAGCCCGTTGGTCTTGTTTGCCATGAATAAACAAAATGGGCATCTGATATTGCGCTTCCTTGACTTGAGTATATGGAATTTGATTCAGACTAACACCATTAATAAGTGGGAAAAATAAATGTACAAGCGCGAGTGAAGGGAACTTAGGCAGATTAGCCATTTGCTTCATGTTGTGATACATCGTTTCCGGTTCCAGAATGAAGGTGCTATCCAGAATCATCCCATCGATATCCTTAGTCTGAAGCGCGGCTTGCAGAGCTGTACCTGCCCCCATGGAGAAGCCCCAAATATATACGGATTCCGCACCCTTTTCCTTGGCGTATTTGACGGCACCAAGCAGTTCCTGAGACTCACGAATTCCACCGGTTGCGCTGATTTCAGGTTGTACATATCCATAGTCGAACATCAGCACATTGTAATTTTGCTTATGAAGCTCTTGAGCCAAGCTGTACAAAGGCACCCAGATTTCCTCTCTGTTGCCGCCGTAGCCATGTGAGAATATAACGGTTTTACCGATATTTGCAGAGGATGCCGCAGGGATATACCAACCTGATAAGACAGAGCTATCGTTCAAGCTTGGAAACGTAATATCTTCATACGCGGCTCCGAACGACAAGCTTGGATTGGAACGCAGCGGATCGATATGAGGCCTTGCCAAGGACCAGGCAACATAGGCATGGAACGCCATAAGAAGGCTGAATAAGAGGAGTAGTAAGGAAAGCAGTGCAATAAGCACCTGTTTCACTCTGCGTTTGATTTGAAGCGACCGGGTGAGAGCGGTTTCTATTTGTGCAGTGGTTAGTTGAACGGATGGCAAGGGGTTGGTATCCATCGAAATCCCTCCTAGTTGACTAAATTAACATGATGTTGAAAGTGCACAACGGACGGCTATTTGCTAAGATAATAGGATCACGAGGATGTGCTATAAAACATTCATAAATTGTTGTTAATTCGTCTAATTACTTCTAATAGTAAGACCGGAATCGTGTATCGTCAATCAACGGGGAGAAATGTAAACCTCCTGTAATATACATGTAATAGTAGAACCAAGTTATGGTTTATCGGCAATAAACTCTTTGCGGTATATGCAGACATGAGTTATACTATATGTAACAGGGTTTCATCAAGTGAAACTAAAAATCGGGGGAAATCGTGATGGAGGACGGCAAATTAACAGTGCGTGCGGTGGAGCGCGCCTTGGATATACTGCTTTGTTTTACAGATGAATCTGATCTGAGCTTGACGGAAATTGCCGTCCGCGTGTCCCTTCATAAAAGCACGGTGCACCGTTTGCTGGCATCATTGGAGGGAAAGGGCTTTATATTGCGTGATTTTGCAACAGATAAATACCGATTAGGCTTCCGAATATGGGAGCTGTCCGCCAATATGGTGCATACTCATGATCCTGCCATGATTCTGCTTCCGGAAATGGAAAGACTGCGTGATCAGTTGGATGAGACGATCAGTCTATATGTATGTGATGGCTTGGAGCGGGTTCGCGTGCAGGCGGTAGAAAGTAACCAAGCGATAAGACGCGTGGCTCCGATAGGGGCAAGGCTGCCGCTGTATGTCGGTGCATCGAGCAAGATTCTGGTAGCCTTCGCCGAGCCGCAGTTGTTGGAGGCGTTGATGAAGGCTCACAATTTACCAACGGCTCTGGAACGCACCGTCTTTCTTCAACAATTGGCTGAGGCCAGAGCACTGGGCTATGCAACAAGTGTGGAGGAGCGAGAGCTTGGGACTGCAGCCGTTGCTGTACCGATCTATAATCAGGCACAGCAGCTGGTAGCTTCCTTGGCGGTCAGCGGTCCTTCCAATCGGTTAACGTTAGCAAAGATGAAGGAGCATGCTCCTGTATTGATCGAAGCTGCCCGTCGAATGGGTAAGATGCTCAGATGAATGAATCCCATAACCAACCTCAGCACAGCTTGCCGGATTGTCGGAAAGCTGTGTTTTTTGCTGACCACACATCAGTTGTATAACCTAAACATGCTCATCGCACCCGACAATAAAAACAAATAAGCCTCATATACCATTGAACATGGTGTATGAGGCGTAAGAATTGTACTGCATGCTGTACAGCTTATGGATCGACAGGCAATGGCTTTTGCTTATCCAGCTTGACGGTCAGCGTAATGGTGCCGCCCTTTTTATTGATGATTGATGTGTTCCTTTGCTGTGTGCGCAGCCCAACCGATTGGGCACCGCTAACCTCTAGAGTCAAAGGAAATGATTCCTGTTTATACAAATTGGATTTACCATCAATATTCACTATAAGGTCGACCATTTCCGTTTTATCCTGACTTACCAGGTTGATAGTGAGATACTTGTAATCCAGAGGAGTGACTGCGGTTTCGATCTCTCCGTCTTTTTTGACATTTTTGGCCAATGTGCCAATGTCATTGTTAGGTCCTTGCAGCTTGAAATAATCACGTACCTTGACTGTTGTTGGATTGGAGCCGCTGCCCCCGTTCGTTCCTCCGTAACCCCCAGAGCCGTTGCCTATAGAGCCTGTTAAGCCACCTCCACCAGCACTGTTTCCTTGGTCTCCGCTGTTGGCTTGCTCAAGACTGATGTTGGAATAGTCGGGCAGCCAGTAATTTTTCTTGAGAAAGTTGTAAATACGGTTTAGGATCGTTACAGCTTCGGCACGTGTGACTTTATCCAGTGGACGAAAATATCCATCGGCAGTTGCCGTCATGATTCCGGAAGCTTGCAGACTGGCTAAGCTGCTTGATTGTGCATTGGAAAAACCATCGGTTCCAAAACTGCAATCGACCGCGTCTGTTCCCATAAATAAAGAGGGTAAAACGCCGTTGCTGGTCGTGATCTGGACATTTGCGTTATCCAACCGACCGTCTGCTTTTACGGCCGCATCATAATCATCTTTATTTTTGAAAAATTTCACAGGCATATCCCTGAGACTCGCTGTCACAGAGCAAACGTCGTTAGAGCTTAATCGCCGATCTATCAAACGGGTATCAAAGAACGAGTACAGCATATTGGACAGCTCTAATCGGCTTAGCTCTGTATCAGGCTGGAAGGTTAGCTGCCCATCTGGAGCAACTCCATATACGCCCCACTGAAACGAATAGTTGAAAATTTCTGAAATAGGCTGGTAAGCCCAATGCTGCGTAGTTACATCGGCAAATCCATTGATTTTTTGCTGCCCTGTTGCCGTTAAATTAGGACGGTACGTATTAAATAGCTTGTAAATCATTTGCGTCCATTCCGCTTTGGTAATTGTCTTATCTGGTCGAAAGGTTCCATCCGTGTAACCAGTCAGCACCTGTTTTTCCGCCATTACATAAATGGAGCTGACTGCCCAAGCCTTCTGCTGCATATCGATATCGCTGAACGAAACTTGAGCTTTAGCTGACGGGCCGGGCACAATTAATGCGATGGCTAACAGCCATGCAGCCGATTTCATCTTTTTAACGTACTTGTTTATCATGTTTCAATCCTCCAATCTCTCCCATTATATCGGTAAAACTAAAGGGAAAGTTGATATTTGTATTGCAAGATTGTTAGAGGGGAACTTTTTTCAATGATTGTTAAAAAAAATATGCTCTCAAGCCGATATAAGTATCATAGTCTATTGGGGAAATTCTGTTTTCAGGTCAATAATGCTAGAGGGGTTAGAATTAGGGTGGTGATGGTAGGACAAGTTCGGGGAAAGTTGGAGCCAAATTACGATTTATAAATAAGGAGCGATTGCATTGAAATACTTGAAACACATGAAGAAATTAATAAATTTTACGCTTATGTTTGCATTGCTGGTCTCGATTCTTCCGTTACCTGCGGCCCAGGCAGCATCCAGTTTTTTTATTCCAGATGACGCGTCACTATCTGTAACTGGAAATATGGATATTTCCTCCACGCCTGCTGCTCGCGCCAACCTGAATCGGACGACAGCGAAGGTTACGAATGTAGGCACTCTTTCCGTCACAGGTTCATTCCAGCAAATGACCGGAAGTACCTTGACGCTAACTGTCGATCAAATTGTTTCCATCAACAACTCAGCTTGGACAGCACAATCCGGCAGAACCTTTAATACGTCCGTCGGTGCTACCAATAATCGGTTTCAGATTAGCGGTGTTCAGTTGTTTCCCGGTTACAATCGTCTGACCTTTAACGGGTCGCAGGGCGGTGCAACGAAAACCGATGTGTTCTACGTGTTGTACGATACGGCACCGTTAATTAATACATTGCAAATTACGTCGAATAACCAAAACTATGACTTGAATGAGAGCACAGGTTTGGTTCTGACGAATAGTGTGGCTTACATTCAAGGGAATGCAAGTAATGCCACGAAAGTAACTGTGAATGGGCAAAGCGCCTCAGTACTAAGCAATGGGCTCTATTATGCTCCTGCCATTACATTGACTCCCGGATTGAATAAATTCGACATCACCTTGTCCAATAACACGGATTCCGTTAATGTAAAGCGTCAGGTGTATTACTATGACCCGACTCAGCCTTTCACTGCAGTCAGTATCACTGAAGGATCGGAAACGAAGGATATTCTGGGTACAATTCCGACATTGACCGACCCAGCTACTACAGCATCACTTACGATGGAAGTGCTGTATCCTTTCCAAGCTGAAACCTTCGATGATACGAATGTTGGTATTACTATAAACGGGCAGGCTGCAAGCCTACTTCCTGATCCTCCCGCCCCTGCTCCCAAAAATACTGTAGAAACGGTAATTACCAATACGTATGGCGACCCCGCTTATAAATTGGTCAAGTTTAAGACTACTGCATTTAGCCTGCCGGCTACAATCAGCGATCCAAGCTCCACACAGCCGGTTATCGTGTCTCTAACGTATCCTACATTAGCAGCGGCTCCGATTGCTATTGGTAAAGCTTTTAGCTTCAAGCATGTATCTGGAACAGTAATAAGAGGTGTTGAGTTGCTATCGCCTGAATATACAGGTGGTGCTGTTGACGACAGTACTTCAGCGGTTCCTTTCAACGGCTCAAGTGTAACCGGATCGGATTTTTATATCATGGTTGATCCGTCGCAACCTTTGACTGCGGCAGGTACGGCTAATGAATTAAAGGTTGCCATCCAGCCTCTTGGAACCGTATCACTGGGAGTGACATTGGAAGCAGTTGTTCCAACTGGTACGGTTAACGCAGGCAAGCAAATTTATAAAATAACGGGTTTGCCAGAAGGGACCCAGACTCTGGCATTCTCCGCTGGAACGGCTCCGGTTTCCTATACAGGTAAAATTACGTTCGTAGCCAAGCTGTACGTCGACCTGGATAATATTTACAACGACCAGGTGTTCAATATTAATTCTTCTTCAGCATCGGTTCAAAGTATCACGTTAAAAGGGAAAATCATTGGATTTGGCGACAGTATGCTGGCCAAGCAATTAATTATTAATAATACAGTTGTTCCATTTCCTAATATTTCCGCAAAACAGCCAGATGGTTCATATGATATCGACCCAACTCAATTAATCATTGGAGACTCCGATCTGGCCACGCCGGGCATACAACCAGGTCCACTCTTTACAGGGCGGAACGTGCTCAAAATTATTGTCGATTACAGTGATAATATACTTCCAACACCAGGGATTTTACGTAAGTATACGAAGGAAGTAACGTTCTACGTCGTGGATGAGAACACACCTAACATCAATATCGTTCGTCCGCTAACGCCTCCAAACGGGCCGCGCGGAGATATTAGTAGTACAGACCCAACCGTCTATTTACCGGCTTCACCTGAGCTTATTTTAAGTAATAGCACGTATACTACAACGTTGGCTAAATTCGACTTTTTCATTGAAGGTGCAGGAGCGAATCTTGTTACTGTCAGAGAAGGCCAGAATCTGATGTATACTGGTAGTCCTACACCTGGTTCTACTGCTGGTAATGCGTATTACAGCTCTGTTAACTACGATGGGACAACAAGCGGGTTTAAAATTCGTATGAATGATGTTCCCCTTTCTGCCGGAACCCATGTGTATACGATTGAATTAACCAATGCTGCAGGTGCCAAGGTAAACCAGACGCTTACGGTTATAAGTCAAAGCGTTCCGTATCGTTTGCTCGCGCCTATTGCCAATACTGGCGATAAGATCATTGTAAATAGAAATTTCATCACCTTTGATGTAGAAGCAGTTGGAGCTTCTGATGTGAAGATCAACGGAAATTCTGCAAAGCCTCGTACAGACGTTGCGAATCGTTTTGTCTATACGTTAACGGGTCTAAAGGGTGACACTGATAATAAAATCAATTTGGTAGTACAGAATGGTACTAACCAAGCTAAAGAAACGATCACTGTACGTTATGTAACAAGTACTGGTGTAGGCACCATGTTCATGGAGCCGCTTGGAACCAAACATGATGTATTCAACAAAAGTCTGCAATTGACGTTCCCTAAGACGAACGTATTGCGCCGTGTCATTGATGGAAAGATTGAGCCGACAGGTAATATATTGTTCGGAATTGCCGATCCTAAGAACGGTAATACCGATCTTGTGAATGATTATAACCAAAAATTAGGTACGGATATTGACTTCCGGACACCACAAACGTCACAAACCGTTATCCCTATCGATAGCTCGTTGTCTACGCAGTTCTCGAATGATTTGGGTCGTGACCATTTTACAAGAGTATCGGATTATTTCTGGATTTCCGCAGGACTTGGTGAGCAATCCAAGGTAGGAGCTTCTGATTATAAGTACGTTACAGGAGGACTAGCACCATATTCAACAGAAGGTACCTACACGCGTTATAACAATTACGCCAATCGTAAGATTTTACCAACTGATCGTGGAACATTAACCCTTAAATACAATGATGCTGTCGTGGATCAATCGGCTACGGAAGTAACGGTGTTTTATTTGGGAGACGATGGAATTTGGAGAAATATTGGCGGGGAAGTCAATGTTAAAGCAAAAACAATTGAGGTTCCATTTGATAACTTCGGATACTATATGGTTGGTAAGCTGAAATATGGTTATGAGGATGTATCCAATCATGAGTGGGCAAGAAACATTTTGCAAACACTGCTGGCTAAAGGGTACATGCCTGCACTTCGCAGCAACGATTTTGGAGCTTCCGATTATGTAACTCGTGGTGAATTTGCTGCCCTGCTTGTTCGTTCATTAGGTATGAGATTGAATTATGATGATAAAAAGACGTTCTTCGACATTATCCCAGGAAGCCGTTCGGCCACTTGGAATTACGAAGAAATCGAAACAGCGGCAAGGGCTGGTATTGTTCAAGGCTTGAACGATCTCGTATTTGCACCGGATTTACAATTAACACGACAAGATGCGGCTGTGATGATCTCACGGGCATTGAATGTGAAGCTGGCCGTTAATGACGATAAGCTTAAAGCGAAAATTGAGAAAGCTTTTGCTGACAGTGACTCTATCAACAATTATGCCCGTTCGTCGGTTGACGCATTAAACTCTGCAGGAATTATGGTCGGCAGCAATGTTGTGTCACCAATTCCTTCCAAGAACAAGCCGCTTGTCAATTTCTATCCGTTAGCTAATATGACAAGGGCAGAGGCTGGACAAGTTGCTGTCCGTTTGCTGCAAAAATATTTGAAGGCTTTGCCAGCTAACCTGTAGGTTGTAGCAGCAGGTAGATGAAGGCATTGCATTCGGAAGGAGGCTGTTCCTCAAGCAGATTGTGTGCTTGCGGAACAGCCTCCTTTTTGTGCTTTTCACTATTCGTATATAGGATAACTCGTAAATAAAGAGGCTATTTCTGAAGTCGATGGACCTCAGAAATAGCCTCTCATACATTATGCTATTACATCAACTTATTCGGCGATCATTTGACGAAGCACCGTTTGGAGAATACCACCATTACGATAGTAATCAATATCAACCGAGCTATCCAAACGGACAACAACTTCAAAGCTGAAGCTGGTTCCGTCGAGACGAGTAGCAGTAACTGTTACATCCTGACCCGGCTGTACATTGTTATCCAAGCCTGTAATATCAAAAGTTTCAGTACCTGTAATACCAAGTGTACTCCAGCCATGTCCTGATTTGAATTGAAGAGGAAGCACGCCCATACCTACAAGGTTGGAGCGGTGAATACGCTCAAAGCTTTCAGCAATAACGGCTTTAACACCCAACAGGAATGTACCTTTTGCAGCCCAGTCACGAGAACTGCCTGTGCCGTATTCCTTACCTGCAATAACGACAAGATTCGTGTTTTGATCTTGGTACTTCATGGAAGCATCGTAAATCGATTCGACTTCACCCGTTGGTAGGTACGTAGTTACGCCGCCTTCGGTTCCAGGTGCTACCTGATTACGAATACGAATATTAGCAAATGTTCCACGCATCATAACTTCATGGTGACCGCGGCGGGATCCATAGGAGTTAAAATCTTCTTTTTTCACGCCATGCTCCATTAAGAACTTACCAGCAGGGCTGTCAGCCTTAATGTTGCCTGCAGGAGAGATATGGTCGGTTGTTACCGAATCGCCCAGCAGTGCCAATGTTTTTGCGCCATGGATATCAGCCATATCGGCAACACCCTCACCTAAGCGCTCGAAGAAAGGAGGATTTGCGATATATGTTGATTTTTCGTCCCACTCGTACAGATCGCCTTCAGGAACCTCGATTGCATTCCACCGCTCATTAGCACGGAACACATTGGAATATTTCTCGCGATAGATGCTTGGGCTCATGGCTGATGCAATAGCTTCTTGAATTTCCGCGTTGGAAGGCCAAATATCTTTTAAATAAACAGGTTGATTGGCTTGGTCATAACCGATTGGATCGTTAGCCAAATCAATGTTCACCGTACCAGCAAGAGCATAAGCGACAACTAGTGGCGGTGATGCCAAATAGTTAGCTTTGACTTGAGCATGCACACGGCCTTCAAAGTTACGGTTACCGGATAATACGGCAGCTACAGTCATGTCGTTATCTGTAATGGCTTGACTCACTTCATCCGGCAAAGGACCGGAGTTTCCGATACAGGTGGCACAGCCATAGCCTGCAACGTAGAAGCCCAAAGCTTCAAGGGATTCCAGCAGCCCTGCATTTTTTAAATAGTCAGTTACAACCAGCGATCCTGGAGTCAAGCTGCTTTTTACGTAAGCAGGTTTTCTTAAGCCGCGGGCAACTGCCTTTTTGGCTACTAATCCGGCACCGAGCATAACGCTTGGGTTGGAAGTGTTGGTGCAGCTTGTAATAGCGGCAATAACAACAGCGCCTGTACCCATCTTGCTAACATCGCCATTGGCATGCTGTACATCGACAACTTCTTCGATTTTGGCGTCACTTAAGCCGTATCCGCCTTTTTCGATCGGTGTGCGAACAATATCATGGAAGGCTTGCTTCATGGAAGTTAATTCAACACGATCCTGTGGACGTTTTGGACCTGCCAAGCTTGGTACGACTGCTGACATATCGAGCTCAATTACGTCACTGAATACAGGGTCAGGTGTGTCATCAGTACGGAACATGCCTTGTGCTTTATAGTAAGCCTCAACCAAAGCGATTTGATCATCCTCACGGCCAGTTCCTTTTAAATAATTAAGTGATTCGGAGTCAACAGGGAAAAATCCTACAGTAGCACCATATTCGGGAGCCATATTGGCAACTGTTGCACGATCAGCCAGACTGATATTGCTAAGACCTGGACCATAGAATTCAACGAATTTACCGACAACACCTTTTTTACGAAGCATTTGGGTAACAGTCAGGGCCAAATCGGTAGCAGTTGAACCTTCTGGAAGATTGCCAGTCAGCTTGAAGCCAATGACTTCAGGTGTGACAAAATACAAAGGTTGTCCAAGCATACCAGCCTCAGCCTCGATACCGCCAACTCCCCAGCCTACGATACCAAGACCATTGATCATCGTTGTATGGGAATCCGTACCCACCAGTGAATCTGGATATACTTCGGTATCGCCGTCGACTAGCTTGGTAGCAGCTACGGAAGCCAAATACTCCAGGTTAACCTGATGCACGATACCTGTAGCAGGCGGAACAGCGCGGAAATTGTCAAATGCTGTTTGAGCCCAACGAAGGAAACGATAACGCTCTTCATTACGCTCGAATTCGATATTCATATTGGTTTCCAGAGCTTCTGCGGTTCCAAAAGCATCAACCATAACGGAGTGGTCAATTACAAGGTCAACAGGTACAAGCGGATTAATTTGCTTAGGATTTCCCCCTGCAAGCTTAACCGTATCTCTCATAGCGGCCAAGTCAACTACAACCGGAACCCCTGTGAAATCCTGCAAAACAATACGAGCGGGAATAAAAGGAATTTCCTTCTCTTCTCTGCCTTCCGTCCAGGTTGCGATTTGTTTTACGTGCTCGGCAGTGATAGCTCTGCCATCAAACTGACGAACAGCTGCTTCGAGAAGCACCTTAATGGAAAAAGGCAGCGCGGAAATATTGCCATGTCCTTGTTCTTGAAGTTCAGGCAAACTGTAATATTGGTAAGTTTTACCATTAACTTCGAGCGGTGTACGTACTGAGTAATGATCTTTTCTAGCCATGTGTGAATGTCCTCCTTTGAATGATAAGTCTGTTAATCAGGATGAGCCAATATCCAAAACAACTTCTGTTTCACAGAATGAAACAAGATTTCATAATTGTTATAAGCTAAGTATACATGCTGCGGAAGGCTACGTAAAGGTTAAATTGAATCATTATCAGACGTATTCCTTCATATATTGGAATCATTAAGGTATGTGCATATGCTTGTCCTGACTGTGATACAAATTGGATGAAAATCGGTCATTTGATATCAATGGAGGTAGACCGCATGTCATGGAAAATGCTGCTTTACGAATATGTTCACCATAAAAATCAAATGAATCTGGATTATTCGGTTGAGCCCTTACTGCCATTCGTCACGGATGTTCCATTTCTGCAGGCACAAATCAGGCGTCTGGCCAGAGCTTCTCAAATCGATCAGGACCGACGTTATTCCCCAATAAAAAATGAGACAAGACTTACCATTACGAAAACTGCTGAGCAGCCCGCATATGTGACTGCATCCATCAGACTCAGGCAGTCCATGGTCGGAATCATAGGGGTAACTGAGCATGAAGAGGAACGCCTGGAAAATGAACAGCTGACCTTCGAAGAGCAAGAAGGGAAATGGGTCATTACAAATATTCAATCAACAGGTAATGAGCTGCTTCAGCCTGCCCAGCAGGTAGTTGTGTCACCGGCCGCGGCCTCAGTCCCCCTAACCGTTGATCAAAGCTTACTTAAGCTATCCTCCATGCCATTTTTAAATTATGAGGTGCTTCCTTATCTGGAGCCAGGTGTTAGGAAAAATTACTATGATCGCCATAAAGCCGTTCAGTATGCCGATCGGTGGTGGGATCATGCTAATCCAGCCTATCTGGAATTCGAAGTAGACTGCAGTAATTATATATCTCAATGCCTCTTTGCAGGTGAAGCTCCTATGCACTATACTGGAAAAAGAGATTCTGGCTGGTGGTATAAAGGCCGCAATAACAGTCAGGAGCTGTGGAGCTTCAGTTGGGCTGTAGCACAGAGCCTACAAGGATATTTGACATCCAGTGATCATGGACTGCGGGCGAAAGAAGTCCATAAGGCCGAAAACCTTGAACTGGGAGATGTCATTAGTTACGATTGGAATGGTGACGGACGTTATCGCCACAGTACGATTGTTACTGCTAAGGATGCCAATGGGATGCCCTTGGTCAATGCGCATACGACAAACAGCAAGCATAGATACTGGAGCTACAAGGATTCGTATGCTTGGACAGAACAAACGCGGTATCGTTTTTTACATGTGATCGACGACCAAGACTGATGGTTAGACATGTCCTTAGCTTACGGGATTCAGCAAGTTACTATTCACATCTTACAATTCATTTTCGGAGGTTATTATGAACGACAAAATTCGCATTGGCTTAATTTACGGTGGAAAGTCTGGAGAACATGAAGTATCACTTCAAACTGCACTTGCCGTTACTGCAGCCATTGACATGAGTAAATATGAAATTATACCTTTTTACATAACCAAACAGGGTGAATGGCGCTCAGGCTTGCAGCTGCAAGGGCCACCCAAGCATATCGCGGAGCTGCAGTTTGAATCCGCTGCAAGCCCAACAGAAGCTTTTTCCATTCAACCTATTTTCAATTCGCTGCAGTCGTCAGGTTCGAGTGCAGCGGATGGAGCTGCATCCATACAACAGATTGATGTGGTCTTACCTTTATTGCACGGTACATTTGGAGAAGACGGTACAATCCAGGGCTTGCTGGAAATGGCGAATATTGCATACGCAGGCGCAGGCGTTCTGGCTTCGTCGGTCGGTATGGACAAGGTCATGATGAAAAGAGTATTTGAGCAGGAAGGCTTGCCTCAATGTATATTCCGCCACTTTACAAGAACACAATGGGAGAAGGACAATGCTTACTTCATTATGGAGATTGAAGTGGCCATAGGATATCCTTGCTTTGTAAAGCCTGCTAATCTCGGGTCGAGTGTCGGAATCAGCAAAGCCAAAAATCGTGAAGAGCTTATCGAAGCCATTCATAGTGCCTTTCGATACGACCGCAAAGTTATTGTAGAAGAGAATGTGAATGCACGAGAGGTAGAAGTTGCGATTTTGGGTAATGATGATCCTGAGGCATCAGTCGTGGGTGAGGTTGTTTCCACAGGCGAATTTTACGATTACAAGGCCAAATATGTAGACGGTACCTCCTCGATGATTATACCGGCCGAAATTCCCGACGAGCTGTCAGAGCGGATCAGAGAGCTTGCTATTCGTGCTTATCAGGCAGTGGACGGCTCCGGTTTGTCCCGAATTGATTTTTTCATTCGTAAAGAGGACAATCAGCTATTCATTAATGAAATTAATACGATGCCAGGATTTACGCCTTTCAGCATGTATCCTTTACTATGGAAGGAAACCGGCAAGCCTTACGCTCAATTGTTGGATGAACTGATTGGACTTGCACTGAAGCGTCATCAAGACAAGCAGCGGCTGCAGTATTCCTTTGAGGTATGATCGGATGATAGGGCTAAACCAATAAATAATGTTGAAAGGGGAATTCGTATGGGGTTCCAAACAGAGTTCAATTCCGTATGTAAGTTCAAATCCGAGCAGGAGCTCTATGAGCTGTTGGAGTACGGCCGAAGCAAAATGGTTAAAAGCGGTTTTCGTGTGTACCCGACAGGCCAAATGGTTATTGCGTACAGTCTTGATAACAAAGCGGTTGCCATAGTCAAAATATTGGTATCGATCGCTGAAATTAATTTTCAAGGCGAAGAAATTACCCAGGTTGAGATGGAGCTTGTTCGCCGATTAACAGAAGAAGAAGCACGCATTCAGACTGCTTTGGCTGACGAAATGTATTTTAGCCAGGTTTCCAACTAATAGCTAGCTTAAACTTGAGCATCTTGCGCAGCAGTGGCAAGGTGCTTTTTATTGTAGCGCGATTTTATAGACCTTGTGTTTGCAGGGTATCCTATGGATATATCTGAAAATCGGAGCTGATTTGCTACTATGATCGTACGTCTTGGTTATGTTGCGATGTCCATGCAAGTATCTAATGCGTCTCCATCCAAAACAATGACAGCCACCAGCTTTGAAAAATTGAATAATCGGGCCGCAGCCATCCGCAAGCTGGAGCGAATAGCCATAGAAAATATACATAATACGCTGCGTCTCCTTAAGCACAACCGGGCACACGATATCGAATTATATCGATGCTCCTCCAAACTGATCCCTCTGCGTGGACATGAGATGCTGAATGACTGGAACCCGATGGAGGTGCTTACGGAAGCATTTGCGGAGCTCGGAAGCTATGCAATTCAAAATGCGATGAGACTCAGCTTTCATCCCGATCATTTCACCGTCCTGAGTACTCCGCGTGCAGATGTGCTCGCAAACTCGCTCGCGGATCTGGATTCCCACGTTGCTATGCTGGAGGCGATGGGTCTTGATGAATCAGCTAAATGCAATATCCACGTTGGCGGTATGTATGGAGACAAAAAAGCTGCTTCACAGCGATTTATCGAACGCTTCAAGGCGTTGCCGGAGCGGATCCGCAATAGAATGACATTGGAAAATGATGATAAAACCTTCACAGCCTCCGAGACACTGGAAATATGTGAAGTAACGAATACACCTATGGTGCTCGATATACATCATCATGAAGTGAATCATGAGGAGGAAGTAGCAGATTGTGCGGTCCTGTGGGCACGTATTTTGCAGACTTGGAAAGGACAGAGAGAGCAGGGAGGACAACTCGAGCTCCCACCCAAAATTCATGTTTCCAGTCCCAAAAGTGAAAAAGATGCGAAGAGTCATGCCGACTTTATTGATCCAGTAAGACTGCTTGCATTTCTCCGTTCAATAGCACCGCTGACGCCAAGGCTGGATGTGATGATTGAGGCCAAAAAGAAAGATGATGCCTTATTCCAGTTGATGAAGGAAATCGCTGAGGAACCTGATCTGGAGGTTTTAAGCCAGGCTTCCTTTAAGCTCTGAGAGCTGACTGTAATGGCTTTCAAGGATTCGTATGAAAAAGTTCGTTACTGCTTGAATATTTTGTCCAAATGAAGTACCTTGAGAAAGGAGTGATAATGAACGTATTTTAATATTGAGAGGGGAATTTATTAGTATGAGTGGACTTTTATCCGGTAAAAATATACTTGTTATGGGTGTTGCGAACGACCGCAGCATTGCATGGGCAATTGCCCAATCTTTATCTGCACAAGGGGCGACACTTGCTTTTACGTTTGAGAATGAACGTGTGGAGGAACGGGTACGCAAGCTGGCGAATACACTTCCCAATACAACGGTTTTGCCTTGTAATGTAACGGTTGATGCAGAAATCGATACATTGGCTGCGATCGTCAAGGAGCAGTTTGGTGTGCTTCATGGTTTGGTACATAGTATTGCATTTGCCAAAACAGAAGAGCTCGAAGGCTTGTTTGTAGATACTTCACGTGAAGGCTATGCGCTGGCTCAGGATATTAGTGCCTACTCCTTGGTAGCGGTAGCTCAACGGATGTACCCGTTGATGACCGAAGGTGGCAGCATCATGACAATGACTTATCTTGGTGCTGAACGCGCGATGAAAAATTACAATGTTATGGGTGTTGCCAAAGCTGCTCTGGAAGCAAGTGTTCGTTACCTGGCTAGTGATCTTGGACAGTTTAATGTACGTGTGAATGCCATTTCTGCAGGTCCTATTCGTACATTGGCAGCCAAAGGCATTAAGGATTTTAACTCCATTCTGCGAAGTGTTGAGGAAAAGGCGCCGATGCGCCGTACTACCGAAGTTGCAGAAGTGGGCGATACTGCGATGTTTTTGATGAGCCATTTGTCCCGCGGCATAACTGGAGAAGTTATATATGTAGACAATGGATACCATATCGTAGGGGTATAATTCAGAATACAAGTAAATAGTATAGATAAGCCGGCAAAGCTGTTGACACCTCAACAGCTTTTTTTATTGCTCTTTTATGCAAGCCAATGAAGAGTAAGTATCATAAGATGACATTAGAAATCTACTAATAGATTATCTTTTAGGTATGGAGTGTCGTAATTCGGAAGTATGATGAAACTTTGTGGCATTTAAAGCGTATATTCACTATACTAGCTAGTAGTTGTACCACTACTATAAAACTTTTTTGGAAAAAGGGCTGATTGGAATGTCTAATGAAGGAAATAACTCCTTCTCGGTTGGAAGTAAAAGCTTTACCGCTGTAGCCATTAATACGGCCTCCAAGGCAGGCGAATGGGTTCAAAGCAAATTGGGAGATTTCAACAGCTTGAATACCAAATATTCTTCTCACGATCTAGTAACTGAAGTAGATAAAGGTGCGGAAAAAATGATCCGCAATTTGATTCAAACCCATTTTCCGCATCACTCGATTCTGGGGGAAGAAGGGGTTGAACCAGGACCAACCGCTTCGGTCCTAGCATTAAAGGATGTTAGCGAAGCTGAATATTTATGGGTAGTTGATCCTTTGGACGGTACTACCAATTTTGTTCATGGTTTCCCATTTTTTAGTGTCTCGATAGCACTGGCGCACAAAGGGGAAGTCATCGTGGGTGTGGTTTATAATCCTATTCACAATGAACTGTTCGTAGCTGAGAAAGGAAAAGGCGCCTATTTAAGAGGCAAAAGGATGCATGTATCGAAGGAAAGCAAGCTCATTGAGAGTCTTGTTGCGACCGGATTGCCGGCTGATCGTGAGGGGGCATTGCCTGTCAACCTGCGTGGCTTGAATGCATTGTCGCCTAAGGTTAGAAATATCCGTGTTGCTGGTTCCGCAGCTTTGCATATGGCATATGTAGCTGCTGGCCGCTTGAGTGGCTTTTGGGAGATAGGCCTGAATTCGTGGGATATGGCAGCTGGAGCTTTGCTTATTAAAGAATCGGGTGGATCAATAACGGATACGGAAGGTAATCCTTATACATTAAATGTACGGAACGTGCTTGCCTCCAACGGTTTGATCCATGACCAGCTTCAAAATGAGCTCACTGCAGCCAACGCGATATCAATTGAGAACTAGGATTAGATTACTCGTAATACAACCTCTTCTTGGTCCGTAATATTGGACAGGGGGAGGTTGTTTTCTTCTATTTTGTATCCGTTTGTATTTCCTGATTATTGGCTTCGAGCATCGATTGTCGACTCCTCGAAATTTTATTTGATTTATGCCTTGACTTCTATGATTGTCCTATGATATATTACTTCTCGCCGCTAAAAACGGTGTACGTGTTACGAAAGATTTTCATTTGAAAGTAAAATGAAATAAAAAATAACACTTGCATAAATAACTAGCGATGTGGTATAGTATAAAAGTTGCCGATAAAAACAAACGATTAAAATTGTTGAAATAATACGGCACAAAATATTAATAAGAATTGTCCTTTGAAAACTGAATCAACGAGTGAGTAAATAGCAGTACAAGAGAATGCAAATTCTCGTCAGCAAGGAATGAGTACAAATCAAAGTTCTACCTTTATGGAGAGTTTGATCCTGGCTCAGGACGAACGCTGGCGGCGTGCCTAATACATGCAAGTCGAGCGGATTGTTCCTTCGGGA
>NZ_JAJNMU010000138.1 GCF_022458865.1 Paenibacillus periandrae | reverse complement strand
GCTCAAACGATTCATTGAGCTTCGTGACCTGGATATCATCAATCGACAAGCCCCCACCCTGATTCATTCCCCAGAGTAACCGGTATTTGTTTTTCGATCCCGTCGTGAAGGTCACCACTTTACTCCCTACCGTTCCCGCTGGATCTGTCCAGGATGTCCAACCGAAATCCCGGTCTTCTTCCTCACTCCGCGCGACAAAGTAGTAAAAACCATTGGTGGCTGTCACCGCCTTGTGCTTAAACGATACGGTATAGGTCGTGTTTTTTTCCAGCTGCATTTTGCTGGGATCCGAAATACTAAATTCTTGCCAATATTGGCTTGGCGCTGCCTCTGCATAGGCTGAATATTGACCCGTTATGACTTTCTGAGGATCATTCGTTATGATCCCTGCTCCCGGTCCGAAGCTCGTCGCTTCATA
>NZ_JAJNMU010000137.1 GCF_022458865.1 Paenibacillus periandrae | reverse complement strand
CCGCAACATCAGAAATGGGAACGACATTGCCTGGCTATACATCGAAGACAATGAGCGGGGTTACTCCCATGAACACAGCTAGTGTAAGGGTACATATTTATTTGCTGGGAACCGCGGCGGGAGGAAGCGGAACCTTCTATATCGACCAGGCCAGTTTACGATATACGAATGATGATAATTTACTTACAAATGGTTCATTTGAAACAGCGATTGGGGGTCTTAACGGAATTGCCAATGGTTGGAACAAAGCGGATAGCGCGGGGATCATGGGAAGCAGTAATGTGATCGATGGTGGAACCTCAGGATCAAAGGCCCAGAAAATCAGCGTAGCGACGATTCCAGAGGGGGGAAGGTCATATTTATTTCAAAATGTGGCGATAGAGGGGAACAAGCCCTATACATTCCAGGCGATGATGCAGATTC
>NZ_JAJNMU010000136.1 GCF_022458865.1 Paenibacillus periandrae | reverse complement strand
GAATATATGTGTAATCAGTACATCCTTGTCGATATCAAGAACCATGTCTGGATGAGTAAAGATTTCTGCGATGTTGAGTGCAATGATTGAATATCGACTACTGAATAATCTTTCTAAACCGGGGAATGTTTGATGGAATAATTCAAGGATCTGAAATTTAAGTCGATTTTGTTCATTCTCGATTTCTAGATGAAAACGGACGCGTTCTCTTAATTCAAAGAATATTAACTCATGTATAGGTAAGTTGTCTGTTTGTTTAAGCGTCGGTCCTAAACAAGCAAGCTTATGAGCATCTGCCTGATCAGTTTTCCATGATCTTAGAGTGCTCGTTTTAAATTTGGCTTCTAACGGATTCATTTGAATATAGTTAATTTGATTTACACAACAAAATCGTTCCATACCTCTTGAATAGATACCTGTAGATTCAAAAA
>NZ_JAJNMU010000135.1 GCF_022458865.1 Paenibacillus periandrae | reverse complement strand
ATGGGCTCCTCAAAGCCAGTTACATTCCAGATCGCATTCAGCGTGAACTGCGGGAATTGGTTCGGTATCGCCGAAGTTTAATTCAGGAACGTGCTCGTGAGCATAACCGCATTCAGAAAGTGCTCGATGGCGCCAACATTAAGCTCGATTCCGTCGTGTCCGACATCATGGGGCTTTCCAGTCGGGATATGTTGGAAGCCATGGTCGAGGGTGAAACCGACTCGGAAAAGCTTGCCGGCTTCGCACGTCGAACCTTGAAGCGCAAGAAAGAAGAATTGGAATTAGCGCTTCGCGGTAACATGAGCGACCATCAACGTCTCATGTTAAAAGCGATGCTGACTCACATCGATTTTCTTAATGAACAAATCGTGGATCTGGATACGGAGGTAGCCAAACGGCTAGACCCTTTTCAGGAGCAGTTGGATCGACTGGAC
>NZ_JAJNMU010000134.1 GCF_022458865.1 Paenibacillus periandrae | reverse complement strand
ATACCAGATGCTCCACAAAGCATCCTTGGTGCGCCACAACTTCCCCGTCACCGGATTCTTCACCCACGACAGGGCATCAACACGTTTACCCAAATCACCATTCTGTACCTGAACCACACCAACATCATGGTGCAGCTTATTCACCGAACCAGTAAGCTGAGCAGACAATTGTTTAATCTGATCATGCAAGGCTTTCACATCAGCCACAGTTAACTCCCCACTATCTCCACTGCCGCCGCAGACGACGGCCATAAATTTGTCCCACGGAAACCACGGCCCCGGATCGTCATGATCCGACTGATGCCACGCATCCGTAACATCCACATGCCCGCAAACACCACGTTTACCGGCCTTCAAATCGGCAGCCGACAGTTTCCTTTTCGGAACACCATGCTTGTCACACAACTGCCGGCACAGCATCGCCGCCCTCTCAACGGCAGGCCACACCTGCGGATC
>NZ_JAJNMU010000133.1 GCF_022458865.1 Paenibacillus periandrae | reverse complement strand
CAACAAAGGTTCAAATGTGCATTACCTGCTACTTAAAGTATTAGAAGCGAATAACCTCAAACTTTCTGATATTGAAGCAGTCTATCTACCCCATCAGATGCACGTGCTGCGTTTGAACGTGGTGCAGTCGACGCTTGGGTCATTTGGGATCCCCTTCTTTGCTGCCGCTGAACACCAAATCTCAGCACGTGTGATTGCTACGGGAGAAAACTTAGTCAGTAATCATCAGTTCTATTTGGCCGATCGTAAATTTTCCGAAACCCATCCAGAAGTTTTAAAAACGGTCGTCCATGAACTCAACACCACCACACAGTGGGTCGAACAAAATCAACAACAGGCAGCCAAATTGTTAGAAAAACCGACAGGCTTGTCTTTAGACATTTTACAAAGCTCGATTGGGCGTATGGGCTTTGGCGTTCAACCCATTTCAGCCGAAGTCGCAAAAAAACAGCAGTAC
>NZ_JAJNMU010000132.1 GCF_022458865.1 Paenibacillus periandrae | reverse complement strand
GCGTTGCTCAAGGTTGTGGCTTTGACAGCGTTCATCATCGTGGCCATCGGCCTAGTGGCCTCCCACGTCAACGTCGGTGGACACCGCGCAGCGGTGTCGAACCTATGGAGATTCGACGGCGGATTCGCCCCACAGGGGGTTCTGCCCCTCATCCTGGTCATCCAAGGTGTCATCTTCGCCTATGCCACCATCGAGTTAGTGGGCACCGCCTCCGGGGAGACGCAGAATCCCCGCAAAGTTATCCCCAAAGCCGTCCATGCGGTTGTCTTCCGGCTCGTTGTGTTCTACCTAGGGTCCTTGGCCTTGCTGGCCATGTTGCTGCCGTATAAGGAATACTCCGCCGATGAATCGCCCTTCGTTACGGCATTCTCGGCCATGGGAGTGGGATGGATAGGCGACGCCATGAATATCGTCGTCATCACCGCTGCGTTCTCCTCGGTGAACTCCGGGTTGTATGCGAC
>NZ_JAJNMU010000131.1 GCF_022458865.1 Paenibacillus periandrae | reverse complement strand
CCACAACACCTCGACGTCATAGCCGCCCACCTCGCCCCATTCAGAGATTGCTGAGGCGTAGACCAGCTGTGACTGGGTGGTGCCCTTCTTGTTCATCATGGCTTCAGAGCGTGCGAGCTGTGCGGCTGCGACGCAGATCTCCGGTGGCGAGACTGACAGTAGCAGTTCCTTGACTGTCCGGCCCGTGATGAACTGACCCATCACGCCAAAGTTACCGTCGCAAGTCACTATGCCCGAGTCCGGTGACAGTTGACCCATGACGATCCGCAGCAACGTGCTCTTGCCAGCGCCGTTCGCGCCAACGACGGCTACCTGCTCACCCGTTCCGAGGCTGAACGCGACGTTACGCAGCAATGGTCGGCCGTCAGGCAGCGTGTATGACACCGTAGCAACATCAAGATGACCCATGATTCAAAATCATCACACGTGTGATAAACGCGGGTTGGCCTGCCTGTCACCTCCATCGCC
>NZ_JAJNMU010000130.1 GCF_022458865.1 Paenibacillus periandrae | reverse complement strand
CCAAAAATGAACCCAATGCTTATATAAGCTTGTTTTCCGAGTATTCGTCATTCCAATAGGTGCTAAAATCCTGCGAGTGAGTGAGCATACGTGAGAAAAACCCTTAAAACCGAGGGACGGGCAGGATAGTGGAGTGATCGCCGCCTTTGTAAGTGGGTATTGTAAGGCTCGATAGTGCATAACTGAAGATGATTATAATTATTCATTACCATACGAAGTATCAATAAGATGATAAAATATAAAATACTACTGTTGAACTTTTGGGGTAGTTAATAATAAGTGGTGGTGATTTGTGGTTTGAGTGAAATTGAAATCCGTAGATTTACAAAGGACGATTTGCAGCAAACCGGCGAGTTGTACCTTGCCGTTTCATCTAAAGGTAACGCTGTTTTCTGGTGGGTTGGAGAAGAAGATAATTGGTCAAATGTATTCATTGCGGTTGAGGGAAAACAAATTATAGCTAAGGGG
>NZ_JAJNMU010000012.1 GCF_022458865.1 Paenibacillus periandrae | reverse complement strand
GTTTTTCAGCAAATTCTATCGCATTCGACTTCATGTCACGGCCTTCATGAAACGACTCAACAAGCACCCTATGCAAACCATCGATCGGTTGCTCGTTCGGTTATAATCTTAAGTGCGTTTTATATAGCAATTTTTCCATCGTTTCATAATCGGGAAGCTGCATCACTCTATCTATCGAGGCACTTAGACCCTCTACAGCAAATACTGAAATGTCCGTTGAATGGCCAACTACACCCGTACGAAATCCGTATCGCTCCCATGCCAGCTTTTGTACTTCGGCATCCTTTAGAAAAGCTATCAGCACCCTCGCTTTCTCATTCAAAGGCACAATGGTATGAACGGACCACAAAGTTGGCGCGGGATACAGCATTTGGGGCATGGCGCTTTGCTGCAGCTGCTTCCAAACCTCGGGATTTTGCTTGGAAAAATACAGGACATCACTCTCGTAACCGACAATAATTTTATGGCTTCCAGCCCCTGTTTTCAAATATTCCTCGAACAGCTCGGTTGTCGAAGATTTTTTGAATCCCGACTTGGCAAATATAGTTTGAATTGCATTCTTTATTACAGGAATAGACGCTTGAGTGATCATATGGCCGTCAATTAAGGCATCGGCAGCAATCGCGGCATAGGAGTTGCCGGAGTTGGATTTTTTCGGATCCGAGGTATCGACCACAATGGGGCCGTATAGCTCTGTTAAACCGATATCCGACCATTTTTTATCGCCCATAACGAGCTGCAGCAGCTGTTTATTATCCAGAGATAGGGAACGATCGGGTTGCTGCTGGACGATCCCCAGCTGCTGAAGTGGACGCACCACCCGCTCCCAGCTATAGTAGACAAGCGGTGTACGGAATACCTCTTCCGCTCCAGTTATTTTGGTAAGACTCTTGAGTTTCTCCACGACGGTTTGGCTGGCTGGAAAAACAAAATCATAATCTTTCAATTTCTGTGCATCCGTCATTTCCAATGATCCTGACTTGAAAGTGTCCAGGGTGATCCCATATTTGGTTTTCGCCAGCTTTTGAAAATCAGGATCCCCAAACAAAGCCTCCTTCTCGCTGCCGATCATTCCTTTAAGGACTACAGTGCTGCTCATTGGTGAATTTCCAGTAGTCATGTTCTGATCCGGTATCCACACTGTTTTGACCAGAACACTGATGATGATAACAAGTAAAACGAGACTGATTCCGATAACCTGTGCTTTTCTCATTTTGCATCCTCCCATTCCAGCATTTGGCTAACTACATCCATTTTGATTGCCAGATCGGACAGGTCATTGATAAGCAGCTTGTTGTATTGTGCGATAAAATTAACCTTGACGCCCTCTAGCACCACTTCGATCTTACGCAATACCTCATTACTGGAAGCATTGAGGTAGCTTTTGGAGGAAAGCGAAACATAGCGGTTCACCATTTCCAAGGTATTATCCAGGTAGAAGGTCAGCAGCTGCTTCGATGCAGGCAGATCGGCTGATTTCTTCTGAATGAGCAGCATGATTTGCATACTGGCTCCAACAATTTCATTCACATCATTTTGAATCCGTGGATTGGAAATATGATAGGAAGCGCTTCGCAGCAGCTCCAGCTTTACCTTGGCAGCTCGAAGCAGTAATTTGGTTTCCTTGGCTGCCGGATCCGCGGCTGTGAGTATCAAATGCAAGCCTACGTACAGAACCGCATCCAGCACCAGCGATAACACGATGCTGAGATTTAACACGAACATGAAAAACACAAAAGCCCCGGAGCACAGCGTAAGTGATAATAACAGCGTAAATTGGGGCAAAGCCATTAAGCGCGAGATCAATTGTATCCCCTCACTTTCTTAAACGCCCCTGTCAGATCGCCGCCGCTCGGGAAGACGTCGGCATGTGTCAGATTGGAGATAGCACGAAGCTGCTTTTCATCGGCATCCCCGAATGTAATGGAGAATACAGGAATGTCCTTTCCAAGCGTTGTGTATGCCTGCTGAAAATCGTTAATTCGACCACTCGACAATCCGTCCGTCATAAGCACGACGGACACGACATATTTGTCCGTATCCACCTTGCTGAGCAAATTCAGCGCTGCGATTGACGGGTCATAAATATTCGTTCCCCCGCTTGCACCAAGCTTCTGTATATTATCCAACAAAGCCGGGAATTGTCCGGGACCTACAGCACTCCATTTATCTATAATGTCCGAGTTAAAAGGCATCACTACGATGGTATCCTCAGCAGAGGATTGCAGGAGCACCTGCTTTGATTTTTCTTGATTCAGCAGCAAGCCCATCGCTTCCTTCACTCCCCGTTCGCCACCATTCGTAGACATACTGCCGGAATAGTCGATGCAAAAGACGGTATATGAAGGCTTTTTAAACAGAGTTTGATACCTATTTAATGCTTCACGGATCACCTCGGGTTCCGGGAACGGGATCGGAGATAAAGTCTTGCTCATATCGATACCCCAATCCGGGTTAAACACGGCTTTGTCTGCCCCTGCCACAACGCCGCCAAAGCCTGTTCTTCTGCCTAATGACAGAATTTCCTTTTGGGAACTGGCTGACAACAGATAGCCCTGCAGTGCCTTAAACCGTTCCTCTGCCTCTGCCTTTCCGTTGTTAATATAACCCAAAGAATAGTCCGCTACTGTCAGCCCATTAGTCGGATAGATCAAGTATAAGGGTTCTTTATTGGCAGCAATCAGACTTTTATTCGTCTCGATCAACACGGCTTCGTAATTGACCATTGCATCAAAATTCGCTTTGAGAAACAGATCCTTCAGCCATTCCGAGCTGCCGCTCGAACGGTTTACCCCATTTAACAAGCTTTTCATTTTGACCGCGAGCTCCGGCTTTTGCAGATCCTGGATAGTTAGGGTAGATGGATTGTCTAGCATGGCATACAGAAATCCGATATAGGCGGATGCTCCTGAATTGGATTGGGAGGCCGAAGTCATCGCAAATTGCAGCTTCTTCTGCTGCACCGCCTCTGCCAGCTGCTGCACAGTTACATCACGACCGACAAAACCCAGCTTCTCCGCTGCGCTTTTACGGATGCCCCATACGACTGGCGAGGTCATGATCGACTTTTGTTCCTTCACCCGCTTATTCGTATCTCCCATGGAAATCCACTGGGAATTGGCCAGCCATACCGCATCGTAATCGGCATAGTGACCGGAAAGCTCAGACATGCTGTCTACCGATCCTTTAAACACAAATTCAACATCGAAACCTTGTGTGTCCGTAAATTTGTCAATCAGCGGTATCAGTGCCTTGTTCTCCGAGCTTGAAAGGATACGGAGCTTGGGCTTGCTGGGAGATTGCAAGGCTTGACAGCCTGTAACAACTAGTGAAGTCACAATAATCAGCATCAGCGATAATAAAACAAACCTTTGATTTTTACACATTTGGCGCACCCTCCCTGTATGTTAAGCATGACGTTGTATCCGAATACCTTCATAATAAATTAACATGATTATGGGAAATAACGATTATTGTAAACGCATTGTTAGATATTCGAAAAAAATAAGTACTTGATGGAAAACGCAGCCAGACGTGTGTGAAATTCAGGTTCTCTCCAGCCTTTTTTTATGTTTCCTCTTTTTCAAAATGTATGTTTTAATGAAAGAATGACGGCTGCTTTTGTCGAAAAGGATCTGAACAGAATTGAAGGAGGAACGGAGCATGACTTCCGTTTGGGAACAACTAGAGAAGCAAGTGCCGACATGGCTCGAAGAAAGCCGCAAACAAGCCTGCTCAGGAAACGTAGCTGCCTATATACCTGAGTTGGCTAATGCCCCACGTGAAGCGCTTGGCTTCACGATTATCGACGATCAAGCACGTATTATCACCGCCGGGGACTCCGATATGCGTTTCACCCTGCAGAGCATATCCAAAGTATTTACACTGCTGCTGGCGTTAATGGACCAAGGGGAAACCGGCGTATTCTCCAAAGTAGGCATGGAGCCTACCGGTGACAATTTCAATTCCATGCTGAAGCTGGAGCTGGTTGATCCAGGCATTCCTTTTAATCCTTTAATTAACGCAGGAGCTATCACCGTGTCCTCACTTATAACCGGATCAACTCCAGCCGAGAAAACGAACCGCATTCTTTCCTTTTTCCACGAATTGACTGGAGATCCGACACTAACCTTTAATGAAGCTGTTTATCGTTCAGAAACGAATACGGCACATCGCAATCGTTCCCTTGCGTACTTCCTTAAGGCCAACCGTGTTCTTGGAGATGAGATTGATGTTGAGGAGGTATTGGAGGTTTACTTCAAGCATTGCTCGATAGAAGTTTCCTGCTCACACCTGGCCAGAATGGCACTCGTATTAGCCTTCGACGGTACCGATCCGATGACAGGGCGGCAACTGGTTCCCCGCCGTTACGTGCAAATTGCCAAAACGTTCATGCTGACTTGCGGGATGTACAACGAGTCCGGTGCTTTTGCAATCCGCTCAGGATTACCGGCGAAAAGTGGTGTATCCGGTGGTATTCTTGCATTAGTGCCGGGCCAATATGGTATTGGTGTGGTAGGCCCTGCCTTGAACCCCAAAGGCAACAGCACCGCTGGAGTACATTTGCTGGAAACCCTCTCTACCGCTTTTGATTGGAGCATCTTTTAACGAGTGACCCCCAATCCGAATATCAGCCTACAAAACAAAAACGGCTAACCTCCTTAAGAGGCAAACCGTTTTTTTAATAATTAGGAGATGAATGGGCTTTTATGGGAGGGTTTCAAAAGCGTTTCAAAAATCACTTCTTGCCCAGCATGTTCAAGATCGCCGTCACCGCTTCCGCTCTGGTCGCTTTGTTATCTGGCGCAAAACGGTTATCGCGCATGAAATCGGCAATGCCTGATTGCTTTGCCGCTGCTGCTGCGCCTTTCGCCCAAGCAGGAATGTCAGCGTCATCGGCAAAGCCGGATTGCGCCTGTTCGTTGACAGGCAGGCCAGACGCCCTGATAACCATGGCGATCATTTCCGCATGGGTGATACTGGCGTCCGGCCGGAAGGTGCCGTCCGGATAGCCGCTAACAATTCCAAGCTGCAAAGCCTGCGAAACTGCCTTGACCGCCCATTCTCCGATCTTGTCTTGATCTGTGAAAGCGAGCTTTGCACCATCCGCCGCCGGTTTCATCCCATTCATCAGAAAGACGGCAAATTCAGCACGGGTAACGCTGCCATCCGGCCGGAAGGTGAAATCTTGATAACCGTTTGCGACATGAAGCTCGACAGCTTTAATGATGTTCTGTTTGGCCCAATGACCTTCAATATCGGAAAATGGCAGCTCCGGTCGAGGCGTCGCTGGCAGCGTTACCGGTGGATTTGTGGTAGGCGCGACTGTAACGACGCATTCGGCCATGAATCCTCCGTCCTCTGCAGTAACGGTAATTTTCGCTATGCCCGCCGCGATTCCCGTAACTTTTCCCGTCTCGTCTACCGCAGCCACGGTACTGTCGCTGCTGCTCCATTTGACCTGTTTGTTCGTAGCTTTTTCAGGAATAATTGTTGCGGTCAATAATGCGCTGCCCCCAGCTTGCAAATCGAGAGCTTTTTTGTCCAAGATGATACTGCTGGCACCGACGGTCCCGAGCGCATACAAATTCTCCCCGGATACCGCGTACACCGTACCGTCAATCCCAAACGCCGGAGGATAGGTGATAATAACGTCATCAGGGAAATTCCATACGACCAGACCATCGGCATTTCTCCCCTTCAAAGTATATTTCACATTATTACTCTTATATTTTTTATCTTTATTTAAAAAGTCTGTGGCATAGATCGTACCATCGGGTCCGATGGCCACATTCCCTAACGTAAGTTTGACCGGGTAAGTTATATCCCATCCCTGAACTGTTGCATATTCGGTATCCGTTTTCCATTTGACATTTCCATCCGGACCGATGGCATATAGTATCGAACCATTTCCAGCATAAATTGTACCGTCCGTTCCGATGGACATAGATTTTATGTTGTATAAAAGTTCCTGCGAATACCATTTTTGCGAACCATCCGGGTTAAAGGCACGAAACATCCAATTATCAGCAGCATAAATTGTACCTTCAATTCCAATTTTTATATAATTAGGTGCAGAAATTAGACCCTTTTGGGGTTTGAACTCCGATTTTTGACTTCCGTTCGGATTGAGCGCATAAAGCCCTGTGGTCCCTCTTGACTCCGACGAAACATAGATTGTTCCGTCCCCTCCGAGTGCTATGGCTCTTACGAGTGTCGGTGTAACAAAATCCCACTTTTTTATCCCGTTTGGAGTAATGGCATACAGTTTCTTGTCACTTTCAGATCCTCCTGTATAGACTGTGCCGTCAGACCCGATTACCGGTGGAGGAAAAACAATACCTTCATTTTTGACGTTAGCTCCTTCTTTTACGTACTCCCACTTTTTCTTCCCGCCAGCGGTTATGGCAACCAATTTATGATCTTCCCATGTATTTACATAGATTGTACCGTCGGGGCCAATTACGGGTACGGTATAGGGATTCCCGCCCAATAAAATGCTCCACTTGATCGATCCGTCCGTGTTCACTGCATACAGCATTTTATTTTCCGCGGCCAAATAGATCGTTCCTTCCGCACTTACCACGGGAGGGGTACTTACTTTGGCGCCAATAAAGGATCCCCACCGGACTGCAGCTCTCTTAATGAGGAGTACGGAATCGATTTCGAATGGTTTGAATCTTATATCGATGGGGTTGATCTGGCTCTGCTGCTTGATGTCGATCGGTTTCTCGACTTCAACCGGAACTTTAATATCGGTCGGGAAATGAATATCGATCGGGATGTCAGTGAGCTTTGGGTCAACCTTTATATCTGCTGCACTATTTGTTAAGGCAGGAAAGGCGAGCCATTCAAATATTGTCAGTACGGACAATACGATGAGCATTTTTATTATCCATATTTTGCAAACCAAAATAGCACCTCCTATTTTCATTGGTCATCACCAAAATACGCGACTGAAAGTACCATGATATATCGACGGTTTGTTCTGACAGGTCGGCAATAAGGGTCTAAAAAAATTGAAGGGTAAGGGTTAGCTGAGATTCGTTAAGGGATGTGAACTACAGACTGGAAGGTAGACAGCAGCAAAGCCGGGAAGTGGGTCATCAAGTGGAGGATTGTTATGCCATGCATTCATAGACTGCAATCATCTGTTTATCTGAAGATGTATGTCCGATATGGGCAAGCAAACAGTAACTGCTGTCGGTTTGTTAGCTCGCGTTCCAGCGGCTTGCCATTATACAGAAGTGAATCATCCCAGCAAAATATACGTTAACCGTACATCATCAATCACCTACTTGTATTCAACCATGATCTTTCTTCAAATTCTAAGTGTTTGGAAAAAATAGGTCAAGAGAAGAGATGACTATTATTGAACAGGGACGAAAGTCCCCTAGTTTGTTGAAAAACCTCAACGAAAAGCTTATCGCGATGCTCAGTATTGCCCGATATATATTGTATGTCCATGATTAAGGGGGACAGATTTAGGTTGGCCATAAAAGCCCTTACCGCGGCAAAATCTATCGTACTTGCACAGGAGTTGGGGGCTCACACTGTGTTCACAAAAAGATCATAAGAAGGGGTTTGAAATGCAGGTTTGGTTCGTGTATCATCAAAAGAAACCGGACGGTTCGGTTTTATTTGTAGCATACACGGCAAGCAAATGATGGGAACGGCAAAAGCCGGCATGCTGCCTGCTTCGAAGGTGACAGGTGAACGAATGGAGAACGCAGAGCAAAACAGCTTTACGCAGGTTTGAATGTCAATAACCAACGTTGAATTTGATTCCTTGCATAGCGGACATGTTTATTATCGAGCGTAAGCCTGCTTGACATAATCGCCCCTTCAATAGACGAAAAAATAAAGGAAGCCGCCGACTCCGTGTCCATATCAGCACTGAACTCCCCGGTAACGGTCCCCTGCTCAAGCAGCCCCTGGATAAATGCCAGCATTTGCCGGTACGCATCCATGGCTTGATCACGCAGCACCGGAAAGGAATGATCACTCTCAACAGCTGTATTCAGAAAAGGACAGCCTCCTTGAAGGGGAGGATTATGAACCGTATCGCTGTACACATCGCACATCGCCAGTATGGCATCAGTCGAAGTGCGGCAATTCTGTATCGCCCGGGAAAAATGTTCCCAGAGAACTTCTCCGGCATATTTGAATGCTTCCATAGCAATATCGTCTTTACTTGAAAAATTGCGATATATGCCGCCTTTGGTCAATTGGGTCGCATCCATAATATCCTGCATGGTCGTTGCCGCATATCCTTTCTGGTTGAACAGCTCCGCCGATTTCATAATAATATGCAGCTTTGTTTTATCACCTTTACGCATAACCAATATCCTTTCGAGAATCGGTAGATTCTGTATGACTTGTTTTCAGTAAATCATAGCACAATTGGGTACGATAAGGCCAAAAAATGAGAGGAATAGCGAAACCAATGTTAAAATTAAAGAGCTATTATTTAATCATGCTCGCCATTATCATTTGTTTTATTGTCTACGTGATTTATATGAATTTTATATATGATCCACAAGCTGCGAGTTTCTTAGATCACAAACTGAATAAGAAATTCAATGCCCCCGTTTGGTTAAATGTGATGTATGTCCATATCCTGTGTGCTTGCCTGGCCATGGTATCGGGAGCCGTTAATTTCTCCCAGACGATTTTAAGAAAATACCGCAAGCTTCATAAAATGAATGGTTATGTGTATGTAGCCGCTGTTATTATTGTAGACGTGACATCCGGTTATATGGCTCCCTATGCCACAGGAGGAAAAGCTGTCAGCATAGCGTTCAATTTGTTGAATATCGTTTGGCCAATCATGACCGTTATCGCGATTATGAAAATTAGAAAAAAACAAGTCCAAGCTCATCGCAAGTGGATGACGCGCAGCTATGCTTTTTGTTTTACGAATCTGATCATACATACGATCACTTATGTACTTCATGACGGTATAGGCATTGGGTTTGTAACCAGCTATACATCGGGTGTGTATGGCTCGCTGCTGCTGCTTCCGGTCATTGCTGAAATCATAAATATAAAGTTCCATAGCTCAACTCCTACAGAACCCAAATTCAATTAACAGAACATATGTTCCATATTCTGCTATGAGATAACACAATCAACATACCCTTACTTATCTATATAATTGGCAATGTATGGTCCAAATGGGCCCTTATTTACAGATATTTCAAAGGGTAGATTCCAATAAATGGAAATATCTAATAAACACCAACGATCCAGATGGCGTTTTACTAAAAATACCGCGGTCACAGAACGTATGTTCTATGTTCGCGTGATGCCGAGCATTACAGAGTCGGAGCCTGCCGACAGTATCACGGATGAACAAGCAAGTCAGCTGATGAAAGTATATCGCCGCAACTCCGTACCTGCCTCTGCCATTGCCCGTGCTATAATGTTCGCCATTGAGCAGACAGACGATGTGGATGTCAATGAGCTGGTTGTACGACCGACGGTCAGGCTTGCTTAGTTTTACTCTTGTTTTTCATTTATTGTATAGCAGCAAGGACGGCATCCAAGTCGCAAACATACACACCAATCCTGCTCATTTCCTGGATGCCTTGCTCGTATACTTGCGACATGGAGTCCGCAACCATGACCACCCGGAAATCTCGTTCACTTGCTTCGTACATCGAAGTTCTTGGACAATTAGGGAAGTTACAGCCTGTAAATACGATCGTGTCGATTCCGCGAGCTCGTAGGAACAATTCCAAATCGGTTTTATAGAAAGCACCCCAACGTGACTTGTACATCACCCACTCTTGTTCTCCAACGGACTGAAAGGCACTTTTCAGCAGCTCGTCCGCTTCAAGTGAAGCATAATGTGGTGAACGGATTTCGGATACCAATTCAGCACCTTCCGTATTGGGAGCGGCGATTTTGGCCCCTTTTTCGATAGCCTCTTTACGGCATATATCGACGTTGGAGCCATCTTCCTTGTACAAACGAATGACATGCACAATCGGCAAGCCTAAAGCTCGATACGCCTCCAATACTCTCTTCATGTTCGGCAGCACAGCAGCAGTCCCTTTGATTTCGGCCGGAGCGTCGGGCAAGGTAAAGTCATTTTGTGTGTCAATAGTGATTAGTATGGACGTATTCCAATTGGGACTCGTGTAGCTCATAACCATTCACCCCTATTAAGTATTCCTTTAATAGTATCATTTTGTAAAATATGGTCAACTAAAAAAGCACCCTCATTGGATGATCCTGGATAGAGCTCTGCAGTATGCGCAAGGATTTGCATAAATGTATGGAAGTGAGCACAATAGATCAAGTAGTACCTTTTACTATTTTGCCGGAAATGCCGAAGGTTATGTATTGTCTATTGGAGCTATACGGCCAAATCCAGCAAGCGAACTGCCGATCTTGGCTATGCAGTCTTCCATGAAGATCATGCAAACCTGTTAACGCGGCCTCTCTGCCCTGCTTGCTGGCCAAATCGAACATAAACTGCATGCGCTCCATTTCGTTGTTGATTGCATAAAATTGCTCCTCTGGAAAAGGAGACTGCTCGTCGAATTTAACAACATCCGACCATGCAATGATCGTTCCACCTTCTTCAAGTAAATCGAGCATCAGATCATTGTACGCCTTTACCATACAGTCTCTCAATGTCTTCAGTCCATCCATTAGGACCGTTATTTCCTCAGCTGTGTAGCTTGAAGCATGAACCGCTAACAGGGTTAATACATGAATATAAAATATCTGGGTATACACAGCTGAAGAAATGACTACAGAATATTGGCCTCTCCAAGGCTCTAATAAAGAGCAGCGAACGATTTCACTGGGGGTTTGGGTTAAAAAGCAGCTTATTTCTGTCGTTAACGCTTTCCTCTCCAATAGATCATTGAACCTGCTGTAAAAGTTAACTTGATCCAGCTTCGTAAAATCAATATTTCCCAGTAGCTGAATTCGGTCTAGAAGCTCGGGGGCTAGTCGATTCACACCCTCCTGAAGCGATAGAGCATCGATGTCTACCAAAGTCATTTGCTCAAAAATATTACAAAAATAATAAAGATCCAAATCATCACAATTTCCAGCTCCCAAAACGATAGCGCGATTACGCTGATAACCATCAGCCAGTGAACGGCTAATTAACAAATTTATTTCCTGGCGATGACCTTCCCAATCCACCCATCGATCCTGTATTCGTTCATGATTCAAATCCCGGTAAAAAATCGACATAGGTCCCCCTAGCTTGTTGCATCCGCGTGAATCCATATTTATTTTGTATTTCAAGATTATTAAACTATGCATCGTAGTTTATTTGTAATCTCACTTTATTAAACATGCTTACAAATGTCAATAATCAATTTTATAATTCAATATTTATTCATATTTTGAAGTTTTCCAGCACAAAAAAGCAGGAGGTTGGTCCCCTGCACTATTACTCATACCCTCTATAGTTTATAAACATTGAAAAAAGATTATCATCGAAATCACAATAAGAACGGTACCTGAAGTACAAATTGATCTTAACGAAACCATCGGCACGTTAATAGATTGCTCGGGATGTATGAGCTGAGACAACCGATAATTAATAGCAGTATCTGAAAAACTTACCCCTTGATAAGGAGTGGCGAATCTTTGGGTTTGAACAAGCTTTAATAACGCTGTACTGATGGTATAAGTAGAGTTGGTATGTGTGATCGCATAACGGTCTGCCAAAAGCTCAATCCAAATATCGTAGTAGTGACCCAACCCTTTCAAGACGGACATATAGGGCATGCTTGTAATTATCATCGCTGCAAACCACTTTTTCAATGGATGACGCTGTGTGCAATGATAGCGCTCATGAAGCAATACAGCATGTACCTCCTCCACAGAAAGCATGTCCAAAAGACCAGTGGATATCACAATCCGGGGACGTAGCATGCCTATCGCTAAAGCTAGCGGCTGCTGCTCACGAATAACGTCAATGGGAGTATGCCATTTTTTGTATTTTCGCGTCCATTTGATTGTTAAACGGGGATGTATTTGAACTTTGACAAAAGCTTTCCATTTATGGCTGGCATACAAGTGTCTGCCTATATAGATAATCATTCTAACGCAGGTGAGGCCAATTAATACAATAAAAACCGTTTCAAAAAATGAATGCCCAACTATTAAATCGAACAGCATATCTTGGATAACTAACCCCATATCCGGCTTCAACTCAACATCACTAATATGATGGGATAAGGCCATGCCCATTTGCAACAAAATCCACGCAGCGACAACATATATACAACAAATAGCCATGCCGGGCTTCAACAAGCGGCTCATTTATTTTTCCTTTTCTTTAACTCTTGGAGTTTAATTTCCAACGTTTGGATAAGATGCGGATCGGTCTCATCAATGGCATCCACAATATGAGTGACCATCAGACCGCCAAAATCTTCAATTAAGCCGCGAGTTACGTTTTTTGTCTGTTCGGCCAAAAACTGCTCCTTGGTCGATGCTGCTCTGAAATGCGTAAGCTTCGTACGGCCTTTTCCTTCGGTATGCCTATGCAGCAGCCCCTTGTCATACAACCTGTTCATGACCGTCATGATCGTATTAATCGAATACGGACTCTCTTCATTAAGTTTATGGTGCATTTGTTTAATGCTCAATTCTTCTGATACCCAAAAGACTTCCATGATCCGGGCTTCCAAGGTACCCAGAAAACGGTGCAGTCCTTCCTCTTGAAACATATATTTATTTATTTTCATCTGCTTGTCACCTTCAATTCAAAATCTTTCCCAGCCTACAGTATAACAGAAAATAACTTTATTTCCGCTTTTTCATGAAAGCATGCAGCTTGACACACCAGTGATTACGGGGATATTATAGACACAATAAGTCTTTAAAGGAGGTACGGCTATGAGATTTACAAAAGCGACAAATTATGCTCTGCACACGATGCTCATGCTCGTTGCCGCTTCTTCCGTTAAGCCGATAGGCGTCCAACAGCTTGCTGAATCCCAAAATGTTTCCCCGACCTATTTATCCAAAATTTTAACGAGGCTTGTCAAAGCAGGAATGATTGAATCGGTTTCAGGAGCCAATGGAGGCTATCGGTTGTCGCGCAAAAAGGATGACATTACGTTTTTGGATATTATCCACGCCATTGAGGGCAATGCCTCGCTATTTGAATGTGATTTTGTACACGGCGACGAATGCTTGATTCAAGCTGTAATGAAGGACGCGGAGGAAAAAATGGAGCGGCATCTCAAACAAACAAAATTGGTGGATCTTGTTAAACAGCAAGCACAAGCTTAAATAGTCTGTCGGCCACGATCTGATTATCCATAAAGTCAAGACAGGAAAGCAGCGGTTTCCGCCATTCACGGAGCCGCTGCTTTCCTGTCTTCCCTCAATTCACTGCATACCACAACTTTCAATCCATACCTGCTGCAATACGACTACTGCCCATTTGCTTGATTCGTTGGTTGACTTTTTTTCGTAAGGCTCAGCTCCCGGTATTGCTTCGGCGTGACGCCTTCCAGCTTGCGAAAATAACGTATAAAATTTTGCGGATTGTTGTACTTCATCTTCTCCGAAATTTCCGTGATCGACATACTCGTTTCAACCAAAAATTTTTTGGCCATTTGCAGCCGATGTCTCGACAAATAGTCACTGAAAACCAACCCGGTTTCTTTGCGAAATACACGGCTAATATATTCCGGATGATAGTTCAGCCGGGCTGCGCAGCTCTCCAGTGACAAGGGCGAATCATATTCCTGATCAATGATAGCAAGCATCTGATCGGAAATTCTCGTATACAGGGTTTCTCTGCTCTTTTCAATATAATCCATCAGTGGTCGAATCATCGTAAGCCGCATCCACCCAACGATTTCCTTGGTCGATTTCAACGCAAGAATTTCATTAATAATCTCTTTTTCCTGAGGGATGATATGGTACAGGGTTCCCCCCATTTCCTGAACAAGCCGTGTCATTTCGACAAGCAGCCGCAGCAGCACCAACTGAAATTCCTGCTGGCTTATGGCTTTGCGCGTAATGATCACCATGAATTCATCCAGCAGCTGATAGCTTCCCGCTTCATCCAACTGCTTAATGCGATCCATTAGCTCATTGACGACCTGCTGCGGATAGGTAACAGCTGGGTCCGCGGCTTCAGGGTGCATGTCTTCGAGGAACAGAATCGATTGCTGTCCCAATCGTACGCTGTAAGACAGCGCTTCCTTCGCTTCTTTTAAGGCGTTCGGTGCCTCATTTAGCTCCATAAACAAACAGCTGATGCCCATACTGACATTGAGATGCAAATACTGCTCCACTGAATTTTGAATCGCCGCCGCCCATTCATATACCTCCGCCTTTGAAGCCTCTGCAAGCTCGGCATGACTGCCTAATAAGGTTACCTGAAGATCGTTGATCACAACCGGGTTCAGCCTGAATGGCTGCGGAATTATTTCCCCAGCCATATTAAGAATCGCAAACAGGAGCAGATCTCGATCCCGATCCGTGTAGTTAGTTCCTTCAAGCGTATCCATGCGTACGCAGATGACCCGCATTTGCTTCCAGCATTCCAACTCGCTGGTTTCCATACGGTCAGCTATTTCTTTGGCGTTAACTGCACCCTGCAGCAATTTATGTACAAAAAAATCGCGAAGCTGATGCCTCATATGGGATTCCTTCCCCATCAGCACATGCATGTTTTTTTCAATCCAATAAAATTCATCGTTTCTCTTCGTACGCGGCATATCCGGTGATTTCAAGACAAGATCGTACAGCTTGCGAACCGGACCGTACAGCCTGCGAGTCCCCTCCAACGAAACAATAAAGATCAGGACACACACAATCAAACAAATGAATATAGTCACCCATCCGATTGCTTTCGATTCCTTCGTGATCTCATTAATATTTGTTTTCACCACATAAATCCAGCCGTTATAATTCGATTGCCTGTACGTAATCCCATAGGTATGATTAGCAGTTTCAAATTGATCCGCTTCCCTGTTGGCCTGCTTAATGGTCTGCATGTACGTCTCATCGGAGAGCTCCATACCGATCATATCCGGCTTGCTGGCTGCAAGTATGCGGCAATGCTCATCCAGGACGTACATATCCCCAGAATCGCCACCGCTGACTTTAGGGATCATTTTATTCAATTCGTGGCTGGGCAGTACGGCAACCAGAAGACCGAGCGGGCTAAGGGAATTGATCGGGATCGTTTTGACAATCGCCGTATTCCATACCCGCGGGTTCGACTTTTCAAAAAAAGGCGACTCAAACGCAGTCCAAAAAAACAGCTTGCCTTTATTGACATATCCCGTAAAGGTGGGGCTAAGCTCACTGGCCTGCAGTGATTCTTTACCAGCGCTGCTTAAGATCCAATTTTTATTAAAATTCACAAGGTAAACGTCCGATAGTCCGAATTCATAGAGCTGCAGCCGATACAGCGTCTGCATCAATTTCTCATAGGTCAGATAATCTTCACTATCGAGCTCCTGCTCCATAGCATCGATCACAAGTGGCGAGTTGGTAATTTGGGCCTGGGCATTATCCACCATTTTCAGCTTTTGTTCAAAACGAAGCTGTGTTTGCTCCACCATCTCCATGTCGCTTCTGTGTGCCTTATCCAGCAATAGCTGTGATGATTTGGCATAAGAGAAATAACCCAGCGTTATGACGGGAATCAACCCTATCAGGATGCAGAACAACAACAATCGCTTGAAATAGTTAAAACGATGGTTTTTCATCATTTACCTCCAACTCGCAGCAACCTATCGACTATTTTGCAAGCTCCGCGAGCATCTCGTCGGGAATAACTGCCAAATAAACATTGGGAATCCCCCCGGCATCCGAATTATATACCACCATTTTGCCATCCGGGCTGAAGGAGGGGTGTGGATGCGTCCACTGTGGATGGCAGGATGAGCTGTTGGGGTAACACAGGACCTTGTGCTTCTTCGTTGCTGTATGAATCAGGTGTATGCCATGATCAGGCCAGTTCGTATCCGAGACCATCCATTCCCCATCCTTACTGCAGGACCCATGCCAATAATGCTCCCCGTTGACAAATAGCTCAGGCTCTTCATCATTCTCCGCCATGATGGCAATTCCCTGCTGCTCCTTCTCCAGATTGGACATAATCCGTTTGGTGCCTCCAAGCCACATCCAATGTCCATTCCCAAAGGCAAGCTCCAAAGGACGCAGGTTGCTGCCATCCTGATCAATCAGCCAAATATTTCTGTTGAATGCGTCAGGTCCGTCCTGAAAAGCAATAACCTTGCCCTCCGTTGGCTCACATTGGGTATGTGTGATATCCGGATTTTCAAAGATCACGTTTGCCTCCTTACCGTCTGTAGTGAATCTGGCAATCCCGCGTCGACCATTTTTCAGAGTAGCCTCTACATAATAATTTTTGTCGTCATAAGTCATACTCGCGCACTCTGCATCCCACGTCAGTGCATCCAAATAGCTGATGCTATCTTCCTCATAGGTGTCCATAGACACTCGGCGAAGCTCGCCATTTGTGACGTAGTACAACCATTTCCCATCATAGGAGACCATGGCTCCTCTCACATTTGGACGATCGGTCAGCTGAACCAAACCCATACCGTCTGTTTGAACCTTGAAAACATCGATTTGCGAATCCCGCTGCGCGGACCTGTACGTATTGAATACCAATGACCGGGAATCCGGAGTAAATGCATTAATATGAAAATATAGCTTGCTGTTAATGGTAGGGAACGCAGTCAGCTTGGTAATCTTCACGCCGGTTCTGCTATCCTCAAAAAATTGCCTTTCAGATGGATATGCCTGGCCTCTTGCCATTTTGGTAACACTCCTTCGTTAATGGGTATGTGCTTGTGCAGACTCTTTGGCTCTTATTGCCATTCTTGTGCAATGCAGCTCTTCCTCAAGCGTAATGGGCATTTCTGCTTTACCAAGCAGCGTTTGGATGAACATGTCCCAATAGTTTTCCTTAGGCCCGGATGTGTCGATGGGTCCCATGTCGGTATCGCCCACGATAAGCCGGGTTCTGGCTCCGCCATCGACTGCTTCGATAAACCCTTTTGTGCCGAATATCCGCAAGTGCTCATTGCCCCAGCTTCCAAACCCCTTGGCATTCAAATAGTTGGCGACAATGCTGGCGACACCTCCATTCGTGAGTCTCATCATCATACTGGCTGCCATATGAAGTCCGCCGTGCTCGCTTGGATTGCCAAGCCTGGTTTCCATCGCGTGAATCTCTTCGATTCTTAAGCACGCCACGTGCTCAACAAATCGTATCGCGTGAATGCCGTTCTGGCCGATGAGCCCCCCGTCTATCGCCTCATCCTGCGGACGAGCGTCATGATACGGGTACGACTTCTGGGCGAATACCTGCACCACCTCGCCAATCACACCGGATTGAACCAGATTGCGTATGGCCAGGTACGGCTGTTGAAAGCCCGTTCCTGCCATTTCACGGAATAAGCAGCCTGTTTCGATCACAACCTGCAGCAGCTGGTCCAGCTCTGCTTCATGCATGGCGCATGGCTTTTCCGCATACACATGCCTGCCTTGCCGCATGCACTTGATCGCTTCATTGACCTGGTTGGCCCTGCGCGGTGAGCATAAGGAAACGACCTGCACCCTTTCATCCTTTAGCAGCTCCTCCAGCGAATCATAATGCCTTATATCCGTATCGGATTGCTGTTCAGGGGTAAGCAGACTCCTATCCATAGCAGCTGTGGCCACGATAGCTGCATAGGGATGGTTAATCAGCTCGCCATGTATCTGATGTCCCCCGTTATTGCCGAATAAGCCTACGCCAATTTTCATAATTCCTCCTGGACGAGCTCAATCCTTCCACTTCGGTCGGATCTTCGCATCGCTTCAATGATTTTAAGCCCCTCCACCACATCATGGATGTAAGCCTCTTCATTCATTGTACGATCACATACGGACTGGTACAACTCCTTCCATTGATACCGGCCTGCATCTCCAGTAACCTCGACCTCTTCGGTAACTCTTAGTCTGGTTATCGGGTGCCGCGCGACTAGAAGCAGCTTGCTGACGTCCCCTTCATTCGTTGGCATGACGTTACAATAAAAGGTTCCGTGCTCGAAATTCAGGATCATCGGGCTTTTATACCTCTGACTGTCATCTACACAAAAGCTTCCGAATATATTGGCTATCGCCCCGTTACGGAAAAGCAGGCTCACCTGCGAGTTATCAACTGTAGGCCGCTCCGTGATCAGACGCGAGCTCATAGTCGATACTTTGTGAGCGGGTCCAAATATTCGAGCCATGTCGTTAATGATGTAAATGCCGAGCCTGAATATAGGCGCGACCGGACACTTTTCGAGATCGTCATACCAGCCTCCATCTGCTTGTTCGCGATAATTAACCCAAATGTCCCATCGGCCGCCTATCGGCTTGCCCAGCTCATATTTCGTTCTCCACGCTGTGATGTAATTCAACGTATCATACCATGCTGGACCCGGAGAATTCATATGGACGACGCGCTTCATCGCATTAGCCTTATGGAGGATATCGAGTGCCTTTTGCGGATTCAGCTCAAAGGGCTTCGTTGTCATGACATCTTTTCCAGAATGAATGATCTGATCGATCAGCTCTGCTCTCCCGGCCGGAGGCGTATACAGCCCAATTACCTGAACCTCTGGGTCGGCAAGGAGACTCGCAATCGAATAGTAGGGCTTCGCTCCATATTTCATTGCGCATTCATCGGCCTTGGAGGGATCGAGATCGCAAACCGCGTGCACTCGGAAATAGGGATTTCCCGCCCCCTGCAGCAATTCCTCAATGACTGTACTGCCGAATCTTAATCCCACAATCGCTATATTCAGCTTCTCCATAGAAATGCTTCACCCGCCACTTTGTAATTCTGCTCGCAAATGTTCAGGAATTTTGACCAGATACATCTGGGCAGTTCCGGTTATGTCGGAATTATATACTACATAATTACCGTCAGGACTGAATGAAGGGTGCGGGTGAGACCACTGCGTATGAGAGGAAGAGCTTTGTGAATAGCATAATGTTGCATACTTTTTGTTATCCACATGAATCAATTGAATGCCATTATCCGGCCAGCTCGTGTCCGATACCATCCATTTGCCGTCGCGACTGCTGGCTGCATGCCAGAAATGCTCGCCGGTGACAATGATTTCCGGCTTATCGTCATGCTCGCCCATCACAGCAATGCCGTTAAACTGCTTCTCCAGATTGGTCAAGATTTTTTGTGAAGAGCCGAGCCACATCCAATGCCCATTGCCATAAGGAAGGTCCAGAGGCCTCACGTTTGTTCCGTCCTCGTTGATCAGCCATATATTGCGATGCCGGGCATCCGGTCCATGCTGAAAGGCAACGACCTTTGCTTCCGAGGGCTCACATTGGGTATGGGTAATCGAATCCGATTCATAAATAATAGCGGCTTCCTTACCGTCCGTTGTATATCTGAGGATCGCTCTTCTGCCATTTGTCAGTGTGGCATCTGTAAAATATACACGCCCATCACTGCTCATGCTGGCATTAATGGTTGAACCAGCCGTGTTACTGCTAAGCCCCGTAGACGGCTGTATGCCGTCTATATATCCAATCCGTTCCTCACGATAATCCGTCATCGATACTCGGCGAAGCTCACCATGGCACATATAATACAGCCAATGGCCATCAGGCGACACAACCGGGCTGCCAGCCTCTGCGGCGTCGGTAAGCTGTGTTAGTCCCTTGCCATCGATATTGACCTTGAAAATATCGACCTTCGAATCCCTCGTTGCCTCGGAGAATACCTGAAATACAAGCGTCTGTGAATCCGGTGTGAATGCATTGACGTGAAAATATAATTTAATATTGATACACGGGAATGAGGTAAGCTGCACAATCTCTGTCCCTGTTACAGCATCTTTGAAAAACCGTCTTTCCGACGAATAGACACGGCCTCTACTCAAAACTGAACACTCCTATCGCTCTTTTACTAGTTTGCACGCTATTTGGTTTTACTTTTGGCAAAGCTCTCGGCGAATTCGGTCAACACTTTATCCCCGCCCGCCTTTTTCCAGTCCTCCTGAACCTTTTTCCATTCGTTTTCATCAATTTTGTTCATAATAAACTTGACAGCGCCATCGGAAGCTATTTTTCTTAATTCATTGCTTTTTTGGCTCCAGGTTGGGGATTCGAAATATAAGGGCAGCGCCGGATTAACAACAGCAATCTTTACATTATCCTTGATAAGCTGTTTCCCTTTTGTTGTCAATGGATTCTCGCCTGTTGCAACGAGCTCCTTCGAGCCGTCGTCAATGCGAAGCTCACCGAGACCAAGCGTATCCTTATCGAAGGCCTCATCTCCGCCGATTTTCTCAACTTGACCGTTCGTCAGCTTGTATTGTTTGCCTTCAAGTCCCCAGGTCAGCATGTTCACGGCATCCTGCTCCTGCAGCCTGTCAAAAAACGCCAGAATCCGTTTCAATTCCTCTTCTGTCTTGATCGAGGATTTCGGGAACAGGAACACCCCGGTATAGCCTGGCTGTGCCCAAACCCGCTGACCTTTGGTCCCGGTTATCGTATCGAGAATAGCTATCTTCGCATTCGGATTCAGCTTGGCAACCTCCATCTGCTGTTTACCGACATCATCAAACAGGCCCAGATTAATGCCAGCCTTGCCTTGATTGAACATCGTGTTCATTTGTTGTTCTTCTGTCACGACAAAGTCCTGGTTCAACAGCTTCTCATCATACAGCCTTCTGATGTATTTAAGAGCTTCGAGATATTCATTTGTCATGAAATCCGGCGTGAACTGTCCATTTTCTTCCTTCCATCCGTTCGGAGCTCCAAACCATGAAGCGATATGCGGGATCAAGTAACCCTGACCATCTTTAAAAGCAAGAACTCCATAAGTGTCATCCTTGCCATTCTTGTCCGGATCATTTTTGGCAAACGCTTTCATGACGTTGTACATATCCTCAGGCGTTTTGGGTTCCTTCAAATTCAGATTATCCAACCAATCCTTGCGGTAGGTGACGCCAAATCGGGCAAGAGGCCTGGAACGGTATAAGCTGTACGTTTTCCCTTGTATTTTGGTACTCTCGAACTGCAGCTTGCTCAGGGCGCTCAAGTTTTTGTAATCCTTCAAATAAGGACCAATTTCCCAGAATAATCCAGATTTAATCGCATTCACCAAGGGCGGGGCCGAAGAATTCAACGCCAGCATCACCTTGGGCAAATCATTGGAGGCAATCGAGACACTGACCTTATCGTCATAGGCAGAACGCGGCACCCATGTCATTTCGATTTGTGTATCCGTGATCTCCTGCAGCTTCTTCCAAATGTCATTCTGGTTGCTTGGCGGCTGAGGGGTGTAATAAGTGGCCATAATACTCAGCTTGAGCGGCGGCTGCTTCACATCAGGCGTCTTGGGTGTTGTTATCGTGCTGGCGGCGGCTAGCGCTTCTCCCTGTTGTTGCCCCTTATCTCCACTGCAGCCGACAGTCAGCACCGACAAGGTGACCAATGTACATATAGCTGTATGATAAGCTCGTTTTTTCATCGCAGTTCTCCCTCTCCATATTATCCTTTAATTGAACCTAACAGCACGCCCTTGGCAAAATGTTTTTGCAGGAACGGATAAATCATAATAATCGGCAGCGTAGCAACTACGATAACAGCCATTTTTACCGTTTGCGGCGGCACAACATATGAGGCTTCTGCCGCAAAGCTCGCATCTCCAATGCCTCCTGAAGACATAATGACAATTTGTCGCAGCAAAATTTGAATCGGCCATTTATGCGAATCGTTGATGTAGAGCAAGGCACTGAAAAACGTGTTCCAATGCGATACCGAATAAAACAGGGAAAAGGTGGCCATCGCTGGCAGTGAGAGCGGAATGACAATTTTCCACAGAAGCAAGGGATCGTTGCAGCCGTCCATTTTTGCCGATTCCTCAAATTCCACAGGCAATTGTTTGAAAAAATTGATCAAAATGATCATGTAAAATGAATTGATTGCCCCGGGAAGCCATAAGGACCCGTACGTATTCAACAGCCCTAACGATTTAACGACCAGGAAGCTTGGAATGATCCCTCCGCTGAACAGAAGCGTGAACACAACCAGCAGCATAATCGTTCGCTTACCCTTGACATTGCGGGACAACGGATAGGCCATCAACAAGGTCATCGCCATATTGATCAAGGTCCCGACAACGGTAATATAAATCGTGATCAGCAAACTGCGCAGCAGCGTATTCTCGGAAAAAATAAACCGGTACGCCTCCAGCGAAAATTCCTTGGGAAATAATATGAATTTACTAGCCAGCACCTCCTTCGCCGAAGCAAGTGAACCGGCCACGATATGTAGAAACGGAAATAAGGTTAATAAAGCTATTACAGCAAGAACTGTAATGTTCCCGATATCAAAAATCGTGCCTGCTACAGAACGTTTGTGCAAACTCGGGCACCCCCTTCCCTAATGAATCCTTTACCTTTAATATACACCTTCTTCCCCTAATTTTCGGGAAATATGGTTAGCCGCGACGACCAGAATCAAACCAACGACCGATTTAAACAAGCCTACGGTAGTCGAATAGCTGAATTGCCCCTGTGTAATCCCGTTCGTATAGACGTAAGTATCAAAGACCTCACCAACCTCTCTATTCAGCGCGTTGATCATGAGCAGCATTTGCTCAAAGCCGGTATCGAGAAAATTACCCAGACGAAGAATGAGGAGAATGACTATGGTGCTTTTGATAGCCGGCATCGTAATGTACCAAAGCTGGTGCCAGCGGCTCGCCCCATCAATTTTGGATGCTTCATATAAGGTCGGGTCCACACCTGCAAGCGCTGCCAAAAAAATGATCGTGCCATATCCTGTTTCTTTCCATATGACCTGCAGTGTCACCATCGGCCGAAACCACTCGGGTCCTGTAAGAAAATTGAGCTTATCGGCGCCCATTGCTGCCACGCCCTCATTAACGATCCCTCCTTCGGTCGTAAACATCACATAAGTGATCCCTACAACAACAACAATCGAGAAAAAGTGGGGAATATAAATGAAGGTCTGGACGGTTCTTTTGAACCATTGAATCCGCAATTCATTCAGCATCAGGGCAACAATAATCGGTAACGGGAAAAATAACACGATGTTGTATACCGCCAGTATCGCTGTATTCCGAAACAGCTGCCAAAAGATCGGCTCCGAAAAAAAACGTTCGAAATGCTCCATGCCTACCCATCTGCTGCCCCAAAAGCCAAGTGCCGGCTGATAATCCTTGAAGGCAATCAGCATATCCCACATCGGCAAATACTTAAATAACAGATAATAGATCAGTCCCGGCAGCATCATACCATACAGCCAAATATCTTTTCGGATAGCTCTTTTAAAGCTTGTGGTCGCATCTTTAACCGGTACCGCTCCTAAGCTGCGTTTGATAGCTTTCACCTCCTCTCCATCGTTGTTTACTTAAGCATCATAGAGCGCCGCACGTTGTTCAGTCTATAATCTTCAGCCGACAATGTGTGGGTAACGGCCCATACAACTGGAATAACCCCTATAATCATTTCATGAGCTTATGCTCATTAGCTGATATTAAGGGGTTATTCTGGTATTAATATGATGTATTGGAGAATTATCTTCAATAACAAGAATTATGAGTTTGGAAAAGAATTATGCTTCCCTATCAGAAAAGCCAGCTGGCTTCTGTTTTTAATGTTCAGCTTTCTGAAAACATTGGACAAATGCTTCTTCACCGTCACCTCGCTGAGATAAAGCTTTCCGGCAATTTCGTTATTCGTGAGACCTTGAATGGTTAGCTCCACGACCTCGATCTCTCGGGGAGTCAGTGAGGAAAGCTCCTCCTGCGCGTCTTCTCTTCGTTCGTCCAACATATCGAAGCCTGCCAGCATTTTGTTCAAATAGCTTTGCAATTTATTACCTCTTGTATCAATGACATAGTAAGGTGTAGGCGTAAGGCCGTCATAATCGTAATGCACCGCATGCTTGGCGACCTGACAGCCAAGACCGAGGTGGATCTCTCCAAAGAACGGATTGGCTGGAGGCGCCGCGATCAGGAATCCCGCAGAAATAATATGAGTGATGAATGTTAAACCGGCAGCTGCACGCAACGATTGGTCGGCGAAGTCGGGAATATCGATCGTCTTTACGAAATACCCTGCATTCGTTTCTCTCGGTACCATCATTTCCTTCAGTCTTGGCTCCGGCAAGCTTACAAAATAAGACGAAGATAACGGCCGGGTAAGCAGATAATCCAACGTATGTATGTTAATTGGAATGATTACCGAGAGACCAGACAAACCTCCTTGCTTGTCCCGTATCAGCTTGACGATGCTCAAATCCAGCTCATACAGCTCCTGTAGATGGATATGCTTCAAGGTATATAAATTTTCTTCCTCAGATATCACGTACTCATAACGCTCTAACGTTTCTGGATTGGTATACGCAATCCTTGCTTCTTTGGCTGATAATCGTCTGTTCTCGATATAACGCTCGGCCTCAGACCAGTTGGAGCTGCTTAGCGGTTCCCACCGGTATGTGCCCGAATTCTGATAAAAAAAGGCCAGAATCGCCGGATCACCAATATAATAGAACCACTCAGCCGTTTCCCAAGCGACGGATCTCTTATGTACGGATTCCTTGATCAGATCATAATAATACAGGTTGCAGCGCTTCCGAATCTCCCCGTATTTTTCAGGTGTGCGTAACTGAAGCTCGTGAGTGATCGCATCTCGCATAAGGTCATGAAGCAGCCAGCCTCGATCTACCCGGCGGACGAAGGAAAGTCTAACCAGCTTAAGGAATTCCTCCGTCGGAATCGGCCTTCCCATTGCACAGGAGAGAAGCTCCTGATTGAAGTGTCGCAATACCGCCGCCGCCTCTACCAGTTCGCGAAGCTGTGGATCCGGAAGCTCCTTCAACCAGGTATGCACCACTTGAGCGAACACACCGTTATCTTCCTCTATCGCCATTGGCTGCAGAGTATCGGACATTGTTGTGTACATAAGCAGGGATAGAGTCAACGGATGCCCCTTGGTCTTATTCCATATCCGCTGGATATCAGCCTCCACCTGAAATCCGGAACGGTTCAAATACTCCTTTACCGAATAATAATCCAGATCCCCAATCGGCATAGGGTAGATCAGCTGGCGCCAAGCAGGAGAGGATAGCCACGCGCCTTGTATCGGATAGCGTCCAGATATAATAACGAGCACCTTGGAATGAAGCTGTGTGAGGAACTCATCGCGGAACCAATATTCGAGTTCTCCCAGCTCCTCGAACGTATCCAGTGCAAGGATAACTCCCCCCATTTCCACCTCGCGTTGAAAAGCTTCCTGACACTGCACTAGCAAATGGTTTCGTTGATCCGAGTGCTCCTCCTTAGATATGTTGCAGCGAAGCAGGCGCAGCAGATGAAGACAGAAGTCTTGTGGGTTATGCGGAAAATCCATGCTGTCAAGCAGCAGAAACCGCATCTGCGCTTGATGGGCAATACGGCGAAATTCGTCGAGGAGGTAACTTTTGCCTACGCCACCTGTACCATAAATATTGAGAATACTTCCTTTATACTTCATCTTGGAAAGCTGCTCGCGGAAGAATTGGACCTCCTTCTCTCGGCCCACCATAAAATGCTGTTCTATTTGTTCAATTTCGTCAACGAATCGTTCCCCAACGTCCCTTGTATTGTCATTTCCCTTCGACATGCCTCCGTCCGCACCCTTCTTCCTCTAAATGCCGCTGCAGCAGTACTCCATCTAACCTTTTAATAAATTTGGGGCTTCATCTTATGTTCTGTAGAGACGTCATTCTAGAACTTCTCTAATTTATCATCCGAGCCCAGAGGGTGGTAGTATACTATAGTAGTAGAAAGGTAGTAATTGGAGGTTATTTCCTTAATTTTGAACGCAAAGAAGCTGAGAATGCATTCAAGCTCATTCCCAGCCTCAACTCATATATGCAAAATACTCCATTTCATGACCCGGCTATCCTTTTAGCTTTGCCAGCACAACCCAGCGGCGTTCGAAGCGGCGTCGATACCTTGGAAGCCCGCGGTACAGCTCAACCGTTGCCCGGTAAGCCTCACGCGCCTCCACTTTGCGGCCAAGCTGGCTGTACAGCTGCCCCAACCTATAATAAGCCTCGCATGAGGAAGAGTTCATGCTCTGAAACTGCTGCAAGTAGGCGATTGCTTTATGTGCGTCCTTGTCGGCCCACGCTTCAGCCAATCGCAGATAAGGCTCCCCATACTTAACGCGCGGATTCATTTCCAGTGCTAGCAGCATGCTTTGCTCACCCTCCTGCAAATGCCCGAGCTTTAATTCACAAATCCCGAGCTCTGCTCGAACCTCAGCGGATTCCGTCATCACCTCAGTGATCTGCAGCAGTAACTCATGCGCCTGCGAATATTTCCGCTGCTCGATAAATATTCGTGCCACATCTAGCTTCGCAGAGGTTTGATGGGGGCTAAGCCGCAGCTCCTGACGCAGCCTGGAAAGCTTTCTTGCCCGTTTTATCGGTTTGAGGATACTTGGTGATAATCCGATAAAACGTCGCTCCAGTACATAAAAAATAATTAGCAATACGATAATGGCTATAATCGGACTCCCGGTCAGCCACGTGAGTGCAACGAACAACACTATTTTGCTCAGCATCTGTCTACCTCCTTGCCCATCCTTCCAGTTGATTCCAATATAGCACAAATGCTGACTTCTTTACAGCGTGGTGCCTTGCTCTTTCATATGTTTCAAGCTGTACGGGTCAATTTTAACATGTCATAAACCCCCCATATCTGGCCAGAAACTCCTGTTTTTCTTTATAATCCGGCATGATGCTTCCAACACGTCTCCAAAATGATCTGTCATGATTCATATGGATCAAATGACACAATTCATGAATGATTACATAATCGATAACTTCAATTGGAGCCATGGCCAATCGATAATTAAAGGTCACTTTTTTATCCGAGCTGCAGCTGCCCCACTTGGTTTTGGACTCTACGATCTCGATGGTTTTAGGTTTTACCCTCAGCTGGTTTTGATAGCTAACTATACGTTCTCTCACGATCTTTTCACAGCTGGAAAAATAAAACTTCTTGAGACTTTTTTTGAGCTGCTCTTCATTCAAATCGCCAGTCTCTATTAATTCATGAAGGAAATATTCTTTTCCCAGATACAGAAACTTTCCTTCTCCTAGATATTCTCTTTGTTTAGGGACTTGTCGTGCTTCAGCAATGCTGGATTTTTTGTCCAGTATCCACTTGGCATGATGTTCGACAACACCAATAATTGTTTCTTTGCTTGTATGATTGGGAGCCTTGACCGTTATGAAACCAGCAGAATCGATCCGAATCGATATCTTTTTTGTATGTCCATACTGTACATTAAAATCAATACTATGGTTTTCAAATTCAATTTTCATCTTAAACATTCTTTCTATAAGGTTATTTTAGCTTCATTCAAATCGTAGTGGAACATCAGTATTGCACATCACCATAAGACAGTTTAGTCAAATTGTCAATATATCGTCCGAAAGGTACATCGAGATAAACACAAAAACAGCCCAACCCTCGTCAAAGGGTGAACCATTTGTGGACAACCACTGTTATTTGACCCTAACAGCAGCTCATAAATCATGAAATCCAAAATGCAGCTTAGCAAGCTCTTTGAATGTATCGCGATCAATCTGTTCTTTTGTACAATTTCCATCAATCCATTGTGTAAAAGAAGTATCCGTTAACGTTACATTTCCATCACTTGTAAGCTGGGTAATCAGTGAGATTTTGTTAAAACGCGAGTCTTTATGCTCCAGGATAATTCCTTGTACTTCATTCAATTCAGATAAATCCTCTACAATTCGTTTGGTATCAAACGCATAGCCTGTTTTCCACTCGGTATCCTTATATTTTAGTTTATATTCAAATATATAGCCCCCATATTCACTTTCCACTGGTTTGACCCGAAATTCTCCATTCATAGAGGAAATCGTTTCTCCATTTAGCGGCAGAGGTCGCAGTGGCAGGTTTCCACCAAATCCAGTATCAACCAGATAGGTTTGACCTTCATGTTGTAACAGAATAGCTACATGAGTTCTTCCAAGTCTGGACCAGTCATTCGTTGTCTGATTGTACACTTCTGCGCGAACTAACACGGCCTGAAACCCATTCTCTACCAAGAAAAAATAAAGCAGAGGATTCAAATGATAACATAATCCCCCTTCATTTTTCATGAGAATTTTGTTAATCAGATTTTCTCTGGTTATAGCTTTTGTTGTATTTGAAATGATATTTAAATTTTCGAAAGGAATAGCTGCTGCTGTTTTTTCAAGAATGTAGTCCAATATGTCAAATGTCAGTTTTGTATGATCTGGAATGCCAATTCTTTTACGAAATAATTCATTCAACTCCGTCATTGTGAATGCCCCCTCCAGCCTCGTTCATTAGTCTCACACCTAACTAACTTATTCGTGCCTGTGAACTCTGATTCCTTCGTGCGGGCTCTTTTCGTCTTGAAAAGACCACTATTCAAACTTGACTAGATAAATTTAAATCCATTACAATGAAGTTCCAAGTTCCATTTTGAGGAAGGAGTTAGCCTACGATGTCATCCGTAAGATTGCTTGTTTTAGGAACCATTTTGCGTCAAGGAATCACTCATGGTTATGGTGTTTACAGAGAAATTACTTCATGGCGGGCCGAAACATGGACAAGTGTAAAACCTGGCTCTATTTACCACGCTTTAGAAAAACTTGAGGCACAGGAAATGATACAAGCCGAAGCTTCAGGGGATAGTGTTAAGCTGGGACCAGCCCGTACGGAATATACACTAACGGAGCAAGGTAAGACTGAATTTATATCATTACTGGAAGCAGCACTCAAGAGCAACGATTTTCAGTTATTGGCTGCAGGGATCGCGTTTATGGAAATGCTTCCTCGTCAACATGTGATTGCGCTCTTGGAGGAACGTCTCGACTCACTCAAAGAAATAGATACGTTCTTGAAAACCTTACCCACGGAGCCCATTCCGTCCGATCCTTCCAAGCATCCTGAGCTTGTGGGCATGTGGATTGGATACTTTGAATATGCGATGACAGCCACTCAAAAGCTCAAGCATTCTCTCAAAGCAGGAAATTATCTTTTTAAAAATGAATCTGAAATGGAGGGAAATCAACATGCTTAAAGCAAAACTACATGATGGACATAGGATCGACGTGGAGGTTCACGGAAAGGGTCCAAGCTTATTGCTTCCGGTAAATCCCCAGCCAGCTGAAGGAGCAAAAGCCGAGGAAATGCGAAAATGGGGAGTCGATCCTGCTCTGGGCCGGTCACTTATAGACGGTCTTAGTGATCAATATCGTGTAATTGCTTTCGACTATGAAGGTCATGTCCTCAAAATACCTAAACCCCATACATTAACACCGACCAATATCACACGCGATCTTCTCGCCATAGCAGATTCGGTCGAAGCTGAGAGTTTTGCTTATTACGGTTATTCATGGCTTGCTCTTAGCGGAATGCAGCTAGCCCTTCGAACGGATCGACTGACTGCACTCATTATGGGCGGTTTTCCTCCTATTGACGGTCCATATCAAGAGATGTTAAGAGTTACTATGGCCACTCATGAAAGGTCTATTTCAGCTCAAGAGCCCTCTAATTATTCCCAACAAACTTCGGATGAATTTGATTGGTCAAATGTTGAAGTAACGATGAATGAAGCTCAGACCAAGCAGTTCGTCACCCTCTATCAGGAGCTGCAAAATTTTAACGATAGAGCAGCTCAAGCACAACTAACGTGTCCTCGCTGTTGCTTTGCAGGAGCTGCCGACAAAATCGATTATGGCAAACGTTGGGGCGACGTACAGGTGGACATCGTTGGACCACTCATTAACAAACGGAGCGAAATCGAAGCTCTCGGCTGGGATGTTCATATTGTTGATGGGCTTGATCACACCCAAGCTATGCAAGCGGCCAACGTCCTGCCCATTGTACGTCCTTGGTTAGATGCTAAGCTAATACGTAATCAATAAATGGAGCAGCAGTGCGCACGATCCTTACCTCTTGGAAAACAGGCAAAAAAACGCCTTCGAAGTGAGCTCTCACTCCGTCAGCGTTTATCATCTTCTCAATCATTCCTTAATAGGAATAACCATGTTCCAAGTGTTCCGGCCACCGAAATTCCCGTCTCCGTCTGCTGTAGCTGCAAACAAATGAGTCGGTTTTCCATTCTGGAACAACAGGAACGGCCTTTCGAAATTGCCCATACGCTTTGTCGTTCCGTCATCCCAGATGACTTGCCGTGAATAAGCTTTTGGATTTTCGGCAATTTGCCAATTCATACCGTCCCGGGAATGAGCATGAATACCTCCGTGCTTTTCTCCGCCCACGTTTCCGTTCATGTCTTTGGCTATCATCTCATAGCCGCCTTCGGTCTTCCATACAAAGGGATCTTCAAGATGAATATCCGAAGGCGGGAAAATCGGTTCTTCACTCATAGCGCGGTAAGGACCCATGTAATGATCCGCCCATGCTGCCCCGAGAGCCATATCGCTAAAGGTATGTCCCTTGTAAGCTCTGGACTTGTATATGAGCAGTACAGAGCCATCTTCGTGTACACAAGGAGCCGGATTCGAAGTCAGATAGCTGTCGAACTTGTTTGGCCGGACATCTAGAATTGGCTTGTCCATTCTCTCCCAAGGTCCTTCTACACTATCTGCTGTGGCCAGGCCGATCCGTTTATTGGCTCTGGCCACGATACAACGAGCATCATCCAAGTCGTATTTTTCGCCTGGCGCTACATCGGGGAACGGATAAGTTGTACCCATGTAATACAGGAGATATTTACTTCCATGTTTAACAATATGCGGATTATGAGTACTGCGGCCGTCCCAATATTGTGCGCCTCTGGCTGGCAGTACGACCTCTTGAAATTGATACGGACCTTCAGGCGTGTCGGAAACGGCCCGCACTACTTCCGAATGGGCAAGCCAACCCGGATGCATAGGAAGATGCTTGGGCCAACGGGAGGCGAACATATGGAAGCGTCCGTCCTCACTCTGGACTACTGATCCGCACCAAACCCAATATCCTGTCATTTGGAAGCCACCGTCTTGGGGCGCTGGCAGCAACCGTTCATGTAAGCTCTTATTAGTCATTACTATTTTCACTCCATTCCAGCCCGACAGGGCCATGCTCTCCTTCCATTATAGATTCTCTCCACATGCTTTACTATTCAGAAAATCATTCAAATTAAGTACAAAATCATTTTATAGTAAGTTGCACGGGTCACCTTATGCCGCTATACTTATGCTACATACACGAATCGAAAGGTTGCTTCCCCATGTTATGTCTGGAGCTGTCGTTTCCTCCTCTTCCCGTCCTCGTTACGGTGAGTAAAGTCAAATTTCCCAAGTCCATTCAACATTATGAACGTACGTTCTCACTGTACGATATCATTTTTGTTCGTAGTGGCACCTTGTACATGACTGAAGACGGAATCCCTTACGAAATTAGGGAGAACCAGATGCTTGTTCTGGAACCAGGCAAGCTGCATTATGGCCATATCCCTTGCGAGGAGGACACGTTGATCTATTATATACATGTTCAGCATCTCCAGGCTCGCCGACTTGTGCACGCCGAAGATATCCGTTGGCTTACCGCTCTACCCATCACCACATACCGCGACCTTGAGCCGCAGGAACAATTTATGTATATCCCTAAATTCAAAGAACTGAACACGAATCAGATTTGGTCGCTTCTGAACGATATGATTGATCTTCGCAACCTTTCCGTTGTTGAGCAGATGCTCCCTCTTCAGGCGCTATTTGGACAATTGCTCATGTTGCTTCAGAAAATGTCGAAAACTTCCCTCAATTACCACAGTCAGCAAATATGTGACGATATAATCGTCTATCTGAATGAACATTTAGATAAACCTTTCCGCCTTGAGGAGATGTCGCAGAGATTAAACTTTTCCATCGATTACTTGACCAAATGTTTGAAGAAGCATACCGACTTAACGCCTCTCCAATATTTGAACAGAATTCGGATGTTGAAGGCCAGAGATCTATTGGAGCACTCTGAATTGTCTTTGCGGGAAATTAGCTCTCATGTAGGCATCTCCGATATGAACTATTTTTTTCGTCTGTTCCGCAAACACATCGGTATGCCCCCGGCTAAGTACCGTGCTTCTTTTTATTCCGTCTTTTCTGATCGTCCAATGATTTAAACAGGATAAACCTTTGATTTGACTGATCCAGTAAGAACAGCAGCATACATCAAGGGTCTTAGACAGGCAATCGTTATATTGCAAATGCTCGGATGTATATCCTTTCACTCAAGGGGTAAATATCTTTCGTTGAATGCACTTTTGTAAACGCCAACTTTCCTAATTGGAATGGAAAGTACCTGGAAAAGGGGATATGCTTACGTTAGTTGTTATTACTCGCCTACTCCCTGATCCAATCTCCTGTAAAACCCCTCAGTCTTCACCAGCCCGCCGCCGCTTGGTGACGGGCTTTTTACATCAAGCTGGCTTATCATCTACCTTTTCCTCTACTACTGCTAGTTCAGCAATGATTCCTCGCAAAGCTCTTGTGAAATTGGGCATCTCTTCAGTAGGGCTAATTTTTACGGCAACGACTTTTTCTTCTGGGTTTTGGTCGTTTTCCATGGTCTAAGGCTCCTTTCTTATCTCTCGAATAAGTCGCATGGTTAAATGCATTGTTTGCTTAGCTATAACACCTCCTTAAAATTCAGATCCATTAACTACAGTTTGATTAATTAAATCGCCTGCTACTCCATACCTTTTAAGCTGAAGAAGACTCATTGACTTCGCGTATCACGTAGCGACTTGGCAAAAAAATTTCTTCTCTTTTTTTGATAAAGAATAGCTATCTCTTCTGCTCTTGCAGCACTGACTTGTCTTTGACCATTTTCAATTTAAGAAAGATAACCTGCAGAAATATAAAGCAGCCTTGCAGCATCCTCAATAGAAAATGCAGAAGATAATCTTGCCATTTTTACTAAACTACTCATGTAGCACCTCCAAACTATTCGTTACGCAAAGTTGATAAACCAATAATAGAATGCATAACGCGAAGTTCAAACCCATTTTGCAAAGTAGAATCTTAGTAGGTGATGATAAAGTTCGGGACAAGACTCAGAAGTCTTAGAAAAAAGTGGCCTGACAATGAAAGAACTCGGTTCAAAGTTCAATTTGGCAGAATCAACAATCTCCGGCTATGAGAATGAAACTAGAAAGCCGGATACAGATATAATGGAGAAAATAACCGATTTCTTCGGGGTGAGCGTAGACTGACTTCCTTCTTGGACGTTCTGAAGAAAGTATTAAGAATGAATCAGCTGACGTAGGGCGAGCTTTCTTTGGTGGCGCCGATCAATATAGTGAGGAAGAACTGGAGATTGTAAGGGTCGCGGCGAAGGCAACTGTCGAGGGGTATCGGAAGGGACTAGGTAGGAACAAATAAAACGACACCTGGGAGGGTGTCGTTTTATTTGTTCTTAATCTAAATTTTTCAGAAAAATGTTATCTTCTTTGAAGAATGACATTTTGTATTTCATTAGCAACTCACGCTCAGTCAAATCTAGGGTCAAATTTTCTAATGCCCACGTGATGATAACTTTGCTTAAAGCATATTGTAACTGAGATTCCGTCGATTGTACCAAATTATTTCTAGAGACATCGGGAATAATTGAGCGATTAATTGCATTAATTTTCACTCTTGTCACTTCTAAATCTGTTATAGTGTTCATTAACTTTAAATTAAAACCACTACAAAGGACATTTCTAATGTATAACTGGCTATTGTATGTTGCAAGGGACCTATATGTTGATTGTTGAATTACGAAATTTATTAAGGATTTCTCATCATAAAAAATATCAATGGAGTCACTATATATTCTTATAGGATAGTAGTAATCGTAGTGCCCCAACTCAACAAAAAAACTAATTGGAACAATATCCAATACTTTGTCGTCACTTGGGTAATAACTTTTTCTATTTTCTTTAACATCCACTGATTTGTCCAGAAAAATTGTAACCCACTTTAATTCATCTCCTATTTTATCGATAGAAGCCTCTACATCCTGAAGTACTTCATAGAATTTATCATATTCATCAGAATTCTTTCTATCTATGATCGGTATTTTATAAAACCTCACTTTATTGTCAACACATATCTTACTAACATCAAAATTATTATAATCAACTATTTCAAAAGACTCACTATTACTAATATAATAAGGTTTTCCTTTATAGTTAATATTACTTATTCCCTTATGCATGAATTGCTTTCTAACATCAATGGTGATTGTTCCTTCAATACCTACCAAATATTTACTGACATCTATCACTACTTCATCGTCATCCTTTGAGACATTATGCAATAAATTATTACTTTTTAAAAAGCCAATACCATAATTACCGATAGGAGAGTACTCATATCTCTTCAAAAGAAAATCATCTGATTTATAAAATGAAACACCTATATTTAAAAAATAATTTTTAATTACATCTAATGTCATACCTGTACCATTATCTTTGATGATAATTTGGTCGTTATTTTTGTTTAAAATGACCTTTATTAAGGGCTTTTCAATCGAATCTCCATATTGTTTGTTCTTAGTTTCGATTTCTTCCCTAACTTTAGTCGCGTCGATAGCATTTTGTATTAATTCACGGAAACCGTGTAATCTATTACCATATACATTTTCACCCATTAACAATTTTGTTATAGCGTTAAAATTAAGATCTAATTTTAAATTAGGAATACTATAACCAATAGGCTCAATATTATTTTCTATTTCAGACCGGATATTTAACTTATAACGATCCAACATAGTTGAAGTTATTAAGTTAGCACTATAAATTTCACTGTTTACCCAATTGAAATAACCCAGAACATTTCTGTGGATTTTTGCATCATCACAGCGCCCAAAAAATGCTATATAATTTTGTGTCCCAGTACTATCTTTTTTGATTATTTGACTATTTTCTATTATAAAATGACTTCTCCATTCTTCGTCGCTTTTATTTTCAGGATTTATCAATTCATAAAGTTTTCGTGGAGTTCTTTGGCTATTAAAATCGCAAATATCTGCTAGTCGTAGTAAAATGCCACAAAAGTAAGGATTAATTTTATACTTTCCCTTTTCATCATCTGATTTTAAATTTTGTTTTAAATATGAAATATCCTCTGTATGTGCCTTACATATGGTTGCAACTTCATCAACAATATTACTACTCGGATATGATGGAATACTAAAATAATGAGAATACTCATTTTTAATCAATACTGCAGACCTCTTAGCATGAATTTTCCTAATATATTCCTGCATTGCCTCAATCTCATTACCATCCATTTTTTCCAGTAATGCATCAAAAACAATGTCAGAATGAAGATATTTGTTGCTTTTAATTTGCACTTTTTCTTCATCGGTAACAGACATACCTATATCGTGTAATAAAGCTGAATAGATTAATATAGTTATATCCAAATCATTGTGTAGCTCTATATCGCAAATCAACTCATACATGTTCTCCATAATACGTATCGAATGATTTATGTCATGTAAAGTATATTTAGGAAATGTTTTCGGAATTTCATTACTTAAAACAAACTCAATCTCTCTTGACAACATATAAATATTGGGAAGAAATTCGCTCTTCCTACCTTCCAAAAATTGAATTAATTTTGGAGGATCTAATTCTAACTTACTTTTATCATTATGCACAGAGTTATACATTTAAGGAAAGGCCTCCATTATATGAATTTTAAACATTATTCCCCACGTAATATTACCATAGTAATTTCGACCTGAATATACAAATTTTGTATCCATGGGACTAGATGGATGGTATAATTATCCTAATTATTTCCTCAAATCCACAATCCAATAATGAATCTCTTGGGGTGAATTTAGTTATGTCCAAAAATATTGGCGACAAACATTTTGATAAGAAGGATATTCAAACGCATTTAAAACATATTTTACTCGAAGATTACCTAAAAAATTGGAGCCAGGTTTTTGCTTATGCTTCCATTAGTTCAAAAATAAAAAAAGTGAATTTTGTAGATGGATTTGCCGGAAGAGGATATTTTGATGATGGAAATATTGGATCTCCGCAGATCGCTATGAATCGATTATTAAATTTTCAACGTATATTGCAAGAAGAATACGGAAATAATTTACGATTCATGATTCATAATGTTGAATATAACAATGTGTACTATGAAGAGCTGAACAAAATAAAATTTCTATCTTCCCAATCACATCAAATACATAACTACCTTGGTAAATTTGAAGATCAACTTAGTACCCTTCTTAACTCAACTATAGGCAGCCCTTCATTATATTTTATAGACCCCTTTGGTTATAAAGGAGTCCTTATGGATGATATGCAAAAAATATTAGAACAGCCATCTCATGAATTACTAATAAATGTTATGAGTTACTCTATTGTTCGTAATGTGACAATTCAATCAAACGAGAAAGAGCTATGTAAATTCTTTGGAGTTGAGTCCCTTCCAGCTACTATTCCTGAATATCTAAAAATGGCTTCAAATAATAATTCAAAACAACAATTTGGGAATTTGCTAAAACTAGAGGATAGCATAGTTGAATTCTATAAAAAACAAATCAAAAAAGGACAATCGAAGGTCTATACCTTGAGTAAACGTATCCACAGTCAAATAAATAATAATATTTACTTTCATCTAGTATTCGTTTCAAAGAACCGCAAAGGATTAATAGAAATGAAAAAATCTATGGTTGATTTCGAAAAAAAGCGAAAACAAGCTGAGGAAAGGTATATAATTTCAAATCAACTTGGGGATTATATTTTCAAAAACGATTTGTTTTCCGATGATATAATTCAAAGCTCTTATGAATACAAAGACTTTGTAAAAGATTTTTTAGAAAATTTCAATAAAGTTCCTACTACATATGCAGAAATATTGGATTTTTATTTACAAAATACTCCCTTACCATTTACATCTGATAGTGAAAAAAAATCTATATATGAATTTTCCAAGAAATTATTTATTAATAATCCACTTATTAGAATTACAAATAAAGCATTTATGAATATAAAAGAAGAAGCTGAGATCAATCAGATCATTTCTAATTTGCCTCTTACTTATCTTGAACAAATCGATTTAAGCAACGATGATGGTTATCAACCCACTTTATTTTAATTTAAATTTCCATTCTCAACTATGTTATACTTTAAAAAAGGAGGGATTTAAAAATGGCAACAATGTCTAGTATTGAATGGACAGAGGCTACTTGGAATCCCGTTACAGGTTGTACCAAAATTTCAGATGGTTGCCGCAATTGTTATGCTGCAGCTATGGCTAAGAGACTTCATGCAATGGGAAACCCCAGGTATGCCGATGGATTTAATCTTACTCTTCATCCAGATTTGGTAGAATTACCTCTTACTTGGAAAAAGCCCCGAAGAATATTCGTGAATTCAATGTCAGATTTATTCCATAAAGATGTTCCTTTAGAGTTCATACAAAAGGTCTTTGATACAATGGAAAAAGCATCTTGGCATACCTTTCAGATATTGACTAAACGCTCGGATCGATTACTTGAAATATCCGATCAACTAAAGTGGCCTTCTAATGTTTGGCAAGGTGTTAGTGTAGAAGACCAGCGTGTATTGTATCGGATCGATGATCTTAGACGAACACCTGCACAAATCAAATTCCTGTCTGTCGAACCATTGTTAGGTCCAATTGAAAATTTGAATTTGGAAGGCATACACTGGGTAATTGTTGGCGGGGAATCAGGTCATGGAGCCCGTCCTATGGAAGAAAAATGGGTGTTAACCATTAGGGATCAGTGTAAAGAGCAGAATGTTGCGTTTTTCTTTAAACAATGGGGTGGCGTTCAGAAACATCGAACCGGTCGAAGACTTGAAGGCAAAACATGGGACGAGTACCCTCCCTCGTATCAATTAAAGGAACTTGTAAAAAATTAAGTTAACCATTTAGGCGATTCTCACTGAGGGTCGTTTTTATTTTCAAGAAATTTCGAACTGAACAGACAAGATGAATTTACATACCAATTACTGGATAAAAATTATGAGAATTTAAACATAAATGCTGAAAGAAGGTTTACGCATATGGACCATAAAGAAATTCATATTAATAACCCTTATGAATCTGGATTGTATGGCATTCACAATACCAATCTATCCATCCCGATGAAATCCAACAGTTCGTAATTCAAATCAGCGATCTTGAAGAAGTTTTACAAATGGACGTCCGTAAAATCTACAAACATCAGTAAATTCGACAAAATGTAACATCCATTATATTACATAATCCTCTTATAAGTGTTACAATGATCCCGAATCAATTAATGGAAACCGAGGGATATCATGAAAAAGTTACTTGCACTTACCCTACTCTTTATATTCGCGTCCGGCTGCGGACAGACCACCCCTGCAAAAACACAACAGCCGACTGTTCCTGTAGCATCAAAAACAACGCAACCAATTGTAGGACCAACATTAGCACAATCCGCATCAACAACCACTGTGACCACAAAAGCCACTGCTGCAGTTAATGATAAAAAGCTTATCGATGCCAAGGTAAACCGAGTCATTGATGGTGATACGCTCGAAGTAACGATTGGCGGCAAAAAGGAAACCGTTGGAATGATTCTTGTGGACACTCCTGAGACCAAAAAGCCGAATACACCTGCACAACCGTTTGGCCTCGAGGCGTTCACATTTACAAAAGAGACACTCGAAGGCAAGAATGTGAAGCTCGAACGCGATGTTTCCGAGCGCGATCAAAATAAGCGCCTCCTCTACTACGTTTACATAGGTGACAAAATGTTCAATGAGACGCTGTTAGAAAAAGGGCTGGCCCGGGTAGCCGTATTCCCACCAGACATCAAATATGTAGACCATTTTAGGGAGATACAGAAGAAGGCTCAGGAAGCGAAACTTGGGATTTGGAGCATTGAAAACTATGCTACAGATAAAGGATTTGATGATAGCAAAGCAAAGAAAGAAACAGGGATTGATATGAATGCAAAATTTGAAACACATAAGCCCGCACCAGCTGTAAAACCCAAGGAAACACCAACAGCAAGCAGCCCTCTTTACAATAGCTGTGCCGAAGTAAAAAAGGCCGGCAAAGCCCCACTGCACCGCGGCGATCCTGGCTACAGCAGCAAGCTTGATCGGGATAACGATGGGATAGCATGTGAATAAGAACTTCAGTGGTTTACCAACAAATACCTCCTCCGATGGGGGCAATTAGGAGAATTAAGTATAATTAACAAAAAAGGAAAAAAGTTGATATTACAAAACAATGGATATTTTACGGAAATCCCGTAAGCTCAGGAGAGGTGCTCTCTTACTCTAAAAAAGACCATGTAGACCTATGCGATTTTAATATTTCCTTGAAAAAGTTAGGGTCTTCGATTGAAAGAATTTCTATTGCTTTAACTATCCATGAAAGTGATCAGTTAGGATACCACTAAAACAGTAAACTTGCGTTCAAAGAGCCCCCAGCAAAATCAGAAGCTGCAGTCACAAGTAGTATGGAAAAAAAGGTATTCCCACTTAATATAAAACTTCTCCATACATCGCATTGGACGGAGATTCAAGAAATGGTGGGACGGAAACGATCACAATTCATCGCACAGAAAATACGCTTTATTAGCAGCTTATAGTGCTGTCACAAACGGAACTGGTAGTTTTAATAGTATGAAAGTCAATGCGATTGTAAGCAATGATTCTGATCAAAAAGTAATTGCAAATTTGCTGAAAAAAAATGATTATTCCTATTGGGTGGCCATTGCTCATATCGATTTTGCAGATGAAAACCAAATGAAAGTGAGCCATGTTGAAAACTATCCAAATAACCACTCGGAAAATTCACCATTACTATATCTGGATGGTACATTTCTTATGGATAAGGGACCGGTGGAATTTAAAAATGATGATCCTTTAGATCTAGAATTTGATGATGAATTTGATGACACCACTTGGAACAAGAAAGGTATATAAGAAGAATTGTATACAAACTATAGAAACTTATATAGACGCCCTTCAAATCCTTGAAGACATGGTTTATCTTTCCCAATTCATCCCTTTAATAAAAAAAATCAAATACGACAAATCAAAATATTACATGCAGAATTGAGTTCTTAGCAATTTGAAAAAATAAGACTTGAAAACAGCCGTACGCTGTACCATCATGAGGTTAGGCAGGCTATTCTTTTGACTGTACGGCAAGCCACTATTCTGAAGCACAACGATAAGGAGGAACCAACCGAATGAAAGTACATTTTCTGGGTACCGCTGCGTATGAAGGGATTCCGTCACTTTTTTGCCAATGCTCCACATGTCATCAAGCTCGTGAACGTGGGGGACGTAACATTCGGACACGGACATCTGTTATGATCGATGAAGTGCTGAAGGTTGATTTTCCGCCAGACACGTTGTATCACTCGTTGAAATACGGAATGGATATGAACGACGTGCAGGATCTGCTGATCACGCACTCCCATTCCGACCACTTGTATGCAGAAGATATGGGAATTCGCGCTAAAGGCTACGCACAGTTCGGAAACAGCCCCCTGCATGTGTATGGTCACGAAATACCCCTCCAACGCTGTCAGCAGGCATTAAACGGTCTGTCCCACAACTATAAATTCCATAGGGTTGATCCCTTTGAATCGATCAAGACGCAGACCGCGAACATCGTTCCTCTACTGGCGGATCATGATCCAAATGAAACTTGCCTGCTCTATTACATTGATAAGGAGGGTACAACGATACTGTATGGCAACGACAGTGGCTGGTTCCCTGAACAAACCTGGAATTGGCTTAAGGATAAACAACTCAATCTGGTTATCTTGGAATGTACAACTGGCCATAGTTTGAACAGGAACAATCATATGAATGTCGAAGCTGTACTTGAAACGAAAACATGGATGGAGGACAACAACGTCCTGAAACCGGGAGCCCAGGTCGTGGTAACCCACTTTTCTCATAATGCCGGCTTATTGCACGAGGACTTGACGGAAATTTTTACACCGGCTGGCATACAAGTAGCGTATGATGGGCTAGTCATCCAATTGTGAAGAGGAACTATTTTATGTAGCGACAGATCTAGGCACGCGATCGGGCTCAACCGTACTTCTCAGCCGCTCCCATCCAGCACCATAGGTATCTCGATCCTTGCACGGACGCCCTGATCTTCGCGAAGCGAATATTGTATACCATAGTTGCTACCAAAATGCAGCTGAATGCGCTTCTGCACATTAATAATGCCATATCCTTTGTTGGTCTCTCCATCATGCAGAATCGCATTTAGCTTCTCAATATCTACTTGCTTGTACCCATTGTCCTCAATGCTGATGACGATGCGTTCACCAACCTTTTTGACAGAAACCCTTAGCTCTCCATCGTGACTCATATTTTTGATTCCATGTAAAATCGCATTTTCAATGATAGGCTGCAGCACAACTTTCGGGATCAGGTATCGTTTCGTTTCCTCTTCGATGTCCCAACAGACCTGAAACGAGTACTCGTAACGAAATAGCTGCAGCCTCAAGTAAGCCTCCGCATGATGAATTTCCTCCATAATAGGAATGAGCAGCTTCCCTTTACTCAAGCCAATACGCATAATCAGCGATAAATCCTTTATCATTTGGGCGGACTCCGCTGCCCCCTCCATTAATGTATGCCAATAAACCGATTCCAAGGTGTTATACAGCAGATGCGGATTGATTTGCGCATGAAGCGTGGACAGCTCTACCTCTTTATTTTTCAGCTCCAGCTCATACTTGTCATATATCGTCTGATTCAGCCGGTTCGTCATACGAATGAACAGATTGTTCAGCAGTACGATTTCGTTTTGGCTGTCCGATTGTATGGGGATCGACAACGACTGTCCTGGATGATAGGAGTTCGTGATGCGCGCCAGCCTGGAGATTGGTTTCAATATCGATTGAATGAAATACATGCTAGCGAGAATGAGGATCACGAAGTAAACAATCATAATCCAATTCACCAAATGCTGCACACTGATATGATCGATAATAATCGACTCCACAGGCACTCTCATCAGCAGCTGCGTATTCGTGTATTCACTTGTATGCAGGATGCACATCAACTCGTGATTGGCCTCTTTTACTTTGTATACCCCTTCCAGCTTATTTGGCGGCACACTCACGTTCGTTCCGACGTTGTAATGCTTCGTATTGCTTGCAAGCACAGCTTGAGTATGGTCGAGCAGTACAACCTCAGCATCCGTATATTTGCTGAATGGCGTAAAATCCATCTGCAGCTGAGTTTCAATACCCGATACAGCCAAATAACCGATAACCATCTCTCCATTATATATGCTGTTCAGCTGGCGCAGGTAGGCAACTGTCTGTGTATGGTTAGGATTATATCCGAATTTATCGATAACCCGAATAATCCCTTTTCCTTTGGCTTCGCTAGCGTCCTTAAACCACGATAATTCATTAAAATCGGTGGAGTAGAAAATTCCGTTCGTTAACAAATCCGGGTTGGGGACAAAAGAATACGATTGATCCTTATCCGATATAAACAGCGAGTACCGTATCGCATTCGTCGAGTAATTATTCAAATATTTGTCCAGCGCATTAAAGATAGCAAGTCTTTCATATTCGGAAGAGGAAGGCAAACTGGCCAACTGCTGAATCTCTTGTGAAATCATGATATTCTTGGTCTTTTCCTCGAAATCCGTACTTTCCCGGTCCAATGTCAAATGACTTCCACTCACCAGCTGCAGCAGTGCATTACCAACCTGTTCCTCCGTAATGGATTCGAGCTTTTTGGCTACGACAAAATCGATAACCAGAATGGGAATGACGACGAATACGATGAGCAGCATGATGAGCTTCTTCATCAATTTCATATTCCGCAGCATTTTGATCATAGCCTCATGCATCCCTTTCTCGTTTCATGATGTTAAATGTTATATATTTACAATAAATTCGTGGGCAGCGGTACCTTTTCCTTTAAACGAAAGAAAACACCTTCAGAAAATGACTTCTGTAAGGTGCTCTTTCAAGTTGAGGAGCTGCTAGCCTTTTACACTTGATGCACTTAAGCCGCGTATAATAAATTTCTGGAAGGTCAGGAAGAACAGGATCGGCGGCAGCATGGCCAAAGTGAGAATGGCAAAGCGAACGCTCCACGGAATGACTGAGGTCGGATATACGACATAACGATAAATACCGGTTGCTAGCGGATACATGCTTTTTTCCGTCATCACGATATTAGGCCAGTAGAAATCGTTCCAGGTATTGGAGAAAGCGAGCAGCAGCACGGTCCCGATGATCGGCAGGGAAAGCGGAACCGCAATCGTTGTGAACGATTTAAATTCACTGGCCCCATCCATCCTTGCCGCTTCCAAAATTTCTTTATGAATGCCGTCAAAGAAGTTTTTTAGCAGCAGCATAAAATACGCATTCACCGCAGCAGGCAACCAAAATGCCCAATACGTATTAATAAGCCCGAGGCTTTTCAAATTCAGAAAATTAGGAACGATATAGGTGGCAGGCGGTATCAGCAGTGTAGCCAAAAAGTACAGTGTCACCCATTTCTTGAAAGGAACCTTCAAGTGAGATAACGCAAAGGCCGCCAATCCGATAAACATCAGCGAAAATACCATATTACCGACATAAATCAAAATCGTATTTTTCAGAAAGGTCAGCAGAGGTAAATCAAACTGTGTCCATGCATCATAGTAATTCTTCCAGATCCAATCCTTCGGGAAAAACGTCGGTGGAAAGCTGAAAAACTCCTCACGCGTTTTAAGTGAGCTGAAAAAGGTATCAAAGAACGGATACAGCATCGTGATCGCCATGCAGACAATGAGCAGCACCATAAGTGAATAGCCGAGCTTAACGGACACCTTTTTAAAATCATAGCTTGAAATAATCCCGCGATCATTTTGTTTCATGCCTTGTCACCTCTGCGCTGCAGTAAATTATATACAATGGACAATAGAATGAGTACAAAAAACATCAGACTGCCCATCGCGCTCGCCTTGCCAAAATCAAGATCACGAAATGCGGTATGATTAATCCACAGCAGGTAAGTCAGAGTCGCATTGTTCGGCCCGCCATCGGTCATTGATAATTGTGCCTGAAAGCCCTGTGATGTCGTGATCAGCTGTAAAAGCAGCAGCAGTACCATGAGTGTCTTGATGCTGGGCAATGTGATGTGCCTGATCCGCTGCCATATGCTGGCTCCGTCAAGCTCAGCCGTTTCGTACAAATCCTTCGGAATGCTGACAATCGCGGCAATATAGATCAGTGTCGCAGCACCGAAGCTTTGCCAGGTTTCCAGCAGCACAATCGAGATCATCGACATTTGCGAACTGAAGAAATCTATCTTCGTGAACCCTATGCTTTCCAATAGACTGTTAATCGGGCCAACCGCATCAAAGAACCATAACCACATCCCATAAAGCACAATAGCGGGTACGGCGCTTGGCAAATAACCGATAATTCGAGCCGCTCCCTGAAAGTATTTTAATTCGGTGACTGCAATAGCGACGAGAGGTGGAATCCAGAAGCCAAGCAGGATACCGAGAAACATATAGTAAAGTGTGTTTTTAATAGAAGTGAATAATAGTTCGTCGCGCGTGATGTTTAGATAATTCTCCAGACCAATAAACTGATTGCCATCCACAAAGTCGATGCTGTAAAAGCTGTACACGATACCTTTAAAAATGGGTACCCATAAAAATATGAAAAACAAAATAAGCTCAGGCAGAACAAATAAGGTGCCCCATAGATACCAGTTCAACTTTTTCCTTGCCTGTGACGTCACCACTGCTTGTCGCGAAAACACATCGGTTTCCATATCAGACACTCCTCATTCATCGGGTTGCGATCTTATCGCATTATGTCATCCACATGCAATCGGACCTCAAACCAACAGAGGTTTAGGTCCGATTATGCAGCCTGCTATTCGACTTTGACTTTATCAAATACTTCAGTCTGCAATTTATCCGAGGTCTCTTCTAACGTTTTCTTCAAATCGACATTTTTGGTCGTAAAAACTTTCTGGATGACATTGGCCATTTCCGTGTAGAACTTTTGTGCCTCGTATTGAGCTTCGGGTTTTCCATCCCAGAGGCTGAGCAATTGCGGATCATATTTGAACACGTTATCGTATTTAGCAAGCAAGCTGGCGTATTTTTTACCAAAGTCCGAAGAGTCATTCCAGTAATTGATCGGTTGGGGAATGTATACACGATTTTTGCCTTTTCGGTCTTCGATTTCTTTTTGAGTGGAGCCGAGGAATTCATCTGTGAAGTATTCATCTGTGATCCATTTGAACGCCGTTTGTTGCGTTTGCTTGTCGGCTTTAGGGTTAATGACGCGGTAGTTCCCGCCCAGAACACCTGTATGCTTGCCACCTTTAGTCAGTGATGGAATCGGATACACGACCAGATCGTCCTTGCTGATACCGCCTTCATTAATCGCTGTATCAGCAGCGTTACCGCTTCCACACATGACCATCGCGCCGCGTCCTTGAGAGAACGCATTTAATGCGTCGCCATAACCGAGTGCCCAGTTCTGAGGAATAAGGTTTTCATCCTTTAGTTTTTTATAGAATTCCAGCGCTTTCAGACCCGCCTCGGAATTAAATTGGCCAACAACCTTGCCATTGTCCAGCTTTTGCACGTCTCCGCCAGCTGCGTAGAGAAAATTCGTCCAGTTCCAGCCTGCTTCCGGTCCTTTACCCATGGGAATGAAGCCTGCTATCCCTTTGGCCGGATCACTGAGTTTGCGAGCCGCATCAAGCAGATCGTCCCAGGTCCAATCGATGGGAGGCAGCTCAACTCCTTTTTCCTTGAACAGCTTTTTGTTTAAAGTAATCGTCATGACATATCCATCTACGGGTACGCCGTACGTTTTACCATTTATGACAAATGGTTTGGACAGCAAATCGTTCATATCCTTGGCATGATCCCAGGTATTCATCGAATCTGTCATATCGGCGACCCACTTTTTATTAACCAGCACTTTACCTTCTGTGGCATACGTCGTATATTCCGTCGGCGCACTGTTCGATGCCATTTTCACGCCGATTTCAAGCGGATTATACTGCCAGTCGTCTTTTTTGAAATCCACATTCGGAAATTTGGCCTTGAAACGATTAATGCGTTGATCGAGCTGATCGTTTTTTTCCTTCTGATCCGGCTTGAAGCCTTGCGCTGTAATGGTTACTTTATTCGCCGCCGCTGTTTCCTTCGGAGCTGTAGATGCTGTCATATTGTTCGTACTACAGCCTGCAAGCAGAGCCGTAAGTGCAAATGCACTGAATAAATACCCTTTCTTATGTTTCATGTGTGGTTCCCCTTTCCAATCATTTCATTAAGGTTTGTTGTCTACACTTATGATTATAAAGGGAGTCTCATCTCACTACGATGTGCAGTCTTACGCTAATCATGTCGCATGTTACTGACCCGTGCTTTTTAACTCTGATATGTTGATTCCGAAATGCTTTTTGAAAATTTTGCTAAAATGCTCTGGCGACTCGTAGCCGATCTCTTCAGATATCTCATATCTCCGTTTATCCGTCATGAGAATCAGGCGCCGGCCTTCTTCCATCCTCAGCTTCGTCACATAATCCCAGATGTTAATCCCCATCACCTTTTTAAACAAATAGCTCAAATAGTTCGGACTTAAATGCACACTGTCGGCAATCACCTGAAGCTTGAGTCCTTTATTACAGAAATGGCTTTCAATGTAGGTCTTGGTTTCAAGAACGACGCGATGATTGACTTCATCAATTTGCGTGTGGGTTAAGGATTGATCGTTTGTAACACTATCGATATCCCCAATATAGGACATATAATGCCCCTTGTTGGTATCGCTCCAATTTAAGCTTTCCAGTGCCTCTTTATAAATGACTGGCCATTGCGTCACGCCTTCACGGATGCGACTAATACCGATATGGCATTTAACGTTAACGTATTTATGTAAATTGTTATGAATCATCTGGGCAACCATGAGCAATTGATTCATGCGCAGCAAATCGCGATTTTCTTCTTCGGTTACCTGCAGCAGCAGCGAGAAGGTTGAATTGTGATTATTAAAAACAAAATGGTTCCACTGATTCACCGTCTCATCAATAATGTTCAGTGAGGCGTATTTCAGCAGGCTCCTGTCCTTCATTGCAATTATTTCTTCATCATGAATACCGCCCCGATCCAAGGACAGCTTGATCATGAGCATGCTAAAATATTTGCCGTTCACACGACTTCCCAGCTTCTCCACAATGGAGGCTACATCGGATTCGTGGATCGAGCCTGTTACAAGTTCATTCAAGTAATAGTTCTGTTCCAGATTGGAATACTCAGGCAGCGCCAGCTGCCCTTCCCAGTTCGCCCAATGATGGGATTTACTTTCCTTCTCACTCAGCAGTGTGCCAACTACCGAAACCAAATGATCCGGTGTAATCGGCTTAACCAAATATTCCTTTGCTCCAAATCGGATTGCCTTCTGGGCATACTCAAACTCACCATGAGCGGATAGAATGACAACGGGAAGAGAAGGATCCTCCATAAAAAGATTTTCAATCAGCTCGATACCATTCATCTTCTCCATCTGAATATCGGTAAACACCAGATCGATTTTCTCCAAGTGAATAAAATCCAGCGCTTCAAATCCGTTATATGCAATAAAAACCTCTGAAATATTCAGCTTCGATTGAGTAAGAATTGCAGCGATGCCTTTACATATCATCGGTTCATCATCCACGATCAAAATATTATACATACCCTCACCCCTATACTTATTAAGTTCTTGATAGCTCGGATGTAATCCTCATTATTTCACATTTTTACTATAACTGTACACTCATTGTATGGCAGTCCATCCGAATTTGACAGGTGTTTGATTACGATAATTGTGTTATATATACGCAGATAATTCCCTTTAAATGGAATAGATGGAATCGAAAAGAAGGGCTGCTTATTCGGTTGTACCGATAGCAGCCCTTCCGGGATTGTATTGTTATTTAGCTATTGAGATCCGCCAAACCTACACGACCCCAGTATGGTTCTTAATGGCGTTAATTATGCATTCCCAATCGTCCGAGTGAATTTCGTGACCCGTCCCTTCGAGGGAAAGCAGCGATGCATGGGGAAGTTCTTCAACTAGAGCCAAACCATGCTCCAATGGAAGCACTGTATCGGCTGTACCGTGGATAACCAGTGCAGGTGCTTGGATGCTCTGCAGCTTCCCCTCAAAAGAAGCATCGTCTTGAAGCAGTGCATGATTGAACATGCTGAGCAGGTTCCTTGCTCGTTTTATTTCTTTTCTGACCTGCTTGTAAGCTCTCTTTTCTTCGAATTTATGTTTGGGACCACATAGCAAGCTTGAACCTGCAACCAAATACTCGGCAACCCTATCTTCATCTGACCAGTCCAAACTGGCTCCAGTAGCATGATAAGCAAGTATCCGCTCATCCATTGGAGGTAAATCCCGCTTATTGTCAGACTCGAATATACTCGAAGCGATCAATGTCAAGGTGTGAACCTTGTGAGGATAGCGTACTGCCATAACCTGAGCAATCATACCGCCTAACGACATCCCGACAAGGTGTGCTTGTTCAATATGGTATGCGTCAAGCAAACCGACAGCATCTTCAGCCATGTCGGCGACCGTATAATTTGAACTTCCAGGAGCATACACCGTGGAACGTCCAACATCCCGGTTATCATATCGAATCACGTACCGTCCTGTATCCGCCAATTGTTGGCAAAATTCATCATCCCAATAAACCATCGAACACATGGCACCCATGATCAGTAAAACCGCTGGATTGTGAGAATCCCCAAAGCTTTCCGCACATATATCAATTCCGTTTACTCTAATTAGTTGTTCGCTCATATGGATTCCTCGTTTCATTCGAATGTGTTTACATGAAAAAATGTACACTTAAATAAACCTCAGCTCATTTCCAAAAAAATGGATGAGTCTAGATAAACTGTACTTCAAATTAACGTAAACGAATGAATTTGATAATCACGATAAGCACTCCCGGATTCATATTAGAAAAGGGTTAGTAACCCTCATTTATTATACCATATTTCTGCTGGTTATGGTTTGCTGACTAGCACGAACAAACCTCTGTAGGATATCATTTAGATTCCAAGCAAGTCATCCTATCATTTAATTTGTAACCTTTACCCAATTCAAACGTGTATAGGTTGAGGGGGGAAGGCATGAAGCGACACACGCTCGACAGCATGTATCAATCGTATGTAAAGGACGTCTATCGGTATTTAATCTCCCTCTGCCGAGATCATCATGCCGCGGAAGATTTGGTGCAGGAAACCTTTTACCGAGCTTATTTGTACCTGGACAACTGTAAGGAAGATAAAATTAAGCCGTGGTTATTCAGGGTCGCTTACAACGTTTTCGTAGATTATTATCGCAAGGAACAGCGAAGTATACCCACTGGGACAGAGTTTTTCATGCAGCTTTCTGATACTCAAACTCCTGATGAGCTGCTGTTGAAGAAGGAGCTATGGGGTCACATCGGAGATGCCATATCGACACTGCCGGTCAACCAAAAGCAAGCCATACTGCTGCACGACTTTCATGAGCTATCGTACCGCGAAGCCGCAGAAATTATGGAAATCCGCTTATCGCACTTTAAAATACTTCTGTACCGAGCCAGACAAGTCGTCAGACAGCACAATGAAAGGAAGGACAATGATGAGTGAAGATTTCAAGCGTCAATTACAAGACTATGCAGACGGTAAATTAACGGGCAACGACAAGGAGCAGTTCGAGCTTGAGCTTGAAAAGATGGAAGCCTACCAAGCTTATCTTAGTGAGCTTATGGGGAATGATGAAGATCGTCAACCGCTAATAGATGGTAGTGCCTTTAAGGCTTCCACACCGATCAAAGAAGCTTCCCTGCTGCGCAGAAGTAAGTGGCGGGCAAGAATTCAAACCGCCTTGACTGCTATTGGAATCTTGATCACATTTACCCTTATTAGTGCGATATTGACTGGACTTTTTTATGGATTGGGCAAGCGATCAAGTATATATCAGGATGTTGTGTCATCTGCGATTGCCCTCACCCGTCCTAACCTAACCGTAAGTGGAGGAAGCAATTCAAACGCCTATTTCACTATGGATTACAAAGGTAATATGAAAAAGAAAATTGGCGATTCAGAGGTTTCTGTCGGAGATTTCCAACTAAAGTTTGTGTTGGGCTGGCCTATGGGGGAGCAAACCACATGGCATTCTGAAAGAAATAACCCCGGCGCCAGTCTGTTTCTACTTTCCGGGTCAGATGCGGCTAGCAGTAATCAGGACTGGACAACACTTGAGAAGCTGCCTGAGGGTACGGTTACCGAAGCTTTTGTGTCATTGGATAAGAGGTATGCAACCGATGAGCTTCTACAGAAATTTAATGGTAAAAATATGACGCCTGTTTGGTTTGCCGCCTACACTGGCCAAGAAAGAAAGCTCGGTGACGCAGAATTGGTGATGAATCCGGTCGGCTTTCCCGCATACCCGCTCTGGCATGCTGAAGATATGCAGGTGACAAGCCGTTCTGAAGAAAAGCGAGGCTGGTTCGGCAAAACTGTCATGGAAAGCTCTATCTCACCAGGCATCCAAACTTATGGAGACGGATCGGTACGAGACAAAAATTTTCTGGACACACTGCATCTGCTGCAAAAGTATCCAACGATTACCAATCGCCTTGCCCCATGGCTTCTACTCGAGCCAACCATCACTTATTTGGAGGCTAACGGAGTAAAGCTTTACGGAGTGGTTGTGACCGGTCCTACCAAAGAACTGTTAAAGCTTAAAGAGGAGCAGTGGGTGTCCAGCATCCGTGTGGGCGAAGTCCGCTTGTGGAATTGGAATAATCGGTGACAATGATTTACTTTTTATTCTTGATATCCATCATCTTTACGATCCATACAGCCGCTTCCGCGCGGGTGGAGAAATTGCTTGGGGTGAATGGGCCCGTGGTTGTGCCACCTACAACATTAATTCCCTTCTTCTCTATAGTAGAAACTGCACCTCTGGCCCATTCGGGAATGTCGCTATCATCCGAATAGCTTGTTGTCGTAACGGCTGATAGTGGAATTCCCAAAGCCTTGAATACCATAACAGCCATCTCGGCATGCGTAATATTGGCCTCTGGTCGGAATGTACCGTCCGGATAACCGCTAACGATACCAAGCTGTACAGCCTGAGAGGCAGATGTCTGCGCCCATATGCCGATCTTATCACTGTCAATAAATTCCAAATCAGATGCTCGCAGCTCTGGCTTTAATCCGTTCATCAGCATGACTACGAATTCAGCACGGGTGATGCTGCCATTCGGCCGAAACGTAAAGTCCGGATAGCCGTTCGTTATATGGAGTTCATAAGCCCGCGCAATCTCCTCACTCGCCCAGTGTCCCTCGATGTCAGTGAATGCAACCGAGCCTGGAGCCGTCGTCGTTCCCTGCAATACGGTAATCTGACTCGCAGCTGTAAAACCTCCGTCAACCGTCTTCGCGGTAATGCTTGCCCTTCCGGGTGCAATCCCCGTCACCTGGCCGGAGTCGTTAACCTGAGCGATGCCAGGATTGCTGCTGCTCCAAAGCAGCCCTTGATTGGATGCGCTGCCTGGCAGCACGCTTCCCTTTAGCTTTCCGCTTTGCCCCACCTTGACGGACAACTCAGCAGGCTGGATACTAATGCTTTGCACCTCGATGGTTCCTGCAGGATTGGTTACAGTAACCTCGCATGTGGCGGATAGTCCTCCGTCCTCTGTCCGTGCAGTTATCGTTGCCGTACCGGACGAGACAGCCGTTACATGGCCTTCGTTGTCCACGGAAGCTACTCCATTCTTGCTGCTGCTCCATGTGACATTCTTATTAGGTGCATTGTTCGGGGACAGCGCAGCCGATAAGCTTTCACTTGCGCCAGTCTGCAGCGTTGCTTGAGTCTTATTCAAGGTTATCCCATTGACTTTGACCCGCAAAGCGTACAGGTTCAATTTCGTCTCTTTCATTCCACTTGCATACACAGTACCGTCCTCTCCAATAGTTGGAGCGAGAGCCATGTCAGGAGTGCTGATGCCATACCTCCATTGTGTGCTGCCGTCGGAAGGATTCAAGGCATGAACCATGCCACTAGCCGTTAGCAAATGAATGGATCCATTCGGACCGATGACGGTCGGTGTTATCGCTTTGTTGAAAACAGCTTTCCATTTAAGTGTCAAATTGGGCTGGAGTGCATACACGGTTTGATCCGAGGCCCCGGTATAGATCGTACCGTCCGAACCAATCACAGGAGAAAATGGATTCCCTCCAAAAGTGTACTCCGATTGTTTCGTTCCGCTCGGGCTGATCGCATACAGCCTGCTGTCAGCAGCACCGACATAGATAGTGCCGTCTGCCCCCAGTGCAGGAACAGTATTGACTAGTCCTCCAGCCTGGTACGTCCATTTGATACTGCCATTGGGCTTAACCGCAAATAAAACGTTGCTCTCATTACCCAAAAAGATAGTGCCGTCCTTGCCTATGGCCATGTAAGCGGTAGACTTGAACCCAACCTTGGAGGACCATTGCTCGGTTCCGTCGTTTGAATGAAGCGCATACAGCGTTCCATCCTTGGCAGCCACGTATATGGTGCCATCTGATCCGAAGACGGGCTTGGCATCCACGAGACCTATGGAAGCCGACCATTTTAGCGTTCCGTCAGGATTCATTGCAATAAATTTACCTTCATTATATTTTACGCTGCCAACTCCCATGTAAAGGGTGCCATCCGGGCCTACTGTGGGAGAACTCAGAAGTTGATCTGAAGTCAAGTTATTCCATTTGCTCTTACCTTCGCGTGTGACAGCGGATACCATACCGACAAAGCCCGTAAACACAAACTGGTTATATCCCAGATAGACGGTACCATCCGCTGCCACCACCGGTGAACCTTTAGGATCAATAAGGTCTGCAGCTGGAAAGTCCCACATTAAGCTGACATTTCCCAGATTTGTATTGGGAAGGATAAGCAGATCAGGTTGAATGCGGGGGAAATTGTCAATAACGGGGGTCGTCAGGTTGGAAATCGGTATAGCATGTACTTGAGAGTCTAATGTGCCGAATAAGCAAGATAATACGGTTATACCGAGTAGCACTCCCCTTTGAATATGCCATCTTTGCTTCAACATTATGGATCTCACCCTCTCCTCAGACATTTCTACAGTAGCATATTTGATTGTGCAAGTATATTCTACAAAAGTAGCAAAAAAGCAGTATATACATATGCAGGAAGTCTTCCATTATGCACCGATTTTATCCCCCTGCAGTCGTTGTTAACATCCAATTTTATTGAGTAGACACGAATGAATAGGTATAATGGATTAGAGTAACTCTAATTAAATGGAAGGAGATTCATATATGTCATATACGGTCAATGATGTTTCCAAAAAAACGGGGATATCTGCTCATACGCTGCGCTTCTACGAAAAACAGGGTGTACTGCCTTATGCAGAACGGAATGATAATGGGGTTCGGTTGTATGATGAGTCCAGTATTGAATGGATTGAAACGATCATATCGCTGCGTTCCACTGGAATGCCTTTAGCTGATTTAAAACAATACGTGGATTTACATAAAGAAGGGGATCAGACTCTTCTGGAGCGAAAAAAAATGATGGTGGATCATAAAGAAAGAGTCGAGGAACAAATGCTTCAATTAATGAAAACATTAGGAAAAATCAACTATAAGATGGCTTTGTACGACGTGCAATTACAACAATTGGAAAGGGACTCCAGCGCTTTGTGACGTTTCAGTACCCAACCCAATGCCCAAGCTTTAACAGACTATAATGTAAGAGTAAATTCGCGATTATGTACTTCTTCCTCTGTGTAAACTCGTTCCTTATAGTAAATCTCTTTTTCAGTCATCAACATCACTGTCGAGCTCCGGGTTCCGTAGCCTTCGCTTTTAATAAAAATAGGCGAAAGCGTCCGTTCCCATTCCAACGAAACTCCTGTCTTAGGAAGCATTTCATTCGAGGCCGGGTCAGCGGTTTGGAGTAACGTCAACAGCTGCTCTGTTAAATTACCTTTATTTTCACTTATTAAGGTTGACAAGCCCTCTTTGCCATGCTCGACTTTTGGCCACGCGGTATTTAATAAATGATTACTGACCCCATAAACACCCGGTTTCAGTTGTTGAATCTTATCCTCAATATTCGAATAGTAGTAAAGCTTGTTAGCATCGCCAGCCAACAAATTATATCCAGGATATGCATTACGTTTGTTAGCGGCTTCCTGCATGTAAGATTCAGGCCGTTCATTGTTGATTAAAAAATCTGCCACCAATTCTCCTCGTGAACGTTTGCCGTCCGTTGATTCCTTTGGGTTTCGATAATTCGTTAAAGCTGCAAACCGCCCAGCTGTGGTCACTCCCATCCAGGTGCCCATTTTGTTCAAATCCCGACCTGCAAGCACATCAGGGTGATCCTGCCAATAATGAACCGATGCTGTCGGTCTGTTGTAAAATTCATCACGATTAGCAGCAACGATAAGCTTATAAGTTTCGTGTGCCTGATAAGCAAACAAAATTAAACACATGTTGAAATCCCAGCTTTCCTAATGGCAAGAACCAGTCTAACACAGCAGGTTAGCGTTTTGACTGGTTCTTGGCACCATCCTCAATTTTTATTCCAGGTATCCTTTAACGGTACAATACGATTAAATACGAGCTGCTTGCCTGTAGTGAGCTTCTTATCTACGCCAAAATAGCCATGTCGGAAAAATTGAAATTTTTGTTCGGAATGGGCATGTTCGACGAATGGCTCCAGCAATCCATCCTTTACGATAACGCGTGAATCAGGATTTATCGCTTCCGTCCAATCTCCGTCGCTATCCTTCGGAACCTCCTGTACAAGCAGCAGTTTCTCATATAGATGCACATCAGCTTTTATGGCATGCGCTGCCGAGACCCAATGGATCGTGCCCTTCACCTTACGCCCGGTAAATCCGGTACCGCTTTTTGTGATGGGATCATAGGTACAGTGAAGCTCAATAATTTCTCCTGAATCCGGGTCCTTGATCATTTGCTCGCATTTGATGAAATACGCTCCCTTCAGCCTGACCTCAGCATTCAGACTCAACCGATGAAAGCCCTTGGGTGGCTGCTCCATAAAATCGTCCCGTTCGATATAGATCGTTTTGGAAAAAGGCACCTTTCTTTTTCCCAGCGCCTCATTCTCAGAATTGTTTTCAACCAGTAACAACTCCGTCTCATTGTCCGGATAGTTGGTAATAACGACCTTTAAAGGCTGTAATACGGCCATGACGCTAATCGTTTTCGGTTTGAGATCCTGCCTGAGGCAGTGGTCCAGCAGCGAAATGTCTACCGTGCTTTGAGTTCGAATACTGCCAATCTCCTCGATGAAGCTGCGTATGCTTTCCGGAGTGAAGCCCCTTCTTCTTAAGCCGCGGAGCGTAGGCAATCTGGGATCATCCCAACCATCTACGTAATCGCCTTCTACCAGCTGCCTCAAAAACCGTTTACTTGTTACGACACCCGTTAGACTCAACCGACCGAATTCTCTTTGCCGCGGAGGCTCGGGGACTTCAAGCTCCTTGAGAACCCAGTCGTACAAGGGGCGATGGTCTTTGAATTCAATGGAGCATAAAGAATACGTAATACCCTCAATCGCGTCTTGTATAGGATGGGCAAAATCGTACATCGGATAGATGCACCAGTCATTTCCTGTACGGTAATGCTCAGCATGGAGTATACGGTAAATCACAGGATCACGCAGGTTGATATTAGGCGATGCCATATCGATTTTGGCACGAACAACCTTGGAGGAGGCCGGATAGTCCCCTTGCTTCATTTTTGCAAAAAGCTCCAGATTCTCCTCAATTGAACGGTCTCTATACGGACTGTTTCTGCCCGGCTCCGTCAAGGTTCCGCGAAACTCTGCCACTTCCTCTGGCGTCAAATCACAGATATAAGCCTTCCCTTGCCTGATCAAGGTCACTGCAGCGTTATATATTTCGTCTGAATAGTCCGAGCCATAATAGATATGATCGCCTGGATCGTAACCAAGCCATTGGATATCCTCGATAATCGCGTTCACATACTCGATGTTCTCCTTAAGAGGGTTCGTGTCGTCGAATCGCAAATGAAAGGTTCCGTTAAATCTATGGGCAATCGTATAATTCGTGTGTATGGCATAGGCGCTTCCAATATGAAGATAACCGTTAGGCTCGGGAGGAAATCGTGTACACATATCCCTTCCGAATTTACCCGCCTCCAGCTCCTCACTAATCAGTCTAAACAAAAAGTTTTCAGTTTGATGCTCGTTCCCGTTAGCCAATATGGACTCCTCCTAATGAACGTGATAAGTGGACAATCAACAAAAAAACCTCACCTCCAAGACAAGTTTTATGTCTCGGGGACGAAATTTTCGCGGTACCACCCCAGCTTCATTAATATGTCGCCATATTAACCTCATCAAGTACGGCATTGCAGACAATGCTTATACTCTAGCTCTATAACGGGAGCTCCCGTCACGCCATCCCCATTGAAGGTTCCGACGCACTGCTCAGAGGCTTGGTTCGGGGAAAAGCTCTTGACTCCTTTTCAGCTGCCGGAGCTCTCTGTGCAAGAACATCTTCACTTACTCATCTCATCATCGCTTTTGAATATTTCTTTTATGATATCAAATCATTACCTTTTGTGTAAACCATTATACGTAATGAGTCAACAATGTGCATTTTGTTTCCTGAATTCCTTAAAGCTAGCCGATCTGTCGGAAGGCCAGGATAAACGATACCAGTGCCGCGAAGGAAGCGACAGTCCGTACGTGGTTCCAAGCCGTCCAGCTAGCGTTGTAACGAATCCATAGATCGGCGCCTTGGGCACTGTCAGGGTCTACAGCGGCCAGTGCGTCGTTCAGCGGAACATTGAACACGATGGTTACCAGAAAGGAGCCAATGAGATAGAATATGCTGCCGACCAGGAGATACATCATACCCGTTTCGCCCCATTTGAAGCAGGAGGTGATCGCCAGAACTCCACACGCTAAGGCCGTCCCTCCAAATACCAAGCCAAATAGTGGGTTGAGTATAACGATATTGATGGACTGCATAGCCGCAATACCTTGAGCCGCTGGGAGTCGGACGAGGGCAGTCATGACAAATACTGAAAAGGCAAAAAATATTCCTGCTATCAATCCGGAGCCTACCGTCGAGAACAAGGTCAGGCTATTGACGATCCGGTCGCTCATCTCGAACCTCCCCACACACTGGTAGCGGCTGCATTTCGCCGAATAGCAGAACCATCCGCTTGACGCCATTATTCATGGCCATGTCTGACACACGACGACCGGTATTACCTGTTCCACCAACAATCAAGATTGGTTGCTTATCCTCGGTAATTGCCCTCTTACCTGTTTCGTTGTTCATATGATCTCTCCTTTAGTTAATTTCAATATATTTAAATTCCTTACACATTATATTGTTTGCGCAAGCAAATATTATTCAAATAAAGAATGTTGGATCATTCTATATTTTCAATGCGATCACTCACTTTATACAGATAAAGTGATAATTCGTCGCCTTCCTTTTCCCCCAATAAGGCAGAATAACGACTACGAAGGCTATTCCAGCTTTCGTTGATTGGCTCCTCTAATGCCTTCCCTTTATCCGTAGCATAAATAAGTGACAAACGCCCATCGACACGGTTCGTAATTAGCCCTTTAATGATAAGCTTCTCAATAAGACGAGTCACAGTTGAGGGTTGAAGATGAAGTATTTCCCCTAATTCTTTTTGTGAAATCCCTTCCTTTTCAAACACGGCCATCAATAAAAAAGCAGACGTTGGTGACAATCCACTCGCGGCAAACTCGTCCTCTGCCATTTTCGTAATCACTCTACCCAGTCTATTCGCAGTAAAATATAGACATTCTTTTAAATAGGTCCCCAGCAAGGTTCCAACCTCATTTCCGATAAATTGCTTGCGCATACAAATATAATATATTTCCAAAAATTTGTAAAGCTCCTATTAGCTTTAAAATAAGATAAACACCAAATTGGGCCAATGACCATACCCTAATAAAAACTTTAACTAAGGGGTAGATGACAGTAATGAAGCTTACTTTGGAACTAGCTAAAGTGTTGTTAGAAGAAGCTGAAAGAAAAGCAAAAGAAATGGGATTGGCTGATGATATCGCTATTGTGGATGACGGCGCTAATCTTGTTGCCTTTCATCGTATGGACACGGCCAGGCTTGCAGGAATCGATATTGCTCAGAACAAGGCTTGGACAAGTGTAGCTATGAAAATGCCAACATCGAATTTGGCACAAGCCGCTCTTCCTGGAAACCCGTCGTTCGGGATTAATACGACCAATCATGGGAAAGTCGTTATTCTTGGCGGGGGGATTCCCCTTATGAAGGATGGGATGGTTATCGGTGGAATCGGTGTAAGCGGCGGCACCAGTGCTCAAGATATCGAAGTGGCGAATGCCGCAATACATGTTTTTGAAGCTTTAAAAAACAAACGGGATTCAGCGGCCATCTCCTATCGTATAGGATCAAATCAACCTATGTAGTTGGGAAATATTGTGATCCGTTATTCAAAATAAACCGGCTCTTTCTGATCAGAATCTGACCAGCAAAGAAGCCGGCTGCGCTCATGTTCGTCAACATCTTACATAAAATACTATTTTAATTGTTACAATTCTGGCTCATTTTCGTTAAAAACCTCGTTAATCCCTCTCTACTTGCTTGGGATGTAGCTTACTAAATTTGAGAAACTACAAAAAAATGAGTAAACTATAGATAGTGAAGGAGGCGTTACACTATGACAAGTTTAACAGGCAGTATGGAAATAGGAATCAGTACATTTTTGGAGGCTACGCCGAATCCGGTTACTGGAGAGGTTATTAGTCATGCTGCACGGCTGCGCGATGCAGTCGAGGAAATCGTTCTGGCCGATCAGGTTGGTCTGGATGTCTATGGTATAGGGGAGCATCATCGAGCCGATTATGCGGGTACCTCACCTGCTGTTGTATTGGCTGCAGCAGCTGCCATGACGAAGCGGATAAGGCTCACGAGTGCGGTTACCGTGCTGTCCTCAGATGATCCGGTTCGTGTCTATCAAGCATTCTCTACTCTTGATGGCATCTCTAATGGACGAGCTGAAATTATGGCTGGCCGGGGTTCATTCATCGAGTCCTTTCCGCTTTTTGGATACAGTCTGGACGATTATAATGAATTGTTCGAAGAAAAGCTGGCGCTGCTGCTTGCAATCAGAGCCTCGGAAAAGGTAAGCTGGCGCGGTGGTCATCGGCCCGCCATCGATAACCTGGGGGTCTATCCAAGGTCCGTCCAGAGCCCGCTGCCAGTGTGGATCGCAAGCGGTGGCAATGCAGAATCAGCTGTACGGGCAGGAATGCTCGGTCTGCCTATCGCATTCGCCATTATTGGCGGAATGCCTGAGAGCTTTGCTCCGTTAGTCGATCTTTATAAAAAGGCTGCCGCGCGAGCCGGTCACGATCCAGAAACACTGCCCATTGCGACACATTCACACGGATTTGTGGGTGAAACAACCGAGCAGGCAGCCGATTTGTTCTTCCCTTCCACACAAGCCCAAATGAACGTCATCGGGCGCGAGCGTGGTTGGGGCCAGGCTTATACTCGAGCTACTTATGACCAAGCACGCAGCCTTCGAGGCGCCCTCTATGTCGGCGATCCCGAATATGTCGCGGAGAAAATTATTTTGCTGCGCAAAAATTTGGGAGTATCTCGTTTCTTCCTGCATGTGAATGTCGGCACAATGCCGCACCGTGATGTGATGCGTGCCATCGAGCTGCTCGGAACCAAGGTTGCACCCATTATTCGTAAGGAGCTTGCCCGTATTGAGGCCAACAAATAAGCAATCTTGATTTTCATGCTGGAGCTCACTGAACTCCCAATCAGCTGCGCATAAGCATTCCTTTGTTCATTTAGCTAGAGGGTAACGGCACAATACTAACAGGCTCGATCAGAAGTAATATCGCTCTGACATCGTCAGCATCGAACTTGCCATCCATATTGATATCATACATGGAAGAAATTTTTGCAAGAGCTTGAGCAGCATCCATCCGCTCTCCCGCAGATCGCTGTATGGTGATTGCGTATGTACTTTTGCTTGTTCCGTCTTGGGCCGTTACCTCAATGCTAATTATATTGCTTCCTACTCGAAGCTCGATCGGGCTGCTCGCTTGCCCTCCCGAAACAGCGATTCCATTTACTTTTATAGATGCCGTGTTATCTTCCGATGAAGCCCTTACCGCTACCGCATGAACTGTATTACTCACAGATGCTGTATACACATAGACCGATTTGTTGAAAGGCACGGTCATCGAAATGCCATCCAGTGTAAGTCCACTAAGATTAGAATTGCTCCGTAACAAGATTTCTAGTGAAGCGGCACTTGAAGCACTGCTAACAAAATTGGTATCTCCCGTATATTCCGCTTTTATGGAATGATTCCCAGCGCTTAACGAAGTAATCGAAATAGCTGCTCTTCCCCCTGATAAAGAGGCACTTCCAAGTATGGTATCACCATCCTTGAAGGTAACCATTCCCGTAGGCTCACCTCCCCGCGAAGACGTAACTAGAGCATTCATTGTAACTGACTCACCATAAGCTGACGAATTGCTGCTGAAAGTCAAGCTTGTGGACGACATTAGTTTGTTTACAACCTGGGTGAGTCCTGTGGAGATGCTCCCTGAGTGTATGCTATCCCCCTCATATACGGCCGTAATCGGAGCATGCGTGCCAGCAGATAGTGATGAAGTAGAGAACGTTGCTGCTCCACCTGCCAATGCTGCCGTCCCGAGTGGTGTACTTCCTTCTTTAAAAGTAACCGTACCCGTTGCTGGATATCCTCCCAAGGATGTAACTGTAGCTATAAAATCAACTGCATTCCCATACGAAGACGGATTCGCATTGGACTCCAAGGTGGTCAAAGTAGCAATAGGATTTACGGTATACTGAAAACTCTCAGACGTACTTCCAGTATGATTGCTATCTCCGCTATAAGCAGCTGTAATCGTGTGTGTGCCTATTGCCAATGTGGATGTCGTGAAGCTGGCGGTAGCATTCTGATTTTCAAGAAAACTCCATCCAACCGTAGCTTTGCCAGTGTCTTGTCCCCAAAAGGTTAACGTCTGGGCTGAAGCATCCATGGTGATCTGCCACAGATAACGAGTGCCTGTTAGTTCCCGCTGCTTCATAATCGTCCCGGAGCTATCATAGGCAACTATGCCCAAGGAGTCACGATTATCAGTGTAGCTGAATGCCCAGTACGTATAATCGCCCCACTTCACAACGGGGCAATCTACTGAAGTAAAGGTGTTGGGCCCTGAATAACAACTTACTTTCATTCCGGAAGGAACTGCTGGCTGATTGGGCACTGTAGCTATCACAGGTATAGTGCTGGACAAAGTCGCAGTTCCCATTGCTAAGCTTCCGTCTTTAAAAGCTACCGTACCGCTCGGCGGAGTTCCTTGGATAGTAGAATCGGTTATATACGTTGTAAAGGTTACGGAGTTCCCATAAGTTGAAGCAGCCACAGTGCCGGATATTGTCGACGTGGTTACATTCTGAGCAAAAATCGCATCGGGAAACATACTTGTTATGAACACAAAAAATAAAACAAAGCCTATGAATCTTATTCGTTCTATGAAGTTAAACAATCTGTCCACGTCATAATCCTCCTGAAAAAGATAGTTTCACGTGTTTATTATACAGCATCTTAAACACATTAGATAAAATATTTGGCTAGAATGGGACCTTGAGGACGGCTTGGTTAGCTCAAATCGGCCTTCATCAGGATACCGGCAATTGTCTGGCCCTGATTATCAGTTCTCATTGTAATTTCATAGGGCTTGAAGTTTAATTTGGTGTACAACATCAAAGCTCTAGTATTCGTATTATGACAAACCAAATGTAGTGCCTTCACATGTAATTCGTCCCTTGCAGCGGACATCATAGAACGGATTAAATATGCAGCGGCACCCTTTCCTCTGAATTCCGGTGATACAATTACGTTACCTAACCAGCATCTTAGCCCTTCGTCTAAATCATAAATGTTAGCGTAGCCAATGACATGATCCTCAGCACCCAATAGAACCATCGGCTTTAATCTGCTATTGGATTTCGTTTCAAGCTGAATCCCTTAATATACCATTGATTCCGGTTCAAAGCTGAACTAGCTTTGCCGCAAATTATGAAAATATCGTATTTCTTCTCGTATCCCTTTATAATAGAATGGTTAGCATCTTTTATTTTTGAGCAAGGAGCTTTGCGATGAGTTCTTTTCCTGTTTTAAACGATGAGCAATGGTTAAAGCTGCTTGAACAAGTGGCTCAATCATTTAATGAAGTGACACTTAGCCGAGGGTTTAATTATTTTAAACAGCAGCGAGTAGCTTCTCTGATTATTTCAGAGAATCGTGTGGTACAAGCAAGGGTAACAGGCTCGGAAGACTACAGTGTTAAGCTGTACTTAGACAAGTTCATGTCCAATATATGCACCTGCCCAGTCCGAACCTCCTGCAAGCATCTGGCTGCTGTTATCATGGAGCTCGCTGACCGTTTGGGTTATCCGGCTTCCCAAATTGTAAATGCCAATTTTCACCTCAAACGGGTCACTTCGAAATCCTCGCCAGAGTCGCAGCTTAAGCAGCTGCCTGACATGGATACTATGGGCTGGCATAAGTTTCTGAACCAATATACGGCGCATGTTAAACCATCTTACGATCAGGGCACCTATACCAACCTGCTGCGCTATGAACTGCAAAATATCCGAAAGGGATCTATCTCTTTTTCGGCAAACGACTTGATCTTTTTTGAGCTGCATCAAGAGCTATTTATTGCGAGAAAAATCAAAGAGTACGCTTCACAAGGGAATGTAAATTACTTTACTTCGAATGCCTTGTATCGAATGTACGATGAAATCCAAGCCTGGGTACATCAAAAGTCAGCACAAATCGACTTCACTCTCGCAAAGGAGCGAATTAAACAAACATTAAGCTATATCAGACAGCAGTTGGCCAAAGAAACGGATCAGAAGTATCTTGATTATGGCCTATATACGGCGTTGTGGAACTATTGGATAGCCCCCTATCCCGATGCCCATGAATGGATATCGCAGGAAATTAACGAAATCGAACAGCAGACTCCTGATTCGATCTCTTCTTCTCTCTCAGCTGCGAAGGCGTTCTTGTACCTGAATCAATCAAAAAGTCTTGACGCATGGGATGCTTTAGAAGCGAGTGGTACTTTAAATAAAGCTCCGACGCGTCTTTTTCTGCCTTTCCTGAACCACCTTTCAGCTGCAAGCGATTGGGACCATCTGATTGATTGGTTATTAAAGACGGCCACTTACTTTTACGGTCATAGAACCAAGGATCTCGATACCTATTTGGGTTACTGGAAGGAAGCTGTCGCGCATGTTCCTGAAGCTGAGAAGCAGCTGTGGATCGTACTGGAAGAGATGCTGCCCCATTCTGCCCAGATTATTGATGAAATGCTGTATGAGCAGCGACAATGGAAGCCTTGGCTGGAAATGCAAATTTTTAAAGGACAAGACCCTTTCTACCATCGGGTCAGCGTCCTGCAGCCAATCGAGAAAGAGGCTCCAGCTCTGCTGCTGCCCTACTATCATCAAGCCATCGAGCATTATGTCTCACTCAAAAACCGGCACGATTATAAATTAGCGGTCAAGCTGTTGAAGCGACTCGATAAAGTATACAAAAAAATGAAGCAGACTGAGCGCTGGGAACGCTTCTTCACTGGATTTATAGATCGGCACAGCCGACTTCGAGCGCTGCAAGAGGAACTGAAGAAAGGAAAACTGCTGGAATGAGTATACAATTGTATGAGATGACGCTGCAGGTGATTTTAACGGATAGCGGTGATGCCTTACTCTGGGGACTTCAGAATGGATATGAGGTTGCAGGTGATAAATTCCGTAAAATTATGTTTGCATGGCATGAGCCATCCGTCTACGGAACCACACTGGAGCTGCGGCAGGCCGGTGAACTGACCGTAACGGTCCTTCCTGCAGAAATGGTGCTTCCCTTCTTCGCCGATCCGAATTTCATGGACATTATCCGCTGGCAGGGTGGAAATGAAGCTACCGAAGAATTACTTGCAGCTGCACCGCGATTATACAGAGAAGCCAAGGAAGGCCGTTATATACCAAGCTACAGCTCATTTCGAAATGGAAAGCTGCAGTGGACCTGGGAGGCTGGATCTGAGCATCTGGAAGAGCTGGATCGGGATACGCTGGCAAGCCTGGATTTGTCAGGCGAGGATATGGCTGGTTTGCGCGCAGCCTTTTCTGCTGCTGTCACAACCGAGCACTATGCAGATGAAGCAGCCGTGTCCGACCTTCGACGGGATTACCCGGCGTTGTTTAGAGGAGCTCAAGTTGGAGCTGCCTCGACTTCAGCGTTTACAGAGGATGAGTGGCTTGCCTCACTTGGCTGGAAGCCGGATTTGGCTCCCTTCCGTCCCGCATTGCAGCTGCTGGAGCCGGACGACGAGCAGTTCGATTGGCAGCTCCGTTTGGTGCTTCAGGATAAGAGCGAAGGCTCAGCGATTGTACCGATAAGATTAGGTTCAGACGGTCAGGCTTCCGGTACATGGGCCAGTGATTGGAGCCCTTATATTCAAGAACGTTCTGGCGGTTGGTCAGCAAGGCTGCGCGAGGCGCTTCCATACGTGTATAGCGGCGGTGAGCTCTTCGCTGAGCCTCTAACGGATGAACTTGCATGGCAGTTTCTGACCGTAGATAGCCGAGAGCTGCTGAACGACGGCTGGCATGTCATGCTGCCAGGCTGGTGGGAGGCCGCCTCCAAACGGAAGCCGCGCTTGCGTGCACGGATTACGTCCGAAGCTGGCGGCAAAGGCAAGTCCTTATTCGGACTCAATGCTCTAGTTGACTTTGACTGGCGAGTTGCGATCGGCGATACCGACCTGGACGCAGCCGAATTCGCTGAACTTCTAGGCCGCAAAGAAAGGCTGATCCGCTTCCGCGGAGAATGGGTCTACTTGGATCCTGCTCTGCTGGAGCAGATCCGCAGGCTCATGGAAACCGTGAATCCGGAAGAAGGCTTATCCTTGCAGGATGTTCTTCAGCTGCATCTGTTGAACGAAGCGGAGCCAGCAGAGCAGGGTCCGGCAGCTGAATTGGATGCGGAGGAAGAAGAAAAGCGGATTCAGCTGGAGGTTGAGTTAAACTCGCATCTCCTGGCACTGCTTCGTCAGTTAAGACAGCCATCGAGCTTAAAGGAGCTGGCTATACCTGACGGACTGCGTGCAGAGCTTCGCGGCTATCAGCGTGAAGGCTTTACATGGCTCAGTTTTCTGAGAAAATTCGGGCTTGGTGCTTGCTTAGCTGATGACATGGGACTCGGTAAAACTGTACAGTTCATCACTTATTTGCTTCATCACCAAACAGAATCTGAGTACCCCTGCCTGCTCATCTGTCCAACCTCTGTTCTGGGTAATTGGCAAAAGGAGTTGGCGCGTTTTGCTCCCGATTTAAAAGTAAGGCTTCATTACGGGAAGGGACGATTAAGCGGCGAGGCGTTTTCTTCCGTTTTGAAAGATACGGATGTTGTCATCACCTCTTATACAACCGCTCTGTTGGATCAAGAGACTTTGCGCGAAACAGTCTGGAGCTCCCTCTGTCTGGACGAAGCCCAGAACATCAAAAATGCACAAAATAAACAATCGGCAGCCGTTCGCTCACTCCAGGCACGACATCGGATTGCCCTGACAGGAACGCCAATTGAGAATCGATTATCAGAGCTGTGGTCCATCTATGATTTCCTCAACCCTGGTTATCTGGGCAATCAGCGAGGATTCCAGAATCGCTTCGCCAATCCTATTGAGAAGCATCATGACGAGGGAGCCACTGCACAGCTGCAGAAGCTTATCAAACCCTTTATGCTGCGCCGTAAAAAGAAAGATCCTGCCATTCAGCTGGATTTGCCGGACAAGCAGGAAATGAAAGTATACATTAACCTGACTGCCGAGCAAGGAGCACTCTATGAACAGGTGGTCAAGGATCTTATGGAACGTATGAAGAATCTCGAAGGCATTGAGCGTAAAGGAGCTATCCTTGCCGTCTTGACTCAGCTCAAGCAGCTATGCGACCATCCTGGATTGCTGCTGAAGGAAGCTGCGCCATTGGGAGAAGCTCTTATGCTCGAAGAAAACCGTGAAGCACATATCACACGATCAGCCAAACTCGAGAGGATCGCAGCCATGGTTGGCGAGCTCCGGGATGAGGGTGATTCCTGCTTGATCTTTACCCAATACGTAGGCATGGGCCGCATGCTGGCCGACGTACTGCAGGCTCAACAGAATGAGCCTGTGCTCTACTTGAACGGCAGCACACCCAAAGCAGAACGCGATAAAATGATTGACGCGTTCCAGGCTGCAGACGGATCAGGTCCGGGTATCTTCGTACTGTCCTTGAAGGCGGGCGGTGTTGGACTCAATCTGACAGCAGCTAACCATGTGTTCCATTACGACCGCTGGTGGAATCCCGCTGTTGAGAACCAAGCTACGGATCGAGCCTATCGGATGGGACAGAAGCGAAACGTGCAGGTGCATAAGTTCATTTCACTGGGTACGCTGGAGGAGAAGATCGACGAGATGCTCGAAAGCAAGATGAGCCTGAGCGAGAACGTAATCTCTACCTCGGAAAATTGGATTACTGAGCTGTCTAATGAGGAGCTTCGTGATTTGTTCGCGCTTCGGCAAGCTTGGTAATGCTTATCGATTCGTAAATGATGTCGAAGCTAACGGCAGTCCCATAAACCCGCAGTATCGACGAGCAGTTTCCAGGATGCCATCTTCCCTGTCTTGATGATGCGCAAATAATTGGAACTCGATATCAATACCCTTCTTCTTGATTGTGCGTTTCCATATGCCCGCGACTTGACCATCAATGATAATGGTCGATCTGAATACACCATTATTGCCAGGTACAATATGTTGAGCATCTTCGGCTTGCAGCACCGCACTGCGGTCCTTATAGCCGAGCAGATGCTCGTCAAATCCCGGTAGCAGATAAACAGTGGATGCAGAATCGGTAGCTCTTGTTTGAGTATGCTCGCCTTCCCAATATTCCTGATTGTTTACCTTCTCCGACACCAGCCGGGACTTCACAGCCTCGACTCCCTGACGGGCAGCAGAGAGAGTAATTCCAGCCCACCAGGCAAAATCATACACGGTTGCAGGCCCATGACTTGTAAAATATCTTTCAGCAAGCGCGGCAAGCGCTTCGCTCATCGATAATTCATTGGATTTGGGCACCCACTCATCCAGCCATACAAAGGTTTGCTGCTTGCCTTCCCTTGGCCCCATACAAATATGACCGGACTGTGCGATATACCACAGGAGGTGATACCCACGCTGATTGATCGTACTGATCCCTGCTTCCTCCAGCAGTTGCATAAGAAGAGGCCGGGATATCTGCTTATTGCCCTGAAGAGCGTCATACATAATTTGCTTACTGCGTTCGATGATTTCCTGATTAAGCTCCAGTTGTTCCAGCCTTCGGTTATCCTGGGCCAATGTACGGGCAGCAGAAAGCTTCAACAACCATCTCACATCGTCTGGCGATACAAAGTGGATCGTTCCGCGCATTGGCCAAGTCTGGATGATCTTGCGATCTGCGATGGCTTGTTCGATATCCGCCGCGGTTGATGCTTGCATCCGCAAACCTATTGCCCACAGAGCTTGATGGTAGTCCTGTGCCTGCATAGCACCGAGCTGCTGGACAACTTGTTCAGGCCTATCGAGCCTTCCTGAATTGATACGCAAATTGAACAACCGACGATAAGGAATACTTTGCTCCTTCATGGACTGCCTCCCAACATCGAATCATTTGTAATTTCTCATACATTGTAAGTGGACGGGCCATCGAATGTATAGTAGAAATTCATACATGTGAAGTTGATGAGGGCGAAGGATATTCTTTTTTTACTTTAAACGCCAAATAAATACTGGTCCCCATAGCACCGATCGACCCGCAAATGATGTCTCCCATCGTATCGGTCAAGCTGCCTCTCTGAGATTGAAGCCCAAACAGGTAGTCCGTAGTAAATTCATAGATCTCCCAAAAGCCCGCCATCGCCACAGAAAAAAAGAAGCCAAACCAGATCGCAGTGGAAGACACGTAACGTTGGTTTCCTTCAGCAGCAGTAAGCTTCCAGTAAATTAACATGCCGATAAAATGGAGAATTACGCCTGACAGCAAATGCTCGATTTTATCCAGATTCGGGATGATACCATAAAATCCGAATTCGTTGGCCAGCAGCATTGTAAGGAAAATAAAAAATAAGATCGAAAACCTCAATGCGGGAAACAGCTCCGTTTTCGTAAACGCAACAATACCGCGAATAATCGTCAGAACAGAAATAATGAGTATGCCTTGAAAGGCTTTCATAGGTATTCCTCGGATCAAAAAGTAAATCAGGCATCCTGTGGATACTAGGTACAGACCCAGTTCAAAGTAGTTGTTGAAGCGCTGTTTATTGTCAGTGCTCATGGAATCTCTCCTTTCCGAACTATCCTATCTATATATACACATTCTATCATTCAGGTAAACATCATCCTGCTAATGGCATAGTCAGATTGAACTTACTATTATTGCTGTAATCTTCCATAATCCTTGATTTCTACATGAGCATGAACCGTAATATCCGCTTCAGATAAAATATTTTCCCAGGGCAGCTTGACCCATTCCTTATATGGAATTAAATTTCTCGCGTATTGCCCAATCCCTAAAGAATCAACCTTGTTCTTTTGCATAATGGTAATTATCGATTGACATTTCTCTTGAATCTTATGGCTCATCGCAGATTCCAGCTTTTTCTGGTCGCTATCATTATTCAAGTTCAAGGCACCCGAATATTCCAGCAAGGAGCCTTTCACACTTACGTCAATGGACACCTTCAGCTTTTCGCCGCGCAGGAATGTATCTCCGGATACAATATTCACTTTTCTGCGGCTCGATATAAATAATAACGCTACCTCCTCGGATTGCCCCCCTTTATTATTCAAAGCCATATTTAAATCGCCTGAATTCATGCTGCTGTCGCCAAGAAAAGCAAAGTATATCATATCTTCCGGTTTTATTTTAGCCACATATTGATCTTTTTTGAATAATGCAATTCCAGTGAGAATCAAGCTATTCTTGGATTCTTTGATTAAGGGAGCTACAGGATCTATGCCGTCATCATAATAATCACGGATGAAGGTGTACAGGTTTGAATTAGGAATTTCATTGAATTTTGACTCAGTTCGGATCAGGTCATCAATATATTCACCGACACCGGAGCCTTGCGGTAGCTTTCTGGATAACAATTTCTCTGCGTCCCCTTCTACAACTAAAACGTGGACCCGATTCCCGATAGACGGATCTCGGACCAGGGTGTCAATGTGTGACCATACACCTCTGCGTGCCATCTTCTCGCCAAATAACACTTGACGTAATTGACCGTTCACAATTTTCCGATTGTTTTGACGGTCAAAGAGCTTTCTGGCTTCCTTGCTTGATTTGGCAGTAGTTGTGTAAAGCAAGACTTCCTTTACGTTGGATTTGGGTATGGCAATGGTAAGCTTCAGTAATTTATCGTCGTCCTTGCTGCTTGCAGCATCGTAGGCGATGGAACGTATGAAACCCGTTTTTTCGATAACTCTTGTATCCGTGCACCCGATAAGGAAAATGAGAGCTATTAGAACTGCACTTTTAGGTTTCACCTTTCGTATTTCTCCCCTTCCGTTTTTGCAGTTGCAATATAATTATTAAGATAATTGGAAATGAAAACGCGATGCCTGTCTCAATATTAAAAGTAAAACTGAGCAGCTCTTCAGATTTTCTTAACGTCAAGGTAATAAAACCCGCTATATAAGTGATGCAAGTAATAACAATTTCGAGTAGTTTCGGTCGTGCTTTAGGGAATATCTGCTTTACGGTTACAAGCGCGGCAAAACAGTACATGACTGTGGAGATCAGATTCACTAATAGAAAGAAAGGGAAGATAATGCTTTCAATACGATTGATAAACGGAAGCTCGACATACCCCCACAAGTTAATAAGTGGATACAGGAACGTCTGCAGTTGTTTAAGACTATAGAATCCAAAAGTAATCCAAATCACTATTAATTGAACAAAGGTCACTAACCAGTGTCCACCGAATACGCCTCTAAACCATTTACTTTCTTTATTTACATAAGGAAAAAGGAACATGCACAGCTCGTATCCAATAAACGCTTGATACACTTCCGCCCAACCATGAATGGAGGGTGCTTCAGAAGCTCCTTGAAAATATGAGGTTGTGAACCGAATGATTTTCCAATCATTAAAATAGAAAAAGCTCAAACCGAGTATCCAAATGGTCAAGATGAAAAACATGGTGCTGGCTTTACTAATACTGTACAGATCTTTGCTAAGCAAGCTATAAACCATGATGCACAGTAAGAAGAATATGATCATTGGATTCATCGATTGTAAAAACAGCAATTGAAATACAAAAATGAAGTGCTTCCCAATTAATGAAGCGAGACCTATCCAGACCAAGGCGCATAATAGGTAGAACGGATATAGAAATGCTTTGGGAATAGCTCCTTCCAGGATGTGAAACACGGACCTTCCATTTCCCATTTTATAAACAAGCCAATACAAATAAATATTGAAAGAAGCTAAACAAGAAAGAGCAATAAAACCGAGCCAGCCATTAGTCCCGATGTTTTGGGCAATGACACGCGGGAGTTCGAAGATCGTAATGTCTAATTCAATCATGTAGATGAGAATTGCAATATGAAAAACATTTAACTTTTCTTTCATATTAGTCACCGTCATCTTCTCATTTTATTTCGATTAGCATTCTTCGTTTTAATCATGCTCGGACGCTTCTTTAAAGCCCAGAATGGCCCTCTAATAAAAGTGTCCAAAATATCGGATAAATTAAGAGGAGAAACGGGCGTTAAATACGAAGTACCTAAGCTGGTGATGCCTGCAAGATGAATAGTCATAAACCCGATTCCGATGATCAGTCCCAAGTTGCCTAGCAAGCCTGCTAATATGATAAATCCAAAACGGATTAGCCGGATAGATCCGCTCATAATGTAGCTTGGAACAACAAATGAGGCGATGGCAGACGTTGCAACGGTCATGATTAGAATATTGCTTGTAAAGCCGGCTTGAACAGCCGCTTGTCCGATTACAATACCACCAACGATGCCAATGGTTTGCCCGATTTTGGTTGGAAGCCTTGCGCCGGCTTCTCGCAGCAACTCAATGGTTGTTTCCATCATTAGGGCTTCAAATAGCGGCGGAAAGGGGACCTTGCTTCTCGATTCGGTCAGGTTATACAGCATCGCATGCGGAATCATTTCGTAATGATAGGTAGTAGCTGAAACATACAATGCTGTTAATACAAGAGTAAGAATAAAACCGATCATACGAAGAATTCTTGTAGCTGAGCCTAAAACCCATCTGCTGTAGTAGTCATCAGGTGAAGAAAAGAAATCAAAAAAAGAGGTTGGACCACTGAAAGCAGAAGGGCTCCCATCAAGAAAACCGACAATTCTGCCTCCAATAATTTTAGAGATCACTACATCCGGACGTTCTGTTGTCATAAATTGCGGAAAAATGGAATTAGGATTTTCTTCGATCATCTGTACTAATGTGTTTCCATCCAGAACAAAGTCAATTTCAATATTCTGGATTCGTTGTATTAACAATTGAACAAGCTCCTGATTGGCAATGCCATCCATATATACGATGATGATGTCGGATTTGGCCACTTCACCTACCTGGAGTTTAATGGTTTTCAAATGGGAGCTTTTTATTTTTTTTCGAAGCACACCTAGATTTTGTGAAATGTTTTCCACAAAAGCATCGTGAGGCCCCACAATAACAGATTCTGTCTCCGATCTTTCAATGGATCGACCGACTGGATGGGCTACATCAACCAAATATGTATTTTGCTTAAAAAAGATAGATGCCTGACCGTCTAAAATACCTTTAATACATTCTTTGCTATCTTGAATGCGATGATATTGGGAACGCTCCAGGATAAGGACCGCTTCCTCTTCCGTTGCATTAGAGAAAGGATCAATGATTTCCTGAAGATATTCATCATTTCCAATTAATATGTGAAGATACACTACATTGACATTGCAATTCAGGAATGATTGATGTGTGAAATCTATACAATTCGTAAACTCTTTGGTCGTATGTTCAAGGCTCGGTCTTTCGTTTGCCTCAATAACCGTTTCTTTGAAATCCGCTTGTTTTTTTTCAGCGGCAAACTTTAATAGCTTTTTCAGAATCAACATGTACCCCCACCTCAATGGGTATTATCCCCAAAAGGTTGTCTATGATACTCTTTCATTCCCATATTGTTACAGATGAATGCTGAACATGTTCACCCTACCCTTTCCCGTCATATACATATCTTCAGCACCTGAATGCATAACCGAAAAACCCGCGCTAAGCGCGGGTTCCGATGAAATATCATCCTGTCCACTTACTTCTGAACAGGACCATCTCTCATATTTTATATGTTTATTTCTTAGGATACATCCTGTACCTGTTCCGCTTTCCTGAACCTCCTGAATTGAACAGCTATCATCAGGAAATGTACAAAGAAAACTCCGGCAATAACATAAAATACAAGAGAAATGCCGAAGCTGCTTGCCACAAGCCCTCCGAATATCGCTCCTGACAAGTTTCCCAATGATCCGGCACTAGCATTATAGGCAAATACGCTGCCCTGGACAGGGGTCGGGGTCAATTTGCGCAGCAGGGAACTGATCGACGGGATCACTCCACCGATACATAACCCGGTAATAAACCGTATGCCCACGAGCACCCAGGCATTGGTGACTAACCCCTGAGGAACATGCAGAGCGGCAATCAGAATAAGTGATACGAGCAGGATGATAGTATGACCATGTCGATCTCCCATTTTTCCGAGCAGCGGGGCCGTGATCATCGTGCCTAAAGCCGTAGAAGCAAATATGAGACCAGCCATAATTTCAATGTGATCGACGATATTCATGCTTTTTACATACAACGAAATCATCGGACTAATGCTCGCAAAGCTTATAGAGATCAGGAATGTAGATATAAATAGCGTGATAATAAGTGGAGATTGCGTAAAAATATCATGCCATGCTTTCTTATCATGAACCTTCGTTTGAGGAATCCTGGACTTAAACGGGTTACTCAGCTTCAACAAACTTTTGAACTTGTATGTCGGGTATGTATGGGTTTCCTTCACTCCGAATACGGTGAGCAGCGCAGCCAGGAATATAAAGAAGCCTGTAATAAAAAAGGAATCCCGTATCCCCAACCACTCAGCCAGCACGCCGCCAATCAACGGCCCTAACAATTGACCGGTGACTTGTCCGGTTTGCAGTGTGCCTAATGCGTTACCCACCTGTTGCTTGGGAGCTTCTATGGCCAATAAGGCTACAGAGGAAGTTGGATAACCGCCCATCGTCCCAAAAGCGGCGCGGAGCAGAAGCAGCTGTAAGGGATTATCGACAAGACCCATAGCCGCGATAATAACGGCAGAACCTATACTGGTAATTACCATGACCAGCTTTTGCCCATATAAATCGGAAAATCTGCCCCACAAGGGTGATATGAGCGCGATCATCAGATGATTGATCCCAAAAATCATAGCGGCCCACAGAGCGGCCTGTTTCACATCATGTACACCAAGATCCTGCACATAAAGAGGCAAAAAAGGGATAATCATTCCAATACCAACCGCAGTTAAAAAATTACCGGTCCATAAAATGTATAAATTGCGTTTCCAGACTTCCATTCGGAATGACCTTCTTTTCAGGTTAAATAGGTACCTATTTAATGTATGTATAATGCTTCACCCCGTCAAGCGTAAAAGCAGCTATGAACAGGAGTTCTGGCTATTTATTTTCTCCATTTAAGTGAAATAGGTCATATATCCGTATTAACATAGAAATAGAGAAGTTTATTATCATGATAGCATAATAATAAACTTCTCCATGGAAAATATTACTATATCGATGAATAAGGATTTTGTCACAGATAGGGAGTACGATTCTTACCCTTCCGACGATCGGATATTGATCAGTAAATTGATCGCGAACAGGATGACACTAATTACAACCAGAGTTGCCCCAATCGGAATCAGGAACTCGAATGACGCAGCTCCGCTAAGTAACAGAAACAATCCCAGCATCATCGGTGGCAATCCAATGTTGTGCAGCCAGTAATGTACGAGGGCCAAACGGCTGTACCCCGCCCTTGGAAATAAATGGTATATAATGCCAGACACTGCAAACGACAGCCAGCCCAGCAGGTTGATATGTGCATGCACACTCGCGAATACATGCTGGCTTGCCATGGACATATACATGCCCAGAAGAATACCGATAACAAAATAAACAACAGAGACTTTAATGAATTTGATTCCCATACTTATCTTCCCCCTACTTAGTTGGGCCATAGCCGCATGAAATACGTCTTTTACCTAAATAATCATGATGAAACGGTGTCCCCGCAGCCGATCAGTCAACACCCAGCACCTTATTCATGAATTAATATAACAGGAAGGTTTGATGCTTGATATTATCCGTTCGTATAGTAATGGTCTCATACACGCAAGCGCTAAGTATCATTCACATTTATTGTATATGACGTTAAAAAATAAAAAGCCCACACCACTTAAAGGTGTGAGCTGGAATAGATAAGTGCTTAGGGCTTACTCGTAAAAAGCTTAATTAATTGGTTGCGGTTTTTCACCGCCAGCTTGACGAAAATCGAACTCATATGCTTTTTTACAGTAACCTCGCTAACATAAAGGGTTTTGGCAATTTCTCCATTGGTTTGTCCGTCTATTGCGAGCAGAACGACCTCTCCCTCCCGTTTCGTCAGCCGCTCAAGCAGACCGGCCGGCAAGTTCGGTGCAAAACCGGAATACCCTCCCTGCTTAAGCAGAAATCGAAGAAATGCCTCCAGCTTCTCTCCTCTCGTGTCGAGCACAAATGTCGGCGTTGACGTCTTGCCATCATAATGCCGGTGAACAACACCGGGGGCAATTTGAAAGCCCATACTCAAGTGCGCCCCCTGAAAAAATTCCAATGGCGGCGGAGAAGCGATAAAAAGTCCACCCGAGCACAAATAGGAAAAAATCAAATACATCGCTTCGATGATCAGATTGACATTTTTCCAGTCCTTGTAATCGATAGTTCGGATGAACCATCCCGATTGACCAGGTGGATCGACCTCCAGAAGCTTCAATTCCTCAGGTGATAGAGAAGATAAATACGGAGCGGAAAACGGGTCCGTTTTCAAATAAGGCAGGGTTGCCGAATGGATCGGAATCATGGAGGCCAATCCGACCGCTTCACCGCTTCCTGAGCGAAGCAGCATGACGGACTGCCGATCCAGCCGGACCAAAGCTTGCAGATCAATCCCCTTGATCGTCAGCTTCATATCCTCCTTGGCCACAAATTCATGATAGGTTTGTTCCGTTTGCGGGTCGGACCCGGAGAAAGATAGAGCTGTTGCTGCTTCCGTTCTTCCTCGCAGGTAAGCCTCCCCTTCTTCGATATTGGCCAGCGTCAACGATTCCCAAGCATACTGACCTCTCGAAGAGGACTGAATCAAAGCCCGTACCATGATGTTGCCCGTTGTATAGTAGAACAGCTCCCCTACCTCCCACTCTGTGCTGCGGGAGCCTGAGATTTGCCTGATCAAATCAGCATAATAGTACGCGGCTCTGCCCATCAGTCGGTGAAAATATTCCGGTGTCCGCTCCTCCAGCTGCTTGCGCGCAGCTATCCGCATCAGATCGTGCAGCATCCAGCCACGTCCCGTTTTACGTACAAAGGACAAGGAAATCAATGCATCAAACAATGGATCGTCGACCTCTTCCTCCGTAATAAAGGTCAGCACTTCCCGGTTAACATGAAGCAGTACGGCCGCCGCTTCGACCATGCGACGAAGTCTTGCATCAGGGACCTCGCGAAGCCATGCCTTGACCAGAAGGTCAAACCAACCGGTATCGTCGGTTGGAGACGCTGTCCATTCGTCTTGGAGGGGTACCGCGGCAGCAAGGGACAGGGCGAGGGGATGTCCACCGGTTTTCCTTTGAATTCGTGTGATTTTATGGTCTTCTACAATGCCGGAGCATCGAAGGTATGACTCGCTTTCGCTGTCAGTCAAGTTTCCGAGCGGCATATAATAAATCCGTTCTCTCAAAGCAGGAGACAAGATCCATTGGTCATTAAGCTTATAGCGGCCGGCAAGAATGAGCAGCACATTGTCAGGCAGACGCTTGAATAGTCGTTCGCGCAGCAATCCGTCCAGCTCTCCCATTTCCTCATACGTGTCAAAGGCCAGCACCACCTGAGTCCTCTGAGACAGCTGCTTAAGCAGGGTCAAACAGGATTCCAGCGGCTGCTGTTGTAAGACATGCTCATCGACCTGCTTCAGCAGTATTAGCTGATCCAGCAGCTGACGAAACAACTGCTCGCCCTTATGATTAAAATCGCGGCTGTCCAGATGCAGCATCGGGATGCCTGCAAGCCGTGCTTTTCGGCAAAATGAATCGAGCAGAAAGCTCTTGCCTACACCCGCAGTTCCGTAAATATTCCAAATGGATTGACCAGAATTACTTTGTCCCGTCAAATAGGCGTTAAATCGCTCATGCTGCCCATTCCGACCGACCAGGAACTGTTCCTCTCGTATCTCGAATCCGCTCATTCCACCAGGTCCACCCCTATCGTCCACCGAATCCTGCTGCACAATCGCTGTGTCAATTTCTTTTTCGCGCACTTTGTTCACCCTTCTTTGTGGATTCCATAAATTGTCACTTCTCTAATTCTTGACTGCTGCAATCAAGAGGAAAATAGGACGGCGGGTTTCGTCTTGCATTTCAGGAAATTTGGCGAGTATTTCAGGTGTTGGTTGTGGCTCGGAGAGCCTCGTAATGGTGAAACCGGAATCTATTAACGCATTCATATACGTAGCGAGAGTTCGATGATATTTGACAACATCGGTATCCAAAAATCTTGCCTGCCGCAGACCTTCATTCTGGTAATGGTCAACAGGCCAATGCAAGCGTTCCCCCTGCGGACCATAGTACCAATCCTGTGCAGCAAGTGCGGTAAACACCGGATGTTCAACCGAAAGCACGAAGGTGCCTCCAGGTGCAAGACAATGATGTATTTTACGGCAAACGCTATCAAATGGCTCCACATAATGCAGCGCCAGTGAGCTTATGACTACATCGAATTCCTCTGCGGCAAAATCGATATCTTCAATTGCCAGCCGACGATATTCGATCCCGGAATCGTCAGTGCTATCTATGGCGCGTGCTAGCATTTTCTCGGATAGATCTACACCTACCACTGACTTGGCCGACTGCTCGCGCGCATATCGGCAATGCCATCCATAGCCGCAGCCAAGATCAAGAACTCTTTTATCGCGAAGTTCAGGAAGCATAGCACGGAGCGCAGGCCATTCCCCAGCGGCTTGTAATCCACCGATAGAACGAGGCATCTGACTGTATTTATCAAAAAAATCGTGATCATCATATTGGTTCTGTTTCATAAATGTTCAACACTCCTGACTAAATAGTCCTATGTACTGCCTATCTTTTACTTTACCATTAAGATATAGGAAGTATCCATTGAAAATTTTATTTTAAACAAACATCAACTCCCATGTTGGAGTAGATGACTCGGGTAGGGTTACATTATTGGGGTAATTTTGTTACACTAGGACTTACTTTTGAAAAAGGAGTCTTGTGTTCATGAAAAAAGGAGTCATCTATAGCATATTAGCTTATTTTTCGTGGGGCTTTTTGCCGCTATATTGGCGTCTCTTCCAATCCATGCCTGCTTGGGAGATTCTTGCTCATCGAATTGTATGGTCATTAGTTTTTGTAGCTATTCTGGTTAGTGCAGCGAAACGATGGAAGCAGCTTAAATCGGTTGTTCCCAATCTAAAAAGCAAAGTAGCCGTCTTGCTTTGCTCCATATTCATAAGCTGCAACTGGTTTTTATTCATATGGGCAGTCAATAATGGACATGTGATCGAGACGAGCTTAGGCTATTATATGAATCCGTTGATAAGCGTTGTGTTCGCCGTCATTTTCTTAAAAGAACGACTTTCAGCCGGTCAATGGGTGGCAATTCTGTTGGCGGGCTTCGGTGTGTTGATAATGGCCATTCAATACGGAACGATTCCTTGGGTGGCGATTTCCTTAGCTGTCTCTTTTGCGCTATATGGTCTTGCCAAAAAGATGGCGGGTCTGGATGTTTTGCTGGGTCTCACCTGGGAAACCATCGTTGTTTTCCCTATTGCGTTCGGTTATTTGTTGTACATTCAATCAGCCGGCTCAGCCACAGTCTCTTCTTTACCCAGCTATTCGATTGTGCTTCTTCTATTATCGGGAGCGGCAACCGCCTTGCCATTATTCTGGTTTGCTCAGGCAGCCAAGCTGCTTCCACTTTCGATGGTCGGCTTTATCCAATATATCGCTCCGACAACAAGCCTGCTGTTAGCTATTTTTGTATTTCACGAGCCGTTTACTGAACCGCAATTGATCGCTTTTTCGTTTATCTGGCTTGCGTTGATCATCTATTCCTTGGTCACGTTCAAAAAATCGAGAGCGGCAAAAGTTGTCAATCAAGCTGCGTAGGGATTTGGCATCAACAATAAACCTTCCTGAATTAGGAAGGTTTTTACGTGTACTGATTTATTGGTAGATGCTGCCTGTTCGATTATATCTCACAAGCGCTCGGCAATCCTTTGTGCGGTATGTTCTCCGTTCAGGATACAATCGGGAATACCTACACCATAATAGGAGCACCCGGCCAAGATGACATTAGGATAGCTCTCTGCTAGTTTGGCTTCCAATGATTTTACAATATGCGGGTGCTTCAAATGATAGTTAGGCATGGTTTCGTGCCATTTGGTAATATCAGATGAAATCGGTGTACCTGTAAGGCCAAGGCAGTCTTCGATATCTTGTCGCGCTACCTGGATTAATTGTTCCTGTGTCATTTGCAGAAGCTTTTCATAATCACGACAGGTGCTTTTATAAAAAAGTCTTACCAGTAAACGGTTCTGCTCTGAGGTATGCTCCCATTTGCGGCTGGTCCACGTACAGGCATTACATACCAGATCACTGCCTTCTGCGACGATGAAGCCTGTCCCGTCCTTGGGCAGTTCGCTGTCCGGAATGTCAAATCCCAGATAGACACTGATGAGAGAGCTGTTGGTCAATTGCTCGAAATCCTCATCCAGCCTCTCATCATGGAGAAGGTGCTGTGCCACCGGATGCAGTGTGCTCAGCACGATGAAATCCGCTTCCAGCTCAATCTGATTGGACAAAGAAACGATGTACCGATCCTGCTGCTTCCCGATTTGTTCAGCCTGCACACCTTTATACAGCTCAACATCCGTTAGCCGTTCTTCCATTCTATCAATTAACGAAGACACACCCTGCTTGAACGACAAAAATTTCTTGCCGCCTGTCCCCTGAAAACGCTGCTTGTTCTCCGACAAGCCTTGAATGATGCTGCCGTATTCATTTTTATAATCCAGCAAATAAGGAAGCGTCGACGCAATGGTTAAATCCTGCAGCCGACCGGAATACACGCCGGACAGTACAGGAGAAATTTGTTTCTCCACTAGCTCCTTACCGAGAAAATATTCCAGGAATTCCCCAATTGAATGCTCCTTGGTAAAGGTTTCATTTGGTGTGTAGAAGTCTTTTAAAGCTTCTACCTTTCCCTGCGCTGAAATCAGATCCGTCTTGGCCAATGATTCCAGACTAAGCGGGATACCGAAAACCGCATCCTTCGGAATGGCTTTCAATTCGCCATCTGTATGAATAAAAGAGACTCCTGTTGCGTTATATACAACGTCCTCCTGTAAGCCCAGCTCTTCCAGAAATGGAGCTACATTCGTTTTACGGGCGACAATCGAATCCGCTCCCGTCTCCATTATAAACTCACCTTCATGAGCGGTTCTGATTTTACCGCCCAAGGTATCATTCGCTTCTATCAGCACGATTTTTGCCGCCTGCTTCTGGGCTTTTATCATCTTTTGAAGATAATAGGCAGTGGATAACCCGGTAATGCCACCACCAACAACGACTATTGTTTTCATAGTGATTCCACCTAACCTAATTAGATAAATAATATGCAGTAACATTGGATGTCACTATACGTATTATACGTCTCCTTGCCTGCTTTAACCATTCATTGCTGAGCCAATCTAAGAGTGAATGAGAAAAATTCATACATCCGACAATTTTGGAGGTTATCTATCTGTCCGTCTGGCGTTAATGTTCTTTCCCACGAAGGCCTCGGAACCAGATTGAATTCCTCATCATCGCGTATCTATTTAAATATTTCCCACCGAGCCCGAAGCCGATCAAAGCTGCTGGAATGCCAATGCTGTAAAGCAAGGTCAGGTGCTTGAGGAAGTCCGGAGCAGGACCATCACGCAGAGCAAGCCCAGATAACCGATCCGGCATAACCCATAGATTAGGCAGCTGAATGCAGAAGCCGTAACTCGCTAATAAAGGAACAAGCAAGATAATGAGTAGCGGATACTTATTCACGGCTGGCATGATTTGTACAGCTAACACGTAAAAAACAGCAAGCGGGATCATGAGCACTACATTTTCGGCGATATATTTTCCTGCGATGAGAATATCCGTCCCCGACATTGGATTCAACCATTGCCGTAAAGCGAATCCTACACCTGCACTTAACATGGCCAATAACCAATAGGTTAACATCGACGTTAAATAAGCAAATATTCGGCTGCCCAGCAAGACATATCGGGAATGTGGAAAAGCCAGCCACCAATGAGCAAATCCTTTGCTGAAATCTGCATTTTTATTCAATCCATATACAACAATACCCATGTAACTGAACATCGTTATGATCGAATGAAAGAAAATGAGATCCGTCAGGCTGCCGCTATTCTGATAGCCAAAGAAGGCAATGAGGGCCAACAGTGCATACACGATCCAGCGTATGCGCCTCGGAGCATGGCGACTGATCCAGTCATACCGTCGTTTCTCCATGGCAACCAAAGCCCAGAAAGCACCAGAACGTCGTTTCGTTACCTGCGACGGCACCATTGTCAGTGGAACCTGCAATTCCGGGGATGATACGACCGGATAGCCATGAAAACGAAGCTTCGCTAGCTGCTTCATGCCTATCGCGCTTGAAAGCCAAACAGCCGCGCAAGAGAATAACCATCCCGCAGCCACAAGCAGCCATACATTCTGTGCACTTGGTATCGTGAACTGAAAATCAATCGCAGCGGAGCTGCCAGCCAGGAGTGCAAAGATCAGCAGCGGCATCGAAATATAGATGAAGACAATCACGGTTCCAATACGAGTCCACCACATTTGAAACACGGACATGAGCAAACCGATACTGCTCATGACGGGTAGTATTGCGAGAGCTGCCCATCCTGCGGTACCTGCCGTTTGCCATAAGCTGCTTGCGTCTGCATAGGGTACGCTTCCCCATAAGACGAATAACGCATAATGGATGGTACAGAGCAGAAGCATAAATAGAATGAGATAAAGTCCCAGCCACACAAAGCTAAAAGCCTTGCCAAGAACAAGTGTCAGCCTTGAATAAGGCAGCAGCAGCCACCACTGCTGGCCTCTTCCGGCTCGGCCTCCGTTCAGTGCCTCCCATACCATGATGATCAGCATCGTCTCCACGTACGCGATGAAGCCCAATTCATACAAGCTGCCGACGTTCACATTACCACGTGACCACGCCATACTGGCTGCAAGCAGCAGGAGGAAGATCAGGCCGATGCGTATGTAATTGCTTTGCGAGGTTCCAGGCAGGTAAGTGCTGTACCTGCTAAGCTCAAGCTTTGCAAGTGTCCATACACTTTTCATGAGAACACTTCCCTATAACGGGATTCCACGGAGGTTCCTTGTTCCCTTAAGCTATCGACCTCGTTGTCGGCTACAACACGGCCATTTCCGATCAAAATAATCCGATCGAACAACTGCTCCATTTCGCGTATATCATGAGTTGCTATGAGAAAGGTCCGTTCTCCGTCTGCCAAATCAGCAACGACCGATGAAGCGATCAGCTCCCGTGAAATCATATCCACACCGGTGAACGGTTCATCCAGCAGGACAAGAGGCGAGGTGCGGGCCAGACAGCTGATAAGCTGCAGTCGAGCTTCCTCTCCGCGGGATTGGGCGGATATGCGCGTACCCAAGTTGATTCGTAATGAGTGAACTAACTGCTCCGCCCTTTCGAAATCCCAATCCGGATAAATCTGACCGGCAAAAGCAAGCCATTCCCCAGCCGTCAACCATCCGGGCAATTTTCCCCGGTCCGGCAGTACTGCGATGGAACGCAAGCTTTCTATGCCTGCTGGCTGACCAAAGATCCGTACCGATCCGCTTGTAGGCTCCGTTAATCCGGTGCAAATACTGAGCAGGGTTGATTTGCCTGCACCGTTTGGACCCAGCAATCCGGCAATACGTCCCTTTTCTAAAGAGAACGTTACCTCATTCAAAATCTCCTTTTTTCTTACTTTCATCGTTACCTGCCTGCACTCCAAGGCTATGGAGGTGCCAGTATCATTCGTCATAGGACTACTCCTCCTTCTCTTGCGCCAGTTCAAGCAGTTGGTCAACGGTCAGATCAAGCGATTCTGCGATCTCCCGCAGATGTTTCATAGCTTCCTTGACGATTGTCCTTTTGCTTTCCCTAATGGCTTCGTTATCGGTGGTCACATAGGTTCCCTGCCCACGGAACGTTACGATGAGTCTGGCTCTTTCGAGCTCCTGGTACGTCTTCATTACAGTAGTCGGATTGACACGGATTGTCGCTGCCAGTTCCCGTACTGAAGGCATCCGAGTACCCGGAGCCAGCACACCACGCACTATCAATGCACGAAGCTGCTCTACAAATTGCTCATATAGCGGACGGGAGGGGTCTATATGAAATTGTTCCGACTTCCAAACGAAATCCATCTACGTTCACCTCTGCTGCCAGGTTACATCTATCGTTGCTTGCTATCGTATGTAGTGTATCATAACAGACCATACACTTCAACATGCAAATGCCACGAAGCCATATGGAATATCCAATGCATCCATTCATATACAAAAACGAACCTCTGAATTATTTCCAAGGCTCGTTTTGCAAAAAAAGTGAGATTTCAGTCCGTCTACATCTTATACATTCAATATTCCCAGTACATCCTCCAGCATTTCATCCGTCATGGCACCACGGCTGAAAGCGACCAATCCACGCAGTGGCATATACTTGAGGAAAGCAGCCATCATCTCTGACGCCCCTGCATGATCGGAACCAGCATTAGCAAATGGCGAATTCTTTAACAAATCTTGCACGATCGCTGCGGCCTTCGGATCTTCCATTAAGTCTCCTATCGTTGAGTTGCGTGTGTACGTTTTTTTGAGGCTAACGGTAGATTGGACACGAATGGTCTCACGCTGAGTAATTTCAGCAGAGGACTTTCCGATCAGAATTTCAAATTCACCTGTTTCCACGTGCCAATCCTGCAAATCCACGTTGTAATAGGCAAAAGAGCGTTGTTCCAGCACGAAGGTTACCGCCTTAGTCTCCCCAGGCTGAAGCTCTACTTTAACGAAGCCTTTCAATTCTTTGAGCGGTCTTGCAACCGTACTGACCACGTCGCGGATATACAACTGCACAATTTCTTTTCCGTGCCGATCTCCAGTATTGGTGATGTTTAAGCTGGCGTGAATTGTGCCTGTATCCAAGATTTCCTTGTTACTTACTGTAAGATCGGAGTGACTGAATCGGGTATAGCTAAGACCGTGACCAAAAGGAAATAAGGGTGCCCGGTCAGCTGCGTCATAGTAACGATACCCGACAAAAATACCTTCATTATAGATGACACGATCCCCAACGCCTGGAAAGTACAGATAGGACGGATTATGCTCGAGCTTCTGCGGGAAGGTTTCCGCCAGTTTACCGCAAGGATTTGCATCGCCAAAAAGTAGATCAGCGATAGCGCCGCCAAGCGCCTGTCCTCCGAGATAAGCCTCGAGCACAGCCTTCACACCTCCAATCCAAGACATTTCAATGGGGGCGCCATTGCTCAGCACGACCACCACTTGGCTTTGGACCGCTGCTACCGCTTCGATCAAACGAATTTGATTAGCTGGAATGCGGAGATGCTTACGGTCAAAGCCTTCCGATTCGCAGCGTTCAGGCAGACCAGCCACGATAACAGCAACATCTGCTTGAACGGCCGCTTGCACAGCTTCTGCGAGCAGGTCTTCGTCCATCTCATCACTGTTCAGATCATATCCCTGCGCAAAAGCGATGGTAGCGGTGCTTCCAGCGGTCCTACACATCTCTTCGTGAATACCCTCGAGCCTGGTCGGTTTGATATGCGAGCTGCCGCCTCCCTGATATCGTGGCGTTGTGGCGAGCGCTCCGATCAGCGCAATATTTCCTGATTTGGCAAGCGGCAGGAAGTCATCCTCATTTTTCAGAAGCACCATGCTTTCCCTTGCAACCTCACGTGCCAGCTGGTGGTGGGCGTCTGGATCGTAAGCTGCACCTTCTTTATGTTGGTCAACAGCTTTGAATATAACGGTCAACAGCCGCTCTACTGCACGGTCCAGCACCTCTTCCGCCAGTTTGCCGCTTCGAACAGCTTCGACGATTTTAAGATCGCTAGTACCGTTATTCGATGGCATCTCCAGCTCCAAGCCTGCCGCCAGTCCATCTACACAATCGTTCACGGCCCCCCAGTCGGATACGACGATTCCCTCGTGTCCCCATTCATCTTTCAAGATGTCCGTTAGCAGTTTACCGTTCTCTGAACAAAATTCGCCGTTTACCTGATTATAGGCACTCATGACGGTCCAAGGCTGGCCTTGCTTGACCGCGCCCTCGAAGCTGGACAAATAGATCTCACGAAGCGTCCGCTCATCGACAACGGCATTGGTAGACATGCGTCGGTGCTCCTGATTGTTGACTGCCAAGTGCTTCAATGAGGTACCTATCCCCTGGCTTTGCACACCCATAATATGATGCGCCGCCATTTCAGAGGACAAGTACGGATCTTCAGAGAAATATTCGAAGTTTCTGCCGCAGAGCGGAGACCGCTTGATGTTCACGCCAGGTCCAAGCAGAACCGCCACTTCCTCAGCTTGACATTCTTCGCCCAGTGCGATACCAACCTTGCGAATGAGCTCACGGTCCCAAGAGCTGGCCATCCCGGCGGCAGATGGAAAGCAGGTTGCCGGTACACTGTCGAACAGCCCGAGATGGTCCGATGAAGCCCGCTGCTTGCGCAAGCCGTGAGGCCCGTCGGTTACCATAATAGACGGAATGCCAAGACGTTCAATCCCTTTCGTATGCCAAAAGTCAAGCCCGGAGCATAGGCTCGCTTTTTCCTCCAATGTCATTTGAGCTATCCATTCAGCTGGATTTCGCTGCATATTCATCCTATCCTTTCATTCTTGAACTCAGCTGCTTTTGAACTATCATGGCTGCGGGGTGAATCTTTTCCGGAAACTCGCTTGGATGTCTGCGGATTAATTCCTCCACATGATGTCCCCTACCCGTTTCCTCCAAGCGTTTAATGTATCCCTTCAAGTAGCCTCTGGCATGGTAAGGTCCGCCCTCTTTCATCACCGTCCACAAAGGGTCCTTGTCGTCGCCAGAGCGTCTCATCATGTCGTCATGCCACTCATTTAAGTAATAAACGGCCTCCATACATACATCTTTATTGGAAGCTGCAACATTATGCTGCTCTTTAGGGTCCTCGGAAAGGTTAAACAGCATTTCCTTGTCAAACAGATGAAACCCGTCATGGTAGGAGCGAATATAGATCCAGTCACGAAAACGGACACTTCTCTGGGCGACATGCGCACATTGCGATACGACAACATAATCACGTCCGCAGCTCGCGCCTTCTTTTAGAACAGAAGCATAGCTCACTCCATCCCAATCCGGCATGCTCGGACCGCCTAACATTTCTGCCATAGTGGGGAGTAAATCCAGATGCAAATGAAGATCCTCATTAACAATTCCCTGCTTCATACCCGGCCAGCGAATGATCATAGGGAGACGGCATGTTCCTTGATCGGCAGTGGCGTGCTCACCATAGATACCAAGCTGCCCCATATTTTCCCCATGATCGGCGGATATCATAATAATCAGGTCATCCATAACACCCTGCTGCTCCAGTGATGCAAACAACCGCCCAAGATGCTCATCCATATAACGGATTCCGCAATCATATCCATCGATCATCGTTCTTAAACCATCCATGTCCTGAATATCTCCAGGGTGTCGAGGGAAGCTAGGATGTGTTTGGTTATCGTATGTTTTATTGATGAAATCAATATTTAACTCATTTACCGTATGCGAACCGACCATTTGTTTATGCCTTTCTAATACGTCCTCGGTTAACCATTCTGGCAGCGGGTCCTGCTCAAATGGATTTCCATATTCCATGGGAGCACGGTAAGGCGTATGCGGATCCCAATAATTGATATATAAAAACCAATCATCCTTCTGCGCATTTCGATCAATCCAGTCCTGTGCAACAGGCGTAACATGTTCAGCCGATTCATTGCCATATTTGCCCGTATTGAGGATCTCGTTGAATCCCGCATAAAACCCAAAGGTGGAATGACGCTGGGCAAACGGGCTAATGAGAACTGTATTCAGGTTACCCATTAAATTCAGATAAGAAGGAAAGGAACCACCACGCGTAAGCCTGCCCATCAAATCGCGCTTTATCCCTTCCAGCTTCATATCCCCCGCCGTCCCGCCATGGCCGACCAAACCGTTGCGAATACCGAATTGCCCGCTCATTAACGCGGTTCGAGAAGGAGCGCAAGGTGCATCTGAGGTGTAATAATTCGTAAAACGAACACCTTCCGCTGCAATTTTATCAATGTTGGGGGACGTATTCCGATGATATCCATAGCAGCCTAAGTGGTCAGGGCTGGTTGAGTCCAAGTCCAAAAATAAAATTCTCATTGTTCATCCTCCATAATTTTAAATGATTTCTTATCGATTCAATCCCAGACGCATATATTGCTCATCCGGGGCTTTTTCCAGTTCCATGGCCTGAATGAGCAGCTCCGTATATCGCTTGATCAGTGCCTCGTCCTCGGTAGGTTCTAATTGATGGTAATCCGATTCGATATCATATAGCAGCGAATGCTGTACGTGCTGCGCCATCTTAAAGGGTACTCCAGCTTGGCTGATAGGAATCCGGAATAACGGATAATTGGTGTAGGACAAATATCGTCCGACCTCAATTTGATCCGGATTATGGGTACCCAGATAAGCACCAAAAGTAGTAGGCATTGCGGTATACGCGCAGCAAGGGTAATTATCTTCATGGATGGGGGCACGCAAGTAGGTGTATTTCCCATCGGTAACATTTACTGTCATACCAAACGTGCCGTAGAGCGCGTAATCGCGAATATGATTTTCTGTTCCTTTTACAAGGCCGAGTAAAGAATGACCTCTTACCGTCTGTGGAATATCGATTCCAAAATAATCAAGCAGGGTTGGCATCAAATCTATGTTTTGCGTAATAGCGGAAATTCCTTTTTTATCAGGTACGACTCCCGGCAGATGGATCATTAAAGGCAGATGAGCAATTTCATTATAGACGTGCATGATATTTTTCCCTGTCCATTCGTGCTCGCCTAATAGAAATCCATGGTCAGTCGTCAAAAAAAGAAGCGTATCGTCCCATAATTGTTGGCTATCCATCACATCTAACAATTTCCCAAGCCAATGATCGATCATCGTCAGATTAGCCGCATAGCGTTTTTGCAGATGCTCGATCGCTTCAGGTGGTTCGCCAACTCTGGCATACTTTGGCCAGTCAAACCTTGGCCCCGTATAATCATCCTCGTATAAATCCAAATAATGCTGCGGACAATCGAACGGCTCATGCGGATCAAATGCTTCCACCATGAGAAAAAATGAAGCTGCAGCCTCATTATCCTCCAGCCACTGACAGGCTGCCTTCATCGTCCTGGGGCCTGGATAATCCTCCTCGCTGATGAAGGTCGTACGGTTTTTCTCATATTGAGGTTCAGCTCTTCCATAAACAGACTCAGTAAAGTTAGCCGGCTTATTTACTCGGGAAACCCAAGGATCGCTTTCCTGACCGCGGTGTAAATCCCAGCTATTAAAGGCTTGACAATAGTTTTCTCCGCCCGTTTTAAAATAATGGTAGTGATCTGTCACAATATGCGAGAATACACCTTTACTTTTCAATACTTGCGGGAGTGTAACATCAAACGGTTCTATCCCACCCCATCCACGTTCGAGGAAGCCAAGGCGTCCTGTCATCATATCCCTTCTGGCTGGCATGCAAGGTAATGACCCGGACCAATGATTGTTAAATAGCGTACTCTTCTCAGCTAATCTCGATATATTCGGTGTCTTGACCCATGAAGAAGGGGTGAAGCTCTCCAGCATATGTCGGTTTAGCGTATCCATCAGAACAACAATCGCTTTCATATTGGCAATACCTCTTTCTCTAAAAGTCACTATCCTTTCACAGAGCCTACAAACATCCCTTGATTAAAATACTTTTGCAGGAACGGATAACATAACAGCAGCGGTAACGCAATGAGAAGTACAGCAGCCATACGAACGGGTGGGCCATATTCGTAGTTCCCAATATTCAACTCCATAGATGAGTCCGACTCCAGCAGCAGTTGGCGTAAAAATACTTGAACGGGCCATTTGTTTGAATCGTTCAAATACAAAATAGCCTGGAAGTACGCATTCCAATGCGCCACCCCGTACATCAATGTAATTGTTATTATGGACGGAAGCGAGAGCGGAATGATGATACTGAACAATAGCCTCCACTCGCTGCAGCCGTCGATTCTAGCCGATTCTTCCAGTTCAGTCGGAATGTTGGAAAAAAAGCTTCTCATGATAATCAATATAAACGGAGCGATCGCACCGCTAAGAAACAATGACCAGTAGCTATTTATCAAAGAAAGCTCCTTCAGTACCAGATAAGTAGGTATCATTCCTCCGTTAAAAATCATTGAGAACAGCACCATAAAATTCAACGTGACTCTTCCTTTGAGCCAGCTTTTTGACAAACCATAAGCCATTAAACATGTGGTGAGTACATTGATCACCGTGCCAATGACCGTGATGTAGATCGTATTCGCATAAGATGCTATAAAACCTTTACTATTAACCAAATAGAGATAGGAATTTAACGTCCAGTCCTTCGGAAAGATATAAAACCCCCTCGATAAATACTCAGACTTCGTCGAGAACGAGCTGAACATTACATATAAAAAGGGTAAAGCCACGGTCAGTAATGAAAGGGTCAGGAGTCCATATATGAAAAAGTTAAAAAGAATATCATTCCTTCTGGCTAAGAGCTTATTCATGGTTAGTAAACGCCCTCCTCGCCGAATTTTTTGGCCAATTTGTTGGCTGCCAATACAAACAGCAATCCCACAGCTGACTTAAATAAACCTATAGCTGTTGTAAAGCTGTATTCTCCCTGGAGAACACCTTGACGATACACATACGTATCAAAAACATCCGAAACTGCAAGGTTCAACGAATTTTGCATAAGATAAATATGTTCAAAGCCGGTTTCCATCACTTGTCCGAGCCTGAGAATAAACATAAGCACCACAATCGTTCGCAAAGCGGGCAAGGTGATATGCCACATTTGTCTCCATCTTCCTGCCCCATCCATGACTGCTGCTTCATACAAGGTAGGGTCTACGGAAGCGAGTGCTGCCAGAAATATGATCGCTCCCCAGCCCATCTCCTTCCAAACCGTTTGAAATACGTATAAGCCTCTAAAATAATCGGGGTGGGTTAACAGCTCCAGCCGAGCATATCCATTTTCAGCGAGCAGCTTGTTAATCCCTCCATCCTGGGAGGCGAACAGCACGATCGTTATGCCGACAACGACTACCCATGATACAAAATGCGGGATATAAACAACCGTTTGCACGGTTCGGGCAAACCATTTTACCCGAGCTTCATTTAATAAGATGGCAACAATAATCGGTGCAGGAAAATATAAAAATAAATTGAGAGCGCTTAATATAAGGGTGTTGCTGAATAATCTCCAAAAGTCAGGCTCCATAAATAAGGTTTGGAAATGCTTGAAGCCTACCCACGGGCTTGCCCAAACCCCATCAAAAGGATCAAAGTCCTTAAATGCCAGCAGAATACCACCCATGGGCGCATAACGAAATATAAGGAAATATAGCAAGCCAGGCAGGATCATTACATATAATGGTATTCCTTGCTTTAATGTTTTTTGCAAATTAACCACTCCTGATATAAAGAGTTGGCAGGAAGCCAACCCTATTTCATTCAAATTGTATATCCATTATTTCAATAACTGATACTGAGCATTGGTCTCTTTAATAATTTCGTCTCCTCCGTCTCGTTTCCAGGCTGCAACCGCATCATCAATAGCTGTCAGTGGAGCTTGTCCTACAATAACCTTGGTCATCGTCTCCATCCACTTTTGTTGAAGGCCTGCTCCTTTCTTAGTCACCGTTTCACTAAAATAGCCTTCGGCAGGATTTTTCCAGCGATACTTTTCATTGGTTTCAATAATAGTTCTAATTCTTTTGGCAGCTTCTTGATCGTCCCACTTCCGGATTTGAATATCGGGATCAAATCTTCGGAAAAACCATGTAGACAGCAATTGCGGACGATCTTTATCGAAAGCTTCAAGCTTTTCGTATTTACCGTCATTGCCCTTTTTATAATGCACACCCTCGATACCATTCTTGATTAAATCGTAACCCTCATCTGACAGCATATAGTCTAGCAGTTCCAAAATACGCTGCTTTTTGGAGGCATCAATCTTCGCATTAATAACCACTTTATTCGTCATTGCAAGTGTTTGCGTTGCCTGCTTGCCTGTTGGCCCCTTCGGAGGAAGCAGCTGGACCAGGTCCGCACTTGGAGTTAATTTCTTCAAAGTAGGCAAGGTTCCGTTGAAAAACTCGTTGGTAACAACCATGGCAATCCCTACTTTGCCCGCTTCCAATTTAGCTACGCTGTCCTTCACTTTATTAGCAGGAAAATCTCTGTCCAGCACACCTTCTGTGTATGCCTTTTTCATGAAGGCTGCAAAATCCTTCAACTCATTCGTCTGAACCTGCATAGGCACCAATTGCCCATTCACATCGCTCCATTCATTACCTAAACCAAAGGCACCCATGATCGGTTCAATTTGGGAGAACTTGTTATTGACGATACCAAACGAGAACCCGGGCGTATCCGCTTGACCGTTGCCGTCCGGGTCCTTCGTTGCAAACGCTTTAGCAACCTCGTAAAATTCATCCGTTGTAGTTGGCATCTTGAGTCCTAACTTATCCAACCAATCTTTGCGAATGGCCAAGGTATCCCGCGTATCGGTGACATAATAAGGGAAACCGTAGTATTTGTCTTTGGGGTTCATTTTGGCCAGACCGTCCGAAGTAATATATTTGGACAAGTTCGCGTATTTGCCCAATTCGGGCTTTACGTCCATGAAGATGCCTTTGTCTCTCCATTTGTTAAATTCCGCTTCCTGAACCATAAATACATCAGGAAACTCATTGGATGCGGCCATTACATTCAGCTTCTGGGCATAGGTGTCGGAAGGTACCCATTGAACCTTAAAATTAATATTCAGTTTTTTATTAATCTCTTTAATCACAGGGTGATCTTCTGGCCATCCACCGCCAGCATAACTAAACGTCATCATATTCACATTGATTTGTTCTTTACTAGAACTGGTCTTCCCTTCTGATGCAGTGCTTCCTTGTGAACAGCCAACCACACTGACCGTAAACACGCCAGCAAGTAATGCGGGTATCCACTTCTTCATGTCTTGTCCCCCTCGTTTCTCATTTCATTAATAACCATACTGCTAATTGCACTTTTTTTCCTTACACAATCTTTTTATTTATAGTCCTATCTTTTTACGAGCTGCGATAAGGTATCCTAAGACTGATCACACTGCCGCGTCCAGAGAAGGAATGGACGGACACGCCATAAGCTTGTCCATATTTTAGTGATAACCGTGTGTGTACATTTGCCAAACCGATCGCACTGCTCATCAACGTGTCTTCATTCGACGAACGGTTGTTAAATTGTTCCTCCAGGCTTGTTATCTTATCATCGGATATACCCGGACCATTATCAGCAATCTCGATAATCAAATCCTGATGATCCTGGTATGCGCTCACGATAATAGCCGCTTCACCACCTTTTGGCTCAACAGCATATTTAACCGCATTTTCCACAATAGGTTGAATACTAAGCTTAATAATGGGGCAGCTCAGGAACTTGTCATTTACGCGAACACTACTCTCGAATTTTTTAGGATAGCGAATATGAATAATTTCCAAATACTTGGTTAACGAGCTCAATTCTTCGTTCAATGTTACTTCATCATAAGACCATTTAGAGGCATAACGATACACATCAGCCAAATTGTGGGTGATCCTCTCGATAATCGGGACGTCCTCCAGAAAGGCAATGCTTTTAATAATATCCAGCGTATTGTACAGCAAATGAGGATTAATCTGGTTTTGAAGCGCACGGATCGTGGCTTCGCTTTGCTGTAGTTGAAGCTCCACTTCTTTGACCTTGTAATGGGATACCTCATCCATTAAAATAGACAGCTGCTCGACCATCTTATTAAAACTGCTGATTAAAATTTCAAATTCATTAATATTGGATACTTTGTGAGCCCTTACGTTCAGGTTACCCATGGCTACAGATTCCATCAGCGACTTGATATGCTTGATCGGATTAATAAATTGGCGAAGTAATAAAGGAATCGACACCATGATGATGATCGATATCATTGCGAACGTTATAAACGTAGATTGGACGGCTGATTGCAAGCTGTGGGCCATCTCCGAATAAGGGACGAAAGAAACGATCTTCCAACCCGTGTAACCCGAAATGCCGTATGAGACCAAATAAGGAGTTCCATTCAGGTCATACATCGTACTCTTGGTCTCATCATTCAAAATCAGCTCATTGAGGGACGTTTCACTACGCTGCTTGCCTATCCATTCTGAATTCGGATGATACACATAGGTATCTTGCTCGGAAAGAATAAAGAAATAACCGGTCTTCCCCAATTTTGATTTGGTAAGTGTTGCTTCGATTTCGGACAAGGAGAACTGTACGATCAGATTTCCTATCATCTCCAGGTTTTGCGTGCTGTAAATAGGAATGAGCATATTTAATACGTGAGGCCCCGTTCCTTTCAAGCGATGTGTAGGCAGAACGGTTACTTTGGATACAGGAACAGACGGATACCAGGCCTCATTTACGTAGGAGCTATTCAAATAAGCAGCGTTAAATAAAGGTAAAACCCGTTTATCATTAGATACTAAATACATATTTTCAATTTCTGGAAAGTTAAAAGATACATAGGCCTTCATCTCCATTTCGATTTCACTAATATCCTCCGGTTTAGGAACATACTCTTTCATTAACCACGTTTGGGTCAAAGAAGTATTAATTAACGTATTGGTTGAGTTTTTCATTTGCTTAAAATAAAACTCCATATGATGGTTCAGCCGATCTGTCGCTTCTGTGGTTATGGTCACAAAGTCCTCTTTAACCGCTTTGCTGTAGTAGAAATGGGAAAATAGCGTGATCAAGCCAATCGAAACCAAGCTGAGTGCCAGGAATAGAATAATCATTCTATGTTTAATAGACCTGACTTGAATACGGGGTAATTTCATAGCCCGAGACTCCTTCTATATTCATTTGGCGACTGATTCATGATGCTTTTAAAGAGACGGTTGAAGTAAGGTAAAGAGGAAAATCCGACCATATCTGCGACCTCGTATACTTTAAGATCCAAATCCAACAGCAACTGTTTAGCCTTATCGATTCGATATAAATTCAAGTAATTGATAAATGAATCTCCGTTATTCTTTTTAAAAAGAACACAAAATCTGGAAATACTCAGATCGCTATACTCGGCGATTTGGGAAAGTGTGATTTCCTTGTGGTAATGCTGCTGCACATATTCATTCACTTTTTTCATCATCATATGGTTTTTATGATCATCACGATGTTGATGACGGGACCATTCTTCCAACAGTTTCAGAAAGTGGCTTTGTATCGACTCGATATCTTTTTCGTTCCCTAAATCCGCCTTGTGATAGTTGGGTATAATACTGACTAGCTGATCATTTAATTTGTTCAAAAAAATACGTAAAAGACCGGATCTAACACCTGGATTCGCTGTTTTCATTTTCATGATAAAATGAATCAACAGAACCGCTTCCTTCGCAAGCTCTTGATGATCCATGACCTCCATCTTTTCTATAAAATTTTGAATTTTATGGAGCGGCTCATGATGATGATGGGATTGCTGTAATCTTTCTACCGAGCGTATCAATGCTCTTTTCAAATCAGCCGCTGGCACTGGCTTTAACAAATATTCTGTAGCCCCATATCGCATCGCTTGCTGAGCATAATTGAAATTTTCATAACCACTTATTACGATAGGAACAATGGAAATATTATATTCATCACACTTTTGGAGAAGCGAAAGTCCATCCAATTGGGGCATCATAATATCTGTAATCACAACATTAGGCCAATACTCATTAATCAAATTCCATGCCTCCACACCGTCACTCGCCTGTGCTACCACCTTAAAGCCAAGCTCAAAACGTTCAATCATTTCCACAATCGCATTCCGAATCCATACCTCGTCTTCCGCTACCAATACATGAAACATTCGATCGCCCCATTCCCATTTATTCAAAAGCAATGTGCTGAAAGTCCGGGAATACCGAGCACCCCACGGACGCACACAAACTGGCGCCATACGCTGCCTCTTCCGGATGAGCCGCAATTTGCAGCGGTAGGTTAAAGGTCATGGAAAGCCTTTGGCGTAATGTAGCATTATTTCGAATTCCATTGCCGGACCCGATAAGTGACTTGATCTGCTGCTTGCGCTCGTTCGGGAACGTTGTATAAAATTGGTACAGCTCTGCAATGATCCCATCGATTACACCGATGATGAGATGACCAGGTGTGAAGTTCAGTGAGTCAATACCTTCAATGGACCCTCTCTTAGAAGGATCGGATCTGGAGCCATAAAACTGGGTCTGGACGCGAAGCTCTCTATCCAGTACAGCCTTTTCTGCTAATTGACTCATCCTTGCATACAGACTGCCTCGGTCCTCCAAACCGCCAAGCTGTACGCATACCTCACGAAAAAAGCTTTCCAGCAGCGCATAGGATTTTCCGCCACTCAGGGAAGCTCCAACAAGCAGATATCCCCCGCCTGGGAATGGACGAATATCAAGAGGTTCTATCGTAAGAAAGCGTTTGCTAAATATTGAGATTTGTGAACCTGTTCCAACATTCAACAGCACCGAGTCCGTGATCGAACTGACGGATCCGAGAAAGCTGGCTTGATTGTCTCCAAGTGAAACTGTCACGGGTATCCCTGCCTGTGAATGTCCGATGACGGTGCCTGAAGGAACTACTTCCGGCAGCATCCTCCACTCGATTCCCGCCGCCTCCAACGTATGAGCTTCGAAATCCATGAATTCGAGGTTAAACAGACCTAAGCTTGCAGCGTTGGTCGGATCCATAAGCGGCTTGCACCCTCCTGTTAGCTTCATGGCTACATAGTCTGCGATGGTGCATATGCAGGCAGCATTTGCCGGTATAAGTCCGTTCTGCAAATTATAGTGATGGGTCACCAATCCAAAGCCCGTCGCCAGCGGCATGGATGTAATCCCCGATAAGCGGGACACATAGGTGTCACCGTCACTGATGTCGTTGATCGCTAAATCCCCTCGTTGATCCTGCCACGTATACAGCGGTGATACGTGGTTACCCACGTCATCCACGTAGAGCATACCATGCATTTGTCCGGTTAAGCCTATACCAGCTGCATGAACACCGCCGCTTGTCAATTGATCCAAAATCTCGAAGACGATCTTGAGGATCACATCTGGATCCTGAATAAATTCCCAAGGATGAATCGAATCTATAGAAGCGTTGTTGCTTTTTGTTACGGAATTAAGTATCGTGCCACTCGCTGCATCCATGATAATACCGCATATCGATGTAGTGCCAATATCCAGGCCGATAAAGTTCATATGCTTAAGCCTCCATACTCCGTAGGTTGTCAGTCACTTGCCAGTGCAGAACGGCACTGTAGCAGCTGCCGAATGTTATTTCTTGAGATCATTGTGAGCGTGCGCTTGTATACAAGTCTAAGTGCTGCTATGTGGATATGACCTGTTGGAGAGCTTGTATGTAGGCATAGCCGAGCTTGGACAACGCAACATTGCGATGAGAAATCCAACCGACATTAATGACTTCCTCACAATCCAACGGTACAGGAATAATATCATTACCATTCAAATCTTTGCTCAGCACGCCTGTCGATATGGTATACCCGTTTAACCCAATCAGTAAATTAAAAAGCGTCGCCCGATCATTCACGCGTATACTTTTTTTATGGGAAAGTGTACTGAGAATTTCTTCGGAGAAATGAAAGGAATTGTACTCGCCCTGATCAAAAGAAAGATACGGATATTGCTGCAGCTGTTCTATCGTTACGATGGATTGATGGGCCAGCGGATTTTTGCTGCTGATGAAAATATGCGGTTTAGCGGTAAATAAGCTGTTAAATTGTAAATTAGCTTCTTTCAGCAGCTTATGGATGACTTTTCCATTAAATTCATTCAGATATAAAATGCCAATTTCGCTGCGTAAGCTTTTGACGTCCTCAATGATCTCGTAGGTTTTGGTTTCACGCAATGCAAATTCATATTCGTCTTGACCATGCTCCTGACATAGATTTACAAATGCATTGACCGCAAAAGCGTAATGCTGGGTAGATACGGAAAAGTGCTGCGGGGAAGGTTTGGCATCGAGATAACGCCCTTCCAATAATTCAGCCTGCTCAACAACCTGTCGCGCATAGCTTAAAAATTCGACACCTTCCTTCGAAAGTGAAATCCCTTTATTCGATCTTTCAAATATGGCAATCTGCATTTCTTTTTCCAGATCCTTAATCGCATTTGAAAGACTCGGTTGAGAAATAAATAATCGCTTGGCAGCTTCATTAATGGAGCCTTGATTCGCCACCTCAATCACATACTTTAATTGTTGCAGTGTCAATGAAATGCCCCCTTTATTTCATATCTTATTACATGTGCGAATGTAAAGGAAGCCTGTTGCGTTAAGCTGCATGAGTAGAGGTACCGGATAACTTGATTTTCATATGTTTTTATAATACATTGCTTAATATAAAGGTCTTAGGGAGGAAAATAATGAGATTTAAAGCAATCCAGATATCTTTGACTTTACTAGCGATGATCAGCATGGCTGCGTGTAGTAAAGGCGCCCCGGAGCATGCAACATCCCATGCAGTAGCCCACAATGGAGATCTGCAGGAAATGACCAGTTCGATCAACACTCTTCCCAAATTTCTTAATAACCAACCTGAGCAAACTCAAAAAATTTATCAGATCGCCGCTCTAAGCATCGATAAGCTCAAATGGATTCCTTGTTACTGTGGATGTGGAGATGAGGCTGGTCATAAAAGCAATATGAATTGTTTTATAAAGGAAGTAAAAACCGATGGAAGTGTTGTGTGGGACGATCACGGTACACGGTGTGGAGTTTGTATGGAGATCGCTTTAACTACAGCTCAATTAAGTAAAGATGGAAAATCGGTAAAGGAAATTCGTGATTATATTGATACGCGATACAACAAAGGATATGCCAAGCCTACGGATACACCTATGCCTGCATAAAAAGAGACTCTCCAACATAGGAGAGCCTTTTTATAATATCGGCAATTTATAAGTTTTCAGCGGAGCTGAATATTCTGGTATTGCAAGAAAAGCTACATTTAAAACACGAATGTATCTTCACCGAATAGGCTTCGATCCGAAGTTTTTCTTACATTTATATCCAGAATTCCATTCTATTAGACAGTAAGACATTCCAGTCGTGCTTACAATGTCCAATTATTTACGTAAGCTGGCTGCCACATCGAGAATCATGTCTTCCTGCCCGCCAACAGCCTTGCAACGGCCCAATTCCATCAGGATATCGCGTGGATCGACGCCGAACCGTTTGCCAGCTCTTTCTGCATGGAGCAGAAAGCTGGAATACACACCGGCATAGCCCATGGCCAAGCTGCCCTTATTGATCTCCGGCACGCGATGCATGATCGGTGCGACTACATCCTCGGCAAGATCCATCATTTTGTACAAATCGATACCAAGGTGCATATCCATACGCTGAAGGACGGCGATCAGAGCTTCCGTCTGCGTATTGCCAGCCCCTGCTCCGAGACAGCGGGTACTGCTGTCGATACGGGTCGCACCTTCTTCTATCGCGACAAGTGTATTTGCTACAGCAAGTGAAAGATTATTGTGTGCGTGAAAACCGATTTCACAAGATAAGGCACCCCGCAACGCTTTGACTCTTTCTCTGACGTCTTGAGGCAGCATGGCACCGGCGGAATCGGTCACATACACAGCCTGAGCGCCATAGCTTTCCATCAGCTTGGCCTGCTCAACAAGAACTTCGACAGGTGCAGAGTGAGCCATCATGAGAAAGCCGATTGCTTCCATACCCAGCTCGCGAGCAACATGAAGATGCTGCGCCGAAACATTCGCCTCTGTTACATGTGTTGCGACTCGTACCAGCTTAGCTCCTATCGAGTGAGCCTGCTTCAACTCCTGTACAGTCCCGATACCGGGAATGAGCAGTACGGCAACCTGTGCTTGCTTGCATTGCTCTACCGCTGTCTCAATAAGCTTCATTTCATCAACGAGCGAACGTCCATACTGTAGGGTTGAACCACCTAAGCCATCACCATGGCTCACTTCTATATAATGCATGCCTGCATCATCCAAAGTACGGGCAACTGCTCGAACCTGTTCTACTGTGAATTGATGAGCAACCGCATGGCTGCCGTCTCTTAGACACACTTCGGTTATTCGAATCGATTCTGTGCTGTTACGCTTCAATCTGTTTCCCTCCTTCCTCTACCAGAGCACCGGACAACCGATGACGGGCAAACTCTTCACCGATGCGTACAGCAGTAGCTGTCATGATGTCCAGATTACCGGCATACGCTTCGAAATAATCACCAGCTCCCTCAACCTCCAGGAAAATCGTTACTTTATCTTCATCGAACAGCAACTCCTGTTTGAGACGATAGCCTGGCACGTATTCCTTGACTCTGGCCACCATGTCATGAACTGATTGGCTGATAGCAGCCTGGTCCATATTTTTCACTTGGCAGTAAACGGTATTTCTCATCATAATCGGAGGATTCGCCGGATTTAAGATAATAATAGCTTTACCCCGATCGGCGCCTCCGACTTCCTCAATTCCACGGCGAGTTGTGTTCGTAAACTCGTCGATATTAGCCCGAGTGCCGGGACCTGCGCTTTTGCTGGAAATGGTAGCGACAATTTCCGCATAATAGACGTCGGCCACGCTGTTAATAGCATGAATAATAGGAATCGTCGCTTGTCCACCGCAGGTAATGAGGTTAACATTAGGTGCATGAAGATGGTCCTGGAAATTCACTACTGGGCTTAAAAACGGACCTCGAGCTGCCGGAGTCAGATCAATGGCCGTTATTCCCAGTTCCTGCAGTACCTTGGCGTGACGCACGTGAGCCTTAGCCGATGTTGCGTCAAATACAAGGTCAGCCAGATCCGGATGATCCACGATAGCTTGTATCCCGTTATCATAGGTGGTATAGCCGAGGGACCGGGCTCTTTGCAATCCTTCCGAGGCCGGGTCAATACCGATCAACGCGGTCAGCTCCAGAACATCGCTCCGTTCCAGCTTATACATCAAGTCGGTGCCTATGTTGCCTGATCCGAGTATGGCTACTTTTACTTTATTCATATGCTTCTCCTTTCTGATCGTAATTAAAAAGTAGGACCGATACGGTTAATCCCAAAATCGTACTGCTTCAAAATTTCCGACTTCGTCCATTTTCCATCCGATACCATCAGCACCTCGTCATAAATTCGACGGCCAACCTCTTGTACCGTTTCTTTTCCTTCAATAATCGTTCCCGCATTCATATCCATGTTATCTGCCATTGTCTCAAACATGCGGCTGTTCGTCGCAATTTTGATGACTGGAGCTATCGGTGAGCCAGTAGGCGTTCCTCGACCGCTCGTGAATAAAATAACCTGAGCACCGCCGGCTACCATACCGGTAAGCTGTTCAATGTCCTGCCCTGGCGTGTCCATCCAAACAAGGCCCTTCTTGGTTGGATGCTCAGCGTAATTAATAAGCTCTTGCAGAGGGCGAGTACCCGCTTTGGCGGCGGCTCCAAGCGACTTCTCCTCCAACGAGCTAAGACCGCCTTCGATGTTACCTGGAGTAGGATTACCCGTACGGATATCGACACCCATCAGGGTCGCTTTGCTCTCCATCGCTTCGATAACCTCATACACCCGTTTAGCAACTTTGTCGTCAACGGCACGACTCGCCAGCAGATGCTCGGCTCCGATAATTTCGGATGTTTCCGCCAAAATCGCGGTGCCGCCACCATCAACAATCATATCACTGACAACGCCGACAGCCGGATTGGCCGATAGGCCGGAGCATGCATCCGATCCGCCGCATTCCGTTGCAACGATCAGCTCGCTGATGTCGCACTCTACCCGGCGCTGCATCGATGCTTCCTGAACCATTCTGGCAGCAATCTGTGCCCCTCTGGCAATGGTCATCAGGGTCCCGCCATTTTCCTGGATCGATACAAGCTCGACCGGTTTCCCTGTTTGCTTGGCGATCTCATTGGCTACGCTCCGACCCTGATGCGTTTCACAACCGAGTCCAAGTACAACAACTCCATACACGTTCGGGTTGCTTCCAATGCCTACGTAGGTGCGAAAGGTTTGTTCGTAATCCACACCTACCTGGGCACAGCCATGCTGGTGAATAAAGGATACAGTGCCTTGCACCAAATCTGTGATGCGGTTAGCTGTTTGTGTGGCGCAAATAATCGTTGGTAAGATCAGGACATGATTGCGAACGCCTACTCTTCCATCCTTGCGACGATAACCCCAAAATTTTGAATTAAGCTCCATGTTGATCCCCCCTGCCTCGTTTTCCGTCCAGATTGTGGACATGTACATGCTCGCCTTCCTGAATATTCCGGTTCGCCATGCCAATGACTTCACCGTACTTAACAATATCTTCCTTTATCGAAATCGGTCGAACGGCAAACTTATGCCCGAAAGCAATGGAATCGCGCATCGTAACCGTAAAATGGATATCCTCGACGCGCAGCTCAACCGCAGCTCCGGCAGGGATATCTCCCAAAGCCATAGCCACATTATCCTTCTTTTTCATCATGACAGCGCGATGCATATTTTCTGTAATGCCCAAGCTTCTCATCCTCCTGTTACTATCCAGCTCCAAGTGCAGTGGGTCTATTTAGCCCAATACATCTCACCAGCAGTCTCGATAATCATGACCTCTTTTAAAAATTTTACCGCTTTGTGAAAGCCTTCCTGGGTGGACATAATCCCATCCTCATGCTCGATACTGATTGCACCACTATAACCTACAGTGCGTAATGCGCTGAACATTTCCTTCCATAACTCCTGTCCATGACCATATCCAACCGTACGAAACGCCCACGAACGATTAACGACATCCTTGTAAGACTTCGTATCCAACACGCCGTTGAGTAGCCCGGATGAGGCTCTACTGCGATCCTGATTCCGTTATCCCTCGCATATTGACCCATCTTTTCCCAATATGGAATCACTTTTTGCACCCATTGCCATGTTAAAGTATCCAGGAAATCCGTTGGCCAAGGACATGTGACCCACACAGAACGCAGCGAGTGTTCCGATTCACCCGGACATCCCGCGAAATTAACGACCGTATCTACACCAAGCTCCTTGGCAAGTAAAATCGTATTGACATATGGATTGAATGGCAGCGCATATAAGCGCAAAGCTGTTAATATTTCGATTCAGACCCTAATTGAGAAAAATTCCGTTATCGTCAAACTGCATTTCGGTTATATCGCCAACAATCTCAACATGATCCAATGCGCGAATTTCCGGCAGCAGCGATTCGGAAACATACATGAATTCAATATCAAGCGTATTGGGAATACGGATGACCCGTGCGTGCTCTGGCACAACACCCCAGCTGCAGCGCAATGCGGTTCTCATCGCTTCCAAATCATTGTCCAAAATAATCGGGATCATCGCCCGATGAAGAAATGTGCTCGTAATGACGTTTTCATTCATTTTATGAAAGTCTATTTTGTCAAACAGCCGTTTGGTCGTAATATCGGCTAGACCGATACCTAACGCGTTCCCTTGACATTCGTCGCTCAGATCTCCGGCTATGACATACTTGATCTTGGGAAATTCCGGTTCTTCCTCGCCGAGAATTCGCATTTTGCCAATAATATTCGTGTCCATGCCGGTTCCACTATAATTTTTGCCGATTCTATCGACATGCAGCACATCCAGCTCCTGAATAGGAAGCTTGGGCATCAAAGAGGCCGACAATTTGAGCAGCTCCCGCTCCCGCTCTTCAATAAGCTCAGTTGGGATCGCCTCGATGACCGCTGTTTGTTCATGCGCGTTTTCCACAATGGCTACACCGCACAAAATATTCGCTTTAGTAAAAACGACCCGCGACACTTCAGGCATATGATCGCGTATGCCCTGAATGCCATAATTGTGCAAGGCAAGCGCCTGCTTGTGCTTGCCAAGGCCGATGGCAGCCATCTTCATTATGCCGCTTTCGATGCCGATTGGGGATTTGAAGTCGGTATGCACCTTCACTCTCCCGATTAGGATCACACCATCGCCTTCAGAGGCATGACGATCGATATAAACCGGAACGCCTCGTTCTGTTTCACCGATCTGCACCACCTCCATCGAAGAGAGGATCGGAGCCCCGCAATAAGCTTCAGTTACACCCAGGCTTTCCAGCACTTTGACTTGACCCTCAGCTGTTGCCCCACCGTGGCTGCCCATAGCGGGAATAATAAAAGGCCTGGCTCCAAGCAGCTGTAAGTTCACCACAAAGGACTTGATAATTAAAGCAATATTGGCAATCCCCCGGCTTCCTGCCGTTATGGCAATCCGCATGCCGGGCGTTATTTTCGATTCCAATCCAACAAGACTGATTTGACGTCTGACTTCTTCCTCGATGTCCTTAACAGCGGGTCCTGTAAAATGCTGTTTGATACGGACCATCCGTGGCAATTTCATTTGAATTACGCCTCCGATCAGAATCCTGCCAATTTGACGGCCAGCTTCATCGCCTGCTCTGTCGCTCCTGGGTCGGCAATGCCTTGACCTGCAATATCAAAAGCGGTTCCGTGTGCAGGGGTGGTAATAATAACAGGCAAACCACCGCTGACTGTAACTCCTTTATTGAAGCCCATCAGTTTCATCCCGGTTTGAGCTTGATCGTGATACATGCTGACTAAGCAATCAAAAGGATTCGTTTTTAAACGAAGGAAAATCGTGTCTGCCGGATACGGTCCGTCCACCTGAATGCCTTGTTCCTGCGCTTCCTTGATTGCCGGCATGATTTCTTCAATTTCTTCCATGCCCAACAAGCCATTGTCGCCTGCATGCGGATTCAGTGCGGCTACTGCAATTCTTGGGTTCTCAAAGCCAGCATTCAATAAAGTTTGTTGGGCAAAACGAATGATTCGGCCTACACGTTCTTTCTTAACAAGACTGCTGACTTCTTTCAACGGCACATGTGAGGTTACCCGAGTGAACCATAGATCGCCTAATACATTAATTTCGCTAAACCCTTCCTTGCAGTCCAGCAAGGAAGCGAAGAAATGAAGCTCATCCTGAAAATGAAAGCCTCCGCTATGCAGCGCTGCCTTATTGATAGGTGCGAATACGAATCCATCCAACTTTTTCTGTTGGGCAAGCTTTAAGGCATACGTCAATGTTTCGCCAGTCGCTTTGCCGGAAGCAACAGATAATTGGCCTTGTGTATAAGCATCTGTTGACAAGTTATGCAAATCGATGAAATACAGCTCATCTTTGTTATCGATTTGTTCAATGCTTTGAATATTATGATAGGACAGCGTTTGACCCGCATCCATTTGTCCTTGGTTAAGTACACGTTCGTCACCAATCAATACCCATGTTGCCAAATTGCGAACATCTGCGATTTGCAGAACCTTGACAACCAATTCTGGGCCGATGCCTGCTGCATCTCCCAATGTAACGCCAATGACCGGTTTTCTTATCATCATTCCCTGCTCCTTTTTATGTGTATTTCGTTATTGCACGCGCACTATGGTCCCAGTTTCTGCCGATTCTAATGCGGCAAGTATAACCTTCAACGATTTCAAGCCTTCTTCGCCGGAAATCGACGGTTTCGTATTCGTAGTGATATGATGGATAAAGGTGCGGACGATACCGCTCTCGGTTTGCTTATCATTCGTAGCGACTTTTCCCATCTGGTGAAGTACTCTTTCCCCATTATTAAAATCAATGATGACATTATAGGTAGCATCCTCAATCAGTCGCAAAATACCGTTCTCGCAATACAGCACTGTGCTGTTATCTTCCTTGGCCTTATAAGTCCAGCTGGCAGCCAGCGTCCCGATGATGCCGTTCTCGCTTTTGAGCACACATACAGCGTTATCGTCAACATCCGTATCTTGCTTTTGCAGCGTGCCGACAAATGCTCCTACCTCGACGATCTCCTCTCCCAGAAGGAAACGGATGAGATCCGTCTTATGAACGCCCAGATCACCCATGGCTCCGATAAAGGCAAGCTTTTTTTGGAAAAACCAGCCTCCGGCTCCTTCTATGCTCCACGTTTCAGGACCACCATGTCCAAACGAGGTACGGAACGTCAGAACACGTCCAAGCACACCGCTGTCCAATATTTCTTTGGCTTTAACGTGAGGCAGCATGAGACGCTGGTTATGCCCGATCATCAGGAGCTTGCCGGTTGTCTCCGAGGCTGCAATCATCGCGCTCGCTTCCGCAATGGAGATAGCCATTGGCTTCTCGCATAGAACATGCTTACCCGCTTCCAGTGCAGCTATGCTTACCGGAGCATGCAGCGCGTTAGGCAAGCATACGCTGACAGCATCCAAGCCTTCGTGCTGAAGCAGTTCGCGATAATCCGTATAAGCATTCGCTCCATATAGAGCAGCCATTTCTTCTGCACGTTCCTGATTCGTGTCGGCAACCGCCACGATTTCAACATTGGGCTGGTAGGCATACTCAGGTAAATGCCTTCTTCTTGCAATGGCTCCACAGCCGATAACGCCTATTCGTATGTTTGTCATATGGTGACGCCTCCCTATACCTATCCTTATTGTTATTCTTTAGCCTTTTACAGCTCCCGCCGTAATGCCTTGAATAATATATCTCTGCATAACCAAAAAGAAAATAATGATCGGAACAATGGCCAACGTCAGCGCCGCCAATGCCAAATGCCATTGGTTCGTATATTCACCGAAATATACATATGTTGCGAGCGGAATCGTCTGATTAGCTTTAGCGCTTAGCATGATGAACGGCAGCAGAAAGTCATTCCAGATCCATAATGTATGCAAAATCGCAATCGTCGTTGTGATCGGAGCGAGCAGCGGAAGTAAAATGCGGAAAAATACGCCGACCGTGCTGCTGCCGTCAATGGTCGCAGCTTCCTCCAATTCAATCGGGATACCTTTGACAAAGCCGTGATAAAGAAACAAAGCGAGTGGTGTGCCGAATCCCAAATACATCAGGATCATGCCGTATAGTGAATTAATCAGATGGAAATCCTTGGCTACCTTCACAAGCGGAATCATCATCGATTGAAAAGGAATGACCAACGAGGACAAGATGACCAAAAAAATCACATGACTGACAATACCGGGACTTCTCACCAATTGGTATGCGGCGGCAGAGCTGATGAGCAATATACCCATGACGCTCGCTACTGTAATGATCAAGGAGTTCGCAAATACACCCGGAAAATGGATTTGCTGCCACACGGTAACGAAATTGGAAAATTGAAAAGATTCGGGCAGCGACGCTGTTGAGGCCATCACTTCGTTATACTTTTTAAAGCCGTTAACAAATGTCAAATACAGTGGAAAAAAGAACAGTACGGCCAGGATGATCATGAACAGCTCGATCACGAACTTGCCTAAAGTATATTGTTCCTTCATTACATTTCCACCTCCTTGCGCTTCATAACAAACACTTGTACTACGGTAACTGATGCCAAGATGACAAAGAACACAACGGCTTTAGCCGAAGCATACGTGTATTCATTTTTAGTGAAGGCGTCCAGATAAATATGCAGAGCGAGCGATTCCGTCGTTCCGTAAGGTCCGCCTTTCGTCAATGCGAAGTTCAGATCGAACACCTTGAACCCGTGTGAAATGGCAAGAAAGAGACATACTGTAATGGCAGGCATAATCAGTGGAATAATGATCTTTTGAAGCCGATGCCAACGATTAGCGCCATCAATTTGAGCGGCCTCCAATAAATCGGTAGGAATTCCTTGCAGCGCAGCAAGATAGATAACCATCAGATAACCAGCGTAATGCCACACACTCACCAGGATCAGCGACCAGAAAGCGTACTCCGGAATACTGAGCCAGTTTTTTTGAAAAATCTCGATTCCTGTTAAGCTCGCAATTTGCGGAAAGCCTTGTGTAATAATAAACTGCCAGATGAATCCGATCACAAGCGACCCCATCACGTGCGGCAGAAAAAACACGGTTCTTAATGCATTTTTCGTTTTAAGTGCCATATTAAGTACAAAAGCAAGAGCAAATCCGACCAAATTTACCAATATCGTACTGACAAAAACATACTTCATCGTAAAGATAAAGGATTTCATATGCTCTGTATCTTCCAGCAGTCGTTTGTAATTGCTCCATCCGGCCCACTTGATTTCACTGCTGATCCCGTTCCAGTCCTGGAAGGAAAAAATAATAGCTCTAATAAAAGGCAGCAAAATGAACAAAGCGAAGAAAAGAACAGCCGGGGAGACAAAGGCGATATATATCAATAATTTTCTGGTTCTCATTCGCGACATGAAGAATACTCCTCTTCTCCCGTTTAAACGATCAGCCCATGCCGTTTTGCCTCAACAGGGCGGGTATCGATGCATGGGCCGACCCCTTGATTTTATTTATTTTTTCACTGCAGTGGTCCACATTTTCTGAATTTCTTCCAGCGTTTTCTCTTTGGTTAGCTGACCTCCGACGTAAGCTTGCAGTGCTTTCGTGAATTGCACATCCATCCCGGCAGGCCACAACGAATATGCCCAAGGAATCGTTTGATTTTTCTCAACATATGTGTTCATATCAGCTGCAAGCGGACCCAATTCCTTGGTCGCCTTCATATCTTTAAAGGCCGGGATCAGGTGCATCGAATCGACCAAATATTTTTGGCCATTCTTGTGCAGCCAGATCAGAAACTTCTTGGATTCCTCGACTTGCTTGGAGTTTTTATTGATTACATAGTAAGTAGGAATCCCTACTGGAAGCTTGGTATCGCTTGGATTGTCGGTTAATGGAATCGCGAACATACCGATATTGAGCTTCGGGTTCACTTTCGTGATCAAATCGATCGTCCACACCCCTTGCTGCATCATAGCCGTTTTGCCGGATGAAAAATCAGCAACCTGGTTATCATAGCTAACACCTACGGATTCAACACCTTTTCCATATTTGACAGTCATGTCCAATACATCAAAAAAGTTATCCAGCAGTGGAACGTCTTGTACTTTAGCTGTGCCTGCGTTAATTTTGCCAATCAAATCCGTCGAATCCTTGGCATAAGCGAATGGCAGGTTGAACAGGTTGCGCCCCAATACAAATCCTTCTTTGTACGCTTCGGCATAAGAGGGAATTCCAGCCGCCTTTAGCTTTTCATTCATTTGCTTGAGCTCTGTCAAAGTGGTTGGCACCTTGTCAATACCAGCCTTGGCAAACAAGTCTTTATTGTAAATAAATCCATAACCTTCCATAGCAGTCGGGAAACCGTACTTTTTGCCATTGATGGTCATCCCGGGCATCGCAGAATCCATCACCTGGTTCATCCACGGCTCACCTGACAAATCAAGTAGTCGTTCACTCCAGTCGTTAACACCACTGAAGCTTTTGGTGAAAAATACGTCCGGCTCATCCCCGGAAGCAAATCTTGTTTTCAGCATCGTATCCAAATCCCGTACGACCTGGGCATCGATCGTTACGTTGGGATTATCCTTCGTGTAATCGGCTGCCATTTGTTTGATTTGATCGGTAACTTCCACTTTACCCTGAATCAGCTTGAGCGTAATCTTCGGACCTGTGCTTTGCTGGGACGACGCGCTTGTTTTGGGGGCTTCCTCCCCCCCGGCACATCCTGCCAGGATGGTAACCATCAAAGCGGTAGCGGTCACTGTGGACATCCATTTTCTCATCTAAGACTCCTCCTAAGTGTTCTTCAATTCATTGTTGAACTATCCTTATTGTAAAGAATTATGACTTCGTCGGGCATGGAATATACGCGCTGAAAAAGGTAATTATTTAATCTCATTTTCTTTACGATACGGAAACGGCGACACGCCGACCTGTTTTTTAAACACTTTACTAAAGTAATTCTCATCATCGTATCCGAGTTGATTGGCGATATCAGCTATGGAAAGTGTCGTTCCTTCCAGCAGCGCTTTGGCCCGTTCCATTTTTAAATCAGTTAAATAGCTTACAACCGTTGTATGGTAAGTATCCTTGAACTTCTTGGATATATATTGTGGACTAAAATGAAATTGCTCCGCTAAAAAGGTTAATGAAATATCCTCATAAAAATGCGTATCCAAATAATCCTTAATGTCCGCCATACTTCTACCTGATGAGGTAAGCGGATTCAAGCCTTCTATTAAAGTGTGGACTTGATCTACGAGTACCTTCTCCCATTCATCCAAATCGTTAATCCACAGCGGCATATACGGGACCTGCACATCATCTGTCTGATTCTGAACCAATTGCTTACAGCGGCCTAGCAGTAAATTCGCTTCCATCGTGCACACCTGAAGTTCCTTAAGCAGCAATGCTCCTCTTTGTCTTAAAGCGTCTGTGTACTTGTTCAGGAGATCTGTGGCAAACGCTTTATTGCCCGTTTCTATCACTTTTTTCAGCAAAAATAATTCGTTCATCAAGGATGGAAGCTCATGCGGCGCTTTAGCAGCTGGATGAGCACCCTCTGACAGCACATCCCCATTTAAGAGCGTATTCCTTGCGTCTCCTATGACTTTATGAATGTGCGTTAAATCGGCAAACCCTCTGTTCGAGCCAACCATTACATCGAGTTGAATCGTCTGCTTCCATGCCCGCATCAACCGGTCCACATAGAACTTGTAATCCTCCTCGTTCGATCCCCAAGTATCTCCACCCATAAGCAGCAGCCATTGATAATCATCTAGTCTACAGAGATAATGGGCAAAGTGGCTGCCAAGCGCATATTGGGCAATGTTGCCGACCGCATACGTGAACAAATCGTCATCCATCAGAAAGCGCTGATCCAGAATACGTTTTCGGTTTTTGGGGAGTATGAGGGCGATTTTGATTGATTGCTCGGGCAGACCCGTTTTCTCAAATATTTTGCGTACGGATGGCGATAAAGGAATCTCCCCACGGAAGTAGGATGCCAGCTTTTTTTCATCCAGCAGGGCATCTGCTTTCCGTACCATATATCCCCTTTCCATTTCGGTTTGCTTCGAATCTGAATGTTCCTTCCAAACCTGAATGGCCTTTTGCAGAGCATCTTCTACATCTTTTCTACGGAACGGCTTTAAGATGTAGTCGACTCCCTTGGCCTTGATCGTTGCGCGGGTGTATTCAAAATCGTCGTAGCCGCTGATCACAATAACATGTGTATCGTAGCCTTCCTCCTTTATTTTTTGGAGCAGCTCAATCCCGTTCATCTGAGGCATTCTCATATCACAGAACATGACAGCTGGCTTATAGGCTTTCAAGCACTCCAGCGCTTCTATCCCGTTCCCGGCCATATACCTGCCAGTAACACCAAATTTCTCCCAATCAACTGACAGGTCAATTGCCTCTCTAACGTGCTCTTCATCATCGACAATTAATACATTCATACTATAGGTCCTCCTGGATCGGAATGATCAGACTAATTTCCGTTTTGTCATAAGGTGTGCTGGTCATATGCCACTTAAATTGATCTCCATATTTGAGCCGTAATCGCTGCAGCACATTGATCAAGCCTATGCCGCCTTCCTCTCGTTTGTAAACGTTAGGTTCGTGAAAGCGCAGCTGAACCTGTTCGATTTCGTTATAATCCATTCCTTTCCCATTGTCTGTAATGCGAATGGTCAACCAGCCAGCGTCCAGTGCCATGTCCAAATGAATCATACCCATGCCTGTCCCACTTTCGATGCCATGGATAATGCTGTTCTCAACAAGCGGCTGCAAAATCATTTTGGGAACACTCACTTTTAGCGCGTCCGGTTCACAGTGTATGCTGTATGACAGCTTGTGCTTGAACCTGTTTTCCTGAAGTGAAAGATAATCCTCGATATGCTCAATCTCCTGCTGCAAGTAAACGGTTTCCGTATTGAAATCCATGCTGTACCTCAAGATCGACCCCAGCTGAAATATTTTATCATTAATTTCCTCGACCCCATGACGGAGTGCGACGGTACCAATCGATTGCAGCGTGTTATATAAAAAATGCGGATTAATTTGCGCCTGCAGCATTTTTAGCTGGGCCGTTGAGATTTCAATGCGCTGTTCGTACTCCCGAATAATCATTTCCTTCAAATTGCGCACCATCGTTTGAAACCGAAGCTCGAGAATGCCGATTTCGTCCTCTCGGGTCTTGAATTCTTCGACATCGAATTGTCCGATCTCCACTCGGGTCATATTGCGAATCAGCCTTTTAATAGGCGTAATGGTCGAGTAGGAGATGATGAATGTAAACAATAGAATGAATGCAAGCGCTATGAACTGGATAGCAATGGATTGATCCAACGTTTTTTGGGCTGCCTGGTTAATGAAATCCGAAGGAATAAATTTGATCATGGTCAGCGGCATCTCATAAAACGTGTCGTTTACGATGATGAATACTCCTTTTTTACCGTTATATTCACCGTATCGATATCCCGGCTGCTCATGCATGTTCAAACCAAGCTCTGTTGGCTGCATAGCAGATGTATCCGATGCTTCTTTGGGCGCATACATAAGCTCTCCACTGTCCTTCATCAACATAAACAGCGACTCTTGATCTGGATCGAATAGCTGTCTGCTTAATCGCCCAATCTCGTCTAACGAAATATACATGGACAGCATGCCCAGCACATTAGGCTTCGGATAATCAATGAGCTTCTTATTAATGGTTAAATAGCGGTTGCCGTTCAACTGCTGCATCTCAAAATCAGGAATGGTGGTCCACGATTCTTTCTGATCGGATGGGAGCTGCAATTGTTGGGAAATTTTCAAGACTGAATAGTTTAGCTTCGCATATTTTTGCCCACTCATCCCGCTATGAAAATTGACTACTTTAATTTCAGGCCGACTGTACATTAAATAAGCCACTTGACGGTCGATATAAATATCCTGTTGAAAATTCGTTTTTTCCAGCCAGAGGTACTCCATCAGACTTTGATCGTAGTACCACGATACCGATAATTGATTTAATTCCTCTAAATATTTTTTGACGTTTTCCATGCCAATACTCATCGTTTTCCGATTCAGCTCGATCATGTTCGCCTGAAGTGTAGCTGAGGTTGACCTGTACGAAATTAAGTTGGAGCATAGAAAAGGTATGGTCGTAGCCAGAAGGGACCAAACTAATAATTTGACAAATAAGCTGCGTTTATACATTCAGGTCACCTGCCTCGTCAAGTCATGTAAGTTTCTAAAGCATCTGATCATTATAACAAATCCTCATGACAGAAATAATGTAAAATTACAGATGAAATAAGGATTATTTTAATGTAATCTATGCAATAATAAAACAAGTCCTTTTTGGCAAATACCGGATCGTATATTATTGTCCCCAACTTCAGATTCTCTGCATGAAAATAAAAAAAAGGCTGATCATCAACAATGTGAGATCAACCATTTCATATTTAATGTATGACTATTTATATCGATTTAATCTGATTTCGCAAATCATTATCCGACAATCTTAATTGTTCAATCTCCTGCTTCATATATACATTAAAAAGCTCCTTACTGACTGTACGTCCATCCAATAAAATTTCCAAGCCTTCCAATTGCAGATAATATTTGGAGCCTGCCGGATAGAGCACACGTCCCATGGCAGAAGACATTCCGATATAATTTTGCAATCGTCTTGCTTGCTCCGGATTCGTTGCGTAAAGATCAAACAGTCTGACATATAAATCAGGTTGGAAGTTGGCCATAATTCCACTATAACCTGATGCACCTTGCTCTAAGGAACTTAATAGCGTTGCCGATTCTGCATTAAAGATTTGCAGCTGTGTGCCTTTCACAGCCTCCAGCTTGGCTTGCATATGCGCCGGGACACCTTCCGTATCCTTCAGGAAATAAAATCGGTTTGTATCCGCGCACCATTTCAGCAATTCGGGTGTTAAGGAGCGTTTGTATGGAACCGGGCATTCGTATAGTCCAAATTTGATATGTGGCACGTTAGTCAGGATGGTCTCAACATTTTGTTTAAAAACCTCTTCAGACTCGTAGGCGGTAGCCAAACGATTCACATTTAATACGAAGGCATCCACACCCGTAGCCGATATTTGTTTGATTTCTTCAATCTGGTCCTCTATCGAATAAGAAATATGGCCGGATGCGACAACCGGTACTCTGCTGCCTGCTTGCTCTTTAACAAACTTTGCTACCTGCACACGCTCGGCTAGAGAAAGATGATACATTTCGCTTGATAAGCACACGGCAAACAATCCATGTACACCTTTCGCTATATACCATTCGATCAACCGCTCCAACCCATCGTAATCTATTTGTTTGGTTGCCTTGAATGGAGTAACCATTGTTGGCCATATACCTTTAGTGATAGTCATGGTTAGTTCCTCTCTTATTAAGGTAATTTTACGCCACGGGCACTGACATAGAGCTGATACCATTCTTCCCGTGTCATTAGCTCTGCTTGACGTTCAGCGTCTCGGCAGGCAACAATTCTCTGCAGGTTGGTCGTACCGATCACAGGCTGGATTCGAGCTGGATGCCTCATGAGCCAGCCAAGAACAATCGCCTCTTGCGACGTTTCCTTCTGCTGTGCCAGCTTCGCCACTAAAGCCGCTGTTTGACGAACAGCTTCCGATGCCCCGTCTACCGGCTGCCCGGAGAATATACCCTTGGCGAGTGGACTCCAGGCTTGAACCTGAATGTGCTCAGTCTGGCAATACTCCAACAATCCATCAGCGAAATTGACGCTGGTTCCAGCTTCCTGGTTGATGTGAACCCCCTGATCAAGGAAGTGCAGATGCGCAAGGCTTATTTCGAGCTGATTGACGATGAACGGTTGCGATGAAGCCTGCTGCAAGAAACGGATTTGTCCTGCGCTCATGTTGAATACACCGAATCGTTTAACCTTGCCTGACGTATACAAGGTTTCGATTGCTTCGGCAACTTCGTCTGGCTCCATCAATGGATCTGGACGATGAAGCAGCAGTATATCCAAAGTCTCGATTCCGAGACGCTTCAGAATTCCCTCCACGGAATTCAGGATATAGTCTTTTGAAAAATCATAACGTCCCGGACCATCACCGTCCGCGAAGCGAATGCCGCATTTGGACTGAATAATCATGTTATCCCGTAAAGAAGGACGAGCTTTCAGCATTTGCCCGAATACGAGCTCTGCCTTGCCACTCCGATAAATGTCTGCATGATCGAACATGCTAATACCGGCTTCTAAAGCAGCCTCGGTTACTTGTTCAGCTTGATGTACATGTTCTTTGGTGATAGGCCCATTAGTCCAGTCCCCTCCCAATCCCATACATCCAAATACGAGTCTGCTCGTGTTCAATCCCCAATGTGCTAACGGTTGCGGCTTCATAAATTCCTCCTGCTGCTGATATATAATCGATACGAAACTCCAGCATCGAATTACGAGTTGGCTGTCACTTTATTTACGATATTGCTTTCATACACTTCTAATAATTGCTTAATAATAACAGGATCAGTAAGCGGTGGTGTTGGCAATTTAGGCAAGCCAGGAATTCCTTCGTGCTCCATGATCACTTTAATACCTGGAATCACGCCAACATCCGGGCGATCCAGCATTTCATATACGTTGTTTGCCTGTATTTGGAGCTTTTGTGCTTTTTCCAGATTACCAGCCTTGTATTCATCCCACATGACGCGCATATGTCCGCAGGTCACACTTTGCAGCGCACCTATCGCTCCATCCGCACCTAACAGCGCTCCTGCTTGAACCATTGTATCGACACCGGTGAGCAGATTCAGCTCCGGCATATATTTTCTGATTCGCTCCAAGTAGTAGAAGTTGCTGTCCGTATATTTAATACCGGCAAAATTCCTGACCTGTGACATCGTTTCCACAAGCTTCACCGCAGCTGCACGTTTTCCTGTCTCATTATCAATAATCTCCTGATTCCAGTAAATATAGAAAGGAAGATCGGAAGCTTCAGCGAGGTTTTTAAAATACAACACGTTTTCTTGCAGCGTAGCTGAATTGGATAAAGGTACCGAAGACACAGCAAAGGCTCCTGCTTTCGTTGCATGACGGGTTAGATCCAGGGCTTCTTCTTCATTGGAATAGCCGACATGGACAATAACCGGTATCCTTCCGTTATTGATACCAAGCACGACCTCTGTCCACTCTTTTCTCTCAGCTACCGACATCAGCCTGCCTTCGCCTGTGTAACCCAGCATGTATAGGCCATCTGCGCGTTCCTCTACATACTTTTCCAACAGCTTTTCAGCTGAATCCTTTACCAAATTGCCATACTTGTCGAAGGGTGTCACCAGTGCGGGAATAATCCCTGTTATTGTTGCTGCCATTATATTTTTCCTCCTATTTCTATCGTTATTGTATGGTTTACTAGCCTTTAATAGCTCCACTCGTTAGTCCTGCGATAAAGAATCGATTCAAGAATAAATATACAACCAGCATAGGGATAATCGACATGGTCGTTCCAGCCAGCATCAAATTCCACGAGCTTACTGTTTCTCCTCGACTCTTAAGTGCAACGACACCGACCACAAGTGGCGAATTATTCGGGTTGCCAATTGTGAATACCATAGGAAGCAAGTAATCGTTCCATGCATTCATGAAGGATAATAGGCCAATCGTTGCAATCAAAGGCTTGATCAGAGGAAATATCATATTCCAAAATATTCTGAAAAAACTGCATCCGTCCATCTTCGCTGCTTCATCAATTTCCGGAGAAATCGTATCGATATATTTGCGGGCAATGTACAGCTGCGTGATGTTAAAGCCCAATATGTTAATAATGATAACTCCCCACAACGACGTGTTGAGATGGAATAATTTGGCCACGATCAGCTGCGGATACAGATACAGGGTTCCTGCAGAAATAAACATAGTAGATACGAGTATGACAAAAATCAGATTTTTACCGGGAAATTTTCCTCTGGAAAACACATATCCACCCATGGTCGAAGTGACAATAGTGCCCACTACAATGAAAAATGTCATATAAATACTATTCCACGTATACAAATCGAAATGTCCCAGTTTCCAGGCATCCACATAGTTTTTAACGCTGAAGCTGGTTGGAAGCAAGCTGCCCGAGGACATCACCTCCAGATTGGTCTTGAAGGAGGAGAGCATCGTATACAAGATAGGAAATAACGTCAGAACAAAGAGTATACTTAGCCCCGTATACAGTATCGTGGAAGAGATGGCCTTATGGGTATTCATGTGAAGCAACTGCACCTCCTCGGTTCCTAATAAACGGTTTAATCATTTTTGGTCAGCTTATAATACAATCCGGTTATCACAGCAAGCACCAGACCCGTAATGACAGAAAGCGAAGACGCATAACCGAACTGATTCATCGAATCGGATACTCCGTAGGAGAAGAAGTATTTGAATACATAGGTCATGACCACTTCCGTCTGTCCACCAGGCTGTCCATTCGTGAGTACAAGTACCAAGTCGGCCATCTTCATGCTTCCAATGATCGCCAGCATCAATAAAACTTTCATGATAGGCGCCAGCATCGGCAGCGTAATATAGATGAACTTTTGCCATCGGGTTACCCCATCGATTTCAGCACATTCATACAATTCGTTAGGTATCGTCTGCATACCCATGAGAAAGAACACCATATTAATTCCGAAATTATGCCAAACACTGGCAATGACAATGATGGTGTTAGCAAGTGCCTTCGTACCAAACCATTCAATCGAGGTGTCCATAAGTCCGGTTTTGATAAACACCTGGTTCACGATACCCTGGTAAGGCTCGAACATGAGGAAGAAAATCAGACCGATAACAGCTGTACTATTAATCGTCGGTATAAAGAAAGCGGTACGGAACATCGAATTGATTCGCGTCCCCTTATTGAGCAGCACCGCCAGGAACAAGGCCAACGGAAACTCGATCACTAGCTTGGCAAAAACGATAATAAATGTATTCAGCAACGATTCCCAATATTTGGGATCTCTTGTAAAAGCTCTTATAAAATTATCAATTCCGATGAATTTGGCCGTCGTTATGCCATCATAATCATAAAATGCCCATTTCATCAGCCACAGCATGGGATAAATCGTAAAGAACGCAAATCCGATCAGCATCGGCAGCAGCATCAGATAGGCTTGAAATGAATCTTTACCGAGCACTCTGCCCACGATGGAATGCTCATTCCTTTGGCGGTATTTCAATGTTGCGGTCTTCATAAGCTGCTCCTTTCCTGCCAAACATCTGTCATGGTTTCAATCTGGTGTCCCAAGCTGCGTCCTTGAATGGACCGAGATCAAAACCATCCTTGATCGCCCGTGTCAAAGCGTCGTTGTATCGTTTGTCCAGACCTTCCAGTTCTTTACCGATATCGGTTACGGAGCCTGATAAAATCTTGCCAATCGTATTCTGATACGTGTCACCCTCCAGCTTGATAGCTCCATCCGGTGGTGTTTTGGTGAAATAGGAAGTGCTTAAATCAGAAAATTCCTTCCACCCCTTCTTATCAGGTGTTTTTGCTCCTTCGATTGCTTTGGCATTTGCCATAAAATCTACGCCTTCTTCATGCATATCCCTTTGGAATTTCTTGCTGTGTACATATTCATAAACAATAAAGCTTTTTTCCGGATTTTTTTTGGCAGCTGCTCCAAACACCAGGTAATCGCCGATCTGAGCATATTCTTTATAGCGCTTTGCTGTGTCCAACACCGGTACATGCGCAACGCCCCAATCATCCTTAGGCTTTAAGGCGTCGGTTAAGTTAGTGACTTCCCAACTCGCGCCCATCATCATACCAATACGTCCCTCAGCAAACTGCGCTCGTAAATTATCAATCGCCATCCCCTCAGCTCCAGGGAAAATGCTCTTGTCCTGCTTCATCTGAACAATCTTCTCCAGAATCGGTTTGAAATCAGTAAATCGGTATTGCCCCTTCTGGAAGTCGTATCCCATATGTCCAACCGATGGAGCAAACATCACGGCATTCGACCATTTGCCGCCCATCGCGCCTACATCCTTGAGATGTGTACCAAAGCCATATTCCTTACCTTCACCTACAGCTGTAATTTTCTTAGCAGCCGAAACAACCTCGTCCCAGGCTTGCGGAACTTCTTTGATACCCGCTTTTTCAAATAACCGCTTGTTATACAGCATTTTGGTCGTAATCACTACGAATGGAACGGAATACGTCTTCCCTTTGTAAGTGTTATATTCCGGAATAATCATATCTTTATAGTCCTTTAGAAATTCAGGGGCTTTGGCAAAGTCCTCAAGCGGAAGCATCCAGCCTGCATTGATGAACGGGTCTTTCACCGTACCCACGAACTTATACAGCTCAGGTCCCTGATCTGCGGCCAAGGCAACCTTCAGCGCATCCGCATAATCATTACCCATCGCGCGAAACTCCAGATTGATTCCCTGCTCTTTGCCAATCGTAGCGTTAAATTCATCCATTTTGCGTTTCATAAATTCGCTCTTATCGTTGTGCCACAAGCGAATCGTCACTACCTTGTTATCCGGTGTGCCAGTCACACCCGCTGCTCCTGTGGTCTTCTCTGGAGTGGAGCTGCAGCCTGCCAGCAACGTCGTACCCATGGCTGTCATCAATACCATGCCTGTCCATCTGCTCATGTTCAAACCCATTCTAACACCGCCCTATTCTATTTATGGATAATCCAGCCTTGTGTAAGCGCTTAGACAATATGCTGTGATTACACTATTGATCATAATGGAATGATACTCTAAAGTCAGTGCATTAACTTATGATAAAGACTCTAATATCTTAAGGACTACTCTAATTATTTATGCTCATTCCGGTATTGCTGGGGTTGGAGTCCCGTATATTTCTTAAATGCCGTACTAAAGTAATTGTGGTTATCGTATCCGAGCCCTTCTGCGATTTCCCATATCTTCATTTTGGTTGTTTTTAATAAACGTCCTGCCTCCTCCATCCTGACCTGATTCAAATATTCATTGATGGTCTCACCCGTTTCTCTTTTGAAAACCGAACAAATATAAGTAACCGACATAAATACCTCATCGGCGATTTCCGATAAACTCAGGTTTTGCGTATACTGTCTTTTAATAATAGCTTTGATTTTGTTCACAAGATCCAGATGCTTCTGGTTATACTTCTGTGAGTAATAATGGGCTGCCTCCACGAAAATCGAGGTCATGAGCAGCTTCATTTCCTGGATATGCTCTGCCTTTAATATGTTAAACAGAACCAGATTGCGGTTAGGAAGAATCCGCTCCAAATCCTCGCCCATTTCATATACTTTTCGGTAGGTTCCACTGATTAATTCCATGCAAAAGCCTCTGATGGACTCCACATCGGAGTTCAGAAACCCATTAAAAATCGTATCCAGCAGCTGTAACCCGCCATTCGTATCACCGAGCATAATAAAGCCGATTAATCGGTTCTCTGCTTCGAACAAGTTCGTATAATCCATGGAGTCCAGCTTACGCTTCGCATGCCACGGATTGGTAATATCTTCAATGCGAATGATGGAGCGCAAACCTGTATAAAATTTATGCTGCACAGCATGGACCGCATTTTTGTATGAAGCGTACACGCGGTCAATGCTTCCCACCTGATTGCCGGTTCCAATAGAGACCGAAATTTTCAAATATTTAAATAAGGACTGAATGATTTCCTCACAGATTTGGATATGCTTATCGTCGTGCTGCGACTTTTCATTGAAGATTAACACAAACTCGTTCTCATTCAAGCAATGAACGATACCAGCGTCATAATTCCGGAAGATCTCGTCTGTAATATTTTGAATGGAAAAGCTCATAAGCTGCTTCTCTGCTTCTTTCTTATTTTCAATCTGCTTCAAATAGTTGTCCATTTGCATAACGGCTACCATCAAACAGGCATCGGCTTGCAGAGGTAATTGAAAGTAATCCAGCTTATCCCGAATCTCCTGTCCATTAAAGACAACGCCCAGCAGCAAATCTCTTAAAAACTTTTCCTTCATCAGTCTGGAATTTCCATTCAGCTGCTGCTTGAGCTGTTCAATCTTGTGGTGCATATTACGTTCCATATCGATATTGCTTACAACCTTCGTGATTACCTCTCGAATATCATTGATCTTGATCGGCTTGAGAATATAGCCTTCAGCGTTAATTTCCAATGCGGTTTTGGCATAATTAAAATCCTGAATGCCGCTAATAATGATAATTTTGGTTTTGCTGCCTGCTTCCTTCAAATTCATAGCGACTTCCAAGCCATCCATAAAAGGCATCTTGATATCAGTAAACAAAATATCGGGAGCTAATTCACTGCACAAATCAAAGGCTTGCTGTCCATGCTCCGCTTCTCCTACAATCGTAATTCCGAATTCCTCCCAAGGGATAACCTCTCTCAAAGTTTCTCTTACAATAAAATCATCATCAGCTAATACCATCCTCAACATGGTAACCCTCCATTGTCCATAAAATTGGAATTTCGACTACCGACGTTAAACCGCCGTCCTCATTGATGTAAAAACGAACACCATACTTCATTCCAAATAACCGTTTAATCCGCTCGTTTACATTTCTCGTGCCGAACGATTTGGACGTATGGCTTTCAAAGTCCAGCATTTCATGCATCTCTTCCACATTAGCGCCTGCACCATTATCGGAAATACTGATTTGCAGCTTCTCCCCCTGCTTGACGACGCTTAAGCGGATCCAGCCCTCACCCTCCACCTTTTGAATACCATGTATAATTGAATTTTCAACCAGTGGTTGTAAAATTAATTTAACTGTCAGACATTGCAGAATATCGTTGGGAAAGTCCAAAGTATAGTTCAGCTTGCCGCCAAAACGCATTTTTTGAATTTCCAGATAGCTCTCCACATGCTTCTTTTCATCATTAAGCGTGATAATGCTTTTCCCTTTGCTAAGACCATACCTGAAGAAGTTCGATAACGAGCTAACCATATCACTAATATTAGGAACATTGTATCTCATTGCATATAAATTAATAGAATCCAGAGCATTATACAGAAAGTGCGGATTAATCTGCGCCTGTAAGGCTTTCAGCTCCGCGTCCTTGGCTTGCAATTCTGCTTCCTTTTTACTTACCTCACTCACATACAACCTTTCTACGAGATCTTTGATCTTCTCCATCATCTGCTTGTATTGTTCAAATAAAATACCGAATTCATCCTTCTTGCGATATCTTAATTTAATATCAAAATTACCGTGCTCAATGGTGGACATCGACTTCACCAAGGCCAGTATGGGCTTGGATATGTTGCCTGAGAGAACCAACGCCGTAAGTAAGGCAAATAACATACAGATCACTATGACGAAAACCATGATCTGGTTCAATTTTTTTTGTTCAATATTAACTTCATTCAACGGTGTTAAGGAAAGAATGGTCCACTGCAGCGGTACGATATAATGGGTTGAGATGAGCATCGGTTTACCATCTATGTGATCCATATGAGATTGTTCAGCTTGGTCATGCATGTCTTTAACCAGCTTGCGGATCACTTCCGAATCCTTAACCGAGCGGGGGCCATCAGGGGATAAATCACTGCTAAGAAGCACATCACCATCAGCATTAAGCAATGAAATTGAGCTTCCAGGTGTAATTTTATAATTTTTCAGCAGGTCAACGAAAAAGTTGGCGTCGATATCGGTAGTTAGCAGCGCTGCATATGGTGCCATATCAGCAGCTCTTAAGGCGACTAATTTCTTCGCTATCTTCATCGTTTGAATCTTTTTCCCGAACACGGTGATGTGATCGATCCCAACAATCGTCAACTGATTCGGAAGCTGCGAATACCATTTTTGATTTTCTACAACGCTAATGTCAAATACCTTATCTGTAATGTTTACACTTTTGTATTGAGGTCGGTTTACTACAAATAATTTGGGATAAAGCGCTGTCTTCGTCAATGCCGAAAAATCTGACAAATAATAACTATCCAATATTCGGTCCAGCTTCACGATCTCATCAATAATACCATCTGCATTGTCCGGCTGAGGTGAGCTTATTATGTGCTGCAGCTCAGGGTTAAGCGCCATCAATACAGAAAAATCGTTGATCGAATCCAGCTTTTGCAGCAGAATGGATTCCACAGAGCTTAAGTTTTTGACAATCGATAAGTTGATCTTATCTGTGATGATTTCAGAAGACCGGGTATAAAAAATAATCGAAATAATCGTTGTTGGCAAAAGAATAGAGATCAGGAAATAAATGATCAATTTATTTTTAATGCTTAAATGTATTCCCCTCATGGCATCGACTCCCCATTAAACTTTTCTAACATTTTATCCCGAAGACAGTCTGCATGGCAAACTATTTATCAAGGCTCTTCGATGCTTTCGATCGGGCTATTGTGCTCTTGCCAAATATTACGGGAAGTCTTGGACCGAATTCAAGCATCTTTATAAAATGAGAAAAAGCCGCATTATACGGCTTTTTCTCATTTTTGAGCTTCTATTATTTAGTTTGACTATTCCTGATTACGGCTTACTTCTTGACGAACAAAAGCAATAAAATGACGGGCTTGATCCGTTGTTATCTGCTGACCATCCAAGGTCAGTTGAAATTTATCGAGAATCTCTTCGTCAGATAACTCCAGACACTTTACAAATTGCTGGACAAGGCTGGATGAATTTCCTGAGTCGACTGTTTTACATTTCCTTCGGCTAATAATTCTATCCGACCTGTTGAGCTTGCTGATCTGGTTTATTAGCATGTTTTCCTCCCTTCGGAGCTACGCTCTATCAATTTACTTGCAATGTACTAATGAATGCTACGGCAACACGACCAACGTCGCTGACTTCGCGGGGAGTGTTAACGATAACCCTTCCGCACTGCCTTGCACGGTACCCGCTGGAGCCAAACGCTTCTGTGCTTCGAAGCGATATACTTGTGCGGAAGCATTCAACGATACATCGGCTTGAACCTTCGCAACACGCGGAGCAGTATCCTTGTTAAACAGAAGCACGTATTTCTTGCCTTGACTGGATACGATCGTGTAAGTTCCGACTGCATCCAGATTGGAGCTAACCGTGCTAACGACGTCGCCTTCGATTCGGCTGCCTTGGCCATCATAGTTCAAGAACAGCTTGAAGGCGTCCTCAAGCGGCGTATTGCCTTGTAATCCACCCCAGCGCATAGCGTAATCGACGCCTTCACGGGCAAACAGTGCGAGCGCTTCGGCTTGGGCCAAGCCGCTGTTAATACCACTGCCGTCTCCAAAGTTGTACTCGGAGATGGACAGCTTCATTCCCGGCGCATTGCGTGCGATAATATCGTGCATCCGCGGAATCAGCTTCACCGGCTCCTGAATCCAGGAGGACGCGTCCACGAAGTTCGGATCATATAATGACTTGAGCGAATTAAAGCGGCGTTTGGACATAGCCGAAGTCTCATCACTGGAGAATGCGATATTATTCTCTGCCGGGTAATAGTGAATATCAAGCGTATCGATCAAACGCTTGCCGGTTTGTTTACGATACTCTTCCACCTTGCCAAGCAGCCATTCCATATATGGCTTGCCGTCGTGTGCCTGCATATCGGCTCCTGGGGAGCAGCCGTCCTTTGCAGAGTAGAAGTACTCGCACCAGCCCCAAGGCACCGGACCAAAGATATTGGCCTCTGGATCGGCCGCCTTTATCGCTTCACCGTAGGCTTTCGTATAATTCCATATTTCATCGTAGGTCGTCATGCCCGGATGTACATCCCAATGAGAATGCGGCCACAGCATAGGCTCGTTGTCGAGCGCATAATTGTGCACGTATGGGCCAAACCGATCTTGAAGATGTTTAATCCATTTGGCAATGAATTCCGGTCCGACCTGCTTCGACGTATCCTCCGGCTTATTGCCTGTCACGTAGCTGCCGTCCTTGAGCTTGCCGTTACCAGCATCCGGCCGGCACCAAGCTTCATGCCAGTCGCACTCATTGCTCTGCTGAGCACCGTACTTCGCTATGGAATAGCTCCAGCTGATTTTGCGATCCTTCGGTGTCCAACCGATTGTCGGAACCTGGAGCAGCACCTGCGTACCCGCGTTCTTCGAATCCTGAATGAAACGGTCGGATAAAGAGCCATTCGGCAGCTTGGAGGCATCCGGATTGTCGTAGGGTACGTTCAGGAAGTACCAATCACCGCCGCGATTCGTCGTATCGATTTCCCAGTTATAACGAGTCATTGCATTGCCACCCCAACGCTTGATCGGGAATTTCATCGTGGAATGCCCCTCCGTCGGAGAATCCTCAAAGTTAACACCAAAAATGCCAGGGCTAAGCGTTCTGCGCTCCTTCGTTGAATCGATAGCCACTTTGACCGTAGGCAGCTCAGGAGCAGGCAAGTTGACGATCGATGTCGTTTTCAACAATTCAATATCATCGATATAGACCGTCCCTTGGTTCTTCTCACCCCACGCCGCAACGACAATACCGTCAAGATTGAGATTACTTACACCCAAGTCGGCAAATTTCAGCTTCACTTCTGTCCACTGATTCGCAGGTACGCCGTTCGGCAATACGTTCGTCAGATCAAATTCACCGACAAAGTTGCGGTCATCCATCAGGTTGACACGCAGCTGTTGTCCACCCGTCGATCCACCATGCAGCTTTAACCTTAATCCATAATAGTTGGTCAAATCGATTTTGGTATTGCGATGCAGCCATATGCCTTCGTAGCCTTTAGCAACAAAAGAAATGGATTTCGAACCGGAGGCTGTCGGCTGCGTGTTGCCAAAGTTCTGCGTGCCCCAGCTCCAGTCACTGTAACCGGCTGCCATTCCGTCCGTGTAGACAGCCTCTGGCGTATTCGACACAACCTGAATGTACATCGACGCACTTGCCGAGCCAAAGCTCGCTGTAATTTTTGCAAGGCCGCTGCCAACAGCCGTGAGCGAGCCTTTGTTCACTGTGATTATACTCGGATCACTCGAGGTCCAGGTCGTCTTGTCGCTTACGTCTGCGCTCGTGCTATTCGAGTAACGCGCTTCAAACGTCAGCTTGGAGCTGTCTCCTGGGGCCAATACCATGCCATATTGCGATAAAACACCCTCTACCATTGTCGGAGGTGCTACGTACTTCTCCAGCAATCGAATGTCGTCTAGGTAAATTTTGTTTTGCGCGCCGTCAGTCAAACCACGGAACAGCAGCCCGTCGAACAGGTTATCCTTTATTTTCAGCTCAGGTAAACTAATTTGCACCTTGGCCCATCCATTAGCTGGAATACTTCCACTTTCGATCAGACTGCTCACATTAATCTGCCCTGCAGCCTGACCGCCCGAATTGAACACAAGCTCCAGCTGCTGTCCACCCGCTTCGCCGCCGTTTATCCAGAATTCGAGCCGATCATAATCCTTCACGTTAACCGACCCGTTATCCTTGAAGAAATAAAGACCACCTCGTTGGCTCGGGTCGAAAACAACAGCCTTTTTGCCTGTATGCACCTTGGACTCTTCGTTCAAGCTGTGCGGCGCCCAGCTGTAATCCTTAAATGCCGAATTAAGCGTATCCTCGTAAATCTTGATGCCCTTCTGCCCGTCATCGTCCGGTGGCAAAGCAACATCCGTAACGGTAACGTTCACATTGGCGCTATAAGAGCCATATACCGCAGTAATGACAGAGGAACCAGACTTAAGCGCCGTTACTTTTCCATTGGCTACGGTAGAGATGTCTTCGTTAGAGGAGCTCCATAGCAGACCTTGTGTGAGTGGAATCTTTGTTCCATTGGAATAAGAAGCTGTTACAGCGAGCATTCCTGCATCGCTTGGCTTAAGCTCCATTTGTGATGGAGCAGCTTCAATACCGGTCATCACGACCACATCATCGGATACAGTAATCGTCGACGTGGCAGAGAATCCGCCATATTGCGCCGTCACGACAGCCGTGCCTGCCTTCTGAGCCGTCACTTTACCTGCACCGTTGACAGTTACGACTGCAGGATTGTTAGTGCTCCAAGTCACACCTTGCGGAATCGGAGCTGTCTTTCCGTCAGAATAGGTGGCGGTAATGCTCAAAGCGCCTTCCTGCCCCTTTTTCAAAGTTAGCGAAACAGACGACATTGAGATGCTTGTGAGCTTCTGTTCCTGGACAACGCCACCGCCATTCAGAACCAGATCGTCAAAATAAACCTCCGGCTGTAGACCATTTACGGTTCCGCGGATAAGAATGCCGTCAAAGATGCCGTTCGGTATGTTCAGCTTGCTAAGATCAATGCTGGTTTTCTGCCACGTACCGGACTTAAACACAGCTGGATCAAGCTGCTGAATGGCGACCGGCTGACCACCTGCCTGCATGACGACTTCGAGTTTCTGCGCGTTTCCTTTACCACCATGAGACCATAGCTCAAGAATGGGATAGTCGGAAACCTTAAGGACACGATCGTTATACAAGTACAGACCATCGTCGTTGTTAGGTATCATCCGAATCGATTTGGTTCCGGCATGGCGAGTTGTCGATTCCGATAAAGAATGTTTTGCCCAGCTGTAATCGTTGAAAGAATTGCGCAGCTGGTCGTCGTATACGATTAGCTGTGTAGGAGTTGTCGCCGCTTCGGCGGCCGGTATGCTCCCAATTCCTGCCGCTGTGCCTGACCAGGCAATGAGCAGTGCCATCGAAAACGACAGCTTCATAGGTATTCGGTATAAACGTTGAGTCAATGAAAAGTCCTCCTTGATTGATTTGATGTATAAATCATATAGTTTCGACTATCAGACTATAGCATAAGGAAATGCGGTGCCGTAACTATACGATCGTATACGGTTTATGAATATTTAATATTCCTTGACTGGAATATTCTCTTTAGGGTATATTGAGAACATGAATTTAACTTTTAGCGTTCTCGCTGAGCCAAATCGATTACACATCGTCGAGCTCTTATGTAAAGGTCCCCTTTCCGTTGGGGAAGTTGCCCATCAACTCGACCTCAACCAACCGCAAACATCCAAACATCTCCGTGTGCTTTGCGATGCCGGACTCGTTGAGGTGAATGCGATCGCTAATCGGCGAATCTACAAGCTGCGGCCTGATCCATTTAAGGAGCTGGACACCTGGATGGAGTCCTACCGGCATATTTGGGAAGAAAGATTCGATCGATTGGATGATTACTTGCAGGAGCTGCAAAGAAAGGACGTGAATCATGAGGACAAGCAGTAATCCTGACAAACAGCATGAAAAGAAGGTATGGGAATGATTTCCAAACCTTTTCAAATCGACAGTTGAGCTGGAGAAAGTAATTAAGGAGTATGAGCCAATCGAGGTTGCACAATCGACACTTGATCTTCCCGAACAGTTGCTGCTGAAGATATGATGCTCTCCGTTCAAGGAAATCATAGTTGCTATGTGTATACAACGCCAAGGAGGAACCGATAATCAATGAGAAAAGTCAACATATTTTACTGGGTTTTCACCGTATTAATGCTAGCGCTAATGGGTGTTGGTGGAATTCCGGATCTCTTGTCCGCTCCCGATGCAGTTGAATTATTTGCCCATTTAGGATATCCTGCTTATCTTCTGCCCTTCCTGGGCGTTGCCAAATTATTAGGAGTGGTTGCCATACTTGTTCCTGGCTTTCCGAGGGTTAAGGAATGGGCATATGCCGGTTTTGTAATCGATCTGACGGGTGCCATGTACTCAACAATAGCTGTCGGCGACCCTCTTGGCGGATTGGTGTTTTTTCTAATCGGTTACCTGGTCATTATTGGCTCCTATGTTCTATATCACAAAAGACTAAGGGCAGCTTCACGGAATCTTGCCAAATAACTTCATATATTGGCATTCCTTTTCCATACAATTACAAAATAGGAGGCATTAACATGTCCGAAAACAATGCAAACGAATTGGTCATTACCCGTACCTTCCAAGCACCGCGCGAGCTCGTATTCAAGGTATGGACCGAAGCAGAGCACCTGAAGCATTGGTGGGGACCCACAGGGTTTACTATTCATGTCGCTAAAGCGGATATCCGTCCAGGCGGTGTTTTTCATTACTGTATGAAGGCCGCTGAAGGCCACGAAATGTGGGGTAAGTTTGTATATCACGAAATCGTTTCCCCTGAGAAGATTGTGTTTGTCAATTCATTTTCCGATGAAGAAGGTAATATTGTCCGGGCGCCATTCAGCCAGACTTTTCCACTTGAAATTTATAATGTTTTCACGTTCACAGAGGAACAAGGCACAACGACCATAACCTTGCAAGGAGGCCCTATTGACGCTACTGAGGAAGAACTCCTATTTTTCCACTCCATGCGTGGTTCCATGCAGCAGGGCTTTGCCGGAACCTTCAGCCAACTCGACGATTACCTTGCGTCTCTATAAACGATAAGCTATTTAATCCTAAACTAAAGCTATCCCCTCTATTTGTACTTCTTAATACCATTAAATGCAAGAGTAATGGCATAGAAGTCCATAGAGGGGATATTGTTGTCCCAGCTATCCAGAGCACGATCCAAATATAAGCATGCTGAGAAGACTTGTTTCCGATTTATCCACCTGCGCCCGCTTCGCTTTGTGTTCCCATCCCCTCTTCGGCTTTCTGAGACAGCACCTCTTTCTTCAAAAACCAGCAGAGAATAAAAGCGGCAATTGCAAATACGAGTGAGATCACGAACATATTCTGAAATGAATAACTGAATACCTGCTTAATATCGTGCAGTAAAGCTGCTGGCAGATCTGCGGGAATGTTGCCCGTCTCAATATTAGCTGCCGCACCAGCAGGAAGTCGACTGTCAAGAGCGGCGATTCCGTCCTTAATGTGCTTGGACAGCAGGCTGCCAAAAATACTAAGACCGATAGTCGCGCCAAGCGATTGGAACAGCTGGACCGTTGACAGGGCAATACCGCTGTCCTTGGTATCCACCGACTCCTGAACGATCAGATTGTCTCCGCCGAATAGCGCACCAAGTCCAACGCCGAGTATAAAAAATGCCCCGACGATGTAAATCCAGGTTGTCGCGACACCGATTTGCGTCAGCATCAGGAAACCAGCAATTGGCAGCAAAAATGATACGATAAACAGGCTGCGGTATGCTACCCGCGTGATCAGAAACCCATTCACAATGCTTGCCGGAATCGCGCCTGCCATAAAGGCCAGCATCAAATAACCGGCTTCCGTCGGCGTCAGGCCCATTACATGCTGTGCAAAAAACGGAAATGTCGCCATGCCGCCCATAATTCCGAGCATCAGGATAAATACTAGCAGCGATAACACGACTACATTACGGTTGCGGAACAGATGCAGTGGGATGATCGGCTCCTTGGCTTTCGCTTCGATCCATACCAACAATGCAAACAGCAGTGCCGACAAGCTCAGCAGTCCAATAATGATCGGCGACGACCAGGCGTAGCCCTGATTATCGATAAGTACTGGAGTCAGAAGCAGTGAAAGCAGCGCCAATATGAGCGTGCACGCACCCGCCCAGTCGATATACCGCTTCTCGTCGCCAATCGATTCTCGCATGCCCTTGGCTACAAAAAGCGCTGCGAGCAGTCCGATTGGGATATTGATCAGAAATACCCAGTGCCAATCAATATTGCCAACAATGTAACCACCAACAGTCGGTCCCAATAGCTGCGGAATAATCAGCATGGGCCCGAACAGACTTTGGATCTTAGCCCGTTGTTCAAGTGGATAAGCCTCGCCGATAATGACCAGGGCAAGCGGCATTAATCCCCCGGCGCCGATCCCTTGTATACCTCGGCCAATCAGCAGTATCGTCATCGACGATGCCATGCCGCTGACAATAGAGCCTGTAATAAACAGACCGATACATATCAGATAAATCCGCCTGCGACCGTACAAATCGGCCAGCTTGCCAAGGATCGGCATAAACATTGTCAGGGTGAGCATGTAGATACCTGCGACCCAACCATACAGGGACAAGCCATGCAGCTCGCGGATGATCGTCGGCATCGCCGTGGAGACAATCGTCTCGTCGAGCTCAGCAAAAATCAGCCCGATCAATAGTCCGATCAGAATCAAGGTTTTGTTGTTCGTTTTCGTTTTTTCGATAGGAATCACCTCATAGAATTTGAGCACCTGCCGTATGACGGAGGCTTTATGCAAGAAGCATATCGCACTTGTTTAAACCGAATATAAACAACACGCAGCTCCTAGCCTTTAACTACTTTTACATAACAGAAAATGGTTAGCAACGGTAACTTTGGTTATAGCGAATATTTCCACTGTCCACAGTCTTGACAACAAAGTCACTGAACATGCAAAAAGACCACCATTGAGGCGGTCTCTGATTCGTTTCACTGTCGTGTATGATATTCGGACACAGCTTGCTCTACTGTGGAGTGGAGCGAAGCTTGGGTACCGCAGCCAACAGGCTGCGCGTGTAAGGATGTTCCGCCTCCAGATGGAACCCGCTGCTAGCACGTGTTTCCACGACTTCCCCTTTGTACATGACGGCGATTCGGTGACTCACCTGCATGACCCTGGCCAGATCATGAGAAATGAATAAATAACCATATCCAAATTGCTGCTGCAAATCGAGCAGCAAACGGACGATTTGTGCTCCTGTGGAAACATCGAGCGCAGAAATAATCTCGTCGCAGATCAGAATTTGCGGGTCAATCATTAACGCTCTGGCAATATTGACACGCTGACACTGCCCACGGCTTAATTCCGTCGGATAGCGACTGAGGTGATCCCTGTTCAGGCCGACACGTTCAATCGCCTGTCTCGCTTTATGCTTACGATCCTGCAAGGTGCCGATGGCGAAATGGTATAGCGGCTCCGTCAAAATCCGTTCGATCGTCAGCCTTGGATTCAAGGCATCAACAGGGTCCTGAAATATTAGCTGGATGTTACGCCTAAGCTCTCTTGACTCTTCGAACGATATTTGTGTTATATCCTTATCGTTCCATGTCAAACTGCCTTCTGTTATCGGTTCAAGCATAGCCATGCACCGAGCCAGTGTGCTTTTACCGCTTCCGCTTTCTCCAACCAGCCCTACTGTTTCCCCGGCACGCAGCTCAAGCGTAACCTTGTTAACCGCTTCGGTCACCGACGGAGGCCCGAACCAGTGGCGCTGTATATATTGTTTTTGTATTTGCTTTGCAGCCAGCATTTGCATCCGCCACCTTCTGTATATGCCGGCCTCGCCAGCTTAATTAAATAGCCCCAACGACCTCAGTCTGCTGCACATGCTGATCGTAGGTCAGTACCTTTGCTGGAAGTGTGCGTCCCAATACGGGCACCATCTCCAGCAAATGACGCGTATAGGGGTGGGTCGGATTGTCTAACAAGCGGGAAGCCTCCCCGTACTCGACGACCTGTCCTTGGCGCATCACAACGATGCGATCCGCCAATTCAGAGACAACACCCAAATCGTGAGAGATGAACAGCATGCCCATACCAAATTCCTGCTGCAGGCCCTTTAGCAATCGTAAAATGCCTGCCTGAACAGTAACGTCAAGGGCAGTTGTCGGCTCATCGGCGATTAGCAGCTTGGGCCCGTTGAGCAGCGCCATCGCGATCATCACCCGCTGCAGCATACCTCCACTCAGCTCAAAGGAGTAGCTTTTCATCTGTTTTCCAGGATCAGGCAGACCTACACGGTCAAGCATATCAAGACAACGGGAAATTCGGGTCCGTCGGTCGCCGGTCTTTAAGCATTCCATCAGTTGGGCACCAAGCGGGATCATAGGGTGAAATGCGCTCATCGGGTCCTGAAATACAATCGCAATCTCGGTCCCGCGTACTCGCTTCATTTCCTTCTTTGATATTTGCAGCAGCTCGCGGTCCTGCAGACGAATACGGCCGGATTGAACTCCAAGCGGCGCTTCCAACAGGCCCATAATCGATAACGCCAGTGTGCTCTTGCCGCAGCCGCTCTCACCGACTACGGCTACCGTTTCTCCTTGGTCAATATGAAAGCTGACATCTTGTAACAGACACCGTCCGTTTTCAGGTTTCGTAATGCCTGTATGAAGCCCGCTGATTTCAAATAGAGGCTGTCGTATTGAGCTCACCGATTTCCCGCCTTTCCAGTTTCGATGTATCGGCATGCTTCCATCTTTGTTCGAGCTTGCTGCCGATGCTGTTGACCATTAATATCGAGCAAGCCAGCGCCAAAGTCGGAAATACGATCGTCCACCAGGCCTGTATAATATAAGGATGACCATCCGCAATCATCGACCCCCATGTCGGTGTTGGCGGACTGATACCAATCCCGAGAAAGCTTAACGTAGAGATCACGCCAATCGCCGTACGAAAGCAGATCGTGGATAGCAGCACAACGGTTGGCAGCAGATGAGGTAAAATATGCAGACGAACGATGCCCCACTTGCTGCTGCCAAGCATAAAGCCTGCCCGAATAAATCCCCTTCCCCGCAGTGCTTTTGTTTCGTCATGAATAAGCCAAAAAAATTGACCCCAGATGGAAAAAGCCATCGACAGAACCATTCCCAGCGGTCCGTTGCCAAATATCGTGATAATGAGCAGCGGCAGCATACGAACCGGAAATACAATTGAAATTTGCCCGACAAACAAAATTAGCGGTGTTAGCAAAGGCACTACGTTATACCCGGCCAGCATGCCGAGCAGCGTACCTGCCGTCATAGCCAGCAGTACCGCGAGCAGCGCCAGTCCAAGTGTCAAATAGGTCGCATATATAAGCCGGCTGCTCACATCCCTGCCAAGGTGATCGGTACCGAGCCAAAAATCGGCCGAGGGCGGATCCAGCTTTGGACCCTCGAACGGTGTGGTCGGGTCATGTGCGAACCCTTGGATATAGATGAGCGACAACACGATAAATACGACAGCTGCCGATAGCAGTATCATCCAGTAGCGGTTTGAAGTGTTCACTATTCTTTTCGCTCCCACACCTGATTTTGTTTAACCCTGGGGTCAATGAGCGGATGAAGCATATCCAGCAAAAATCGCGAGAATATAAACAAAAGCGTTGTAAAAACCAAGCATGCCTGTATTAGCGGAAGATCGTGACTGGCGATAGCTCCCACCGTCAGATTGCCGATGCCCGGGTAAGAAAAAATCGTTTCTACGACGATCGTGCTGCTAAGCAGAACTCCCACCTGTATCGATACAAAGGAAAAGATGAGTGACAGAGCTGGACGCAGCAAATAGTGAACACTAAAGCGGAAGGTGCTTACATTCTTAGCTCTCGCAGTTACAATAAATTTTTCTTTGGCTACCTCCTGCAGCTTGGAGCGGAACAACAGACCAATCTTGATGGCTTCTGCACCGGCAAGCAGCAGCACCGGCAGCACCAGCGATTGAATTCCTTGGCTTCCCGAGGGAGGAAACCACTTTAGATGTACACTGAACAGCTCAATAGCCAGGATGCAGGGAACAAAACCCGGTATTGAGTGCAGCATCAGCAGCGCTTTATTCAATTGACTGTCCAGCTTAGTCGGTAAATAGAGGCCGAGAAAGCCGACACCGATCCCACCTACAATACCAATAGGCAGCACGAGAACGATCAATTTCATCGTTGCCCATAAGTAAGGAAGAGCAATATCCAGCACGGGTTCACCGAGCTTATAGGAATTGCCGAACTGAAACGTTATCGTCTTCAGAATATACAAGCCGAACCTTACCAGCGCCGGAGCATCCAGACCCAGCGTTTTGCGCAGCAAATCCTTCTCTGCCTCCGTAGCGTCATGGGGAAGCAGAGAATGAATGGGATCGCCCATCGCGCTGGACACAAAGAATAAAATACTGGATACCGTAAGCAAGATGGAAAGGCCGACAACAAGACGTTGTACGGCCGCTTTCATTCCCTGATGCATCCTATTTCACCTTGATCTGATGAATATCGATTCTGCCTGTTCCATCCGGCTTCCAATCGATATTGCTGGACAATCCGTAAATATTAGGAGGGAACATCAGCCAGTTAACAGGGGATCCTTGTTTCGACTTATCGAGAATTTGCTTGGATAAGGCCAAACGTTTTTTCTCATCCGGTTCAGCCGCATAATCCTTGATCCATTGCTCGACCTGCGAATCCAGCTGGTAGCCGAATGTTTTGTAGAGTGATTTTTGACTGAAAGCCGCCACCAGAATCCGATATAGTTCACGGTCAGGGTTATCATAGCCCGAGAATAGCAGAATCGATCCGGCATTGCTTTGCTCATAGCGTTTGGGATCCAGCAGCGGTCCGATTTCCATCAAATTAATTTTCGCATCGATTCCGATCTTTTTCAGCTGTGCTTGCAGCACCTGTGCGGTATCAATATCCCGCTGCGTAACATCCAGGTTGACGGATATCGGCGCAGCGACACCGGATTCAGCCAGCAAAGACTTGGCTTTTTCCGGATTGTAATCACTTAAAGGATACGCTTCTACGAAGCCGGAGCCTGCTTTAGTAACTGGAGCTACAGCTGGTGAAGCAAATTCGCCGTACATATTTTTGGCCAATGTGCCTTTGTCGATTCCATAATAAAGAGCTTCCCGGACCTTCGCATTGTCAAACGGAGCTTTAAAGAAATAGCTTTGCCAGGTTACACGGAATCCGGGCTCGGATACAATCTGATAGCCGGACTGCCCTTGAACGCGCTTGATCGATGTGGATGAAAGATCGGAAGCGATATCTGCATTACCGCTCAGCAGCTCTGCCATTCGTGTAGCTTCGTCTGTCACATTTTTGATAACGACGGACTTAAACGGCGGGCGTTTTCCCCAATAGTTCGGAGCTTCCTTCAGCGTAGCGACTTCCCCACGCTTCCAATCGCTTAATACATAGGGGCCGGTTCCCACCAGCTGTGTTTTGTACTCGTCCCCGCTCGCAAGCTGTTTAGCCGATAGAATTGGCAGGTCGACCATAAAATTAATCAAAGCGTAGTTGGGTGAGGATGTTATAATATCGACCGTGTACTCGTCAACAATGTTCGTTCCCGTCACACCATCCAGCAGTGTTTTAAATGTACTCTTGGGAACCTCAGGTGACATCAATTTATCGATAGTCGCTTTGACCGATTGAGCATTCAGGGTATCACCATTATGGAACGTTATTCCCTTTTTCACCTTGATTCTCCAGTTGTTATCTTTGAACTCGTAGCTTTCCGCAAGCGATGGAGCCAGCTTGCCATCCTGACCTCTGACCAGCAGCGTATCGAAAATCAATGTTCGCGGAAGCGTTATATCTTTTTGATAAGGGTCAATTGTTGTAAAATCTCTGGTTTCATTCGTTTGCACAATAACGAGCTGATCCTTGGTCTTGCTCGTACTTACAGCCTCTTTATCACCTTGCTGAGGTACGGCTGTCGTAGCAGGTTGGGCCGCAGGCTGTTGCGTGCAAGCGGTCAATACCACGAGCAGCAAGGCCATGCAAGCCGTTGTCCAACGGTTTCTTTTATGTGAAAATACCATGATTGCTGATTCCCCCGATTATGTATGATTGGATGGTGCCGTTCACAAGGATCGGCGACTGTTACTAGCGCTGGGCTATGACGAGATAACGCGGATGCTTAGGCATGCCGCCCCACAACGCCGCTTCCATCAGTGGCTGGATGGCAACCTCATTCAGACCTTTAGAGCGGAAAAACGAAGCAAGCTGTTCGCTCGGTTGACCGCCATAGAACGGAAGCCGGCTGCGAATCTGTTCGTATTCCTCCTTCACATCCTGATTCTCCCACTGCCCTTCCACCAAAGCGATACGTCCCTGTGGTTTAAGTAAACGTGTCCATTCCTCTACAGCGTCAGCAGGATGAGGCAGCGTCCAGATCAAATGACGCGCAACGATCAGGTCGTATGCACCTTCAGGCAGACCGGTATGCTCAGCATCTCCCGACAGGAAGCTGATAGGCAAACCAGCTTGATCGGCTTTTGCACGAGCCAGCTGCAGCATTTCCTCAGCAAAATCAAGACCTGTAACGTCATGTCCCATATTAGCGAGCAGTAAGGAAAGAAACCCTGTGCCGCAGCCCAGATCAAGCACCTTTAATGGTTCGCTGCCAGCTAATTTGCTTAACACGGCTACCCATGCCTGATGCTGCTCCTCATTTAACAAACCGTGGCTTGGCCCCTGATCGAATTCAGCGGCACGGCCGTTCCAATGCTTTTTCACCAGATTTTTTACTTCAATTTCGTTCAATTCGGATGCATGCATACGTAATCTCTCCTTCAAGATAATGATTATTATTCTCAATGTACAAGCAAAAAAATGGCTGCCGACCACGTCGACAGGCTATTCGTACCTCAGGATCGAACCATCCTTATAGATTTCCTGGAACAGCTCGTGTTCCCCCATAAATCGGGAGAGAACATCGCTTTCGTTCGCCAAAATCGTCAAATGGAAGCCCGATCGCATCATTTCCCGCATAATATGTATAATTTCCGGGCTTTCACTGTATGTACCCATTACCGTGCCTGAACTCTCAGGCTCCAGTTGACCTACCAGCATTTTACGGATATCGCTGATCAGCAGCAGCTGTGATACCCTATGGCGGTGAACTTCATCATGACGAAGCGGATGCGTCACGACTTGGATACCTTCCATCGAAAACTCGCCATACGCTAGTATTCGTACCTTCACCCCCCTGTCGGACAGCTTTTTCAAATCATCCTGCAGCAGGGCAGCAAGTGTCGCACCGCAGCGGATATATAGCTCGTACCGCGTGGAAGCGATCATCTCTTTGGCCTTGTGCAATATATGATCGTATCCCTTGATATACACGATCGTATCGTTGCTTGTTTGCCGATTGATCTCCTTCAATTCTTCGCGCACCTTCTGAAGATTGTGGTTGAATTGGGATTCAAGACGATCCAGATAAGATTCTGGCTCAACCGCCATGTACAAAGCGGGTTCCGTCTGCTGCCACACAACTGCGCCTTTATCTGCAAGGTTGCCCAGTACCCGGTATACTTCAGCCCGCGATATGCCCGTGCTTTTGCTGATTTGATAACCAGTCGCCGAAGTTTCCTGCATCAATGCCACATAAACCCGTGCTTCATTTTTGCTAAAACCAAAATGGCACAATAATTCGGTAACGGAATCCATCCTAACACCTCACAGGTAGTATTATATCTAACTACTATGAGAATGAGAATCTTTATCAAAGTCTATTTTCACCTATTTTTGCTTGATTATCTGGATATTTCTGCTAATAGCTTCATATCTCTCAGTTTATTGCTTATTTTCGGGTGATTGCGTAAGTCCATTAATTGTTTAGAACCAAATGAGCTTGTTTTGTTGGGAGCACTGTCTGCAAATAATAATCTTCCGCCTTCCAATATCGGTTTCTCATCTTTTCCATGTTCATTTGGGTGAGTTCACTTTCACGTAATAACCTTGTATTCTGTGGGCAATCCAAATAAGCAATATAATCGTATAAACCTCTCCACTCCTCACGTTGCAGAAAAACTCCTTCTACGACAATAACGCAGGTCTCGGGAATTATGATGTTCTGTATGCGATGTGTATCAGCTTCAGTGTCGTACAAGGGGAGCTTGAGCTGGCTAGCTTCCTTTAGCTTATTGAACAAATTTCCCTTTAGCCACTCAATGTCCCACTGCAAGTAATAGTATTCAAACCACTCTTCAGAGCCTGTACTGTAACGTTTGCTGCGCTCCACAATATATCAATTTCCGACTAAACTTCTCTACGACTGTCGTTTTTCCCGAACGACTTAAACCGTCTATTCCTATAATAAATCGGTCCCCTGTCATTAACTTGGGTATACATTTAAATAAGCTTGTTATATGATCCGCCAAACTACTCGCTCCTCAGAAAATGAATTGCGTTATGGGTAGAGTCTCCGACAAATAGCTCTCATAGCTACCAAATTAAATATTTCTAAGCTCTTGGAAAGCTCGTGGTTGATTGGCTAAAATAAATTCTTTGATCATAATTGCACATTTCCGAATTGAGTTATCATGTGTATCGACTTCAAGATCATATCTATGATGCTGGTGTACGATATCAATTTGGGCTTTGGCGAGTCCAATGGGTCTATCTCCTCGTTCTTGTTCCCTACGTTCCAGTTCATCAAGTGGACAGTGAACACCGATAAAAAAGGCTTGTGTATTATGTAATAATTGGACACATTCCTCCAGCCAGCTTGGTTCAATCAGTACATGATCAACAATCATATTCTTGCCAACCCTTGAAAAAGCCATTATATAATGATGAAAAAGCGATATGACTGGATTTTCTATCATTTCTTCTCGTTCAATTGTTTCTATTTCTTCTCTGGATATGTGATCCCCAAACATACTCATCAGCATGTCATTGACACCAGCAATCGCATTATCCACAGATAAGTAAATAAAATCTTCGTCAAGCAGCTGAATAAGCTCTTTAGAAATACTTGTTTTCCCTGCACTTGAAGTGCCATTCAGAAAAATGACGGTTCCGATCTTTGTCAAAGTAACCTCCTATCTCTTACTCATTCACATCAGTAAATAAGCTCGCAATCATTAAGCACAGTCATGAATATATTATTCTTCCTATTGTGTACGCAGGTAAGGAGGTTCCGTGCCGCTTCCCCCTTTCCCGCTCATCGTCCCACGGCTGACTTCGTAGAGCATCTGCTGCTCTCCGTTTACTCCTTCTTTGCTCCAGCGCTCAATGAAATGAACCAGGTATTGTTCCTTTACGTCAGTTTCCTCGACCGCCGTTTCTCTTTCAACATCATAGCCGTCAACCTGTAATTTCTGCATTCCGACTTGTTTGGGGAACCTATCGATTGTGGTCCCGCTTCCAGAAGTCGCAAAATTGACTGCATCCACGGCGGTAAACGGTGGCTTCGGCGGTGAAGACACGTGTAAAGTACCCACAAAAATCCCAAAAAGAACAAGAGGTACAGCCATTAGCAATACGCGCGTTCCCCGCCTGACAAGTGGCAAGAAACGGAGGATTAACCTGTCCAAACCGAAAAAAAGAATCGCCGCTGTGCCACCCATGATGCTAAATAAAGAAGATTGTAATATAATACCAAATAAGAACCCGAGGACAACGTGGATAAGACCGGATATTAACCATTCGCCCGGACCCATTACCTTTAATTTTCTGATTGCTACTTCCGTAATTGATGAAACAAGAATGCCGTAAAGAAATATACTCGGCACCGCATATAAGGCAATGACAGAGGCCCACGATGCATAGTTGCTAGCCGCATACCAAGCTGCCCCTCCCACAGCCATGAATGGGAACGACACCAAGAGGACGATCGTCCATGAAGCGAAGTAAGCGGCCAGACATTTTCTCAAAAGCATCTTATCTCCTCCTTCGAGTCACGCGGTCTCTTACCATGGAATATTTTTCAATTATACCTTATAAGAACCAATTTCCGCCAACCTCTTGGAGTTATTCAGGAAACAACAAAACAAAAAAACGGCTGTTTCGCATACGAAGCGAACTGAGCCGTTTTTTTGTGATTCACAGAAAATTTACCATGTTGTTTTCCCATATTTGAGAAATACTTGTTTCGCTTTGGCTACCACATAACCACTGCCACCCCGCTTCTTCACATCCTCAACCATCATCGTCAGCAGCAGTTGATTGAGAGTGGCATCGAACTCAATAAACCAGCCATTCTCCAACCCATCCTCGCCCTTCTTTTGCTTCAATTCCGCTGTACCTGTCTTGCCGGCGATGTTCATTCCTGCTATGTTGGCGCCATGCGCATATCCCCTCGGGTTCCGGACGGCCTCTACGAGATCCTGTCGCACAATCTCGGCGACCTCCGGTCTAATAACATCCCGCTTCCATATGGTGTCAGTAGGGTTGGAAGCAGTCTTCACCAATATCGGCGCCACCACGCTGCCTTGGTTAATAATTGGCGTATAGGACAACGCTACATGAAGCGGACTCATCTGGACTTCTCCCTGTCCGTAGGCCGAATCCGCAAGCTGAATATCGTTCTTGATCCCCTGATTGGCCAGGCTGGATCGCGGGAAGGGGTAAGGAAGCGGCAGAGGCTCTCCAAAACCGAATTTGTAGGCGCCATTATAAAATGTATCTTTTCCCATCGCAAGCGCTTCCTGGGCAAAAAATATATTATCCGAGTGTACCAGCGCATCGCGTAAATTTTCATTGGGCACATCCCGGTCACGTGTTACATAATAATTGCCCCAGGATGCATCCTTGGTCCAGTATAAGCCTTGAATGTTTCTGACGAGGTCTGGAGAAGACACACCAGCGTTCAAGCCTACAGCCGCTGTAACGGTTTTAAAAATCGAACCCGGTGAATACAGCTTTGTAAAACGGTTAAGAAGCGGAATATTAGGGTCACTATTCCACTTGGTCCATTGCTCAGCCGAGAGCCCCGATACAAACAGATTAGGATCATACGCAGGGCTGCTGACCAATGCCAATATTTCACCGCTCTGCGGCTGTAAAGCAGAGGCAGACCCCGCATCTCCTCGATACTGCTCGTAGATCGCCCTTTGCAGTCCGCTATCGATTGTGGTTTGGATATTTTCTCCCGCAACCGTCTCCTTGGATGCCAACGTTTCACGAGTCGCCCCGTTCTCATCGATGATCACGATTCGTACTCCGTCCTGGCCCTTTAAGCTTTTCTCGTACAGCTGCTCCAGCCCTGCCTTGCCCAACTGGTCATCAGTACCGTAGCCTTGGTCCTTCAGCTTGGCCAGTTCTTCTGCATTAATGCCTTGTACGTAGCCAGTCAAATGGGCGGCCGCTTCGCCAAGTGGGTAGGTGCGGATCTTTTTTTGCTGAAAGGAGACGCCCTCTACGCCTTGAAAAGCCATCACTCCCTTACCATCGGTAGCACCGATTGGAACAAAATTACCGGGTTTTACCCAGGAAGCCTTTAGCTTTTTGTTAACCTCATCTGTTGATAATCCCAAATATTGTGCAACCGATTGAACCGTCTTTTCAGCATCCGGGCCTAACCGTTCAGCGGCTAATCCAAGAATAATCAAGCTGCCATTAATCGCCAGCCCCTCCCCATTCCTGTCGTATATTTCACCCCTCATCGCCTTTGATGTACGTACGGTTATCTTATCATTGTCCTTCATGGCAGGGAAAATAAGTGAAGGATTCCAGTCTATCTTCCAATACATGGTTGAGTTTTCCTTAATTAACTTGACTTGATAATTAAACTCAATGGGACCCGCAATCGTCATAAGCGAAGCATGATAAGTATAAGCAGCTTTATCCTCCGGCGCAGAAGCTGGCTTGGTAGGCGCTGGAGGAGTTGTCCTTTCGATATGCAGCTGACTCATCTCGATGCCTTCATAGATGGAGGTGTAGCGCTTGACGAACTGCTCTTGCGATAGTCTGGTTTGGGAATCTGACGACAGCATTGCATACATTTCTGCATAATGTCCCTTTTGCCACGCGGTTATATAAGAATCAAAAACCTGCTCGGAAGTCATTGCTTTAGGTTTGGATGCTTCGTTCCGACAGCCGGTAATGAGCAGCAGCAGCAGAATTCCCGCAATCAACCATTTAGTTGTTTTCAAGGATAATCCCCCTTTGCATATATGTCTATTTATTGTTCGGAATTGCGGCTCACCGTAATAATATAATGTAAAAGAGCATTCCGTTACATAGACAAACGATCACAGCTTGCTGACATTTTCTTTCACAAAACGAAAATAGACGATCCCGTGAAGGCAACCGTCCATTTCGGAGTGATCTATGGGTTAGCATGGGAGCAGTTGGCGGCTTCTCCCACAACATAGCATATGTAAATCTATCAATTCAGGAACGACAAGTTCCTCCCCTGCAAGCGCACATTTTATATGATCATAAATCTGACCGAGGCTGGGAGTAGATTGTGCAGCTGTATTGGAATGGAGCTGGTAGTCAAAAAAGACAGTAAACCGAAGGGAATTGTAATTTCCTTTAACGGTTACTGTCTTTTTTCTGAGCGACAACTGTATGTTATTAATTCGCAATAAACTCCTGAACCCATTCCCCGTTATAGTATGCCACGCCAATTTTCGTGTAATTTGGACTCAAAATATTTTGTCGATGCCCTGCACTGTTCATCCAGGCCGTCATAACCTCCTGTGGCGTCTTCTGACCCATGGCAATATTTTCACCTGCATACGTATAACGGATGCCATACGATTTCATCATATTAAAGGGGGAGCCATAAGTAGGAGAGGTATGATCAAAATAATGATTGTTGTACATATCCTTTGCTTTATCCAAGGCCATAGCTGACAATGCGCTATCGCTTGCCAATGTCTTCAAACCTGCTTTGGTGCGTTCCTGATTGACCAAGCTTACCACTTGACTCGCAAAGGTGGAGGTTGTTGTCGGGGTGCCTGTTCCCTGCGGAGCTGGAGCAATTGAGCTTGTTCCGGGAATATTCAATACCAAACCAGGCCAAATATTATTGATATTCGTAACCTGTGGATTGGCTTGAACAAGGGAGCTTAAGCTAATCCCATACTTCTGGGCTATCGTCCACATCGTATCGTTGCCTGTAACCGAGTACGGGGCTGCCGAAACCGCTGTGGCACCAACAATCGTACCCAAGGCAAGTAAACCGGTTAATACGGACTTCTTCAAAAACATGGCAAACATCCTCTCTTTTGTAAGGCCTACGAGGTTAGCTGACGGGTTCGGGTCAAAGAGCAAGCGCCCGGCCATGAATATGGCTTCACCCCAAAGATTGGTTCCCCCATGCCTCTTGTGGAAGCTTCGGCCTGTTTATGATTCTCTCAAAATACCAATTTGCACAGCTTAAAACTAGACATGGTTTAAGAGAGTTTTATTTTAACACGGGATTTGTCAATGAGCACTGCACAAAGTTTTCCATTCCTATTTGCATTTCACAAAGCCTTCATGCTTTGTTCACTGTTCCGTTATTGAAATAGCTCAATGTAGTCATGCCATTGGGAAAAATGATAGATACAATAAAAAACAGGTGAGGTGATAGTAGATGACGAGCAAATACAGAGTATTGGTCGCCGATGATGAAGAACGTATACGCACAATCGTACGCATGTATCTGGAGAAAGACGGAGCTTGTGTTGAGGAAGCCGACAATGGCAATGATGCTTTGCACAAGGCGGTGGACAACGATTATGACATCATTGTTCTGGATTGGATGATGCCGGGTCTGAGCGGGCTGGAAATTTGTCAATTGGTCAAGCAAGTAAAAACTACTCCCCTGCTTATGCTTACAGCCAAGGATAATGAAGACGATACGATCCATGCCTTCCAAGCAGGTGTTGATGATTATGTAACCAAACCTTTTAGTCCAAGGGAATTCACATGCCGTATTCAAGCTATCCTTAAACGGACACAACCAGGAAAGTTCTGGTCTGCCACCCGATCACCCGGAAACAGATTTATGCTGCCCCATCTTCTTATCGAGCATGATGCCCGCAGAGTACTGGCAGATGGACGCGAGATTTCCTTTACTCTCAGGGAGTATGAGCTGCTGCGATATTTAGTGATGAATGAAGGAATCACCTGCACAAGAGACAAGCTTTTTCGTGATGTGTGGGGCTACGAAGATCATGGGGATCATCGTACTGTAGATTCTCATGTTAAGCGAGTTCGCGAAAAATTACAGGCTGTGTCCCCTGCTGCTGCTGCCATGATTGGGACTGTCTGGGGTATCGGTTACCGATTGAAGGCTTCAAATATTTAAAAACAGCATTTTCATAGTAAACATCCGGGGTAAGATATTCAAAGCTTTGTCATCTTTCCCCGTCATGTATAGGAAAGTATGTGATTTAAATCACATATATTTTGCAATCAATCTGGCATGATTAGGGCAAGAAATTGACGAAATCTGAAACCCAATTTTTTGAAGAAAGTGAGGACAGTGACTATGGATTTAATCATGCTTGCACGCACGCAGTTTGCTTCAACAACTATTTTTCATTTTTTCTTTGTCCCAGTTTCCATTGGTCTCGCTCTGCTAATTGCTATTATGGAAACCATTTATGTGGCCAAAGGACGGGAAGAGTACAAGAAGATGGCTCAATTCTGGGGTAAGCTTTTTCTGATCAATTTTGCCATCGGGATTGTCACTGGTATTTTGCAGGAGTTTCAGTTCGGCATGAACTGGTCCAATTACTCCCGCTTCGTAGGTGATGTGTTTGGAGCACCGCTGGCCATTGAGGCCTTGCTTGCTTTCTTTATGGAATCTACCTTCATTGGACTATGGATCTTTGGCTGGGATCGCCTCTCACCCAAGCTCCATCTGCTCTGCATCTGGCTGGTTACGCTGGGCACCTCAATGTCAGCATTCTGGATATTAGCCGCCAATTCATTCATGCAGCGCCCGGTCGGCTTTACCATCGCTAATGGAAGGGCTGAGATGAATGACATATTTGCCCTCTTAGGAAACGGACAATTATGGGTCGAGTTCCCGCATACCTTGCTTGGAGCATTTGCAACCGGAGCTTTTCTGGTTACAGGCATCAGCGCATGGAAACTGCTTAAAGGTCAGGACATGTCTTTCTTCCGCAAATCGTTTCAGATTGCTGCATTAGTAGGCATGATTGCTTCCATTGGCGTTGCCTTGTTTGGTCACCAGCAAGCCCAATATTTGGTCAAAACCCAGCCAATGAAAATGGCCGCCAGCGAAGGCTTATGGGGCAAAAGCGGAGACCCTGCAGCCTGGACGGTTATTGCGAATATTGACCCGGACAAACAGTCCAATAGCGGCGAAATCAAGATCCCTTATTTGCTCAGCTATTTGTCACACAGCCAATTTCACGGTGAAGTGAAGGGTATGCAAGAGCTGCAGGCTCAATACACCGAGCAGTACGGACCAGGAAACTATATTCCGCCGGTTCGCACGACCTTCTGGAGCTTCCGAATTATGGTGGCTGCCGGATCAGCGATGATACTGCTCGGGGTGTATGCCGTTTATTTGTGGGTACGCAATAAAATGACAAAACCTGCTGCCTGGTTTATGCGAATAATGATCGCCGGCATATCCCTGCCGTTTATCGCCAATACCGCAGGGTGGATTATGACCGAGATTGGTCGCCAACCGTGGACGGTTTTTGGACTCATGCGAACCGAAGACGGGATTTCCCCAAGCGTAACCGCCGGCCAGGTATTGTTTTCCTTGATCTCCTTTACAGCCATTTATTCGGTGCTTGCCATAATTATGGTTGTGTTATTTGTTCGTATTATTAAAAAGGGACCTTTTGATTCGGCCAAGTCGTCCCCCGAATTAAATGATCCTTATGAGGAGGGGTATCATGCTGACATTAAATGAGCTATGGTTTGTACTGGTTGCGGTATTATTCATAGGTTTCTTTTTCCTGGAGGGGTTTGATTTTGGAGTCGGGATGTCCACCTCACTGCTTGCCCGCACCGATATGGAGCGCCGCGTATTAATTAATTCCATCGGTCCATTCTGGGATGGCAACGAGGTATGGCTGATTACAGCAGGAGGAGCTATGTTCGCGGCTTTCCCGCACTGGTATGCGACGATGTTCAGCGGCTACTATACTGCACTTGTTCTCGTGCTTCTTGCTTTGATTGGACGCGGAGTCGCCTTCGAATTCAGAGGCAAGCTGGACAGCTACAAGTGGAAACGAACATGGGATATCGTTATTTTTCTGGGCAGTCTCCTCCCGCCTCTCCTGCTGGGCGTTGCCTTTGCGGGTATGATCAAGGGCGTTCCCATCGGCAGCGATATGGAGATGCGGGCAGGTTTTCTTGACATCGTCAACGGCTATACACTGCTTGGCGGAATTTGTGTCGTGGCGCTTTGCCAGCTGCATGGACTATTGTTCATCACTTTGCGCACCACGGGTGATCTGCAAGTACGGGCACGTAGACTGGCGAAAAAACTGCTTCCGTTTGCTGCGGTTCTGCTCATTGTGTTCGCCATCATGACCTACGGCATGACCGATCTGTTCGAGCAGCACGGTGCTTTGTTAGCTTTAACTGCTGCGCTTGGCTCATTAGCTTACTTACTCTCCGGCTTGTTTATTAACCGTAAGAAGGATGGTTGGGCATTCGGGATGACTGGAGCTGTCATAGGACTGTCTGTCGCTTCGGTCTTTATTGGCCTATTCCCACGTGTCATGATCAGCTCTATCGATAGCGCGTTCAGCTTAACGATTCATAATGCCGCATCAGGAGCTTATTCGCTTAAGATTATGGCCATAGTTTCATTATCGCTTCTGCCCTTTGTCCTTGGCTATCAGATCTGGAGCTACTTTGTTTTCCATAAGCGTATCCATGAAAAGGATCATCTGGAATACTGATGGGCCGCGAGCTCATGCTGTTCAAGGGAATAAGGGCTGTCTTGAGCATCATAACGGTTATCACACTGATTCAATGCTGCTGCATCATCGTCGCTGCCCAAGCATTGGCTGAGGTCATCTCTGAATGGTTCGCAGGTGCTTCCATGGAAACCCAAGCAGGCAAGCTCCTGATATTCGCTATGGCTTATATAGTCCGCCACCTGATGGCGTTCCTGCAGCAGCGGACTGCGCAGCGTTATGCCGCAGTGACAAGCGCTGCGATGAGACAAGGCTTGATCCATAAGCTTTTTCAATTGGGCCCAAGGTTTGCGGGAGCTCGAGGTACAGGCAGCCTGACAACACTTGTACTTGAAGGCGTGACGCAATTTCGCAGCTATGTGGAGCTGGTCATTCCGCGAATGGTTAGCGTATCGATTATACCGGCTGTTCTTCTTATTTATATTGCGTTGCAGGATGCTCCAAGTGGAATCATTCTAGCTGTAACGATGCCTATTGTGATCGTATTTATGATTTTGATCGGGCTTGCTGCTAAAAGTCAGGTGGAGAAGCAGCAGGACTCCTACCGGGGATTATCCAACCATTTTGTGGATTCGCTCCGAGGTATGGAAACTTTAAAATTTCTTGGAATAAGCCATGACCATGCTTTAACTATAACCAAAGTTAGTGATCGGTTCACAAAGGCAACGATGCGGACACTCCAGACCGCTTTTTTATCCTCCTTCGCTCTTGATTTTATAACCATGCTGTCCGTGGCTTCAGTGGCCGTAAGTCTCGGATTACGGCTTGTGAACGGATCTATCTTACTGGCACCTGCCCTCACCGTATTAATTCTGGCACCTGAATACTTTCTTCCTGTTCGGTTGCTTGGGTCGGATTACCATGCCACTCTGAATGGCAAAGAAGCCGGTGCCGCTATGACGTCCATTCTACAGCTTCCATCCCAGGCGCTGCCCTCCATGGACTTAAAGGAGGAAGTGTCCGCTGCCTGGAATCAAGCAAGCCGTCTGACCCTTTCGTCGGTTGGAGTCAAGCATGATGAGGGGTCCCCCTGCTCTCTTGAAGCAATTTCTTTGGAAATTAGCGGCTTCCGTAAGGTTGCCATCATCGGTGAAACAGGTGCGGGAAAATCGACCTTGATTGAAGTCATAGGCGGTTTATTGACCCCTTCTACCGGCCAACTCTCTTGGAACGGCTGCAGTTTGGCAGTCGGGATCAACCATGAGGCGTGGTGCATGGAAACGGTCTATATGCCGCAGCATCCCTATTTGTTCAGCGGCTCCCTGATGGATAATATTCGGTTCTATAGGCCCGGGGCAACATGGGAAGAGGTTGAGCAAGCGGCCATCCAGGCTGGTTTAAAAGGCTGTATCGATCGCTTGCCCAATGGCCTGAATGAGCTAATTGGCGGCGGTGGACGGCAGCTGAGCGGCGGACAGGCGCAGCGTGTCGCACTCGCAAGAGCTTTTTTAAGCCACAGAACTGTGCTTTTATTGGATGAACCGACTGCTCATCTGGATATTGAAACCGAGTACGAACTCAAAGAAACCATGCTGCCATTGTTTGACAACAAGCTCGTATTGCTGGCCACCCACAGGCTGCACTGGATGCCACATATGGATCAAATCCTTGTACTGGAGCATGGAAGGCTGGCTGAGGTCGGGACTCATAAGCAATTGCTTGCCCAGCAGGGCTTATACTACAAAATGATGCTGTCCCAGCTGGAGGAGGTGGACTATGAAGCAAAGCACAATGAAGCAAGGTAATGTTAAGCAAGATGCTATAAAGGAACGCTGGCTGTCCCCCTATTTGCAGCCTTTTTTTGGGTCATTTTTATTAATTGTCGGATTAGGTGTATCCACACTTGCTGCATCTGCTGCATTAACCTTTACTTCCGGTTATCTGATCTCGAAAGCAGCGCTGCGGCCAGAAAATATATTAATGGTTTATGTCCCGATCGTTGCTGTCCGTACTTTTGGAATCAGCAAGGCCGTACTCCATTATGTCGAGCGTTTGGCTGGTCATCATGCCGTATTGCGCATATTGTCCTTAATGCGCGTGAGGCTGTATCGGATGATTGAGCCACATGCGTTGAATTTCTTCGCTAAATTCCGCACGGGCGATCTACTCGGCCTATTAGCCGATGATATTGAACAGCTTCAGCATTTGTATCTACGCACTCTGTTTCCAAGCGCAGCTGCGCTGATTTTATATGGCATCGTTATTGGTCTTCTCGGGACGATGGACATAAGCTTTGCCTTCCTGATTGCGATGTATTTGGGGTCTCTTCTGTTTGCCATGCCCTTGATTTCTTTGCTGCTCACAAAAAAGCGACAAAAGCAGCTGCAGCATCAACGTGGGCAGCTGTATCAGAAACTAACCGATGCCATTGTGGGCATGGCGGATTGGACCGGAAGCGGCAGACAAAGCGATTTTATCAAGAGCTACGAGACGGATGAACAATTCGCAGCCGATGCCGATCAAGCAATACGGCGGTGGGAACGCTGGAGAACCTTTATCGGACAATGTATCGCCGGAATTGCTCTGTTTTCCGTTGTGATATGGGCCAATAATCAGGTTAGCGGGCACCACATTCCCGTTACATGGATGGCTGCTTTGATATTGGTCGTGTACCCGGTTATGGATATTTTTCTATCTGTCATGTCATTAGCAGATAAGCTGCCGCAATATAAGAACTCATTGGTTCGTCTTCAAGCTATTGATGAGAGCATGCCTCCATCTTCTGCTGCCAAGGATGAGGCCGTACAATCGGTGAATGGGCAGCCTGCGAACCTGGACACTATTCATATTCAGTTGAACAACATCAGCTTTCGATATGATCAGGCAGATTCATGGATTATAAAGGATGTAAGTCTAGACATTCCACAGGGCAAGAAAATCGCTATCATCGGTCGCAGTGGAGCCGGTAAGTCCACCTTGCTCAAGCTGCTGCTTGGGGCTATATCGCCCAACAGCGGTATCGTCACCGTAAATGGACTTGAAATCGATCGCTTAGCCCAACCCTTGAAGCGATATATCGCTGTTCTCAACCAAAATCCATACTTATTCGATACAACAGTTGCCAATAATATTCGTCTCAGCAACACATCAGCCAATAACCAGCAGCTGCAGCAAGCTATAGAGCAGGCACAGCTTACGAATCTTCTTCAAGAGCTTCCCTTGGGCGAACGGACCATGATGCATGAAGCAGGCAAGCGCTTTTCCGGGGGTGAGCGCCAGCGTGTAGCTCTTGCACGCATTTTGCTGCAGTCATGCCCTGTTGTGCTTTTGGATGAACCTACTCTGGGTCTGGACCCAAGAACAGAGAAGAATTTGCTCTCCACTGTATTTCATGCTTTGGATGGAAAATCAATGATTTGGGTGACCCATCATCTCGTTGGAATCGAACATATGGACGAAATTGTATTTATGGAGGATGGGGAAATTACAATGCGCGGAACCCATCAGCAGCTCCTTGAAAATAGTCCCAGATACAGAAAGCTGTACGCGCTTGACAAACCCTCTTTAAACGCTTAAGCGAGATCATCCCAGACCTGGTCATTGGCTGATCTCGTATATTTTCTTTTAAAACCTTCCCTTAAACCAGCCCTTATCGTACGCATACCTCATCAGTTGAACCCGGTTTTCCAAATGAAGCTTATGCAAAATATTTTTCAGATGATTTTTGACAGTATGCTCCGAAATGCTCAAGGTTACTGCGATATCGCGGTTGCCGCTGCCCTTGGCCACACATTCCAATATTTCCTTTTCCCGTCCGGTTAACGGAGATTGCTCGGAAAGCGCTCTATTCGTTCGATTGAAGGTTGAAAACTCTTTAAGCAGCCGCAGGGCTACCTCACGGGACATCGGTGCTTCATCGATTGCTACAGCATGAAGATATTCATGCCAGGAGGTTGGATGCAAATTTTTAAGCAAATAACCTTGTGCTCCTTTTTTAATAGCCTCAAACAAATCGGTAATGTCATCGGAAACGGTAACCATCACGATCTTCACGTACGGAAATCTTTCTTTGATCAGCTTGGTAGCTCCAAGACCATCCAGCTTCGGCATGTTAATATCCATCAATATGAGGTCAGGCATCCATACTTCGGCCAGAGCCACTGCTTCCTCTCCGTTCAAAGCCTCACAGACTATATCGAATTTCGAATCCATCTGAATGATTTCCCGCATAGCTTGACGTGCGTGCTCGTGGTCATCAACCAGCATGATACGAATAGGTTGAATCATGCCTTTTCCTCTTTCCAATTCATAATCGTGTCATCCAATTCCTACTTCATCTAAACATATTTCCTTGGAAAAACCTATGACTCAGAAGGGCCATTTAATCGCATGAAGGTAGGGTCAGCGATAAGCACATGACTCCAAAGTGCTATATACAAGCATTCCAACAACATGCTAAGCTACCCGTGAAAAACTTTGAGCATCCAAACTATAAGGAGGAGTCAGCTATGTATAAATGGACGATGGCAGGAATTCTGGGAATTGCATGTTTGTTAGGTTTGGGGGTACTGTTCACGGATATTAATAATCGTCAAGGTGAGGCCAAACAAGAGGTGACCGCTCCCAAGATGCCAGAAGCACCGATGAATGCATAGGCGGCCGAGGCAATTTACAAGCAATCGTGCATCGCCTGTCATGGAACCGATCTGGAAGGGAAAATGGGGCCAAATCTTCAAAAGATTGGCGGCAAAATGACGGATCAACAGCTTTTTAAATTAGTACAAAACGGTCGGGGCGGCATGCCAGCGTTTAAAAGCTCACTGAAGGATGAAGACATCGCTAATATTGCCCGCTGGTTGGCAGAGAAAAAATAATCGATCTGGAAAGAGGCCCGTATGCAACCATTTGTTCACAAATATGGATTCAAGCTGTTGGTAACATTCATGCTGGCGGGTATGGTCGTTTCTGTATTTTTTTGGATCAATCGGAGTCCCGCATTGCCTGTGATCAAGCAGGCCCCTAATTTTACATTGAACAAACTGGATGGGCACAAATTTAATATGAGCGATTCCAACGGGAAGGTGCGTTTAGTCGAATTTATGTTCACCAGCTGTCCGGACATTTGTCCCCTGACGACTTACAATATGGTGAGGCTGCAGGAGGACCTTAAGAAAAACAACCAGTGGGGAGACCAGGTGCAATTCTTGTCGGTCACCTTCGACCCGCTCAAGGATACCCCCGAAGTGTTCAAACAGTATGGAGATCGCATGCGAATGGACTACAGCGGTTGGACCCTTCTGACCGGAACAGAAGCGGAAACAGCCGCGGTTGCTAAAAGTTTTGGCGTGCTTGTACAGAAAATGCCCGATGGCCAGTTCATGCACACGGTAACGTCTTTATTTTTGATTGATGGCAGCGGCAACATACGTAAAATTTTCGCGATGGGCGAACAAATGGATAACCAGGAAATATTACAATCGATCCGACAGTTAACCTCATCAACATCGAAATAGTTTTTTCCAAACCAGAATACAGCAGAGAATCGTTCTGATCCTCTGCTTGGACTTACCAGTTCCAGTTGCTCTTTTTGAGTCCGATTTGTTCCAGACATGCAAGTAATATAGATTTACGAACGGCTGTAAGTGATTGTTCGGTACAGGCTGAATCCGCAATGTATTCAAGCTCCTTTGCCTTTTTCAAGGTGGAGTCTGATAGATTGTTCGAAACCACTGCCTGATTAAAGCACGGAGGTGAAATAAAGACTCGGTTGGATCGTTCCAAAATAAGTCGTGTGTGATCGGGAGGGGTGACTTCAACCTGGACAATCATTGAGATCACAATTGCAGTGACGAGAATACTGGCTCCAACAAGATATCGCTTGAAATATGTGTTCATTAAGTAGTGATCCCCAGCTCAGCCTCTAACGCTTCATAACCCGAACCATAGACCCAGCTATCCGGGTAATGTGGACAAACCGTCGTTTTTTGCATATACTGCACCTTCCTTTGTGGATTCCTTGCATCATACTACTGTACAAGATACAGCCGATAAGTTGTATGACTACAAAGAGCTATTTTCGTTAATGAAAAAAATGAAAGGTTGAAAATTGGACATCCATTTCATTGTCAGGTGCAGTTGAATGCGCTAACAACTCATAATTATTATAATTAAATTCTTGAACAATAATGCATAAGTCGATGTAAGCAAATATCCCTAGGTCCTATTTCCATAGGTCTAGGGATACTGGCCAAATTATTAGTAAGTCAGCTCTCCATTGCCGATGCGAACTTCATCAACCTCCATATTGGCGGTGGAAGTATTGCTTCCGCCAAACATTAACGCGTTGGCTCCCGTTCCTGCACTCGCTGCGCCGCTCCAAGCCAACGTTCCGTCTACATAAAGATCGTACGTGTTGTTGGTATGAACAATGGCACGGTAAGTATGAAACACGGTTGTATCCAACGTATACGTTTTCGTCGGACTTGTACGGTCGTTTTTGACTGTGCCGGAAGTACCGTGCGTAAAGTAAATGGGAATTAAGTAATTGGCGCTGCGCACGATGGCCTCGTTGGTCGTATTGGCAGCCTTTGATTTAGCGATAAATTCAAGAGTAAACGCTCCGGTTGGTGGCGTAAAGCCTGATTTGGTCAAGTAAAAGTAGCTGCCGGTGGAGCCTGTTCCTGTGTCAACAATGGTAACCGTGCCTGTATTTTGGGTAATCGATCCCGTCGTACCGCTGGTAGTCCAAGCTGTAGTATTGCTCATTGATTCGTTAACCACATCCCACTGCGAGGCTGGTGTTATCTCACCTGTCCCCATCCTGAAAGTATCTACGGTAAGATTCGCGGTATTCAAATTATTACCGCCGATTCTTAGATTCGCCGTACCTACCGTGTCACTAGCAGCACCGGACCAAGCCATGACACCATCGACATACAGGTCATACGTGTAATTGGCATGTACCACTACCCGATAGGAATGATATACGGTTGTATCCAGCGTGTAGGTTTTCGTCGGAGATGTACCCCGATCCTTCACGGTTCCTGCCCCGGCGATGCCATGTGTGATGAAAATCGGAATTTGGTAGTTTCCGCTGCGAACCGCAATTTCATTCACGGCATTAGCTGCATTCGATTTCAACCTCGCTTCAAAGGTGAATGCCCCTGTTGGAGGTGTAAAGCTGTCTTTGGTCAAATAATAGTAGCTGCCGGATGTCGATGTACCCGTATCCGTTACGGTGACTGTTCCTGAGTTTTGTGTTACCGAGCCAGTGGTGCCTGTGGTACTCCAGCTGCTTGCATAATTACTCATATTATCATTGATAATATTCCACACGCTGCCCGCGCCTCCGCCAGTACCTGTTTTACTAATAACCGCATGGAATGTTTTTCCCTTGGCCCCATTCACTTTTACACTTAAAATCAAGGTTGGCGAGCTCTGAATGACGCTGACCCCGGAATCCACTGAGATTGTACTCCCTAATGGCTTATGCACTTCAATTAGAATCGCGCCTGTATTGCTGAAAGTCGGATCGGATACGGATAGCTCAACCTCATCATTCGTTTCGCTGACCAGCACCGATGCCTTCGTATTACTTGTTAAGTAAGCAGATCCGTCAACATTCACCGTCTTGGAAGCATCTTTCCAGAAATTCGCTGCCACCAGATTAAGACCTTTCTCTTTCACGGCTTGAACATCTCCCGAATTTTCCAGAATCGTCACATTCGGGTTACCGGCATAGGCTGTCAGCTGGCTATTGGACTTGCTAGGCAGAATAACATAGGAATAGCTGCCGTTCGTCGGATTTGTGCCGTGATCGAACCAGAAGTTCAAATAATTATTCGTAATCGATGCTGTTGGTGTTACGGGACGGGCATTGATGCTGTACCAGGTGCCGGTACGCGCCTCTCTTTTCCCTTTCAAAGAAGCCGCCGTTGGGAAGTAGTAGCCAATATCCGAGCCTGCTACATTGCCTGCCAAATGAATCGTATTGACACCGGTCATCGTTTCGGACCAAGTAAGCGCTGTGCTTTTAGCGGCGCCATTCACGGTAAGTGCATTGCTGCCGGAGCTGTTCAGCTTGCGGTTTTCAACAATCGACTCGACTACCGCACCATCAGTTGATGTTATGCCCGCACCAAGAGCGACAATTTCATCATCGAACATAAACCACGATTTCTTCGCGGTAAGCGTCTTGTTATGCGCGTTAAACTCCATTCCCGTTGCCCCGTAGAGGTTCTGGTGCTCCGCTCCGCCAACCCAGCTCATCGTGCTCAATTTACCGCTACTGGCGCCTGAATTCGCGTTCACCGTTGTTCCCGGCAAACGGAAAGAATCTACGGTCGGCCAATAGCCGTCGCTATACTGGCCCAAATCGTTGTTATACAAATAGGTCATGCCGTCGCCTGTATGCCAGCCTTTTTTGTTCTCTTCATTGCCTAATTCGAAGTTGTAAACCCGATTGGAGTACATGCTGATCCCAAATCCGAATCCGGGTCTCAAATGAACCGTGCGGTCCATCGAAGGATACTGCTTATACCGGAGCAATTCCCCCCGCGGAGAAATACTGGAATCGTTCATGATCCCTTTGGCAAGCGCCACGGTCTCTAAGGGTACATCCAAATAAAAGCTGCGGTACGTATCGGCTTGAATCCAATATTTAACCATCCTTTTAAAAGCAAGCGCATCACTTGTCGGCGCGAATTGCGAGAGACGAATAAAGGCGATCATCGCATCATGGCCGGAGGGATGATCCTCTGAATAATTCCGCGAAATATTGCGTCCGCGGACCATATCCATCATGGCGCCTTTGTAAATCAAGGGCTCGAAGGCATCATAAGCCCATTTATAAATATTAACTTTGTCTGGAGAAGTTATCTCCCAGGTAGACCCGGCCAGTAAATACATCATGTTGGCGGTATCTTTAAACATGTTTTTTCCGTAACCGCCCGTATACGAGTATTTGGCATGCTGGATGAAGGAGCCGTCTTTATAAAAGCCGTCGCCTGAGGTCACATAATCCAGCTCTGAGCTGACGCCATCTCTGGCTAGTCCTATCTTCGTCCCGTCCTTGACAAGGATCCCTCTAACCCCAACCACCGTTGCGGACCATACGCGATTAGCGCCTGTCCGGCTAGGGCTTGGAGCAAATTTATTGACAGCATCCATATAGTTAGTCCTTTGTGCTGATGTCAGGTCAGCATAGAGAAGTACCACCGTATCGTTCAGACGAAGCGGCGCCCCAATCTCCCAATCCCACCAATTGTCATACGTGGCAGTGCTCGCATTGTACCGATTGGCATGCATCCAATCGAGCCCATTGATGATAGCATTCCGAAGCTGCGTATTCCCGTTCAGGCTCGAGCCGGTAACCGTATAGGCTATCGCCATCGCTTTTAAGCGGTCATAGGCCGAAGTCACATTAGCTGAAACAGTAGTGCTGCTCAAGTCCGGCCATAATGTCGTTCTGCCAACGGACAAGTCCATCGTATCCCAGAAGCCGGTTCCTGCCGAGCAGGGCGGTGCTCCGCAGCCATTCGTCACCATGTCTTCAATCGAGTGGATCTTGGCAGCAATATCGGGATCGGTTATTGCTATGCTTGTTCCCCCAGTCCAAATGTTCTTCCATTTATCGCGGAGCGTATCATATTCATCCGCATAAATGGAGCTGCCACCGATCAGCATTCCAGTGATCGCCAAGCCTAAACAAAACATTTTCCTCATGTCACACCTCTTTACTTTTAATGTAAACGCTTCCTACATTTTCAGTATAAGAGACTCCTTTAGATTTTAATAGAATACAACGATTACTACTTATGTTCCAAAAATGACTATTTGGATGCTCACATGGCCGTTACCCTCTTAATTCGCTGGGCAGCACACCCCAAATCCTGGCGAAGGTGCGGGAGAAATAACTGACATTGATATAACCAACCTGGCTTGCCACATCTTGAACCTTATTCCCCTGCAGCAGTAGCTCCTTGGCCTTCTCCATTTTTTTATGGATCACATATTGGCTGAAGGGCTGTCCTGTTTCCATTTTAAACAGCCGGCTGAGATAAGAGGAGTTGACGAAAAGCTTTTCTGCAATCGTATTTAAGCTCAAATTATCATGCAAATTCTCCTCAAGCATCTCTATCACTGCGGAGGTGAGCTTATTCACTCCCTTCTTGCGTTGATTCTCCAGATAAGCCAGAACTGCAAACAAGGAACGCACCAGCCATTCTTTAATTTGGTGGCGGGATATCAATTCCTGATTGTTCTGAAAAAAATGAAGATCCTCGCCCAGCACTTCCTTGGATAAAAGTCCCTTTCCATGCATCCACTGCACCAGCATGCTGCTCAGGAGCAGCACTTGGAGCTGGATTTCCTCGATCGACCGCTCCGGCTGGATCATATTGGCAAGCAGTTCCTCTACAGCTTCAAGCACAAGCCCTTTGCTGCACATATCCAATGCTGCCATCAGCTTCTTCATTGCATTAGCAGGAAGCTCCTTCTCGGTTGTGGATTCCTTCTCTTCACGAGAGTGAATAGCTACATAATGGCCATAGATCACTCTTTCCTGAAGTGCTACGTTAGCCTGTATATACGACCTTGGTACATCCGTTAATCGGAAGGCCGTTTGGCCGATACCAGCGCTTGCCGTAACCTTCAGGCATTCCTTTACAATCGACAGCAGCCTGGTTATGGAGTAGTTCACCCGATGGCAAAAACCATCCTCGTTTTCCGAATCGGCGCGACTAAATATGACCACTGTGTTTCCTGTGGAAACCTGGAACACATAACACGCATCCTGCTCTAATACTTCCTTCGTTATACATTGGATCGAGAACTGAAGCAGTGACTCGTCGCTTCTGCTGAATCGCAATTCTTCATCACTTAACGGGTCCAAGGCCAGGATACCGACCTTATAAAAACCGTCCTCCAGCAGCTCAATCTGCAGCTCCCTGCTCTTGTGAATAATTTCCCATTCTGCATATTGTCCTGCCACCCAGTTATTCCAAAAGATGCTTCGGAGCGCCGGGAGATGGTAGCCCCACTTTTCCCTTAACGAATTGCTATTAAAGCGCTCCTGCTGCTCCCTCTGTATTTTTTGTTTCGTTTGCAGCACAGCCTCCAGAATCTCCTCGTTGCGAGCCGGCTTCAGGAGATAATCCATGATGCCGAGCTGGACCGCTTTTTGCGCATATTCGAATTGCTCGTAACCACTCAATATGATCATACGGACATGTGGGTGTTTCTTATTTATTTCCGCCGCAAGCGTCAGTCCGTCCATGTCCGGCATCTGAATATCGATAATCATAATATCGATCTTCTTGACTTCTACGATTTGAAGAGCTTCAATCCCGTTCTGGGCCATTCCGACAATTTCAATGCCGTGCTGCTCCCAAGGAATGAATTGTGCGATCCTCGTACGTATTCCTATTTCATCCTCTACCAATAACAGATTCATTCCTTGATCCCCTCATTCATTAATCGTTTTGGTATTTGAATGAAAACCGACGTTCCTTGGCTCCATAGGCTTTCTATCCATAAATTCGCCTCTTCCCCATACGTAAGCTTCAACCGGGCCTTTACATTACGCAAGCCAAAGAGGTCAGCAAAGCTCAGCTCCTCATTAACAATTAATGGCATATTTTGGAAGGTTATCTGATTTAGCTGCTCTTGGATATATAGCAGCCGCTCGGGCTGAATTCCAACCCCGTTATCCTTCACCTCCAGCAATACGTCATCCTCTTCAGTAAGGGCACAGCTCACATGGATATCCCATTTCCCTGATTTGCTTTCTACGCCATGAATGATGGCATTCTCTACGATAGGCTGCAGTAGCAGCTTGACCAGCTTCAACTGTGAGCAATCAGGATGCATAAAGACGTGCACCCGGAGATTGTTGTTAAACCGTATTTGCTGAACCTTAACGTAATAAAGCATGTGCTCGAAGGTCTCCTCGATGGTGAACAGATCCTTTTTTCCTTTGCCCAGACTGATGCGCATAAACTTGGAGAGATTGTATACCATTTCTCCAATATCGTCGACGCCGCTAATGACCGCTGATGAATAAATCGAATCCAATGTATTATATAAAAAATGCGGGTTAATCTGTGCTTGCATAAGACGTAGCTCCGCTTGGCTGGCACGGAGCTGCTGTTCATAAATGCCTTGGATCAGATGTCTCTGATCCGTCGTTAGTAAATTAAACGAATCCATCAAAAAACCAAATTCATCCTTGCGCTTATGCTCAATGACCGTATCGAGCTGGCCTTGACGAAATTGCTTCATTCCCAGGATCAGCTTGGTGAGAGGCGAAGAAATTCCGCTATAGACGAACCAGGAAATCCATAACGCTACAATCGCGCTAATGAAAATGGTCAATAGGGTATTCCGCTGTACCTGCCGGGTCAAGGCAAAAATTTCGGCCTCCGGCTGGATCATCACCAAAGACCAATGGGAGCTGGAAGATGTTGTTTTTACAAGCAGCTGCCGTTCCCCATTCAACTCCTGCCGTTCTGTCCAAATGTGAGGATTCTCATCATCGAGATCGACTGCCTCTAAAGGACTGGAGCCTGTTCCTGCAATATACCGCTTCTGGCTATCATAGAGATGCACCTCGGCATTACCTTTGGGAAGCAAATGCTCAATTAGCTTTTCCAGATAATCACTGCTAACGGTCATGATCACAATATTTTGTTTGCCCTGAGGATCACTGAAATTCATCAATCGCAGCAGGTGGATGCTTTTCTGGTCTACATCGTCCCCCAAAATAGCCCGGATATCCATCTGCTCTTCACCAGGCCGGACGATAACGAGATTGCCGTTCGATTCTACTGTTTTTTGAAGTAATGGGATCTGTTGAATGCTGTCGTTCTTTCGATAAGCTCTATTGCTGATCAGAAATCCGGACGATCGATGAAGTACGGCTGCTTGCTTAACTGCTTTATTTACAGAGGTAATGCCTGAAATTTGAGAAGAGGCCTTCTGAAATTGCAGAATGTCTGCTGCTGTAGGTACAGCAGCACTATCCTCGAATGTTCGAATCAAGTACGGATCTGTAGCAATTAATGTGGACATATCATAGAATCCTTGCATAATCAGATCGATGTATTCCAAGGACGATTCCATCCCGTTAATCGTTCGTTCGGCAAATTGCTCCTCCAAATTTTGCCTCGATTGCATATTCGAGAGCAAGCTAACGATAACCAAGGGCAGCAATATCATCAAAAAATAAACCGTTAGCCGTACTTGTACCGATTGTTTAAATCTCTTGTACATCCATGCCATACACTGCACCGCCTCATCCTGTACAAACCTTAACATATGCCTTTAAGGCAGACGAACTTATGCCAAAAGAGGAATAGGGTGCGCATTGCGATTGCACCCTATTCCTGAGCCTTACTTCTTCTTATTTGCCTTGTACCACTCGTTCACTTCTTTGGTAAGCTCTTCTCCGCCGTCCTTCAAAAATTGTGCGGTAAACTTATCAAAGTCATCCAGAGGCAATGCGCCCATAATGATTTTGGTAAAGGTCTCCTCCAACTGTTGGTTCAGCTTGACCCCATACTTGGCAAGAGCCGGTGTCGGCGAGCCTGTGTATTTATTGGCGATCACATTTTTATTGATGATATTGATATTCTCGTTCATCTTGAATTCAAGGCCGGTTGCGTCCAGACGTGCACCTTCCAGCTCAGCATCCCAAATACTCCCTAAATCCACCAGAACATTGCGATAAATATGCTTCTCATGAGCTGCTATATCGATAGTTAGCTTGCCGTCCTTGCGGCTCCAAATGTTATGCTCAGGCAAGCCAAGCTTAATCGCCTCCCAATTTTCTTGCTTTGTGATGAAATTCAACAGCTTTATCGTGCTTTCGGCATTCGTGCTCTTCGCCGGAATAACCATATACGATCCAACCGGGTTCTTGGAGCCCACGCCCGATTTCCCTTCGGAGCCGACCGGGTACGGCAAAGAAATCCATTCGGCTTTCGGATCATTCTTTTTGCTGCCCAAAATGACGGTAGGCTCCTTAGTATCGAACCAGGTAGCCGAGAAAATGCCGACCTTGCCCGATACAATTTTCTCACCGATATTTTTCGGTTTATTTAAAGCCCATTCTTGATCCAGCGTCTTTTGCTTATACAATTCGGCCATGTACTTCAATGCTAGCTTCGTTTCTGGAAGCACCACAGCATTGACCAGCTCGCCACCACGTTCAACCCAGTTATTTACTTTAATGGCTTCATTCGTTGCAATCGGCACGCCAAACGCTCCGAAATAAGGACCGGACCGAGCCAACTTTTCGCCAATCAGCATGCCAATGGTATCAGCCTTGCCGTTTCCGTCCGGATCCTGCTCGGCAAAGGCTTTCATCACTTTCGTGTATTCATCCAATGTTTTGGGCGGCTGCAAGCCCAGCTTATCCAGCCAGTCCTTGCGGACATACATTATTTCGTCTCCAAGCTTGGTAGAAATTCCAGGAAGTGCATAAATTTTTCCGTCGAACGTTACCCGATCCCATATTTCCGGAGGCATGCTTTTCTTGATATCCGGGGCAAATTTGTCGATCAAATCATTTAACGGTAATATCGCCTTTTGTTTGGCCAGATTAGTCACCCAACTGACATCCCTTGAATGGATTAAATCGTATTGCTCGCCGGATGCCAACAGTACATTCAATTTATCTTGATATCCGTCAGCAGCCAGCTCATTAAGCCTCAGGTTAAACCCGCTTTTCTCACGAATATATTTGATGTAATCGTTGTTATTGGCATCCGTTCCCTCCATATACTTACGCCCACTGTTATTGATGACAAAATTCAGATTGACGGGCTCCTTAACCTGCGTGGTATTACCATTACCGGTAGCTGTTTCCGTACCAATCGGCTTCTCCTCTTTCGCACAGCCTGCTGCCAATCCAACCAGCAGCAATGATGCCATGGTTACGGATACACTTTTTATTAGTTTGTTATTCATATCGGTAGCCTCCTCTATTAGTATAAAATGTAAACCCATTTTCAGCCATAGCCATTATCCTTTTACTGAACCGATTAAAATACCTTTAACGAAATAACGCTGAAGGAAAGGATATACCATGACAATAGGTAACGTACTGACAATCAAGGCTGCCGCCTTCAACGATTCGATAGCTGCCGAATCCTTCTCCATCGCCCTTGTCTCTAGATTCGTTTCATTGGACAGAATCAGATCCCTTAAATACATTTGCAGCGGATGCAACTCACGTTTATTCAGATAAAGTACAGCATCAAAAAATGAATTCCAATGTGCGACGCCGTGAAACAGAGCTATGGTCGCGATTACCGGCATAGACAGGGGCAGCACGATTCGGAGCAAGATGCCGGTATTGCTGCACCCGTCCATGCGGGCGGATTCCTCCAATTCAATGGGCACGCTTTGAAAGAAGCTGCGCATAATAATCACATTAAAGGCGCTGACCGCCCCAGGAATGATCAAAGCCCAGAAGGTATCGATAAGTCCTGCTTCTTTTACAATCAAGTAAGTCGGTATGAGTCCACCGGAGAACAGCATCGTGAACACGATCATGAATTGAATCCATTGCCGCCCTAGAATATAGGGCTTCGATAAAGGATACGCAAGCAGGCTTGTCAGACCCACGCTGAGCAATGTTCCAAATACTGTGCGGTTCACGCTTACGCTGAACGCATTCATAAAGGCCGTATCTTTAAGTACATTTTTATAAGCATCGATATTCCAGCCTATCGGCCAAAAACCGACGATTCCTGCAATGACTGCTTGCTGGCTGCTAAACGATTGCGCCACAATATGAAGGAATGGCGCTAATGCGAGTAGCGAGAACAAGGCTAAAACCGTATGGTTCACAGCCGAAAAACATTTCTCTCCTCTGGAGCCTAACATCGTATAACACCTCCTTTCCGCTGTTAGTACAAGCCGTCTTGTCCGAACCTCTTCACCAGCTTGTTCGCAACAAGTACAAATAGAAGACTGACAATCGATTTAAAAAGCCCTATTGCCGTGGTGTAGCTGAATTCCGCTTGTGCAATACCGACACGGTACACATAGGTCTCGAATACGTCGGCCACTTCATACACCAGGGAATTGTACAAAATAAAAATTTGCTCGAACCCAACATCCAGAACATGCCCTAATCGCAGCAAAAACAAGATGATAATTGTGCTTGTAAGCGAAGGTAGTGTAATATGCCAGAGCTGCCTCCACTTGTTGGCGCCGTCTACAACGGCAGCCTCGTATAATTGCGGGTCGATAGAGGCCAATGCCGCCAAATAAATAATCGCGCCCCATCCCACATCCTTCCAAATGTCGCTTGCCACCAGCACGGTTCTGAACCACGAAGGGTTAGCGAGGAAAAAAATCGGTTCCATGCCCATCAATATGAGAATTTTATTGAGCGTACCGCTTGTCGGTGATAAGACAGTAATGAGGATGCCGCCCAAAATAACCCAGGATAAGAAATGGGGCAAATAGGCCAATGTCTGTATAGTCCGTTTAAAAAATACATGTTTAATTTCATTGAGCAGCAGCGCCAAAATAATCGGCCCCGGAAAGCCCCAAATGATTTTATACAAGCTGATCAATAAAGTATTTCGAAAAATCGTATAGAATTGCGTGTCTTCGAACATCTTGCGGAAGTGCTCCAGCCCGACCCACTCGCTTCCGGTAAAGCCGGTAAAAATACTGAAATCCTGGAAAGCAATAACAATTCCGGCCATAGGCAAATACTTAAAAATAATAAAATAAACAATCCCGGGGACCATCAGCAAATATAAATCCCAGTAGGAACGAAAATTAGTTGTGTAGCCACGCCATTTTTGAGATTTAACAGCTTTCTGCAAAGGCGTTGTGCTTGATTGTGCGGTCACAGTATTGAGTTGCATACTCCATGTCTCCTTGCTGTCAATTCTTTTGTGTTGCTTCGTAGGATGCTCCTTATGTACATGTCTCCCCATTTCAAACGAAGATGGTTTTCCTCAGCATGTTTGCCATCAGGAGAGTGAATATCAATCGGGTAGCCTGAATGGGCAATCACATCCGTGAAGGCTCGGCAGCTTAACACATCCTGATGGCCCAGTGTGTACAGCCCTTTAATCTGCCGTGTTCCGCGAACCCCTACACTTGGACCGGAATAGGCGGTTACCGCTTTACTGAACCCGGGAACTCGGGTATTCAGCGCCTTTTCAAGCTGGCGAATTTGTTGTCTTCCTTCTGTTTCCGCTTCGCTCAAGCTCATCGGGTCGGTACCGTCCTTGCCATGGATACGGGAAGTATTGATGATGACCTCTCCTGGATTGTTCGTTTCGAAGAATAGGAAATTTCCTCTTTGAAACGTAATTTCGCCTTCCAGCAGAGCGTCGGCGAACACCTTCAAAAACTCACTGATGGATAGTCTCGACGAACGGTCGATGTTCCCGATATCTCCTCCCAATTTGGGAAACTCCTCCGGGTGTTCCCTAATGTAGGATTTCACGGCATCCATATCGACATTGTACATTTTCAAATTCATTGTCATGGGCTGGCATAAGCCGTCAGCTTCCCGCCCCTTCGCATACTCAACACCTGCCCACACTGACAAATCGGCATCTCCTGACGCATCGACATAGCATTTAGCTTTAAGAGCGGACAACCCCGCTTTATTGCAGACGATAATTTGCCCTATGCTGCCATCCTTGCAGTCCACACTAGCCAGCATCGTATGATACAACACCTGCCCGCCGCTCTCGATTAACATCAGCTCCAACTCATGCTTCATCGCCTCGGCATCGAATGGAGTTACTGTATACGTGTAGCCGGTGGTGTCCAAAATATGACCGGTTGACTTCCCTTGCCGCTTTAACCTTTCGATCAGTTCGTCAGTGATCCCTTGGATCACTTGTACGTTACCGGCATGGAAGGTCATCATCGGACCTACACCTGATGCGGTCAACGTTCCGCCAAGAAATCCGTTTTGTTCAATCAACAGCACATCTCCACCGTATCTGGCGGCAGCTATTGCAGCGATAGCTCCGGAAACGCCTCCTCCAACAACAATGACGTCATATTCCTTTGACGTGTTTTCAACCTTGACCTCAAACATTTAAATTCTTCCCCTCATGACTCATTTACAATGATCCTTATTCATATTCCTTATCAATATAAGGTATCAAGGCTCCAATGAGTATATAGGGACTATGACTTCTTGTAGCTCAAATATGACCTTTTAGCTTTTTCTCCCAACAACAAAGAGGCTGTCTCTCAGTCGTTTGACTAATGGGACAGCCCCTAACTATTTATTACCCATGCCGTCTTAAGTATTTTATGATGTCACCGGCTTTTGACTTAATACGTACATCAACATTGCAAGAGCAAAGGAGGCTGAACTTCTATTAAAGGAGACAGATAAAAATATCATGGATATCTCACTACTATCCGATTATAGTAATTTCTCTCACCTTGGAAAACTTTTAAAAAGCTTACTGAACTTTCCCACGTGCATTTCGACAGTTACACCAATAAGTGATATAGTTAATCTTTGTCTGAACAGATATTAAACCGATATGCTAAAGCTTATTAATATTTTGAATGGTACTTTGACTTTACCGCGATCATAATAACCTCATTGGAATGCTCATATTTTTATCTGTTTTCAAATCTGCCTATACACCCGGTTCCGTCGTTGGCAACTATCAGGCGTAGGGGGGTGGACAGAGCCACGAATTAGTGCTTGACGATCTAAAGTAAGGTTGAAAATGGAAAAACATCTGCACATCCTGTATTGTTGAAAGTCCTACCCAACAACAAAAAGGATGAAACAGATGTAGAACCAGTGTATTAGGGAAATGCTCAACTTACCAGAGCTTCAAATCCAATCGTCAATTACCATCGTTGCCGCTGGACCAATGCGACCGTAGAAGGCCGACATAACCGAATTAAAGCTTATCAACGCAGGCATTACTTCACACGCAATCGTGATCGTTATAAAGCTGGAATTTTAGTCGAATGCAATCGCAAACGATTTTGAGCTAAATTGTCAAGAACTGATTTTGAGGTTGAACCATTAAAATTCTATATAAAATGGTTGAAACTCCGCGTTTAAACAATATTCAATCCGTTGCCTGAAGTTCTTCCACGTCACCATATTCAATCCTTCCTCTATTGGAAAATATCTAGTTTCCAAGCTTTCATTCGTTATCGTTGGTTGTCCTCCAATTGGTTTTGCTAAAAACAATGTATTGACAATTGATCTGTTTACGTTTTGAAATACTCCACAAAATTTTATGATCTCAATATCAACTCCGGATTCTTCCTTGGTTTCTCTAATAGCAGCATTTAGTAATGACTCTCCTTCTTCAACTTGCCCTCCCGGCATTTCCCAACCTCTTCTTGGTCCCTTGATAAGCAATATTTCATTATTTTCATTAATCACGATAGTCGCAGCAGATACAATGTGTTTTGGAGGATTCATCTATGAACAGTCCTTTCAAATGTTATTCTTTATAGCCTCGCAGCTTGGGCAGCATCTGCTGCAAGTCCAGCATGTACCCGTAACGGGGCACGGAAATAATATATTTGCCGTATTTCGCCAGCTTCTTACGCAATCGATACACCAAGGTATTGACTTCCTCACGACCCACATCAGGAACATCATCAATTCCATTCACAGCTCTTTCAGGCCATATGTTCATCCGAATTTCATCATAGCTGACAGCAGTGTTAGCCATTTGATACAGCAAACCAAATAGCTCGGTATCCTTACTGGATAAATAAATTTGCACACCGTCTATAATGATCTCCCTTCGTTCCATATTAACAAGCAGGCCATTATGCTCTTCCCTGTCTTCCTCGGTGGGAAGCGGAAATTCCTGTGTATCCCCGACACGCTTTTCGTTCTTATTATGAAAAGTAAGCTCTGCAACTCCTCTTGCCAGACTAATGATATCGCCATCATGAAGCAAAAAAGGCTTGTTATTACCAATGACCGTATGATTAACCCGGGTTCCATGCTTGCTCATCAGATCGATAATAAAAAAACGATCATTTTCAACAACAACGACAGCATGCCTTCTGGATATATAAGAGCTGGCAAAATGGATGTCCGGGACAACCTGTTCCCACACACGCCCGATAACCGTTTCCTGCTTGACCAGATAACACGGATTACCCTGCTTGGCAGTTTCACCTTGATTGATAGTCATATACACATCTTGATCGAACATTTTGCTTAACTCCTTTACGATCCCTTTCTTAATTACTTTCGACAAAGCCTGCAAGCCTTCCTGCCGGAGGATTATTCCTTGTTCCCGTAGTACCTAATAGAATGAATATAATGGAATGAGGAACTATATGAAATAGACAATCGATAACAGCTTGCTGACAATTTCGTCACATGTACAGTTTGGGGCAGAGCATGATTGTAAATCACTTGCAACATTTCAGACTACCTTCACGTTAATAATCATAGTGAACGACAAAACAAGGAGCATCACGGTTCCTATCCTACTCAAACACTCAACAGGAGGTATTACTCATCATGAAACCATTTAAAGTACTAGGTTCAGTCATTGCTGGCGTTCTTATAGCAGCCAGCGTCGTATCCGCAGCTCCAAATGATCCAGCAGCGGTGAAACCAATGCCAATTTCCACTTCCATTCCCCAGGATTCCTATGGCGGTCTGAAATTTAATCTCGTCATCAATGGAAAAGGATTTGCGCCAGAAGAAGCTTCTCTATATGTTGGACCCAATAGTCAAATTATGATACCAATCCGCGCTGCTGCCGAAGCTCTGGGCTACAAGCTTACTTGGTCGCAAGACACGCAGTCGCTGGAGCTCGTCAAAGACAATCAGTGGATGTCCCTTCAAATTGGACAAGACAAATACAGCCTCGCCAAAATGTACATTCCGCTTGAGGTTGTGCCTGAGCTAACGAATGAGAAAACCTATGTACCGTTGTCCTATTTCGAGAAGGTGATGAAGCTTCAAGTGATGGCCAGCCCAACGGGTACGATTACGATCAGTTCCAGCGATCAGGGTAGCGAAGAAGCCGCTTCAGCTACAACCAAGCAAGGAACCATCACAAGCATCACTTATAGTGAAAAAGGCGGAGAAATCGGCCTGAATGGTTATGCTCACGGTGTTCGACTGAACATTTCCGATGAGACGGAAATCGTATCCTCAGATAACCAGAAGCTAAAGCTTACTGACCTGCAGCTTGGCATGTCCATTACTGCTGAGCACAGCCTGGTGATGGCTATGAGCATGCCGCCGATGACGAATGCCAAGAAAATTATCGTAACAGATACACGTCCCGCTCAACCAACCTTAGGCACAACGGGAGTAATTGAAGAAATAACCGCTTCTGAGGGCGGCTCGAAGCGTCTAGTGATCAAAGGCGATAAGCTTAGCGACAGCTCCTTCGAGACGATCGTACTGAACGTTTCAAGCTCCACACCTATAATCGGTACTAAAGATAATCAACCTATTGCCGTAGATCAGTTGAAACAGGGTGATAAAGTATATGCTTTCTATGGCCCTAACTTGACCAAAAGCTTACCGCCAATCGGTCAAGCTGTCAAAATCGTTGTAGAAAACTAAGTTGGTTAAGCTACTCGTATCTTGCTAAATAAAGCTGGCCCACAGCCGCTGCATCATCTTTTCGTAATCAAAAGCTTCTAAAGCCTTGATGTGCGAATACATGGATCAGCGTAACTCGGGCCAGCTTTTTTACTAATCAGCTATTTAGTATATAAGATCTCGCTCCTACTTTTGCAATTATAAGCTTTCTACGATCGCTGGTGATAACCCGCCAAAGATAGGAAAAGTCAAGCTGATCGAACCGATCCGCCAAGGAGGCCGATTGAGAGCTGCCAAGTATTCTGGACTTGTTCAGGCCCTCAACGATTTCATCACTAGTCTTGATTCCAAGACCATGTCCGTAATACAGATCTTGCCCCAGCAGGATGACATTTTCCCCTCTCCACCAAGGAGTAGCCGGATCAAAATCAGGGTTTTGAAAATAAAGAATATCTCCCGGCACAGCTTCCGTTGGATTCATCCTGTCATTCAGACGTAAATTACTGTTGAAGTGCCAATCATATAACATAAGATCTGAGAACAACATATCAAATTGTTGGGGACCAATGGATTCCAATACCGCTTTATACAATACGATAGTCACAGCCGTTGCACACTCAAACGCATACAAGCGTCCATTGTTAAAAATATCCCTTATCCCCTCATGAGGGGTTACTCCACTTTTCAGTTGAAACCCACCGTTTTCGATACGATCCCAAAACTCAGGATTGCATTTGGAATGTTCAAAGTCTGAAAACTGGACACCGCTATTATTGAGCAGACGTGAGGATTCTACGATATGGGAACGCACCCCCAGTTCAAATAAAAGGCCGGCGACAGAATCGTATCGATATTCGAAAGAACTGTTTTTCATTTCCCGGTACATGCTTCGTTCCAGTCCGGAAAGCTTAATGTCATCGAAGTCAGCCTCGCTGTTACCCGCGATTATAATCAAAGGCTTCTCCTCCTATCCCATCATTAGTTAGGCGTTTGTTTTATTTTATGGAAATTCACTCCATAAGTGCTAAATGAATCGTGAGCTACTAGAACAGCGGTCTGGACAGTTTAATAAATCGCATGACAAAAAAGGCAAGCTCCTCTGCAAGGAACCTGCCTGAATCAGGGCAATCATGAGGAATCGAGGCTGGATACGGTATAGTTGTCGCCATGGTGTCTGATTCTTTTGAACATCTCGGGAAGTGCAACTCCAAGCATAACTAATGCAACACCAATCCACTGAAGCACACTTACATGTTCATGCAGGACTACGGCCGATAAAAGGACAGCAACAGGAAGCTCCGCGGCTCCCAGAATGCCAGTCATACCTTCTCCGATATGAGGAACCCCCACTGCAAAAAGCACGGGAGGCAAGAAAGCGCCAAATAGCCCCAGCATAAATCCAAATAGAAGCAAGTTCCCCCATAGAAGTCCGTTGATCAGAAAATAAGGAGGGAATAAAATAAACACGAGCAGCATGCCACCTGTGATCATCCAACCACTGCGGTATGCCGGATGAACGGAAGGTATCGCCTTGCCGCTTATCAGGATAAACAATGAATAGCTCACCGCAGATAACAGCCCCAAAGCAACACCGATCCAGTTAAATCTGGCCATCCCTTGCTCAACGATTCCAGCTGCCAGCAAAGTACCTCCGAACAGGATTACAAGTGTGAGAAGCACAATCCCATTGGGCCGTTTGCGATGGCTTATAGCATGAATCAGAACACCGATCCAGGTAAACTGAAATAGTAAGATAATAGCCAATGAATTCGGGATGTATCTTAGGGATTCGTAATAGAGCAGTCCCGTTATAGCCGTAGGAGTCCCTGCCGCCATAAGGAACAATCGCTGCTTCCACGTCAGCTTGGAGGAAGTGATGGAAGGCTTATCAGATGTCGATCCCAGCCTGCTTCTTTCCCGCCACTTTGTAAACAGCATGAATCCCCAGGCCAGAATGAAGCCGACCAACAGTTGGCTGCCCACGACTTCTCCAAGTTCGTAGCCTTCGCCGTAAGCAGTAACAACAATGGTTGAAAGAATGCCGTAACAGATTGCGCCCATTAGAACAGATAACAAATATTTCATTTCTATGATGTCCTCCCTTGTTTCACGCCATCCACTAGAAAGCAAAAAACTTCCTAACTGCGAATATAGGACATCATCGAAGATGTCCTATATTCGTAGTTAGGAAGTTAAGGCTTCCTGTAGAGACCCTCACCCTAATGTCGTGAGGTTATACGAATGAATAATGAGTGATGAGTTAAACAATACATTGAATATTACATGCTGCGTTAGCTATTGTCAATAGGAGAACGCATGGAACTCAGGTAAATCCTATGGTGCAGATTCACCACTTGTTGATATACTCTGCTTTAAAGTTCTTGAGCTGCTCGATTAATAATGTAGGGTCATTATCAATAACAATTAAATTTTTATATGCTTCTTTTACAAACCCTTGTTCAATCATATGATCAAAAAGTGATAAAATCGGTGTGTAATAATTATTAATATTCAGCAGGGCACATGGTTTATTATGATACCCCAGCTGAGCCCATGTAAAGACTTCAAACCATTCCTCCAAAGTGCCTGTTCCACCCGGAAGCGCAATAAAACCATCGGCATACTGTGCCATTAAAGCCTTTCTTTCATGCATAGTATCGACGATGTGCAGTTCTGTAAGCTGCTTATGTGCAATTTCAACATTTGCCAGCTTTTTGGGGATGACCCCAATCACCTTGCCTCCAGCTTCCATAACCGCATCAGCTACAGCACCCATACAGCCAACTGTTGCCCCTCCGTATACAAGATCCAACCCATTCGCAGCCAAAGCTTGACCCAATTTCCTGGCTTCCTCCATATAAATGGGGTCAATGCCTGTACTTGATCCACAATATACAGCTAATGTTTTCATAACCTTGTCTCCGCTTCTCTCTACAATTATTTATAATATCCTATCCTACTATATAGATATTTTAAACTCTAATACTAAAATCCATGCCAAATTGAATTAAACCCAATTTCTGGGCTACTCTCTGAGAACTCAAGTTGTCCCATGAAGTACTATAAATAGGGAGTAATCCTTGTTTAAAAATTTCATTACACCATTTATGTACAACTTTCTGTCCAATTCCCTTTCCCCTATAGGGTTCTATCGTCATCAAACCCGCTTCTGCTGCTTGGCTTGATCTACGTGCACTACAGCAAACAGAAACAGCTGCTTCGTTGATGATATATGCTGCTACAGGCATTCGTTCTTCCAGTTCACCTAATAGTTCACGAAAATGCTGGAGCAACAAATTTTTATTGGATTCATCAATCAGAGTAATTTCACTCTCAGAAATGAGCATGTTGTCCTGGTTAAATGTATAGGCAGGTCCTATCCATATGTCCTTTACTGGCTTGTATTTCTCAATGATCCTACATAAATTCAAGATATGAATGGAATCCAATGTGTGTTGTTGAATCTCTTCAACAATGGATTGTGGCAGATCATTATGATAATAAGTACAAATGGATTCCCTTGTTTTGCCTATAAATACTGCCGTTACGCTAGTCTGATTACGTTCATTAATACCGATGATTTTGTTTTTCTCATTGAGTACGTACAAGGTCGCCGCTTGAATGTTCATTAATGCATTGTCATTGAGTAAGATTCATTTCACGCCTTTCCGATCTATTCACCGCTATCTTCTGAATCGTATTTGCGGTGTTTGGTTTTGCTGTTAGTTAGTCTTGTCAACCGTTGAGGACGTTTCCTGCCACGCCCAATCGGTCTGTCGCCTAACTCTTCCTCTTCATCCGATGAATCCTCTTCCTCCTCCTGACCCCGAGCTTCTTTTTCCTCCTCCTCGTCATCCGAGCCGACATAAGCTTCATCGTCAGAATTGGCCCCAACTTCATTCCAGGGTGCAACTACATCCTGCATACGATCCAGGATTTTTTTAAAATCACTCGTACTCAGATCAAGCCGGAGATAGGCACTCATCTCCTCCTTTGAGATCGTTTCGTCCGCTTTCAGCTTCTCCCACATATCGGATGGGATGGAAAAAGCGATATTGCTCGTGATTTGATCAACAAGCTCTTTATTATCTTCTATGCTTGGCAGCGTCTGTGCTTCATCGTCATCAACCGCTTCTTTATATTCCTTCCGATGCTTCTCAACTCCGCCATGGATCGACACAGCGCTTTCCTTATGGGTCCAGTCCGGGTTGTCGACAATCGATTTCATCGTTGTCCGCAGACTCTCACCTCTCTTACCATCGCTGGCCATCGATTTGAGGAAGTTTTTGGCCATTTTGGGCCGGTTCTTATAATGCTTACGATAGGTCTCAGGCTTTGCCGTATGAGCGGATAAATGAAGCTTGTCCTGCACAAATAGATACGAGGGCATATCGACAAAATGATCAATGCCGGGAATATTTTTCGCAGCGGCATTGCCATCGATTTCCCGGAAGCCCATATTGCTGCTGAACGCAGAGAAGTTATGTTCGAGCATATTGCCCTGTGCCGATTTCCCCGGAAACCTCTTGCCCTTTTCCTCCATTCTTGCTTCATACATCGGGTGGAACTTATCATAGATTTCCTGCTGCTCTGGACTGAATTCTTTCTCAAAATCGTAATCGGGATCTTCCTGCTCCGCTTCCTCATCTTCATCAATCGTATGATGGATAAAATCCATGTATTCTTCATCAACAAGGTGCTCTTCATCTTCGGATGATGCTTCTTTTTCCTCTTCCTCCCTATTTGTCTGTGTCTCTGTATTGACCTGTGCATGACGGGAAATAACACCTCGCAGCCGTTCCTGATCTCCCGCCTCCAATTCGTAGTTACCATCATGAACATGATTAAGCACGATTTGAAGTTCATCTTCCGCTATGTGATCCCAGTCGATAGGTACCTGTTGTCCGTTAGTTTTGTCAATCATTCGTTGTACGGTCATTCCATCTGCCGGCATATCCATAACGGTTGTAGAACCTGTTCTCTCTACTGACTCGCCAGACTGTATCATACGGCCTAACGCACGATTGCCAATGGTCTTCTGCAAATGATCTATAGTTGATGGCACCTGTGATCGCCGCGTTGACGTCGACTGCTGCGAATTAACGCTTGTTCTTCTGATTTTGTGAAAATCGAACATCCTGTTCACCCCCTAATGGGATATATTTCCTTAAAAATCATACATCAATTCATTATTTATGTATAGGTGCCATTGCTCTTATTTATTGCGCTCACGTATCAAACAAAGACAAATAAACGCAGCAAAGGCAAGTCCTTCAGTTGCCGATAAAGAGGTGGAAAACGCTCTCTACAACATGTTCACAGCGGATTGCTCACTGGAATTATACGCAAATTTATGAACAAGAAGATTTGTTTTCCATGGGAAATATTTCGTCAAGGGGGTTTAGATTAAAATTTTCTCATTTATTTCTAATAAAGAGGATCTATACCATGCGGGACAAGGCTTTCAGAGGTCCCTAGTAAATAGTGGGAGTTTTATTTGTGGTATGGTGGTTTTGGGTAAATCACCCGAAACTTACCTTAGGAGGAAACATGAACAGCATGAATAAACACTACGGTAAAACTATTGTCGGTATTGGTCTCAGTCTCTCAATCTTTTTTTCAGGTAGCCTCATCGTTACACCACAATCGGCATATGCAGCTACAGCTTCCAGCACTTCCACGGCTAACAAGATTTTTGCCACAGGCAAAAAATACTTAGGAGTCCCATATAAATTCGGAGCATCCTCGGGCATCACCTCGGCATTCGACTGCTCTTCATTTACCCAATATGTATATAAGAAAAATGGAATTAGTTTACCTCGTTCTTCTGTGCAGCAATCCAAAGTAGGAAAATATGTCTCAAAAAGCCAGCTTAAGCCAGGTGATTTAATATTCTCGGATACAAACAGAGACGGTAAAATCAACCATGTCAGCATCTATATGGGCAATAATAAATTACTTCATACTTACAAAGTCGGTGTAGGGGTTACGATTTCCAATTTCTCTGGTAGTACATGGGACAAGACCTACGTAACGGCACGCCGTGTTCTATAATAACATATACAGTTATTTAATGATGTTAACTAGCTCCAGTTGCATGAACCGTTAGGCTTCGCGTATTGAAACTTCCGGATACAATTGTATTCGTCAATGCAAACTCGAACGTCTCGGTATACCTCATTTGGTGAGCTGTACGAGTGATACATACAATACAATTGAATCCATAACCATAATGAAAACAGGGACATTTGTGCACCTTCGAGCTGCCACAGCTGTCCCTGCCTTATTTCTCTACTATATAACTCACTGGCTAAGAACCTGCTTAAACAGTTGCGCAACGTCATTGGGATCAGTTTTGAATACTCCGCGTGTGGTTCACGTCTCAGACAACGCCGGTATTGACATCAGGTGCTGTAAGTATTGAAACAAGGAAAGGGGCCACTAAGAGCTTGCCACTATCTACATACCAAATAATCGACTAATAAAACAGAAAAAAAGCCTGATTGCTCAAGCTTTTTAAAGTAATTCATTAATTAAGCCGAGGTGGCCTGGCAGTACAGCTATTATTTATCAAGCTGTTTTCGGCAGGCCTGTTCAAGCGCTTCTAACACAACGAGCAGCCTATGCTTCGTCTCAGGATCGGTAATAACGCCTTCTTTGTTTAATTTTAGAGTGATGTGCGGTATCATCATCGTGCCCCCTTCAATAATCTCAGCGTTGATCATATTAAGAGTAAGCAGGAGCGAGGCATGTGCCTTATCACCACCCATAGGTGTTGGTGAAGCACTGATGACTGCTGTAGGTTTATTCATAAACTCACCTGAAGATACGAGCCAGTCCAGTGCATTTTTTAACACACCCGGAACGCCATTCCCATACTCAGGCGTACATATGAGCACACCGTCCGCTTCCTTCAGCTGTAACCTCAGCTCTTGTACAGAAGAGGGTCCATCGTCGAGATCCAGATCAGGGTTAAAATGCGGAAGATCGCCCAGCCCACCATAAATGGAAAATTGAACGGCCCCTGAGGATAACTCGATAATGGCCTTCATTAAAGCTGTATTGGAAGACTTTTCGCGTAGACTTCCCGATATTGCTAATATACGTAAAGCATTGCCCATAGAGCTGCCTCCCTTACTACTATTATTCAAGCTGAACAGCTCTTTATATTTCTATGTATTCTTGGACTCTCGACTCAAGAATTTCAATTAAATCGTCATCCATAAAGTTAAAGTCGTTTTAATATACCGAACAAAAAAGGTACAGTCTCCCGTTTGTCGTGAGTGATTGTACCTTTCTCGACCTCGATTTACTATGCGCAATTCATATTCCGTAGTGCATACAATCGTTCAAAGCCCTGTTTTTTCAAAAGACGCGCAGCTTTTTTACTTTTGTAAGGACTCTCAGATACGATAAGGATAGACTCATTAATGGAAAGCTCTTGTTTCCACACATAAGGCAAACGGCCTATGGATATATTAATCGAGCTCGGTATATGGCAATCCCGGTAATCAGCTGCATCCCGAACATCTAAAATTTTCATGGTGGTGGCTTCCGATGGATTGGATAGTACCTTGGAATCGACGAAAGCCAATCCTTTCACAGGACGAACTATTCGAATAATCCATAAAACGCTAATAATAAAAAGCAGTACAACAATAGTCATTGAAGATCCTCCCAGATTGCTAATAACCCAAACCAATTCACGTTATTACGACGTGGTAATCGCACCGTCCTGATGAAAGCAACCATTAACGACTTTTGACCAGCAGTTCAACTGCTTCTTGAACGAGCTTGCTCGTATCTCTTCCTGCGGCCTGTTCTTCCAGCAAGCATTGCTGCAAATTAACAGCGACAATTTGCGCTAACGCCTTGTCGGATGCATTTCTCACCGCAGACAACTGGCTCACAACCTCCTTGCAGGGTTTACCTTCTTCCATCAATCGCAGAACCCCGCGCACCTGGCCTTCAATTCTTCTCAACCGTTTTTTCATATCCTCGGTATAATTGTATTCCATAATCATCACACATCCTTTCATTAAACTCATACCTGTATGGGTATATTATAAATAAAAAAATGCAATTAGCCAATATCAAATAAACAAATTCACTTTTGCGTTGCTGGCGTCTCCCAGATAAGCAGCCACCCCTGCATATTCCAATCCATCCAGTAATTCTTCCTGCTGTAAGCCAAGAAGATCCATGGTCATCGTACAAGCAACCAGCTTTACACCTTGTTCCTGTGCCAGCTCAATTAGCTGCGGCAGCGACAGGGCATTATGTTTTTTCATTACATGTTTAATCATCTGCGGTCCTATACCTGCAAAATTCATTTTTGACAAACCTAATTTATTGGCTCCCCTCGGCATCATCCATCCAAATGCTTTTTCCAGAAAACCCTTTTGCGTAGTTACGACTTCATCTTTGCGTAGCGTATTTAAACCCCAAAAGGTAAAGAAAATCGTCACATCATGATCGTAAGCCGCAGCACCATTCGCTATAATAAAGGCAGCTATCGCCTTATCCAATTCACCACTGAATAGCACGATTGTGGTTTTCTCTTTATTTTCCATGTTTTAAATCCCCTTTTCACTTAGGTTGACAGGTTTAATTATCGTGAATCGCACAACGGTTTGGTCCCATCTCCATATCACGCTGCTCTTCCTCGCCTGGCTCCAGCTTCCCCATGTTCGTTTGACGTATTTCTTGATATGCATGAGGCTGCGGCGGTAAATGCTTCGTTACCTGATGCCTGAATTCGGCCTCATCTTGTACTTTTAAACCCGGATTGTTGAGATACAGCTCGGCTAAGCTGGCAGAAGCACTTCCGTTTGCACCAAGAACGGAAATCTTGCCAAAGTGAGCGGGCAGGACGATCAAATCATCAGGTAGTTCTTTGTAACGGTTGTATAAAGTATCATGAAGATCTCCGACCCAAGCCTCTGCTTTACCAGCCAAATCTGGACGGCCTATGGACTCGATAAATAAAATATCGCCTGTTAGTAAGTATCGTCCGTCCACTATGATGGAGGTACTGCCAACGGTATGGCCGGGCGAGTAGATGGGCTGGAGAGCGATTTGGATATTTCCAACAGGAATGATCGTACCTTCTTCAAGCCTTTCATACTTATACTTCACTTCAGTCGCGTCTTTGGGCGGCAACCAATAGATGGCTCCCACTTGCTCCGCTAATAAACGGCCACCAGAAATATGGTCGGCATGGAGATGGGTATCCAGGGTGTGTTTAATCTGAACATGCTGTTCTTGGGCAAAGCGTTCATAAACTTCGGTCATTCTGGCCGTATCCACAACGGCTGCTTCACCCTGAGAAATAATCATGTAGGAAAGACACCCTTTGCCAATGCGGACAAACTGGTAGATGGAACCCCCATCGGTAAGGTCCCCAACCTTCACAGGCTCCAAATACTCACTCCAGGACTTCATGCCACCTTCAAGATAAAAGATTTCGGATCGTCCCGCCTCAATGATTTGCTGAGCGATAAATTTGGATGAGCCTTCCTTGGCACAAACGACTACAGCCTTCCTCCCAACCGGGATTTGTTCAAGTGCAGCATCCACACCATCCAACAGATCAAAATACGGAATGTTAATGACCTCGATACTTCCCCCTTCAATTTTCCAATTGTTAAAATCAGTTTCGTTTCGAACATCAAGGATAAACAAATCCTGCTTATTAATAATGAATCGCGTCAATTCTTTGGCTGTCATTGGCTGTATTTGTGATGTATTTAACATATAGATAAGTCCCCTTTCAACTGACAACCATTCTGTGGGCATACTTTTGAATGTGGGTTCATTGATTACTTTCTGTCGGTCCACTCCATTCAGACATCCCCCTTAGCACATTGGTAACAGTGAATCCCTTATCAGCTAAAAGTTGACAGGCCCGATCACTTCGATTTCCGGTACGGCAAATCAAATAGAAAGTCTGGCTCGGATCCAAATCGCTCCATCGTACTTCCAAATCACCAAATGGTGTGGAAACGGCACCTGGAATCCGGTTAAAAGCGTATTCTGCGGGTTCTCGCACATCGATAATCGTTAGCTTTTCATTGGTCTCTATCCGTCTCAGCAGCTCCTCGTTCGTTACAGTCCGCGAAAATTGCAATTCTTCTTTAATCTCATCGGGGTTCGCCTTGCGAATAAAGTGCTTCAAAACGTTACCTTCCTGAACTGTTCCCAGATACTGATGTCCCGTATTTGCAGCCCATGCTTGAAAATCAGCTAATGAACCTTTATCCGTCGCTTGAACCTCTATAACTTGACCTGAATGAAGATCATTTATTTCCTTTTTGGTTTTGACGATTGGCATCGGACAAGCAAGCCCTCTGCAATCCAGTATTTGATCTGCATAAATAACTGACATCCTAATTACCTCCATATTTTTTATTACATACATATACCCCTATAGGTATACTGAATATACTAATCAATTAACTCATGCATGTCAATAGAGGTCGTTTTATCCATCCGGCATTTCAGATCTATCCACCTGTTACTATCAAGTCATTACAAAAAGAAAAGCCGACGGTACCCGATTCTTGATCGAGTTGAGACCGCGGCTCTACTATTATGTTTCCATATGCTGTCGATTAATAAGCACGGTTGGATAAGTCCCTCTTTACAAGAGACAAATGTTCGATACAATTAGTATATGGGATAAATACCCAAATTTGTTTCAGGAGTGATTGAATGTCTAAAAAGGTTCTTTTCATCACAGGAGATGCCGTGGAATCATTAGAAATTTATTACCCTTACTATCGTGTGCTGGAAGAAGGCTATGAAGCTGTCATTGCCTCGCCAACGAAAAAAGTGCTGCGGACCGTCGTTCATGATTTTGAGGGCTGGGACACTTATACGGAAAAGCCGGGATATCAATTGGAATCACACATAGCCTTGATCAAGTAGATCCGACTGAATATGACGGTCTTATTATCCCAGGCGGCCGCGCTCCTGAATACATTCGACTGAATGAGAATATTCCACGGATACTAAGTCACTTCTTTGAAGCAAATAAGCCGGTTGGTGCGATATGTCATGCCGTTCTGGTGCTTAATGCCCTGAAAAGCAATCAATATTTTGAAGGCAAGACCATGACTGCCTATACAGCTTGCCGTCCGGATGTGGAAAATCTGGGTGCGATCTACTCCTCTGAAACTTTGCAGGTAGACGGCAATATTGTTTCAGGACATGCCTGGCCGGATCTGCCCGGATTTATGAGAGAATTTCTTGGATTATTGAAAAAATAAGATATATTTATATAACATGAATTCAAAATAACGAACCAGACCTCCGGCCCCAAAGGTTGAATGTCTGGTTTTGTTTTCCTTAACAAAAGACTATGAAGGGGATGCTCACATATCTACAGAGGCTGCAAAGCTAAATATGGGAGTCAACGCTTTCGTCTGATCGATATAAATAAACGCGTCATAACGCTTCGAAATGATTGTAGGAACATAATTACCCCTTTCCCGCTCAGGCTGATACACGACGCCAATGGCTCGATGTCCGACAAAGGTCTCATCCAATACGCTCACCGATTTTTCATCAAACAATAACAGCTTGTCCTCCGCTCCATCTCGGTGCAGCAATTCCTCCCAGCTATTCACAACAGCAGGCGGCACATTCATCTCCTCCGGCTGCGCCCCCCAAGCCGTGCCTGCGATGACGGTTCCCTGATAGGTACCAAAGCCGATGGCGTATACATCGTTACCATGCTTCTCCCTCAGCAGCTGTCCCACGTTGACCATTCCATCATCAGCCATATCTGTCGCACGAGCATCCCCAATATGGGTATTATGTTCCCACACAAGAGTGCGGGCGGCTTCTCCATGAAACACCATAAGCTTCTCCAACGCCTCGACCATGTGACGGTCCCTAATATTCCAGGACTCCGCATCATGACGAATCATGGTTCGGTAATAGGTTTCTGCCCCTTTAACGGCCAGTGCGTTCAACTCTGCACTGAGCGCATTCTCCTGATCCTGCGGGTGGACCTCCTTCCATTTATCCTGCAGCTGACGTAGCAAAGCGATTACCTCGTCCTCGCAGCCCTCCCCGAATAGTGAAGCTGATGCGCCATACGATTGCTCGTCCCGACCAAACGGCTCAAAGCATTCAAAAGCCCGCTTGGCGAGCTCCAGATCCGCACTATCCTTAGTACCGAGATACTTAACGATTTCACTCATGGATTCCCAAAGACTGTACACATCAATCCCGTAAAAGCCGACCTTTGCATGGTCCGGTTTGTCCGCGTTATATTGACGCAGCCATTCGGCAAGCTCAAGGATCTCCCGGTTAGCCCACATCCAGGCAGGCCAACGATTGAAGTCCTTTAAGGCTTCCCTCGCCTCCACTCCGGCATCAGAATACCCCTTAACGTATCGGTTCAACGTATAGCATGAAGGCCAATCGCCTTCAACCGCAATAAATCGAAATCCTTTTTCCGTAATTAATCGTTTGGATAGCTCCGCACGCACCGTATAAAACTCGGAGGTTCCATGTGACGCTTCACCAAGGAGTATATATTTGGCATCACCGACTCGATCGATCAGTACTTTCAGGCTCTCATCTTTAACAAAAGGCTGTGCATGCTTGCGAATCGATTGCATCATCAATTGATCCTTCATCCATCGTCACTCCTTACGTGCTTGGTCGATTCCGTTCTTCCAAAGTTTGCACGTATTCAGGACAAAACATTCACTGCTTAAATGAAACACAAATAGACCCTGCTCCCTTCAAAATAAAGGAAACAGGGCTTCTGATGCTTGGTATAATAACCTACAGATCCAGTATCCGACGCTCCTCGTCAGTGAACATTCTGGAGCGAGTCAGAAAACGGCGGCCTTCCGGCCCCTCAAGCGAGAACATCCCGCCTCTGCCCGGTACCACGTCGATAATGAGCTGAGTATACTGCCAGTACTCGTATTGAGCTTTACTCATATAAAAGGGCGCATCGCCGATGTCACCCAGCCACACATCGCTGTCGCCAATGATGAAGTCTCCCTGTGCGTAGCACATTGGAGAGCTGCCGTCGCAGCAGCCTCCAGACTGATGGAACATGAGCGGCCCATGTTTGGCCTTGATTGTCTCAAGCAGCTCCAATGCCGCGTCGGTAGCAATGACCTTGCTCACTCCCGTTGTCATGTTGTGGCTCTCTTAGAAGAAACCAAGCGCGTCGGGACTGTAGCTGACAAGCAAATTTTTCGTTTGCTGATAGTGTGAAAGCATCATTTTGTGATTCTCGCGGCCAATGCCTGAGCTCTTGTAACCGCCGAAGGCGGCATGGGCAGGATAAGCATGGTAGCAGTTAGTCCATACACGGCCAGCTTGAATGCCGCGGCCCATCCGGTACGCCGTATTCATGTCTCGCGTCCACACACCTGAGCCGAGTCCATAAAGCGTGTCATTAGCGATAGCAAGCGCCTCCTCCTGATCCTTAAACGTCGTGACGGAGAGCACCGGCCCAAAGATTTCCTCCTGAAAAATTCTCATCTTGTTATGTCCTTTGAGAATTGTCGGCTGAATATAGTAGCCTTCGGAAATATCTCCTTCGACCATTGCCCGATTGCCACCAATCAAGCATTCCGCGCCTTCCTCTGCACCGATATGGATATAGCTCATAATTTTCTCAACCTGCTCGGTGGAGGCTTGAGCCCCAAGCATCGTTTCGGTATCCAATGGATTGCCTTGCTTAATGGCTGCGACACGCTTCAAGGCTCTTTCCATAAATTGATCATATATTGATTCCTGTATTAAAGCGCGTGACGGGCTGGTGCACACTTCCCCTTGGTTCAGAGCAAACATAGCGAAGCCTTCGAGCGCTTTATTAAAAAAGGCGTCATCCTGTGCGAGCACATCCTTGAAAAAAATATTCGGTGATTTGCCACCAAGCTCCAAGGTGACCGGAATCAGGTTCTGAGAAGCATACTGCATGATCAATCGACCTGTCGTTGTCTCGCCGGTAAACGCAATTTTCGAAATTCGGCTGCTCGAGGCAAGCGGTTTACCTGCTTCAAGTCCGAAGCCGTTCACAATGTTGAGTACGCCAGGCGGAAGCAGGTCTTGAATAAGCTCAGTCAACACCAGAATAGATGCCGGCGTTTGCTCAGCGGGCTTCATGACGACTACATTGCCGGCTGCAAGAGCTGGAGCAAGCTTCCAGGTCGCCATCAGCAGCGGGAAATTCCATGGAATAATTTGACCAACGACCCCTAATGGTTCAATAAAATGGTAGGCTACCGTATGGTCATCCAGTTGGCTGAGCGTACCCTCCTGAGCGCGAATGCTTCCTGCAAAATAACGAAAATGATCGATAGCAAGCGGAAGATCAGCCGCGAGCGTCTCTCTAACCGGCTTGCCGTTATCCCAGGTTTCGGCTACAGCCAGCATTTCCAGATTCGCTTCGATACGGTCGGCAATCCTGTTCAAGATGACGGCACGCTCCGCAACGGATGTGCGGCCCCATGCATCCTTCGCCGCATGCGCCGCGTCCAAAGCCATTTCGATATCCTCGGATGTCGAGCGGGGAACCTCGCAAAATACACGGTTGTTGACAGGCGACGGATTGTCAAAGTATTGGCCTTTAACTGGTGCAACCCATTGCCCGCCAATAAAGTTCTCATACCGTTTTTTAAATGTAACCTTGGAACCGTTGTGACCTGGTTGTGCATAAATCATATCGCTCAGCCTCCCTATAATAAATTACAATATATATACATGCAATAATCGTGCCAATGCGTTTGGCTCTACCAGATCAGCCCATTTTGTAAGCGTTATATAGTAGCTGTTCCCTTCTGGTGCAAAGGGGTTGTTCCATTTTGGAACATTCTTTCTTACAGCTAACATGAGTGAAAGCAACTATGGTATGATCGATGGAGGATACCAATTTCGTTGGAGGTGTTCATTGTGTTTTCAGTGGAAAATAACTTTTTATCAGAATCAGCGGCATCTTCATGGAAGCGTTGTCATGAGTTGGGTTTAAAGCCAAGCGACCCTGTAGACGATGCCATCTTAACCGAAAGCCGTATTCATGCTCTACTAAGAAATAACGAGCAAACGATCCATTACGCGGAGCAGGTATTTGATCAGATGCACACCAGCATCAAGCAGTCCGGTCAGATCGCGCTGCTAATTGATGCAGAAGGAACCATCATGCATACGGTGGGTGATGTCGATTTCTCGCGTCGGGCATTAGCGGTTCAACTGCAGGTGGGAGCCAACTGGGCTGAAGAAAGAAAAGGAACGAACGCAATCGGTGTTGCCCTTACTGAGAGAAAACCTGTTCGAGTGCATGCCGAAGAGCATTATTTTAACTCCAATCACTTCTTGACCTGCGCCTCGGCTCCGATCTTTAATTCCATCGGTGAACTGATCGGTGTCATCAATATTAGCGGTAAGCAGGAGCATTACCATGTTTATACGTTCACCCTTGCCTGTCTGGCTGCCGCTTCCCTACAAAATAAAATGCTGCTGGAGGAATCGAAAAAGGAGCATCTCATTACTTTAAAAGAGCTTGAGCATACTGCCCAGCATCATCCTTTGCCGCTGCTCACACTCAGTCGGGATAACCGAATACTACGGGCCAATCATGCGGCCATCCGAATTGTTGGTCATGATGCGATTGGCAAGGAATTTTCGAAAATGGAAGGCTTCTCCGTTGAAACAATTCATAACGAGCATCAAAAGCTGTGGCAATCCGTATCTATTCGCAAGCAGGCGGCACATGCCCAGCACTTGTATACATTTAATGAAATTATCGGTACATGTCCATCTATCCTACAGAAGAAGGAGCTGGCCTATAAGGCGGCTGCAACTGACTATCCGATCTTATTGCTGGGTGAAAGCGGTGTGGGCAAAGAATTGTTCGCACAATCGATTCATACGGCCAGCTTACGCTGCGGAGAGTCCTTCATTGCCCTGAATTGCAGCGCGATTCCGGACAGCCTCGTTGAGAGCGAATTGTTCGGGTACGCCCGCGGTGCCTTTACAGGGGCGAACAAGGACGGTAACACAGGGAAATTTGAGGCTGCCCATAAGGGTACGATTTTCCTGGATGAGATTGGCGACATGCCGCTTCGTGCTCAAGCTGCCTTATTAAGAGTGCTGCAGGAAGGTGTAATTACCCCGGTAGGCAGCGCGAAAAGTAAAGCCATTGATGTGAGAATCGTTTCAGCAACGAACAAGGATTTAGCTGCTGAAGTAAAGGCAGGCCGATTCCGTGCCGATCTGTTTTACAGGCTGAAGGGCATTCATATTACGCTGCCGGCATTACGGGAACGAAGTGATGTGTTAACCTTAGCAGCTCATTTACTTCATAAGCAGGCTACTCCATCCCCGGTGCTCACAGAAGCAGCGCAGCATAAACTGCTTGCCTACAGCTGGCCGGGCAATATAAGAGAGCTTAATGGTATTCTCATGCAAGCTATTTTTCTGGCTGAAGGACGGGCTATTGATGCTGAGCATCTGATGTTTGAGCAAACCGATGGGTTCGTTAGAGCAGAATCGGACGATGACCATTTATACACTTTGAAAGACGCTGAGATCACAGCGATCAAGAAGGCACTCAAAGCCACGGAATGGAATCTTAGCAAGGCTGCCCATCATTTGAAGATTGGACGAACGACCTTATATCGTAAAATCGAGGAATATAACATTTCCTTATTTTAATAGCTTAAACAAATTATCGGGATGTAGGCTGCACCCATGTGTGCGCCTGCATCTTTTTTCATGGGATTAACTGCTCATTGACTGCAATTCTAATTTTACAGGTTGTACATATATCTTAAAATAGGAAAGGATGGATTACGTGGAGGGTTTACATGAATGAGATGATGCTTGGGGGTTTTCTTTCTGCAGTTTCCACCGGAATAGGTGCGCTGCCTGTTCTTCTATTCAGGCGGTTGTCCCATCGCCATATGGATATTTTGCTGGCTTTGACAGCGGGTATTATGGTCGCGGCTTCCGTCTATGGTTTAATGCCCACTGCATTAAAGCTTTCCAATCTGTTCGTATTATGCTGTGGCGTTCTGTTAGGGGTTGCATCACTTAGCGTATTGGAGGAATACCTGCCACATGCAGATATCGAACATGCCAAATCCGACGTGCAGTTCAATTCCAAGTCCTTCCTTCTTGTAGTCGCTATGTCGCTGCACAATCTGCCTGAGGGATTATCTATAGGAGTCAGCTATGCCAGTCAGGTTGAGGGCTTAGGCAACGTGGTAGCTCTCTCCATCGGATTGCAGAATGCCCCGGAAGGCTTGCTTATTGCCTTATTTCTGACAAATCAAGGAATACGCCGAAGTACCGCGATTGGCTTGTCTGTGCTCACGGGTTCAATTGAATGGCTTGCCTGTCTCCTCGGTGCTCAGTTGACGTCTTCCTTTTTAAAGCTGATTCCTTATGGACTTTCCTTTGCCGCGGGTGCAATGCTCTTCATCGTATACAAAGAATTAATACCGGAAACACACGGACATGGGCATGAAAAAGCGGCCACCTTCTCGTTTATCGTGGGTCTGTTATTGATGGTATGCATTCTCGGTTGGTTCGGTTAAAGGGCTATCAACACAATAAAATATTTTTTCTTTCCCTGAGGAAACTTTTTGTTGTACAGGCAATATTTTTGTTGTAGGATAATATTGTAAGTAAAAGGCAGCTACATACTGGCCATTGATTTTTTTAAGCTAAATGTTGCCTTACAACAAAACTATTGCGCAAAGGAAAGAAGGATGCTTAATGGAACCAGTTGTTCAAGAGTCAACACCTCCGTCATCCCCTGCGACAGGATGGAGGAGGGAACGAGTCGCCCCCAGCTTGCCGGAGGTTTACAAATCACTCCATATTCCCAAAAAAGGCAGCTTCTTCAGGAAGCTTCTGGCCTTCGCCGGTCCAGGATATCTGGTTGCTGTCGGTTATATGGATCCGGGTAATTGGGCTACCAGCTTAGCCGGCGGATCACTGTACAACTACAAATTGTTATCTGTCATTCTGATTTCCAACTTGATGGCGATTGTTCTGCAATCCTTAACCGCTCGTCTTGGCATAGCAACAGGAAGAGATCTTGCGCAGGCATGTCGTGATCATTACAGTAAACCAGTCAATTTTGGACTCTGGATTTTATGCGAATTGGCCATAGCCGCATGCGACCTGGCCGAAGTGATCGGTTCAGCGATTGCCCTGAATTTATTATTTGGAATCCCGCTGCTATATGGTGTCTTGATCACTTCGTTCGATGTCATACTCGTCCTTATGCTGCAAAACAAAGGCTTCCGCTATATCGAAGCTATTGTCATATCCTTAATCGTTACGATCTTTGTATGTTTCGGTATTGAAATGATACTTTCCAAACCGGATATCGTTGGTATCATGGGCGGGTTTGTACCGAGTACCGAAATTATCAGTAATCCGGCAATGTTATACATTGCACTGGGGATTCTGGGTGCAACCGTCATGCCTCACAATCTGTACCTGCACTCGGCGATCGTCCAAACAAGAAGCTATGAGGACACTTCCGAAGGGAAACGCTCTGCCATTAAATTTGCTACAATTGACTCCACTGTCGCCTTAATGCTGGCACTGTTCGTTAATGCCGCTATATTAATACTGGCTGCAGCCGCCTTTCATACGACCGGTCATACGGAGGTTGCCGAAATTGAAGATGCTTACCAGCTGTTAACACCTCTATTGGGTACTAGTATTGCCAGTGTTCTGTTTGCAGTAGCCTTACTGGCGTCAGGTCAAAACTCCACCTTAACAGGAACATTAGCTGGGCAAATTGTCATGGAAGGATTTTTGAATATTCGGCTCAAACCGTGGATTCGCAGATTAATTACCCGTCTGATTGCCATAGTGCCTGCAGTTATCGTTATTGGCATTTATGGTGAAAAAGGAACTGGCGATCTTTTGATCCTGAGTCAAGTCATTCTTTCCTTGCAGCTGTCCTTTGCGGTCATCCCTCTGGTCATGTTCACATCTGACAAAAGAAAAATGGGTGAGTTCGTAGCCCCTAAATGGCTGTCCAGAATGTCATGGGTTATTGCTATTATCATAGCTGTTTTGAATGTATATCTGCTTTACGGTACTTTTTTTGATTAAGATCCATTTTGAATCAGACTTTCAATATTCAGCTATCACTGTCACTTCGAGCACACCTCTGTTAAATAACGTGCTTCGAGTTGCTCACAAGGCATTGGCCGATCAATCACGTAACCTTGTACAAGATCGCATTTCATAGTTTGCAAGCATTCCATTTGTTCTATGGTCTCGACTCCTTCGGCGATGACCCGCAGCTTCATACCATGTGACATATCGATAATGGCTTTTGTAATAACCAAGCTTTTTGAATCGCTGGTCAGCTCCTGCACAAAGCTCTTGTCAATCTTAAGAATGTCTATCGGGAACAGCTTCATATACCCGAGCGCCGAATACCCCTTTCCAAAATCGTCGATCGCGATTTGAAAACCAAACGATTTGATTTCGCTCAAAATATGCAGCACCGATTCCATGTCGTGCATGCTGCTGCTTTCCGTTATTTCGATTACGATTTGCTGCGGGTCGCAATACGTCTCAATCACAATATCACGGATATTTGTTGCCAAGTCTGGTGCAAGAAACTGTCTGGCTGATAAATTCACAGCAATCGCTGGTACGACCAACGATGCGGTATGCCAACGATTGAGCTGAGCGCATACCTCCTTCAATACCCATTTATCGATCTCCATGATGACACCTGTTTCCTCCGCTATAGGAATAAATTCGGCGGGGGGAACAGCTCCCAGACTGGGATGATTCCACCGTAACAATGCTTCCATACCTTCGAGGACACCGGTTAGTGCGTTAACCTGCGGCTGATAATGGAGGGTCAACTGATTCCTGACAATTGCCCACCTTAGCTCATTCTCCAAATCCAGCTTACGCAGAAAGGTGCTGAGAATGCTTTCATTAAAGAACTGGTATCCTCCCTTCTGAAGTTTAGCTTGGTACATAGCTAAATCCGCATGCTTGAGCAGGGTGTCAAAATCGCCCCCATGTGTCGGGTACATGCAGATGCCTATGCTAGCATTAATATAAAGCTCATTATCCTCTACCCAGAAAGGCTTATTGATACTGGAAATAAGATGCATGGCGATATGTTTGGCTTCTTCCTGCTCCTCTAAATCCTGCAGTACGATAATAAACTCATCGCCTCCCAATCGGGACACGATATCGTTCTTTCTTACGACCGAGCTCAGACGATCAGCGACCTGCTGGAGCAGCTTGTCTCCAATATTGTGTCCCAACGAGTCATTGACCATCTTGAACCGATCCAGATCGATAAAAAATATCGCCAGCATCCGATTGGTTTGCACTATTTTTGTAGTAGCTTCATTAACCAATTCGCTGAGCAGGGTTCGGTTAGGCAGCCCTGTTAACTTATCAAAATGAGCCAAATATTTGAGGTGCTCCTCAGACTGCTTGCGTTCCGTAATATCCGTGAACATTCCGATATAATTCGTGATCGCTCCGGTTTCATTGCGCAGGGTCGTTATGGATAGCCATTCGGGGTATAGTTCTCCGTTCTTTCTTTTGTTCCATATTTCACCTTCCCACAGACCGGTCGTATGAATCGTTTCCCACATTTTGATGTAAAAATATTGATTCTGCAAGCCAGAGTGCAGCAGTCGCGGTGTATGTCCTGCAGCTTCCTCTTCTGTGTATCCAGTCATTGTGGTAAAGGCTTGATTGACGGATAAAATTTTAAGCTGTTTGTCTGTAATCATAATTCCTTCGCTGGAATTGCTGAACACTTGCGCATGCAGCCGCAGCTTGGAAATCGTATGCTTGCGATGGGTAATATCCGAAAACATCCCGACATAATGGAGCAGAATCCCATTCTCGTCCTTTACGGAATGAATGGAGAGCCACTCGGGATAAATTTCACCGTTTTTTCTGCGGTTCCAAATTTCCCCCTGCCACTTTCCGTCTCTATGTATGGAAGCCCACATATTCACATAAAATGCTGAATCCTGATAACCCGATTTCAATACACTTGGCTTTTGCCCAATGACCTCTGACTCGTTATAACCGGTAATGGATACAAAAGCAGGATTGACGATCATGATCCTTGAATGGCGATCCGTGATGATAATCGCTTCCTGCGAATCTTGAAATATACGGGCATAAGGTATGACGAGGTTAGCGGATACCAGCTTATCCCAAAGGGCATCTGTATGTCCTTCATCTGTATTCATTAAGAAGACCCCTCTCTGCAGCAGCGCCCATGGTTCCCTCGTGTTATATCGTAATACCAGCCATGTGAAGACGTGCCTTTAACGGTTCAGACACATCTTGATACGTAATACTGGCTTTATAATCTGTAGCGATCTTTTGTACGGCCAGCATGAGGCCAAGCCCCGAGCTGTCCATATCCGTGACGTTCACCAGCCGGAATGTGATACTGTGAAATGGTTGTTGCAGGCGCGGGAACAGTTTTTGCCTGATAGAGGTCGCTTCATTGACGCTGATAAATCCGGTCAGAATGACGTTTATTTGTTGGTCGCTATCCTGTATCTCATAACACATAGGCAAGCCTCCCAATAAAAGTAATTGTTAGGACTGAGGTTAGATGTCGAATATCATTTGGAGTAGGTCTACCTAACGATACCGCTTATGGAATTATTTATCTGTGATATGGATCACTTGAATCTATGAAAGAAATTTCAGAGAGCACTGGTATATACAATAAAATCCCCATACATCCTAGGATGTTACAGGGATTTGAGATACATCACCTATTCAATTGGTGAGCCAATCGTATTATTTGATATCAACGACAAAGGGTACGGTAATGACCTTGTTGTTATGTTGAAACTGCGCCCATAGCTTATAAATGCCGCTACTCGGAAAAGAGGTTGCGAATTGAGCTTGGGGGCCAGTTGACTTTTCGTCAATCGGGTGAACATGAATATATTGCTCCGCATCAGCCGATAAAATAACAACGTGGCCTACAGCCCCCAAATAAGGCTGCAGATTATTAACGCCTCTCTTCGTCAGGGCATCCCGAATATTGAACGTAAGGGTTACTTCTTCTTTGGGTTTGGTGCTGCTTAACGCGAGTTCTATTTCTTTACCGTCCGTCTCTTTGACCAGCTTGACGTCGGCTGCGATAGCTGCGTGATCCCCACTTTTACCTTCTACCTGTATTCGTTCGCTTAGCGTTGTGCTGGACCCATTGGTTGGTATAAAGTCAGCAAATAATTTGTAGTCGCCGCCTGCTGGAAAAGAAGTGCTGATCGTAAACTTGCCGTTTCCTTTGTAATCAGGATGAATGTGATTAAAGAAAGACAAATCATGATTGACGACAATGAGATGAAGTAATTTCTCATGATTCAGATTAAACTCGTTTACAGGCTTGCCGTCTTTGCCGTTGATTTGAATGGTCAGCTCTGTTTGTTCATTTGCTTTCACAGCTGTTGGGGCAAACGTAAACAACGCTTTAAAGTTCTCAGAAGCTACAGGCTGGTTCATATGATGTCCGCCTTGGCTGGTTGCGTGCTCTTGTGCCTCCCCTTGTTTATTACCAGTCTCATGGCCCGACAAGTGTGTATTATTGTTGGCGGCTTTACCGCAGGCAGACAAGAAACCAAGGGCAAGTATACTTAATAAAACAATCATTTTTGGGTTCATCCGCTTAAACGCTCCATTCTTTCCAAGAAGGACTAGTGACGCACTTTTACACGCTGCAGCCGAAGTGCATTAAGAACAACAGAAACCGAACTTAAGGCCATCGCCGCGCCTGCCACCCAGGGTGCCAATAAACCAAGCGCTGCGATAGGTATTCCGAGTGTGTTGTAGCCAAGCGCCCAAAATAAATTTTGTTTGATGTTGCTCATCGTCTTGCGGCTCATATAGATCGCATCGGGAATGCTGGATAAATCGCCGCGCATGAGCGTCACATCCGCCGCCTCCATCGCCACATCGGTACCTGTGCCGATGGCCATACCGATATTCGCTGTCGCAAGCGCGGGCGCATCATTGATTCCATCGCCAACCATGGCGACGATCCTGCCCTGCTCCTGCAGCTTTTTCACTTCTTGCGCTTTTCCATCAGGAAGCACTTCGGCGAGCACATGATCGATTCCAACTTGCGCAGCAATTGCCTTCGCAGTCCGCTCGTTGTCACCAGTAATCATGATGACCTGGATACCCATTTCCTTCAGTCTGCTGACCGCGGCCTTTGAGGAATCTTTGATCGTATCCGCTACTGAAACCATACCTGCGTATTGGCGATCAATAGCAACGAGCATCGTAGTTTTCCCGGCTTCTTCCAAGCTGGCCATCGTGTCATAAGCATGCTTGGCATCCACCTCGAATTGTTCCATCAAGCGGCGAGTACCGATTAACAGCTCCTTGCCTTCTGCCACAGCTTTGATCCCAAAGCCAGGAATCGCTTCAAAGGATTCCGTCCCCAGCAGCACAATATTGCGTTCACGGATACCTGCCACAATCGCCTCAGCAAGCGGATGCTCGGAATTGACCTCCGCTGCGCCTACGAGTCTGAGAAATTCCAATTCGTCACCATCAGTTATAACATCCGTAAGCTCAGGCTTCCCTTTGGTGACTGTACCCGTTTTATCAAGAATAATCGCATCAATCTTATGGGTTTGCTCCAGATGCTCGCCCCCTTTGAACAAGATCCCGAGCTCTGCTGCTCGCCCGGAGCCCGCCATAATGGACGTTGGAGTAGCCAGACCGAGTGCACAAGGACAAGCGATAACGAGAATTGCAATTGCTTTCTCCAAGGCACCGGCAAAATCGCCAGGCGTCACGAAAAAATACCAGACCAGAAAGGCGACAATCGCGATACCGACAACAATGGGCACAAATATCCCGGAGATCACATCGGCAACCCTTTGAATTGGTGCTTTGGAGCCTTGTGCTTCTTCTACGACTTTAATAATTTGTGCGAGCGCTGTGTCTTTGCCAACCTTCGTGGCTTTAATCCGCAGCATGCCGTTTTTGTTGATAGTCGCTCCAATCACGAAATCACCGATTTTCTTTTCAACAGGAAGACTTTCACCCGTCAGCATGGATTCATCTACAGATGAGAGACCTTCAAGCACCTCGCCATCCACAGGCACTTTGTCACCGGGACGGACATGCACAATATCGCCAGCGATGACTTCCTCCACCGGAATCGTTATTTCTTGACCGTCCCGTACGACCAAAGCGGTCTTCGCTTGCAGTCCCATCAAGGACTTGATCGCTTCCGAGGTCCGGCCTTTGGCGAGGGATTCGAACAATTTACCCATAATGACCAGCGTAATTAATATGGAACTCGTTTCATAATACAGCGAGGGTCCGTGATGCACATTTCCGCCCCCGATGAACCAGTTAATCGTAAGATATAAGCTATAGAAATAGGCAGCCGAAGTACCAAGTGAGACCAAGACGTCCATGTTGGCACTGCCATTACGCAATGCTTTATAAGCACCCACATAAAACGGTTTGCCGACATAAAATTGAACTGGTGTGGCCAAAATAAGCTGAAACCAGGGATTCATCAGCATTTCGGGCAAGTAGATCCAGGACGTGAACGAAAAATGGGCCACCATGCTCCATAAAAGGGGTAATGAAAGCAGCGCCGAAATGAGCAATTTCCGTTTCTGATGTCGCACTTCTTTCTCGCGGTGATCGCCTGTATTTACATTTTCCTGCTCCGTAATCGCTTTGTAGCCCAACTGTTTGACCTTATTTTGCATCTCGGTAATGCTGATTTCGCCTGGCGAATACTGCACACGTGCAGTTTCCATAGCAAAATTGACAGAAGCATCCGTCACACCAGGCAGCTTGCCAAGGCCCTTTTCAATTCGGTTCGCGCAAGCTGCACAGGTCATGCCTTCCAGCTTAAAATGGGCGACCTCTTTGAGTGTGTCATAGCCCAGCTTCTTGATCGTTTCTTCCATGTTACTGACGCCAATTCGTGCCGGATCATACGTTACGCTTGCTTTTTCCAGCGCGAAATTCACATTGGCAGAGGTAACACCTTCGAGTTTATTTAAACCCTTCTCGATGCGGTTCGCACATGCTGCACAGGTCATACCCGTGATGGGTAAAGTCGCTTGCTTATCGGTCTCTGTCACACCAGATGCCATAATCATTCACTCCCTTGCCTCTAACGATGGATTACAGGACGTCGTAGCCTTGCTCCTCGATAGCTTCTTTTATACGTTCAATAGTGAGTTGGTTATCATAGGTTACATCAACCGTGTTGTTCTTTAGATTAACCTTTCCCGAAGCGCCAATTTCCTTTAAAGCTCCTTCAATAGAATTTACACAATGCTGACAGCTCATTCCGTTTACTTGCAATGTAGTGTTGTTCATAGTTCCTCATCCCTTCGTCTTTTCCATTTTTTCAACGATCGTCTTAAACAGAGTATACCCCCTCACCCTATATGTGTCAACATTATTTTACTATACCCCTGTACCCTATATAATTGTCGATAGAAAAAGCAGCATGTTCTGCTGCTTGATTGTATATGCTTTGTTTATTTCATCAACTTGTTCACTGTAGTCATGAGCTCATTGATTACTTCTGTATCGCCTTCCTTGATGCGTTCGATGACACAGCTTTTCATATGATGCTCTAATAATAGCTTGCCTACCCCATTCAAGGCTGACTGAACGGAGGCGATTTGATTCAGCACATCGTCACAATACGTATCCTTTTCAATCAAGCCTTTAATCCCGCGAATCTGGCCTTCAATTCGATTCAAACGGTTGGTCAGGCTGCTTTTCACTTTATCTGAATGATGGCTTTTCCGTCCTGTTTCTTCATGCGAGCAGCATTCCTGCCCCTGAACCATGGATGTATCCAGCAGTTCGATTTCCACGCTCATTGAACTCGCCTCCCTTATGCTTTCGTACAATTATACTATACTCCCACACCCTATACAATGCTCAATACATCTAAAAAATTTTCTAAACCTGCTCACTTCCAATGAAGCCCGCAGCTTGAATAGGACCTTTTGTAATCACTTCAGACATGATCGCTGTCATCTGTTCAGCCGAATAATGAAAATCATGCTCCACCCACCATACAATCGTACCAATATACAGAGATGACAGGCAATTTTCCAGAAAATCGTTGGGGACTTTCTTAGAATCAGGAGTCTGCTCTGAAATCTGGGTTAACACTTGATGAAAAATATGATGGATAATCTGTTTCATTTTATCATGAAAGCGCGGTACTTCATGCTTGCCGAGCATGGCCTTGGAAAATACCGAATGCTTCACGACATGCTCAAATACGGTACGAATAATCGCCTGTGACTTGGATAACTGATCGGTTTCATTGGCTATTACAGCAGTTAGCTTGTTCGTAAGCTCATCCAGCACTTCGTCGGTGACGATTTCGAGAAGATCCTTTTTATCTGTGTAGTGAAGGTAAAAGGTATTACGGTTCGTCATGGAGCGTTCAGCGATATCCTGAATGGTTATGGCTTCATAGCCTTTTTCCACTATGAGCTCAAGGAATGCGCGGCGGATCAGTTCTCTCGTTTTGACAACACGAAGATCGGTTCTCTTAGGCATTAGCGGCCCCCTTAGTGCAACAATTTTGTGAAGTTATAGGCATTAATCGACAAAATGATGTTTAAACATCGAATCGATCATAACTCCACATTGTATCCCAATGAGATGTATTTATAATTTAATTATAATCACGTTGTTGATTAATTAACAAACCGTTTGTGTAATAATTCCTGCGCAATGATCAAATAGTAATCTGGTGATAGCTGCCGGAAATGAAGCCTAGGAGGTCGTAAACATGGACAAAGTAGCCAATCCGCCAATTCCCCAACCCAAAACGTACGGTCCGCTTGGCAACCTGCCTTTAGTTGATAAGGAAAAACCCGTACAATCCATGATTAAGCTGGCTGAGGAATTCGGGCCTATTTTCAAAATGGATATGCCGGGTCGACCGATAATTATGATTTCGAGTGAAACTCTTGTCGCTGATGCTTGTGACGAATCACGTTTTGATAAAAATGTGCACACCGCGCTGATGAACGTCCGCGCCTTTACAGGCGACGGATTATTTACTGCACGCACAGATGAGCCCAACTGGCAAAAGGCGCACCATATGCTGCTGCCAAGCTTTTCGCAGCGGGCGATGCAGGGATACCATCATATGATGGTTGATATTGCGATGCAGATGGTCCAGAAATGGGCTCGCTTGAACCCGGACGAAAGCGTTGAAGTCCCCGAGGATATGACGCGGCTGACACTGGATACGATTGGTCTGTGCGGCTTCAACTATCGGTTTAACAGCTTTTACCGGGAAGAACCGCACCCGTTTATAACGAGCATGGTCCGCGCACTGCACGAAGCCATGAACCAGCTCCAGCGGCTCGGGTTGCAGGATAAGCTGATGGTGCTGACGAAACGGCAGTTCAAGCATGACATACAGTCGATGTATACGCTGGTAGACAAGCTGATCGCTGAACGTCGAGAACAAGGAAGCCAAGGTGTGGAGGATCTGCTGGCACACATGCTCGAAGGAGTCGACCCGGAAACTGGCGAAGGTTTGGATGACGAAAACATCCGCTTCCAGATCATCACGTTCCTCATTGCCGGACACGAGACGACGAGCGGTCTGTTATCGTTTGCTATCTATTATTTGCTCAAAAATCCGGATAAGCTGCAAAAAGCTTACGAAGAAGTAGACCGTGTGTTGACAGGACCCGTGCCAACGTATGGGCAGGTTCGTGATCTGAAATACGTCCGCATGGTGCTGAGCGAAGCGCTGCGACTTTGGCCAACGGCGCCCGCTTTCTCGCTCTATGCCAAAGAAGATACACTGCTGGCCGACACCTATCCGTTGGCGAAGGGCGAGGCCGTGACTGTGCTCATTCCGCAGCTCCATCGCGATAAGCAAGCCTGGGGTGAAGACGTAGAGACATTCCGGCCCGAGCGCTTCGAGGACCCGAGTAAAATACCGCATGATGCCTACAAGCCATTCGGCAACGGTCAACGTGCCTGCATCGGACAACAGTTTGCACTGCAGGAGGCGACACTTGTGCTCGGAATGGTGCTGCAGCATTTCGAGCTGATTGATCATACCAATTACCAGCTGGATGTGAAGGAAACCCTGACTCTGAAGCCAGATGGACTAACGATCCGTGTTCGTCCAAGAGCAAATGCGGCCACAGGCACCGTGGTGCCCACTTCTCCTGCTGCTGCACCAAATACAGCGACACAGTCCAGGGAAACCCAGCAAACTGAGGCTGCTGCTGGTGTTCCTACTCATAACACACCCTTGCTCATCCTGTACGGCTCGAATTTGGGCACTGCCGAAGGCATAGCCAGAGAACTCGCTGATGCAGCCAAGCTGCAGGGCTTTCGCTGCGATGTTGCCACATTGAACGACAGGGTCGGGAAGCTTCCCAAGGAAGGCGCTGTATTTATCGTAACGGCTTCCTACAATGGAAAGCCGCCGAGCAGTGCCCGCGAATTTGTCCATTGGCTTGAAGGTGTTGGTGCTGGCGAGCTGAACGGTGTGAAATATGCTGTGTTCGGCTGTGGCGACCGCAACTGGGCGAGCACCTACCAGCATATCCCGCGTCTGATCGACGAGCAGCTTGCTGCCAAAGGCGCTGCCCGTCTTGCTGAGCGCGGCGAAGGTGACGCTAACGGAGATTTCGAGAAGCAGCTCGACGATTGGCGGGCTCAGCTGTGGCCTGATGTGATGGATAAGCTCGGGCTGAAGCTGAACATCAAGGCTGACAGTGAGCGCAGCACACTTAGCGTCCAGTTCGTCAGCGGCTTCGTCGGGACCCCGCTAGCCGAATCCTATGAAGCGGTGCATACTAAAGTGTTGGATAACCGCGAGCTTCAGGGTGCAGAGAGCGGACGCAGCACACGACATCTGGAAATTGCGCTGCCGGATGGCGTCACTTATCAGGAGGGCGACCATCTGGGAGTGCTGCCCTGCAACCGTCCAGAGCTCGTTGAGCGTGCACTTCGCCGATATCGGTTGAACAGCAACGACCATCTAATCCTTAAGGCGACCGGTCGCAGCGCTGCGCATCTGCCGCTTGACCGTCCCGTCAGTCTGCACGACCTGCTGTCACATAACGTGGAGCTGCAGGAAGCAGCGACACGCGCCCAGCTGCGCGAGCTGGCAGCATACACCGTCTGTCCGCCGCACAAGAAGGAGCTGGAGGCGCTGCTTACGGAAGAGTCGTATCGGGAGCAGGTACTGAACAAACGGATCACGATGCTTGATCTGTTAGATAAGTATGAAGCCTGCGAGCTGCCCTTTGAACGATTTATCGAGCTGCTGCCACCGCTGAAGCCTCGTTACTACTCAATCTCAAGCTCGCCACGTATTCAACCAAAGCAAGCGAGCATTACGGTTGGCGTCGTGCGCGCACCTGCCTGGAGCGGCCAAGGTGAATACCGTGGAATCGCCTCGAATTATTTGGCGGGGCTTCAAGTTGATGATGATGTGGTCATGTTCGTACGAACCCCTGAATCCGGCTTCCAGCTGCCGGAGGATACAGAAACGCCAATTATTATGGTTGGCCCTGGAACAGGTGTCGCTCCATTCCGCGGCTTCCTCCAGGCACGAAGCGCTTTACAGCGTGAAGGAAAAAAACTGGGCACAGCTCATTTATTTTTTGGCTGTCGGGGTGATGAAGACTACTTGTATCGTGAAGAGCTTGAGCAATTTCAAAAGGAAGGCATCGTCACGCTGCATTGTGCGTTTTCACGGAAAGTGGATACGCAGAAAACGTACGTCCAGCATTTGATGAGTCAAAGCTCCAAGCTGCTGATCGACATCTTGGACAATGGAGGCGCACTATACGTTTGCGGCGACGGCAGCAGGATGGCTCCGGATGTGGAAGCCACACTGATACAGGCTTACGGCGAAATTCATAACGTCGATGAACAGCAGTCTAAGCAGTGGTTGGACCGCTTGCAGAACGATGGACGTTATGCCAAGGATGTATGGTCTGGTATATAAGCGATGAAATCGATGTAAATTTTATCGTATTAATGTGATTAATTATTAGTATCATTAAATAAATGAACGTAAAAATGGGGCTGAATCCACAAAAATCGTTTTGTGAATTTCAGCCCTTTTCCTCGCTCTTTTTTCTATATATTTATTTATGGCTTCCAGTACACTTTCGCATTATTCCTTGGCTGCTCCAAATCTTTTTTCATTTCTGGCACGAGCACGCTCGATCTCGACCTCACGATTACGTGATTCGGCATTGGTTACCAGATTATCCAACAGATTACGGGCAACTACAGCCACCTCTGAAATGGCGCGATTGAACGCTTCCTCATTCGCCTTCGAAGGCTCGGTGAAACCGGATATCTTTCTCACGAACTGGAGTGCTGCTGCATGAATCTCTTCCTCAGTAGCTGGCGGATCAAAGTTAAATAATGTTTTGATATTTCGGCACATGGCAATCTCCTTTTGCTAACCGTTATTATGTTAATTTTACTATACCCTCTCTCCTTCATGCCAGCCAATGTTTCTCACAATCCATTTAATCCGAACAGAATGACTAATAAGTATCCCAGTACCGAGAGCAATACCGATCCTATAAGACCCGCGGCAAACGACTTCATACCCAAACGGCGAAACGTGCTGATGTCCACATTTAGCCCAAGCCCAGCCATGGCCATAGCAATGAGTACATAAGCCACCACAATGAATTGATTCGTAACAGCTGTTGGCATAATACCAAGTGTATTCACACCGCTCATCAACAAAAAGCCTACAATGAACCATGGGATCGGAATCGACTTCCAGCTTGTTTTGTTTACATTTTCATTTTTTTGGCTTTCCTCACGATTAGCCCAAATACCAATTACAATTGCAGCAGGCACCAGAAGAGCAACACGTGTCAATTTGACGATAACAGCCAAATCCACAGCCTGCTGACCACCCGGTGCTGCTGCGGCGATCACATGCGCGACCTCGTGAAGGGTTGCACCTGTAAATATCCCATAACCGCTTGCAGTCAGACCCAGCAGCGGATAAAGTAACGTGTAAACGAGAGTAAAAATAGTTCCCAATATGGCGACCGTGGCGGCCCCAATCGCCGTTTCATCATCATTGGCCTTGATTTGCGGCGCTATGGCAACAATGGCGGCTGCTCCACATATAGCTGTACCACATGCCGTCAAAATCCCTAAACGCTGTTCAACTTTTAACAATCTGGCGATGCCGTATACGACCAAAATCGCAAACACGATATTGATGACAGCAATAGCGAGAACCTTAGGACCTGCATGCACGATATCGATCAGATTCAATTTCATCCCCAGTAAAATAATACCGAATCGCAGCAGCTTTTTACTTGAAAATGAAATACCTGCTATGGCTTGCTGTGGCACACGAACCGCTGCTCTCCATCCGATTCCCAGTAAAATGGCTATAACAAGCTGGCCCATAATACTGAGAAACGGCAGCACGGCCAAATATTTGGCTGAGACAGCAAGCAACAGCGTCAAACTAACACCGGGGATGACACCCCACATTTTATTCTGCTTTTTTGGCAAGGCATAGGTTTGTACCATTATCCTCACTCCCATTCTTATAATGAAAGCCATACAGTTGTCTGTAGCTCCACTATAAGGCTGTTTCAATCATAAGTTAAATACCAATGTATTATTGTAATCATGAGAAAAACTAATGATTGGGTTGTTGTATTTCCTGTGTACAGGTACAATGTTGTTGTGAGGTGGAATGGAAATGATCGTAGAAACGCTTCGGGTTTTTGTTACTGTAACGGAACAAAGAAACTTTTCAAGAGCTGCAGAACTGCTCAATTTGTCACAGCCCGGTGTGTCTCTGCACATTCGCAATCTGGAAAATGAATATGGAGCCAAGCTGATGCATCGTTCACCAAAGCTTGTCAAACTAACCGAGGCTGGAGATATTTTGTATAAACGAGCGAAGCAAATTCTTGCTCTTGCGGAAGAAGCGAAGCAGGAAATTCAACTACTGAATGAAAAAGTGACAGGCTCCCTGCAAATTGGCGCCAGCTTCACAATCGGGGAATACATTCTGCCGCGGGTGCTAGCGGAGTTTGCCTTACAATTTCCAGAGGTCGAAATGTCGGTTACGATTGCCAATACAGAGGAGATCACCCAGGCGTTGAAGGCTAACCAGCTTGATCTTGGTATCGTTGAAGGTAATGTGGTATCCAGTGGACTGCTCATTACCCCCTATATGAAAGACGAAATGATTCTGATCGCGTCTGCTGAGCATCCATTGGCGTCCAAAAAAAACGTGAAACCGGAGCTGCTGCAGGATCTCACCTGGGTGCTTAGAGAAAACGGATCCGGAACGCGTTCCTTCAGCGAACAGTTTATTCAAGCTGCGGGGTTGGCAATGAAACGATCCTATGTATTTAACAGCAGCCAAGGGGTCAAAGAAGCGGTCTCTGCGGGTCTGGGGATTGCCATACTCTCACGGTGGATTGTAAAGAAGGAATTGGAATCGGGCGAATTGTGTCAAATTCCGGTTACCCCCAAGCTATTGGATCGGAACTTTTGGATCATTCGAAACCATGATCATTCATCATCCATGGCTGTGAATATGTTCTTGCAGAAGCTGCTTCTTAATAAAAGCTGATTCGTCCTCCCGAGTCGATCCTTGGGCTGAGTCCACTATTAGAAAAACAAACATTTTTTCTTTCTTGCTAAAAATATGTTTGATTTCCGTATTGTTTATGATACTATTTTCGCAGGAGCTGCTTTTGGTTTGGGGTTCAAGCGCCATATTATAAGATGATCTGGAGTGAATAGGGAATGGACATTCGATTAGTAAAAAACGATGAACTGCAGCAAGCCGTCCAATTGGCAGACGAAGTATTTCGTAAACCAGGACAAAGCTCGATGGGCACAAGCTTTCCGTTTCTGTTTGCACCAGGATTAAGTCATTCCTACGGAGCTTTTGTTGACGGCCGACTCGTTTCCTTCATGGGACTTGTTCCGTTTGTGATTCATATTGGCGAGGCAAGACTTAACGTATTTTCGATGGGGGCAGTGTGCACACACCCGGACTATCGTGGACAAGGCATTGCTGGCCAAATGCTGGATCGCTGCAAGCAGCATGCTGAAGAAGCCGGCGCCTCTCTACTCTTCATTTCTGGTGACCGTTCGCTCTATACACGCGTACACTGTTATCCATTTGGTCTTACAGAGCACTTCACGCTGGATGCGGAAGGAGCCGCTCGGCTTAAAGCCGCAGCGTCAGCTTTACAAGCTGGAGACAGCCCACTCCAACTGCGCCCGTTCCAGGCTGCAGATTCGTTCGCTCTGCATGCGGCAGCTTCCGCTCGTGAAGTCGCGTATGAGCAAAGCGTTACCGATCTTGGCAGGATGATAGATGCGGAAGCCTATGCCAGCTGTATGAAATTGGAGCATCAAACCTTAGTTGCCGCTCATGGAACCGGCAGCATCGATTCATTTGCTGTGGTTGCTGCCCCAGGTCGTTCGGCGGATAGCAAACCACCTACAGCGATTGAATGGGCCGGTCCAGCCGCTCACGTTGGTTCCCTGTTGGCCGAAGCTGTTGAGCGATTGAATCTCGAGCAGCTGAAAATTCCTGTAAGCTGGCACGAGCAACAATTGTTAGGACTGCTGCAGGAAGCTGCTGTACCTTACGAAACGAAGGCGAACAACGGAACTGTATATATCGTAAATGCGCAGCGGGTTCTTGAGCAGGCTTTCCCGGTTGCTGACAAGAATCACAAGCATGCGTTTGCGATTACCTCTCTGGAGGAAGGCAGCTACAAGGTGAAGGCCGGAGATACAAGCATCGAAGTCAATCCTGCCGAGCTGGTTTCACTGCTGTTCGATCCATTATCACCTCACAAGCCGCTTTTGCCAGGCTGGTCTACCATACCGCTTCCTCATACTAGCGGGCTTAATTACATTTAAACGTTCGTTTGCGAATGAATTTTTTCATGAATCCTGCAGGCATCCTTATCTGATTTACATAATCTTATATGCATAGCTAAGAGTAGGCCCATACGTTCATGGCCTACTCTTTCAATATACTGATAGGTTAAAAGCAAATGTAACCGTTCTCAAACGAATTGCCTCATGGAGTCAGATGTGGTTTGCGCTAGCTTGCGGTATTGAGTAGGTGTAATCCCTGTGTACGATTTGAATATCGAGCAAAAATATTTATATTCACGATACCCGACATTCTCTGCGATCTCAAACACCCGTTCCTCCGTACTGACCAAGCTAGCTTTGGCATGATCAATCCGCACTTCGTTCAAGTATTCGGCAAAGCCTTTGCCAAAATTTTGTTTGAAGATGATACTAAAATAATTGGGTGTGATTTTGAGCCATGCCGCTACCTCCGAAGCCTTCAAATCTGTGGTGTGCCGCGATTCGATAAATTTTTTGACCCGTTCGGTAATCCAGTGATGCTTTCCTTCAAGAGATGAATGAATAATTGAGGACAACGCCCGAAGCTCGCGGCGGAGTATGGTTTCCATAGCTCGACTGGAGTTATGCACCTGCAGGTCGATTTCATAAGTATTAAAATAATCGGTATGCTGAGATAAATCGATCCCATTGCTGTGCAGCTTGCGATGGAGAATAATACTCAATTCCTTAATCGCCTGCAAAATTTCCTTCAGCAGATAACCTTTCTCGCGAAACTCCTGCATCATCCCTCTGATAATGTCATCCAATTCCTCGAAGCTTCCGTAAAAAAGCACATGCACCAGCTGCTTCTCCAGCTCGAATGGGGCAAAGGGAAGCAGGCATTTTCTCAATGTCTGTTCCTGCTCATAGAACTGTACCTTGTTAAAATCCGAAAGAACACTTTGCTGCAAAACAGATACAGCTTGCATATAGCTGGGGTATACGTGATCCAATGAGGAATATACGGGCGAGATGCCGTATTGCAGGCGTGGGAATTCCGACATCAAATCCTGTGTATCGGTCAAAGCTGTCGCTAATTCCCTGCTATCGACCCCGCGTGGCCCTACACATAAGGATAGCAGCAGGTTGGGATGATGAAAGAATGATATGACCTCCTGATTGATGCCCTTTAAAGCAGTAGCAACGGCCTTCTCCCATTCGCTCCGTACGGAATGCTGAAGCTCCTCCGAAGAATGATCAACCCATCCTGCATAATCCTCAAGCTGACTTGCAATAAACCTGAAGGAATGAATATCCGTTGATGTAAATGTCGGAAATATCGTTTCCTTTTGTACGATCCCTTCCCCTTGAATGAGCTGAGTCAGCCATTTCAATCGACGTTCATGCTCATTCTTATGCCCCTGCTCCGCTTCTTTGGTGATCTCCATATTAATTCTTTTGACCATGGTCAAAAGCTCATCAATATTTACCGGCTTAAGCAAATAATCTTCAATTCCAAGCCGAAGCGCACTGCGCGCATACTCAAAATCTTCATAGCCGCTAATAATGATAATACGAATATGCGGCATCCGCTCTTTTAATTTCTTAGCCAATTCAAGTCCGTCCATACCATCCATATGAATATCCGTCAGCACCAAATCAACCGACTCCCGGGATACGAATTGAAGGGCCTCCCATCCATCATAAGCTTCTCCGACCACTTCAACACCGATGGATTCCCATGGAAGGGTATGTCTCAGTCCTTGGCAAATAATAGGCTCGTCATCTACAATTAGCATTCTGATCGTCATGTTCCCGCCTCCTGTTCATTCATCCATAGAGGTACTCTTAGCCTTACGCATGAGACTGAATTGCAGCTTGCTGCGCCCATTCGCTTCTGCTGCAGATTGAGGTAAGCCCTTACAAAATCCAGTTCGCTGGCCAAGGTCGTATACCGTTTCTCACTGCTCAAGCCCATTCAGAAAAATCGTGACAAGGTCTCAATGAGTTGGCTGGTTTCAGTCGCCTTCTCCAATCTGGCTGTCCAACGGACCTATCGAGTGTGTTGTACAGAAAATGCGGGTCCATCTGACTTTGTAATATTCTCAAGCTCCGATTCCTTTTGTCGAATCTCCAGCTTATATTTTTTATCTATCAGGTCCTTGATGGTTTTGACCATGTTGTTGAATTGTTTGGCGGTTTGTTAGGAATTAGCTCTGCTGCACCTTCGTCTCATGGTCAGTTCCGAAATAAAAACGCTTTCAAATTTATTATAACGGGATGCTGACTCCCGGGGTATACCAGCCGATTAATATAACATCCAAATTTTTAAACCGTTTATGAATACATTCATATTCCAATCTACGTCCACATAAAGAAATAACCGGTTGCAAGTACACCCGGTTATTATCAAGGGAAATCCCGTCCACAATGCTGTAGTAGGCTGTCCCTCTAAATAACGACCATAAAAAGCATTGTTTATGAACCTGTTGTCATCCGTTGATCGAGCTGGTCCAGGACAAAAGGCCATGCCTGCTCGTGCCCATCCCTGGAAGCCTCATCCTGAAACCCTGCATGCGTAAGCCGCAATAACGTACCTGTGTCTTGGGGTGTAAGCTCTACGGTGACAACGGTCTCAGCTCCAAGTGTTCCTCCTGCTCCGGTAACCCATGTTAATTCAACGAGACAATCAGGCTCAAGCCTCAGGAATCGGCCGTAATGTGGATGGCGTTGTGCCTCTTTGCCCGTCTCAGCTTTGTAGCTGGTTTCAAAAAAGAAGACGGTATTGACCTCACTCTTCATAATTACCGATCCTGGAGCCGCAAACCATTGATCAAACTGCTCTGTCCAAGCTCGATACAAGACATCAGCCGAAGCAATCATAAGACGTTCCGCAGTCAAACGATATGGCCTGGACGAAAGATCAGGGAAAGAAACGGAATTATTCATTTACTCAATCCTCTCGTTATGGTTATAACACTTGACTCCATTGCACCAATCACTTACTTATAATAAACTCGCCATAAAAACCTGATTTTCCCCCTATTATTTTGAATTTCCTCTTAGTTCAGCCACACATAGTATGGATTCATTTTACAAAATCATGTATGGGCATGAGCTTAAATTGCAATCTCTATTTCCGTTTTATACCATTGTTCCCATTGCTTCTGATCGTCAGGCTGAACATATGAGGATATCCGGGATGAGCAATGTTGAAACCCTGTTCCACCTAGCACAAATATTAATTCCGGGTATTGTTCTTGACACTCCTCGATCCAATTCTCCAATGTTTCAAGTAGTTCAGGATCGGTAACTGAAACAGCCACCACCGATATTTGCTTCATTTCAATCAATTGATACAAATCGTTTAATGGTGTGTTAGGGCCTAAATAAATGACCTCCATTCCTTTTTTTCGCATAAATAAGCTAAAAAGCATTAATCCCATGTGATGATGCTCACCCTCAGGGCACAAAGCTATCACTTTCGGGAGGTAAGAATAAATAGGCAGAATTCTAAAAAACTGGGTAAACCTTTGCATAATCAGTTGAGTAGAAAAATGCTCCTGCGCAGCTGTGATGTCACCTCTCTCCCATTCTTCTCCCATTCGATACAGTACAGGAACCAATATGTGATGGAATACTTCGTCATAATGATATAAAGCAAATGCTAAATCTATCGTTTCGTGTGACTGGAACGTATTAAGATCAACTAGTTGCTCGTACAGCTTATCCATGAGATCTTCGTAAGGTTTACGGAATTGCGTCATTGCAAATTTCTCAATCGTTTCTTCGATGGATTGTTCCTCAATAGGCCCTTGCTTCAGCAGCCACACCGCTTCGCTGACCTTCACCTTGTTTTCCTCCATTTGAATTTTTATCCATTTAAGTGTGTTAATATCGGTATCGCTATATAAACGATGTCCTCCAGCACCACGAATGGGCGCTACAATCTGGTATCTGGTTTCCCATGCACGAATGGTCACTGCAGGGATACTTAGCATTTCAGATACTTTTTTAATGCTATACATTTTCTTAGCCACCTCAATTTAATTATACATAAATTATACAATATGAACAATGCGAGACTATTTACGGTATACATTCATAAATATTGTACATATGTCTTGTAACTTATGTATAGATTATGTATAGTTCATAACATGAATCTATATACTCTATACATATTCTATACAAAAATAATTTATCCAAGAGGGAGCAGGAGCAGTCCATGATTAATGCAAGACATGATACAAATACAAGCAACCAAGTACTTGATGAGAATGCCGTCCTTTCAGCCATTGAACAGTCATTGGCCATGATCGAATTCGATATCCACGGGAAAGTATTATGGGTAAATGATAATTTCGCGAAGGCTATGGAATATGAGGCAGCGGAAATGCCAGGGTTGAGTCACCGTCAGTTTTGCACAGCTGAATTTGTCAACAGCCCGGAATATCAAAAACTGTGGAATGATCTAAAAAGCGGTCGTCCCTTTCAGGAAAAAATATTGCGCGTTACAAAAAAACAACGATTATTATGGCTCGAAGCAACATATAGCCCTGTATATGATACAGAAGGTCAAGTGATAGCCGTAATTAAAGTCGCAACGGACATCACTGCACGTGAAACCACGACTATCCAAGTAACACACGATTTACAACAGATGGCCCACGATTTGTTGAAGCGCGCAGAGGAGGGTATTTCTAGCAGCCATCAAATTGCAACTGCCATTGAGCTGGTCGTTAAGGAAACCCATGATAATATGCAAGTGCTCCAGCTATTGGAGAACAAGGCCGACTCTGTTCGCGGGATCATAAGGACTATTCGTGATATTGCTTCACAAACTAATCTGTTAGCCTTGAACGCGGCTATCGAAGCCGCACACGCTGGAGAACATGGGCGCGGCTTTGACGTGGTGGCAAGCGAGGTGCGCAAATTAGCTAAACAAGCAGAGGAAGCAACTAAGGAAGTGAACTCCAATCTGGAAGGCATTACCACTCAGGTTGCAGAAATCGTCAAAGGTACGAAACGTTCCCAAACCTTAATCACAGAAAGTCAACGTCTTACGCAGCAGGCTGTTGATGAATTTACAGGCATCGGCCAAGCTGCACGACAGCTGGATAAACAAGCTCACACCTTAGGTGATCAGCTGTAGCCATCTCCGTTCCGATCAAGACGCCACAGCTGCGAGATTGAATGAATAGCTGATACGACATAGTCCGCTTCTAATCCATGCTCAAGGACGATATTAAGCTGCGACGGGTACAAGGACTCAGCTTTCGCATCGAGCTTGATCTCAATATGTCCGAATGAACTTACTTGTGCAAGCATAATATACTGCCATGGGACAGTAACCAAATGATTGTTATCCAAATCTACGGCCTGTACTCCTTGAAGTTTAATTGGCGAGATGTGGTTATAGTAAGCTATCGCTCTTGGTGTGGATGAAGGAAAAGTATGATCGTGCTTACCCTTTGCAGCTTTCTTGGGTCGACGACGCAGTTCCCAGATAATAATACATAAGGACGGAACTAAAAAAGCGAATACAGCTAGCCATGAGCTTGAGGTCCAGAGGTAAGCGCCTAAACCAAGTGCTGCTGACAGTAAGGCAAGCAACCACGTATACAGGTTTTCGAGCCGCTTGGATATAGGCTTCTTAACCGCAGATATGGGTACTTTAGATGTATCCACTTTAATATCCGGTTCCGTTGACTGTTCGAGACTATCGGCTCTTACTCTATAAAGGTGATGCTCACCACCCAATAGATATGAATTCGTGATGTGATCAAGGTAATCAAACGATGATTCATCAGGCTGCCACCACCCTCCAAGGAATTCCTCGATATTAGCCAGGTAAGGGATTGGATCACCAGAAAAGCTAAAATACTGGGAAAGCTCCAGGTGAAGGACAGGAGATGGATGCACTTGCACATGACTGTATAACGTTTCCAGCCAGTCCGACATATAGGGACTAAGCGCAGGGTACCGAGCAAGAGTAACTGGCAGACTCTCACGCATTTGCATGGATGCTTCTACCCATGGGATATGCCAAACCAGTGCCTCCGAGAATGCTGACCATTCAGGTAAATCCTCCAGCTCCTCGTCTTCCAAGTGAGGTTGAACCAAACTCCAGCTGGCTAAGAGCTGCTCACGATAACGCCCATACTGCTCTTGACTGACGAGACAAAACCACAAGGGAGCCAAAAAATTATTAGTTTCAAAAGCAACATGTTCATACTCCACGACTACGGTGTCTATATTGGTCACACTTAAAAATGTCCGGTTCCCCATATTCAAATCCCCCTCAGAAAAAACAAAACATATCCCGCTGCTTGCTATCTATCATGCCATGGATTTAACAAGTCTCCACTCGCTATTATTTAAAGCTCTGTTCCCTTTTTAAACCATGACGTAACGGTTTTTTATGCAGAATCTCCGAAATTAAGCTATAATGAGTACTTAATTTTCCATTTTAACACAATATCATCGAAAATAGCTTTAAGGAGGCTCGCCTATGACTCTCTTCTACTATATCGCCACAGATAAGGAGCTTCCGACAGGTTCATTTGGTAAAAAGAAAACCATGATGAAGTTGAAAGACGCTTTAAAGCTGCATCCGCCCGATGAAAATTCGTTGACCTCTGTATTCGATCTGTCTCATCTCTATGAACAAAATACAGAGGTATATGAAACAGAGGAGGATGCAGCAGGTCTTTATATCAGTGGTCCTCTTACGTATCAGGATACCTCAAAGCATTTTCGGAATCCGTTCGTTTATCAAGTCGATCACGATGGAGGCTCGTTTCAAATTAGCGGCCGAATTAAGGAAATCTCACCTCAAGCTTTTCTCTTGGGTAAAAAATGTTTGACAGAGCTTTTCGCCTATCTGGATCACAATCTGGTATCTGGTGAACACGCAGAACTCTATGCATGTTGGGCACATGGAATGGAGAGATTTGAGGGGCCGCGGAATAGCAAGCTGGATCTTGTATTGGATTTGAATACATTTGAGCTGGGAGAAGAATTCGAATGGCAGGATAGACAATATATCGTGGTGAACAAATAATGTAACTGCGAGGCATCCATCCACATGAATAGGGTTCAGAATGAGGTATACCACCTGCTGCTTTTACGGTAGCTGTGTACAATTTTTCCAAGCTGGCAGCTCACAACTGTTGGTTTTTGTATTGTATATGGTTAACCATTGATTATCGTTTCCATATCGATGTCATTTCATTCTGCACCACTGTGGCTATGGACTTATCGAATACTATGCTCGAAAGTCCGAGTGAGGAAATTATTCATCAGCAAGGGTAGCGAAATCAGAATGGGAGGATCGTCCAGGCGGGGAACATGAAGGGTAACCTCCTGATAGGGAACAGCCGCGTAAGGCTGGACCACGATGGGCTCTCTGGATCGAGTACGCAGAGTAGTTTGCGGGAGCAAAATATCGGTTGCCTTCATCCCCCAGGATACCGATGTCGCCATCAAATAATAGGTACCGGGTTGTACACCTGTAAAACAGAATTCACCTAAAGAAAATAGCAGCGTTCCATGAATAGGTAGTCCCTCCGGAATTGGCTTGGCAAATAAACCGATCAGAATAACACCATCAAAAGGTATCGTCGATTGGACATTCCCTTTGATGGTTCCGTATTGATTCATGGTAGAGTGTAGGGTACTACGCAAATCTTTAAGATTATGTAAGGAACGGAATTGGCTGCCCGCTTCCAGCGTCGAGTTACGAAAATCGGTTGGCGTCATCCCTACTCGTTCGGTAAATCGAGTTGTAAAAGTTCCCAGACTTTGTTGCCCGATCTCTAATCCTATATCTCGAACACTCCAATTCGTGTGCAGCAACAAATCTTTAGCTTTTTGCAAACGAAGCGAAGATACATAATATAACGGGGACAAACCAATTCTTTCTTTAAAAATTCGAGTAAAATGGTATGGACTATAGGCAAGATACGAAGCCAATTGAGACAGAGAAAGCGGTTCATCGATACGTTGGTGGATGTAGGCTATCACCTCATCTATTTCTGAATACCGTTCCGTCATCTATTCAGCACCTTCCCTCCGTCTATCTCTGTGTAGAGTATATCCGATTCAGACAAACAGGAACATTTGTTCCCATTTTTATTCTACCACATATTCTTTTTTATGGAAATATATCATTTCAAAAAAAAAAGAGCCCACCATTGCCGCGGGCTCCAAATGTTTATGATTCAAGACGTGAATGCCCCACAATGTCATAAATAAGCTTTTCCAATGTGGTCACATCCGTGATGTTGTTGTTGCAGGCGTCACTATTCACACATAGATAGTTGCCGACTGCTCTATAATAATCAGGCGAAGCGTTAGCTGGCTTCCACTTCGAGATGGCTGAAAATAACGCAACCTCTTCATGCCGATTGCATAAAAAACAATTGCTTTTTTTATTCATCGGGGTATATTTGCCTTCGATCCCGATGAGCTTACCATTTAAATGGTAAACCATAAACAATTTATTCGTCGCAATGTCGGTCCATCCAAGATAAGTGACATGGCGGTAATCGATAGCAGCTAAGTCTGGTACCTTCAGTTTTTTGCTTTTGGGAAACAGCTTCTTCATCTGCGTTTCCGTCACTTGTTGAAACGGCTCCAGATACGGCTCCATGGAATGTAAATAGTGCTGGAATTGTTCTGTTGTTTTTAGTGTCGAAATCTTCTCCAGGATTTGCTTCTGAAGCTCCTCTGGATCCGGGAACGCTTCTATAATTTTCGTAGTTGCGCTATATCTTACCGCTTCTACCACTTTCGGATCGGAAACGGTATTGCAGGCGCGCTGCAGCAGATCCGTCTGCTTTTTAATCGTGTTATATTGATGGTTTCTAATAAATGGTTTCATCATTGCTTTTCAGCTCCTTATTTTATATAAAATAAAAAATAAGCTGCAAAGCCCACTATTAGAAACGATATAAGCCTTCTCGGGCGACAATGTTAACAATATCGGTCCGTCACCCATGCAAAGTATCGCCCTAATATTAGGCTTTGCATGAGCTGCTACTTAAGCTGGCAAAATTATTCGCCATCTCTACCACCCTTCCTTGTACAGACTCATTATAAAATAAACCGTACCTTAGCTGCAACCCCCCGACTACAGTTGTTGTTTCCCATATTGAGTTATTCCTCCCTTACAGCTTATAATAAGTGAGAACAAAGTTTATAAGAAAAGGTGTCAATGATGAGCATATTAAACGTAGAAAAACTAAGTCATGGTTTTGGAGATCGCGCCATCTTCAAGGATGTATCCTTCCGTCTGCTTAAAGGCGAACACATTGGACTTATTGGTGCTAACGGTGAAGGCAAGTCCACCTTCATGAATATTATTACAGGAAAGCTTCAGCCGGATGATGGCAAGGTCGAATGGTCCAAGCGGATGCGAGTTGGTTATCTGGATCAGCATGCCGTGCTCAGCAAAGGACTTACGATGCGGGATGTCCTTAAGGGAGCTTTCCAATTCCTGTTCGATATGGAACAAGAAATGAACGACATGTATGCCCGGATGGGCGATGTTTCTCCAGAGGAGCTTGAACAGCTGCTTGAGGATGTAGGCACGATTCAGGATACATTGACTAATCAAGATTTTTACATGATTGATGCGAAAATCGAAGAAACTGCTCGCGGACTTGGGCTTACGGATATTGGACTGGATAAAGATGTAAATGACCTGAGCGGCGGACAACGCACGAAGGTTCTACTCGCGAAGCTATTGCTTGAAAAGCCGGATATCCTGCTTCTGGACGAGCCTACAAACTACCTGGATGAGCAGCATATCATCTGGTTGCAGCGCTATCTGCAGGAGTATGAGAATGCATTTATTTTAATTTCACATGACATTCCGTTCCTGAACAGCGTTATTAACCTGATCTATCATATGGAAAACCAAGAGTTAAACCGCTATGTTGGCGATTACGACTATTTCCAGCAGGTTCACGAAATGAAGAAACAGCAGCTTGAATCCGCACATAAGCGTCAGCAGCAGGAAATTGCTGAATTGAAGGACTTTGTCGCTCGTAACAAAGCTAGTGTCGCAACGCGAAATATGGCGATGTCCAGACAAAAGAAGCTCGATAAGATGGAAATCATCGAAATTGCCAAGGAAAAACCGAAGCCGCAATTTAACTTCAAGGACGCAAGAACGTCTGGCAAGCTGATTTTTGAAGCAACGGATCTTATCATCGGTTATGACAGCCCTTTATCCAGACCTCTCAACCTTCGTATGGAGCGGGGGCAAAAAATTGCACTAGTAGGTGCCAACGGTATCGGTAAAACGACACTGCTGCGGAGTATCCTGGGAGAGATTCAAGCTCTGTCCGGAACGGTAAGGCTTGGTGAAAATCTGAACATTGGCTATTTCGAGCAGGAAATGAAGGATGCCAACTACAATACTTGTATCGAAGAGGTGTGGAAGGAATTCCCCTCCTACTCCCAATTCGAAATTCGCGCAGCGCTGGCCAAGTGTGGACTTACAACCAAACATATCGAGAGCAAAATTGTCGTGCTCAGCGGTGGTGAAAAAGCGAAGGTTCGCCTGTGCAAGCTGATCAATCGCGAAACCAATCTGCTCGTGCTCGATGAGCCGACGAACCACCTGGATGTTGATGCCAAGGACGAGCTGAAGCGTGCTCTGAAGGCCTACAAAGGCAGTATCCTGCTGATTTCCCACGAACCGGAATTTTATCGTGATGTCGTCACGGAAACCTGGAATTGCGAATCGTGGACAACCAAGGTATTCTAAATTGACCCATCATAAGGGATCGTTCCTTCAAATCGTAGTGTGTGATACACACGGTTTGAGTGCACGATCCTTTTTATATGAATAACAATTGTCTATTAACCCTATATATGGTAGACTCTTATGAGTCTATAGAACTATATCAGGAGGATTTTATGATGAAAGCAACAAAAATACTCATTTCGACCTTAATTCTTAGCTTGTCCTTATCTTCATTCGCTGCAGCACATCCAGGCAGAACCGATAGCAATGGAGGTCACACCTGTAAAACCAACTGTGAAAAGTGGGGATTGAAATATGGCGAATACCACTATCACAATGGCGGCAGCTCTAACAGCTCCAGCTCTTCGAACAGCGGTTCATCATCAAGCGCTCCCAAGCCTGCCCCTACCCCTGCTCCAGCTGCCACTCCACCTAAAGAGGTTATTCCAAAAGGAACTGTAAAGGTGAATCTGCCTTCCTATACGATACTTGTAAACGGGCAGCAGGTCTCCAACTCAACATCCAAATATCCGGTGTTCGAGTATAAAGATATTACCTACTTTCCGATGACCTGGAACTACACACAAGCCCTTGGCTTGGAAACCAAATGGGATGAATCAGTTGGTTTTGCGATTAGAAAAACCTCCAATAAAGCTGCTAAGCTTAATGCTGATTCAGGTGTTCCCGATTCCAAGCTGTATGCAAAATTGCCGGATTTTAATATTTTTGTTAACGATGTTTGGATCGATAATGCATCCGAAGACTACCCTTTGCTTGTACTTAATGATGTTACCTACTTCCCGATGACGTGGGAATACGCTGTTGAACAGCTTGGTTTAACTATTAGCCTTGATAACAACAAGTTTAATATTTCCAAATAAAACTGCCTACGGCAGTTTTTTCTGTTTGAATGGATCTTCAATGGGTCTACCTATGCTGTGGGAAACCAGATAGCAACAGTGGTTCCTTGATTTTCCTTGCTACTTATGGAAATTTCGCCCCCGTAAGATTCGACAATACGTTTGGCAATGGAAAGCCCCAGTCCTGTCCCTCCCTGCTCCCGATTTCTGGATTTGTCTACCCGGTAAAAACGGTCAAAAACATGAGGCAGGTCACTCTCAGGAATACCTATGCCTTGATCAATAACTTGCAGCTGTACCCCATTCCCTCTTTGTGTGCCGATAAGAAGAATGTTACGGGGTTCGAGTGAATAATTTACTGCATTGTCAAGCAATATGAGCATGGTTTGTTCAAGGTGAAAAGGAAGCATTTGAATAGAGATCGACTTGATCTCTTCCAGTTCTGTTCGAAATTCAAAATCAGGGTGCAGCACCGAAAAGCTTTTTACTATGCCAGCTATAACCTCATACATATGAAAGATCTCCAAATCGGATTCAGGTATAGAGACCTCCGACCTTGTAAGCTGCAACAATTCCTGGACGATCCCCTTAAGACGCTCTACCTCCTGAAGTGAAGCTGTGAGAGATTCATCTACAATCATGGGTTCTTGCTTCCCCCAACGATTTAATAACCTCAAGTGTCCCTCAATAATGGAAATAGGTGTCTTTAACTCATGGGATGCATCCTCAACAAATTGTTTTTGCTGCCGAAAGGATGCTTCAAGCTGGTCCATAAGCTCATTGAATAAACTGGCAAGATTAGATAGTTCATCTTCATTACCGACTTTTCTTACTCTTTCATGCATTCCTTTTTGTTTGACATTCTTGATGGTTTCAGCCAGCATTTGAACAGGCTGCAGTAGCTTTCTTGCAAGAACTAATCCTCCCAGACCGCTGAGAAGGACGGCTGCCGCTCCTCCTATGAGCATGACCCATAAAGTCAATTTGCTTAATTGCTCGAACGTCTCCAGATTGTTGAATATTTCCAATGTACCTTTAAAATCAGGTGTAACTAATGGGCTTCTCATCACTAGAAGATGTTCTTCCAAATGCCATATATTCAGCGTTTCCATATGTTCGACACTCTTCGGCGATACCCACTCACTATCAAGATGATCTGCCGCTGTAATGATGGGTGTGCCTGCAGCATCCAGAATACGAATCACTTGATTGGATTGATTAAAATTGTCCAGAAATTTTTGGGTATTCGTTACATTACCGGGTTCTAACGCAAGCCTTTTCTCTTGAAAATAATCCTGAAGCTCTACCATGTTTTTTTGCATCGAAACGAGTTCCTGCTTTTTCATCCATTCATTGATCACCCAATATTGAGCGAGGTTATAGACGGCGAAAAGTAAAAATAGCAAGAGAGAAGACCACAAGACCAGTTTCCACTTAATAGGCAGCCGGTTTAATTTAGCAATTATCAGCGTCATCATCGCATCACATACCCAATGCCCCGAATGGTTTGAATGCAACTTTCTTGATCGGGATTATCAATTTTGTTTCTTATATATCTGATGTATACATCCACTACATTCGTCTCCACTCTAGAATCATATCCCCATACTCTATCGAGCAGCATGTCTCGGGTCATGACCAAATTGGAATTTTTAAGCAGCATAACCAGAAGATCGAATTCCCGTTTGGTCAATTCAATGGGATGCTCTTTTTTGGTAACGGTACGTGCGTCCAGATCAACACGGATATCACGATATAACAGGATGGAGTGCTGTTGTCCTTCCGATTGATCCGACCTGCGTATAAGAGCTCGAATTCGCGCCAATAACTCCTCGATTGCAAACGGCTTCGCAATATAATCATCTGCACCACTATCTAATCCGGCAACCCGGTCCACAACACTGTCCTTGGCAGTCAGCATCATAATCGGCGTATGTTTGACGGCTCTTACTTGTCTGCATAGTTCAATTCCGTTCAAGCCAGGAAGCATCAAGTCCAGCAAAATCACATCCCATACTTCTCCAAGTGCCAGCTCTAATCCGGTTCTGCCATCATAAGCCACCTTAACCATAAAACTTTCATGCTGCAGTTCAAGTTCGATAAAGCGAGACAAATTCTTTTCATCTTCTATCAATAGTATTCTTTTGCGATCCATGATCACCATAGGCAGGTTGCCTTCTTCCGGTTAAATGTTTTGTCAAAATGAGCTTTCCTTGTGAAAATATGAGAACTAACTATGCCATAATCCTACCAGTTCGTAAAGATAGTTTATATTAAAATTTTCTCATTGCTTTTTAATAAAGTGAATTAAAACCATACTGAGTCGGCCTCTAAGTCTCTGTTAGTAAATAAAGGTATTTTGCGCTGTGCTATAGTGGGCACAGGTGATCACCTAACTAACTAACAACATGACCCAGAGGAGGAAGCAATATGTTCGTACATCACCGTTTTGGAAAACTGACAGCAAGTGTTGCACTCAGTCTTACTGTGCTCGTAGGGGCAGGCAGCTTTATGGGAAACGGTTCCGCACAGGCAGCGTCCTCCACAACAGTAAATTACAGTAAAGCCAGTCAAATTATAGCTACAGGAAAACGATTAATGGGAGTTCCTTATAAATATGGCGCGCCAACGGGTACAACGAGGGTATTTGATTGCTCTTCCTTTACACAATATGTATTTAAACAATATGGTATCCAGCTTCCACGCTCATCCAGGCAGCAATCTGCCGTTGGCAGCTATGTCTCCCGGAATCAGCTGCAGCCGGGTGATCTCGTGTTCTTCTACTCGCCCATTCATCATGTAGCTATCTATATAGGGAATGGTAAGCTCTTACACACGTATGGAGGTCCCGGTGTTACCATTTCTGACCTCAATTCCGGCTGGTGGAGCTCTCATTACAAGACGGCACGACGCGTTTTGTAAGATTTAACCTCTTAATATAGGGTCCTGCATGCAGCTCAATCTCTTCGGAGGTGGGCTGCATTTGGGTATGGATCAGTACTGAGTTTGAGCTTTTTGGGCAGCTGTGCCATACCCATACTTATGAAAAAACCAACTGGCAGCCGTAAGCCAGGTGCCGCTGGCCATGTATCCGCCCAGTACATCGCTTGGATAATGCACACCTAAATAAATGCGGCTGATGCCGATCATTACAATCATCAGGATGCTGAATAGGATCAAAATACTGCGATTAAATGCACCCGATACATGTCTCCATAAAAGAAAAGCAATGACACCATACAATGTAAACGCCGCCATCGAATGTCCACTTGGGAAGCTGTAACCGGCTGCATCAATAATACGATGAATCGTCGGCCGCGCCCGATGAAAAATGATTTTCAAAACCTCATTTAATAAGGTTGAGCCAATAATGACACCGATAAAAAAGTATAGCTCCCTTCGATGCCCCAGCACAAAATATAAAAATACCGCAACAAGAGGAACCAAAATGGCTATGACCAAACCTGAACCTATGGTGGTGAAACCCTTCATTATAAGCGTTAACCCTGGTGATTCCAGCGCTTGAACCCACCCAATAATGGTTTGGTCAAAAGCATCCAATCGACGATCATGGATCAATAAAGCAATCAGGCCAAAGCATACTGCAAAACAAATACTTAAAATAAAAGCACGCGCAAGCTGCTGCTTAATATTCATATGTACCCCCTATTGCTGATCTTAAGCTAGTGGTTTTGAAGCGTTTAGGATTTGACTCTGATTTTATGCTCCCATTTTTCATAATAATCGATCCCGTTTCCCAACCATTTGTAAGCATACGACGATCGCAAGAACAGTTGATGAACACATATGGAAGTAAGAACTCCAATGAATGCACCGGCGATCACATCAAGCGGATAATGAACACCATTCCATACACGTGAAAAAGCGATTAGACCTGCGATCAATAGCCACAAATAACCTTCTTTTTTTCGGAACAGGAATATTGAGGTTGCGATCACAAAAGCCCCAATTGCGTGATCACTCGGGAAAGAACCGTTCGCAGCATGATTGATCATTTGCATAACATGATGTGTAATGAATGGCCGATCCCTGTAATAAAATGCTCCTATGATAACGCTTATCCCCATCGCGATAGTTGCGGCAAATAGCGACTCAAACACCATTTTCCTGCTTTGACGCATCCTGGAGAACCAATACACAATGACACCCACATAAAATAAATACTCCGCATCCTCCGACAACAACCTCATCAGCGGATTCCAGTACATATACTTCCCAGACCAGCCATTAATCATTTGAAAAATTTGATAATCCCACTGAGTAACATTCATAACAGCCCTCTCCTTTTTATACGAATAATGAACAGTGAATGAGGGCTACTATAAATGATGAAGATGAAAAAACGATGAGAAAACTATAAATTCGGCTAGCCTTTAACCAAAGCTACCCGGTAAGCATACGATATCGCAAGTATTTAAGGGTTGCGAAATTATAGGAGATTATTTTCCAAAAGGAAGGTTAACCATGAAAAATTATCAAGTCATATGGAACGGTCCTGTACTGAAAGCAACAGGAATCGGTACCGCCAGTCGGGAGTATGCCCTTGCTTTGTATCGACAAGGTGTAGATGTAAAATTGGCAACAAACCGTAGCAAACCTCTCCTATATACGAAGGGCAAACATGGAACCCTTAAGGCTTTGGCTACAAAGCCGATAGCACGTAAAAAAACGAAGATTCTAATTTATCATGGGCTACCGCACACGCTGAACACGAAACAAGCTCGTAAACAGTATCGTTATATCGTGCTCAATACCGTCTGGGAGACAACTCGAATCCCTCGTAATTGGCATCCGAACATAAATCGATTTGATGCGGTCTTTGTACCTTCTACCCAGAATAAGACTGCGATGAGAACAAGCGGTGTAAAGGTTCCCGTATTTATCGTGCCCCATGGCGTGAATACCCAAACTTTTAAGCCTGGCAACAGAAAGCTGCCCCTGTCTGTAAAGAAAGGGACCTTCGTATTTGTTTCCGTGTTTACATTCCAGCATCGTAAAAATCCGGAGACCTTACTAAGAGCCTATTGGGAAGAATTCTCTCCCAAGGACCGGGTTGCTCTAGTGATCAAAACTAATGGAGTTGGTTCGCAGGCCTCGGGTCGATCCATTCAAAGACGCATTCAGGCCTTCAAGAAAAAATGCAAATGCGGCCGAACAGCACCCGTACATCTCATTACCAGCCATACAAGTCCACAAAAGCTGAAAGCTCTGTATGCCTCAGGTCATGCATTTGTACTTCCTACACGTGGGGAAGGTGTCGGTCTGCCGTTCCTTGAGGCATTATCCAGCGGAGTACCCGTGATTGCTACACGCTGGGGTGGACAAATGGACTTTCTGAACAACAGAAATTCGTTGCTGATTAACTATAAGCTGCAGCCACCGGCACGAAGTATGAAAAAATCGATATCGCCAAGCTTTGGCTATTTGTTCGCTCAGCGTGGGCAGCTATGGGCAGAACCCAGCCTGAGGCATTTAAAGAAACAAATGAGATATGCATATCAGCATCCCGCCATTTGCCGCCAGAAAGGACAGCAAGGTCGAAAGGACATGCGCAAGCATTCCTGGAATCGATCAGGGATCGCCATGAAACATGCCTTGATGAAGGTGATCGGCAAAAAATCGAGGCAGCCTCTTTAAACTAATGGGAGAGGCTCCTCCTGATTGACTTTTAGGTTGATTTATTAGTGGCATTGGGATAATACAGCCAAGCATCGCCTGTCCAGCTTGTATGTATATGATACCAATCCCCTTTTTTTTCAAAAGCTCGCACGATTTGGGGTGACAGTGCGCCGAGGCTTCTAGCTGCCAATGTTGTCGGTAATTCGGACAAGGCCGTAGTCACAGTGAGGTGAATCATTTGGTCTACAGACCTAAGCTTATTATCTTCTGAGCCGGCAAGTTTACCATAATGGTTATCCAGGGGAGAAGTCGTTGCATTGGCCGGAATCCACAAATCCCCATACCAGGTCTTAATTTTGTACATATAATTACCTACATCAAGCACCTCCACGGTTTGCGGATTAATCGAGTAACCGTTACTTGTATCCGTATAGGCATCATTGTACAATAAGGTTCGATTCGTCACCGTCACGGTTGCTTGTTTGTTGGGTTGATGGATATTATTGATCCATTCGCTATAACGAGCGATCGGTCGGACCGCATGAACCCATTTAAGTCCGAGCCAGGTTTGGATTTGATACCACGTCCACCCGGCATTCTCTTCGTCAATCTTTTCCTTCAGTACGGTTAAATTTTGCGGTTCCAGATAGGAAACAGGCTCACGGTTAAATGGCTGCCAATCATCATAAAAGGGAGTCGTTTGTCTTAACTCAATAGTAAATGTTTTCGGGTCATACGCCATGTAATGCCATTCCCCTGCAGCCATTCCACCCGTAATTCTGTCAACAATTGCATCAGCAATCGCTTGATAGCCAGCATCATTAGGATGCAGGATATCGAACATGAGCAGGTGCTGCGGCACAGCTTTTCTGCCAAAAATCATACTGGGGATATCCAGAACATCGACACGATCGTTGTACCCTTTAAAGCTGTTATAAATCTCCCATAATTGATCAGAGTAGAGCTGAGCGTTTTCTATCGGCGATACCAATATCGCATCGGCAGGATTTTTAGATAACAAGGTATTTGGTGTCCGAAGCAAAATGCTGCCTTTGGTTTCGGCTAATAGCCGATCTATAGCTGTTTTGAGATCCGCTTTAATTTGCGTAGGACTGGTGGCTCCGGTAGTGGAGCTTCGGCGTATGTCATTAATCCCATAAGAAATGATATATAAATCGGCGTTATCTATGATCACCTTACTTAGCGAATTATCGTTGGCCGCTTTGTCATTCACGAAGTTATGCAATGTATTACCGTTGGTGCCGCGATTAAGAATCGTTGTCCCATGCAGCGCGCCACCTGTTACCGCATATTGCTCGGCAATACGCTTGTACATCGCCGGGGCGGTTTCCGTGGTGCTATCGCCAACAAAATCTATAACTTTGCCCGATTTGGAGCTGCTATAAAATTGTTTTATGCTCGTATTCGTATCAGCGGCTGCCACGGATTGTATAGGGATGGTCAAGATAGCAGAAAATATAATGCAAAATGTTGTCAGTTTAAGGGACTTCTTGTTCAAACGAATCAGTTCCTTTCTTACTTAGAAAAATTCATTGCCTATACATATTAACCAAAAAGCACGTGCAAGAAAAGCAATGCCAGAGCAATATGGAAAAAAAACGCGCTATGCTCGGAATTTGTAACCATTTTGTGAAAATTACTCCTAATGAGCAGCTCCTAGTGAAGAGCAGGCTCTTTTTTGCCTTTACTTGTCCGTACCTCTTCCTCTTCAGGCTGCTCTTTTTTCACTTCATTGGATGTCCGTAATGGAATTTCCTTCAGGAACAGAACCAGAATGAAAGCCAGGACCAACAAGGCAGTACCGAACAGAAATACAACGGTCAACGAGTCACTGAGTACGGATCGCAGCATAGCTATCATTTGTGTAAACAGAGGCTGCACATCAGCCGGTAATGTATTGTGCAGCTCCTTGAGCTTGGGTTGATCCAGCAGCATCTGTGGATTCAGGAAACCGGATAGCTGCGAAGCTACTGCAGGATCCAGCTTGGTTAAATCAACTCCTTGGCCCGATGTCATCGCAGCCTTCAATTTACTCGTTAATGTGGTGTTCATGACCGTACCCATCACCGCAATACCAATGGTTCCACCCAAATTTCGGAACAATGTAGCTGTCGCTGTCGCCACACCGAGATCTGCTGGGGAAACAGCGTTCTGCACGGTCAAGGTAAACACCGGCATCGATATGCCTAACCCTATACCGAATATGAGCATACTGAACACCGCCATTGTAATGCTGTTCATGAATGCCATCATCACCATACCCGCAACCAGGAAAGGCATACCTATGATCGCATATCGCTTATATTTGCCGGATTTGGATATCCATCGCCCAGATAAGGTGCTAAGCACGATCATACTTATAGACATGGGCATATTGACAAAACCGGAATTTGTCGGCGATACCCCTTTAACTCCCTGCACGAAAAAAGGTAAGTAAATCATGGCACCCATCATACCTGCATTCATAAGGAAACCTATGCTATTGGAAATCGTCACGATGGAGTTTTTGAACAGCCCGAGCGGCATGACCGGACTTTTGGCTTTTCGTTCAATCAATAGCAAAATGACCAAACAAATGACGGCCGCTGAAAGAAGACCGAGGATTTGCGGGGAACTCCAGGCATATTTGGAACCTGCCCACGAAAATCCGAGCAGCAAGGCAACTATCGTCAAAGACAAAAATATCGAACCCATGTAATCGATTGATTCGGTTGCAACTCGGGCCGTTTTGGGAAACATGAACCAAATCATCACGAAAGCTACCAAGCCGAGCGGGAGAAAAATCCAGAATACCCACTTCCAAGCCATATGATCGATCATAAAGCCGCCGAGTGTAGGACCCAGTACACTGGAAAAGCCAAAAATCGCCATCATGACACCTGTCCATTTGGCTCGTTCTCGGGGAGCGAACAAATCACCTACAGCCGTTACTGTTGCTGACATCAGTATACCGCCACCAATACCCTGAATCCCCCGATAAGTAATCAGATGAAAAATCGTTGATGCTGTACCGGAAAGAAAAGCGCCGATAATGAAAAACACGATACCCGTTAACAAAAACGGCTTACGCCCATAAATATCCGACAGCTTGCCGACAAGCACAGTAGCAATTGTAGAGGTGAGCATGTAAATCGTAATAACCCAGGTATAATACTCTATCCCCCCCAGAATCGCTATAATCCGCGGCATCGCAGTACCTACAATGGTTTGATTAATAGCTGCAAAAAACATCGCCGCCATTAAAGCAATCATAATTGTCACTTTCTTACTTGACGTTAATTCCTCCACCAGCTTCACCTCACAACTTTTTCAAGTATCTTTCCCCCTCTGAAGTTAAATTAAACGATAAAAAATGAAGACAAAAAAAGGAGCCTCTCGGCCCCATTATCAAAACGTATTATAAATATTATCGCAGGTTTCAGAGGTTGGCTGATAAAAACAATGCGCTTTGTACCTGGCTACCAAAGGCTGGTTGTACCATTCATCCGGACAATCGCCCTCAGGTCTGAAGTACCACAGACTGAACTCGGCTGGCCACAGCCTTTCACCGTCTACAGATCTTTTCGCTAATCTCACATCTCTTTTTCTTGCTTTTTGATAAAAATAACCATGTTGTGTAGCTTCAAATGCATGCGGCTGATAAATCATTTGCGGAATCGTCCGAAGACCCTTAAAGTCGGAGCAGTTAGCTCGAATTCGGTTAATCCCTACATTTCCAACCATCAGCATGCCTTGTTCTCCTTCTCCCTCTGCTTCAGCCCTAAGCAGCCTTGCCAATAAGTTAATGTCTTGATCTCGGGCTTTTACAACTGCCATAGCATCACCCCACTATTTATGTATTGTGAGCTGCTTTTTATTAATGAACAACCAATTTGATTATACTGCTGTGTATAATAGCCTCCGATTCAAATGCAAGCGGTGCAGGTAAACCGAAATAATAAATATAATCAACGGCCTCATAACCGCCCTCGGATAATTGAGCAGCTGTGGGTACGTACCCGATCATTCCATTAGTGTAGCCTACGGGAAGCACCGTATCTCCGAAGGAGGCTTTGATGAAGCGGCTATACGCCCCAACCAGCTCCGCATTGCTTGTCAGTAATACAAGCCCTTCAGCCAATTGTAAATACGCAAGCTCCAGCTCTACATAACGTTGCTGATAGCGCTGATCCATTAACAGCAGTTGACTCCACTTTTCCACGATTTTTGCATCTGGCATTAACTGTTTGATGGGATTAGCATCGGCTGTGGAACGGTTCGCATCCTCATTTCCCCCATCAACTGACGGATTAGAAAAAGCTTGTTGATGAACTGCCGCCAATTCAGCTGCAGACACCCCTGCCCAATTCAGCAGATCATCCAGAACAGGTGGAGCTTGTAAGGGGAGCTGCACCTTGATCGACCTCGAAGCCAATATCCCTGCTTCCAGTCTCTTCATCGGCTGCTGCACAATAGCGAGCACCTCGTCTGCCAATGCTCTCCCTATCCTGCATACTTCCTCGTCACCACCCCGATAAAATTCACCGTCCCGCACAAGCGCAGGGCGGACATCAGCGCAGAAGCCTTGCAAATACGCCGATATGGCTCCGCTGCCCAGCTTTTCTTCAATCAGCTCCATCGCAACTCCTGGAAATTCGGATGAAATCACATTTTCTCCAGTTGTCGTTGGATGACATGCATAATGTACCAGAATCCCCTTGGTCCTTCCCCCCGAAGCAGACAAACGAATAACGTTCACATCCGGATCAACAGGTCCCTCAAAGTTAGGAGCCATGCGGATCGTTCCATCTACCATTTTACGGCGGTGAACGGATAAGTCGCACCGTCCTATCCCCCGTTCGACCGTCACCGTCTCCAATTCCAGCACTGCTTGATCCACACCATCCAGAATACCATCCTCCAGATAGCGGATATATTCGATATCCGGCTTGCCGAGGGAAGGGGTATACATCACACTGGCTTGTGGTCCCGAATGATTATGTGTGGCGTGGAACATGATTTGTGATTCCAGTAATCCAAAGCGTTCCCGAAGCTTGACCCTGATTCCTTCCATTCGCTCTGATCCCCACCAAAGCAGATCGGCCGATACGATCAGCGCCTTTCCCGTCTGCCCCTGCTGGAAATACAATATTCTGGCGTTCAAAGGCTTGATGACGGATTCATAATTACCTTGCCTATGTGCAAATCCAGCCAGAGCCAGCGGCTTCTGCGGAGTGATATCCACTTTGGCGCAGCCAAGCATCAGTTCTTCGTTATGCTTCTCTTGACCCGCTATATCACAGCTTCCCTCTTTTCTGTTAGACAATGATGTCTCCTCCCCATACAGCATGCAATTATTGCTCAGCAAGCAGTTCAATCGTTAGCAATACATTCCGTAAAATATGATAAGGGTCTTTGACCGGCAAAGCTACCGTTTTCTGAACCGGTTGACCGCTCCGATCTCGGATTTGGATCCACTCGCCAATCCCGGCATCTGGGTGGGGGAAGGTTCGGAATACATAATCATGCATCTGTTCATATTTGGCGTAAAAATGCGGCTCTCCGGTCTGCTTGTATGCGAGCAGCAGCGCATACAACGCCTCCGAATGCGGCCACCATATTTTCATATCCCAGGTATCACCTACTAATTGCTCGTATCTGCCGCCGGTCCTGCGTCCACGCACTTCGCCGCCTTCTCGGTCAACGTAGCGCAGCAGCCCTCCATACTCGGGGTCCCAGCCCAATTCAAAAGCCTGTTCAATAACGGCAGCTGCTTGATCCACCCGCTGTTGATTACCAATCTTTAACGCTTCATTCATAACAAACCACATCGATTCCAAGGAATGCCCTGGTGTCACGTGCCGGGTGAGCAGTGTGTCTGTCTCCCCCACATCCATTGGGAGCATTTCTCGAATGATTCCGCTGCCTGTATAGAAACGATCCATGATCGTGTTCATATAAGATTCAGCCTCATCCCGAACCGCTTGTGCTTCTGGGTGAGAGAACGAATCAAGTGCATCTGCAAGCTCCTGGGCGACGTTCAACATGATCATCGGGACAGAGTGCGCCTCATACCCAACAGGCACCGGATAAGGCTCGCTTCTCACATTCCCTTGTGCAAGCCGCTCTACAATACGGCGATACAATTGTAATGCATCCTGCAGCACCTCGGCATCTCTGGAACCGTGAGCGAATTTGGCAAACCCAAGCACGACAAAACAATCTGCATAAAAGCTGATGTCATATCCTAACCCAGGAATTGCTTCCTTCTTCCCGCCATCTTCCGTCAATACATAGGCACAGTTGCCATTATCAAGAAAAACGTGATTCTTTAGAAAGTCAACGTTTTTACGAGCATTACGCATGCAAAATTCAGCGTCACCAGTGAGCAGCTTGTTATCAATCATCGATGCCGTCTGAGCCAGGATCCAAATAAAGCGACCCTGAGACCATGTATACTTATCGGTGCTCACCAATTCTGTTCCTTCATTATTAAAGCATGTGTAGACACCGCCTCGCTCAAGGTCGATCGCCTTCAGCCAAAAGGGCAATAGAACCTGCTCGGCATGCTCTTGATAAAACGATAATAAATGTTTCATGATTCACCCCCGTGAATAGGTTTGGCCTTTATTTCCCGCCAGTCATACTTATGCTTTGAATAATGTGTCGACGGAGGAAAATGAATACGATTAAAATAGGAATCACCGAAATGAGCGAGCCCGCTGACATCACTGTCATGTCAATTGAGAAGGACGATTGGAACATAGCCAAACCCAATTCCATTGTGAATAGCGACTTGTCGCCAACGACGAGCAGCGGCCATACGAACGCATTCCAAGCTTCGATAAAAGCAAAAATTCCTAAAGCACTCATCGGTGCGACCAGCAAAGGCATCACTATTTGAAAAAAAGTGCGCCATTCATTCGCTCCGTCCACCTTCGCAGATTCCAGAATTTCATCGGGAATTTGCTGGATGACATTTTGTCGCATGAAGAAGATACCGAAGCTCATTACCAGATAGGGCAATACCAACCCGCTAAATTTATTAAGCATATCCAATTTCTGGATTTGCATATAGAGAGGAATCATGTAAATTTCAAAAGGAATGATTGCAGTGGCCAAAAAAATTGAAAAGATAAAGGTCAAACCAAAATACTTGAACTTCGCAAATATAAATCCGGCTATAACGGATGTGAACACAATTGCAACTGCGGAAAAGACGGCCATTCGCAAGCTGTTATAGAAGTACAGATGGAAGGGAGCCATATCGAATACCGCGGCAAAATTATCGAAATTAAACTGGTGCGGTATGAAAGACGGTGGCCATATGGTCAATTCTGGAGGTGTTTTGAACGCTGTAGATATCATCCAAAGGAAAGGAATAACCATAATGAGCGCTCCCAGAGTGAGAAATAGCATCATCAAGGCAGTCATGATCTGATTTCTGCGTTTCATCGTTTTGCCCCCTTCCGTGAAGTTGTATTATCCTTGGCGAGCCATAGCTGAGCCAATGTCAGGACAAGCACAATCAGGAACAGCACAACCGCTTCCGCTGAAGCATAACCCATTTTATAGTAGCGGAATGCATTTTCGATCATGTCATAGACCAGCACACGAACGACATAACCAGGTGAACCTTGAATGTCAGAAGCCAGGATGTAAATTTGGCTGAACACGTTATAACCGTGGATTAAAGTAATAATCGATACAAACACCGTAATCGGCTTCAGGAGCGGGAGTGTGATATAACGGAACCCCTTTACTCCTGTCGCCCCATCAAGGGCAGCCGCTTCGTAATATTCCTTGGAAATGCCGGTCATCCCGACAAGGAAAATGATCATGTTATACCCTATTGTTTTCCACACGGTCATCATAATGACAGAAACTACAGCCAGAACGGGATCAAACAGCCACGCCTGTGGGGGCACACCGAAGAAGGAAAGAAAGTAATTGAACAAGCCGTGCTGGGAATCCAGCATCCATTTCCAGGTAACCGCCACCGGAACCATCGGCGTGATCACAGGCAGGAAATAAAGCGCTTCATACCATGCTTTGAAGCGAACCCCTTTATGTAGCATACTCGCAATAATCAGCGAGCCCGGAACCGCGAATATGAGGATACCGAAAGCAATGATCGTCGTATTTTTAAGAGCCATCAGAAACGGTTCACTTTGGATTAAGGTTACAAAATTATCCAAACCAACGAATGGCTTATTCGCGGAAATAAGGTCCCATTCAAATAAACTGATGTACATGGTTTTCACAATCGGGATAAATCGTAGATAGGCATACAAGGCGATGATCGGCGCCAGCCCAATGATACAAAACCAGTGGCTGGAATTGAGTCGAAATTTCTTTTTCACGTGTGGTTGCATTCCTGCCATCCCCTTTCCCTTTCCTTTCCGGTGAAACCTCAAGCAGGCTTACAATAATGAAGCGCTCTCCTCGTCCAGATAAATACGGCAGGATGCAGCCTTACGCAGCGCTGTTGCGGGGTAGCGTATGTCAACCGGTCCATACAACGTTTCCTGAACGGCCTTGCTTTTGCGTTCACCGGGAACTGTGCAAAAGATCGAGGATGCAGATAGAATCGTCGGTATGGTCAGCGTAATTGCTTCAACCGGTACATTGTCCAGAGCGTCAAAGCAGCCATCGTTGACCTGCTGCACCCTGCTGGTTTCGTCCAGCATTACGGATTTGACTCTTAACGGATCATTGAAATCAGCAACATGAGGATCGTTAAATGCGATATGCCCGTTTTCGCCGATTCCTATGCAGGCGATATCTATGGAATGGGAGGACAGCAATTCTGAATATCTTATGCATTCGTCTTTTGGATCATTTAAACCATTAATGGCATTAAATTGTTTGGGCTTGCGGGAATTGAACAGCTTTTCCTTTAGAAACAAAGAGAAGCTTTGTGGCGCATCGGCGGGTAAACCCACATATTCATCCAGATGAAAGCAGACTACCCGCTCCCACGGGATGCTTTCGTCCTCGTGAAGAGCGTCAAGGAACTCATTTTGCGATGGCGCAGAGGCGAACACGACAGCAATACTCGATTTCTGTTCCAGCAGCTCTTTCATTTTTGCTGCAACATCCGATGCTACTGCTTTACCCATATCTAAACGTGATGTATAACGCAGTACAGTTAGTTGATTCATGGTCGTTGCTTCCATTCCTACACTTCCTATTCTATTTATTATGCAACTGTCTGACCGACGCTCTTTCAATGAGCTTTTGCTCGAATGTAATATGTTGAAACCCGGAAGTGCGCCTCTGCAGGATGCGATCGAACAAGGTCCATGCCAAGGCTTTACCTGCCTCATAGGTAGGTATCGATACGGTCGTCAGAGGGAAGGTGTTCACTTCGATATCATCGAAGCCGATGATCGAGAGATCCTCCGGTACTTGCATACCAGCCTCCATGACCGCTTTGATCAATCCGATGGCAATCACATCATCAAAGCATATAACTGCCGTAGGCCGATCCGGCATAGCCGCAATCTGCTTGCCGACCGCCATGCCATCCGCTATACCGTTAGCGTTTTGAAACACATACCTTTCATCCGCTTCGATACCATGGCTTTTTAAGGTATCAGTAAACGCGGAATAACGTAATTTGGCGGCTTTTGAGGTTTTGGGGCCACGTACAAAACAAATTCGGGTATGTCCCATGGAAAGCAGGTGCTCCGTCACCTGACGCCCTCCATCATAATCATCAAAGTCATACGTATCGCAGGACAACCCCTGAATTTTGCCAAGCAGTACAAAAGGTACGTTTTGGTCTTTGAGTTCAAAAAAATGATCGAAGGTAACTTCCTCCAACAGCGGTGCAATGATCAAACCATCCACTCTTTTGCGGACCATCGCTTGAATATGTTTGATTTCCGCTTGATGCTCCTCACCACTGCTGCACAAAAATACCGTGTAACCATGCTCGCCTGCAATCTCTTGAACGCCCTTGGTTATATGATTATAGAAGGGGTTCGTTATATCTTTAATAATCAATCCAATGGACCCTGTCGATTTGGACGATAACCCTCTGGCAATTTCATTAGGAACATAGCCAAGCTCTTCTGCTGCAGCCAGTACCCTACGGCGTGTTTTTTCGGAGAACCCGCTCTTGTTGTTCAAGGCTCCGGAGATCGTGCTTTTGGCTAACCCTGTAGCCTTCGCTATATCGGCGATCGTTACGTTCATAGTTGTGCCTCCAAAGACGAAAGCACTTTGCGTAAACCCTGAAGTGTGAGCATCGTCCCGTCCGCGGGCGTACCGCCGTCAGGAATGTAATGAGTTTCAATGGTGTACAGGCCCTTATAACCGTCTTTTTCCAACGCGATAATTTGTTCTGCAAACGGAACCCGTCCGTTTCCTATCGGTACACAGCGAGGCGTACCACCCTGCTCCACTAGAGCATCCTTCAAATGAACGTGCCCTGATACATCTTTAATATACTCATAACCTTCAGGATAAGCGGACTTCCCTCCATACGCCTCATTGCCCGGGTCCCAAAGCACTTGAAGTGCACGGGAGTTCACTCCACGTACAAGGCGGCCTACCTCCTCGGCATATCCGCCGTTGCAAGAAGGCTCATTCTCCAGAAGCAAGGTCACGTTCTCCTGCTCGGCTATTGCTGCCGCTCTCTTCAGATGAAGGATAATGTCTGCTTCATAACGCAAGGGGTCCTGTTCACGCCAAAATGAAAAAATGCGAATTTTTGTTGTGCCCAGTTGTTTGGCTATTCGGATTGCTTGCAGCAGCTTTCGGTGATGCTCCTCAATGTCTTCTTCCTGCTGACCAAACGTGTCACCCGTTGAAACCTGGCGCTCCGGGTCCAGCGAGCATTTGAATACAGGGGAGGCTATCGCGGAAACAAACAGCCCCCGTCGTTCTACTTCATGTCGTATATTTACCAATGCCTCGTCCGGTATATTCATAATATTACGCCCGTCCACTGACCTGATTTCCACATGCTTCAGTTGATTATCTACAATCCAATCGAGCGCTTCCTCCAAATGAGGAGACACCTCATCAGTTAATACACCCACACGATTCCATATCATACGGTTTTGTACCTCCATTTCTTCACAGGAACTAAACCGATTGTACGACCTTTCGGATTGCCTTTGCAATATCTTCCATGTCTTGTTCATCGCCTAACAAAACATTTTGCGCCAGCCACATCGCTTCTTTCTCACACGCACGTTCAGCAATCGGGCAAGAATCTTGACGAGCCGTTCCTGTCAATTTGTATATGGCCTCGGAAATCGCCCGGTTGTGGTTTAGTGCTACATAACCTTCATGAACGGGAATGCCTTCCGCATTGAGTTTTTGGCAAAATTCACGTTTACCGAGCTTCTCGGCCAGCTCCTGATGCATTTTAAAAATATACAGGTGATAGGAGTGCCGCGTTATTTGCGGATCTGCATCAAGCGTACGAATACCATCAATATCCCGCAGCATTTCGTTCAACAGGCGCGCATTCTTTTCACGTGCAACCATTTGCTGCTCCATTCTGCTGAGCTGACCAATAAGAATAGCCGCTTGAAATTCTGTCATGCGCAGATTCCAGCCTACGACTTCGTGCTGATACCATTCACCTTTACGAATACGTCCCGCGTTGATCAAAGACCAGGCCTTATCTGCCAATTCCTCGTTATTGGTTAGAATCATTCCGCCTTCACCGGAATTAATGTTCTTGGAGGACTGGAAGCTGAATGTGCCCAAATCGCCAATCGTCCCTACACCTGCACCATTATAGCGGGCACCCGCCGCTTGCGCCGCATCCTCAAGGATTCGCAAACCGTGTTTATCTGCGATGGCTTTAAGCTTCGTCATGTTAGCCACAGCCCCACCGATGTGCACCGGAATGATCGCTTTCGTCCTTGGAGTGATCAAGGCTTCCACTTTGTCAGGATCGATAAGCAAGGTGTTCTCCTCCACATCGGCGAATACCGGAATCGCACCAAACATCAGCGGTGCTGCAGCTGTAGCGTAAAATGTGTATGGAGGCACGATAACCTCATCCCCCGGCTCGACACCAGCGGCTTGAAGCGCTACGGTAATCGCTACGGTTCCATTCACAACCGTTACTGCATGCTTGGCGTCATGAAGCTCGGCAAACAGCTTTTCAGCCTCGGGGAGCTTGTTGCGATTGGCTCCTCCCCATTGGCCGGAATGCAGCACCTCAAGCAGCAGCCTTTCCTCCAGATTGTCAAAAATCGGCCACTCCGGGAAAGCTTTCGTTCTGACAGGTGTTCCTCCGTCTATTGCTAAATGGGTCATTTTCATTCGCTCCTTAAGAAATTCTCATGAGTACAAGAAGACTTCATTAACAAATGCTATAACTTGATTTCTTTACCGAGCCTCGCCGACTCGTATATCGCAAGTATCAAATCAACCGGTTTTCTTGCTTCTTCTCCGTTTACATGCGGCTCACGGTTATCCCGGATAGCCTGTATCATATCATCAACGTAAAAGTAATGACCGGCTGTGGAAATTTGCGACGGATTACTGCTCGACGACAGGCCCAATGTATCTTCATAATGCGGAGCCGGTTCTTCCTTCCCCTTAAAAACCCATTGCTTGATCCCCTCATCTCCGAACTCAATGGTGCCTTGGTCTCCGTGCAGCTCAAATCTTGTTTCCTGGCCCGGATATACCGAGGTTGTGCCCTGGATGATGCCGAACGCACCACTTTTATATTTCAATGCCACGACAGCTGTATCTTCTACCTCAATTTCCCTTGACAGCGCTGCGGAATACGCGAAAACCGACTCTACATCACCCATCAGGTACTGGATGAGGTCCACACCGTGAACACCTTGGTTCATCAAAGCCCCGCCCCCGTCAAGCTTCCAGGTTCCACGCCAACCGCCGCTCTTGTAATATTCGGGACTCCGATAATATTTCAAATACGCATTGCCAAGCACCGGTCTGCCTATCTTGCCTTCTCGTATCGCCTTATGAGCATGCAGCATAGCCGGCATTAAGCGTCTTTGAAATACACAACCAAGCTTCACATCATGTTCACGACAAGCGTTAATCATGGCGGTCATACCATCAGCATGAATATCCAGCGGTTTCTCGCAAAGAACGTGTTTGCCTGCTTGCGCTGCAGCAATAGTCACCTCACTATGTGCTCCGCTCGGCGTACATACACAGACAACATCAATGTCCGCAAGCTTCAGCAGCTCCTCATAATCGGTAAACAAATGAGCGGCCGAGCCCGCCTCTTCTGCCAATGCTCGAGCTCTATCCAGACTATTATCAGCGATGGCGACTAATTGTGCATCGGGATGTCGACGGATCGATTCGGCATGATGCCTTGCTATACTTCCTGCACCCACAATGGCGAATCTGATTGTATCGGGCATATCTTCACCTCATGCTGCAACCTACCCGGCCTGAATAACCGGGTAAGTATGCTGTTTAGTTAATTTACTTATTCAGCCAGATGGCCTGCTTTTTTCAAAATGTCGTTCGTTTCCTTGGCCGCTTCATTCAGGAAAGCCTTCATCTTATCAGGATTATCCACAAATGACGGATCAGTGAAGCCTTTGGTCGCGATACGGTCTGCAAACTTGGTCAAAATTTCATCAAACTCGGCAATGGCCGGGTACATCTGTAATTCCTGTTTTGTAAAAAACGCTTTGTATTGCGGGTATTCCTTGTACAAATCGTTCAGATCCAAATCGTCGCGCGGTGGCAGCCAGCCACTCATGGCAACCATTTGCTTATGATTCTCAGGCTTAGTAACGAAGCGAATAAAATCCCATGCAGCATCTGCTTTGGCTTTATCCGTACTGGAAACATAATAATTGATCAAGCTGATCACATTTGCTTTCAACGGAGCTGCATCATAGTTCAAATCAGGTGCTTTTTTCTTGGTGTCCGCAATGACATTGGATTCACGAATATAAAATGCTGCCGCTTTTGTCTGGAAGGCTTCCGTATCGTGCTTTACCTTCGGGTCGTCTGTTTTAAACTTATGCACCATATCTACGTACAGCTTCAAGGTCTGATAACCTGCTTCCGTGTTATAATCAGCCTTGAATTTGCCAGGTGATACTTCTTTAACGATACTGCCTCCGCGCTGTGCTAATATATTCCAGAATTTCTCCCCGGTACCGCTGCCCCCACCGCTAAGCCGTAGACTCATGCCTGCACGCTCAAGGTTCCCGGAAGCGTCACGTTTGGCCAGCTTTTGAGCATAATCCAGCAAGTTATCCACGGTTGGCGGTTCGGTAAGACCCGCTTCCTTCAGCATATCTTTATTATAATAAATGGCACCGGAGCCCATGAAGGACGGTACACCGTATGACTTGCCACCGACTACTGTCGTATCCACGATTAATTTTTGATGAATTCCTGAGTTATTTTGTTTCACCAGATCATCCGGAGTGGTTTGCAGCATTTTGCCTTCAATGTAGCGAAGCGCCAGATTTGGATTTAATGGAAGAATATCTGCAGCGCTTTTGGATGGCAGAGCCGCTGCTACTTTCTTTTCGTAATCTCGAAGCGGGAATGAAGAGATTTCGATCGAAACGTTCGGTTTTGTTTTTTTGTAGTCTTCAGCCATTTTTTTGAAAAATGGGTCCAGTTCGGGCCACCCTGTCCAGATCGACAGGCTTACGGCCTTTCCGTCGGCAGCGCTTGTGCCAGGCTGAGCAGCTCCTCCAGTTGAAGTATTACTAGAGCTAGAACACGCCGACAGCATAGCTGTTAAAACCAACATGCCTGCGAGACCACCAGAAACTAATTTTTTAGATGCCATCTACGACCACTCCTCTAAGTTATTGGTGTAACCAACTTCCGGCACTTCCAGATACGATGAAACTAAGGTACCGAACACGGTGCACGCTGCTCAAATCAGCTCTGGATCACATCTCCTTTTCCTGAATAATAATATATTGACACGGTCAAATGTTTTGAACCGGTTCAAATTTTATTTAAAAAATAATGTTTCTTAGATCAAATCATCCATGTTAGTTATAATAACATTTAATATTGAAAAAATGCAATAATTAATTTTAATTCAGTAAATACATAACATATATGTTTCATTGGAAGTGATGTGTGTCGAAGTGCAGTTATACTTTGTTGTATGTCCTGGTTAACCATAATGATTTCCCAAAAAGAAACTTAAATCCGTAAGCGTTTACAAAATGAATTAAATAAAAAAGGCAACCTCCTATATAAAAAAATCTAATTGAAACAGTATTAAAATTTGAACCGTTTCAATTAGAAATTATAGCTGTTATGTTGTTGTTCGTCAATAAGATGTTTTTACACATTCATCATGCCTTCGCAGCTGAAAATATCGTTTCTCCACGTTTAATAACTGTCTGCAAGTTTAGCTTGTCCTCGGCTTCATTCCAGGTAAAGGTTAGGATATCCGCGATTCCATTTGTTTGTACATCACCAAGGAGCGGTTCACCTATTAGATGTGCGGGGATCAACGTAGCTAACTTGAAAGCGGTATGTAGATCAGATTGCGTAAACCGCTTAAAATTTTGTACGCATTCCGCCAGTGAGACCGCCGCACCTGCTAGAACAAGTGGATTAGCCACAGTCTGCAAGCGTCCCGAAGGAAGCAATTCGACTTCTCCCCCTACATGCGTCTTATAAATTCCCGGCTGCATATAAGCTAGATGCACAGCATCACTGACGAGCACGATATGATTATTTTTTGCTCGCGCCATGACTTTGACCACAGACGGGTGCAAATGATGTCCATCGGAAATGATACTCGGTATCAAACGGTCTTCAGCCAACTGAGACCAGATATAGTTTGGATGTCTCGGAAGGTGCGAATGAGCAGCATTTCCAAGATGAGTCGACATCCTTGCTCCTGCATCAACAGCCGCCGTAATTTCATCATGGTTTGCCGCACAATGTCCGATACAGACCAAAATACCTGCTTGGACAAGCTTTTTAATCATGGGAACAGCCCCACTGCGCTCCGGTGCCAAAGTTACTATACGAATGCGCCCGCCGGCAGCCTCCTGCCAAGCGCAAAATTCCTCCCAGTCAGGATCCTTGACATGTTCAAGGGGATGAGCGCCTCGCGGTCCATCTTGATCAGATAAATAAGGCCCTTCCAGATGGATGCCCAATATACAGTTGTCAATGATAGGATCACGCTCACAAGCCATTCGAATGGCTGTCATGCTGCTATGAATTTGATCAAATCCGGCCGTAATTACCGTGGGACAAAAAGATGTCGTACCGGATTTCAATACCTCTCTCGTCATGAGACCAATCGCTTCCACACGCTGCTCCAAATCAGCTTCAGCCATATTTAAATCATAGCCGGCAAAACCATTAATTTGTAAATCGATCAGCCCCGGGGCAATCCACAATTCCTCTTCACTACTGCCAATCTCTTGCTTCTCAGCAGGAATTATTCGATGAATGTGTTCGCCACTTGTCTGAACATAAACGTACTCGCCTGTCGTAACCAGCCTTCCATAAATTTCGCGGCCATTCATTCCGATGGTAAACCCTCCTTCTCCTGACAAATTTAAATGCAAACCTACTTCATAGAGGCGATGCGCCTATTCAAAAAAGATTATCGCCTTTATTCATATTGGTGTCAATTATCCATAATTCAGAATGTTGTCCATTCTTGTTACAGATACCTCCACTCCCGCAGACGACTCATTCCGCTATTTTTGGATCTTGATCATGGATAATATATCCTTGACTAAGCTCAATTTCAACAAAACCTGCCATATCGCGGGTTTGGAATTCAATGTTTTTATTACTGCCAACGACAAGCATATTTCTGATGTCAGTCCCCTTGTCAGCAGGCAGAGAGAATACCTTTGAGTGTGCAAATGTTTCTCCAAGTGTGGTATGTATAGCATTGATCAGCTGATCATTTCTTGATTTTCCCATTAAATTCATGATGAGTGCACCTTGGCTGGTAAGCTTTTGCCCGGTCAATTCGAAAAAACCACTTGTTGTTAAGTGATACGGGGTCCCCTTTTTGGTAAAGGCATCCAGTATGATGTAATCCAACGTGTGGTCATCCTCATTCCCAAGAAGCTGACGTCCATCTCCTACTGACACATTATTAGGGAGGTATCCAAAAAACGACTTGCTTAGCTCCACGACCTTTTCGTCAATTTCTGCTACTGTAAATCTCTTATCTGAAAAGTGACCTGCGATCGTTCCGATTCCATGCCCGATAACAAACACATTATTAAACAACGGTTGATTAAACTTCATCATATGTATAATAGCCCTTGGGTATTCGAGCACGATACGTTGTGGATCATTTAAATCGATTGCCCCTTGCACAGCATGATCTGAAAACTGTAAAAATCGAAATTTGCCTGTCTCTCCATATAGCTGAGTAGTCTCGTATACCGAAATTTCATGATTCATGCTGCGTTCCTTGACTAATAAATGCAAGTTACCACTCCTTCGTTGCATAGGCAGCAGCATCCCAGATAAGAGTCTGCTTACAGAAAATATTAAACCATATTACCACAGATTGCTTCCAAAAAAAATGCAGTACAGATATTGATCTGCACTGCATTTTGGTTTTGCAACTTTTAAAATTGACCTTCAGTGAAAATTTGGAAAGTGATACCGAACTTATCTACTACACTTCCGTATGCAGGGCTAAAATGGGTTTCTTGCAGCTCCATTATCACTTGGCCATCTTGCTTTAAGGCTTCATAAATCTTGCTTGATGTATTCTTGTCATTATTTACGACACAGATCGTAACTTGATTTCCTTGGTGATGAGGTTGACCAGGGAATGTATCCGACAGCATAAGGTCGGTTTCGCCAACCTTTAACATGGCATGTCCAACACGTTCTTTGAGCTCTGCCGGTATAGGAAAATCAGGGTTTTCCGGCATTTCCCCAAAAGATTGCATAAATAGCAGCTTGGCATCCAAGGCTTGCTCATAAAATTGAATAGCTTCCTTCGTATTACCATTCAATACTAGATAAGGGACTAATCGTGTTGTCATAAATAAACAGCTCCTTGGTCGTGAAATTTTTATAATGTGCAGCTGAACGGTTACTGCTAACTGTTTTAGTCATCAATCGCTTGATAAGCCGATGTCCAATAATCAAGAAAAACACCAGGAGGAGCAGGGGAATCCATCAGACGCTGGGTCATCACAATCCCGATCATCTCTTCCTTCGGATCGGTATAACCCGATGTGCCCGTGCCTCCATTCCAACCGAATCTTCCAGGAGTATCGGACAGATCACTCCTCTTGAGACTGACAGCCATACCGAACCCCCAGCCGCTGTGGTCCCCGAAAAAGATACGGTTGTTCGCCTTCATCTCCGCTGTCAGATGATCGATAGTCATGAGCTCAATGGATGGTCTGGACAGGATGCGCTCGCGACCGTACTGGCCTTTGTTCAGCATCATCTGGCAAAAAGCCAAATAATCGTCAACGGTCGATATGAGTCCCCCACCTCCAGAGGGAAAGGCAGGCTTGCTGCTCCAGCGGCTGTTAGCAGGCTCATCATGAACCATGGGTGCTCCGGAATCCGGATGAGTCATATAGCTCGTTGGCAGTCTATCCAGCTTGTCGGCAGGTACGCTAAATCCGGTGTCCTTCAGCCCAAGCGGTTCAAAGATCCGCTCGCGTAAAAATTGCTCCAGCGGCTGGTCTGCCGCACGTGCAATCAGCACACCGAGTATCTCTGAGCCCGTGTGGTACATCCAGTTCTCACCCGGTTGATGAACCAATGGTAGACTGCCGAGACGTTTCATCCATTCATCTGGTGAATGAGCTGGCGGGTTCGGGCCAGGAGCAAGTCCAGCCTCGTCCATCGCCTTCTGAATCGGATACATGCCGGGCGGTGCCATAACGACCCCGATTCCCAACTGAAAGGTTAACAGATCGCGCAGGGTAATGGCACGTTTTGCGGGCACGGTGTCATCGAGCGGGCTGTCGATCCGCTTAAGAACCTGACGATCAGCCAGTTCAGGCAGCAGTTGATCTACGGGCTCGTCCAGCCGAAGCCTGCATTCCTCCACCAGAATCATGGCCGCTGCTGCGGTGATCGGCTTGGTCATGGAGGCGATGCGGAAGAGAGTATCCCGCTGCATCGATACATCGCTGCCGAATGCCAGCTTACCGATTGCATCGACATATACGTCCTCTCGACGGCTGATCAATGTAACCATCCCGGATATCTCGCCGCGCTCAACATAGCCAGCCATAATGTCATGCATACGGCCGAGCCGCTCCTTTGACAAATTTCGAGCTCTCATCATGGACTCACTCCTTAACATCATCTCTTCGCTAATCGCTTAGGTTCTATTCATGATGGATAAGCAAGTTCAATCCTAGTGTAACATGCATCTTATTTCCGGATTTCTTATGGATTGCGAAATTTTTATCGAGTGCGATAACTGGTATTTTTACTCCGCACTCCGCACTCCGCACCAGCCAGAGCAGCACAAAGAACCGGAAGTAAACAGGTTCCCTCCGGGTTAAAGCATTTGAACTTCAATATTTCTTCCCTAAAACGTAGGCAGATTATCCAAATTGTTGGATTGTATACCATCTGGCTCACTTCGCAAAATATCACGGCCGTAGCGGTGGAATACATCCACATGTGCAAGTGCGCCTGACTTGGCCTCATTCACAGCAGTCACATAATCCAGCTCACGTCCAGCTGATGTTTGAATCGCAATAATATCACCATCAGCATTTTTACGTACAGCCACGATGGACTCTTTGCCATCAGCTGACTGATTACTTATTTGCTCCTGCGCTGCCTGCATTTCCCCCTGCTGCCTGTACTCCTGATAAATTTGCTCATAATTCGGTTTGTTTGTTCCCTCATTCATCCTGATCACCTCATTGGTTAGGATACGCCAAAGGTGACTCATTTATTATAAATAAACCCTCATCCAATTAAATCTGGAAAAGGGTTTACGGATGTTCATCGTATTTGATTGTTGTCACCAGCCTTTATGTTTAATAGGACACTCGATTCACACCCGTATTTACCCTATCACCCTACAATTTGCAATGCCTTTTCCAAAGCGCCTGTGGCACCAAAACCATCATGATAATCGATTTTTTTTCCTTTCTTTTCTGCAAGCTCCCGGACAGCCCACATGGACGTATGCTTGATCGCACCTTTCAAAATAATAATAACGTCAGCTTTATTAATAATACGCAGGAAATAGCTTTCCACGGAACCGCCGCCGGTTTTACCATTATGATGCTCCACTATGACCCCACGCTTCTCACCTATCTTTTTAAATGTATCCGTTTGACTTCCTCCGATAATGGCAACTATTTTCATACCGGCTTCCCCCATTCATGTAGTCTTTCACTTGCTCAACGTCTATCTGTTATTCTTATTTTAACTCAATATCATTAAATGTCAATCGGTTTAGTAGGATTAATAATATATTAATCTTTAAAGTCTTGTTTACAATTTTTTATAAAATAATTCGCAGCACATGCTTCGAATAAATTCAACGTGGGTAATAATACTCAACTGGGGAAGATGCTCCAGAAAGATATAGTTACATAACAAAAAAATAGATGGAGTGATGATGATGAAGTCTTTTAAAACAAAATTATCGATGTTAGTAGTTGCCGCAGCTTTGATGCTTCCAACAGTAGTAGGTGCCGCTGAGGCGACAACCGATCCGCTGCTGAACACGCCGAATGTGAGCAAAACCCCAACAGCTTCGACCTCTCAGTCGATAGGTGAAACGAACATTAGAGGCATTTATGTACCCGGGATATTCATATTTAACGATGATACCCGAATTGCTTATGTGCTCAATGGTGTAGGTCTTGTTGTGGTCGACAAATCGACTGCTCTGCCAACTGGCTCTTACTACATAAACTAACAGGCATTGACTTGGCAGTTAATAAACTGTGTGAATGACCTTTTGTCCATGCAACAACAGGCTCTAATAAGATGACTCCTAAATTACTTTAGGGGTCATCTTTGCCTATACCATCTTTTGACGGTAACGATGAAACTTCAGCAGTTGAAATATGCTATAATCCTAATAATACCAGCAGATGGAGGTTTGATCATGAAAAAGATAATTCTTGGATTAGCAATCGGCATGATGATAGGTTCCGTTACCACTGCAGTAGCTGCTACTCAAGGCGAGGTCACAGCTGTATTTGCGAATTTCATTTTTAAAATTAATGGACAGGAAAAGAAGATGGACACGACTCCCCTGGTCTATGATGGGACTTCCTATTTGCCCGTGCGTGCCATAGCGGATCTGTTAGGCTATAACGTCAAATATACGACCGAGAGCAGGACGATAGCTCTGGACCAGCCGGCCGTCAAAAGCGAGCCCGTCGATACGGCCAAATGGGTAGCTTTACGGGAATTAACGTTAGTTCCTGGCATTAAGGTAACCATCTCACCCGGTACTCCTCAAATTAATCTGGAGTATGGTAAGCAAAACTTTATTTTTAATCTACCCAACAGCACAGACGATGAAAAAATCGCCATTAGCAACCCAGGTAATATCCAAATGCTTGTCAAAGACGGCACAACTTATTTGAACCGCAGTGACTTGGAAAGAATGGGATTGCCTCATTAATGATGCTGAGCACTCAGACATAGAAAAAACCATAATCATAAAACCCGCCAATTGTAGCGATTGACGGGTTGTTTTATTTCTAGCATTATATTTTAGTTGACTGAAGGCTTATTATATCCTCTCTCTCCGTAGGGCTGCAATTGCTCTAGCCACAGCTTTTTCATTTGCTGAAGCTCCCAGCGCTTGTCGGTAATTTCGTCAGCTTCTTTCTGTTCCAGCACCTCATAGGAAAATGCTTCGGATCCGAGCTCCTTCCAATCTTTTTGCAATTGGGAATTTGCGAACCTTCCCATATCCAACTGGCCCTGTATTGCCAGCCATTTGTTTTTCAGGTTTGGATAGCTATCTACGTATATTTTGCCGTTGGTCTTGTTTGTTATTTGGATTATACCCAGGTAGGTCTTAATCTGCTTGTATTCCTCCTGCAGCTCCTTGCGTTTGTTCTTGTCCATGCTTTTTCTCTCCTTTTGGGGTCAATTCATGACCGTCGTAGTTATAAATACCGAGAAATAATCCGAACCAACTTTCTCGGGAATTCATTTAGGTTGGTCATATCCAGGAATCTCTCATTCCCATAGATTTGATGAATCACATCCTTGTCTTGGCCGATAGCGGCTGCCAGAAATGCAACTCCCTTCCGCTCATATTCGGATATTGTCTGTTGCATGTCTTTGGCAGCATAACCTCCGGTATAGTCGTCCATTGCTTTGGGCTGTCCGTCGCTTATGCTAATTAACAGTTTGGTTTGTTGCGGTGAATCCACTAGCCTATCGGCCATAATTCTAAGCGCCATTCCATCTCGATTATTACTTCTGGCTCGAATCCCCATTAGCCTGAATCGATCATTCGGCTCCGCCTTGTTAAAATCGGTATATGCAAATATTGACATTTGCTCCATTCTGGAAACATCCGCAGTATCACCGTAGATCAATATGGGAATATTACAAATTTGACAAAATTCATAAACCGCGATCACTGCGCGCTTGGCCGCCTCCAATCTCCCAAAAGCAGCCATCGATGCTGATTCGTCAACCCTCAGTCCGACCACAAGTGAAGGGGAATCTGTAGGAGGACGTTTTTTGGCAAAATATCTGTAATCTCGATATGCAACGTTTTCTGGTTTAAATTGCGTACCATAATAATGATTTCTCGCAAATTCAGTAGAAATCTCATGCTCCAACAGCGGAAGCGTTGTTCTGGCAATTTCTCGTACGACAGGCATAAGCTCTCTGCTTAGGCCAACATATTCCTCTTTATTATCCAATACATACTCCGGACGGTGGACAATCAGCTTGACGCCCTTATGCATCGATTCGGACACAACCTCCCGTGCATCTCGATTCAGCTTTTTACGAAAATCACGTTCCTTTTGCTGCTCATCCTCTGACATGGGATCAGGATTTGCTTGGTGATACTTGGGGGAGCCGTTCTCTCCCAAATCCGAGCTTTCCATATCATCAGCATCTTCGGAATCACTATCCAATGAGCTCTCGTCGCTATCAGGAGACTTTTTAAGTGCAATACCTGCTTCCTCTTCAATGTCATCACTGTCAAAAGCTGCATCATCTATATTTCCACTTGTCCGGAGCTCTGCAGTGTCAAAAATTCGTTTTTTTTTACTTCGATTTCAGCCGCGTTCAAGTTCTCAAATAAATGATGGCTTTTAAGTGCATCTTCCAGTATTTTGATTTCATCGGAATCGGTTGTGATCTTGTAGATGACTTTATGGTAAAGAGACTCGATTGCGGAAGTACCTTCGGCAACCGCATCTACCCAGTAGAAATAGGAACGCATGCCTGCCACACCTTTAATCGCATTAGCTCGTGCTGTTTTGTCCAGAATCATAATAGTATCTGCAAAAACGCCCAAAACCTGTTCATTCCTATAATCGGTTTTTGCCCTCGCACGTTCAATCATGACTTCTTTGGTTGGCAGGTCCATCTTTTCCGTATGCTGAACTCTGTCACGCAGTGCTTCGTTCAGGGGTCTGGACCCTGCGTAACTGCGATTTGCTGTAATAACCGCTATAAAGTCCGGGTGTCTGCGTATGATTTCTGTCGGGAGGTTGATGCTGCCATCCAGCTCCAAGGCAGAATTTAGTGCCATTAACACCGCGGCATCGCGAATCACGTTGGGTTCCTGAATTTCCAGGAGATAGCCTTTTTGATAAGCTCTGACGATCTCGGACGGGTAGAACCGGTACTCAACTGCTTCGCCCTCGGTGTTTTCCATGGCCAGATTTAGCAATTGTTTCATCTTTAATGCGGCTGCTTCCGGTGTAACTCCCAGTACATTGATCAGAACTTCAGCTGCGCTTTGAAAGCCATCGCTCTCATACAATGCCTTCAAAACGCTTTGGTCCGCTTGGTCCATCCGTTCTAATCGTTCAGAGGAAATAACCGGCAAAATAGCGCCAATAATATCCGATTTATCCATATCCGCAAAACAGGTTACTTTCGTATAGGGCAGCCCGAAATTAGCCGATAATGCTTTTGCAAGTTGTGTCTTACCTGATCCGGCGTCGCCCTCTAACAAAATATTGGCGATTTTCATTTCCCCACGATTCCAGCTGCGCTTTATTTCTTTACTAATACGCTGTTCTTCCTCGCTGACCTTATGAGATAACGGCTTCTTCCAGACAAGACATTTTTCTGCATCAGACAATTGTCTTGCAGGCGACAACAAATATTGTACGTGCTCCTTCATAACATTTCTCCTATCCGTCATGATGCTGGGCCTCTCTCAGCCTTGTTTCTTTTCACAAGAGGGGTCAGTAAAAGTGCACCGGTAATAATCAAACCGCCGCTGACCACATATACTGCTAACAGCGATAACGTATCCTTTAAATATCCGGATATGAACATGCCGATGACCATCATTCCCATAAAAACAGGCATGATCGCTCCCGATACCCGGCCAATAAATGCTCCTTCTGTGTTCCGCACAATAAGCGTCTGGATTCCGCCTTGAATACAAGGGTAAAACAAACCGCTGATCACTAAAAGGACGATTGTCAGCCCAATCATTGTAGAAGCGCCTATTCCGATTGTACATACGGCAGTAACAAGTAATCCTACCATGAGCAGAAGCTGTGGCTTCACCTTTTTGGCTATCCCCATTATGGCAAATCCCCCCACCAGCATGGCTGCTCCATTAGCCATAACCAACCACTGCAAAAATTGCGTGTCCTGTCCCAATTTCTCGATGACAAGGAAGATTTGAAGCGGCATAGTGAGTCCTGATGCCAATCCGACAGCCGAGAAAGTAACGCTGAGTGTTTTTAAGGATTGATTGGATCTGATGTAACGCAGCCCCGCCATCAACTCCTTTTTGAAGTCGCTGGCAGCCCCGGAATTCGGCTCCTCCGCGTCGCGTGGAAGCGACGATAGTATAAGCGAAGACCCCAGGAACAATACTGCCGTCAGGATCAACGATACGTTAATTCCAAACTGTATGAAAATAAACGTGCCGATGACTGGGCCCAAAACCGTAAAGACAGCGACAAGAGTTTGGGATATCGCCATCACGCTCTGCAATTGTTCAGCTGGCACATGCCGCTTATACAGTTTCATAGCCGAAGGCTGAGAAAATTGAGACAAGCTGGCAGAAACGAATGAGCCGAAGAGAAGAGCAACCCATCCACCATTCATAACGGCAAGCAGCACAGCCCCAACGGACAAGCCTGACAGCAAATCACTCCATACCATTGTTCGCTTCGGCCGCCATCGGTCGGCAAAGGTCCCGCCAATAAGGCCGAATAAGAAAATCGGCGCAAATTCCGCAACGGAAATCAGCGATACATCAACCGGGTTATTGTTCGTCAAATGGGTAACATAAAGAAGTACGGCATAATTCCGGATCCAGATTCCCAGCTGCAGCAGCACTCGGGAAATGATAATAGTTCGAACGTAACGATTGGAAAACATTTTAATACCCCATATCCTTTAATATTTTTGATAGCATGCGCAAACGCTCGCTGATCATCTCATCGTCATCGCTCAGAGCTTGACTGAACAGCTTAATATCTTCATTGATTGTGTCATTGCTGGTACATATACCCACGGTCATGGCATCCCCTTGCATACCAACCCGGTCGATGACAGGCTCCTTCGGGTCATATAAATGCTCATATCTGTATGCTTCGCTAAAATGCGCCATTGTCCGGCAAATCAGAATGGATAAATCAAGAGCGCGATGGAGAGGCAGTTCCTCCGATTGCCTTGACCATTCTTCTCCCGTGTATCTCCATACCTTGGCTGAAATATCGACCTTGCCTTTATCGTTCCACTGGGCCAATCCCAGAGAAAGACCTTTTGCATCTGTATTTCTGGCGAATCGGCCGTCAACCTGCTCATAATTTTCTACCACAACAACAGGCTTATGCTTTAAGGTAGTAGGTATTTTCATTTTCTTTTCCTCATCTCTCCACTTATTTACTAACTTAGTAATTTACTAAATTACTACATCATTGTAGCTGGGATTTTATCGTTAGTCAACCGTTTTTGGATGTCCATAGTTTTACATCTACTCTAATATCAATATTGGCCATTTAACATGAACACGTTTACCATCGATTTTATGCGTTGAAAATCGTACTCCAACAACAAAAAAACCTTGAAGGCATAAGCCTATCAAGGTTCCAAATCCATATTATGACTTCAATTTCATCAGTTGCAAGGCACATTTCATTGATTCCTTACGCAGCAGAATACTTTTAGTATGAGAATCTTCAACGAAAAATGAGTCGCATTTCAGCAGGTTGTACAATGCAGCCTTTGCGGCTTCACAAGCCAAGGCTTCGCACTGCAGCACATACAGGCAAATGCTGTAACAAATGTCTTCGTGCTTCTTCAATACCATTAAGCGTTCCTTGATTTCCACCACCAAAATCATTCCCGACGTATTTTTTTCATCTGCTTATGACTTATCCACTATTATAAAGGGTGAAGGATGATCCTGTTAGTACTATCTTTTTCTAGTACCCCCTTAAATCGCCGGGTGGCATTCCACTAAGTCGTTATTCCATCAAGGAATGAGTTAATTTTTTGACAGCTGCTGCTTGCTTCCGAGCCATTTTTTGATTAAATAATAGCCGATACCTGCTGATCCCAGCGCAGCCGCATAGTAAATCGCTATATTTTCCACATAACGCCCATGCTCCGTGCCATCAGAACCATAATAATGATTACCCAACGTACCTTCCAGCACCGCACCGCCAAATAGAAATGCGCACATCACTACCCCTGCAACCAAGTAGGGACGAAGCTTGTTATTCAACAACACCTTCCCATTGTTTTCGTTTCTGGCTGTAACGGCCATACGGAGCATGCCCCAGACACTTCCGAGCGTAACCAGCAGCGGTACCAAGAAGGACATCCAGCCATAATAAGTTTGACGAATCAACTCTATGTACTCCTCTGAACCTCCACGATTGGGATGACTAGCTACCCTGAACCATTCACTAATTTTAAGCAGCTTCAGTGGAAACGAAATATTTTGAAAATAAGGATCCAACGTCATACTGAAAAACCAGGCATCTCTAATATTCGTTACACCGAAAGCAAAATAGTGCAGGGAAACCATCTCTTTAACCAATCCAAATAGCACAGAGGGAAGCAGTAAAAAAATGACGCTATACGCAGCCTGTGATAAGAAGCTGCCTCCGATGAAACCGAGCCACAACGAAAAACTAAACACTGCGCTCAAAATAATTAACTGCTGGAGATAATAGATCCAAAATAAACCATCAGTCAAATAATTATTCAAAATCGTCGAATGGATCACTATGAGCTGAATAAGTAGGCCTACTGTAGTAGATCCGATGATATGAACGATACCAAGCATCCATTTGGATACAAATATATGCTCCCGCTTCACAGGCATCGCATACATGTATTCCAGAGTTTGATTCGTACGATTGAAACCAACAAGGAAAGCTGGTAATCCTATGCATATCAGAAGTTGAAGGATCGATACCATCTCCAGATCGGCATTAAAGTTATATTCGAATTTATAGTTATTTTTCAATGAAGATTCGATGTTCACGACGACATTGTTTGCATGACTGAGCAATTGGAAACCGCTAAACGCCGCCACCAGCCATAAAGCCCAGAGTATATATTTGGACTGCTTATAGTGCTGAAACCATAATCCTTTATGAAACATATCCATTTCCCCCCAGCCTACTCATAAATAAATCCTCGACGGTAACAGGCAGCTCCTCCAGCAGCAGTGGCTGATTATCCTGTAATAAACGTATCGTGTGGGCTGCATTACTCTTAATCAGTAGGGTCGTCACACGTCCAACCTGTGATAGCACCTCCACATACTCCTTATCGAATAAACAGTGGGTCGATACATCCGCGAATGCAACCTGTACTTTTTTGAAGGACTGCTTCACGTCTTCTATGCTGATCATGGAGTCGATCCTGGTGTCTTTCATCATCATGACAACGTCGGCTATTTTCTCAAGCTCTTGCAAATGGTGCGAGGAAATGATCAGGGCCAGCTGGCGTTCCGATACTTCCTCAACAAGCAGCTGCATCACCTGTTTTTTTACGATAACATCCAACCCGTTCGTCGGTTCATCCAGAATAATCAGCTTGGACTGAGTAGCAAGGGCCAATATGATAACCAACAATGCTTTCATTCCCTTGGAAAACGAACGCAGCGTCCGGTTTGTTGGCAGCTGGAAGCGGTCCAGCCATGTATAAAAAGCTTCCTGGTCAAATTGCTCGTACATGCTCCGATGCAGCCGAACCAGCTCCTTGACACTATAGCTGTTGAACATACTCATAGAATCGGGTACATAATACATCGATTGTTTAATAAGTGGATAGGTTCTCAGATTTACACCCTCAAATAGTACCTCACCCTGGTCAGGATCCAAAATACCTGTCATGATCCTCAGCAGTGTCGATTTACCGACTCCGTTCCGACCAATCAGTCCTGTAATAGATCCACTTTTGAGTTCAAAGTTAATATTTTCAAGGATCGTTTTGCCATCTATGGCTTTACTCAGATTTCGGACGTTCAACAAGTCTCTCGCCTCCCAATTCATTCATATAACTGTCAATCCATTGCACCAGCGTATCCCGGCTCACTCCAATGTAAGAGGACTCCACTACAAGCAGCTGTAGCGATTGCCGAATTTCATTGATCCGCTGTTCGTTCCCCTGTACGGGTAATGCCTCTGTGACAAAAGTGCCTTTTCCACGTCGAGTCTCAATAATTTGCTGTCGTTCAAGCTCCTGATAGGCTTTACTTACCGTGTTCGGGTTGACGATGAGCATAGAGGCAAGCTCTCTGACAGATAGCAACTTGTCATGGGGTCTTAGCACTTTTTTGAGGATTAGCTCTTTAATTTGTTGGACAATTTGTTCCCATATAGGGGTCGTGCTTCGCTCGTCTATATGTATGTGCAAGGCTCTCTTCCTTTCTCTGCTGCAGCACACTCCAAATATATACGTGTACCACTACATGTAATACACTTAATACAATAAACACTTACCTTGCTTTTGTCAACACCTTGCACTTCGAAGCGCATACTAAAAAAGAGGCATAAGACCTTATCCTCAGGGTCCCTGCCTCTTCCAACATTCTAATCATGATTTGGGTGTATAAGAAAAATCGGGATAGCGGACAACAGGCCATTTTTCCTTGCGCAGCTTATCCAATAGCTCTGGGCCTACGTTCAGATTATCACGGACCAAATCTCTTGGGGTTAGTGCCATCCATTGATTGAGTGATACATCGACAAAACGGTCGCTCTTGAACATTTCCAGAAACCATAACGTTTGGGTGCCTGTATTCTGAATATAGTGGCCAAAAGCAAACGGTACATAACCAACATCTCCTGCCCGGTAATCAAAGGTGCGCGCTACGCCATTGCCTGCAAATACCGTCATCCGCCCCTGACCTGTCAAATAATATTGCCATTCGTCATTGTTCGGATGCCAATGAAGCTCCCGCATTGCCCCCGGCTCGAGCTCAACAAGTGCAGCAGCAATTGTTTTGGAAATCGGAAAATTCGAGGAATCAACGATTCTTACGCTCCCGCCAGGTGTTTTAACCGGTGTTTGGGCCAGCAGCTCATGCTTGAAGCTCTGCGGAATGGTGCCGTAAGGAGATTGAACGGCCTGGCTTTCAAGCGAACCTGGAACCTGATCCTGATAAATATAAACCTGATTGGAAGGAATATTGGCAAAGGCACTTTCCGGTACACCAAAATTGGCCGAAAGCACCTCCTTTGGAGTATGTGCGACCCAATCGGAAATCGACAACGTATTCAAGTCGGAAAAGCTGCCATCGTCAAATACAAGCAAAAATTCACAGCCTTCTTCCAGGCCTTGAATGGAATGAGGAAGGCCTGCTGGAAAATACCAAAGGTCGCCAGGACCGACATCTGCAATAAAATTGCGTCCTTCCTGATCAACCGAGGTAATACGAGCTCTTCCTAATAGCATATACGACCATTCCGCCTGCTGATGCCAATGCAATTCACGCACACCACCTGGTGTAAGCCGCATATTGACACCCGCCATAGTTTTGGCTATCGGTAAATCCCTGACTGTAATTTCACGCGACCATCCCCCCTGATTTAATTGCATGTGGGTGTCGGAGAATGAGAATTTCAGGTTAGGCAGCAGACCGGAATCCGTGACTGGTGGAATGAGCATATCCGGATTTTCCATGTCCCGCATCACATCACGCGGGCCAGGATCAGTAGCGCCCGCTCCGTCGCTTCTTATGGGCTGTGGTATGCTCGCATTCGCCGCTTGCTTCACAGATAAATTATCCATGCATCAAACTCCTCTACACAAAAGTGCTGAACCATTCAGCTCTGATAACAGACCAGTTTATGATTCAGTCAAATTGTTTATGTCAGGGAAGATGTTCTAGAGGAATGAATAGTCATCCCATTATTTCAGGAAATCGGATGATAAATACACTGCCTTGATCCACGGTGCTCTTGACCGATAACTCGCCTCCATGATTGTGCACAATGCGAGCTGCAATGGATAGCCCCAGCCCTGTTCCCCCGGATTCGCGAGACCTTGCCTTGTCAACTCTATAAAAACGTTCGAATACATGAGGAAGATCTTCCGCCGGAATTCCGCAGCCTTTATCGGCTATCGTAATTTCGATTCCCCCTTTGGTATAGGACTGTGATCGTACAATCACAGATCCTTCAACATCTGAAAATTTTATGGCATTGTCGAGAAGGATATATAACAGCTGACTGATCTGATCGGCATCCCCTTTGTAGGAGCGGCCTTCTTTCAAGCTGTCAACATGAGCCTCAATAAAGATTTGTTTAGCTTGTGCGGCGAGCCGCATACGATCCATTGTGCTCAGAATGGTTTGACGAAGGTCGAACTGCTCCATCTGGCTTAGCTGCATGGCGGAATCACTTCGAGCCAGCAGCAGCAGATTTTCTGTGAGCCGAATCATCCGATGGATTTCATCCCTCATATGTCCCATAACCAATTGATGAATGGACGGCAGCTGCTCTTTTTGTTCCTCCAATATTTCCATAGATGCCTGCAGCACGCTAAGCGGCGTTCGCAGCTCGTGGGAGGCGTCAGCAGTAAAGGCTTTTTGCCGCTCATAGGAACGAGTGATTGGAATCATCGCCCGTCCAGCCAAAATATAACCGAGGATCGAGGCCACAACCAGCAGCAGAATCGATACGCCGCCCAGCAGCCAGCGCATTTCGGTAAGGAGGTGCTTTTGATTGCTGATATCCTCGGCAATATACAACCTGATACCACGTAGATTGTTCATATCCATACTTATGACTGCATAGCTCCGGTTGTCAATCTCTATATGCTGCAGGACATAAGGCTTAGTGTTGACAGCCTGAATCTGGATTTCTCTTAAGTAGCCTTCCGTAACTAATGGATTTCGTACTAAGGATTGCGACAGGATTTGACCATTCATATTTGTAACAACGGCAGCTTGGTTGCTTTGTAAAAACTCCCATTCCATTTTATGTGGTGGACGATTATCCTTCATATCTTTATTGTCATTCATACCGCCGATTGGATTCGTCATCCTTCTTTGCCATTCCATTTGCGCTTTTGCTGAAGCTGCTTCAAGTCTTGTATGTTCATCTCTTGCAAGCACGCCTGACAGCATCAAGTAAAAGGTAACAGCCATTATAATCAGAATTAACCCGATAATCACACTATAAATGATAAAGAGATTTCTTCGTGTTTTTTTAATCATGCGAAACAGCCTCTGAATCCGAAAAACGATAGCCCCGTCCATGGACGCTTTGAATAACTTTGTTCGTATAGGGATCGTCGATCTTCTTACGGAGCAGCTTTACAGTAGCATCTACCGCATTTAATGTCACATCCGCTTCGGTTCCCCACACATAATTCAAAATTCGCTCTCTGGATAATACCTGATCGGTGTTGCGCATCAGGAAGGATAGCAGCTGAAATTCCCTTTTCGTTAAATAGATCATGGACCCATCACGACATGCCTCCTGCGTTTGCAAATTCAGCTTCAAACTATGGGAAGTGCAGCTTTCTTCGTATCCGCTTGTCTGTTTTCTACGATCCAACGCAGTCATACGGGCAAACAGCTCTTCAAAAGCAAACGGTTTAACCAAATAATCGTCTGCTCCATCCACCAAGCCCTTTACCCTGTCCTCGACAGCATCGCGTGCAGTCAGCATCAGGATGGCCGTGTTATCCTTCTGCTTCCTCCGTTCCCTACATAGCTCAAGTCCTGTTTTCCCCGGAATCATCCAATCCAAGATATAAAGATCGTACGCCTCTGCTGCAAATAAACTCTCTGCTTCCTCCGAATTCTTTACCCAATCGACTTGGTGGCCTTCATGCTTAAGCTTGTATTCAATTAAAAAGCCGAGCTTGACGTCATCCTCCACCAGTAATATTCTCATGGCCCCGCCCTTCTTTCACGCTCCTATAGTTAACTATAAACATAACAAAGTTCCATGAAAAAATAATGAAGAAATAGAACGACTTGTCCGGTATGCCTCCAGCCAAACTTTCATGATTTTTTCATCGGCTTATCTTATGATCCATATACAAGGGGTGTACTTAATACTTGACGAAAGGAAAATCAACAATGGCTATTATCGGAAAGAAGCTCATAGCATTATGTTCTACAGCAATCGGTATTGTGTATGCAGCCGGTTATGTCGTTACAGAGCCGCAAAGCCTTCAGGCCATGCATCCAACAGAGTCCGTCATGACCTCAGCTACAAGCTCAAGTGAGCAGGTTCGACCTATAGATCGGCCGCAGCGACACTCAATCTCTAACTCTAACTCAAACTCAAACCCCAAACCTTCCACCCCGACAGCAGTACAGCCTTCAGGTACGAATGCCAAATACAAGGATGGAAGCTACACCGGGTCAGGAACTAACCGCTTTGGTACCGTAGAGGTGGCGGTAACGATTCAAAAGGGCAGCATCGCCAATGTGGAAATTACTCGCAGCGCTACACGTTACCCCGTCACCTACATTGAGAGCTTACCGCAGCAAGTCATCGATAAGCAGAGTGCCAATATTGATACCGTCAGCAGAGCTACCAATAGCTCCAAAGATTTTATCGAAGCTGTTCAACAAGCATTAAGTAAAGCACAACAGCTGTCATGAAGATGAAAAGCGTAGTGCGTACTGCGATATGTATGGATACCCTGATTACGGTAAAAGTAGTTTCTGTCCATTCAGAGCCATTCATGCATCAAGCCATCGATCAGGTGTTTGATTTGTTTACCTTTGTGGAAGCAACCTGCAGCCGCTTTGATGAGAACAGCGAGATTAGAAAAATTAGCCACCATATAGGCTCAGCCATTACGGTCAGTCCATTACTGTTTGAAGCGATTCGCTTCTCCATAGAGCTGGCAGAGATGACGAATGGAGTGTTTGATCCAACAATAGGAAGGCTTATGGAGGAAAAAGGGTTCGACCGTCATTATTTGAATGGTAGTATACCTCTGCCTATAACGGATGCAGCACCCGCCGCGAGCTATAAAGATATTGAGATCGATGAAATTCGTCGGATCGTGAAGCTGTCAAAGCCCCTCGTCCTTGATCTGGGAGCCATTGCCAAAGGTATGGCTATTGATTGGGCCAAACGAATATTGGAAGGCTTCGAGGGATTTTATATCGATGCCGGAGGTGACATTTTTGCTGGGGGCATGAATGAGAGTCATCAGCCTTGGCGAATAGGAATACGTCATCCCCTTGAAAAGGAGCTTACGATTTGTACCCTAAGCATCAGCGATATGGCCGTGTGCACCTCGGGTAGCTATGAACGAATCAGCAAACAAAGTGGGAGCCACCATCTTATTAATCCTCATAATCAGGCCTCCCGTGAAGATTTGTACAGCTGCACGGTTGTCGCCCCCTTCGCAATGCTTGCTGATGGCGCTTCTACGGCTGCTTTTGTACTGGGATATGAACAAGGAAAGAAATGGCTCGACGAAGCAGAGCTTCAAGGACTGTGGATTACTTCTTCCTTACAGTTATATATGACAAACGACATGAAGAGGTATTGGTATGAGTGAAATCCATGAAAACAATAAACCGATGAATCGAAAGCATCCTTTTTTGAAAACTCCCAAGGGCTATGTATTGATTATTCTGCTCGTTTTAACAGGAGTCGCTTCCTTCGGCCCGTTGTCTTTTCAAGGCATTGGTAATATCGTGATCGCTGTTAGCACAGCCGGGGTACTGGACTTTGGTTTGATGGTAATGCTGAAACGAAAAAGACGGGTACCAGATGGCGCTCTGCTCACTGGCCTTATTATCGCACTGGTATTAAGCCCCGCTTCCAGTTGGTTGATCACAGCTGCAGCAGCGGTTATCGCCATTATTTCCAAGCATGTACTCCGCATAAAGAAAAAACCGATTTTTAATCCCGCCGCGGTGGGTCTTCTCGCCGTCCTGCTGTTATTTTCCAGCGGCCACGAATGGTGGGGTGGCTTATCCGCACTTCCAGGATGGACCCTTGTATTTCTTGTGGTCGGAGGCTATCTGGTCGTTAATAAAGTGAATAAATTTCCATTAATTTTTGGATTTCTCGGCACATACTTTGCCTTATTTACTGGAATATCGTTCTATCATGCGCTAGATGTTAACGATATTTTTCGTATCCCTTTTATTAACGCTGTGTTGTTCCTCTCATTCTTCATGCTCAGCGACCCACCCACCTCACCCGGCAAATACCGTGAGCAAATCTTATTTGGAATAGTTGCTGCTGTCTCAAGCGTAGCTGTGAATGTATGGATCGGGGGCTTGTCCTTCCTACTGGCAGGACTGCTGGCGGCTAATCTGGGGTATAGCCTGTATAGAGTAAGAACCCGTTAAGATTTGAACCTTGTAACAATAAAAACCTGGCCAATGGCCAGGTCTTCTACACAAAAGAATGAATCAGAAAAAGTACGGCAAACACTAGTCCTAATCGTAAATGCCACTTTCGATCCAGCTTCTTGTATCTGAATAAACCTGAGACCGGTACAGGAAGAAGGACTAATAAAGCCAGCAATCCACTGATATTGTTGAAATTATACTTAAAGCCATACATAAATACCGCAACGACATGAAGTACAATGAACCCGATCGCTATTATGGCAATTGGCGTATGCAAGCTCCGAGCTAACCGCCACAGTCTGATCATCCATTTTTTCAGGCTGCTCCAGCGATCTACCATCCGCTTCTGCAAAACCAACATAAGCACATAGTTAGCCAGAACAACGAAAAGAGCAAGCCGCGCATTCGAACCATAATTTTTAAAGGTAAATTCGAATTTTTTGCTGTGCAGCACAGAAGCAGATAAATGAATCATACTCCAAAGCCCCCATATCATAATGAATAGGGAAACCGCAGCTGCAGCTAACAACCAAATCCGTTCCCTTTCCGGTATCCACGTCAATGGCCTTGCATACTGCTCGTCTGTTGTTTTCATAAGTGTGCTCCTACTATAACTTTGAGGTTATGGTTGATGCTTCTTATGTTACCCAATTAATATGAAAAAATAATGAAAAAAGCGTCATTCTACCTGGATTCAGCCGGATACCACGGGTTCAAGTGAATTAATACTTCATCCACATCATGGTGGTTATCGATAATGGCTCCTTTTATTTTACGGGAAATATCGTGCCCCTCTTGAATGCTTAATTCACCCGGAATGCTCACCCTGACATCCACGAGTATGTAATGGCCGTGTTCTCTGGCACGCAAGCGGTCGATTCGTTTCACCTGTGAGATGGTTTGGATCAAAGCCGCATATTCATTCAATTTATCGATGCTTACAGTCTTATCCATCAATATACCGACCGTTTCCAGCGACATCTCAATGGCCAGCTTTAATACTAATATCGACACAATGATACCCGCCGCGGGATCTCCATATGATAAATAAGGAATATGATACGTTTCTCCAATGAATGCGAGACCGATTCCGACAACCGCGGCAAGCGATGCATATACATCAGCAAGATGATCATATGCGGTTGCAATTAATCCTTTGCTATTCGTCTGTTTACCAATTCGGATCGTATACATGTACAGGGCCTGTTTCCATATTAAAGAGAGAATCGCTGCAATTAAGGCGATGATACTCGCTTGTGAAGGCTCTTCAAAAAAAGCGGATACCGCCTCATAGCCTATATACACAGCTGCTAGTCCCATAATGACCGCCACGATGCCAGATGCCAGTACCTCAGCCTTTCCATGTCCATAAGGATGATCCTCATCGGCAGGCTGCTTGGATATACGCATGGAGCTCAACGCAGCTATAGTTGCAATAACATCACCCGCGTTATGGACCCCATCGGCCAGTAATACCGGACTGTTAAATAATAGGCCTACCAATAGTTTCATGACAGTCAGCAGCACGTTGCTGATCAAGCTTATCCATACAGCAATCATCGAAGCATCCTTCTTACCCGGCACCATCATTTATTCCCCCCACCAGAACTTTTTCCCTAAGGAAACAAAAAACCTTGACCGATTCCGGTCAAGGTTTAAGGACATTTTCGTATTGTTGTTATTTGGATACGCACAGAAATCACCACTATGAATTAAGATATCCTCGGATTATAGCATATATGATTGGAAATTGTAAACATATGATGAATCGGTGATGAATCGGAAATCGGAGCTAGCTGAAGGTATTGGAGCCTATTCCGCGGAATTCTGTGCAACTTCATGGCCATTTAATACAAGGTTCGTCATCATAAATAGGCTGAAGTATAGAAGCTTAGTTTATTATTCCAATAACTCCAACATTTATCCCGCAGCAAAAAGACCCAACATCAAGTTGATGTGGGCCTTTCGATTCGATATGCTGCCAAGCTCGATCCGTATAGTGTTATTGTGCTTGCGCTACTTGAATTTGTTTACTCCGCAGCTGTCCGCAAGCGGCATCAATATCCGTACCATGCTCATGGCGGATACCACAATTAATGCCTCTCTTCTTCAAGGTATCGTAGAAAGCCAGCACCGACTCCTGATCGCTTCTCTGATATTGACTGTGCTCATCCACAGGGTTATAAGGAATCAGGTTCACATAATGTCGTCTGTTACCGAGCAAATCAGCCAACTCCTCGGCTTCCTGCCTATGATCATTGACATCTTTGAGCAAAATATATTCAAAGGTAATTTTCCGGTTCGCTTTTTCCAAATAATAATCGACAGACTGCATTAATTTTTCAATCGGAATGGCTTTGTTGATTTTCATAATACGGGTTCGAAGCTCATTATTCGGTGCATGCAAGGAAATTGCCAGGTTGACCGGCAGCTTCGTGTCGGCAAATTCGACTATTTTATTGGCAAGCCCGCTCGTTGATACCGTAATATGTCTGGCCGCAATCGTAAGCCCTTTTCGATCTGTGGCGATTTTCAGGAAATTCATCATATTCTCAAAATTATCAAAGGGCTCGCCAATTCCCATGACCACAAGATGACTCACGAATTTACCTGGTTCTTCCATATCCAGATGGTGCTGTACGTTCATAATTTGCTCGATGATTTCCCCGCTGGTTAAATCTCTTTTTTTGGCTAACAGGCCGCTCGCACAAAAGCTGCAGCCGATGTTACAGCCAACCTGCGTGGTGACACAAACCGATAAGCCGTATTTGTGCCGCATCATAACGGTTTCAATCAGATTGCCATCCTTCAGCTTGAACAAAAATTTTCTTGTTCCGTCCGCTGATTCCTGCTTGATATGCTGCTGCAAAGTATGGATTACAAAATGCTCCGCCAATACTTGAACACAATCGGGATTGACATCCTTCATCTCAAAAAAGTCTGTCACCCGTTTTTTATATAGCCAATCCCAGACTTGTGCCGCTCGAAATTTTTTATGCCCGTGCTCCAGAAGCCACGCAGCCAGTTGATCAAATGTTAATCCGAAAATGGATTCCTTATTCATTCGTTACCCTCTTTTCAAAAACTTCAAATTCCCTTCTATTTTACTTAAGCTGGCTCCAAGTAGCAATCTGTTTATAATAATCTTCGGCAAATTTATTGGATTTACCCATGATCCACAGCCATTCTATCCAAAATCCAGTCTGCAGTTGCACAGCATGAAGGTTCAATTGCTCAACGCTGACTTCGCTGTACCTGTGCTTTGGGAAATACGTATCGCCATGAGCGCGGCAAACAAACAGACGAAACCGGCGGCAACAAACGGCACCGTATAGCTGCCCAGCCAATCTCTCATCACACCTGCTCCATAAGCAGCAGCCGAAGCGCCGATTTGATGAGCGACCACGATCCAGCCAAAGATCATCCCGGATTTTTCCTTGCCAAACTCCAGAGATGCAAGTTTAACGGTAGGCGGCACGGTCGCAATCCAATCCAGACCATAAAAGACAGTGAAGATCATCAGTACCGTTGGACTTGCATTCAGAGCAAATGGTAAGAACAGCAAGGAAAGTCCACGAAGTCCATAATACATAAACAGCAGCTTGCGATTATCGTAGCGGTCTGACAGCCAACCAGAGAGTGTCGTTCCGACCAGATCAAACAAACCCATTAAGGCCAGCAAGCCAGCCGCCATAACTTCAGGAATTCCATAATCTCCGCACGCCGGAATAAGATGAGTACCGATCAAGCCATTGGTTGAAAAACCACAGAAAAAGAAGGTGCCTGCCAGCAGCCAAAAGGTTTTGTTCTTTAAAGCAGAGCGCAGCGCCAACAAGGGTGTCAGGAACAAATTTCCCTGGAACACAACGGGCTTGACGAGCTCCTCTGTCCCATAGGGGGCAGCTCCCACCTCATACGGAGAATTTCGCATCCATATGGCTACGATAACCATAAGTACAAGAAGCGCCGCGACAGATGTATAGATTGCATATCTCCAGCCGACCGTAACCGTAACTTGAGCCAGCATCGGCAGGAACAGCAGCTGCCCTGTAGCAGCGCTTGCCGTAAGCAATCCAACCACGAGTCCTTTGCGTTTCACGAACCATTGATTCGTAACCGTTACACCCAGCACGTTCGCCATCATTCCTGTGGAAAGACCTGCAACCAAGCCCCATAACAGCTCAAATTGCCATAGAGCCGTCATATAAGGTGTAATCAGGAGACTGCCTGCCAATACGGCCAGCGATGCGACCATCACTCTTCGAATACCGAACTTTTGCAAAAATGCTGCCGAGAATGGCCCCACTAATCCATATAAAAAAATACCCATCGAGATGACGCTGGATATGCCTCCGCGGCTCCATCCGAATTCTTTTTCAAATGGCAGCATGAGGATGCTTGGCATGGAACGAATTCCTGCAGATACTAGCAGCGTTACGAAGGTGATCAGGACAACCACCCATCCGTAATACACTTTTGAAGACTTGAGCCCTGTTGTCATTTTGCTGGACACTCCCGACATTTCCAATTTTTGTTGTACATACAAAATTGATGTAAAAAAATATTTATTTCTCCAACAGCTCACTGCTTGCTACGATATCCTTGGATAATAGATCCGCGGCTTCTTTGCCCAGAATAGCATCATATCTGCGGTGCAAATTTTGCGACGATTGACGAATCGAGTCCTCCAGCTCTTTCCCTTTTGGTGTCGGGTACACCAATACCGTCTTACCTTGCACCTTGCGCTCCACTAATTGTTTGCCCTCTAATTTATCGATGAAACGTGTAAGCGTGGATGGCGTGATATGCAGCTTTTCGGATAGTTCCTTTTGAGATATTCCCGGGTCACCAATAACGAGACGAATCAGATAGCCGTACATGGGACTCAAACCGGTCGGAGCAAATTCCTCTTCAGCCATTTTTGTAATTGCCCGGCTCAAACGGTTCGCAGTAAAAAACAAGCAATCGAACAAAAATTGATCTTTCATAAGTAACAGCTCCTCCTCTTATTTTGTATGTACAACAAATATAAAACAGCGTACAATTATTGTCAATCTATTTTTATTGGCTTTTGCTTCGAACCTGAAGTACTGATAAAATTGCCACTTGACTCTCCTCTTAGGGTAGACATTAAGCTATGTACAGAAAGGAGGAATGAGCAATATTGTATACAGTAAAAGAAGTATCTGAACTGTCGCATGCAACAATCAAAACGCTTCATCATTATCACAAGATCGGTCTCCTCTTACCTAGCAGGATAAGTGAAGCGGGATACCGGCTGTATGGAACGAAAGAGCTGGAACGTTTGCAAGAGATTCTATTTTACAGAGAATTGGATTTCTCCTTAGATCAAATCAAGGAAATGATGGAACATCATTCAGATCGGTTATCTATTCTTTCGCAGCAGGAGGAGCTGCTCCTTAGCCGCAAAGACAGGCTGGATACCATCGTACAAACATTGCGTAAATCTATTGGATGTATAAAGGAAGGGGAAACCATGGATAACAAGGAAATGTTCAAAGGTTTTGAAAGCGAGGAAAAATGGAACAAAGCGCTGGGCGATCAAAATCAATATTTGAAGGAAACGTATGGGATGGATTCTCTTGAGGTTGTCCCAGAGAAGGTTCAGGAAATCAATGAGCAAGCAGTTGAAGCCATGACCTTTATGAATAAAATGGCAAGCTCATTAAGAGCAGGCATAAAGCATAACGATGAGGAGATAGTTAATTTGATTGGATACCATCTGGAGTTTATGAATAGGCATGGTCATCAAACATCGGCCAAAGATTTTGCAGCGCAGACTCAATTTTTCCTAAATGATGACTTTCATCTTAAAATGCTGGAAGATCAGCAAACCGGGTTGGCTTATTATCTTTCTGCAGCGGCAGAGTCATTTGTGGCAGCAAAACAGTAAAACAGGCTGAAGCTGGGTCCTTGTCATAAGCTTTACCTCGGCTCGTTGGCGAGGGTGCGGATGGGTATGGGTATGAAGTTTCCCCCCTACCCATATCCTTCTTTTCGTTTGATTTTCTAGTTCACTTGCACTTTAATTCGTCACCGCTTGCTTGGAATCAACCGAAACGAGATTGAGACGCGCATCCGTAGGCAGAAAAGCGGCAAGCAAGCCGAGCAGCGGTAAATAAGCGCACAGCTGAATAACAAAGGAAATGCTCGTCGCATCCGCAACAGTACCCAACACAGCGGAACCGATGCCGCCAAGACCAAAAGCCAATCCGAAAAACAATCCGGATACCGTCCCCACCTTCCCTGGCAGCAGCTCTTGGGCGTACACAACAATAACGGAAAATCCCGACAACAAGATGAAACCGATCATCACGCAAAGCACTGCGGACCAGAACAAGCTCACATATGGAAGCAGCAAGGAGAATGGCGCTGTCCCAAGAATCGAAAACCAGATCATATTACGTCTTCCAAATCGGTCAGCCATCGGCCCACCAAGAAACGTTCCTACTGCACCGGCTGCCAGCAAAGCAAAAATAAATACTTGTGCATACTCCGTAGAAATTTTAAAATGATCGATCAAATAAAAGGCGTAAAAGCCTGTCATGCTGGCCACATACACAAATTTAGAAAAAAGCAGCAGAATTAATATACACATCGCATAAGCAATCATCGATTTTGGCAGGTTGTTTCTAACGACTTTGACAGCCTTTTTGATTGTCGACTGCCTGGTCATATAGCCGCGATACCATTTGGCTACAAAGACTTGAACCAATATCGCGGCCAATGCTGCTATCGTAAACCAGATGATTCCGAATTGACCGAGAGGTACAAATATGAGTGCTGTAAATACGGGTGCCAGCGCCTGACCAATGTTCCCTCCCGTCTGAAAAATCGATTGTGCCAACCCTCTACGTGGACCTGCAGCCAAATAGGCGACACGTGATGCCTCAGGATGGAGTACGGATGAGCCAAGCCCGATCAGTATTACCGATATTATAACCTGTGCAAATGAGCCGGCAAAAGCCAATACGACCATCCCAAGAAGGGAAAACACTACTCCGGCTGGAAGCAAAAAGGGTTTGGGCTTGGCATCGGTATAAAGACCGATCAGCGGTTGAAACATCGATGCGGTTACGTTCAAGGTAAAGGCAATCCAGCCAATCTGGGAAAAGCTCAGCTTCAGGGATTCATGTAGAATCGGAAAAATAGCGGGAATAACCGATTGAATCGAATCATTTAATAAATGGACCAGACTGATCGCGAACAAAATGGAGAACACTGTCGTATTTTGCGGGTTACTTGCCGCAGGCGTTTTTATCATAATCATCATACCTTTCATCTTATCATCTGATGTTTAAGAACAAGGAAAGGCCATTACTCCATTCCCAAATACCTTTGAAGCTCTGCAATAGTACCATCCAAATTTTGTGAGGTCCAATGCATGGCTGCCTGTACATCCTTTTCCTGAATCGATTGATACAGTCGTTCATGGAACAACGTATGCGGGTCATGTCCGACTTGATATTTCGCCAGCTTCTGAAGGGCGTCCAGCAGAACGGTGGAAAACGTACGAAACAAATCGATAACGACACTGTTCTTGCTTGCGACAGCTACCGATAAATGAAAATCGATATCAGCAAGCAAATATGCATCAGTATCCCCTCTGTCCAATGCGGCTGAACGATTGTCCAAATGAATTCTCATTTTTTCAAGATCGTCTTCGTCGCGGCGGCTGGCGGCCAATCTGGATATTTCCAGCTCCAGCATTTTTCTAACCTCATACACCTCCAATATTTCAGCTCGCCGTAACCGATGAACAAGTGGCTCCTGAATTACAGAACTGGACGTCAAATACGTTCCAAACCCCTGCTTCTTCTCCAGCAAGCCTGCATGAACGAGCACTCTTACGGCTTCACGAATCGTGGAGCGCCCCACTCCGAATTGCTCCATGAGCTCGGGCTCCGTAGGAATTTTATCGCCCTGACGAATTTCACCGCTGGATATTTTCTTCTGCAGTTGAATGACAACGTCGTCAACCAGCTTGGGACGATTCAGTGATTGAAACGTCACCTTCGGATTCATCTGATCATCTCCTTTTGTGCATATTACCATAACTATCTAAATTTTATCAAGAAAAAAATAATTTGTCATGTGTTTTCACAAGGCAGGCTACAGCTCCGCCAAGGTAGCCATAAATTCCTCCACACGATGAAGCCCGCCTTCTTCAAGCAGCTTAAGCAGCTGACTCCCGATGATCGCAATATCGCTCTTGCCGATCAAATATTCCACATCACTGCGCTGCTGGATGCCGAATCCGACCCCGATCGGAGTTAAAGCATGTTCACGGCAATAACCCAAAAATTGGGTGGTTGCATCATCAAATATGGTTTGTGTACCTGTAAGTCCTTTGCGGGCCACACAGTACAGCATGCCTCCGGTTTGACTGGCAATATAGGCGAACCGTTCCTCCGTCGTATAAGGCGTAACCAATAATATAGGCTCCACACCATAACTCCGGCATGCCTTCAAGAAGATTTCACTTTCTTCGGGATAAGCATCCGGGACTATTAAACCGCTGATCCCTATAGCTGCACACTTTTCCACAAAGCGTTCCACGCCATATTGATAGAGCACATTATAGTAGGTCATGAAAATAAACGGAATATTAAAGTCCCGGACGACACGCTCGGCAAAAGCCAGGCATTGTTCAACCGTCGTGCCCCGCTCCAAAGCACCTTGATTCGCTCGAAGAAAAATCGGTCCGTCCGCTATTGGCTCAGAAAACGGAATCTGAAGCTCGATCAAATCAACACCATACTGATGCAGCAAACTAATCATCTTATAGTTGGTCTCAAAATCGGGGTAGCCTAAAATTTGATGAGCCATAATGCGGATTTTTTTATTCGTCTGGCGAGACAAGTATTCAGCTAGTGGCGTTGGCATATTGCTCATTTTTGCGTGCGATAAATGCTGTCCATTCGTCATCCTGCAATCCCTCCGCTATATTAAATATATCTTTGTCGCCTCTACCGGACATATTGATAATAACGATTTCCTGATCTGTGGTTTGCTCGATTTCCCGAAAAGCACCGGCGAAGGCGTGCGTTGATTCGAGTGCAGGAACCAAACCTTCCTTCGTCATAATCAGCTTCAATGCATCAATCACCTCGTCATCGGTAGCTGCTTCGAATCGCACACGGCCCTGTTCAGCCAGATCTGCTAGAATAGGCGAGACTCCTGTATAGTCAAGTCCTGCTGCGATACTGTAAGTATCCCGCATCTGACCATCCTTATTTTGCAGAAATAAGGTTTTATAGCCCTGTGCAATCCCGGTTGTCCCCTGCCCATAAGCAATACGCGAAGCATGTAAACCCGAGGTTATTCCTTTACCTCCGGCCTCGACACCAATAAGGTCGACTTCACGATGCGGCATAAAGGTCTGAAACACACCCAGAGCATTCGAGCCTCCACCCACACAAGCATACACGCGGTTAGGAAGTCTGTTAGCAGCCTGCATGATCTGCTCCTTTGCTTCCTTCCCGATGATCGACTGGAAATAAGCGACTATGCTTGGGAATGGATGTGCACCGGAAGCCGTTCCCAGCAAGTAATGGGTATGCTCAAACGAAGAAACCCAATCGCGCAGAGCCTCGTTAATCGCATCCTTCAGCGTTCGGGAGCCGTAATCAACAGGTACCACCTCAGCCCCGTAACGCTTCATCCAAAATACATTGGCATACTGCCGCTCCATATCCTCGCGCCCCATATATATGGTTGCGTTCAGTCCAAGCTTGGCGGCCACAATCGCAGTAGCCACACCATGCTGCCCTGCGCCGGTTTCGGCTATGACCCGTGTTTTGTTCATTCGTTTGGCTAACAAGCCTTGTCCGAGCGCATTGTTAATTTTATGAGCGCCCGAGTGATTCAGATCCTCTCGTTTAATATAGATACGTGCCTTGCCAAAATATTGGGTCAGTCCTTCGGCATACGTTAGAGGGGTTGGTCTTCCCGAGAAATCAGCCAGCATGCTCAGATAGGTTTGCCAAAATGCGGAATCCTGCTTGATTTGTTCAAAATGCTCATTCAACTCAGCAAATGCCGGAACCAATATTTCCGGAATAAAAGAGCCGCCAAACGCTCCGTAATATCCTTGCTGCTCCATCTCACTCATCCTTTCGTAGTAGCCTTCTGCTCCTCCAGAGCTAGCACGGCTTGTGCAGTATCCAGATCCGTAACCAGAATATCGATCCATTTGCCGCGGAGAGCAGCCGTTATCGCTTCAGCTTTTTCCAATCCGCCTGCAAGACCGATCACATTAGGGATACCTCGCAGCTCGGAGGCCGTAATGCCGATCATCCGCTTACTGGCTGCAAAGTCTAACAGCTCGCCCTGCTTGCCCAGAAAGGAGGCGCATATATTAGCAACCGCTCCACGGTTTTGTACATCCTGAAAATCGGCTTCGCTAAAATAACCTGATTCCACAATTGTTGCCTGCTCGGATACCTGGCCAATCCCGACTACAGCAAGCTGGCTTCGCCCAGCTAACTGCAGCACCTCGGCAATTTGCGGCTCCTGACGGAGATAAGTGCAGGCTTCCTCGGAGCCGACTACGGCTGGGGCATGCAGCAGCCAATGCTTGGAGCGCAGCTTTCCAGCGAGCATGCTGGTGTTGGCATTGGCGTGCCATGTCGCACCTTCAGAGCCCCATCCGCCAATAAGCGAGACGAATTGCAGATTTTTCCTGGAAAAGTATTCAATTTCATTGCACAACGAGCTGATCGTATGACCTGCCATCACTCCTACCAAATCATCATCCTTGAGAGCGGATTCGAGCAGAGCAGCACAGGTACGTCCCAGCTGAAGATTTCTTGCGGCTGCATCCGCATCTGGAATATGAACAATCAAGGCATCATGAATTCCGAACATTTCTATCAGTCTTTTCTCAATCTCTTGTTCAATGGAGTAAGGATTCCTGATATGAATTTGCACGATGCCTTCTGCTTTCGCGGCTGTGAGCATCCGACTGACATGAGGGCGTGAAATTCCGAGCCGTTGAGCAATTTCCTGCTGATTGTGGCCTTCTTCATAATACAGCTGACTTATTTTGACGAGCAGACGGTTGCGCTCAAGATGAATATCCGACATCGTATTCTCCTATCCATTATGTACATATGTACTTTTAATGTACGTTTGTTCTTCATTATAATTCACACGTTTACCTTTTGGCAAGGAGTTCTTGTAGCAGCTGTCCCCCAAGCAAAAAGCAGCCGTATGGCTGCTTCAAATTATACTCATATTAAGTTAATTATGCTTCCAAGAGGTAGGCTGGCCGGACCTTGGACAGTTCGGAAACACATCGCCCTGCTTCAGTTCTATACGTTCTCCATCCTTGTCTTTGTAATGCCCTGATTCTGTAACCTTTTCTCCGGATCGATGCTGATGATCAGCGTGTCTCCATGAGGTAGGCTGCTGTGTTTGGGGACATGCCGGAAATCTTTCACCCTTTTGAAGCTCCTTGGTTTCGCCAACAGCACATACATACTTACCTGTTTCACCCACTACTTCATTCGTTTGATGCAAATCGTATGTCGTATTCATTCTGATCATCCTCTCATCGTTGTTTATTGTTTTGTTTCATATCCACTCCTGCGCCTGTTTACTATTTACCCGTTACATCGGAATACCAAACCCTTCACCCCTATAATAGTCGGTGTAACCGTACCTCCAATACAAAAAATCCGCCATTTAGGCGGATTGCGGAACCGTGCGATCTATAGCTTTTTGCCGTTCTGAACTTACCCTTGAACTATAGCAACAATCAATAATAACCAGCCTACAATGAAAGCCAGTCCGCCGATCGGTGTGATTGCTCCCAGCTTTTTAATACCTGTAGTACTTAATACATAAAGGCTTCCGCTAAACAAAATAATCCCTGCGAACAAGAACCAGCCTGCCGTGTATATGAGCTGACTTTTCACAATACCATTGGAGATAATACCCAAGCCAAGCAATGCAAGACCATGGGCAATCTGGTATTGAACACCTGTTTGATAGACAGCAGACATTTCCGCAGAAATTTTCTTCTTGAGCGCATGGGCTCCAAAAGCACCCAAAATTACTGAAATAAGCATATTAAGGCTGCCAAGCAGCAAAAGCGTTTGCATGTTATTCCTCCTGAATATGTTGTAGTTTAACTTACCTGGATAGGCCGCTACGATCACTGATCAGCCTTTCCATTCCGAAGCTAATATTCCCATGATATAAGTATCATAATAACGACCGTCGCTATAGGCATGACTTCTCAGCTGACCTTCAATGACAAAACCGGTCTTTTGATACAAGCCTATCGCTTGTTCATTAATTCCTCTTGTCGTTAAATAGATTTTATTCAGCCGAAGCTGCTTGAAGCCTATATCGATCATCTTCCTCATTGCTGCACCCGCATAACCCTTTCCGCGACTCTCCGGTGCAATCAAAATACCGATACTTGCCCTGCCGTGCTCATGCTCAATATTTTGCAAAAAAATCCAGCCAACCGTATGTAATTCTTCATTATCAATAGCCAGAACCAAATCACCATTTTTGCGTTTTTTTTCGACGTGCTGTACCGTTTCTTCATAGGTTCTGGGAACTCGGCCTATCATGGAAATAGAATCCGCATCATTGAACCAGCGGTGCAGCTCCTTCATATCCTCTGACTCGAAGGCTCTAAGATTGACGTAACTTATGCTCACCTGCATTCCCCCAATTGATGATTTAACCATCCTGTCGGCTTGTCATCCATAATCTGATATTGAATCTTTACTTCTAAAGACCCAATTTGAATTGTAACATAATTACTTTGACGTTGTAACAGGTCAGTCGCACCCAAAGTCCGTTCAATAATCCCCGAAAATATAAGAAAAGCTTCTGATCGAAGCCTATTCGACGGAGATACATCCGTGTTTTAAATGTAGCTTTTCTTGCGAGATAAGAATTCGTTCAGCTTCGCTGAAAACATACAAATTCTCATCTCTTAAAAAAAGCTATCCCCAAGATCTTATCGACCCTGCGGGATAGCCTGATTGCGCTTAACATCGTCGTTTACTTTTTCAACAGTTACTGAAACAGCTTCTACCGGAGCTGGAGCTGGTTCCGGTGCTAGCACATGTTCATTCAATACTCGGATAGCATTATATACCCAAATTGCAGCGCCACCACGCGTGAGTTGACTCTTTGGATTTAACTTGCCATCCTTGTCCAGCTCGGCAATTTTGTAATGAAGCATACGCTGCAATGCGCCTTGGTATTCAGGAGTAATTTGATTCTCATCGCTGATCGCAGCAGGTACAATTTTTATCTGTGGAAAATTGCCTTTCTTTTCTAAGGCGCGAACCAGCAAATCACCGAATTGCTCACGTGTAACGGCTGCATTGGGATTCACATCCTTCGGAATCTCCAAGCCATTATAATAAGCAATAACAAAAGCATTCGCATACCAAGCGTTATCCGCAATATGGGTATACGTCCCTGATGCCACAGGCAGCGACTTAAAACGAATCATATCGATGTTCAAATCCAATGCTTTGACATGTATACAAATAGCTTCACTCATGGATTCAGTTCGTTGCTTTCTTGTTGTGCTTGCGGTACAAATCCGGTGTTTTTCCTGTGTACTTTTTAAAGGAAACATAGAAGTAGCTCGAATTGATGAAGCCCACTCTCTCACCGATTCTGACTGCTGGCAGGTCGGTTTCGGTCAGCAGCTCCTTTACCTTTTGAAACCGAAGCCTTGCCGTATATTCCGAGAACGATTGGCTGGTCGCCGCTTTAAAAACCCTTCGAACGTAGTTGGTAGACAACCCCGTAATATCAACAAGTGTCTCCACCGACAAGTTAGGCTCCATATAATGCTGATTGATATGGTGAAGCATCAGATCCACGAGCTGCTGGTGTTTACCCGTTAATTTGATCTGCCCCCGATGCTCAACCTCAGTTTCCAGAGTTGTCGTAGCCATCATCCTTTCAAAGCTCCAACCATAACCCCTTTTACAAAATATTTCTGTACAAAAGGATACATACACAAAATGGGCAAGGTGGCGACTACTATGGTTGCATATTTGATAGATTCACTGATCTGAACCGCTGTGTCTATGTTTCCGCCACCAAGCATGCTGTCCGTGGAATTGGAGATGAGAATTTCTCTGAGAATCAACTGCAGCGGGAACAGATTGCGGTCCTTCAAAAACAAGGAGGCATAAAACCATCCATTCCATTTCTCCACCGCATAATACAGTGACATTACAGCAAGAACAGGCAGCGATAGCGGGACAACAATACGGGTTAATATCACGAAATGATTGGCGCCGTCGATCTTGGCGGATTCCTCCAGACTGTCAGGCACACTCATAAATGCGGTTCGCATAATGATCAGATTAAAGGTATTCACAGCGAAGGGCAGAATCAGCGCCCAGAGAGAATTCATCAGTCCGACATTTTTAACGATCAAATAAAAAGGAATCAGACCTCCGTTAAAAAACATCGTCAACACGATGACAAAGATAAAGATTTTGTTCCAAAATACCTGCTTGCGCGACAGCACATAAGCGGTCATCGCTGTGATGCTCATACTGACGGCCAAAGCGGCAATGACCACAAAGATCGTATTGCCATAGCCGATAAGAATGTTCGGATTTCCGAACACCTTGTTATAGGCATCCAGATGAAAGCCGAATGATTTGTACAGAAAGCCGGTGTGCTTCATCAGCTCCGTCCCATCACTAACCGAAGCAAGGATGACATAGATGATCGGATAGGCCGTAATGAGCATCAAACCCAGCATCACGATAATAATGAAACCGTCGGTTAACGAATCCGAAAATGACCTTTTGTTACCCATGTTTGGACACTCCTTACCACAAGCTGTTTTCACTCGTTTTGCGGCTAATATAATTCGCTGTGACCAGCAAAACCAGATTGATTAGTGAATTGAACAAGCCAACTGCTGCGCTGAAGCTCCAGTTGAACTCAATCAGACCTTTCCGATATACATAAGAGGCAATGACATCTGCCGTCTCGTAGATCGAAGGGTTGTAGAGCAAAATGATTTTTTCAAAGCCAACATTCAGCAGGTTCCCCATACGCAGAATGAGCAGGATGGTAATCGTTGGCAGGATGCCCGGAATTGTAATATTGAGCATCTGCCGCCAGCGTCCGGCTCCATCAATTCGGGCTGCTTCATACTGCTCCTGATCAATGCCGCTTAAGGCTGCCAAATATATAATCGATTCCCAGCCAAAATGCTGCCAAATCTCGGATAGTATATAAATCGGGCGAAAATAATTCGGATTTTGCAGCATCGTCTTACCGTCGCCGCCAAAATAACTAACAAGCGTATTAATCAGACCTCCGCTATTCGTGAAGTCCTTGATGATGCCGCAAACCACGATAAGTGAAATAAAATAAGGCATATACGTTACCGACTGAACGATACGTTTGAAGCCCTGACTTCTCAGTTCATTAATGAACAGAGCCAGAAGAATAGGAGCGGGAAAACCGAATATAAGGGAATACAAGCTGATGAGCAACGTATTTTTGAAAATACGCCAGAAATAAAAGCCGCTGAAAAAATCCTGGAAATTCGCAAGTCCCACCCATTCGCTGTTCATAATTCCATTCGATGGTGTGTACTCCTTAAACGCTATTATAGCACCATACATAGGACCGTAATGGAAAATAATGTAATATGCCAATGCAGGCAGCATCATGACATAAAGAAGCTTATTGCGTATCAGATCATTAAGGAGGAACTTCCTCCAATTCGTTTTTTTGATGACATTCTGCATGATACTCCCCCCGTCCCTACCAAGACTTGATGAAGAAGACAGAAGAGATAAATAGCATCTTCTCTCCTCTGACCTCCGTAAATTTCCTATCTCTTGTTATAGCGTTCCAATGCAGCCTGTTCAATCTGAATGGCGCGATCAATCTTGAGTGCTTTCAATTTGTCAAGGAACTTATCGTAGGAATCCAGCGTATCTATCCCCAGCACAATCTTGATCGTGGTTTCGTCAACCAGCGTATTCACTTCGGTCATTATCTTGGCCAGCTCCGAGCTTTCTTCCGGTGTCGGGGAAATCGGAGGCAGCATGTATTTGTCCACATCGGTTTTGAACCAGGTCGTAACAGCCTCCTGCTGCTGTGGAAGCGCTGCGAATTGCTCGTAATAACGTCTGTCCTGAATGGTCGGACCGCCTGTTGACCTTGTATAGAGACCGAGGTTCAAGCTGTAATCCTTCTTAATCATATCCGAATATGTAGGATAGTTGTTTTTCATATCATAGCTGACGCCCGGAGTTCCGAAGTTGTAGAATAACATGCCTTCTTCGCTAAAGCCGTAGTCGAGCAATTGAACCGCCAGCTCCTGATTTTTGCTTTTTGGTGAGATCGCATATGTTCCGCCGCTTGGTGCTGTGTAATCCTTTTGACCGAACATCGGAATATCGCCTTTTTTCAGTACCGGATACGGGGCACCGACTACATTATACTTGGGGTCCTTGTCCTTCATGGCCGTCAGCCATTTGCCGATTCCCCCGCCTGCCAGGGCATAAGTTGCTCCTGATTTACCCGACGTCATATTAGCATCACGAATTTTCCCGTCAATGGTTGCGATGTCCTTATCCAGCAAGCCATCAACGTACCATTTGCGCATGGTAGCCAAAAATTCCTTGTAGCCCGGCTGCGCAGGTCCGAATATAACTTTGCCATCCTTCAAGGAAAAGCCGCGTGTTACCCCGTAAGCTCCAACAAAAGCACCCGTGCCCAGGTCATCAAATACGCGCGGAACACCGCTTATAAAGGTCAGCGGAGCCGCCGCTCCCTTCTTCTCCTTGAAAGCTTTCAGCACGATGTACCATTCATCAATCGTCGTAGGTACCTGTAAGCCAAGATCATCCAGCCAATCCTTACGGACAATCGGCCCGCCATATGTTTTCAGCCAATCATCACCACGTACGAAGGGAAAACCATAATAGGTACCGTTATCCGTTTTAATTTGTTTGTCCACATCTGGGTGCGCTTTCAAATACTTTTTCAGGTTGGGCGCAAATTTGTCTATCAGATCGTTAAGCTTTAAGATGTTGCCATCTTTAATCGCTTTCTCAGGGCCGCCGGGGTAATCGTTCAAAAAATTCCATTCGATGATATCGGCGTATTCACCGGATGCAAACATCACATTCAGCTGCTCCTTGGCCTGATTGACAGCGGGTGAAATATACTTTTCCTTAATTCCCGTCCGTTTCGCTAATTCCTGAAAAACCGGCCAGTTGTTCACATCCGGAATGGCCGCCAATTGTCCGGCTCCAGCAACGTACCAGTGCGTAATGACCTTATCCGTTTTGATGGGATACGTACCAGCGGTTGTTGCTGTTGTCGTTGCAGGCGTTTTCGTTTCAGAAGGTGTACTGCCCGGTGCCGGGGTCGCTTCTTTGGAACAAGCAGCAAGCAGCAAGCTTCCTCCCATAAGCCCTGTTGTGAGTACAGCAAAAGACCTTTTCACTTTGTTGTTCATGTATACAATGACCTCCTTGTTTACTGGTAGCCTGTTAAGACTTACCATCCGATTATGCCTCGATACAGCAGGTCATGGAACCCTCAATATATCCAAAATCATGCTCAAAATGTTTTATATTGACCAGGCGTAATTCCTTCAAACTTTTTAAACAGGCGCATAAAGGTATTAAGATCATTAAACCCGCTCAGATTGGCAACCTCCTGTAGAGGAATATTCCCTTCTCTTAAAAGGGTTTTCGCCTTCTCAATTCGAATTTTATTAATATAGTCCAATAACCCCTCACCGGAATGGTCTTTAAACAGCTTGGATACATAAGTCGGCTTCATTTGAAATGAGTCTCCGATCATCGATATATTCAAGTTGGCATCCGCATAATTTTCCTTCACGAATTTGATGATTTTTTGCAGAAACTCACCCAATCCATCGTCCTTTAGCTTTAACTTATTAGCCTCCAGCTTTGCGGCTGTAAGACGACAAACCTCCTCCAACATTACGAGTAATTGCTGGTGCATATCGGCTACAGTTTGGGAATGGGTCAACTCTTCAATCGCCTGCGGATTGTTGTGAAAAAAAGTCTCTTGTATATCCATATCCCCGATTTCATTCATCGTTTTAATAAACGTACTCACCAGATTAAAAAATAAACACTTGGCAAGCTCCACCGTCATGACCGATTGATGGAAATTGCGTTCAATGATTTCATTTAATGATGCCCTTGCTTTATTCACATCTCCAGCTTTAACATAATTAATGAGCTGCTGCTCAATTTGCAACGGGTAATAGTAACCCGCCTTCAATTGCGAGGGGTCTCCCTTTCGAATCTTTTCATACCTAATAATTTCATGCTTGCCGCGTATCAGCTTATATTCCATGGCATCGAGTGCTTCATTATAGGCTTCCGGAATTTCCAGCTTCGAGGTGTGAAAGCCGCTGATGGAAATGGTAACCTCAATCTCAAAATGCTTTAACAGAAAGCTCTGTGCCTCTCGGGCAATAGGTTCCAGTTGATCAGCCGTATCTTTCGAATCTTGTTGACGAACATTGATTAAACAAGCCATCATATCGTCCACCTCAGCCATGTATCCCGTATGCCGTTGATTGACCAGTTCCTCGACTACATTAGTCACAATAAATTGCAGCAGCTTATGCTTATCGGCAACCTGCAGATAATGAGCCTTCTTAAAGAACAGCTCGCTATCCTCCAAATAAAACAACAGCACGCAAAAATTTTCCGAGTCAAATTCAAGCTCAAACGAAGGCTCAGCCTCTTCCAGGGAAAGCTGGGCATCCATACGTCCCTTCAGCAATCTGGAAATCCAGTGTGACCGCAGCTGATTTTGCTGCTGCTTCAAACGGACATTCGTTTGCTCCTTCTCGTTCACTGTATCCACAAAGGCATTTTGAATGAAATGGAACTCGTTGCCGGATTTCTGTTCCGCTCCAAAGTACAACCTCATCGATTGCATGATCGAATCCAACGGCTTATAGTTCCTGCGCAAGAAAAATACTGTAAGGATGCAACCGCCAAGCACACTGAAAACAATACTGTAAGCGGCTACATTTCTTACATAAGCAGAAGCTGTCCACACCAGATTACCGGGAACAACCATCAAATAGGATAATTTTGAATTATAAGACTTTATATAAAAAAATTGGGACTTGATTCCGTGGTAGTTACCATATACATTGCCTGAGGTTTCAAGAATTTGGCTAACCGGTGATAAATCGATCTCCTTTGTCGTATTCGAAACGAGGACCTGTTTATTTTCATTGAGTATAAATAAATCCCCGCCGTTAAATTGACCCACGCTGGAAATGGTATGCAGCAGCTTGTTCGTATCGATCATCACCACAATAGAACCTACTGATTTGTCGTTACTATCCGCAGGAAAAGGACTTATAAAGCTTACATAGCTCTGCTTACGTCCTGTTTCATTGATACGACTTGTATACATCGTTTGCCGCTGCTTTAAATTGCTGATCTTATTAGTCCACGCCCCAAAGCTCAACTCGCTGCCGCTGTACAAATCCGCATAAAGCAAGCTCGAAGGCTTGTAGACCATCGGGGTAATGACAATATCCCCCGTTGACCAATAAATGTAATATTCATCTATATTGGAAAAGGTTGAGCGATATCTGCCCAAATCCTGTGTAATCCCGTACAGCTCATAACGAAAGTCGTCACGCGCAAACTTGTTGGAATAAAATAAATCATGCACCTTTACATTGGAATACATTTCATTGGTCAAGCGATTGACCTGTGCAATTTCATTATCTATAGCATCCTGCATCTGCTTCAGCAGTGTATCATTAGCTCTTTGAATCTGTTCATCAATGGTATTTTGTGCCTCCCAATACAGCGCGGCGCTGAATAGTACGGGTACGAATAACACGACAATATACGAAATCAACCAGGTTATAATGACACTTCTCCGGTTTGACAGCATTCTTTTTAGATTCAAGCAGCTTTCCCCCCTCTATGAGTGATCATAGCTATATTTAACATAACCGATTTGAGGTGCTGGGAAAAGTTTGATTTTTAACACTTTGATCAAATATTTCTTGCAACAACAAAAAGGCGGCGATCTAAGTGATCACCACCCCTGATTCTTTTCATCATCTGCTTTACCCTTCTATTAAGGGCTTGATTATTTGCAATCCTGGCTGTTTCCTGCGTTCCCAATTGACGAGCACAATTCCCACACAGATGAGCGCACCGCCGACTCCCACATACCACTGAACCTGTTCGCCGAGCAGCAGCCAGCTGGATAGCAGACCAAAGAAGGGTACGAGAAACAGAAAAGTGCTTGTTTTGGCAGGATCACCACCCTGCAGCAGGTAGTACCATAACGAGAACTGAAAGATTGAGCCCATAATCGCAAGCCATAGCACAATGGAGACCGATGTAAGGGTCATATGAAAATAAGGCTGCTCCGTGAATGCACTTAAAATAAACAAAGCGACTCCACCCGCAATCATCTGGTAAGCAGCCATAACATGGATATCGAATGCAGGCCCCCATCGTTTTACCAGCAGTGTGGACACAGCAAATAACAAGGCTCCCGCGAAGCTAATAAACGATCCTGGCTGAATATCCATATGAAGTCCGAACGTGAACACGACACCAATAAAACCAATAGCTACGCCTATCCACTGATGACCACGATATACAGCGCCGGTAAACAAGGTTCCGAGTATAATGACAAGCAGTGGATTCGTACATGTAATAATTGAGGATTCGCCCGAGGAAATCCATCGCATACTGAAATAGGCACATCCCATCACACCTGCGGACTGGAACAGACCAATTATAGCCACCTGCAGCCACTGCTTACCTCCACGCGGCCGTGGTTTCCTCCTGACGATAAGTGCAAGCAGCACTCCTGCCAACACGAACCGAATGCCCATAAGGAAAAAAGGTGGTGCATAAGCCATACCGAGCTTGCCAACAGGAAAGGCAATCCCCATTAAAAAAGTTGTTAACACAACTAGTCCGATATATTTGATTTTATTCATAATACAAACCTCCAATTGCTTTGCTGCTGAGTTGTTGGGTTACCCTCTCTTTCAAAAGCATGTTTGTGGTTATAAGGTTTGTCCGCAATCGATGGTTAATATTTGCCCAGTCATGGATTCCTGCTCCAATGCCGTACAAATCAGTCTTGCAATGTCCTCTGGGGTGGAGATGTGCTGGAGCAGCAGGTTTTTACTTAACCGATTCATCTTCTCTTCCCGTCCTGCCCACCATCTGGTTGCGACAGCTCCTGGTGCGACACAGTTTACTCGAATTTGCGGAGCCAATGCGTGAGCCAATGATTTGGTAAGTCCATGCACAGCTGCTTTGGATACTGCATAGGGAAGTGATGAGCCTGAACCGGTTAATCCAGCTATGCTCCCTACATTGACGATTGCTCCTTGCTGATTGTTCTTCATCCATGGAGCGGCAGCACGTGCACAATTGAACATGCCTTTAACATTAACAGCGTACAGCTCATCCCATACCTCATCAGTTGCTGCTTCCAGATCGTCAAGCGCGATGTGTTGAGTAATACTCGCATTATTGACTAGCAAATCAACAGTTCCGAACTGTTGGACAACGGCAGCGACCATAGCGCGCACTTCCCGGTCATTGGACACATCAGCTTGAACAGACATGGCACGACCACCCGTGCTTAGAATCGTTTGCACGGTTTCGTCAGCGTCTGTCTCGGACCTCGAATAGTTCACTGCTACCCAGGCTCCCCGTTCTGCCAATGCTATACTCGTTGCCCTGCCAATTCCTGTTCCTCCACCGGTAACTAAAGCGACTTTATTATGCATGTTCATGACAAAGATCCTCCTAATTTTTGCATGGATACATTTTGATTTATAAGATCAAATCAAGTTTTCATATGTCCATGATGAAATGGGTGTAGATTGATTGTAATGGAGGATGGCAGTTATGTATAATGATTGTTAGAGATACTAAACATCATAATTTGTGATATCAAGAATTCGACTGAAAATAGCTTTATTGTAATGGAGGAGGTTTACAGCTATGGAGAGCTCAGATTTACGCGTGTTTCAAATGGTCGCCCGGGAGGGCTCGATTACCAAAGCGGCACAAAGGCTCGGTTATGTTCAATCCAATGTGACCGCAAGGATTCAGCAGCTGGAGTCGGAGCTGGCAACCGTCTTGTTTTTTCGTCATAATCGGGGGATGACACTTTCTTCGAGTGGTAAGACCCTACTCACCTATACAGACAAAATTCTAGGTATGCTGGATGAAGCGACATTGGCACTCACCTCGTCCAGTGAACCAAGTGGCCCGCTCGTCATTGGCTCCACGCAGACCGCTGCCGCCGTCAGACTGCCAAAGCTGTTAGCCTCTTATTACAAGCAGTATCCTGGTGTACTGCTGTCACTAACGACCGGGCATTCGCAATATTTGATGGAGAAGGTACTCCATTATGAGCTGGATGGAGCCTTCATAGGCTGCAAATGTGACCATCCTGACCTGCAATCGGTGCCTGCATTTGATGAAGAACTGGTTATCGTCTCTACTCCTGCAGTCATCCAGCTCGATGAAGCTGTAACCAAACCCATTCTCGTGTACAGCACCGGATGCTCTTATCGGGAAGTGCTGAATCAGTGGCTTTCGTCCATTAGCATAACGCAGCCGATCATTATGGAGTTTGGTACGCTGGAAGCGATTATTGGTTGTGTATCGGCAGGGCTTGGTATCTCTCTGCTGCCCAAATCCGTCATAAACAAACACGAATCGGAAGGCTCTGTCCGTACACATGCCATTCCCGATTCGTACCGTCATATGCAAACCGAGTTCATTACACGAAAGGACTCATTTGTGAGCAGCGCCTTGAATGCCTTTATGTGCACATTGCCCCATGCTCAGCTTGTAGCTGAAACGAATGAATAAAAGGGGAAACGCGTCGAGCTTTATGATCGTATTCCAATTGCGTGTTGTCGCGGAATCTGCAAATTTTGGAAGATGACTCGCAAGCTTGGAATCCAATATGCTTTGACGGAACCATAAATAAAGATCTCAGCCTTGAATCTGGAATTCATCTTTTTCACTTTGGATTCGGGATAAGTAGATAATTTGGTCCTCGGTAGGTGCCTGGAACAGAAAAGAGACATGAATACTTTCCCCTGCCAGCAAGGTATCCGGGGAGAATGGGCAATATTCAATCATCTGTTCCAGCTCCTGAGCCGTCCTTAATACTACTGTCAACGCAATACCATAATCCCTGTGAACCGCTTGCTCGATTTGTTCACGCAAGACTGCCTCACTTAATTGAGATTCGAACAAAACATTCCCGCTATTAATATAGGTTTTCACACATTCCAGACCCAAAGCTTCAAACGAGTTTTTCAATTCTGCCAAAGGTACATTCAGCGAACATTATGCATTCTAATCAAAGAAATAAGCCGCTCCTGTTCCCTCCAGAAATGCTGGGCATCCTCGATACCAATTTGCTGAAATTGTATGAAATCGCCTGGTTTTCTTTGAGCCAGATAAGGAATATCTACGCCGATAACGACACCAATTTGGGTGTAGCCTCCTGTCACCTGGCAATCTGACATCAAGACTATCGGCTGGCCATCGCCCGGCACTTGTATCGAACCGATTGTAACTGTATCCGAAATCACATCTGCACCAGACTTGTGCTGCAGCTGCGGGCCCTTAAGCCGATATCCCATACGATCCGATTCATTCAGGATGGTGTAGGAATCAGCAACAAAAGTATCCAATGACGTCTCGTTGAAACGATCAAATTGCGGACCGGGAATAAAGCGGATAGGACGTTCTTTCACAAAGTCAGGTCTATAAGCTGGAGGCAAGCTTCTACCTGCAACCAAAGTCCGAGCTAATTGGGGCTCACCTTGACCTATATCCAGTCTATCTCCCTCCCTTAAGCTTCTTCCCTCGAGTCCGCCGTAGCCGCCGCGAATGAAGGTTGAACGACTCCCCATAATCAGTGGCACATCGATTCCACCTTTGATTGCCACGTAGGAGCGGCAGCCATGCTTCATATGACCAAATTGGAGTATATCTCCTTCGGATACGAGGATCGTTTTCCACATTCCAATCGCGGTACCATTAAGTCTTGGGGCAAGGTCCCCACCCGTTACTGCAATCACACCGTCCTCCATGAATTTCAAATGAGGGCCGATCAGTGTAACCTCCAAAGCCGCCTCATTCTCCCCATTGCCTACAAGCAGATTGGCTAATCGCAATGAGAACCTATCCATCGCCCCACACGTATTCACGCCATACATCCGATAATCCGTTCTTCCCAAATCCTGTACGGTAGTTAGCAGCCCCGACTTCAAGATTTCTATTCCTGCCATAGTTCAGTCCACTCTTTTCGTGTAAGTTCATTCCAGCCCTCAGCCTCAGCAGCTGTAATGGCTTCAAACTTGATATAATCCCCCGCCCTGAACAAACTGGGTGGATTCGAGTAAGGATCAAACGTATTTAGTGGTGTCCTTCCAATAATATGCCAGCCACCTGGTGAAGAGACGGGATAAATACTCGTTTGCTGATTAGCTATTGCAATTGAGCCCTTCTCCACCTTTACACGCGGATTGATACGCCGCGGCACTGAAATCCGACTATTAAGATCCCCACAATAGGGAAAACTTGCAATGAAACCAAGCATATAAATCAAATAGGCTTCACTTGAATGGATACGTACGACTTCTTCAGGACTCAGTCCTACAGTATCAGCTACATCATCCAGATCCTGACCGTATTCTCCTCCATACACAACAGGGATGTGCAGCACCTTCCCCTTGCGAACCCCAATTGCTTTCTCTGACGTATCGATTTGCTGCAGCGCATTCACCAAATGCTGATAACGTATAAATATGGGATCATAACTGATCGAAATACTGCAAAAAGAAGCTACAACCTGCCGGATTCCTTTAATCCTGGCTGCTTGAATGGCTTGTACATACTGATGAATATACAGATTCAGCTCCTTTGACACTTCCTGAGCAAATTGCAAAAGAAGAACCTGATCACCCAGTGGCAAATAGGCCGGACCTTCCTTTAAAAGCAGCATATGATACCATCCCTCCAAAGGTTTTATTGACCATATAAGCGAACAAGTACCCCAGAAGCAGCGTCCCAGGGTACTTGTTCCAGTTATGAAAGTCTGACTATCAGAGCCTATGTTGCATGATTATGTTGTGAAAATTTTATGATAACCTTGAGGCTGGGCTTTGGAGTCCTCTTCCAGGCTGTCATCCCCGGTTAACCAGTTGCGAATCATCGTTAACAAATGGGCACTGTTGACCGGTTTCGTAATATAGTCAGAAGCTCCTGCTTCCAGACACTGCTCCCGATCTCCCTTCATGGCTTTGGCTGTCAGGGCAATAATAGGCAGATCCTTAAACTCAGGCTTTTCACGTATAGCTCGTGTAGTTTCATAGCCATCCATTACCGGCATCATAATATCCATCAATACGATCTGAATATCGGGATTTTGCTGCAAAATAGCAATCGCATCATTACCATTTTCAGCCGCATACACCTTCATGCTATGACGCTCCAATATCGTGGTCAGGGCAAAAATATTACGGATGTCGTCATCGACAACAAGCACCTTTTTGGATTCGATCATCGCATCAGACTGTAAATGCTTCACAAGCGTTTCCCGCGGCCCTTCTGGAAGGTTCTCCGCCTTGCGATGCAGAAACAGGCTTGTCTCATCCAGTATTTGAATCGATGATTTGACTTCCTTCACAACAGCTGTTTTCATCAAATCTTCCAGATCGTTTGCTTCTTCCACTGTGTGTTTTCTGCTTGGATTGATAACAATAGGAAGATATTTGTTTTTGGAGCTTTTTTGCATTTCGCGAACCAGCTGAATGAACTTCATATCCGTCAAATCATTGTCTACCAGCACACAATCAAAGCTTTTCGTTTTAAATTGATTAAGTGCCTTACGGGACGTATCGACTGCCGTAATCTTGATGTCCTTATTATCGATCATACTCACAAATTCTTTACGTCGTTGCTCATCACGTACCACAACTAACAGCTGACGAACCATTTTATCTGCAAAGCTGTTCAGCTTATCGAGAGCATTGTCCAGATCTTCCTTCGTTACCGGTTTACAAATGTAATCAAAGACGCCCTTCTGCATCAGTTGAATGACATCCTCCTCAACCGAGATGACACAGACCGGAATGTCACGGACACTCATATCATTCTTGAGATGCTCAATGACCAGCCACCCGTCCGTATCCTTCAGATGCAAATCAAGGGTAATAGCGACTGGCTTATATTGGTTAACTAGCTCCAGCACATTTGAGCCTTTATTGGTGATGATCGCTTTGATCCCTTTTTTGTGAAGCACATCCAGCAAAATTTCGTTGAACTTCTGATCATCCTCAATAATTACGAATACACGATCTCCGGGCTGGATGTCGTCCCGATCATCGATGATCAATTCCTCTATATTATTCTGGTAGCCGCGGTTCCGCTTCAATGGAGTTACATCTATGACTTCCGGAATATACTTCTGCTTCACATCCGAATCCGGCACATCGACATCCAGAGGCAGATACAGGTTAAAAGTACTTCCTTTGCCTGCTATACTGAACAAAGTCAGCTCACCGCCGAGCATGGTCGCAATTTCCCGTGAAATGGCTAGTCCCAGACCTGTCCCCCCATATTCCCGATTTGTGCTGCCGTCCGCTTGCTGGAAGGCTTCAAAGATAATCTGCTGCTTTTCCTTCGGAATTCCAATACCTGTATCACTAACCGAGAAGCACAATACCATTTTGGCACGATTCAGCAGATCATGATCAGGACTCCAGTCATTCAAAGCTCTTCGAATCAACAGCATGACCTGACCTTGCTCCGTGAATTTGAACGCATTGGACAATAGATTTTTCAGAATCTGCTGAAGCCTTTTGGAGTCGGTCAAAATAGTTTTAGGTACATTGGGCTCGATTTTGATCAAATAATCAAGTCTCTTGTTATCAATCATATGACGGAAGGTACGATCCAACCCGTCGGTAATCTCTTTAATCGAGGTTTCGTTGAATTCAGGTGTAACCGTTCCCGACTCAATCTTGGATAAATCCAGAATATCGTTGATCAGATTGAGCAGATCAAATCCGGAGTCCTGAATCGTTTTGGCAAATTTCACTTGAATATCGGTCAGGTTCTCATCCGGATTATCAACAAGCTGTTCGGCGAGCAGCAGCAGTGAATTAAGCGGAGTTCTCAGCTCATGCGACATATTGGCCAAAAACTCCGATTTGTATTTGGAGGTCAGCACCAGCTGCTCGGCTTTTTCCTCCAGGAAACGCTTTGCTACCTCGACCTCATTGTTTTTGCTTTCCACCTCTGCCTTTTGAATAACGAGCAGCTTGGCTTTATCCTCCAGCTCTTCGTTTGTCGTTTGCAGCTCATTTTGCTGCTTCTGCAGCTCTTCGGTCAGAGATTGCGATTGCATCAACAGCTCCTCCGTCCGTTGGTTCGCCTGCATCGTGTTGATCACAATTCCGATGGATTCTGTCAATTGATCCAGGAAGGCCAGATCAATTTCGCTGAAGGCACGGAAGGAAGCCAATTCCAGAACAGCCAGTACCTGCTCCTCGAATATAATCGGGAGTAGCACAATATTAAGCGGTGTTGCTTCTCCCAGCCCGGAGGAAATCATCACATAATCAGAAGGTACATTGGTTAGTAAAATCCGCTGGTTCTCGATCAGACACTGCCCGACAAGACCCTCGCCTGCACGGTATTCATTGGATAAATGCTTACGCTGATGATAAGCATAGCTCGCAAACAGCTTCAATACAGGGACGCCGCTTACCGGCTCGTTAATATAAAACACACCGTGCTGCATGGATACCAACGGAGCCAGCTCACTCAAGATCATCCGGCACACGGCAAACAGGTCACGCTGACCCTGCAGCAATCGGGAAAACTTCGCCAGGTTGGTTTTCAGCCAATCCTGTTCCGTATTGATTCGGGTCGTTTCCTTCAGATTGCGAATCATTTCATTCATGTTATCCTTCAGCGTTGTTAATTCACCGGCTGTAGCGACATCAATGGTTCTGGACAAATCGCCCTTCGTCACGGCCGTCGCCACGTTAGTGATCGCTCGAACCTGTGTGGTCAGCGTACTCGCCATATAGTTAACATTGTCCGTTAAATCACGCCAGGTTCCCGCGGCACCCGGAACGTTCGCTTGCCCGCCTAGTTTACCTTCCGCGCCTACCTCACGAGCAACCGTCGTAACCTGGTCTGCGAAGGTAGCGAGCGTATCGATCATATTATTGATCGTATCCGTCAGTTCTGCGATTTCACCCTTGGCTTCCACCGTCAGCTTCTGCTTCATATTACCATTGGCAACGGCGGTTACAACCTTCGCAATTCCCCGCACCTGATCGGTTAAGTTCGTCGCCATAATATTAACGTTATCCGTCAAGTCCTTCCAGATCCCGCCTACGCCGCGCACCTGGGATTGACCGCCAAGCTTACCGTCCGTACCGACCTCACGGGCCACACGTGTTACCTCCGAGGCAAATGAATTAAGCTGATCCACCATCGTATTAATCGTGTTTTTCAGCTCAAGCAGTTCACCTTTAACATCTACGGTAATTTTTTTGGAAAGATCGCCATTGGCAACCGCTGTCGTCACGCCCGCAATATTGCGCATCTGGATGGTCAGGTTGCTCGCCATATAGTTAACGGTGTCCGTCAAGTCCTTCCATGTGCCACCAACGCCTTTAACCTGCGCCTGGCTGCCCAGCTTCCCTTCCGTACCCACCTCACGAGCTACACGCGTAACCTCGGAGGCAAACGTTGAGAGCTGATCCACCATCGTATTAATTGTGTTTTTCAGCTCAAGGATTTCACCCTGAACGTCTGCCGTAATTTTCTTCGACAGGTCGCCGTTCGCTACCGCTGTGGTGACGACTGCGATATTACGCACCTGATTCGTTAAATTTGACGCCATGTAGTTAACGCTCTCCGTCAAATCGCGCCATGTACCGGCAACGCCTGTAACCTGTGCTTGTCCACCCAGCATCCCGAGCGTACCGACCTCACGGGCTACACGCGTAACCTCGGAGGCAAACGTCGACAGTTGATCCACCATCGTATTGATCGTGTTTTTCAATTCCAAAATTTCACCGCGCGCATTAACCGTAATCTGCTTGGATAGATCACCCTTCGCTACTGCCGTTGTGACTTCCGCTATGTTCCGCACCTGATCGGTCAATGTCCCCGCCATGAAGTTAACGTTGTCCGTTAAATCCTTCCAGGTACCCGATACGTCCTTAACGTCGGCTTGTCCGCCAAGCTTCCCTTCCGTCGACACCTCACGCGCTACACGTGTTACCTCAGAGGCAAACGTCGACAGCTGCTCCACCATCGTATTGATTGTGTTTTTCAGCTCAAGAATCTCGCCGCGCGCATTAACGGTAATTTGCTTCGACAGGTCACCTTTTGCAACCGCTGTCGTAACTTCCGCTATGTTCCGCACCTGATCAGTCAATGTCCCCGCCATGAAGTTAACATTATCGGTTAAATCCTTCCAAGTGCCCGATACGTCCTTAACATCCGCTTGTCCTCCGAGCTTCCCTTCCGTCGACACCTCACGTGCCACCCGAGTTACCTCAGAGGCAAAGTTACTGAGCTGATCCACCATCGTATTAATCGTGCTTTTCAGCTGCAGGATTTCACCCTTGGCATCTACGGTTATCGTTTTTGACAAATCGCCCTTCGCAACGGCTGTGGTTACTTCCGCTATGTTCCGCACCTGATTCGTTAAATTGCTGGCCATGTAGTTAACGCTTTCTGTCAAATCACGCCACGTACCGTCAACGCCGCTTACCTCTGCCTGTCCACCCAGTATCCCTTCCGTTCCTACCTCACGAGCCATCCGGGTAACCTCGGAAGCAAATGTCGATAATTGGTCTACCATCGTATTGATTGTATTTTTCAGCTCAAGGATTTCACCCTGCACATCTGCTGTTATTTTTTTGGATAGATCTCCATTGGCAACTGCGGTGGTAACGACTGCGATATTACGCACCTGATTCGTCAAGTTGGAGGCCATATAGTTAACGCTTTCCGTTAGATCTCTCCACGTGCCGGATACACCCTTAACATCTGCTTGTCCACCCAGCTTTCCTTCCGTACCTACCTCACGGGCAACCCGTGTAACCTCGGAAGAAAAAGTCGACAGCTGATCCACCATCGTATTGATCGTATTTTTGAGCTCCATGATCTCGCCTTTGGCGTTAACGGTAATTTGCTTGGACAAATCGCCATTCGCAACCGCCGTAGTCACTGCAGCTATATTACGCACCTGATCCGTTAAATTGCTAGCCATATTGTTAACGCCGTCGGTAAGATCCTTCCATGTGCCCGATACACCTTTAACATCCGCCTGACCACCCAGCTTGCCGTCTGTACCGACCTCGCGCGCTACCCGCGTGACTTCCGAGGCAAAGGTGCTGAGCTGGTTCACCATCATATTAATGTTGGTAGCCGTTCTTTGAAATTCCCCTGTCAATGCGCGTCCTTCGAACTCCAGCTCGACCTTTTGCGACAAGTCTCCCTGGGCGACCGCGTTAATAACACGGACCATCTCACTGGTCGGTTGTATCAGGTCTATGACGAGACCATTGAGCGACTCGACTACGGTGTCCCATGAACCGCCTGTATTTTTGTGTGAGAATCTTCGGGAAAGCTGACCTTCTTTACCTACAACCTTAGCCACGGTCTGAACCTCGGTCACAAGGTTTTCCTGCATATCCATGATTTCGTTGAATGTATCAGCGATCTTGCCCGCAACGCCCGTATGATCATAAGGCAAGCGATAAGAAAAGTTGCCTTTTTTCAGTGCCATTAACGCATTAAGAAGCTCTCCAGTATCCAATACATCTTTGACCGATTCTCCATTCCATTCCTGCTCCGGCATTGTCAAGGTCCTTTCTATGCATAAATTTATAATCAGGTAAATGAGTTCCTTTTTCGGCTCGATTCCATGTGTAGCTACCTAAGTTTTATTAGGGAATAATGACACTAATACAATATATTTTACACATTTTTACCCATAGTTACAAACTTCACAAGTCCTTAAATGTGTGAAATGACACAACAAAAAAGAAGCCCTTCTGGGCCTCTTTTAGAGCAACACGTTGAGTAAGCATCCATCTTGGATCAATAGACCTATAGCAAGAATTCATCGCTTTATTCCAATTTGGCACTCGTATAATCGTGGATAAGATCCATCTTCTGCTGCCACGCTTTGGCGCTCAGGTCAATCAGATACACCTCCGGATTAAGCTTCCGCAAATATTCCGGCCAGAACTGAGTCAACTGCTGACGGTGGTATTCACGAATTTGTTCCAGCTCGGGAAGCTCATATACCTGTTTACCAGCTTGAAAAATCGGCTTGAGCAGTGGAACAGCGTCATAATTGTCAACATATTTGAATAAGTAAGGATGCAGCTTGTCGTACAGCTTCAGTCTCTTGCCCTGTAATACATCCGTTTCCCCAACAAGAGTCACACAATCGGCTTCTGCTTTACCGGTTTGCTTGCTTATAAGCCGATAGGCTTCCTTGATACCAGGAGTCGATACCTTCTCAGGATTTCCCGAAATTTTGATCACAGGCACGAAAGCTCCCGCTTTTTCACGCGCAACGAGCTTATACACACCTCCGAGAGAAGGTTGATCAGCAGCCGTAATCAGCTGTGTACCCACCCCCCAGCTATCGATCCGGGCTCCCTGAGCCTTCAGATTAAATATGATATTCTCATCAAGATCGTTCGAAGCCACAATCTTTACGTAAGGCAAGTCCGCTTCATCGAACATCTTCCTTGCCGTCTTTGAGAGGTACGCCAAATCTCCGCTGTCCAGTCGAATTGCAGACATTCTTTTTCCTTGCTGCTCCATCCATTTGGCAACCTTGATCGCATTGGGAACCCCATATCTCAACGTATCGTACGTATCCACAAGCAATGTCACCTGATTCGGCAGCGCAGCGGCATAATGGCGAAAAGCCTCTTCCTCCGTATCATGGTCCTGTACCCACGCATGAGCATGCGTACCTTTGGATGGAATCCCGAACAGCATTCCTGCCCGCATATTCGAGGTCGCATCGAAACCGGCAATGTAAGCAGCCCGTGCCCCCCATATGGCAGCATCCGCTTCCTGGGCTCTGCGAGTCCCAAATTCCATTAGCGTATCCTCGGGTGCGACTTGACGAATCCGCGAAGCCTTGGTCGCAATCAAGGTTTGGAAGTTCATAAAATTCAACAGAGCCGTCTCGACAAGCTGAGCTTCAAATATTTTCCCTTCCACGCGAATCAACGGCTCGTTGGCAAACACAATTGTACCCTCAGGAACTGCGCTAATATTGCCTGTAAAGCGGAAGCCTCGCAGCTTTTCGAGGAAAGCCGGATCGTATTCTTCCTCCTGCTCTTGTAAATAACGGATTGTTTCCTCGTCAAATTGCAAATGGTTAATATAGTTAATAATTCGCTCAAGCCCGGCAAACACAGCATAACCATTGCCAAAAGGCAGCTTGCGAAAGAAAGCCTCGAATACCGCTTGATGGGAATCCGTTCCGTTCTTCCAATGCGCATACATCATATTAATCTGATACTTATCCGTGTGCAGCGTCAAATTATCGTACGACATTTACAATCTCTCCTTCCACCAATCATCGTACACAGTGACAGCGGCATTGCGCTTGTGCTCGGTCCTTTGATAACGTCGTTCAATAATATCCTTGGCGGCATCGGACAGCACCCCGCCCTCCAGATACGTATCGATTTCCTCATAAGTTACACCAAGGGCAACTTCATCCGGCAGACCCGGCTTCAAATCCTCAAGGTCCGCCGTCGGCTTCTTCAAATAGAGCAGCTCCGGACATCCCAAATGCTTGAGCAGCTCCTTGCCCTGACGTTTATTCAAGCCGTATATAGGGGCTGCATCGCAGGCGCCATCACCATGTTTGGTAAAAAATCCGCTGACGGCCTCTGCCGCATGATCGGTTCCCAGAACCAGCATCCGGTAATGGGCAGCCAGATCATACTGCACCTTCATCCGTTCTCTGGCTTTAATATTTCCCTTCAGAAAATCGCTCAGCTTCTCACCTGTCGCTTGCTCAAACTGGGCTGCTGATGCATCGACAGCAGGTTGGATATTGACAGTAATGTTTTTCGAAGGCTGAATGAAGGATAAAGCCATCTGTGCGTCTGCCTCGTCCTGCTGCACGCCATAAGGCAATCGGACTGTAATGAATCGATACCCTTCACCGGCAATACCTGTAGGATCCGTTATCTCTTGATTCAGCTCATCTACAGCGATTTGCGCAAGCTTCCCCGTAAGTGTCGAATCCTGCCCCCCCGATATACCGAGAACATAACCCTCCGCCTTGGTGGACAGCAAATAGCTTTTCAAAAAATCGACCCTGCGGCGAATTTCCTGTTCGGCATCAATCTTGGGAAGAACATGCAGTACTTCTTGAATGTGTTGTTGTACAGTTGGTTTAGTCAATATCTTCATCCCCTATATGATAAAATAGTTGCTCCAAGCGTATGTTGAAAATGTCCCAGCGCCCACTCATGCCCTGCCGGATTAAAGCTCGCAACCGCATCACGGTGTACGACAATGTTAAAGCCTCGATTGTAGGCATCCACGGCCGTATGCAGCACACAGATATCCGTGCAGACTCCAATCAGGTGAAGCTCTTTAATGTCTCTTGCCCGCAGCTGAAGTTCCAGGTCCGTACCGGCAAATGCGCTGTAGCGGGTTTTGTCCATCCAGTAGATCTGGTCACGATGGGTTTGATACACTTCATCCAGTTTACCATATAATGCCCTGCCTTCCGTACCCTTAATATTATGAGGTGGGAACAGTCGGTGCTCCGGGTGATAGACGTCAAGCTCATCATGCAGATCGACAGCCATAACGACAAAATCATTATGAGTGACAAAAGTATCCGTAAGCTCGGCAATCCGCTGTTCAATCTCGATTCCCGGCTCACCGCAAGGCAGCTTCCCAACTACAAAATCAACCGTGTAATCAATGACAATAAGTGCTTTCATCGTAACCATCCTTCCACGAGGGCAGTCTCAATAATATCATTATGACATTATCGGATTGTAAAAAGAAATCCGCAGCAGCTATGACGCTATATGCGGGTTATAAGTAAAGCAATAAGAAAAGCTTCTGATCGAAGCCTATTCGGTGAAGATACATCCGTGTTTTAAATGTAGCTTTTCTTGCGAGATAAGAATTCGTTCAGCTTCGCTGAAAACATATAAATTCTTATCTCTTAAGAGAAGCTTCTGATCGAAGCCTATTCGGTGAAGATACATCCGTGTTACAAATGTAGCTTTTCTTGCAATATCAGAATATTCAGCTCCGCTGAAAACTTATATACTGATATTATAAACAAGGTATCAACTATCTCTGTTTGATACTTTCATTATGACATATTAAAAATATTTGTCAACCAGATTTTTCTTTAACCTCCGCCCATTAAACGAAGCAGTGCCTCCGGGAGCTGAAATTGCTGGTTACTGACACGAATCTGATTCAGTTCCCCTTCCGAGCCTTGATCCTGATCCTCTTTAATTTCGGTTATCTCCTTATGCAGCCGCTCCATTTGCAAATCCAGCGCAGTTGCAGAATCTGCTGCCGTCTTCAATTCCTGAAGCAGTCGAGTCGGAACAGCCTGATTGTATTTATAAAAAATCTTGTGTTCCAGACTCGCCCAGAAATCCATCGCTATCGTCCGAATTTGCACCTCGACACATACCTGCTCCTGCCGATCAGACATGTATACAGGAATTTCAATCAGCAGATGCAAGCTCCGATACCCGTTGGGCTTGGGATTGCGAATATAATCCTTCACCTCAAGCAGTGTAAGATCACTTTGACTTTGCAGCATATCGCTGATTCGATATATATCGTTAATGAATGAGCAGGTTATCCGCATACCTGCAATGTCCCGAATATTGTCTTTAATACTGGGCAATGAAATGCCAAAGCCCTTTTTGTACATTTTTCTCATAATGCTTTCAGGAGATTTCAATCTGGATTTCGTATGCTCAATGGGATTATAGTCATGCAAAAATTGAAATTCCTCTTTTAAAATTTCCAGCTTCGTATCGAACGCATCCAACGCAAATTTGTAAGCCATCATAAATCGCGTAATCTCATTTTTTAAAAATTTGAACTGTTCCATCTGATTCGTAGACAATGTTAATCTTCCTTCCTTAAGCCTAGTAGGAGAGCTATTTCAGCCTAACCATAATAAGTTCTTAAGAAAGCTTACACAACTCCGGGTGACAAAGCAACATTTGCTATTTAAATTCAATCGGACCGACATTCATTTTAAAAGTCCCGTCCGGGTAGAGCAATGGCGAATTCTCCGAGCCGCTCTTTGAGTATGTTTCAACATGGCTAATCCTCATATCATCCTGATCGCTGAAATCAATTTGTGCAATGGCGACCCAGTAAGCAAATCTGTTATTTTGCAATAGAGGAGCAGTCACTGTTTGTCCGGCATGATTGTCCACCACAGCACGAGCCTTCATCGATTTAAAGCTGCCAATTCCATTGGACAGTGCGCTGTAGGCTGCAAAAAGCACATACCTCAGATCCGACGTGTTGTGAATGGTGACGGTTTCTGTCCCTCCTGTTCGCGAATCCTTATCAAGCTCGATATACGGTGACTTGGAGGAACTGCCCAACCGACGGTAATATATTTTATTCGCTTCACCCTTCTTCGTTACATAAAAGCAGTACAAGTCCAGATCCTTTTTCGGATTATCCCACTTCAGCTGGGCTGTAACCTTGGAGGTCTTTGCGATCGAAACGGACTCTTGTTTCTTCAGCTCTATTTTTCCGAGTAAAAGAGGTTTAGCCGCCGGGGCTGCGGAAGACTTGGGAGTAACAACTGTCTCCCGAACAGGTTTTGCCGGAATGACAGGACTCTCGTCAGCAGGCTTTGTTGGAACTGTAGGTGCTTCACCAACAGGCTTGACTGACGTGTCCACCTGCTGCGTCTCATTGTCTGCTTCCTCAATCACCTTGATTCCATAATTGCTGCATAACGCTGATAAGCCACCATTAAACCCGCTTCCGATAGCATTAAACTTCCACTTACCCTTATGAAGATAAAGCTCTCCTGCAACTATCGCTGTTTCCAGCTTGAGCTCACTGCCGAATTCGAACCTGAACAGCTCCTTATGATTTAACGGGTCCTGAAACCGAATGTAGATTCGCGAAACCTGGCTAAAATGCTGGCTAAGCTTTTCGCCCTCATAGATCGTCAGCGTAATGGCAATCTTCTGAATATCTTGGGGTAACCGGTTAAAGGCTATCGAAATTTGCTCCTTATCCCCTTGGCTTGATTGCGTATGGGTAATTGCTCCATCCTTACTGCTCGGATTCCCATAAAAAATAAGGTTGTCATCCTGCTCACAAACACCAGCGGCAGATAGTAAAAACGCAGCCCCATCTATGTCCATAGCCTGATTGGAATGCTCCCACCCCAAACCAATCATCACACTGGATAAATGATTGTCCTGATTGATATCTACCTTTTGTCCCTTTTGAATATGCATGGAAACCTCCTACTACATTTGCTTTTGTATTACGATCAGACATGTGCTGTCCGGCAAGCTCACAGGCTCGCGCTGTTCATTGAATATCCGGATTCTCGGACTTAGTGCCTCCGTGTAGCCGTGCTGAAGCAGGTGTCTGCTAACTACGATCCGGGCCTGCGGGCCGAGCACCGTATGAATGAAGCTTTCGTAAGCTGAGGGTGTAAAATAACCGAATTGCTCCTGGACCTCATGTACATAAGCCTCCTCACCCCATGTATAGGTATACAAAAACTCCATCTCATCGTTAATCGGCATTTGCACCTCATGAATACCCAGTCGCACGAATTGAATCTCTCTTCCGGCAAAATCCTTGGCATATCTCTCCAGCCACTGCATGCCTTCCCCATCCAAAAACGTGATGATCCGCTGCTGTTCGGTCGGCTCGCTCATAATGCCATCACGGATAATGATTCTCCCGCCGTTGGGGATTACATCGAAGGCACTTCGCAGCGCTGCCGCAACTGTAGCATGATTATAGGTTTTACCCTCATATTCCACATACGAAAACAACTCATGCAAAATTGAAGAAAAAATGACAGTGTCTATGGAACCAGGCTCCACGTATTCCTTCAAATTGAGTGCATCACCCTGCAGCACCATCCACTGGCGGTTTTCCAGCTGCCGCTTCCGCTCGAGCGCCTCAATCACATTAAGCGAAATATCGATGCCGATTACCTGTTTATCGGGAAACATATCCTCGATCAGATCCAGCATAACCCCGCCACCAGGGCCAATATCGACAACCCGATTGCCCACAATAAAATCTAGAATAACCTTTTTGTAATCAGCGGTTTGATTCATCATCGTCAAATATTCCTCTTCATTATGAAAACGGTCGTAGGCATCACGGCGCAGCTCAAACAGGTCGAATAGCATAAGTATCGCTTTTTCATACAAAGGTGATTTTTCGGCCTCCATACAAAACTGGATCAGCTTATCCGCCGCCGTGGAGAACTCCATATGAAAATAGACTGTATCCGATTGCGGACCCGATTGATTTAACTGTGGAGATAGATGCCCACTTACCGGGAAACGCGCCAAAATAATGTCTTCAAAGGAGCATTCGCGCAAATATTTTTCTATGATTCGTTTCTTGTAGACATTGATTTTCTTCTGTCCCCGATAATCATAATACATATCATTCATCATGCGCTCGAAGCTGATATGGTCCGCCTGCTTTGTCGCATCCGAGCTGAGAATGATGAGAAACAGCTTGGCAAATTCCTCAAAAGAAAACTCGTGAAGAGCCGCTTCGACAAACCACAGCGTCTTGCTGTCTAGCGCTTGAAAAGCCTCAATAACCGCTGGCTGCGCTGACAGCTTGGCAAATTCACGTTCAAAATTCTCGCCTCTGGAAATCGAGCTGGCCCGCAGCCGCTTCAGCCTGTTTTGGAGCGAAAGCCCGTTGTCTTCCTGCTTATGAACGATCAGCTCAATGACCTCAGCAACTTGCTGCGATATCTCAATCCACAGTTCCGTCGATACTGCTTCCAGAATGCATTGATTTAGCACCAGTAATATATCCCTCAGCTCATTAGCCGCGAGCAGTCCATTCTGTATAAGCTCCATCAATGGTCGTTGTACCTCGAAGGGAACCTCCCCGCGTAAATACTGGCCAATTAAACCGTGAGTCTGGATCAACGTGTGGATTACGTGCCTCCTTGCCTCGCTATGCAACGAACTCGAATGCCAATCGTAAATTTCACTCGAACCAATGTTGTGAGCCATCAGATGCACGCCCTGCTTCTGCCACTGCACTCGTTGTCGCACCGTCCCGCCCTTGGCCACCTCAGACCAGATAAGCACTTCTTCGACAATCTCTTGAATCCAAAAGGACATCTGCAATCGGTCGAGCGTTTCCAGCGACTTCTCCACATAATCCAGAACCGGGTTCGCGTTAACCAGATCCTGAAGCGAGAGGACCCGCTCGAGATTGACCATTCGTTCTTCCGCCGATACGATATATTGCAGCCATGGATGATCATGTAAGGACATACTCTCATCTTGCTTGTAGGCTTGGATTGTTTCAAGTGGACGCAACATGAGCTTCTCTCCTTCTCTATCTATCACTCTATTTCTCTTTCAATCTTTCTATCTCAATCTATTAATATGATTCTACAACTGAGCTAACCCCAGCGGAGTGGCTGAGGTTGGCTGGAGAAGCGGAGCGTTCGCCTTTGTTTCCGGATTTTCACCATTAAATGTTTAAAACAATCAAATAAAATCCGGAAACAACAGCGATTGTAAGAACACCTCAGCCGCGCAGCGTATACGACCACCTCAATTTTAGAACGTCGGCCCTATTCGCCAAATCCCAAAATCGTTCTGCTTCAAGATTTCCGACTTTGTCAGTTTTCCCGAGCATACCTCGATAATCTCCTCGAAAATCCGATCTCCCACCTGTTCAATCGTTTCCGTTCCATCAATTATCGTACCCGCATTCATATCGATATTATCGTTCATTTTCTCATATATCGCACTATTAGTCGCTATCTTGATTACCGGGACGATTGGAGAGCCAGTTGGCGTGCCCCTGCCTGTTGTGAACAATACGATCTGCGAACCACCTGCCGCCATCCCGGACAGCTGTTCAATATCATGACCGGGAGTATCCATCCATACGAGACCTTTTTTGGTCGGCTTTTCCGCATAATCTATCAGTTCCTGTAAAGGCCTTGAACCGGACTTGTTCGACGCACCCAATGATTTTTCCTCCAATGAGCTGAGCCCGCCTTTAATATTACCCGGACTTGGGTTGCCGGTACGAATATCGATATTCATGGAGAAGGCCCGTTTCTCCATCGCTTCAATGACCTGATACACCCGCTTCGCTACGTGATCATTAACCGCGCGTGCCGCAAGCAAATGCTCAGCCCCGATCAGCTCGGTAGTTTCCGCCAGAATCGAGGTTCCCCCGTGATCGACGATTTTATCGCTGCAAAAGCCTACTGCCGGATTGGCCGACAGCCCCGAACAGGCGTCAGATCCCCCGCACTCCGTACCTACGATCAGCTCACCGAAGTCACATTCCACCCGTCGCTGGCGCGAAGCCTCCTGTACCATTCTTGCGGCAATTTTGGCTACCTCGGCTATAGTGTACAGCGTCCCTCCATGATCCTGGATCGAGACGACCTCTACGGGCTTGCCGGTCTTACGAAGCTCGGATGCTACACTTCGCGCTTGATGGGTCTCACAGCCAAGACCCAGCACAATCACTCCGTATACGTTAGGATTCGCAGCGGTTCCTACATAGGTTCGGAACGTTTGATCATAATCGGTTCCTACCTGTGCACAGCCATGCTGATGTATAAAAGTAACCGTTCCATTCACAAGCTCTGTCACCCGCTGAGCTGTTTGGGTAGCACAAACAATCGTTGGCAGAATCAGCACGTGATTGCGCGCCCCTACACTGCCATCCGGTCTACGGTATCCCCAAAACGTCCGTGATTGTACATTAGCTGTCATGCTGCAAATCCCCTCTCCCTCTTTTACCTTCCAGATTATGAACGTGTACGTGCTCGCCTTTGCGGATCCCTCTGACTGCAACCCCAATAACCTCGCCATATTTAATGATATCTTCTCCAGCCGCAATCGGTACGACAGCAAATTTATGACCGAACTCAATCGGCTCAGCCAGTTCTACCTGAACCTCAATACCTTGACAGACAACATTCAACTGAGCCCCAGCCGGAATTTCCGTAAGCGCAACCGCGACCTTATCCTGCGGCTTCATCATGACAGTGTGGTAGACAGTCATTGGATTCCCTCCATTTTATCAAAAGAAAATATGATAACGATTACATCCCCACTATATCACTCTTCTTTTCCGTGTATCAACTATGGATTTGAAAGGATCTATGACCCTATACACAACAAAAAAGAGCCCTGCTCCACAAGGCTCCTTCGTTTCCCAACAATAGTCAGGGGTTTGCAATTTAATTTCTGCTAAATCCGACAATCGCAGCCAGAAAACGCAAAATGTATATAAACAAATTAATAAAATTCAAGTAAATATTCAAAGCAGCCATCGGCACAGCCTCAGGGCTTACTCCATCTTTATACTGGGACACATCATACAATACCCAGCCGCTGAATATAACAATCCCCAGCACAGACCATACCAAATTCATAGTCGAGCCCATCGGTATAAACAACGAGAACAGACTCATTACGATTAAACCGATTGTAGCCGCGAACAAAAATCCGCCCAAAAAGCTGAAATCCCTCTGCGAACGATAGGCATACAGGGCAAGTCCTCCAAAAATACCTGCAGTGGCCAGAAACGCGGCTGATACCAGATTAGCTCCAATGATACCACCGTAAGTGGCAATAATCGGATACAACGTAACCCCCGTAACTGCGGTGAAAATATACAGAAACGGATAACCGATCATTTTTCCGCGGAAGCGCATAATGAACACAGATACGAGCATGCCCAACTCAATCACAACGAACAAACCGATAAGTGAAGGTGGAATCAGCATAGCACCCGCAAGCGTCCCAACAAATGAGACCAGCAGGGATACCGCAAAAATCTGCATGATGTGTCCAAAGCTGCCTGTATGGGATTCCGTTAAAGTTCTATCCATCATTGTATTCACTCCTCCTCATATGTACTAACGTTTTGAAACTATTTACTGATTATACGACTGTGAAATCAATCTCCAGAAAACGGACTACTTCATTTTTCCAAATATGTTCCACATAATCCACGTGGGCCGGATGGGTATTGTAGGCATCATAGGCTGCTTGATCCTCAAACTCCATTGAAAATCCATAATCGTAATCGTTTTTGCTGCTCACCTGACGTAACACTTGAAAATCGTATACACCTGGTATGACTTCAAGAATTGCTTTGCTTTTGGATAAAAACTGATCTGCTTGTTCCGACCCAGCCTCAACCTTTAAATTAAAAATAACCTTATGTTGAATACGTGCCGCTGACATGGTAATTCCTCCATTCTCTATTCATATCCATTTCTACTAATATCATACCAGAAATGTTGGGTATCGTTCTATAGTTAACTCCATGCTAACTATGTTTTTTGAGAACAACCCCATTATTTGATTCAATCTGGACCATTTTAGTCAATTTTATGATACAATATGTATCATTAGACAATAGAAAGCAGGATTAATCTTATGAATGATCGGATCAAGAGCTTACTTGTTCTCGTAGGATTAGGACTTGCCATCAGCTACTGGATGGTGTGGGAAGTTCATACGAACCAGCATCTTACGACGAGTGCATTTCTCCTGCTGGCCAAGCCAGCCTCCCCTGCCGTTCAGCTTCCGAACGATGGCTCCAGCTACACTTTTCATCTTAAGCACCACAACTTTGTACAAGAGTAAGCGCCACAACAGCACATTATCACCTGCAAGTATAAATACCAGGATTGTTCGGCAGGTTCAAATCATGGTATGATAGCTAGCACAATACTATCATGTCCGACAAGGATTAAGGAGCTGCCCATCATGAGTGTTCACGAAGCAATTACATCTCATACGCAAAAAATGCATGCGCACCTGGAGGTTTTTCAGGAGCTGGACCTTAAGCGCGAGCAAGCCATTGATCAGGCTGTCGCCCAATATTCAGCTGGTGAAGCTTTCACTGTAGACGAGATCAACCGATATGCTGCCGCTATTAATGAGCATGCCAAGCACGGTATCTCACCAACAAGGACTTACATTACCAAAGACATGCTTATCGAATATGTGCAGCGAAGCAGACGTTAGTCTGCCTATCGCTGTAGCCCAAAACCCTTTAGTACCATTTCGTAATAATCCGCAGCATGCGGAACAAAGTCATCACTTGTGAAGCTGCGGCTGACTACTCGCAGATCTCCCGATTCATCAGGCTCGACACCAATAGCTTCAATGATATCCTGACTGGTCATTCCGTAGACAAGCCGCAGCACATCTTGAATGAATACCCGATATAATCCTGTCACTTCATCTCCCTGAAGTCTATACGTAGTCAGTGCCTGATTCGATCGAAACCCATACACATGACAAAACTCCCTATCTATTAATCCAGGTTTAATACATTTATCACTACGATATATACCACAGGATATCAGTTGTTCGAACGGTACACCCAGACCGAGCTCCTCCTCCAGCTCCCGATTTCCCTCTTCCACACGTTCACCAGCCTGCAGATGACCAGCACAAGAAATATCCAGCATTCCCGGATACGTATCTTTGTCAGGATGCCGTCTTTGGAACAACAGCGCTGGACCGTCCTCTGCATCTTTTATTATCCAGCATTGAAATGTCTGATGCCATAGACCCTCCCTATGTACTTCTTGTCGAGACGCGGTTCCGAGCCAATTCTTCTGCTGATCATAAATATCAAAGCGTTCCTCGTTTGGTACCATAATCCACCTCTTTTTCATAGCGCCCATAAACTCGATAACTTCAACGAATAGTATAAAAAGTGATTCAATTGAGAAAGAATAGGTTAATTATACAGGAAAATGAACTATAAAGCCGATATTGTTGCGCTGCTTCATCCATACCTTGTTATTACATAGGAGGCTAACTTAGAATGCGTTCACTTAACGAGCAATTTGCCAATGCCACTGAGGGCATGTTTTATACTTTTGAAGAAAAAGGTACATCCAAATTTATTGAGGTCAATCATGCATTCACGAAGCTTCTTGGTATTCCAAAGTCCCGAATATTGAGTATGAAGCTTTACGATATTTTCGCGCCTGAATCATTAAAAAAAATGGCACAAAAGCAGTTGCGCCTGAATCAGAAAGGTTATTTGTACGCAGAAGAAACCTTGTGCGGGCATAATGGAGATAAGCTGACTGTCGAAATTCACAGCAGTAAAATTCGTTGGGAGCAAAAAGACCTATACTTTCATGTCGTTAAGGAAATTTCCGAGAAAAAATGGCTGAACAGCCAAATTCGCAACAAGCCGGTCGTTGCCTCCGGCCTATTGACTGAGGATCTGGACATAACAGAAATCACGAACCACTATGAGCCGCTGCCATTTGTCGAGCCTGCTGAAGGCTTCGGCGGCAGTTCCTTGCTTTCCTTTATTGAGCCCACAGATTGCTTGAAGGTTAAACGGTGTGTTTCCAAGGTAATGGAGTACCGTCAGGAAAAACAGGTTACTTTTCAAACGGGAAGCCCCCACTCTTCAGACAGCATCAAACTGCGTGCGTTCTTTAAGCCTATTTTCAATGGCAACAATGAGCTTATAAAAATTGCTTTTGTGCTATGTAGAGCCGATGGCGTAGAACAAGTAAGTGAAATGCCTATCTCACCCTTGCTTCTGGCATGTTTGTAAAATTTTCAAAATTAATTTGCAATTTGAACTGATAGATGGTATAGTATATCATTGTATCAATGAATGCACCCCCATCTAGCTTTTCCTCGGTTCACTTATTGTTTCTCTACTCATAAAAATCATTCAAATTCCAACAACCCTAAGAATTTGTAACTGTGTTAACTGATTCACACTGGCGCGGTCTAGGAGCCGCAAGGATGAAAGAGAGGTAGGGCTTTCATTGTTTTAGAACACCTTGTTTTTATGTTTGACCGTAGTAGGCTGCATGACCTATTGATACACTCCAGAAGAGCTCTTTTATTCATTATGGCAAACCTTTGGCTGCAAGTAAGCTGCGTTGGAGCTCTTCTGTTTTATTTTTATCTGAAAATTCATATAAATCTTTCATGGCTTGTCACCTATTGACGATTTATGTTTAAAGGGATACAGTGTAATAAGGTAATTTTTTACACTACATATATAAGAGGTGGATGAAATGAATCAAGAAATTCCTTTAAACAAACCTGTGAATGGTTACCAGGATTCGTATGGCCCCCAGGCACCAGTAGTACCCGTCAAAGAATGGATTATTGCACTAATTATTTCAGCTATCCCCATTGTCAACATTGTGATGTGGTTTGTATGGGCATTTGGCGGCAACGCAAATCCTAACAAACAAAGCTTTTTTAAAGCTTATCTGCTTATCGTCGCTATTGTTTTCGTTATCTACGCAGTGATTGCTGTACTCATTATAGCTACCGGTGTTACTGCTGGCTTAAATTCAGGAATGTTTAACGATATTTAAATCAGGGAACAAATGGATAACAGACTTATTCAAAAAGCGGGCGCAAGCCCGTTTTTGTGCGTTCAGACACCTCTGCGACGGAAATCAATGCACATATCTGCTCTCCTGTAATACTTTCTCCATAATGAAAAAAGGCACCGTCATCTCATCGTTCGTGAGTGACAGTACCTTTTCCATAGCTTTAACGGACTTGGTTTGGCTTGGGCATTCTGAAATCTAAGGAGCGTTACTTTTCCAACAAGCTGCTCATTGCATCAATGGCCTCCTGCTCGTCCCTTCCTTTGGTTTGAATCGTAATCCGAGTACCCGTACGCATGGGGATCAGCAGCATTCCCAGAATGCTTTTTGCATCTAAATTTATGTTTTCCCGCTCAAACTTAATCGTAATATCCGAACGGTACGTGCTCGCTTTCTGGGCTACCATTTGTAAATATTGCGGCTGCATGTCGTGAGTAATTTCGATATCATGAACTCTCATTAAGACTCCTCCGTTCAAAGGTCTGCGTTGTTTGGCTTATTGCTTCAATCATTATTGACTCCATATTACAACACAATTCCGATTATGAGAAGTACATGCAATCGTTTTCATTGAATTTCATTGAATTCATTGAATGCCTATTAGAAGCGTTATTCAGTGTACAAAAAGACCAAGCCAATAAACAATGCGGGCTTGGTCCCAATATGCATTAATTTGATTATACAGCGTGTTTGCAGTCAGTTTATCCCGCCGCTACTCAAGCAGCTTCGATGGACCACTTGGACTACTATCATCCTGACCCTGATTATCCGATTCAACAAAATGCTTAAGCATAGCCAGCTTATTTTCCCAATGCCGTTCATAGAAGGACAGCCAGCTCTTTAATTCTACTAAAGGCTCCGAAACAAGCTGATACCTTGTCTCTCGTCCAACCTTTCTTTCCCGGACAAGCCCTGCTTCTGCCAAAACTCGCAGATGCTTTGAAACCGCCGTTCGGCTGATTGGAAAATGTCCACTTATGACTGTAACGGGCAGCTCCTGATCGACAAGCAATTGCAGCAAACTGCGCCGGGTAGGATCTGCTATCGCTTGAAACACATCATGCTTCGGTGAAGCAATGGCATGATCAGGCTTCGACATAGGTAGCCAATGATTTGGCAAGCCCAACCCAGCCTTGGGCCATATTGTCGCGGATCATCGTGTGGGATAATCCGAACTCTGTAACTTTCTCAGCATCCCAGCCGGAATGCGTCAGTGTAAATTCGGTTTTATCGTCGAGCTCCACCAATTCAAACCTGATACTCCAATCTTTCCCCCATTGAAAAGCAAGACTATGAGGGGGTTCAACCTCAGTTACTTTACAAGGCGACATTCCGAATGGACCTGCATTGATCAGGAACTCGTGTCCAGCAACTGGCTGAAAATCGTTGGGCATGAACCATGCAGCAATGCCTTCCGATGTTGCAACAGCACTCCATACTTTTTGAATAGGCGCATTAAACACCATTTTTTGAACGATATCCGGTAATGATTGAAGCTTGTCTTCCATTTCAATAACCTCCATGTCAAAGTTTAATAAAATACGAAACTATTTGGTTTCGTATTATTATATGACACCTTAAGGTTTCATGTCAACTGCTTGGCCTTCGATGATTAACCGATCAATTTTAACCCTACTGCTGAACACAAGATCATTGCAATGAACAGAAGCCGCCGCCATTCCTTCGGTTCTCCGTACATAAACATCCCTACTAACGCGGCACCAATCGTACCAATTCCAGTCCAAACTCCGTAAGCAGTTCCCATAGGAATAGTTTTCATTGCGTAGGATAAGAGTACAAAACCAATACCAAAGGTAATAATAAGATATAAGGCTGCATCCCATTTCTTCATGGCCAAACGTTTCAGATTGATCACTCCAAGCACTTCAAGACATCCAGCAGCAACAAGTGCTAACCAAGGCATTATTGGCTCCCCCTCTCTACTTCGGTTCCGGCTTCTTCTGTGGTGACGATCTTCAAGCCAATAACTCCGGCTAACAGTACTGCAATGAGCATAATCTTGGCTACGTTAAATGGTTCACCAAATATAAGCATCTCAACCACTACCGTACCACTGGTGCCAATACCGGCAAACACAGCATAAACCGTACCGACAGGCAAACGTCTTGCAGCCAAAATAATGACCAGAAAACTTATTATGATAGCTAGCGCAGTAGCTGTCCATTCCAAAGCCGTTTCTGAATGCTTAAGGCCCGTTACCCATACGATTTCCAATATGCCTGAAAGCACCACATAAATCCAATATCGGTTCATATCTCAACCACTCCTTCTCACGCATCTTCCTACCTAACGTTAATTAGTTAATAATATCACACATATCATGATAATTGTCAATGCTTTAGTTCAAGTTTTACTACCGCTTGGCAACAACTTTGTTAGAGAATCCAAGAAACAGCCAGCCTTAAAACCGTGTACATGGAAAAGTTCGCTTTTCAAAACCGCCGCATAGCTGTACACGCTAGATTACAGCAGAGTACATCTCTGCATCTCGGGCTGGGCAGCTCTTACAGGAGTCATCCAGCACGTACTAGCATCCTACCTTTTGTCAAAAAAACCGTAGCCGCTTATTACCGACATGTTGTCGGGTATCAGGAAAAGCGTGTAGAGCTCCTGGTCCCATACAACGATTGTCATCGATAATTTGATGTGATCCAGCAGTTGATCATGTTGATAAAGAATAGCCGAAGACTAATCTTTCCCGCAAAGGTCACGAGCCACGCAGTATCTTCTTATTCTAAGATACCTTCAGCTTTTGTACACTCTGGCTTTAGTGGATATCCTTCCACTGCCTGTATTTACGAAATTGAAAAGAGGGTGCCACTCGCCATTTTCATGGCTCTTGGACACCCTCAGCTGACATTAATTCTTCCAAACTTCATATCCATTCTCATATTTATCAAACTTATGAGAAGAGGATGCTTCCATAATAGCGTCGTAACCCCAATAAGTTGTAGGTACATCGCCCCATTTAGGAGAAACATCTACTTTCAATGGTTGACGATCCAGAAGCTTGTTAAACACTTTCACCGACTCAGCACGGGTTATCGGTTGATCCGGCCGGAAGGTTCCATCAGGATAGCCCGATACATATCCAAGCTTCTCGGCAGCGGATATTGCTGGAAGACCCCAATGTCCTGTAATATCATTAAACGAGCTATTCTGTGTAGAATTTAAATTTTTAATATTCGACAGCATTTGCGCAAATTCTGCACGAGTGACTGACTTTTCAGGAGCAAAACTACCATTTGGATATCCAGTAAGCCAATGCTGCTCACCTGCCCTGATAATAGCTTTTGCTGCCCAGTGAGAAGAATTCACATCTGTGAACGTGGGTGCTGAATATGTTGAGGCTGTTACAGGCAGTATGCGACTTAGAATGGTCGCTAACTCTGCACGAGTAATACTATTTTCCGGGTGGAATAAACCATCTGGAAAGCCTTCTATATAAAGCATGTGTTCACCCGAATCCTTGATCTTAGGCTTGATTTGGAAACTGTACTCTACGATAGATACACCTACATGAATGTTGCCACCGCGAACATAGCTGTCATCTCCATGCTTCACATCACGATTGTCTTTCCGGCTGTCAAACTGTTCGTAGCCATCCTTTTCTCCCAGAATGTAGTAGTCGCCATCCGGGAATACCATCCATCCGTATTGTCCGCCGTTAACGCTGATTTGCGGGTCATGATTTTTGTTGGGAGCAAAGTCCGGAAGTTCAGGAAGGATAACCAGGTCCCCAGCTTTTCTACCCTTGGACTTGTTCAATTCAGTATCTGACCAATGTAAGGTAGCTTTTACACCATCTACAGGTTTGCCTGTTACTGAATCAGTGATGATACCATAAGGGTCAATCAAATCGGCTTCAAGCTTTGCATTCCGGTTACTGTCAATAGTCAACTTGGCTACACGTCCGGCTAATTTTTCGCCAGTTGGGGCGATTACACTCAGTAAGAGTTTGTATTCACCAGGACCAACATTAGGTAGCGTGAATGCTCCATTGGCATTAACAGGGAACTCAGTAATATTGAGAGCAGTTCCATCTGCTGTCAGCAATTTTCCTGAAAGGTTCAGTTGCGGTCCTATTAATTGTGTAATTTTGGCATTGACTTCCTTTACACCACTATTAGGGTTTGTAATATCAACAATCAAATTGCTTGGTATCTGAGAAGGCGGTGTACTATTCGAACTACTGCCACCTGACGACCCCGAATTATTTTGCTGCTGCACTCTTAAGATAGCAAAGGTATACGTGCCGGTAGTTGTACCATTCTGGGCAAAAATTTCAAGTCTGAGCGTATTAATTCCTACATTCAGGGCAATAACGCCACTCTTTTGATTGTTGCTCAGTGTTGCAGGGCTACCAACTATATTGCCATTTGCATCAAAAACGCTCAGAACTGCATAAGCAGCCTCACCGTTTAAAGTAGCAGTTACATCAGTCTGCGTAATACGGTTACCCACAGATGCGGTATAAGCAACAGTCTCACTATTGAATGTCGTGTTCAATACAACATCTGTCAATAATAGACTTGTCAACCCTGCATTGGATGAGAGTGGAATTGTGATAAACTGAATTTCTGTTCCATAGCTCGTTCCTGCCGAGTTCGTCGCATATGCACGCACATAATATGTCGTACCAGGCGTCAATCCCGTTAAGGTCTTGCTCATCGCTCCCGTACTCGTTCCATCGGATACTTTCGAGTCGGATATTGTTGGATTCTGGGTTGTTGCATACACAAAGCCACGCTCCGTTAACCCTGCTCCGCCGTCCGAGCTTACATTACCCGTTACGTCGGCTGTCGTTGTCGTAATGTTCGTGTGCGTCAGCGTTGTTACCGTTGGTGCTACTGGTGGTATGTTCTGCGTCGTAAACTGAACTTCCACTCCATAGCCCGTTCCTACCGTGTTCGTCGCATATGCACGCACATAATATGTCGTACCAGGCGTCAATCCCGTCAAGGTCTTGCTCATCGCTCCCGTACTCGTTCCATCGGGTACTTTCGAGTCGGATATTGTCGGATTCGGGGTTGTTGCATACACAAAGCCACGCTCCGTTAACCCTGCTCCGCCGTCCGAGCTTACATTACCCGTTAAATCAACGGTTGTCGTTGTGATGTTCGTGTACGTCAGCGTCGTTACCGTTGGTGCTACCGGTAAGTTCTGCGTCGTAAACTGAACTTCCACTCCATAGCCCGTTGCTGTTGTGTTGTTGGTCGCATATGCACGCACATAGTATGTCGTACCAGGCGTCAATCCCGTCAAGGTCTTACTCATCGCTCCCGTGCTACTCGTTCCATCGGTTGCTTTTGAGTTGGACGTTGTCGGATTCGGGGTTGTTGCATACACAAATCCACGCTCCGTTAACGCTGCTCCTCCGTCGGAGCTTACATTACCCGTTAAATCAACGGTCGTTGTCGTGATGTTCGTGTACGTCAACGTCGTTACCGTTGGTGCTACCGGTAAGTTCTGCGTCCTAAACTGAACTTCCACTCCATAGCCCGTTGCTGTTGTGTTGTTGGTCGCATATGCACGCACATAGTATGTCGTACCAGGCGTCAATCCCGTCAAGGTCTTACTCATCGCTCCCGTGCTACTCGTTCCATCGGTTGCTTTTGAGTTGGACGTTGTCGGATTCGGGGTTGTTGCATACACAAATCCACGCTCCGTTAACGATGCTCCGCCGTCCGAGCTTACATTGCCCGTTAAATCAACGGTCGTTGTCGTGATGTTCGTGTACGTCAGCGTCGTTACCGTTGGTGCTACCGGTAAGTTCTGCGTCGTAAACTGAACTTCCACTCCATAGCCCGTTGCTGTTGTGTTGTTGGTCGCATATGCACGCACATAGTATGTCGTACCAGGCGTCAATCCCGTCAAGGTCTTACTCATCGCTCCCGTGCTACTCGTTCC
>NZ_JAJNMU010000129.1 GCF_022458865.1 Paenibacillus periandrae | reverse complement strand
AACAGCACCTGCCATAATTGGCCTACAGGTTCATCTGTAGTAAGAAGTATGGCATCTTGTGACTCCACAGCCGGACCCGGCAAATGGTCTTCCGTCAGCATAAATGCCTTCAACCCGCTGACCGTCACAGCCTGATCGCCGCCGCTCAGCAGCTTCGCCTCAATTGCTTCAATATCGTTCATGGTTGTGCCCTCCGGCAGTTTCACGGTCGTTGAGAACCATTCGTACGCCCCCTCGTAAACCGCCCGGAACTTCCCGATTCGAATATCGTCAAAGGAACTGGAATACACGGTCAGCGAGCCCTTCAATTTCACCCGGATATCGATACAGGGCGCTTTCTGCAACGTCGGATCGGATGCCCGCTTCGACGTCTGCACATATAAATAATGACGCAGATCCGTTACCTGCCATGACTCCGAACCAGACCCGGCAGTCATCAGCTCGGACAATCGGCTGTGGCGCTCCATTTCC
>NZ_JAJNMU010000128.1 GCF_022458865.1 Paenibacillus periandrae | reverse complement strand
GGAATGCAGTGAACCAGAGGTGGCGGCGATGTTGGGTGACCCGCCCGCAAAACGGGGAAACCTATACGGTTAAGTATATCTTGCAGGAAAACAAATAAAGGGATATGACCTGCTAGGCTCATCGACGTGATTAGGGTCAGGATGGATGGAATAGAATGTGCAGATAACTGAGGGAAGTCTCGTAGTTTCCTTGACGCAAACGCGGACAAGGTAGGGGAGGTATAACCTCAAAGGGAAAGCCGAACCGATGGGCTGCGAGATGGCGGATCGTTCCATAGTAGCGAGTAAGTCCGAGCCAATGAAAGCTGGTAACAGTCTGGAGGGTAAAACTCGGATGAGTATGCGCAGGAGGAAAAAAACTCAGTCGCATAACCTGCTTCCACTTCAAAAGAGGGAAGACAGAGGCAAAGGGGACGTGCTTCGTCAAAGTCTGTGAGTTTACGTGAGTGGAGATCGTAAGCGCCTTAAACCAACGAGGG
>NZ_JAJNMU010000127.1 GCF_022458865.1 Paenibacillus periandrae | reverse complement strand
TCGTTTGGTGATGATGGCGAAGGGGAACCACGCGTTCCCATCTCGAACACGACCGTTAAGCCCTTCAGCGCCAATGGTACTTGAACCGCAGGGTTCTGGGAGAGTAGGACGTCGCCAAGCGAACCTCATTAGAGGTTTTGAATAGTGTGTATGTAAGAAAAGAACAACTGAGGGCCCTTAGCTCAGCTGGTTAGAGCGCACCCCTGATAAGGGTGAGGTCGGTGGTTCGAGTCCACTAGGGCCCACCAATTGAATAAATATTCCCTATGGGGCCATAGCTCAGCTGGGAGAGCGCCTGCCTTGCAAGCAGGAGGTCAGCGGTTCGATCCCGCTTGGCTCCACCAATCTTATATTTACTGAATAGCTTGTTCCTTGAAAACTAGATACCGAAACGAAACCAATGTTTAGAGCAGCGTTACTTAACTTCGGTTGAGTAACATCCAAATAGATCTATCCTAACGGATAGGACTTATTAGCGG
>NZ_JAJNMU010000126.1 GCF_022458865.1 Paenibacillus periandrae | reverse complement strand
CCTCATCGAATTGGCCCCCTCCGGCATCGCTTCGGATGACGGGCTCCCGGCTTATGGCCGCCTCACGGACGAAGGCCGGACTGACTTCGCTGCACGTGTCCAGCGGAAGAAAACCTGTCCAAAGCGACGCGTTTTGCTTCAAATCCAGCTTCATCGCCATGAAAAGCTCCCTTCCTGCGGACTTGATCCAAACGCCCTTGTCCGCTCCGGATGCCTCCATCATAATGGTCATCAATCTGGACAGCAGCTTCAGCGAATCCTTCTCTTCCGAGAACGCTTGGGACGCTCTTAGGACCGCCTCCAGATCCAGCACCTGGGCATAACTCCCCTTGGCCTCCGTCCGCATCTCATCCGGCCGCTTGGCATCCGGATGCTTCTCCGAGGGCGTACCGGCCGGCCCGCAGCTATCCTGCCGCCCGAGCTCGAAGCCGTCCATGCGACCCTGCTCTTCATACTGCTTAAGACACGCTTCCAGATCCGCCCTAAGGCCCG
>NZ_JAJNMU010000125.1 GCF_022458865.1 Paenibacillus periandrae | reverse complement strand
CCGCTAATAAGTCCTATCCGTTAGGATAGATCTATTTGGATGTTACTCAACCGAAGTTAAGTAACGCTGCTCTAAACATTGGTTTCGTTTCGGTATCTAGTTTTCAAGGAACAAGCTATTCAGTAAAACAGTATTGGTGGAGCCAAGCGGGATCGAACCGCTGACCTCCTGCTTGCAAGGCAGGCGCTCTCCCAGCTGAGCTATGGCCCCGTGCGAATCATAGAAATTCTTGCGAATTCCTAAAAATCACTTTGATGGAAAACTCCATCAAAACTGAACAAATGATAAATTGAATGTTATTACTGGATACGCCTCTTTGCAGAAGCTGTATCTTCACGTTCATAGACTGTGCTTTCCTCGAAAGGAAGCAATATCTCCATAGAAAGGAGGTGATCCAGCCGCACCTTCCGATACGGCTACCTTGTTACGACTTCACCCCAATCATCTACCCCACCTTCGGCGGCTGGCTCCCTTGCGGGTTACCCCACCGACTTC
>NZ_JAJNMU010000124.1 GCF_022458865.1 Paenibacillus periandrae | reverse complement strand
AAACAAATCGTTTGGTGATGATGGCGAAGGGGAACCACGCGTTCCCATCTCGAACACGACCGTTAAGCCCTTCAGCGCCAATGGTACTTGAACCGCAGGGTTCTGGGAGAGTAGGACGTCGCCAAGCAAGCCCACCTTGGGTGGATTTTTGTTTTGATTATTAAGTTTAACAAACAAGATTTGCAGTCATTTGCGGGCCCTTAGCTCAGCTGGTTAGAGCGCACCCCTGATAAGGGTGAGGTCGGTGGTTCGAGTCCACTAGGGCCCACCAATCTTATTTATCGAATAGCTTGTTCCTTGAAAACTAGATACCGAAACAAAACAAATGTTTAGAGCAGCGTTACTTGACTTCGGTTGAGTAACATCCAAATAGATCGATTCTTCGGAATCGAACTTATTAGCGGAGTTGGTTAAGCTAATAAGAGCACACGGAGGATGCCTAGGCACTAGGAGCCGAAGAAGGACGTGGCGAACGACGAAATGCCTCGGGGAGCCG
>NZ_JAJNMU010000123.1 GCF_022458865.1 Paenibacillus periandrae | reverse complement strand
CACGCCTGTTGATTAACCAAAATATGTAACAAAAAAGACCGCCGATTCGGGTAAATGGTAAGTACCACCAAACCATTCCGAAAAGAGGCGACCTCATGAATAAGTCTACCTTATTCCGAACGTTGGTTCAAACCCTGCTAAGCGAAGAAGAAATAAAACCGATCATCGAAATCATAGGTTATCACGATAGAGCCCGCACTTTTACGGTATATACGCTTTTACAGTACTGGACCCAAGCCGCTTTTGAGCAATGGGACGGTTATCGCGATGGTGCGGATCGTGCAGCCCATTGCGGACTACCAGCCGGCGATTATTCGACCTTTTCCAAAAAAGCCAAGGATGTTCCTTATGACCTGTTTAAGCAGACTTTGCAGCTACTTTTGAAAAAATGCAACCGACCCTTGCGCCGCGAATTACGTTTGCCTAAGGACCTTCTTCTTATCGACTCGACCACGATCACAGTCGGCAAAACCCGTTTGCCTTGGGCACCCTATCATG
>NZ_JAJNMU010000122.1 GCF_022458865.1 Paenibacillus periandrae | reverse complement strand
GCAAGTGGAACCACGATGAGTACCGCAACATCAGAAATGGGAACGACATTGCCTGGCTATACATCGAAGACAATGAGCGGGGTTACTCCCATGAACACAGCTAGTGTAAGGGTGCATATTTATTTGCAGGGAACCGCGGCGGGAGGAAGCGGAACTTTCTATATCGACCAGGCCAGTTTACGCTATACGAATGATGATAATTTACTTACAAATGGTTCATTTGAAACAGCGATCGGGGGTCTTAACGGAATTGCCAATGGTTGGAACAAAGCGGATAGCGCGGGAATCATCGGGAGCAGTGAAGTGGTCGATGGTGGAACCTCAGGATCAAAGGCCCAGAAAATCAGCGTAGTGACGATTCCAGAAGGTGGTAAGTCATTTTTATTTCAAGATGTGGCGATGGAAGGGAATAAGCCATATACATTCCAGGCCATGATGCAGATTCCACAATTAATCAACAGTAAAGTAGTATTTGCCCTCAGCTTCGCGGATGCAGGTGGGGTTACGTTGAGC
>NZ_JAJNMU010000121.1 GCF_022458865.1 Paenibacillus periandrae | reverse complement strand
GGAGCTGTCCTTAGTACGAGAGGACCGGGATGGACGTACCGCTGGTGTACCAGTTGTTCCGCCAGGAGCACGGCTGGATAGCTACGTACGGAAGGGATAAGCGCTGAAAGCATCTAAGCGCGAAGCCCCCCTCAAGATGAGATTTCCCAGTATGTAAGACCCCTTATAGACGATGAGGTAGATAGGTTCGGGGTGGAAGTGCCGCAAGGTATGGAGCTGACGAATACTAATCGGTCGAGGGCTTATCCAAGAAAGAGTCTTGCAAGCGAAAGCGAGTGAGACGCGCTGCTCAAGCGTGAAGTGAAGTTTCGGATCTAGTTTTCAGGGTGCAAACCTTGAGTTGCCTGTCCTTTGTAAGGATGGATATTTTCTCGCAGCGATTTCAAAGAAGAAACGCTTCGAAAAAAACTTAGGCTTACGAAGTCAGCTTTCTGGCGAAAGCTCTTAGTTTGGTGATGATGGCGAAGGGGAACCACGCGTTCCCATCTCGAACACGACCGTTAAGCCCTTCAGCGCCAATGGTACTTG
>NZ_JAJNMU010000120.1 GCF_022458865.1 Paenibacillus periandrae | reverse complement strand
ACGCATAGATAATCTGGCTCTTCGATGCGGCTGAAGTCAATCGTCCTCCGACATCAACAAGCGTAATCATAACAGCACCTGCCATAATTGGCCTACAGGTTCATCTGTAGTAAGAAGTATGGCATCTAGTGACTCCACAGCCGGACCCGGCAAATGGTCTTCCGTCAGCATAAATGCCTTCATCCCGCTGACCGTCACAGCCTGATCGCCGCCGCTCAGCAGCTTCGCCTCAATTGCTTCAATATCATTCATGGTTGTGCCCTCCGGCAGTTTCACGGTCGTTGAGAACCATTCGTACGCCCCCTCGTAAACCGCCCGGAACTTCCCGATTCGAATATCGTCAAAGGAACTGGAATACACAGTCAGCGAGCCCTTCAATTTCACCCGGATATCGATACAGGGCGCTTTCTGCAGCGTCGGATCGGATGCCCGCTTCGACGTCTGCACATATAAATAATGACGCAGATCCGTTACCTGCCATGACTCCGAACCAGACCCGGCAGTCATCAGCTCGGACAATCGGCTGTGGCGCTCCATTTCC
>NZ_JAJNMU010000011.1 GCF_022458865.1 Paenibacillus periandrae | reverse complement strand
TCCCGCCGTTCACAGACGCCCAAAAATAAAGAGAAACCCTTGTGCTAGAAGGATTTCTCTAATAGGGTCTAACAATGCGGTCGGCGGGATTTGAACCCGCACGTCCATGGGACACTACCCCCTCAAGATAGCGTGTCTGCCGTTCCACCACGACCGCTTATTCACAAGTAATGACGAGGATTACCGTTTTATCAGTCTGAGCGATATGCCAAGCGCTGCGCTTGCATTTTCTCTTGACCGAATTAGACTATATCATATTTGCTGACACAATAGCAAGGGGCTGCATATTAGTTAATGATGGCAAGCCTTTTCACATGAAACAGCCCCTGCCTGCCAAACAGGAGGGGCTATCAACCAGTTCCGCTTTTTGATGATCTACACTAGAAGGTGCTATTGGGTGTCGTGCTTGCGCACCAGCGGGAATCTCGCAGAAATTTCAACAAAATATCCTTAGCCTTATCCGTATTCATACTATATAGAGCATCAACTGCTGTCGCACGTACATAGCGGTTCTCATCATTCAAAGCATGCGCAATAACCGGTATTGCGTTTTGAGCCTTCGAGCCCATTTTGGTCAGAGCCATCCCCGCCATAAACCGCACTTGGTCGTCCACATCCTGTATACCAAGCTCAAGTCCCTTAACAGATGGCTCGGTTGCACTTCCGATGAGACCAATCGCCTCGACCGCGTTCCTGCGCACAATTTCATTCCGGGCATGCATAAGCTCCACCAGCTTCGGTACCGCTTCAGCCGCTGCCTCCCCCATCTCGCCTAATGCAAACGCCGCGCAGCCCACTGCTTGAACATTGTCGCTATCCAAAATATGCATAAGCCCTTTTACAGCCGCCTTGCCTGCTGTTGACGCACCATAAGCAGCCGCACGCGATACGTGAACAGAATCATCTAGTACTGCCTTAAGCAATTCATCTATTCCCGCTTCGCCAAGACGAGCCAATCCGTACGCAGCATTCAATGCCACAGGCTCAAAGGCATCTTTCAAAGCTTGAGTCAAGCCGTTAATTACTTCATTCGATCCATTACCTGACAAGCCCAATTGATCGGCCGCACGCACGCGAATCGCCTTATCTTCACTTGCTAACTCGCTCAACCAGCCTGCAAGCTGCTCCTGCGAAGCATCACTAAGTGTCACATCATTCTCTTTGCCAAGCAGCCAATTCCACGTATCCCGCCAAATCACTTCATGCTCATATATGGGAGAGGTGTAGGATTCCGGATTTACCCAAGTGTCAGCATCCTCATGATGATCCCAGCTGGCTTTAGCAGGTGCTAGTCTGCGCATGAATTGGAACTTAAGCATGTAACGATCCTTACCAGCGATGTTAGCATTGGCCCGATGCCATATATCATAATGCACCAAGGCAAAGGTTCCCGCACGGCCAGTCGCTTTCCGCTCTTCCTGTGTTTCATTTTCGGCAAAGGTCCGGGTTTGATAACACTGTGTACCAGGCATAATTCCGGTTGGCCCCATATCCAGCGTCACTTCCTGCGGATAATAGAAAATCATTGCCCACCAGGGATGATGATTGCGCATTTTGTAATGTCCCCAATAGCTGTCCTTGTGCCAACCACCTGCTTCCGCGTTTCGGTTAAAATGTCCATGACGGTGCGGATGCATCATATAATCTTCACCAAGCACACTGCTAAGCGCGCCCGAGATCACCGGATGATCGAATACCTTAGCCAAATCCGGAATACGCGGCAAAATATTGTTACCTGGATTACCTTCCTCTTTGTATACCTGATCCAAGGTTTCACTCAGCTTCACATGGAAGTCATCAGCAAAATCCGCTTTCAAAATTACATAACCCTCCGTAACAAACTGGCGCATCTGCGCATCCGTTAACAATTGTAAATCCCCCATCGTTCATCCTCCTATACATTATTAAATCCACAATAAATGAATTCGCCATCTGCAACTTATTATAGAACTGTGTCATGCATAGATAAATTCACAATCATCACCTAAATTTGCACAATACTAAGCTTGTTTTAACAAAAAAATCCCACAGGCAGAAGCCCATGGGATCATCTTTATATCAATTTCATTAATGAATATCTTTCTTATTGAATCTGCCGCCTTTAACGTCATGAATATTACCAATCGCCAGAAATGCTTGCGGGTCAACTTCCTCAACGATCGATTTTAGCTTGGCTTCCTCCAAACGGTTGATGACGCAAAAGATAATTCTTTTTGAATCACCCGTAAATCCGCCTTCACCATTCAAAAACGTGACTCCACGCCCAAGCCGCGCTGTAATGATATCTCCGATTGCTTGATAACTTTCACTTATGATCCACACCGATTTGGACTCGTCAAAGCCCTCGATGATGATGTCCATCATTTTGAAAGCGATAAAATAGGCCATCAGGGAATACATCGCATGATCCCATCCAAATACAAAACCCGCACTTGCCAGTATAAATAAGTTAAAGAACATGACAATTTCGCCAACTGAGAACGGGCTTTTTTTACTTACCAGGATCGCAACGATCTCCGTACCATCCAGGGATCCCCCCGAACGTATAACCAATCCTACGCCTACACCAATAATAATCCCGCCAAATACGGACGCCAGCAGCGGATCAAGTGTTAACGGTGCCACTGGATGAAGCAGCGAAGTACCGATCGACATGATAATGACAGAAAACAAAGTCGAAAATGCAAACGTCTTACCTATTTGCTTATAGCCGAGATACAGAAACGGTAAATTAAAAAGAACCAGATAAACACCGAGCGGCAAGCTGGATAAGGCCGAGGCAATAATCGAGATACCGACAATACCACCGTCAATAATTTTGTTCGGAACGAGAAAAATTTCCAGTCCTACAGCGACCAAAGAAGCACCCAGCGTCATAAAAAGTATTTTCATGAGCAGCTTTGTTTTTGATAATTGGGTGTGCTGTTGGACACCTTGCTGAGAAGAATGATCAATCATACATTGGTTTCCTCCTGTCGTGTTTGCTAAATGAATTGTGATCAGGCCCCCACTCAACCTTCAAACGAAAACATAACTCAATTCATATATAAGCTATTCTTATATTGTAAGTTAATGTATGCATTTTTGCAAATGAACTTGCCCACTTTTTTTCACAGAACCTTGATGAGCGGCCAGATAAGCACGTCCAATTTATTGGCATAATGAAGCAGCGGTTTTGTGGCAGCACATTGAATTCCTTGTCCGCTGGCCATAATATTCGTTCTGAGCTCTGCTTCCGCAAGCTGCAGCTCCCAAGGCAGATGATGGATATCTCCCCGGTAAACATGACGATTCGCATTCATGCTGTACAAACAATATCGCTCTGTCAGCCAATGCTCGAAGGATTGCTTCGTGCTTCGAAAAGGTGCCGAAATCGGCCTATAACTGCCGTCAAATGCAACCTGCGCGCCTCGCTTGTCCTTACGAACACTCTTGTAATGAATGTGCTCAGCAACCTGTTTGGCATCCATGTCCGCATGGTAATAGGGCAAGTAAAACAACAGTCTCGCCGCTTCGACGGCTATCTTGCTTGCCGCATCCAAACTAAAAAAATACACACCCGGCTTGTCTCCAACCTTCACATACGTCCTCACATTCAGCTCGGCGAATTGATTGGTATATGGAATTTCGGGCATTGCCCTCATTCGGATACCTTCCATTGAAAATGGAACTACACCCACCCATGCATAACCGTCATAAACTTCCAGCTCAAGCTCCTGGGGGACCATTGGCCGCAGCTGTTCATAGGGAACCGGCCAATGGGCAAACAGCAGTCCAACCCAGGTTTGCTTCATAACCCAAGGTCCATTCGGCAGCGGCCAAGGACGATGTGAGTGTGTGGCCAGCAGCTCATTCATCCGATCACTCCTTTTTATCGGTCACAAACTGACGAAAATGCTTAACTCTGGTTTCATTTTCTATTTGGCTATTCGACCCTATCTGCAAAACAGAGGAGGCGGAGATTGCCAGCACGCGAATACAGTTGACTTGGATGGAATCACATATATTATCCACCTTCATGTCCACCTCCTCATACACCTCGGGGATGGGGATAACGCGGCTGAATAACTGATAAGCGTCCAGATTCCCCTCATTCTCCAGAAAGGTCGGTACCTGGCGCTGCACCGCCAGCGCTTTGGTGCTTGACTTTATAGACTCATTATCCCCGATTTGTAAAATGGACGCCAATGATATATTATTTATTTTCATTTGCCGTACTACCGACCAACGGCTCATTCAGTTTTTTCCTCCTCTACTTCAGGAGGCAATGGCGTTAACGGACCTGAGGATACCGCTTCAGGTGGCGTATCGAATATGGACGAGCAGATGATGGTCTGTGTATCCCCAATGAGAAATACAGAGGAGCTGGATACCCCGATAATTCGAACATCTCCTACACACAACGCATGGTTGGTAACATGGAAATTCATTTGGCTTCTCCACCTTTAGTCGGCATTTTTTGAAAATATTGCTGAAGCGCTGACCGGATATCCTGCTGAGTGCGGAATATAACGGAATCCTTGATCGAAGAGACCTGATCCACCGTTACACCCTGGCTCATCTGCTGCAAATAATAGTCCATCCGCCCATCAAGCTGTTTGCTTAAGTCCTGCTGTACCATCCTTCTGTGCCATTCGTCCAACTGCTTGCCGCTTTGCTGCTGCAGCAAATCAATCTGCTTGGGCACCTGCTCTACCATGAATTGCTGGAGCTCCTTACTAATGTCCTCGCGGATCCCAAGCGGCGGCATGAAAGGCTGAACACCATTTGTCATCTGCAATCCATTTGCGTTACCTGTATCTGATACGATACCGCTTTTATCGTCATTGTCTCCATTCACAGCAAGGTTTTCAAGCGCTCCGGGAGACATTCCGATATTCATCGTTCCATCGAGCTTCTCCACCTTAAGCTGGTCAAACTTATATTCGATTTTATCAATATGAATGCGTTTCTGCTCCTTGCAGGCTTTTAATTCTGTCTGCAGTGCAGCTACAGCCTTTTCGAGCCGGTCCATTTTGTCCATCTGCACCTGCATCTGCGCTTGCAACTGTCTGGCGTATGATACCCACTGCTGGAATTGCCATTGTGAACCTACATACATCCTTAACACCTCCTAACCTATCCTATGCCAAAAGCCGCGTCTGGGTGTTAGCCCATATAAACGCAGCAGCATACCATAAATGACTCGGCACCCTATATTTACGATCATCAGCAGCTTTACCTGCGATCAGGTTGGACTGGGCAAGGGAACCAATGATATTTCATTACCCGCAGTAGCCAATTGCTCTGCAGGCCCCGTAAACCCGCCAGTATTATATATATTGGATAAGGACTTGATTAACCCGGCACTGCCAATCTGCAGGACAGAGGAATTCGTTACAGCATCTACACGAAGCTGATGTATAACAATATGCTGATTCACGACTAGATTCATTTTATACAACCCCCTGATTGCCTACTTCTGTAGTATTGGAATCATTCACATCCTGATCGTTCGTATTGGTACTGCTTACCGCATTTTGGGTATTGGCAAAATCTCCTGTATTAAAGGAACCAGAGCCCGCAAAGGTTTTGGAAACGCTGCTCGGCGAAAGCTGTATGGCATCCCCAATTTGAATGATCGAACTAGGTCCGACGTTAACTACTTTAAAGTTTCCAACAATCGCTGGCATCGGCAAGCTCCTTTATTCATCATGCTTACCGTAGTGTATGCAGGCCGTCGCCCAGATGGCACTTTTACCTTTTCTTATTTGGTTATTGTATTTCCTTGTGTCATCTGCCCAGTCCACTTCATATCCTATTAGCAAACATGGGTGAAAAGGAGCGTGACGAAATGTCTTACAGCAGCAATTCCAGTCCACAATCCCGTTGGAAACAAGTAGAAGCCTTGCTCGGAACCAAGCTGCCAGAGCTTCCAGACGTCTCTGATACGTCTCCATTAACTGATACTTCATGGGTGGACGACTACGTCCAGCAAATGTTGAAGAAAACAATGCCTGTGAGCGGGGTGCTGAGCAGGTATAAAAACAAAGCGGAAATATTCGAAACGCATCATTATGTCATCGTCAAGTTCAAGCTGCCACAGCCAGCGAACCCTATCGTCAAAGCAAGAGCTGATCGTGTCAGCATTGAGGACAGTCCCCTTGTAAAAAAACAAAATATCAAACTGCCCTGCCTAATCATCCCGCGGTTAAGCAAAGCTTCATACAAAGACGGAATTTTGCAAATCAAAATGCGAAAACGCAAAATAAATACAACCTCTTATGACATTTATGTAAGGTATTTGTAAGGCGACTATATAGGTCAGGAGTGAAAGCACATGAATCGAATCATCATCGACTTATCGGATCGGATGCTCTATCTGCTTGATGACAATAAGGTCATACGCGGTTTTCCCATTGGCATTGGTAAAGTATTAACCCAGACTCCGGTAGGCGTGTACACGATCATCAACAAGGTACCCAATCCCGGCGGACCGTTCGGGGCATTTTGGATGGGCCTCTCCCGGCCGCATTATGGCATCCACGGTACCAACGATCCTGCATCAATCGGCCATCTGGTTTCACATGGATGTGTACGCATGTATAATCAGGATGTACTGGCGTTGGCCTCTATGGTATCGATTGGCACACAGGTTACAATTCGCCAATAACGGTAGAAACCAGGTATACGATCAACACATCTATCATTTCTATGACTCCTAATTTGCATAGTATTAGTTAAATTTATATTTTCATACCGAAAAAGAAATAACCACCCTGCCAACCAAGGTCAGCAAAGTGGTCTTTTCATTTAATATCATTAATAATTAACATCATTTACTTAGCGCCTGTTTCTACAGCAACCTTGTCAGAAACGGTATCACGAATGATGGACATAACCAACTGCAGCAGGTAATTAATATCCTCCTGAGATTGACGGAACTCATTTACAATTGGAATTGAATCCAGTTGATCCTGCAGCTCGACGATCTCTTTTTCTATCTTTTCCACCATCTTGGCATTATTGAAGGATTCAAAGGCAACAATTTCTTTTTGTTTCTTCTTGATAGCACTGATCAGTACTTGAATGTTATCGTTGGAAGAAATCTGCATTTCAGCCTTTTGGAAAAACTGCACCTCGTTGGAGGTCGAAATCAGCTCTGCCAGTTCTTTGGCCTTGGCCATAATATCCTCGCGTACAATTAATTCCGTATTTGTATAATGTGCCATTTCATCACAATGCAGATGCTCCTGATCATGGTCGTGATTATGGTCGTGGTTGTCATGTCCAGACATTGCCGGTCACGCTCCTTACTTTTTTTATTGAAAAGATGATTGATTAGCTATTGATCCATTACTGAGCAACCGCAGAAGCTGGAAGCCATTCACCCTTCATGTACCACGTTTGCGAGCCTGTAATTTTTACCGGTACAATTTTACCAATTAATTCTTTGGGGCCAACGAGATGCACTAATTTATTTTTGCGTGTACGTCCTGCCAATACATCAGGGTTATTTTTGCTTTCACCCTCAACCAATACATCCAGTACTTCGCCTACCGAGCATTCGTTGTTCTCTTTACTAAACTGAGCCAATTGATCATTCAAGCGATACAAACGGTTTTTCTTGACCTCCATCGGCACATCATCAACCATACCAGCAGCAGGCGTACCCTCACGAGGGGAATATATAAAGGTATAGGCACCGTCAAATTGAACCTCACGAACCAGAGACAGCGTCTCTTCAAACTGCTCCTCAGTTTCACCAGGGAATCCCACGATAAAATCAGATGTAAGTCCTACACCCGGAATAGCCTGTTTGATTTTGGCAACCAGATTCAGATAATGCTCACGTGTATATTTGCGGCTCATTCGTTTCAGGATTTCATTGCTTCCCGACTGCACAGGCAGATGAATTTGCTCTACTAAATTACCTTTTTTCGCAAGCACCTCTATCAAATGATCGTCAAAATCACGTGGATGCGAGGTCGTAAATCGTACGCGCGGAATGTCGATCTTGGAAATATCATCCATCAAATCCGCAAATCGATAGTCGCTATCCTCAAAATCCTTCCCGTAGGCATTCACGTTTTGACCGAGCAGCATAATTTCCTGAAAACCCTGCCGCGCCAGCTCCCTTACCTCTGCAATAACATCCTGGGGAAGTCGACTGCGCTCCTTACCGCGTGTGTAAGGGACGATACAGTACGTACAGAACTTATCACAGCCATACATGATATTAACGGAAGCCTTGATGCCTTCACGCTTCTTGGGAAGGTTCTCGACAATGTCCCCTTCCTTCGACCATACCTCGATGACCATCTCTTTACTGAAAAATGCTTCCTTCAGCAGAACGGGCAGTCGATGAATATTGTGCGTTCCAAAAATTAAATCAACAAAAGGATGCTTTTGCAAAATCCGATTGACAACGGCTTCCTCTTGCGACATACAGCCGGACACACCCAATACAAGTGAAGGCTTCTCAGCTTTCAAATGCTTAAGATGTCCCAGCTCGCCAAATACCTTATCTTCCGCATTTTCACGAACTGCGCAAGTATTGAGCAAAATAACATCAGCCTGACGGCGATCTTCTGTAGCGGTGTAGCCCATTTGCTCCAGCAATCCCATAATCGTTTCCGTATCGTGCTCATTCATTTGACAGCCGTAGGTTTGAATTAAATAATACTTGTCCTTCCCGAACTGCTGCATGTCATCGGGAATAACAAAGTCATAATGAACCTTGATATCTTCCTTGCCCCGCTTCTTCGCGTCCGTAAGGGAGGGCGGCTGAAAAAACTTTTCGTAGTACTTTGTATCTTTAGGCAATGGAGCACCTTCCTTCTATCCTGACAATAAAGAGATTTTGAACCCTTGACAACATATTATATCATGAGTCTGAGCCCAAACTCAATTTATTTTCATGATAAGATCCAGGCGATATCCCCATTCTTGGCTCCTGCAGCATTCGCCTCATCCGTATCAATATGCATATCCAATGCGTACTGATCGGAAACACGAGCTACAACACCTTCGAGTATAAGTGCACGCACGCCATCAATTTTGACGGTCAACAGCTGTTTGTCAACGATCCCCCATTGGGCTGCATCATCGGTATGAAAATGGATATGTCTGGCTGCCACAATAACTCCGTGGTCAATCGTTACTTCACCGGCAGGACCAATCAAGGTGACCCCCGGTGTCCCCTCAATATGACCCGATTCTCTAACCGGTGGGTTCAAACCTATAGTAAAAGCATCGGTACGCGATATTTCCAGCTGAGTTTGGCTGCGAGCAGGTCCCAATATTCTTACTTTGTCAAAACGTCCCTTGGGTCCTACAACCGCAACCGTTTCCGCAGCTGCGAACTGACCCGGCTGTGACAAATCTTTTAATACCTGTAACTGATATCCTTCACCGAACAATTGTTCGATGTGTTTTTCCGATAAATGAATATGTCTGGCTGATACACCAATGGGTACTTGTTTCATGTGAAAACCACCTCAATTCTTAGTATTGACAAAAAAAGCATACGGCATCGCCATATGCTTGTAAAGTCTTTATCGGATTATTTGAACTCTGACACCAATTTGTTAAATTCTTCTTCGGTAATTTGAATATTTTGATTGGCCAATCCTTGTTCTTTAAACCCTGGAACATGACTTTCATAGCTGGTTTTGGCTGTGTTTTGATAAATCAAGCCAGTCAGCATACTGCCAGTCTCCATAATTTTAGTCATAGCCATCACACGATTGGTTGGATCGTAGTCAGGAGTTTCCTCCAGGTTCACGATATTTTCTTTAAACCAGTCGTACGTGTTCACCTTGTTGAAGGTAACACAGGGACTGAATACGTTGATAAAGGAAAATCCTTTGTGCTGCATGCCTTGCTCAATCAAAGAAGTCAGCTGCTTCAGGTTGCTTGAGAAGGATTGAGCGATAAAAGTCGCACCTGCAGCTAATGCTACTTCTAGCGGTGAAAGAGCGGATTCAATGGATCCAGCCGGTGTACTTTTCGTTTTGAAGCCTTCAGCGCTCCGCGGCGAGGTTTGACCTTTGGTTAATCCATAGATTTGGTTATCCATTACGATATAAGTGATGTCGATGTTGCGACGAATCGCATGAACAGTATGTCCCATACCGATTGCAAAGCCATCGCCATCGCCACCTGCTGCCAATACGGTCAACTCACGGTTAGCCATCTTCACACCTTGTGCGATAGGAAGCGAACGTCCGTGAACACCATGGAAGCCATATGCGTTAATATAACCGGAAATACGGCCGGAGCAGCCGATACCGGAAACAACAGCAAGATCTTCCGGCTCCAACCCTACGTTTGCAGCAGCTCTTTGAATCGCAGCTTGGATGGAGAAGTCTCCACACCCTGGACACCAGTTGGGTTTGATATTGTTGCGAAAGTCTTTTAACGTTGCCATACTAGGTTCAACTCCTGACAAAATGTTGTGATTTCTGCCGGTAAAAATGGATTACCGTTGTATTTTAGCAAGTTTTTGATTTTATCGGCATAGCCTACGTTCAGCTTGATCAAAGAAGCCAATTGTCCGGTAGCGTTATTCTCAAGAACAACGACGGTTTTGGCTTTGTCCATATAAGGTCTTAGCTCTTCAGCAGGGAACGGATGCATCAAACGGACCGTTACATGATTCGTAGCGATACCCTTCTCTGTCAGGCGTCCTCTAGCCTCATCAATGGTACCTCCGGTCGAGCCCATACCGATAATGAGCACATCAGGTTCTTCATGTGGAGCATCAACAAGGATCGGATTGGTCACCTTGACATGCTTTAGCTTTTCCATCCGTTTGTCCATCATGCTTTTACGATTCTCAGTGCTCTCGGACGGACGTCCTTCCTGATCATGCTCTACGCCGGTAACATGATGAATTCCGTATTTCTGTCCTGGTACAACACGAGGCGAAATACCGTCTTCAGCAAATTCGTAACGTTTGAACAGCTTGTTATCTTCCGTTGGAGACAGCTCACCTGTCATTAATCTTCCGCGTTCAATCTTGACCCGATTGAAATCCAACAGCTCACAGGATTGTTTACCTAACGATAATTGAAGATCCGTAAGCAAAATAACAGGACACTGGTAAATTTCAGCCAAGTTGAACGCTTCAATCGTGTCATAGAAGCACTCTTCAATTGATGACGGCGAAAGTACAATCTTCGGAATTTCACCATGTGTTCCATAAATCATTGCATATAAATCGGATTGCTCCTGCTTGGTAGGGAGACCTGTACTTGGACCGCCGCGCTGTGTATCTACGATCACAACCGGAGTTTCTGTCATACCGGCAAGGCCGATCGCTTCCATCATGAGGGACAAACCAGGACCCGCTGAAGCGGTCATCGTACGCACACCAGCGTAATTGCCGCCAATTGCCATAGTTACAGCTGCGATCTCGTCTTCCGTCTGAATAACGGTGCCGCCGAATTTAGGAAGCGTTTTAATTAAGTACTCCATAATTTCCGATGCCGGCGTAATCGGGTAAGCCGGCATGAATCTACAGCCGCCCGTAAGCGCACCCAATCCAATAGCATCATTACCGATCATGAACAGCTTTTGCTTGCCGTCTGCCGGCTCCAATTGGAATTCAAGCATAGGTCCACCATTTTGTTCCAAAATAAATTCAGCCGCTTTACGAACCGCTTCGATATTTTTCTCTACGACAGCAGCGCCTTTACGCCCAAATTCTTCTTCAACCGCTTTATTAAATACTTCCAAAGGCAAACCAAGCAGCGCCCAAGATGCTCCGGAAGCAGCCATGTTTTTGAAAAGAGATGTTCCTAAGTCTTCTGCAATAGCCGTGATCGGCACAGGGAACAAACGTGCTTTTACACCTTCAGGTACAACAGGATTAAATTTGGCATCCGCAACGATAACTCCATTATCGCGAAGCTCAAAAGCATTCAGATCGATTGTTTCTTGGTCAAATGCAACAAGGATGTCCAAATCATCAGATATAGCACGAATAGGCTTTGTGCTGATTCTGATCTTGTTATTGGTATGTCCCCCCTTGATTCTTGAGGAGAAATGACGGTACCCATACAAATAATATCCAAGACGATTCAATGCCGTCGAGAATATTTTGTCGGTACTTTCCACACCTTCTCCTTGTTGTCCTCCGATTTTCCAAGATAATTGGCTAATCACCGCTGCCCACTCCTTTAAATGTCACTAAACATTGTTCCTACATGCTCATCTGCTTAAAACAAAATTCACAAATAGATAAAAAAATTCTTTCAGTCATCACTCAAATTCTATGCTGATAAGAGTTAAAAAGCAAGTATTATAATCAAATATAAAGATAGCTATTTTAGATGATAATCATACCAGTTTGAGATTAATTTATTAACCAACTATATCTAATAAAGATGTAAACGGTTAATAAGTCGGTAAGTTGTTCTGCAGATATCGATGCCAATTTCCGTGAAGAAAGCCTTCAATCGTATCATCCTTATAATATTTGCTCAAATGCTGAGCCAGCTGATCGAATTGCCCTGCATGCTCAAGTCCGGGTATCCATTGGTCAATACCATCAAAATCGGAGCCTAATGTAATATGAGCAGCTCCACCCAGCGCACAAATATGCTCAATATGCTTCAATAGCCCTCCAATAGTGGCATGTTGTTTGTCTCCTACAAACCAGGGAACAAAGGTCATGCCGATACGTCCTGAATGGCGGATTATAGCCAGCAGTTGATCATCATCAAGATTTCTAGGGTGGTTACATACGGACTTGGCATTGGAATGTGAAGCTACAAAAGGCTTGGTCGAAGTATCGGCCAGATCCCAGAACGAGCGAACGGATAAATGGGATACATCTAATAGGATGCCCAAATTATTGCATTCTTTAATAAACATTTTTCCTTTTTTTGAAAATCCGCCTTTTCTCGGCTCCAAAATCCCATCTGCCGCCCAATTTGCATAATTCCACGTAATCCCGATCATCCGAACTCCGAGATGGTACAAGGTTTGCGTATATAAAGGGGTATCCTGAATGGCATCAGCACCCTCCAAAGTCAAAATAGCACCGCGCTCCCCTCCACTCATAACCCGAGCCAAATCAGCTTGATTTTTAATAACCGTCAGCAAGCCCGGCTTTAACACCCTCTGATAAAAAATATTTATGTATTTGAGATAATGCTCAAAGACGGGCTGCCGGATCGATTCAGCCAAATAAATCGCAAAAAATTGAATTTTGATATTGGACTCTACCATTTTCGCATAAGTCACATCCAATTCTCCTGCATCTGAAGCATAAAAATCGACCCGCGGATTATCATACATCTTCCACAGTACATCACAGTGTCCGTCAATAATTTTCATCGGCTTCTCCCCCGAATACAATAATTTTGGGCATAAAAAAACCTGCTTACCGACGTAAACAGGCGTCTTCCTCGTTCTATCATGAATAAATTAACTATCTGGGCTCAACAATCAATTTGATGGCCGTACGGTCCTCTCCATCAATTACAATATCAGTAAAAGCCGGAATGCAAATCAGATCAACTCCGCTCGGGGCGACAAACCCTCTGGCAATCGCCACGGCTTTGACTGCTTGATTTAAGGCACCAGCACCTATGGCTTGCAGTTCGGCTGCGCCGCGCTCACGCAGCACCCCCGCTAATGCGCCTGCTACGGAATTTGGATTGGATTTTGCTGAAACTTTTAATACATCCATGAAAAGTACCTCCTCGGGAATGATGAATGGCTTCCATTTATCCTATTCCAGCCATTTCACGTTAATTCCATCTTCCCGAAGATGATATCTTCTCTTCCCCCGCAGCGGTCATCTTAAACAGAATTCTTTTGACTATTCAAACAGAATTTGATCTTCGTCCTTGCGGATCAGCTGAATTTTCTTGGCCAGTCCTGTCGTTGGGTCCAGATCGATACACACCGCATGAAAATGCCATTTTCCTTCATCCACCACAAATCTTACAGGCAGCTGTGTTTTGAACTTTTGCATTACCGCTACCTTTTCCATCCCCAATATCCCATCACGCGGGCCCGTCATGCCAACATCTGTCACATATGCAGTTCCCAATGGCAGCAGACGCTCGTCATGGGTTTGTACGTGGGTATGCGTCCCTACAACCGCCGACACCTTCCCATCCAAATGCCAGCCCATAGCCAGCTTCTCCGAGGTCGCTTCTGCATGGAAATCGACGAGAATATGTTTATTCCGTTTCTTCACGGCATCTATGATTTCATCTGCTTTTTCAAAAGGACAATCCAGAGGTGGCAGAAACGTACGGCCCTGCAAATTAACAATGACCAGTTCGTGACCTTTCACTTTAATTGTCGTATACCCTCTGCCCGGTGTTCCTTTGGGAAAGTTCGCAGGTCTGACCATACGTTCTTCATTATCGATAAAATCAAAAATTTCTTTTTGATCCCAGGTGTGGTTGCCCATAGTAATACCATGAACTCCCATTTCAAATAGCTCCTTTGTAATCGGTAAAGTAATGCCTCTGCCCGCAGCTGCATTTTCACCATTGGCAATAATAAAGGTTGGATTCAGCTTCGTTTTGAGTCCTGGCAAGCAAGCTTTTAAAGCCTTACGTCCCACTGATCCAACAATATCCCCGATAAATAATATTCTCATATGATGCAAGCTCCTCTTCTTCGCCAGCACTTGTAAATGCTCTGCAAGTCAAAAGAAAAGTGGCTTATTCAGCCACTTTTCTCTGATCAAGTATGAAATTCTTTATTATTTAGCATATTCAACGGCACGCGTTTCGCGAATCACTGTAACCTTGATGTGTCCTGGATAATCCAGCTCACTCTCAATTTTCTTCGTAATGTCACGAGCCAATCGGAAAGCTTCTGTATCATCTACCTTTTCAGGCTGAACCATGACACGAACCTCACGCCCTGCCTGGATTGCGTACGACTTCTCAACACCCTCGAAGGATTCTGAAATTTCTTCCAGCTTTTCAAGACGTCTAATGTACGTTTCCAATGTTTCACGACGCGCTCCTGGACGAGCAGCGGATAAAGCGTCTGCTGCACCTACCAGCATCGCTATGACCGAAGTGGCTTCACAGTCGCCATGATGGGAAGCAATACTGTTGATTACGACTGGATGCTCTTTGTATTTCTTACCGATCTCTACGCCAATTTCAACGTGAGATCCTTCTACTTCATGATCCAAGGCTTTGCCGATATCATGCAGGAGACCGGCACGTTTCGCCAATGTCACGTCTACCCCGAGTTCTCCAGCCATCAATCCTGTTAAATAGGCAACTTCCATGGAATGCTTCAATACATTTTGTCCATAGCTGGTTCTAAATCTCAATCTACCCAATATCTTGATCAGGTCTGGATGCAATCCATGAACGCCGGTTTCAAAGGTTGCCTGTTCACCGTATTCACGAATCCGTTCGTCCACTTCCTTGCGGGACTTCTCAACCATTTCTTCAATACGGGCAGGATGGATACGTCCATCTGCAACCAGTTTTTCAAGGGCAGTACGGGCAATTTCACGACGAATCGGATCAAAACCGGACAAAATTACAGCTTCAGGGGTGTCATCGATAATAAGATCAATCCCTGTCAGTGTTTCAAGCGCACGGATATTTCTACCCTCGCGTCCGATAATTCGTCCTTTCATTTCCTCATTCGGCAATGTTACCACCGATACCGTTGTTTCCGCTACGTGATCAGCAGCACATCTCTGGATAGCTAACGTGATGATTTCACGGGCTTTCTTGTCGCCTTCTTCTTTGGCTTGCTGTTCAATCTCTTTAATCAATTGAGCTGTTTCATGCCGAACTTCCTGTTCCACATTGGTCAAAATAATTTGTTTGGCATCTTCTGTGGTCAGTGCGGAAATACGCTCCAACTCGGTAACCTGGTTCTTATAAATCTCGTCAATGTGTGATTGGGTTTCTTCAATCCGCTTCTCTTTGTTGGCGACTTGCTCTTCTTTTTTCTCAAGAGATTCTAATTTTTTATCCAGCGATTCCTCTTTTTGCAACAATCGTCTCTCTTGTCGTTGTGATTCATTTCGACGATCACGAATGTCTTTTTCAGCTTCGGTTCGGAGCTTGTGAATCTCATCCTTGGCCTCCACAACCGCTTCTTTCCTTAGTGCCTCCGCCTCTTTTTTAGCGCCATCCTTGATTAGCTCAGCGGCTTGCTCAGCACTTGAAATTTTCGCTTCTGCAATGGACTTGCGGATAAAATAACCAATCCCTAAGCAAATAGCACCAACAACGAGAATGATTAAGATCCAGATGGCTGGATGTATGTTCATCCAGTTCACCTCCTCGTTGTTTCTCCAAGGGGTAAGCTTGGGGGTCGTATGGTTTTTAATCCGTTTAACAAGCAGTAAGAAAAGTAAAAATTGGCGATTTTACTTTGCCAACCTTCCTGTTTAGGCATAACAGAGAGGTTGATTGTACAAAATTATACATGCTCATTTTATCTTTTGTCGAAGAAGCTTGTCAAGGTGTATGACATGAGAAAAGCTTTACTTTGTAGAAATTATTAAATTCCTGCCAAATTTTCAAGCTAATCCGTACTCAAATCAGGATTCCTGCCTGATTAGTTTACATTATTAACTATTCATATCACAAATGAATTTCATTCTTCAAATTCAATCTCCCAGTCCTCATTATCTATTCCACGACTGACGGTATCCGTTAATTCGCGGACAGCACGTGAGGTCACACTTGAATTGTAGCCTCTTCGTTGCAGCAGAGCATAAGCTTTTCTTTTAATATTTTGCACATCAACGTCCGGCTTTAAACTGGAACCATATTTTTTATAAATTAGATTATAAGCATTGCTATACTCCATTTGCTCGTCAATTTGACCAATCGCACTTGTAATATGTTCAGATTTGAGCCCCTTCTGCTGAAGCTCCTGTTTAATCCAATTACGTCCCTTCTTGGCTGAATGAATGCGCTGCTGTGTCAACTGTTCAGCAAACAAGGAGTCATCTATATACTGCTCCCGTCTAAGACGGTCCAGCGTATCTTCAATGGTGGGAAGCTCATAGTTCTTTTGTCGCAAGCGACCCTTTAGCTCATGCTCCGAACGGAGCCTGAACGATAATAAACGAATGGCATCCAAATAAGCTTGCTGTTTGTCTTGAGCATGTACAATCGCTTTCAACTCTTTTTCATCGATCGCAATACCCTTGGCCAAACCGTATTGGATCAGCACATCCTCATGCACAGAAAACACATACTGCTCTTCGATATATATGTTGTAACGATCCTTGGCTCTTTTTTGTCGCTCTATCTTACTTATTATTCCTTCTTTTACAGGTAGCTCATTCAATTCGTTTTCTTCTTCATCCATGGTTCATCACTCCGAATGCAACGAAAGGCACCTGAGTCAGGTGCCCTTCATCCGCTTTATTCAACTTCTTCCAAATCTTCATCATCTTCTTCGTTATTTAGCAAGTCGGGATCAACGGTCGCTGACAAGTTGGCGTTTTCGCGAATCTTATTTTCAAGAATATCAGCTACTTGCGGATTATCCTTTAAGAATTGCTTGGAGTTCTCACGACCTTGGCCCAACCGGTCACCATTGAAGGAATACCAGGCACCACTCTTTTGAATAATATCCATCTCAGCACCAATATCGATAATGCTTCCTTCTTTGGAAATACCTTCGCCATACATAATATCAATATCTGCCTGCTTGAATGGAGGTGCTACTTTGTTCTTGACTACTTTAATTCTCGTACGGTTACCAACCATATCATTACCTTGCTTGATGCTCTCTACACGACGTACATCCAAACGTACGGAGGAATAGAACTTTAATGCTCTTCCGCCCGGAGTTGTCTCCGGATTACCGAACATAACACCGATCTTCTCGCGTAGCTGATTGATGAAAATAGCAATCGTGTTCGATTTGTTGATTGCACCGGATAGCTTACGCAATGCCTGTGACATCAACCGTGCCTGCAGACCCACGTGGGAATCTCCCATGTCTCCTTCAATTTCCGCTTTAGGAACCAGTGCCGCAACCGAGTCAATAACGATAATGTCTACAGCTCCACTGCGTACCAATGCTTCGGCAATTTCCAGCGCCTGCTCACCTGTGTCCGGTTGGGAAAGCAGCAGCTCGTCTATATTAATTCCAAGCTTGCTTGCATAAGCAGGGTCTAGTGCATGCTCAGCATCGATAAAAGCCGCTGTTCCGCCTACTCGCTGCACCTCAGCAATAGCATGAAGCGCTACTGTTGTTTTACCTGATGATTCAGGGCCAAAAACCTCTATAATTCTACCACGTGGAAATCCCCCTATGCCGAGGGCAATATCAAGAGCCAAAGATCCGCTGGGAATAACATCAATCTTCATATGGGCGGATTCACCCAGTTTCATAACCGATCCTTTACCAAATTGCTTTTCAATTTGACGAAGGGCATTGTCTAGTGCTGCGCGCCGATCTGACAAAACACTCACTTCCTTTTCCGTATTGGATAAGTATAATAATAACCTATTTTGATGGTGTTGCCAAGCATTTTTACGAACATACATTCTGTTTATGGTCCAAAGAAAAACCGTAACAAAATGTGGTCCATTGTTACGGTTCTTCCGCTCCCTCTATTATATTACATTGGCTGAGCGCTTTCAAGTTCTAATTCTATCAATGCTGACTCTCTCAAACGACCAGACGTTTCCACAATTGGTATAATGCCGCCTTTGCAGCACGGAGCTTGATATTGTCCCGATTTCCGGATAACTGCAACCGCTCCAGAATCGGCAGCCCTTCCTTGCAGGCGATAGCCAGGTAAACAAGACCCACAGGCTTTCCTTCGGATTCATCCGGTCCCGCCACACCAGTAATAGCAACCGCAAAATCAGCGTCTGCCTGAAGTCGCATCTGTTCTGCCAAAATACCAGCTGTTTCAGCGCTCACAGCACCCGGAGCTCCCACACCTTCCAAAATGCTCATCGGCACATTCAACAGCTTATTCTTTAACATATTTGAATAACATACAATACCTCCACGGAATACAGCAGAACTCCCGGGGACTGCAGTCAGCAAGTGGCCAAGGAGCCCTCCTGTACAGCTCTCAGCGGCTGTCAGAATCAATTTACGCTCCTGCATGATACGAATGATCTCCCGTTCTATAGGAACGTCTACAGAGGCGTATATGTAGTCTCCCAGCCTGCTTCTGATTTCCTGCTCCAGCGGCTCCAGCTTTATATCCGCTTCTTCTTGCGAAGAGGCGCGCGTAGTAATGCGTATCGTAACCTCAGACTCCTTGGCATAAGGAGCTATGGTCGGGTCTGTTTGTGCGTGAATCAGATCCAAAAGCTCATGTTCCAGCGTAGATTCCCCAATCCCCGCAAATTTCAACATCCTGGAGAATAAAGGATTCACCCCGCTCATCTTCGATGCGATCCAGGGCGCTGCGTAACGATCGAACATCGGCTTCATTTCTTTAGGTGGGCCGGGTAACAGTATGTAGTGAGTGTCATCCTGAGTCAAAGCGATGCCAACAGCCATTCCTACATCATTCGTCAAAGGATCACTGTTCTCCAGCATAAGCGCCTGTCTGCGGTTGCTTTCGACCATATGAATGCCTCTTGACCCAAACACTTGCTCGATATGATCCATTGAGGGCTGGTGGATGACTATCTTTTGTCCCAGAAAAGCGGCAAGCGCATCCTTGGTCAGGTCATCCTGAGTCGGTCCAAGCCCGCCTGTACAAATGATTAAATCCGCACGGCTTTTGGCAATTTGCAGGGCGTCCGCCAAACGGCTTTCATTATCACCAACAACGGTCTGGTAGTACACACTTACTCCCAAATCTGCACAGCCCTGGGCTAAGTACTGAGCATTGGTGTTCACAATCTGTCCTAATAAAAGCTCGGTGCCAACTGCTATAATCTCAGCTTTCATCCAAACTACCTCCCTTATGGAACAAAAAAACAATAGGAAGCTCCTACTGTTTATTCGTTAAAGTTAATGACATGTTTGTTTTTAATAAAATAATCAAGGCCCGAATACAAGGTTATGATAGCCGCGACCCAGCTTGCAAATAAATCAAAGCGCAGGTTAATGAAAGCAAAGGGAAAATTATTGATCAGCAGTGCAATGATTGCTGTAATTTGGGCTGCTGTTTTCCATTTACCCCATTTACTAGCCGCTATGACATGACCCTCAAGCAAGGCGATCTGTCGCAATCCTGTAACAGCAAACTCACGACTAATAATCACAATAACGATCCATGCACCGACCTTGCCCATCTCCACCAGAGATACGAGCACAGCAGATACAAGCAGCTTATCAGCCAAGGGGTCCAGCAATTTCCCCAAATTGGTCACCAGCTTGCGTTTCCTGGCAATATATCCGTCCAGACCGTCTGTCCAAGCTGCAATGATGAAAATAAGCGCAGCAATTATTTGGTTGTAGGTGATGGTGAACTGATCCATTTCAATTAGGGGAAACTTTAAATTAACAAGCAAAAAAAACATAATGATAGGTACTAAAAAGATCCTCGCCAAAGTGATCCGATTGGCCAGGTTCATGCCACAACCTCCCCGGACAAATCAAACTCGAATGAGTGGGTAATGTGAACCTTGGCTAACTCTCCAATCTTAAGCTGTGTCCCTTTTACAAATACCTCTCCATCAATCTCAGGAGCATCATACTGGGAACGACCAATATAGACATCATTTCTGCCGTCATACTTTTCAATCAACACATCAACGGTTTCGCCTACCCGGTTTCCGTTTCGGATATTAGAAATACTGCGTTGAATTTCCATGATGGTATTAGCCCGATATTCCTTAACATCATCCTGAATCTGATTCGGCAGACGGGCAGCTGGTGTATCCTGCTCTTGTGAGTAGGCAAACACACCTAGGCGGTCAAACTCCACTTCCGTCACAAATTGCTTCAAATTCTCAAAATCCTGCTCGGTTTCGCCCGGGAACCCTACTATAAGCGATGTACGAAGAGAAACATTAGGAATACGTGAACGGATTTTTTCAATCAGTGCTCTTGCATCCTGCTGTCTGCCCGGTCTTCTCATCCGTTTCAAAATAATATCTTCACTATGCTGCAAAGGCATATCCACATATTTGCATACCTTTGGATTAGAAGCAATGGTGTCGATCAGCTCGTCAGTGAAAAATCCCGGATATGCATAATGCAGTCTGACCCATTCGATACCAGCTACTTCCGTAACCTTATTCAACAAATCAGGCAGTTTAAAGCCGTCATACAAATCCGTACCATAATTCGTGGAATCCTGTGCAATCAGACTGATTTCACGAACGCCCTGTGAGGCCAATTGCTCAATTTCCGCAATAATGGATTCCATGCTTCTACTGCGGAATTTACCGCGCATGATTGGAATACTGCAGAACGTACAGGCATTGTCACAGCCCTCGGCAATTTTTACATAAGCGGTATAACGAGGAGTCGTCACACGCCGTGGAAGCGGCTTGTCATAGTTAAAAACCGGGTTCCCCACCAAGACCGGCTTTTTCCCAGCAAGTGCCTCATCAATAATTTCATTGATTTTATCAAAATCCCCTGTGCCTACGATCCCATCTATTTCAGGCATTTCTTCCAAAAGCTCTTTTTTGTAGCGTTGAGTCAAGCATCCGGAAACAATCAATGCCTTCAAATTAGCTGTCTGCTTCAAATCAGCCATGTCCAGTATGGTATTAACGGATTCTTCCTTTGCTGCATCAATGAACCCGCAGGTATTCACTATAATTACAGTTGCTTCTTCCTTATCCGATACTAATTCGTAGCCACGTCCAAAAACAAGTCCTGACATGATTTCGGAGTCAACGAGGTTCTTCTCGCAGCCGAGCGTAACTACTTTTACTTTCTCTGTCATATCCATATCCTCCAATAGTAAATCAAGCCTATGGGTCAAGTATAAACGAACCGAATGAATAGTGTCAAAAATGTATATTAGCGAAAATTTAAAAATTGTAAATCGAGGGGCAGATCTGCCTTGCGAAGAAGCTGGATTACCTGCTGTAAATCGTCCTTGCTTTTGCCTGAAACTCTGATTTGATCGCCCTGAATTTGGCTTTTCACCTTAAGCTTGGAATCCCGGATCATGATATTAATTTTTTTGGCATTATCCTGATCAATTCCGGATTTGAGCTTTACCTTTTGCCGAACGGTCTGAGATGAAGCAGGTTGAATTTTGTCATACTCGAGATTTTTCAAGGAAATTCCCCGTTTGGCCATCTTGGAATGTAAAATGTCGATTACGTTTTGCAGCTTGAACTCATCATCGGAGATAATAACTAATTCATCTTTTTCAACTGCGATACTGCTTTTGCTATTTTTAAAATCAAATCGGGTCATAATTTCTTTCTCCGCTTGATTAATCGCATTGTTCAATTCCTGCATATCCATTTTCGAGGCAATATCAAAAAAACTTTCGTCAGCCATGGTTACACTTCCTTTTTATATAATTAATGACTTACGCTTTTTGCAAATCGATTTGAACCCGCTTGGCATTGGGTGTGTCCCCTAATACGATAAGGGTACCATTCACATTCAGCTCAACTGCATTGGAACGGCCAAATATCATAAAAGCCGAATTGGCAATCTCCCAGCTTTGCTCCTTACCCTTGGTGAAGGTGCCTTGCTCAAGCATTTCGCGTGGTTCTCCTAATGAATCAATCTGCATCCAGCAAGCGTCGCCGACAATCTTCATTGAGATCATTAGCTTATCTGCGTTGGTAACCGCGTAATAATCGGTACCTCCTTGACTTTTGACCAGCTTCACCTCTGTTTTAGCTACAGGAACAGTCGGGGGAGCAGGCACCGTCGGTGCCTTTTTGTCGTAAACAGGTGTGGTTACAGTGCCGCTATTGACATTTGGATCCACTTTATCCGTGACCCGATTCGGTTCGTTTACAGGATTGGCTTCATTCGGCTTACTATTATAATTCATGATTAAATAATAATAGATGATCCCCAGGATGAGAACAAAAAAGGCAATCATCATGACAGTGGAAACCCATTTGCCCATTCTTTCGGTATTTCGCGTCGTTCTCTTGGAGCGAGTAGGTTCAATATGGTCTGGTTCCGCCGCGGGAATCACATTTTGATATAAGCTTAATATTTCATTAGGCTCCAGCCCCACCGCTTCGGCATAGCTTTTGATAAATGCTCTAACATAAAAATTTCCCGGTAAAATTTTGTAATTACCGTCTTCAATCGCTTCCAAATAGCGCTTACGAATTTTTGTGCTTTCCTGCAAATCTTCTAATGAAATCTTTTTTTCCAACCGTGCTTTTCGCAACAATTGCCCAAGATCAGACATGTTCTCACCCCTTTCGGATATTTATTGTGTATGGATTATTAATAATCATTGATACCATTTGTTATGGCATCATAATTAATTTCTTCATCAGGTGTATTGCGCAGCTCAACAATATAATTGAAATGATCGTACGTATATTCAGAATCCCGCACAAAAATATCCGGATGCTCGATAACTTTTGTAGAGGGCATACTCATAATTTGCTGCAGCAGAGAGTGATGCTTTTCATTGGATCGGATGGTCGATACGATACCGTCAATAATAAAAATATTGTTCGGGTTCATCTCTTCCTCAGACAATTGACTGCGAACCGTTTGGCGCAATAGTGTTGAGGACACAAAGTTCCAACGTTTATTGGAGCAAACACTTCCGGCTATGATCGATTCCGTCTTGCCTACGCGCGGCATGCCTCTTAGTCCTACGACCTGATTGCCGTCACGCTTGAAAATTTCACCGAGGAAATCGACCAAAAGTCCCAACTCATCGCGCGTGAAGCGAAATGTTTTACGATCATCCGAATCTCTTTCAATGTATCTGCCGTGACGAACAGCTAATATATCAACCAGCTTAGGCTCTCTGAGTGCTGTTATAGTTATATTATCCACTTTACGCAGCATTTTACCCATCAAGTCAATTTTTTCATTATCATTGGTTTGCAGCAGCATACCTCGGGTCCGATCTTCCACCCCGTTAATCGTTACAATATTAATATCCAGCATTCCCATCAGAGAAGCTACATCCCCTAATAGACCAGGACGATTTTTATGTATTCTGTATTCCATGTACCACTGCTTTGTTTCCATTATAGGCACCTCATATCGATGATAATCACACATCAACTCAAATTTTTGGAGCATGTTACAAAAATATTCTACAATTTTCGAGAAAATCCTTCCTGCTTCTTAAAGATTTCTTTATTATTCTTAATTAAGGCTTGATGATTTGTATTTCCTGAGAAGTATATTCCTGATTTCCATTCACCCATGTCCTTGTTTCTATGGATTGCAAGATAGAAGACAATAAAGTACTCCATTGCAGTTCAATGGAAACGGCTGTCATATCAATTACAGGCACCTTTAGGTTTTTAACCCGCTGCAGGGTGCTGGCATCCAAAGGTGAATAAACAGCTATCCAACTCGGTCCATGCCTCCTAACCTGATTCTGAAACTGAGGGAACCAGCCTTCGGCATCGGATATTCCTATCGTTTCAGCTTCCTCGGAAGGTGCCCACAATGAAGGTATCGGCCTAGCGCCGACTGTCACCCATTCAATCGATTTACCCAATATTTGCTGCTGCTTAACCCACTCGTCCCATTGCTTGTCCATAAAGCCTTGTCCCGTCTGTTTCCATACGATATGTTTATCCGTGACTGGCGGATTATCAACCGATACCGTATCATCGAGTAAAACCCACCTTTTGTCGGGAAGTGTCGAAGCAATAGGTGCTACTTGTCGAGTAAGCTCGTTTCCAATAACAATTATGTAGGTATAGGGTCTCGTTTTCAGAGCGGTAATCTGCGGTTCCTTGAGCACTGCTGTATCCGCCATCCACTCAAAGGCAATATGATGACTGTCACGCCATGATATCCATGTATTTTGTAAAGTTGATTTTGCAGCATCCGATATATGTTCTTTGGAAATGATTAAAACGGAAACTTTGGATTCCAGTACAGCGGGGTCAATTGCGGGAATGTTTTTACCACAGCCTCCAAGCACAAATAGTATGCATAAAGTAAAGAGCCCAGTTGTCCATCTCTTCTTACTCAACTACCTCTAGCCGCCTTTCCAATCAAATTAAGTTAAGTATACCACAAAAGTAACGAAAAGCCCCCTTGGAAGGAGGCTGCTGTCAATTGCATTTAGGTTCCCGGTGTAACCAGCTTTACCATCAACTTGGCGATTGTTCTCTTTTCCTGCTCATCCGCAACATCCCAGAGCTCTTTAAGCACTCGCTCTTCATTATTTTCCGGGTCCACCTTATCAGATAGAAACTCCCCGATTTGAAAGGCCAGCTTGTTTATCGTTTCATCCTTCATGCCAGCTTTTTCTGCCTGATCGATGCGTTCATTCAAAAATTGCTTCCAACGGTCAAATACCTTCAGTACAGTTGCCATTGCTCATAGCCTCCTTGGTGAGTCAAAGTGTATTACCACTTTTACTATTCGCCAAATTGAGGTCTACTATACCATGCTTAAGTTAACCAACCGCCATTGGGACTAATAATCTGACCAGTAATATAACCGGATTCCGGAAGCGCCAGAAAATAAACCAAGGACGCAATTTCATTCGGCTGAGCAAATCTGCCGGCAGGAATTTCATTCTCGATAGCCGCTTTTTCCTGTGAATCAAAGTTGGCCATCATCAGTGTGTCAACCGCGCCAGGTGCCACCGCATTCACGGTAACACCGGAAGGAGCCAATTCCTTGGCTAAAGCTTTCGTAAAGGCATTGATACCGCCTTTGGTAGTGGAATATAACACCTCACAGGAGGAGCCGGAAATTCCCCATATCGAGGACACATTAATAATTCTTCCATATTTTTGCCGGATCATCGGTTTCATGAACTGCTGGCTGATCAAAAATGAACCTTTCAAATTGATGCTCATGACATCATCCCAGAGCTCCTCGCTCACATCGGAGAGCATCCCGTAATGGGAAACCCCCGCATTGTTGACGATAATATCTGGTGTCATTTCATGATGATCCAGTTTCTCCTGCAGCCGCAAAATCTGCTCCTTGCTGCGCAGATCGGCCGTAGCCGTGAGCACCTTTGCACCTGTTTTCATACATCTGCGTGCCGTATCATTAGCCGCTTCATGGGACTGCATATAATGGATCACGACATTCATACCTACGGAAGCGAATCTTTCGGCAATTGCAGCACCAATACCGCGGCTGCCACCCGTAACAAGTACGGTTTGCTCGTTAAAGGGACGGATCGGATCATTCATTACGCTTCACTTCTGACAATGGATACGGCCAGCTGGTTCCAGTCAAAATGCTCGTTCAGCATTGTCGTTACATCTTCAATTGTCAATTGCTCATACACAGGCAATATGTCAAATAAATCGATTTGTTTAAAACGATATTTGGTGAATTCATTGGCAATGGACTCTGGAGAATTCAACTGCCGCAAAAAACCTCCAATTTTCTTTTTACGGCTTCTCTCAAAATCGGTTGGCGCAATCCCGTTCTCCTTCACCTTATCGATTTCCTCACGAACTCGTGAAACCAATTGGTCAGGGTCTGGTGTATCGCCACCGATGATAGAAAAGGCATAATTTTCTGCAATATTGTACTCACTTCCAAAGCTGTCAGAAATGATTTGTTCCTCGTATAGCTTTTGATAAATAGCCGAGCTTGGACTGAGCAAAATATCCAGTAAAACCTTCATAACCAGCTCCCGCTTCAGCAGCTCCTTGCCACTAGCATCCTGCTTCCGTTCCTTGCAGCCAAACAAGCATTTGGGAAGAGAAACCGGGAGTACGGTTACTTTCTCCTTGTTCTTGACGGTGGTTGGCTCTTGCTCAAATAAACGATGAATTTCACCCTGAGGCTTATACTCCTTAGCAGCCTGATTGCTCCTGATCAACTCCATCGTTTCCTCGGGATCGACGCCACCGACCACAAACAAACTCATATTGCTGGGATGATAAAAGGTGTGGTAGCAATCATACAGCAGTTCTTTGGTAATCTTGGCAATGGACTCTACGGTACCGGCGATGTCAATATGTATCGGATGGTAGTGATACATCGTCTCTATCAAACCAAAATAAACCCGCCAATCCGGATTATCCTGGTACATTTTGATTTCCTGACCGATAATTCCTTTTTCCTTATCTACGTTCTCATCGGTAAAGTATGGATTTTGCACAAAATTTAACAAGGTAGTCAAATTTTCAAGGACATGCTCTGTTGCCGAAAATAAGTAGGCTGTCCGGTCAAAGCTGGTAAACGCGTTGGCAGAGGCACCATTGGAAGCAAATACGGAAAAAATATCGCCAGTCGGCTCCTCGAACATTTTATGCTCCAAAAAGTGGGCGATTCCATCAGGAACTTTAATCTCGGAAGCACCCTCCACACGGAAATGATTGTCAATCGATCCATAGTGGGTGGAAAAGGTAGCAAAGGTTTTGGAAAATCCTTCCTTAGGAAGTATAAAAACGGTCAATCCGTTAGGAAGCTGCTCTGTATAAATAGTTTCCTTCACATGAGGATACGGTATCGCCTTCATATTCTACACCTCCTCCTTTCGGTCACGTAAGAAGTAAATCGTATCGAGCTTGACCTTGCTTGCTGCGGCTTGAATTTGCGCTTTGTTGACAGCAAGAACATCATTAATCAAATCAGGTACCGTACGCTCTACACCCGATAATATATTGTTAAAATCAAAAGAAATCAGTTCGAACGCGGAATCCTGAAGCTGACGCAGATGTCCCGTAATCATGGCCTGGGTTTGCTGCAGCTCGATATCATTGATATCACCCGCAATCATTGCGTCCAGCTGCTGACGGATAATCGCCACGGCCTTCTCATAGTTTTCAAGTTCAATGCCTGATTGTATTGTAAGTATTCCCTTATGCCCATCCAGCCTTGAAGAAGCATAATAAGCAAGACTTTCCTTTTCTCGCACATTGACAAACAGCTTGGAGTGCGGATATCCACCTAAAATGCCATTATACATAAGCATCGTCGGATAATCCGCATCCGCATAGGTGGTATGAGTTCGCAATCCCAAATTAAGCTTGCCCTGCTTGACGTCAAGCTCTTCTATAACCTCGCGAACCTCTACTGCTTTGGATTGACCTTGAAGGGTGGAATAGTCTCCAGCAATCTCCCTTTCTCCACCAAAGCTGCTATCCACAAGAGCCATGACTTCCTTAAGCGTGGTTTTGCCCACTACATAAATGTCGATAGGCGATTCTTTCAGCCATTGCTTGTAATACGTATACAGCTCCTTGCTGGTCAGCTGCTTTAAGGCTTCAATCGTACCGAGCGGGTGCAGACGGTAGGGCTCACCCTTACACATTTCCTCTATACAACGCTCTGCTGCATATTTTACCTTATCGTTAATGATCGATTCGATACGTTTTTGCAATGTTGTTTTTTCGGAATCGACGTATTTGGAGGTAAATTCGCCATCTTGGGCAGCCGGTTGGGTAATCGCCTCTCCGACAAAACGCATGCCCTGCTCCAAAAGCGATTCGGTACTGTTCACGAAGTCATCCTGTATCAGGTCCATCCGAAACTGTACCATCTGATAATCGCCGCGCTTATAAATATCAAACCCAAAGCCCGCACCGTATAAATCGTCCAAACGTTCCCGGAACTGCTTGGTTTCTGGATAAACCTTAGTACCGCGACGCAATACAAATGGGATTAATGCTGTCGGTGTTACCGTTTCCTCCTGTAAGCGACTTCCGATATAAACCGATATGGCATACGTTTTAAATTGCTCTGTGGGCAGCACATGCACCCTGATATTATGAACCGTACCACGTTGAAATTGAACATTTTTCAAAAGGGAGCAGCTCCTTTCAGCCTGTAATCGAACTCCATACCATTATATTCCTTCATAAACAGAAGAAGCAAACGAACTTCGTTTGCATCCTCTAAATGAATTATCCATTTTATTTGCAAAAAATATGCTTACCGATGGTTTTGACTTGCGGACGCCCCCATATCCATTTGGAGGTGGCAGTTTCCGGATTAAAATAGTATATGCAGCCTCCCGATGGATCCATGCCATTTAACGCTTCCTGTACAGCCTTCTTGGCATTTTCATTAGGTGTCAGCCATATTTGTCCATCTGCTACAGCTGTGAATGCTCCAGGCTGAAATATGACTCCTGACACGGTGTTAGGAAAGCTCGCCGATTTGACTCTATTCAATATGACAGCAGCTACAGCGACTTGTCCTATGTAGGGCTCGCCTCTTGCCTCTCCATATACCGCATTGGCCATCAAATTCAAATCTTCTGTGGATAAGCCCAAATGATTGGTCGGTGCCAGGTTCGCATTCTTATCCGGGGCCGGCTCGGCATTACCTCCACCATCTGCAGTATTGGAGGGTGGCAGCTCATTGGCTGTCGGCTTGTAATCCTTCGTCGCTTCCCATAGCTTCAGCTTCGTTTTAGAGCCAGCTATACCGTCAACCTTGATGCCGAATTCAGATTGAAACCATTTTAACGATCGCAGAGTATTGTATCCAAAATCTCCATCTACAGCGCTGTTATAAAAGCCGAGAAATTTTAATCGTCCCTGCAGCTCATACACATCTTTCCCTGCTGCCCCATACGCAATATCATTCTTGCTGAAGGTTTGCTCGGTTTCAAGCTTCTGTTTTAATTGATAGCCTGTAAACAGCACGATTAATAAAGCTGCAGTTATAAGCACTAGTCTTTTATTCATTTGCATTGCGTGCACACTCCCACTTCATAATGGTAAACATTTATGGTTATTATGAGAAAGGCGGCACGCTTATATGCATACGGAAGCTGAAAAGCAAAATGAACAAAAAAACATGCCGGATTCATCATCCGACATGCTCACTTTTACGAACTCATTCTGCCCTGATACTGTTCCAAGGAAACCAGCACCTCACGTGGCTTACTACCTTCATATGGCCCTACAACACCCTTGGCTTCCATGGAGTCAATCAACCTGGCAGCACGTGTGTAGCCTACCCGCATCCTGCGCTGAAGCAAAGATACCGATGCTTGCTTGGCCTCCAAAATAATTTGTACTGCTTGGTCATATAGCTCATCCTCGACCTGATTAGTTCCTTCAGCCTGCTCCTCGACCTGAGGTACCATATCTTCTACATAATTGGCCTGCTCTTGATTTCTCACGAAGTTAACAACATCTTCCACTTCATTGTCGGACAAAAAGGCACCCTGCACGCGCACAGGCTTGGAAGCCCCCATCGGAAGGTACAGCATATCTCCACGACCTAACAGCTTCTCGGCGCCAGCCATATCCAATATCGTACGGGAATCCACATTAGATGATACACCAAATGCAATACGAGAAGGAATATTAGCTTTAATAACTCCTGTAATAACATCAACTGACGGCCTCTGTGTGGCAATAATCAGATGTATCCCTGCGGCACGCGCCATTTGTGCTAAACGGCAGATCGCATCCTCCACATCATTCGCAGCCACCATCATTAAATCAGCAAGCTCATCTACGATAACGACAATATAAGGGAGCGGAGCTCCGGACTTGGTTTCCAGCAGCATCGCATTGTAGCCTTCTAAATTACGCGTTCCGCTTTTGGAAAACAGCTCATATCGTTTTTCCATTTCAACAACGACCTTTTTCAAAGCAAGCGAGGCCCGCTTCGGATCTGTAACAACAGGGGCAAGCAAATGGGGAATTCCATTATAGACGTTCAATTCCACCATTTTCGGGTCAACCATCAAGAAGCGTACCTCGTTAGGCTTTGCCTTGTACAAAATACTTGTAATGATCCCGTTAATACAGACTGATTTACCTGAGCCTGTTGCTCCAGCTACGAGCAAATGCGGCATACGCGCCAGGTTTCCGACTATCGGCTGTCCGGCAATATCACGCCCTAATGTGATCGACAGCTTGGCACTCGAATCCTGAAAAACAGCGGTTTCCATAACCTCTCGCATCGTTACTATCGACACCTCAGCATTCGGCACCTCAATCCCGATTGCAGCTTTGCCTGGAATAGGCGCTTCCATCCGGATATCCTTAGCCGCCAAGGCTAGCGCAATGTCATCCGTAAGGCTTACAATCCGACTTACCTTGACACCAACATCCGGCTGTATTTCATATCGAGTTACAGAGGGTCCGCGTACAACCTCCAGCACCTTCGCCTTCACGCCAAAGCTTTCCAGTGTAGCCTCCAGCTTGCGGGCAACCGCTTTATAATCGAGTGAATCGGCACCCTTGAGAAGGCTTGGCTTGGCCAACAAATCCAGAGCAGGCAGTACATACGGCTTCTGAGGTTTAACGGGTATATCCATATTCCCTATCTCCCCTAATTCCTCTGCGATTTCATCGTTTTCGCTGGCTGGGGATTGGTCTATTGAAGGAGCAGCAGTAACAGCTGCTGGTGGTATGCTCGATATTTCCTGCTGGACCTGCTCTTGAAAATCACGAATAATCGGAATTGGAGACTCCTGCTCGACCTCTCTTTTGTAAACCGTCTCTTCCACAATTTCCGGTTCGCTCTCAGGTTCAGGCTGCTTAGCTGATAATGGAAGTTCATCTTCAAAGACTTCCGGCTCAAATCCCTTAGGAATAGTTGACTTCGGCTTCGTATGCACCCGATCCATGAATGAAGTAAAGGCTTTATTCGGCCTTTTAACTTTACGCTCCGGCTTCAACGTTTCTTCATCAAATTCATTATCATCCGGCATGAGAGGAGCCACATAGGCTTTTTTCTTGACTGCAACTGTTTCTGCCGCTGTCGTCGCCTTCTGTTTACGTTCTTCCCACCAACGATTTATGTATTGGCCAAGTGCTGTGTCTGCGAACGTTTTCTTTCCTTTTATTTTTCCCATCATATCGCCTAAAGTAAGACCGGTAAGCAAAATAAACCCGATAATGAAAAGCGTATATTGGATCAATTGAGCACCTATTTTTACGAATAGAAAATATAAGGTTCCATATAACGCGGCTCCGAGCATTCCGCCGCCAACCTGATGCGTAAGAATAGCCTGTCCTTTGTCAGTCGCACTGAAGCCATCCACCATACTGGCCCACGTTTGTGACCAAATCATACCGGCTGTGTATGCGCCTTTTGGATAGAGCTGCTCAAACAAGCTGATGTGACTCATAATAAGAAGGGCAATAATCATCAACAAAATTCCCGTCTTGCGGGATGTTCGCCAATTCGGCCATTTCCGTTTCACCATTACATACAAGCCTGCATAAATAAAAACAAGCGGAATGATGAAATCCCACGTCCCGATTAAAAATCGAAACAAATAGCTTAAAGCACGAGCAACCGGACCTTCCCGGGAAAGTGCGATTACCGATAACGTTAATATTATAATTCCATAGAGCTCATACTTTAAATTAGTTTTTATCGATTTTACAGACGCCTTACGTTTCTTTTTTGGCCTGGCCAAGACGGCTCACCCCCAAGAATAAAGTATACCATACTTTGGGGATAAGCTTAATCGTCTTGTAAAAATCGGACTTCAGAACTAAAAGACAGGTCGAAATTCGACAATTTTGCCAGGACTGTAGTTTGGATTCAAATAATCCTGCGGATTTCCGCTCCTTAATCTAACAATGGTCGCCTGTGTAGCATTCAACTGCTGAACCTCCAGTTCAACTCCGTTAACCTTAATGTCCATACTGGCAACTTTCATAGATTCCAAGCCGTTCATCACGACCTCCACAGGCATGACCGTATATAGTGTCATTGTACCACTCCTCCTGGAATTTGCTTCCTGTTTGCCTCAATGCGTCGGTTCAGCTCTCTGATTCCATCACCTACACCACCTATGGTGTCAATAAGACCGTATTTAACAGCATCAGCACCAATAACCGTCGTTCCGATATCCCGGGTCAATTCACCGGTTTTGAACATCAATTCCTTCAGCTTTTGTTCGGAAATTTCGGAATGGCTAGTTATAAACCTGATGACTCTTTCCTGCATTTTATCCAGATATTCAAAGGTTTGTGGGACGCCGATGACAAGTCCGTTCAATCGGATAGGATGGATCGTCATTGTGGCTGTTTCCGCAATGATCGAAAAATCTGAAGAGACCGCAATCGGAACACCTATGGAATGCCCTCCACCTAATACGAGAGTAACCGTAGGTTTGGATAAGGTGGCGATCATTTCTGCAATTGCAAGGCCCGCTTCGACATCCCCACCTACCGTGTTCAGCACGATAAAAATGCCTTCAATCTTGGGATTCTGTTCAACTGCGACAAGCTGCGGTATTAAATGTTCGTATTTGGTAGTCTTATTTTGGGGTGGAAGCACCAAATGCCCTTCTACCTGTCCAATAATTGTCATACAAAATATATTGGATTCGCTTGCAGGTACCGCCGTTTGGCCAAGCTGCTGAATCGTATCCAACACAGACGGTTTTTTCAGTTCTTCATTCGGACCAGGATTTACAGGCTCCTGCTCTTGCTGCTTGAAATTGTCCAACTTGGGATACCCCCTTCAAATTCTGTTGATCTTTTTTAGTATGGATGAATGCTACCGAAAACATGCAAAAAAACCACTCAAGTCGCCGTAATCGACGTCTTAAGTGGTTTTAATATTTCGCGCATACAATGGATTTCAATAATTGGTTTATTGTGAAAGGTATCAAGTATAGACTGGTGGTCTTGGATCAAACTTCCATGATAATTGGAAGAATCATAGGTCTTCTTTTGGTTTGTTCATACAAAAATCGTCCTAAAGCATCTTTGACATGAGTCTTCAGCGAAGCCCATTCATTTACATTTTCGCTCATTAACCGTTTCAGCGTACTAGCTACAATACGGTTGGCTTCATCCAGCAAGCCTTCGGATTCTCTAACGTATACAAATCCTCTGGATATAATATCAGGTCCAGACAAAATAGCGCCATCTTGCTTGCTTAATGTAACGACTACAACCAAAATACCATCCTGTGACAACAGTTTGCGATCTCTGAGTACGATATTACCAACATCGCCAACACCCAGTCCATCGATCAAAATGTTCCCAGCCGTTACCTTCGAGCCTTTACGAGCAGCGCCGTCAAGAACCTCCACAACATCTCCGTTATCTACAACAAAAATGTTTTCTTTAGGAATTCCAACCGATTCTGCAAGCAGCGCATGCTGACGAAGCATCCGGTACTCACCGTGGATAGGGATAAAATATTTCGGTTTCATTAAATTAAGCATCAGCTTCAATTCTTCCTGTGAACCATGTCCGGATACATGAACTCCTGTAATTGAACCAGGGCCATAGATAACATGAGCGCCTATACGCATCAATTCATCAACCGTTCTTCCGACATACCGCTCGTTACCAGGAATTGGTGTTGCTGCAATAATGACAGTATCTCCAGGCAAAATATCAACCTTGCGATGTGTGGACCGTGCCATACGGGTTAGTGCCGACATCGGCTCTCCCTGCGAGCCTGTCGACAATACGACAACACGATCTGCAGCCATTTTATTAATTTCTTCAGGCTCAATGAGCATGCCTTCAGGAATTCTCAAGTAGCCCAGCTCCCCAGCAATCGAAACGACGTTCACCATGCTGCGACCGATAACGGTTACTTTTCTCTTCGTAGCTTCAGCTGCATCAATTACCTGTTGAATCCGATGTATATTAGAAGCAAATGTAGCAATGATTACTCTTTGCTTGGCTTTACGGAAAACATCCTCAATCTCGGTACCTACGCTTCTTTCTGATCCAGTATAACCAGGACGCTCTGCATTCGTACTGTCGGATAGCAGCGCAAGAACTCCCTTGCTTCCCAATTCAGCCATACGATGGATATCCGCATATTGTTCATTAACCGGAGTCTGGTCAAACTTGAAATCACCTGTGTGAACTACATTGCCTTCAGGTGTCGCGATGCATACACCGACAGAATCAGGAATACTATGATTCGTTTTGAAGAACGACGCAGTCATACATCCAAGTACCAATTCAGACTCTGAATTGATCAGGTTTCGTTTGGTATCTCCCAATAAACCGGCTTCCCTTAGCTTGGTTTCGATAAGACCCAAAGTCAATTTGGTTGCATAGATGGGAACATTCAGCTGTCTTAGCACATACGACAAACCACCGATGTGATCCTCATGTCCGTGTGTGATAATAATGCCTCTAACCTTGTCCCGATTCTCAAGTAAATAACTAATATCCGGTATAACAATATCGATGCCGAGCATGTCCTCTTCGGGAAATTTCAAACCGCAATCAATAACAACAATGTCATTAGCATACTGAACCACATACATATTTTTTCCGATTTCACCCACGCCGCCCAGGGCAAAGATCGAGAGTTTATCTACAGTTTTCTTAGACAATTAAAAATACCTCCTATTTTAAGATTGACGACGAATTTGTATGAACCTTTAACCTAAACCAAAACCGCACCAGTCACTTGCCACCATTATACATGAACAAAAAGTACAAATACAAGCTACCGCGTTTGCATCATCAATTATTGCCTAAATAAATAAAACCGATGCTTAAAGAAAGCACCGATTTCAAGAATTTCATTTTAACAAGGAGTCAATGAATCTTCCTTCTTCTTCGGTTGCGTTCAATAATGGCAGACGTACTCCGCCTACCTCCACACCTTTGCTGTTTAAAGCATATTTAACGGGGGCAGGATTCGGAACTCGGTGAGGACAATTAAACAACCCCTTCATTACGGGGTGTATCTTAGCATGAACTTTTGCCGCTTCACGAGTATCGCCTTGTAAGTAACAGTTTATCATACTTTTCATTTCTTTACCAATTACATGACTGGCTACGCTGATAATACCGTGTCCACCAACGGACAATACAGGTAATGCCATCGTGTCGTCACCACTGTACACCAGAAATCCAGGTGCGGCACCGCTAACAATTCTTGTGATCTGATCCAGATCTGCACAATCTTTGGTAGCTACAATATTCGGTATTTGCGATAGTCGAATCGTTGTATCGGCATCAATATTAATACCTGTTCTGCTTTCAACATTGTACAAAATACATGGAATCGAAACCGACTCGGCAATGGCTTTAAAATGCTGATACAAACCTTCCTGAGATGGACGGTTGTAATACGGAGCCACTAATAATAATGCGTCCACTCCAAGCTTCTCGGCTTCCCTGGATAAATGGATGGAATGAGCTGTATCATTGCTGCCTGTTCCGGCAATGATCTTGCAGCGCCCATTGGCACGCTTGATAGCGAATGAAAATAACTCCAGCTTTTCTTCTTCTGTTAACGTGGGCGATTCACCTGTTGTCCCACTAATAACCAAACTGTCGTTACTTTGCTCTTCTAGTAAATAATCAATTAAAATTCCAGTTTGAGTCCAATCGATTTGCAAGTTGGAATCAAAGGGTGTGACCATTGCTGCGATTAATCTTCCGAAATCCACGGCAAACTCCTCCTAGGTTTATTATAGATGCAATTGAAATTTCTTGTGCAGCGCACGAATCGATGTAGCCATATCCGATCCTTGTACGAGCACCCATATCGTCGTATTGGAATCCGCTGATTGTAAAATTTGAATATCTTCCTCTGTCAAAGCTTCAACGATATGAGCCATAATGCCAGGGACACCGTTCATACCGCCACCAATGATTGAAACTTTGGCACAATTGGACGTTAACACGGGCTGATAGCCCAGCTCGCCCAGTATGGCTTTGGTTCTTGTAGCCTCATCGTCAAAGACGGTGTAAGTAACTCCAGATGGATTTACATTGATGAAATCCACACTAATATGATGCTTGGCCATAGCTTTAAATACGGTAAGCTGTAAATCATAAATGCCTTCCGCAGCAAAAACCTGCACTTGCGTGAGGTTAGCGAAATTGGCAATTCCCGTTATTAATCGATCCCCAATACAATCCGTATCAGGTACTATTGCCGAAGGATGGGTCACCAGTGTTCCGAGTGATTTACTAAATGTAGATCGAACACGGACAGGCACATTGCCACTCATGGCAACTTCTACTGCCCTTGGGTGAATAACTTTGGCACCGTTATGAGCCATATTACATATTTCCATATAGGATACCTGAGTCAAGGGACGCGCTTCTTTAACGATTCTTGGGTCTGCTGTTAAAATCCCGTCCACATCGGTAAAAATATCAATGAACTCTGCATGAAGTGCTACACCGAGTGCCGTTGCCGAAGTATCGCTACCACCTCTTCCGAGAGTCGTAAAGTCCTGATTGGACGTTTGACCTTGAAAGCCGGCCACTATGACAACGTTTCCCTGATCCAGCAAATCCAGGATTCGCCTTGGCTGTACAGACACAATTTGCGCATTGCCGAAGTTGTCGTTAGTAATAATTCCTGCCTGTGCACCCGTAAGAACTGTAGCCGCTATATGGTGTGCTCGCAGCAAGCTGCATAAAGTGGCAGCCGAAATAAGTTCACCACAGCAGAGCAGCATGTCTTGTTCTCTTGGAGGCAGCTGGTTCCCGTTATTGTGGATCCAATCCAATAATGTATCTGTTGCATAGGGCTCGCCTTTTCTCCCCATCGCCGATACAACGACTACTAGTTTGAATTGTTGTTTCAATGCATCCTGGATATGTTCAATGACGTGTGCTCTGGCTTCGACGCTGGAAAGGGACGTGCCTCCGAATTTCTGCACGAGAATTTTCATGAGGTCCCCTTTTCCGTTGGAAACTTAATTATAGATTTATATATGAAAATAGGCTTCCCTTAAGAAGCCATCTCACATTTAGTTTTGTTCGATTGCAATATATTCAGCAATCTGCACAGCATTCCAAGCAGCACCTTTGAGCAGGTTGTCGGAAACAATCCACATATTAAGTGCGCGTGGATTACTTAAGTCACGACGAACGCGCCCAACAAAAGTATCCAGCTTACCTGCTGCATCTGTAGCTAGCGGATATTGCTGCTCAGCCGGATTATCAACCAATACCACTCCAGGAGCATCAGCAAGCAGCTGCTTTACTTCTTCGATATCAAAATCCTGCTTCAGTTCTACATATACAGATTCCGAGTGACCATAAATAACCGGGATACGTACGCAGGTTGTTGTAACCTCCAAAGTATCGTCACCCATAATTTTTTTCGTTTCATTGATCATTTTCATCTCTTCATAGGTAAAGCCATTATCCGTAAATTTGTCGATTTGCGGAATCGCATTAAAAGCAATTTGGTGCTTCACAGGTAAAGAGGCTGCCGGTAAAATCTTCGGATCAACCGCATTCCCTTCCAATACTTCTTTAGTTTGACGAAGTGTTTCTTCAATCGCAAGCGCACCTGCACCCGATACAGCTTGATACGTCGATGCAATAATCCGTGAAATGCCATAACGATCATATAATGGCTTTAATGCGACTACCATCTGAATGGTTGAGCAATTCGGATTCGCAATAACACCTTTATGCTCGCTGATTTTATCTATATTCACTTCGGGAACCACAAGTGGAGTCTCTGCGTCCATCCGATAAGCACTCGTATTATCGATACAAACCGTACCGCGTTTAATCGCTTCTGGTATTAAATCCAGACTGACACTTCCACCGGCACTGAATAAAGCTATATCAACACCTTCGAAGCTGTCAGGTGTAGCCACTTCCACTTCAACGGGATTGCCTTTAAAATTAAGCTTGACTCCAGCGGAACGTGGAGAAGAAAGTAATTTTAGTGTTTGAATGGGGAAATTGCGCTCTTCCAACAAACGAAGGATTTGTTCTCCTACGGCACCTGTTGCTCCAACAACAGCAACATTGAATAATTTCTGATTCGACATCTGTTCGTCTCTCCCCTGTGCATAATAAGCAGTTATGAATTATTAATAATTAAAGCGTTCAATCACCATAGGTTGAAGCTGCTTTCCTTGAAGCGCATCCTCACAGGTTTCCATAATCAAATCCATACGGGCTACGAGTGAGTTCGGCTTTAAAGCAGGCGCATCCTGACCGAATGGAACAAAATATATGTTTTTGGTAATTAACAATTTACTAATATTCATGGCATTGAGCCCTAAGCCATCATTGGTGGAAATCGCCAAAACCAACGGTCTGAGATTGCGCATCTGTGCTTTGGCGGCCATCAATACAGGACTTTCCGTCATTGCATTGGCCAGCTTGCTGGTCGTATTGCCCGTGCAAGGCGCAATAACAAGCACATCAAGCAGCTTTGAAGGTCCTAACGGTTCAGCATCCACAATTGAAGTAATGATATCATTACCTGTAATCTCTTTCAACTGCTTCTGCCAATCTTCAGACTTGCCAAATCGTGTATCCGTTGTAAGTATGGTGTAGGAAACGATGGGAATGACCCGCGCACCTGCATCAACAAACCGTCTGATTTGCGGCATGACTTCTTCAAATGTGCAATGTGATCCCGTTAAAGCGAAGCCTACCGTTTTCCCTTGCCAATTCATTCCGCTTTCCTCCCTTGTCCTGCATCCTCAAGAATCATACGACTCAAGGTATCAGCAATGATGCGACCGGCTGTTTTCGGTGCAACAATTCCGGGGAGTCCAGGTGCGAGCATTGCTTTGATACCTCTCTTCTCGGCAAAACGAAAATCCGTTCCTCCGGGTTTGGAAGCCAAATCAATGATCACAGCTCGATGTGGAATATTGGCAATAATTTGCGCTGTGACTATCATAGACGGAATTGTGTTAAAAAGCAAGTCAATATTAGCTACCTGAGCGTACAAATCATGGGTGTAAAAAGGTAAAAATCCCATCTCTAAAGCTCTTGCAAAATACTCCGGTTTGTTGACACCGACCTTAACTTTGGCGCCAAGTCCATGCAGTGTCCTGGCGAGTGTGATACCGGTTCTTCCGAAACCGAGCACCATCGAAACCGATCCGTGAATCGTAAAATCGGTATTTTGAATCGCCATCATAATGGCGCCTTCAGCTGTCGGAATGGAATTGTAAATGGCAACCTCATTCAAGTCGAATAGCTCTATGAGCTGGATCGAGGCTTGAGCACACAAATTACGCAAATACGGCTTTGCCATACCTGTGAATACTTTGGCATGCTTCGGCAGCGCCTGAATATGCTGCTCTGTTAGCTGCAGCTCGGATGTGGAAAATATACTTTCGACATAGCCCTTGTCATCCGTACCTACAGCAGGCAAAATAACCGCGTCCATCGTTTCCAGTACCTTCGGACTCAGCTCTGCTTTGGTAATTCCGCTGAAAACGTTTTGTAAATTATCAAACCCGATTAGAACAACGGAAGCATCCAACTCGGTGCATTTATTTATGACTTCAAGCTGCCTGGCGTCACCGCCGATCAAAGCCACTTGAATTCCTGTAAGCATGCGTTCTCACCTCTTTCTAATCGCTGTCGCTAACTCATCTTATGCGCTGGCCTAATGATGGGTTACTGTACGCAAAAAACACCTTTTCGCCCGATGAAACATCAAGGCAAAAAGGTGTTTTTGGTTTGGCTGTCATTGTGTGCCTGTATGTCCGAAGCCACCGGCACCACGTTCTGTGTCTGTAAGAACATCCACTTCTATAAGTTGAACGGAAGGTACGATCTGGAATACCATCTGGGCAATCCGTTCGTTTCTTTGAATCGTAAAGGTCTCCGATCCATGATTGATCAGCAGTACCTTCACCTCGCCGCGATAGTCTGCATCGATCGTTCCCGGTGAGTTTAAACATGTGATTCCATGCTTTAAAGCCAAGCCGCTGCGCGGTCGAATCTGCGCTTCGAGTTCGGGCGGCATGGCCAGTGTCAGCCCTGTAGGAATCAATATCCTTTGACCCGGTCCAATTTCAACAGGTGACGTTACGGCCGCATATAGATCGAAGCCACTGGCTGAGAGTGACATTTTTTGTGGCAGCTGTACGTCCTCATTCCCTGGCAGCCGCTTCAATTGCACATTAAACAAGCTGATCCCTCCTGAAGCCTTCCAATACTTTATCCGTTTGTCCGACCATCGAAAGTGCAAAAGGAGTCGCTAGCATTTCCAGTGTAAGCTCTTGTATCTGATCAAGCTCAACGCTTTCGATACGCTCAATAATTTCATCCATATCATAATGACGATCAAGCATCAGCTCATTTTTGCCTAACCGGTTCATGCGACTGCTGGTGCTCTCCAGACTCAGGATCAAGCTTCCTTTCATCTGCTCTTTGCCTTTTCTGAGCTCAGCAGCCGTCAGTCCCTTGTCCTTAAGCTCGCTTAACAGCTCCATCGTCACTTTCAATACATCTTCAGTCTGTTTGGGTGCTGTGCCGGTATAAATCGTGAACATCCCGCCATCCTGGTAAGAAGTATGATAAGAATAGACGGAGTACGCCATACCGCGTTTTTCTCTAATTTCTTGAAATAATCTGGAGCTCATACCGCCGCCAATGGCATTGTTCAGCAGCACCATAGCATACACGCGATCATCCTTGGCAGATAACCCTGGTAATGACAAGCAAATATGGTTTTGTTCCGTTTTCTTCTCGTGGTATTTCAGATTGCTGTGAAAGGCTGGCGGTGTATATAAGACTTCTGACCCCTTGTTCTGAAAGCCGGAAAAGTGCTGCTCCATAAGCTGCACAATCGAATCATCAATATTACCCGCTATCGCAATAACTGTATTTTCAATTGTATATTGATTTTTCATATATTGCTTTAAGGTATCCGAATTCATCGCCGTCAAATTCTGCTCGGTTCCAATAATCGTATAGCCGAGCGAATGGTCCTCATACGCAGCACTTGCGATAAGATCATGAACCATATCGTCAGGCGTATCTTCGTACATGGAGATTTCCTCAAATATAACATTTTTTTCCTTTTCAAGCTCGGTTGGATCAAACGTTGAACGAAAGAACATATCGGCTAGTGCTTCCACTGCGATGGGCAGATGCTCATCCAACACCTTGGCATAATAACAGGTATATTCTTTTGAGGTAAAAGCGTTCACATTACCACCAATGCCATCGAACAATTCTGCAATATCTTTGGCCGAATACTTATCTGTCCCTTTAAATAACATGTGCTCGATAAAATGCGAAATTCCGTTGTTATGCTGCTGCTCGTTGCGAGAGCCTGTTTTGACCCAAATTCCAAAGGCTACAGAACGGCACGTGGGAATAGGCTCCACAACAAGCCGCAGTCCATTGCTTAAAATATGTTTATTCAATAAAAGGAGCCTCCTTGTAAAGATGTTCGGTTAGTAACTTTATGTAACTTTATGATCTTACCACTATTGGTTAGTAGACTCAACTTCGTCAACCCGATTTGTTGAGATGAGCTCGCTTACGGTTCCCAGCTTCATTTTTTTTCGCTTGATCGTCCGGATGATTTCCTGCAATGCTTCACTCGATGAGTAGGTTGGGTGCATTAAAATCAGAGCTCCTGGTTCCACACGAGCAGCTACTTTTCGAATTATTGACGATGGCTGCGGCTTTTGCCAATCCACGGTATCCAGGGTCCACAAAATCGTTGTAAGCTTGAGTTCTCGCGCGATGTCCACCGTCGCTTGATTAAAATCGCCTGAAGGAGGAGCAAACAAACGGTTCGTTACCCCTAGTTGTTCCTTCAGCAGCTGTTCGGTTTTGATGATTTCCGCTGTGGCCTGAGCTTTGGAAAGCTTACTCATATCTTTATGGGAATAAGCATGATTGGATAGCTCATGTCCTTTTTCTTTGATGAGCTGAGCTGTAGGGATATTTTGCTTTAACCAGCTTCCATCGAAGAAAAAGGTTGCGTGGACCTGCTCATCCTCGAGCACCTTAAGCATTTTGGGCAAATATTCATTTCCCCAAGCAACATTAATCATCAGTGAAACCATCGGCTTCATCGGATTGCCTTTATAAACCGGATGCGAGCCCAGATGCTCCAATTGTATAGCTGGTTCCACCTCTCGCATAGCCAGACGAAGCTGATTTCTGAATAAAAGCTGTTCATTTAATGCCAAAGATTTTTCCACATCGACCTCCAGACCGTTATAGCCTGGAATGGCCTTCCATACCCGATCCAATCTGGCATCGACAGGAGCGATATTTCTTTTGGCTGCCTCGGCTTGAATTTGCTTCAGCAGCTCTTCCCGTTCTCCGCTTGGCTGCACCTCTTTCATCGCATTAACAGACGAGACCGATTTCCTGCTAGGATCAGCCGCGGAGACATGTGTATACTGCTGTTTACTGTGTTGGACGAATGAACCAATACTGTCGGATTTGTACAGCATCAGCGTCGCTGTTACGAACAATCCACAGAGGATAACAACCTGTAAACGTTCCATGAACCCGCTCCCATCATTAGATCGTTTGTCCGATACATATGCAGGGTGGGACAAGAATATACCAAAAAAAAGAGACAGACGATGCTGCCTCTCTTTTCATTGCTTACCTTGGGCTTCTTAGGATTGTGCAGGAGCTTCTGTTGTTAATACTGCTTTACGAGACAGATTGATACGGCCTTGCTGGTCGATTTCAGTAACCTTTACCGTTATGGTATCGCCTACGGCCACAACATCTTCTGTTTTGGCAACTCGCTCTGAAGACAACTGAGAAATATGTACCAAACCTTCCTTGCCCGGCAAAATCTCTACAAATGCACCAAACTTCTCTACCCGTTTAACCGTACCCAGATAGATTTCACCAATCACAACTTCTTTTACAATACCTTCAATAATAGCACGCGCTTTGTCGTTCATCTCTTGATTGGAGGATGCAATGAACACACGGCCATCTTGTTCGATATCGATTTTTACGCCTGTTTCTTCAATGATTTTATTGATAATTTTACCGCCAGCGCCGATGACATCACGGATTTTATCCGGATTGATAAACATTGTAAGAATTTTAGGTGCGTATTGGGAAAGCTGTTTCTTAGGCTGTTGGATACGCTCAAGCATTTTACCAAGGATATGCATCCGCCCTACTTTGGCTTGCTCCAAGGCTTGATTCAATATATCACGGTCGATACCGTCAATTTTGATGTCCATTTGCAAGGCTGTAACGCCCTTCGCAGTTCCCGCCACTTTAAAGTCCATATCGCCAAGATGGTCTTCCATCCCTTGAATATCACTCAGTATCGAAAAATGCTCGCCGTCCTTGATTAAACCCATCGCTACACCGGCAACAGGAGCTTTAATAGGCACACCTGCATCCATCATCGCCAAAGTACTAGCGCAAATACTTGCTTGCGAGGTTGAACCGTTCGATTCCAACACCTCGGATACAAGACGGATCGTATAAGGGAAATCCGTTTCTGATGGAAGAATCGGTTCCAAAGCACGTTCACCCAATGCACCATGTCCAATTTCACGACGGCCCGGAGGACGAAGTGGTCTTGCCTCACCCACGCTGAACGGAGGAAAGTTATAGTGATGCATAAAACGTTTGGTTTCTTCGAGATCCAGCCCGTCCAGAATTTGCACATCGCCAAGCGCACCAAGCGTACAAATACTCAATGCTTGCGTTTGTCCACGTGTAAATAATCCGGAACCATGGGTACGAGGAAGCAGATCAATGTCGCATTCAATAGGACGGATTTCATCCAAAGCACGTCCATCCGGTCTCACCTTGTCATGAGTGATCAATCGACGAACTTCATCTTTTACGATATCGTACAACGTCTCCTTCACATCACCGAGCTTCTCCGGAGTTTCTGCGTATTCGATTTTGAAATGTGCAACTGTATCCGCATTAACTACATCGATAGCTTCTTGTCTGGCATGCTTCTCAGCAATTTTGACAGCATCGACCAGTCGGGCTTGTGCAAAAGCACGAACTTCACTGTTCACCGTATCATCAACGCGGTGAAGTTTAACTTCCATTTTAGGTTTACCAACTTCTTGAACAAGCTGTTCCTGAATGGCAACGATTTTCTTGATTTCGTCGTGACCAAACATGATCGCTTCAAGCATAACTTCTTCCGGCACTTCGTCAGCGCCTGCTTCAACCATCATGATCGCATCCTTGGTCCCTGCAACAACCAAATGCACGTCGCTCTTATCCGCTTGCTCCAAAGTAGGATTAATTACGAATTGACCACCGACACGGCCTACAATAACACCGCCAACAGGTCCGTTAAATGGAACATCGGAAATACTCAGGGATGCAGATACTCCGATCATCGCAGCGATTTCAGGTGAACATTCCTGATCCACACTCATTACAATTGCCACGACTTGAACATCGTTACGGAAGCCTTCAGGAAATAAAGGACGAATCGGACGATCCGTCAAGCGGCTTGCCAAAATTGCTTTTTGACTAGGACGACCTTCTCTTTTGATAAATCCGCCTGGAATCTTGCCTACTGCGTACAAGCGCTCCTCATAATTAACCGTTAAAGGAAAGAAATCCAGATCCTTAGGCTCAGCTGATGCTGTTACTGTGCATAATACCACCGTATCCCCATAACGTACGGTTACTGCGGCATTTGCCTGTTTGGCCAAACGGCCTGTTTCTAGGATGAACGGACGACCGCCCAAATCCATTTGTACTCTATTTTCCATAAAATCCTCCTGTACCTTTTCATGAAATCGGTTAGTATTTGCTTGATTGAATCCTACTTTCAAACCTCTGCTAAATTATCTATCTAATCATTTCTGCATACTGCTTAGTATTTCCTTCTTTTATGAAATAAATCTGTCGACATATCATGATTACCAGTTCTTCCATGCTGGTCCCACCCACATACCTGCATCCTAAACGACCTTTTGCTAGTAATATCATGATGTTCAAGCATAAAAGCCGACATTATGAAAAAACAACCTTGCTGTCTCTGCCCAAGTCCAATCCGGACCCGAACAGCAGACAACCATGGTTGCTTTGTAATCAATCCTATTAGCGACGAAGACCAAGCTTTTCGATCAGTGCGCTGTAACGTTGAACTTCTTTACCCTTCAAATAAGCTAACAGCTTACGGCGTTGGCCTACCATCTTCAAAAGACCGCGACGAGAATGGTGATCCTTCTTGTGAGTCTTTAAATGATTTGTCAAATTTACGATGTTTTCTGTAAGAATCGCAATTTGTACCTCAGGAGAACCGGTATCGGATTCGTGAGTCTTGTGCGTTTGAATCAATTCCTGTTTACGTTCTTGTGTCAATGCCATTGTTCATCCACCTCCATAGTTTGTATATCCCCATTGGCCCAGAGAAAAGTCGGAGTTCTCAATTATCCATGCCAAGGTTCTAAAATGTTTGTCTAATAGACAACTTCGTTATTATAGCACAAAGATTGATACAATGTAAAGGCGATACCTTTATTGAAAAATAGAAACCAACTGCTGCTTCGCTGTATCAGCATCTCTATGAATCTGCTCTATCAGTTCACCGACAGAAGCAAATTTGCGTTCAGGACGAATATACGAAATCAAATCCACCGAAACCTCTCGCCCATATATCGATCCGGAAAAATCAAACACATGTGCTTCGAACGTAGGTTTAAGCAGATCCTCAACAAAAGTTGGCTTCTTGCCAACGTTCATCACACCATTATAGCTGCGGCCATCAACATGAAAACGAATGGCATACACACCAAGCGCAGGCGTAACAAACGCTTCCGACAACTCGATATTGGCAGTTGGAAATCCGATCGTTCTTCCTCTGCCGTCACCCGTTACAACCGTGCCCGTAATTGAATAAGGCCGTCCCAGCAGTGCATTGGCCTTATCGATTTCTCCTGCATGCAAATGCTGACGGACCATCGTACTGCTGACTTTGTATCCATTTTGATGAAAGGGGCGAATAATCTCCACGGCAAAACGGCCTTGTGCCAGCTCGCACAAATCGTCAGGTGTTCCCGCTCCACGATGACCAAAAGTAAAATCAAAACCAACGATGACGGTTTCCACCTGCATAGGAATAAGCATATTTTCTACAAACTGCTCAGGTGTCACTTTCATAAATTCAGGGTTAAAGGAGACCAAATATGTATCATCCACGCCCAATTGCTCTAAAATTTGCAATTTGGAACTGACGGGTGTTAGCAGGTTCGTGTATTTACACTGTCCAAGCACTTCCCTGGGATGCGGATGAAAGGTCATAATAGAAGCTGAAATATGCAAGCTGTCTGCTCTTTCCCTGGCCCGCTTGATCACTTCCTGATGACCTAAATGAACACCGTCAAACTCCCCGATAGCCAGTACCTGAGGTTTTATCGCTAACGCATGATTCGACTTGGTTATAGGGTAGTTCAATTCTGTGGACAACATAAATACAACGTTCACCTACATTCTATCATTACGACAACACACTATGAGAATACTTTTACTGGCTGCAGCTGCAATGTATCCGGATCCCACTCAAAAATGCCCAGAAATCGGGAGTCAGCCGAATAAGCTGTAACCAATTGTTGTGCATGTGCCGCGTACAATGAATTATTTTCTGAAGTAAGAATAAATTTTTGACCCAGAAGCGCTTTACGGGTTTGCGTTTCATTCAAGTGCACAGCTGGAATATGCGCAAGAGCCTTTTCGACGGGAACAAGCTTATCGACAAGCTTTCCCTCGCTGTGAAGCTGTTCAATCTGTTCAAAGGTTAAACACTGCTCCTGCTCGATGCTTCCTGTAGAAGTTCTGACAAGATGTGACATTACCGCAGGGTAGCCCAAGGACTTTCCAATATCTACACACAAGGTGCGAATATACGTTCCTTTGGAGCATCGCACACGAAAACGAATTTCTGGATGATCCAGCTCAAGATTCATATGTAAAATCCGGATGTCGTGAATCGTAACTACACGTGATTTACGCTCAATTTCCAAACCTTGACGGGCCAGCTCATAGAGACGTTTACCGTCTACCTTGACAGCTGAATACATAGGCGGCACTTGATTGATATCACCTATAAACGACATCATCGCTGCGGCCACTTGTTCTTCATTCAATTGGACATTGTCCACCTGATCGATCACTTGACCCCCAGCATCTTCTGTATCCGTAGCAAGTCCTATCTTAATCGTCGCTTCATATTCCTTAGGAAGCTCCTGAATATATTCCACAAGACGTGTAGCCCGTCCGATACAAAGCGGCAGTACACCTGTGACTTGTGGATCCAAGGTTCCAGTGTGGCCAATCCGTTTGATCTTTAAGATCCCGCGTAATTTAGCAACTACATCATGAGAGGTAAAGCCTTGTGGTTTCCAGACAGGCAATATGCCTTCAAACAATTTCTCTGTCATTCCAGTGCCAAACCTACTTCCTTAACTACACTTTCGATTGCCTCATGAAGAGATCCCTTGACCGTACAACCTGCAGCACGTATATGACCTCCACCACCAAAGGATTTGGCAATATGCGCAACGTCAACCGTACCACCTGAACGTAAACTGACTTTGACATAGCCTCCGGCCCGTTCCTTGAACAATAACCCAACTTCAACGCCTTCCACATTTCTCGGATAATTGACGAGTCCATCCAGATCGTCATTGGAAGCCCCGCTGTCCTGAAGATCCTCCAGTGAAACTGCGAGCCAGCCAATTCTCTTGCTGGAATCAAATGTGAGCGTGTTCAAGCTGCGCTTGATTAAGGATATCTGGGGGTAGGATAGCTTTTCCAATAAATGCTCTGCAAGTTCATGACCTTTCACACCGCGCTGCAGCATATCCGCAGCAATTTGCATCACCTTGGGTGATGTATTGGCATAACGAAACCCTCCGGTATCCGTTAAAAGGCCTGAATAAATGCAAATATTCAACTCATTGGAAAAAGAAATACCCAACACCTTGCCAAGATCATAAAGCACCTCAACGGTAGCTGCGGCTTCCGCCAATACCAGATTCACACTGCCAAAAAGATCGTTTGTAGCATGATGATCTATATTGAGGATTACTGCATCCTCGGCAAACAATTGGTTTACACGGCCTATTCTTGAAAAATCAGCACAATCCACACTTATCACATACTTATATGTTAACGGCATCGCGTCGGCATCATAATTAAGAATCGTCTGTTGGGAGCCTGCCATGTACATATATTTCTTAGGCATTTCCCCTTCATTAACCAGTGTAAACCGTTTGCCAAGTGATGACAGCATCCAGGCTACTGCAAAGGTGGAACCAGCGGCATCCCCATCCGGTTGGATATGGGATACCACCAGGAAATCATCCTTTGTTTGAATAAATTGTGCCGCTTCATTCAATTGGACGGAATAAGAATCCGAATGAGTGAACACGGTCATGGCTGGGAATTCTCCAAATTGAGCTGACCAAGCAGCTTTTCAATATGACTGCCATAATCGATCGAAGAATCCAACCCAAAAATCAGATCAGGTATTTTGCGAAGACGAATTCGTTTGCCAAGCTCAGAGCGAATAAATCCACTGCCGCGGCTCAGCGCCTTAAGAGTTTCCACCTTCTGCTCGTCGGTACCGAGAACACTTAAAAATATTTTGGCCTGAGACAAATCATTCGTTACCTCCACACCGGTTACGGTGATGAAACCGATTCGCGGATCTTTAAGCTCGGATTGGATGATTTGACTCAATTCCTTCTTAATTTGCTCACCGACTCTTCCTACTCTAACTCGCGCCATTCAGATCACCTCTCGACTGATTCCAGGATGAAAGCTTCAATAATATCGAGTTCCTTAATATCATTGAATTTTTCAAGGGATATACCACACTCGTAGCCTTGCGCAACTTCCTTGACATCATCCTTAAAGCGTTTCAACGAATCGATGTTGCCTTCAAACACAACGATACCACCACGGATCAAACGCATTTTTGCATTACGAGTAATTTTCCCGGATGTGATCATGCAGCCTGCAATAACACCGACTTTGGTAACTTTAATAACTTGACGTACTTCCGCTTGGCCAAGCACAACTTCTTTGAAGATGGGATCAAGCTTGCCTTTCATAGCATGCTCAATTTCCTCAATTATTTTGTATATAATGCTGTGCAGGCGGATGTCAACCTTTTCCGATTCTGCTGTATTTTTAGCTTGCGGCTCAGGACGAACGTTAAAACCAATCACGATGGCATTGGAAGCAGAGGCCAAAATAACATCAGACTCCGTAATAGCACCTACGCCATGATGAAGAATCTTGACGCGAACTCCCTCGATTTCAATTTTGGCAAGTGAACCTCGTAGAGCTTCAACCGATCCTTGAACGTCACCTTTTATGATTACGTTAAGATCTTTAATCTCACCATCTTTAATATGCTTATACAGATCATCCAAGGTTACGCGGACATTGGCGCCCATTTCGGCTTGTCTTAACGTAACTGAGCGTTTCTCTGCAATAATTCTCGCTTTACGCTCATCCTCGAAGCAGATAAACGGATCGCCCGCTTGCGGAACCTCTGTCAACCCTGTAATTTCTACCGGTGTGGAAGGACCTGCTTCCTTGAGTCTCTTGCCTTTATCGTTAACCATTGCCCGTACACGGCCAAAGTTAACACCGGCTACGAAGCTATCACCAACACTCAATGTACCGTGCTGAATCAATACACGAACTACTGGACCCTTACCTTTATCCAGCTCAGCTTCGATAACCGTTCCTCTGGCACGCTTGTTCGGGTTAGCTTTGAGCTCTTGAACTTCAGCTACAAGCAGAATAGTATCAAGCAAATTGTCAAGACCAATACGCTGCTTAGCCGAAATGTTGCAGAAAATGGTATCTCCGCCCCATTCTTCCGGTACAAGCTCATATTCGGTCAACGCCTGTTTGATTTTTTCAGGATCCGCATCCGGCTTATCAATCTTATTGACTGCTACGATGATCGGAACCTTCGCTGCTTTTGCGTGTGCTATAGCCTCAACGGTTTGCGGCATAACACCATCGTCTGCGGCAACAACAATAATTGTAATATCTGTTACCTGTGCACCACGTGAACGCATGGAAGTAAACGCTTCGTGACCTGGTGTATCCAGGAACGTAATTTTCTTATTATGAGTTTCAACCTGGTAAGCTCCGATATGCTGGGTAATACCGCCGGCTTCACCTTCAGTGACACTTGTTTTTCTAATAGCATCCAACAATGTCGTTTTACCGTGGTCAACGTGCCCCATAATCGTAACTACAGGAGGACGTTCGATCAGATCAGCCTCATCGTCGATTTCTTCAAAGGTTTCAAAGCGATCTTCCGCAACAGGAATCTTCAGCTCGACTTCAACGTTGTAGTCACTTGCAAGCAATTGAATCGCATCCAGATCCAGCTCTTGGTTGATTGTTGCCATAACTCCAAGGAATAACAGCTTTTTGATAACTTCAGATGCATCCTTATGCAACGATTTCGCCATCTCACCAACCGTCATCGTTCCTCGAACGATAATCTTTTTCGGTGTATTGTCGATTTTTTCTTTTTTCACTTCCTGGAACTTGCCGCGTTGTTGATTTCTGTTGCTGCCGCGGCTATTTTGTGGACCTCTGGATGATCCGCCGGATCTGCCATCATCAAAACGTTTATTAGGACCAGCGTTATTTTTTTTCACTGGCTTGTTTCTGTTATCCTCATTGTCTAATGACGTTCTTTGAGGTCCAGCACCTGCTGATTTATTAAAGGAACTCGGGGCGCTAGAGCTGAACGGTTTTCTATCAGCTGATGAAGTAGCCGGACGCTGTGTGCGCTGCTCTGCCGGTCGGCTGCTTGCACTGCTGGTGCCTGTAGCGGGACGGCTGCTGCCACCTGTGCTGCCTGTAGAACCATTACGATTGCCTTGGTATCCGCTACCTGCTGGACGGCTTTGTCCACCGGATTGGCTGCTGCCGCCTTGAGAGCTGCGGTTCTGATATCCTCCGCCTTGTGAGCTTCCACCAGCTTGAGAGCTGCGGTTTTGGTATCCGCCTTGCGAGCTTCCGCCAGATTGTGAACTGCGGTTCTGATACCCTCCGCCTTGACTGCTTCCGCTGCTTGGACGCTGATTGTAGCTGCTGCTTCCACCCTGCGACCCTTGACCCTGTAGGCGACGATTCTGATCTTGTGACGGGCGATTAGAACCAGCCTGATCCGATCTGCGTGGTGCACTGCTTCCTGTTGTTGAAGTCGTTGCTGCTGACGTTGATGACTGTCCTTGTGGAGTACTGCTGCTTGAGGTACTGACAGATGCAGCCTGATCTTGCGTGGTTGGGGCTGGCTTAGACTCCATCTTGATGGAAGCTGCCTCCTTGGGAGCCGAATTCGTATTGCTTGAACTGCTGCCTGTATCGCTTGTACGCTTAGCTGCCGCGTTCGCCTTTACATCCTTGAAAAACTTCTCTACACTGCTCACTGTATCATTCTCCATTACGCTCATATGGTTGTTAACGGGTATATCCAGTCTTTTTAAAATGGTAATAATTTCTTTACTGCTCATGTTTAAAGACTTGGCATATTCGTAAACCCGAAGCTTATCTTTATTATTGTCTTGTTTATTCAATACCGTCCACCTCCGTACGATTTTCCAGACTTTTCTTTAGCATTCTTGCAAAACCCGCATCGGCAACAGCAATAGTGACTCTTGATTCTTTCCCAATACTCGCCCCCAAACGTTCCCGACTTCCAAACTGGATGACCGGAACTCCAAAGGTCGTACATTTATCACTTACTTTTTTACAGGTATTAACCGCGGCGTCTTCCGCAACTATGACAAGCTTGGCTTCACCCTTGCGTACAGAATCAATGACGGATTCCTCACCAGTAACAATTTTGCCTGCTCGCATGGCCATACCCAGATTGTTATAAAATTTGTTATTCATCATCCACCATCGTTTCCTTGCCGGCAATAAACTCATCTTCGACTTTGATGAAATCCTGCTCCAACGCATCGTAGATATCCGGACTTACCGGAGACTTGAGCGCACGGTCTAGTGCGCGGCTTTTTTTGGCGAGCTTAAAGCACGACTGCTTGCCACACAGGTAAGCTCCGCGTCCTGCCTTTTTACCGCTCAGATCGATCAACAGCTCATCATTCGGCGTTTTTACAACGCGGATCAGTTCTTTCTTCGCTTTCATTTCCTGGCAAGCCACACATTTGCGAAGAGGAATTTTTCTTGGCTTCATCCGGTATCACCCTCTATATATGCCAATTGCACTTATTAATCAATACTGATAGAATCCTGATGCATTTCTTCGCTGTAGGTTTTCTGACGACCATATTCCTGCTCAGCCTGAGTCTCACTCTTGATATCAATTTTCCAGCCTGTCAATTTGGCCGCCAAGCGGGCATTTTGACCTTTGATTCCAATAGCCAGGGAAAGCTGATAATCGGGTACGATCACTCGAGCCATTTTTTCATTTTCAAATACATTGACTTCTATTACTTTCGAAGGACTAAGTGCATTTGCGACGTATTCGTCTACCGTCTCCATCCAACGAACGATGTCTATTTTTTCACCTTTAAGCTCATTTACAATCGTCTGTACGCGAATTCCCTTGGGTCCTACACATGAACCCACCGGATCCACTTCCGTATTACGGGAATGAACCGCAATTTTGGAACGAAAGCCGGCTTCGCGAGCGACAGAACGAATTTCAACAACACCATCAAAAATTTCAGGAACTTCCAGCTCGAATAATCTTTTTAGAAGTCCAGGGTGCGTACGGGATAAAATAATTTGCGGGCCCTTGGTCGTATTCTCTACCTTGGTAATATAAGCTTTAACCCGGTCACCCTGCTTGAATTTATCCGTCGGCATCAATTCAGTCAAGGGCAGAGCGGCTTCGATCTTGCCTAAATCGATATACACGTTGCGTAAATCCTGACGCTGAACAATTCCTGTTACAATGTCTTCTTCTTTATCGACAAAGGCATTATAGATGAGTCCACGCTCTGCTTCGCGTATCCGCTGTGTAACAACCTGCTTGGCGGTTTGTGCAGCAATACGCCCGAAATCACGAGGTGTGACTTCGATTTCCACAATATCCGTCAGCTGATAGTTTGGGCTGATTTCCCTGGCTGCTTCCAGCGAAATTTCCATTCTCACATCGAGCACATCATCCACAACGGTTTTGCGTGCATATACTTTGATCAATCCGGTATGACGATTAATGTCAACACGGACATTTTGTGCGGTATTAAAATTGCGTTTATAGCTGGAAATCAGAGCCGCTTCGATTGCATCGATCAACACTTCCTTGGCGATTCCCTTCTCCCTTTCGATTTCCGATAGTGCGTCAATAAAATCCATATTCATCGGATGGAGTTCCCCCTCTCAAATAATCCCAATAATTGTACAGCTTTTAAAAAATGATAGCCAAACGGGCGCTGGCTACTTTGTTAAAGGGAATCGCATGCTTTTTTTTACCCGATTCAATTTCAATCGTTTGCTCGTCAAATGAAAGCAGCTTTCCCTCGAATTCCTTCAAACCATCAAAAGTTTCGTAGGTCGTTACAAATACGTTGTCTCCAACAGCTTTGTAATAGTCCTGTACCTTTTTCAGAGGACGTTCAGCACCGGGTGAAGAAACTTCCAAAAAGTAGGCTGTTGGAATCGGATCATTTTCATCTAATTTTTCACTTAAGAATTCACTAATCCGGCCGCAATCGTCAATGTCGATGCCGCCTTCTTTGTCAGCATACAACCGCAGAAACCAGTTGCTGCCTTCCTTGACGTATTCTACATCTACCAGTTCGAATCCATTTTCATCCATGAAAGCCTGCATAAGTGATTCTACTACGGATTTTATTTGTGCGCTCAATCCGTTTCCTCCTATCGTAAACGAGAGTCAGAATGCTCTCAGGTCTATAACAAAATGTAAAGAGTGGGTTTCCCCACTCTCTAAGATCGAAATCTATAACATTGTTGCCAAAGAAGATTATACCATAAGGCTCATATCTATGCAATGAGGTCTGCGTTCGGCAGCCATCCACTTTGTTTAGAAAAGCGACAATTGGTTCGTTTCCGGCAGTCCACGGAAGCAGCCCATGGAGTTCAGCAGCTCAATAATTGTTTTGGACGCTTTACTGCGGGTTTGAAAATCCTCTATCGACAGAAAAGGCCCATCATTCTTGGAAGCCGCAATGTTTTTGGCCGCATTTTCCCCGATTCCTCCAAGTGCAGAGAAGGGTACGATTAGTGAGTCGCCATCGACCAGAAATTTAGTGGCATCTGACTTGAACAAATCGATGCCTTTAAAGGAAAAGCCTCGTGCCGTCATTTCCAGAGCCATTTCCAGGATGGAAATCATGGCCTTCTCCTTAGGCAAAGCCTGAAAGCCCTTGTCCTCGATCTCGATCAATCTACGTAATATAGCATCATAGCCCTGACACAGCAGTTCAACTTCAAAATCCTCTGCACGAACCGTAAAATAAGTTGCATAATAAGCTATCGGGTAATACAGCTTAAAGAAGGCAGTACGTACAGCAGAAATAACATAGGCAGCCGCATGGGCTTTTGGGAACATGTACTCAATACGCTCACACGATTCGATATACCAGCCCGGTACCTTATGTTTCTTCATATCCTCCTTCCACTCCGCAGTTAATCCCTTTCCTTTACGTACGCTTTCGGTTATTTTGAACGCCAATCCGGCATCCATTCCCGCCTTATAAATTAAATAAAGCATGATGTCATCCCGGCAGCCAATAACGGTTTTAATCGTGCATGTTTCTTTGCGGATCAGCTCCTGCGCATTTCCAAGCCATACCCCTGTTCCGTGGGATAGCCCTGAGATTTGCAGTAAATCGGCAAACGTGGACGGTTGTGTTTCCTGAAGCATTTGGCGTACGAACTTGGTACCCATTTCCGGCACACCATAAGTGGCAACAGGAGTACGTATTTGCTCTGGTGTGACTTCGAGTGATTTGGTTGAATTAAAAATACTCATAACCTTCGGATCATTCATTGGAATGGTCGTCGGGTCCACCCCTGTCAAGTCCTGAAGCATACGCATCATGGTCGGATCATCATGACCTAATATATCGAGCTTCAGTAAATTGCTTTCAAATGCATGGTAGTCAAAATGGGTCGTTTTCCATTCGGCATTCGTGTCATCAGCTGGAAACTGGACAGGTGTCACATCATTCACATCCATATAATCAGGAACGACGACGATACCGCCTGGATGCTGGCCCGTGCTGCGCTTTACGCCTGTGAAGCCTGAGGCAAGACGGCTGATCTCAGCGCCACGCCATTTTTTGCCCTGCTCCTCTTCAAACTTCTTCACGTAACCAAAAGCCGTTTTTTCAGCAATCGTACCGATCGTACCTGCACGAAACACGCATTTTTCACCAAATAGCTCCTTGGTATAATTATGGGCTACAGCCTGGTATTCACCTGAGAAGTTCAAATCGATATCGGGAACCTTATCCCCCTTAAAGCCAAGAAACGTTTCAAAAGGAATATCCTGACCTTCGCCCCTCAATTTCTCACCGCAGGTTGGGCAGCTTTTGTCCGGTAAATCAAATCCACTCATCAAGCTCCCATCCAGAATCCACTCACTATACTTGCAGGAGCTGCATATATAATGGGGTGGTAACGGATTAACCTCGGATATTCCCAAAAAGGTTGCCACAACTGAGGAACCTACTGATCCCCGTGATCCTACCAGATATCCATCTTCATTAGATTTTTTAACGAGACGCTCCGAAATAAGATAGTTGGCAGAAAAACCATATTTAATAATTGGAATGAGTTCTTTTTCAAGCCTTGCCGTAATGACCTCGTGGAGTTCGTCCCCGTAAATACGTTTGGCTGTATCATAGCATTTTTGACGAATCTCTTCATCGGCGCCTTCGATAATCGGTGTAAACAGTTTACTTGGGAACAGCTCTATTTCCTCAAAGCGATCAGCAAGCTCCACTGTATTTTTGACTACAACCTCATGTGCGGTCTCTGCCCCTAAATATTGAAATTCAGCAAGCATTTCCTTGGTCGTCCGAAAGTGGACTTCCGGCTTCTTCATATCCTTCAAAGGACTGAATCCGGTTATGCCATTGATTGCAATATCACGGCAAATTTTTAGTCTAGGGTGTAAATAATGAACATTACCGGTTGCGATCACAAGCTTGTCCAGCTTACGCCCGATTTGTAACACCCGCTGATTCGCATCCTCCAGCTGTTCCTTGCTGCCCACCAAGCCTTTATCCACCAAATGCAAATTGACGCCGATCGGTTGAATTTCTAGGACATCATAAAACTCGGCTACCTGCTCAGCTTCTTCCATGGACTTATTCAGCACTGCTTCGAAAAACTCGCCTTTTTCGCAGCCAGAAGAAATAATTAACCCATCACGCAGTTCGACAAGCTTGCTTCGCGGAATGCAGGCCACTCTCTGAAAATACTCCGTATGGGAGAGTGAAACCAAAGTAAACAGATTTTTCTTGCCTATCGCGTTTTGCGCATAGATGCAGCAATGAAACGGTCTCTGGTTTTTTAAGCTCTTACCGACATTATCATTAAGCTGCGGCATATGAATTAACCCGCGTTCAACTGCTTCTTTGATCAAATGGAATAAAATATAACCCAGTGCTATCGAGTCATCAATCGCTCGGTGATGGTTGTCCAAACCAACCTTGAACTTATCGGCTAATGTGTTCAAGCGATGGTTTTTCATCGTTGGAAATAACAGTCTTGCCAGCTCCAACGTATCCAACGAAGGATTTGGTACCGGCGCCAAGCCAAGCCTTTTACAATTCGCATGAATAAAGCCCATATCAAACCGCGCATTATGAGCAACCAGCACGCAATCCCCAATAAAATCGATAAATTTAGGCAATACCTCTTCCAGCTCTGGTGCATCGACAACCATATCATCTGTAATATTCGTTAATTGTTGAATGTTATAAGGAATTTTTTCATGTGGATTAACGAAGCTGGCAAATCGGTCAACTTCCTTGCCGTCCTTCATTTTAACGCCGGCTAATTCGATAATTTTGTTGTTAATAATGGATAAACCGGTTGTTTCTATGTCAAAAATAACATATTCAATTTCGCGTAAGTCCTCGTTGCGTGGATTCACTACAACGGGTACAGCATCATCCACCACATTGGCTTCCAGCCCATAAATAAGTTTGATTCCATTTTTCTTGGCAGCTTTGTCAGCTTCGGGAAAGCATTGAATACCGGCATGGTCTGTGATGGCAATTGCTTTATGTCCCCATTTGGCGGCAGTTTTTATGTACTGATCGACGGAAGTAATGCCGTCCATTGTACTCATTGTTGTATGAAGATGAAACTCGACCCGCTTCTCTTCAGCATCATCCTTACGGTCCGGCGGCGCCATAACCTCGTTGATATCATTAGGCATCAAAACCAGCTCTGGGGTTTGCATAAACCGGTCATATTCCACCTTCCCCCGCAGTTTAAGCCAAGTGCCATTTTGAATCAGACTATAAATTTTAACATCCTCTTTATTTTTGGCGAATGCTTTAACCATCATGGAATCAGTAAAATCTGTTATATTAAACGTGAACAAGGTCATGCCGTTTTTAAGCTCTTTGGAATCCAGCCCAAAAACTGCGCCCTGCAGTGTTACTTTCTTTTCCTCATCCTGCACCATTTGAATAGGAACCGGAGCGTCCTTAATATCATAACCAACCATCAGCTTGATTTCAGCCGCATTCAGTGAATCAGCTTCCTGCTCAGCTTCGATGGATGTCATCATTTCTTCCGTAACCATTTTATTTTCTTCTTTAATCTGCTGCTCAAACTTTTTGATTTCTTCTTCAGGCTTCTCATTTTTGCTATAGCGAACCTGGAAATCAGCGCCAAAATACGTATGGTAATAGGTTTGAACCCACTGCCCGATATTTTTTTTCTTGGCCATCTCCAGACCCATTGAATCGAGCATCACTAGCGTTAACACATTGCCCTGTACTTCAATATGCGCCTTATTCATCCAGCCGTTAACCGACGTTTCCTCTCGCTGAACCCATTCAACAAACATCGACCAGTACTCATGGGCAATCGATTCGGCTGTTACTTGATCTGTATATCTTAGAATAAAACGAATAGCCGCAATATGTGCAAATTTATCACGTATTAATTTACAAAAGGAAACGTAAACTTCCCTGGGAACGATGCTGCTTTTCCCGATATAAAGTGTCCACTCCTTGTTTTTGTGGCTGGTTTCTACTTTATCAATGTAGCCATCCACAAAAAAAGAACTGACTACATCCTGAGGTACACGCGCTTGCTCCATCAGCATCTCAAAACGCTGTCTTTTTTCTGCCGTTTCGCTCATGAACATCCTCCTAAAAACATACAAAGGGCAAAAGGAAGTTGGTAGCTCTCCGCTTTGCCCTATTGTCACTTTACATTAATAAGCTTTACCAAAAACGACGGTATGCTGTGCTTTATCTCCACAAACAAAGCAAGTTTCCTTATGCTCTGCAGGTTCGAATGGAATATTACGGCTCGTTGCTCCCGTCTCTTCCTTGACTTGTGCTTCACATGCTGCTGAACCGCACCAGCCTGCTAATGCAAAGCCGCGCTTTTCTTCCAGAAATGCCTTAAACTCATCCAAGGTGTCGACCGAACTGAAATTATCATCGCGGAACTGCTTCGCTTTATCATACATCTGCTGATGAATTTCTGCCAGCATGTTTTGCACTTCTTCCACCAAATGCTCCTGCGCAACCATTTTCTTTTCACCAGTTACTCTGGATACTAGAACAACTTGTCCATTTTCCATATCACGAGGTCCGAGCTCAAGGCGAATCGGCACGCCGCGCATTTCGTATTCATTAAATTTCCAGCCAGGGCTTTGGTCAGCACGATCATCCACTTTAACGCGGACTCCGGCTTTCTTCAGCTGCTGGAACAGCTCATTTACACGGGCTACGACGGGTTCTCTTGTTTTCGGTGGTCCAATAGGAATCATAATCAGTTGCGTTGGTGCAACCTTTGGAGGCATAACCAATCCTCTGTCATCTCCATGGACCATGATCAAGGCTCCAATCAGACGTGTACTTACACCCCAGGAGGTTGTATGGCAAAATTGATGCTGATTCTCGCGGTCCAAATATTTGATGTCAAAAGCAACAGCGAATTTAGTACCCAAATAGTGAGAGGTTCCTGCCTGAACCGCTTTGCCATCCTTCATCATCGCTTCTATCGAGAAGGTGTCTACAGCACCGGCAAACCGCTCCGAAGGTGTCTTTGCACCGAGAATAACCGGAATCGCCAGGAAATTTTCGGCAAAATCCTTATAAATATCTAGCATCTGCATCGTTTCACGACGTGCATCGGCTTCGTCCTCATGAGCCGTGTGGCCTTCCTGCCACAAAAACTCACTCGTCCGCAAAAACGGCTGCGTTCTCTTCTCCCAACGAACTACGTTAGCCCACTGATTGATCAAGAGCGGCAGGTCGCGGTACGAATTAATCCATTCGGCATACATGTGCCCAACCATCGTTTCAGAAGTTGGTCGTATAGCCAGCCGTTCCTCCAGCTTCTCGCCGCCTGCCTCAGTTACCCAAGGGAGCTCAGGGTTGAAGCCTTCAATATGATCCTTTTCCTTCTGAAAAAAGCTTTCAGGGATGAATAGTGGAAAATAGGCATTTCTATGACCTGTTTCCTTGAATTTGCTATCCAATTCTTTTTGAATATTTTCCCAGATTTCATAGCTGTCCGGTTTAAATACGATACAACCCCGAACCGGCGAATAGCTCATCAAGTCTGCTTTTTTGATAACATCCAAATACCATCTGGAGAAATCCTCACTTTGTGGAGTAATCTCTTTTACGAATTGCTTTTCTTTTGACATGAGTGATCCTCCTACAAGCTTTGCTTCAGCAAAGCTACTTCGTAAGCATTAACTTAAACTTTGCTTATCCCTTAACCAAGCGCAGTATATCATTATAAGTAACAGCGATCATTAACAGCATCAGCATCGCAAATCCGACGAAATGGACGATGCTTTCGCGGCTTGGATCCACGGGTTTGCCTCGTACCGCCTCAAAGGCAAGGAATACCAAACGACTGCCGTCCAAAGCAGGAAATGGAAGCAAATTAAACAATCCGAGATACAAACTCATTAAAGCTGTCCAGAAAATATATTGTGCCCAGCCTGCACTAGCCTGCTCACTTGTAAATTCCACGATACGAACGGGTCCCCCCAGGTCATCCATCTTGAACTGCAGTGTTGCCAGTTTGCCAAAGCTGTCCAGTATCGAGACAGTAGCCATGGAGAAGCTGCTCCAGCCGCTTTTAACGCCATCCAAAACGGTAGCTTTACGATTTTCAGGCATCAGGGTCACTCCGACGATACCGCCGTCTTTATCTTGCGGAGTAACCTCCTTGCGTATCTGTTCACCATTGCGCTCAATGATCCAAAGCATCGGTTTATTGGCTGATTGTTTAATTAAATTTTTCAGCTTGTTGGCATCTGCTCCGATAACCTCATCATTGATTTGAAGAACAATGTCATTAGCAATCAGCCCACTTTTATCTGCGGGAGTACCCGGCTCTGTACTGCGTATTTTGATTTTGTCAGGTACACCTGCCATCAAAACTACAGTCACAAACAAAATAAATGCAAGAATAAAGTTCATCATGGGACCAGCAAAAATCGAAAGTGCGCGCTGTGTCACTGTTTTACTAGCAAATTGTCTGTCGAGTGGAGCAATCTGCGTTTCCTTACCCTTTACGATGAGTAAAGCTTGGGGATGAATGGCAAATTGACGCTGCTCCCCATCCAAATCGAGTCTGACAAAAAGCTTACGCTCCAAATCAATCTCTTCCACAACCCCAATCAAGCTGTCCATTCTCTTGTCAAAATCACCCGTGTAAATGTGGCTGACCTGATCATCTTGTAAAGCCACCGAAATACGCTGACCTGGATTGATTTGAACCATCTCCGGGTCTTCACCTGCCATACGCACAAAGCCGCCAATCGGCAGTAAGCGAAGCGTAAATCTGGTTTCATCCTTTTTGAAAGAGAGGATTTTGGGTCCGAAGCCTATAGCAAATTCTCTTACCAGAATGCCTGCTCTTTTGGCAAAATAAAAATGTCCCCATTCATGAATCGTAACCAGGACAAAAAATAAAAGCACAATTTGAAACGCATTTTGCAACGTAGCCAATTCGCAACGTCCTCCCTTAAGCATCGGTTAGTCAAGTTTATGTTCCATGGCTATGCTTATCTTTTGATTAAGATTAACATTTTTTGCGACACAAATACAAGCCGCTCCATGTAATGAACATATTATCCTGCTGGTGGAATGATGCTTACAGAATTGGACAGACATCATTAATCATTTATTTTTTCTGCTGCAGCTCTTGCCCAGGTGTCGGCTGCCATAATTTCTTCCAGATTGGGATTCGCCACAACCTCATGCTGATTCAGCACACTGTCAATAGTCCGCTCAATTTGCAGAAAATCAATAGTGCCCTTCAAAAACCTGGCTACTGCAACTTCGTTAGCTGCATTGTACACCGTGGTAGCAGTGCCTCCGGCTTTTCCACTATCAAAAGCCATTTTTAAACATGGAAATCTCACATAATCCATTTCACGGAAGTTCAGCTTTCCAATTTGGGCTAAATTCAAAGGCTTTGATGGAGTTGCTAGTCGCTGGGGATACGTAAGCGCATACTGAATAGGAACACGCATGTCAGGGTTCCCGAGCTGGGCGATAATACTATTATCAACAAACTCAACACAGGAATGAATAATGCTTTCCGGATGGATCAGCACTTCAATTTGCGAGTAAGGCAACCCAAACAACCAATGTGCCTCAATGACCTCCAGCCCTTTGTTAACCATAGTAGCTGAATCAATAGTAATTTTGGCCCCCATCGACCAATTCGGATGCTGAAGAGCTTGTTCGACTGTAACGCCTTGCAGCTGTTCGCGAGTGCGGTCTCTGAATGAACCGCCTGATGCTGTTAAAATAATTTTGTTAATATTCTGTACTGATTCTCCGTTCAAGCACTGAAAGATCGCAGAATGCTCACTGTCTATAGGAAGCAGCTTGACCCCACGTTTTTTCACGAGTTCTGTCACCAAGTGGCCTGCGCTGACTAACGTTTCCTTATTAGCGAGTCCGATGTCCTTGCCTGCCTCAATCGCTGCAAGTGTTGGACGCAATCCTTGGCTGCCTACCAATGCAGTAACTACATAATCCGCATCCGTTCCAGCCGCGATCTCCATTAAACCTTCATCCCCGTAGAAAACAGAGGTTTGTGCTGAAACATGGAGCCTTAGCTCATCCGCCAAGCTTTTGGTGGCTACTGATACTTTATTGGGTTTGAACTGCTTGATTTGCTCAAGCAATAAAGGCAAATTGTACCCACCTGCAAGTCCCTCCACTTTGTACTGCTCGGGAGAATGTGCCAGTACATCCAGGGTTTGCGTCCCTATGGACCCTGTAGAACCGAGTATGGCGATATGCTTCATGATTCACCTCAATTAACTATTTATGCGTGCGGCAGCAGAGCTAGGATCTGGACCATCGGAAACACAATCAACCAGCTGTCTACACGATCCAGCACCCCACCGTGGCCTGGTAAGATCGTTCCTGTATCCTTGATACCTTTAATACGTTTGTATGCAGATTGGATCAGATCTCCCATCTGACCGACAACAGCAATGATCACTCCAATGACAATTGCCTGCTTCCACGATAGCAATTCAGAATGCAATAGCGAGAAGCAAATAGCGACCACTACCGAGATGATAATGCCGCCAACTGAGCCTTCTATCGATTTTTTCGGACTGATCGTGGGCCATAACGGAGTTTTACCAAATTGTGATCCGGTAAAATACGCGCCAGAATCCGTAGCCCAAATACAGAAAAAAATCAGCAGGGTCCAAAATAGCCCATTCTGCTCCATCATTCTTGTTTCTATCATATAGTGAAAGCCAATACCAATATAAACGACACCTAAAAACAAGGTAGATATATGATCAATGGTTACTTTATTCTTGGAAAGTACTGTAATGCATAATAAAACAAATAGTAACAGCCATATCAAATTTGTTGAAGAGCTTATAACTGAAATCGCAGTTAAGGTCCAAGGCAAGCATAATAAACCAACCCCCAAATAACCAACAAATGAAGTTAAAGAAAAGGGGTTGAGTTTGTTCATTTTCACATATTCATAAAAACCGACTAATGAGGTAATGACAATCAGGCCGGTAAACCAATAACTGCCCAAATATAAAAGGGTCAAGAAAACAATCGCTGCTATGATTCCTGTTACTATTCGCTGCTTCAAGTCTATACCTCCGTCGCCTGCTACAGGCCGCCATATCTGCGGGCCCGCCGCTGATATTCTTGAACAGCATCAAAAAAATCCTGCTCGGTAAATTCCGGCCAGCACAACTCAGTAAACCACAGCTCAGAGTAAGCCAATTGCCATAACATAAAATTGCTAATGCGCAGCTCACCACTCGTGCGAATTAATAAGTCAGGATCCGGAAGTGGATGGGTTAACATATACCTCGAAAACATAGTTTCATCGATCTCATCCGCATCGAGCTTACCGGATTGCACATCCTGGGCAATTTGCTTCACACCGGATAACATCTCTTTACGACTACCGTAATTTAAAGCAAAATTCAAAATGAGACCGTCGTTGTTCTTGGTTTGTTCGATTGCGTCTTGAATCGCCTTTAACGTATAATCCGGCAAGCCTTCATGCCAGCCCGTCATGCGAATCTGAACATTATTTGCAATTAATTCCTCGATCTCTTTTGGAAAAAATTCAATTGGAAGCTTCATCAAATAATCCACTTCTTCTTTTGGTCTTTTCCAATTTTCCGTAGAAAATGCATATAACGTTAATACACTGACGCCAATGGAGTTCGCAGCCATTGTAATCTTTTTTACATTTTTCATACCTGAGTGATGCCCTGCAACACGCGGTAATCCGCGCTTCTGAGCCCATCGGCCATTGCCGTCCATGATAACTGCTACATGGTTTGGTACATTATCGGCATCTAACCGTTCCATTTGCTCGGCGCTCAGTGGCTTGCTTCCAAACCATTTTTTGAAAGGTATCATCTATTGCTTCCTCCAATAAGGAAAGACTAAAAGCCCCCTTACAAGGGGGTCTCTATGATTATACTTCCATAATCTCTTTTTCTTTAGCCACAAGAACCTTATCGACTTCCGAAATGTACTTATCGGTAAATTTTTGGATATCCTCTTGATATTTACGTGATTCATCCTCAGATATACCATTTTTCTCGAGCTTTTTGATATCATCATTCGCATCGCGGCGAACATTTCTAATCGCAACCTTGGCTTCTTCACCAAATTTGCGAGTCATTTTCACCAATTCTGATCTGCGTTCTGAAGTCAACGCCGGAATCATAATGCGAATCATCGATCCATCATTAGATGGAGTCAATCCCAAATCTGATTTCATGATGGCTTTTTCGATGGCCGACATCGAGCTCTTATCCCAAGGCTGGATCATCAGGGTACGAGAATCAGGTGTACTGATATTAGCCAATTGGTTGACAGGTGTCATAGCCCCGTAATATTCCACTTGAACGCGATCCAGCAGGGCCGGTACAGCTCTTCCAGCACGTAAACTGGAAAGCTCTTTCTTTAAAGAACCAATGGCTTTCTCCATACGGTCCTCTGCATTTTTCTTTATCGATTGAGGCATATCGTTAGACACTCCCTTTTACAATCGTTCCAATTTTTTCACCTAATACCACACGTTTAATATTACCACTTTCCGTAATCGAAAATACGATTAATGGAAGATTATTATCCATGCAAAGTGATGAAGCTGTTGAATCCATAACACCTAAATTTTTATTTAAAACTTCCAAATACGTAAGCGTTTCATATTTGATCGCGCTTGAGTCTTTGAAAGGATCTGCCGAATATACACCATCAACTTTATTTTTGGCCATGAGAATCACTTCAGCTTCAATCTCTGCAGCTCTCAGTGCCGCAGTCGTATCCGTCGAGAAGAACGGATTGCCTGTCCCTGCCGCGAAAATGACAACTCTACCTTTTTCCAAGTGTCGAATAGCTCTTCGACGTATGTAAGGCTCAGCTACTTGCTGCATGTTAATGGAGGATTGTACACGAGTTGGAACATCAATGGTTTCAAGCGCATCTTGAAGAGCCAATGAATTCATGACTGTTGCCAGCATTCCCATATAGTCGGCTGTAGCTCTGTCGATACCTTTTTCGCTTCCAGCTATGCCTCTCCATATATTGCCGCCGCCCACAACGATTGCGACTTCAACGTTTAATTCCACGACTTGTTTAACCTGCTGAGCTATTGAGGAAATCGTCTCAGAATCAATACCAAATCCTTGCTGTCCTGCCAAAGCTTCTCCGCTCAATTTCAGAATAACCCGTTTGTAAATAGGACGTTCCAAGCTTATCCCCCCTGTTCGAAAAAGCAGCTATTGATGTTTGTGTAAAAAAGAGGAACACAAAGTGTTCCCGCTATCTGATCATGGACTATGAATTTATTTCTTTACTTGTGCCATAACTTCTTCTGCGAAGTTTTCTGTTTTCTTCTCTAAGCCTTCACCTAGTTCAAAACGAACAAAGCGGCGGATCGTGATGTTTTCACCAATTTTGGAAACTTTTTCGTTGATCAATTGGCTGATTTTTTTGTCAGGATCTTTGATGAACGTTTGCTCCATCAAGCAATATTCTTCGTAATATTTGCCAATACGACCATCAACCATTTTTTCAACGATGTTAGCCGGCTTGCCTTCGTTCAATGCTTGGTTCGTCAAGATTTCGCGTTCTTTGTCAAGAGCTTCCTGCGGCACTTCTTCACGACGAACATACAACGGGTTAGCAGCAGCAATTTGCATAGCTACATCTCTAACAAAATCTTTGAACTGATCTGTTTTGGCAACAAAATCGGTTTCACAGTTTACTTCAACCAATACGCCGATACGGCCACCAGCATGGATATAAGATTCAACAACACCCTCTGTAGCAATACGTCCTGCTTTGTTAGCTGCTGCAGACAATCCTTTTTCACGCAGAAGCTCAGCCGCTTTTGTCAAATCACCGTTTGCTTCTTCCAACGCATTCTTACAATCGAGCATACCTGCTCCTGTACTTGCACGTAATTCCTTTACTGATGCTGCATTAACCGCCATGAACTTGGCCTCCCTCATATATGTTGAACCTTGGTCCTTAAAAAAGGGGCGGTGAAAGGATTTTGCACCTTTTAACCACCCCTTTCTATTCACTATTTAAGCTGTAGTTTGTTCGCCTTGATGTGCTTCAACCACTGCATCGGCAATTTTAGCTGTTAACAGCTTAACTGCACGGATTGCATCGTCATTACCAGGAATGACATAATCGATTTCATCTGGATCGCAGTTTGTATCTACGATACCTACGATTGGAATACCCAGCTTGCGAGCTTCTGCAACCGCGATACGCTCTTTACGAGGATCGATGATGAACAATGCACTTGGAAGGCCCTTCATATTCTTGATACCGCCAAGGAATTTCTCCAAGCGATCTTTTTCTTTACGAAGGATGATAACTTCTTTCTTAGGAAGAACTTCAAAAGTACCGTCTTCTTCCCATCTTTCCAATTGCTTCAAACGATCAATACGCTTTTGAATCGTTTGGAAGTTGGTCAATGTTCCACCCAACCAACGTTGGTTAATGTAGAACATACCGCAGCGAGCTGCTTCTTCTGCAACTGAATCTTGCGCTTGCTTCTTTGTTCCTACGAACAAGATTGTACCGTTTTGGTCGGCTACTGATTTAACGAAGTTATAAGCTTCTTCAACCTTTTTCACCGTTTTTTGTAAATCGATAATGTAAATTCCGTTTCTTTCAGTGAAGATGTAACGATCCATTTTCGGATTCCAACGACGAGTCTGGTGACCGAAGTGAACTCCAGCTTCTAAAAGCTGTTTCATGGAGATTACTGCCATCTTCACACACCTCCTCTAAATTGGTTTTGGGTCTCCTCCGCTATAGTCGCATCTTCGACATAAAACTTCCCGCCGGGAAGCACCCTTATGCGAATTGACCAGCGTGCGTTTTAACACCGTCAATAACTATACCACAACTGAAATAGGTATGCAACAGTCATTGCTATTATTCCTATGATAAAAAATATTTTTTGATATAAGAAAAGCTCCTGATCGAAGCCTATTCGGTGAAGATACATTCGTGTCCAACAGGTTGCTTTTCTTGCGATATCAGAATATTCAGCTCTGCTGAAAACTTATAAAATCTGATATTATAAAGAAACCAAACCTATTGTCAGGCTTGGCTTATGGACGGGTTGTTATATTTGAAACCACACGTGCAAGCTCCATGGGACCTTTGAAAACATGAACGCCGGATACAATCTTCTCATTTAATTGTTGCTGGTACATCATATCCTCAAATGCTTTACGGTCTGTAATGACACCGCTGGTCACTAATAAATCGCCCACATTGCCAGCATTTAGCCCACTGGACACATAAATATAGGTTTCCTTAACGACTTCCTTCACAGGCGCAGGCGGTTGTTCTGCGGGCTGCTTGTCCTTCTCCTCTTTCACCTTCTGCAGCACAAGAGCATCCACCTGTGTCTGGCTCAGCATCTTCTGATCGTTGTCAAAAACCTGAAAGTACTTGGAGGCCGCTTCCTTCAATTGAACATGGTCCATCTCACTTATTGCCGCGCCCTTCATTAGATCTGCTTTGACTGCCGATGGTTTGGCAGCGTTCATCAGCTGGAGCAAGGAGGCACCTACAATTAAGCCAATTCCTAAACCGTACAATAACGATTTGTTAGTGAGCATTGAGTTTTTCCTCCTGCTTCGCCAACTGAAAGATCAAATTGATCTCACCTTTATTCATATTCAGCTTTTTGGCAATATACTCTACCGATTTCCCTTGTTCAAATAACGAAAACAGTTCCTCGTAACGAGACTTCAAGTTCATTGCAATAGGTGGGGCTTCATCATCAATAATTTTCTCTTCGATCCTTGGTTTCTGCAGCTCGATTACAGGAACCTTCTCGGGTGGATGAGCAATCTTCTTCTGAAGCTCCTCATATGCAAAACCAAGCTTGTTGAGCTCCTGATTAGTTAGTGCAGATTGTTTCTCAACAATTTCAAGCCGTGACGTTAACTTGGCAGTTTGTACTTCATAATCTCGTTTGGTTTCTGCAAGCAACTGGATCAAGGCTTTGTTCTGCTCGTCCAGCTCTGCCGTAAAGTGTTCCATTGCTTCCTCAATCTCTTGAACGGTCGGGCTGCCCTGACCTTTTGCTCCGCTTGCTTTCGGAATGATTTTCGCATAAATAATGAAAACGAGTCCAAATAATACAATATAAACCCAGTGTTGATCCACTTGATTCACCTTTTTCCGAAATCTATCATTCCCCTGATTACAAGTGCAAGTTCCAAAAGTCGACATTTCAGCACCGAGAAGGTTGCAAGAAGGTATAGGAGGAGGAACGGTGTTTAGGCAGAACCATTTAGGAGTACCGCACTTCGAGCCTGAATGCAAGATTCGATGCCGATTAAGCTTTCTGTGAAACTTCGTGATCAAATGAGGACTTTTTGAACAGCCTTTACAGGGATAAATCAATATGCTTTCCTTTAAAAGGGTGTACTCGCCTCTCCGTCGACGACTTCTCCCCTTCGTTATCAGTGGAATTGCTTTTTGCTCTTGTCTTGTTCTTACTTTGCTTGGAGTTTTCCTTCTCTTGGTCGCGTATGGAGGACTGAGTAACGTCATCGGCTTTTCCAGTCACATGACGTTCCTTTTCCGTTTGTTTGGCGGCAGCACCGGCAAGCAAGGTTTGATCCTGATGCGGTTTGTTATTCAGTTGATTCTGCTTGAGACCAACTTCCTCATTTTTGTGCAGTGCAAATTGCAGCTCTACCGGCCTTAAACTCATAACATCCAGCCCTCCCGGCGACATTTACGATTAAACTAATGGAATTGCCGCGATATCCCCATCTGCCAGCTGAAATCTGACATGCGATACCGCATCCTTGACAAATTTGGTGTAGCGGCCTATCACAATCTTCGAACCACTGTAAATCGTAGATGCCACATCGACCTTTGCTTTTTCAGAATCCTCTAATGATTTTTCTATTTCAAAAATACGTTCTCTGGACGTAATCCGTTCTTCAGTGAATTGTTTTTTGGTATGATTAAGCTTGATGCGCATCGATACTTTATCCGGCCCTAATTGACCTATAGCTGCCAATTGATCCAGCATGGTCAGAGCCTTATCCGTCTTCTCCAGATTATCGTTAATAGAGCGCAGCTGAGCTCTTAGCTGTACCAATTCATTACGCATCTCCGGCAGCACACCAACCTCAATTATGGTTACTGTGGACATCGAATTGCCCACGGTACGTACCACTACTGACTCTCCGGCCTGGATAACGCCACCGACAATAAGTCCTTTTGAACCTTTGCAGACCACACTATGAATGGCATGTACATTGGAATGCATGATGCTTAAACTAACTATGACCTCTTCTGCATACACGGTTGCATCTTGAATAAATGCGCTCTTGACATGCTTACCGGCACGGATTACGCCTTTGTTGTGACCCAAAATTCCTGCACTGATTTCAATAGACCCGTCCGCTTCCAAATCTGCACCTTCCACAGTACCCGTAATTCGAATATCACCGGAAGCTTTAATTCTAAATCCGGAGAGAACGCTTCCTCTAATGACTACAGTACCGACAAAATCAATATTCCCAATGTTGTAATCAACATCTCCGTTGACCTCATAAACCGGAAATACATTGATTTTATCCCGATCCGTCTTGGCTACCATGCCATCCATCGCTGCATACAAGGAGTTCTGGGAAGGATCCAAAACTACATTTTTTCCTACTTTGATTCTTGCTTCCTTACCATCCTTCGTATTGATCAGCTCGCCTGTTACAGCTTGACCTGGTGTGCCAGGCGCAGCTGGAATACGCTCAGCAATTAATTGACCTTTTCTAACATTATTGATGGAAGTTACTTCTTTAAAATCAACCTTACCATCGTGCATTTCCACTGGCCGTTTGGCATCATTACTCAAATCATATAAAAATTTAACGCTGCCATCCACGCCTTTAACAGGTGCAGTTCCAGTAGCAATAAGTGTTTTAGTTAGAAAAAATGATTGGGGACTCTTTACAATTTCACTTAATTTACTGCGATTGATTCCGTGTGTAATTTTATATGATTCCAATACTTCCTCTAGTTGTGCCAGGCTAAAGCTTAATTTATCATCACTATTTTTAAACTGTAAATAGGCGTTAAGCTTATCCTCGGATAAAGTAACCTCCATATAAAAACTAAGCGGAACAGCCTGCTCGCTCATTATTCCCCCCACTTTCCAGGTTCAAGAGTCTTCAAACAACTGTGATTTATGCCTACCAAGCGAGCCGCGAAGCCGCAATATCGCTTTGGAGTGCAATTGTGAAATACGTGAAGGCGATAAACTCATAACTTCTGCAATTTCACTTAATGACAGCTCTTCAAAGTAAAATAAGGATACAACCGTTCTTTCTTTATCGGTTAATCTTTCAATCGCTTTGGCTAACGTTTCTTTCAAATAAAATTCATTAACTTTATATTCAGGATTCTTGGCTTTTTCATCTATCAACAAAGACAACCGAGTCTCAGAATCTTCTTCACGAATGGGATCATCAATGGAACAAACTGTTGTAATTGCGATCTCTTGGACCATTTGGCGAAAATCATGTTCAGTTACTTGCAAATATTCGCTAATTTCATCATCTGTAACAGATCTTAAATATTGCTGCTCAAGCTTTTGATACGCTTCTTCTATCTTTTTTGATTTTTCTCTAACTGATCTTGGAACCCAATCTCCCTGACGCAGGCCATCGATGATAGCCCCACGAATACGCCAGGAAGCATAGGTTTCAAATTGCAAACCACGAAGGTAATCAAACTTTTCTATAGCATCGATAAGTCCCATAACGCCAAAACTCGATAGATCATCTCTCGATACATTTTTGGGTAAACCGATTGCTAAACGGTTCGAAACATATTCAACCAGAGGTAAATACGTTTCGATGAGCGACTGTTTTGCTTCAAGTAAGCCGAATTCTTTCCATTGCTTCCAAACATCCATGTTGGTCAAATGCGACTTTTGTTGAATCATGAACCGTTGCCACCACCTTTATTCTTCGGACATCTGACGCAGCGCTTGAACCATATCCCCGGTTTCCAAATTGACTTTACTCGTAAGCTTCGGAGGATTCAAAGGCGCAAATCCGCTCTCACCCTCAGACGCATGAGGGTCTCTTGAACCCTTTAACATTTGATTTAAAGACTCGTCGTCGTTTGGTGTAGTCATATCAAGGGTAGTACCTTTACTATCATCCGCCGCTGCGTCGGTATCGATGATTTTATCAATTCCAGCGAAAGTACCCAGAATCCAGCGGACTAGAAAAACGAGAAGAAACAAAAGGACAAAACTATAACAGCTTCGAATGAGTGCTGTGCTCCAAATATTATTAATTAAGGAGGTTGACAGTGTAACGACAAAAGATACGGCACCTACAAGTAAATTCCAACGAATAGTTCCCATCATAGTCTACAGTTCCTTCACTCCTTGTTGAACGCTGCGGATTAAAAGAATACCTGTTTCACAGTTAAATTCAACTGTTCTCCCGTAATTGGAACCCGTATCCTCCGACTTTAGCGGAATCGAATACTTGCTCAGCATAATTTTGCATGATTCGACATTCCGCGGACCGATTCTCATCGTATCAGAGTTGCCGGCAAAGGCGAACATTTGTGCCCCACCTGCCATTTTAGCTTCCATTCGTCTGAGAACGGCACCTAATTTCAGCATTCGCTCAATCATCTCTGGAATCGCAGTATCCGCATACTTTGCTACATTTAAATTACCTTCTCTTGCAATATCCGAGGTTGGAAGCATGACATGCGCCATTCCTGCAACCAATGTTTTGGGATCATACAGTGTAATACCGACACATGAGCCTAATCCTGTTGTCTTTAGCACCCCGGTCAAATGCGTAACATTGAGATCGGCCATTCCTACCTTTATAAAATTGTCTGGAATCATGGAGCTTGTACTCCCAAGGCAATGAAAATTTTGTTAAAAGATTCGGGGTCCGGGATCAGGAAGAAGTGTCCTTCAATCTCGTCATTCCCATCCAAAAACTTGGTATCTATTAACAAAGCATGATCTCCCATTTGACCGAATTGAATAAGACCGTAGCTTAGAATGGCCCCTGCCATATCAATTGCAAGTGCCGGAACGGTTGGTGACATGTACAATTGCGTAAAATCAGCCAATGAAGACAAATACGAGCCTGCCAAAATATTACCAATCTCACTTAAGGCAGAAAGCTCCATATCTGTATAATGTTCGTCATCAACTACCTCAATCCCTACCAAATTACGCAATAATTTTTTTGCAGATTCGAGAGATAGTATGAAAAATAGATTCCCAGGCGTTTCACCTTCAACTCGAAGGAAGATGGCAATTACGACACGTTCAGCCCCACCGACGCTTTCAGCTATTTCTTCAAATTCTACCATACGAACCTTGGGAACGAGCATATCAACCGGTTTATCCAATAGTCTGGATAGTGCGGTGGCTGCATGACCAGCCCCGATATTACCTACTTCCTTGAGAACATCCAATTGAAAATCGGCAAACCCTTTAAATGATTCCACACGGTTACTCCTCTTGATTTTCTAATTGAATAATTTCACTTTTGTTCAGAACTTCTTCTAAATTCAAAAGCACCAAAAGACGCGAATCCCCAATCTTGGCAATGCCTTGTAAATATTTAGCTTTGATTCCGCCCACCACTTCTGGAGGATCATCAATATTATCCGTGTTGATATCCGTAACATCATTTGCTGAATCTACAATTAAACCTACTTCCAATTCTTTTACAGCAACGATAATAATACGAGTATTGTCTGTATATTCACTTTCTGCAAAACCGAATCTTCCACGCAGATCAATTATAGGGGTAACGACACCACGCAGATTAATGACGCCTTTAACAAACTCTGGCGTTCTTGGAACACGTGTCATTGGCTGCATCCGCTCGATTGTTCGAACTTTTTCCACTTCTACTCCATATTCCTCATGTGCCAATGCAAAAACAATAACCTTTATTTCTTCGCCCATATTCCCGTGCCTCCCTTTGAAATCCTTATGTAAAATAGTTAAAACTTATTTAATTAAAGCATTTGTATCAATAATAAGCGCGACCTGTCCATCACCAAGAATGGTGGCACCGGAGATAGCAAACAAATTCGTGAAATATTTGCCCAACGATTTCAAAACAATTTCCTGCTGCCCAATAAACTCATCGACAATAAGCGCGGCGAGCTTTTCGCCTTTACGGATCACTACGATTTGGGTTTCTTTTTCAGCTTCATTGCCATTTTTGTTAGGAACACTAAATACTTTGGCTAGTGAAACAAGAGGAATCACATTCGAACGGTAATTCACCATCCGACTACCGTGTACGGTAAGAATCTGATCAGTTGCAAATGCTGATGTCTCTACTATGGAGGACAAAGGTATCGCATACTTTTCTGAGCCTACACGGATGAGCATTGCAGAAATAATCGACAAGGTTAGCGGTAGCTGCACGGAAAACTTGGTTCCCTTACCAAATTTGGATTCGACCTGAACACGGCCACCAAGACTTTCTATCTTCGTCTTAACGACATCCAAGCCTACACCACGTCCGGATATATCAGAGATCTTGTCAGCAGTACTGAAGCCAGAAGCAAACAGCAGCAGGTATACCTCATTATCGGATAACTTGGAAGCCTGCTCAGGTGTGACGACTCCTTTTTTAATAGCAGCATTCAGAACCCCATCGCGATTGATGCCGCGGCCATCCTCTTCAATTTCAATAAATACATGATTCCCGCTATGAAAAGCACGTAAGTAGATCGATCCTGTTTCAGGCTTGCCCGCTGCGATTCTATCAACTGTAGGTTCAACCCCATGATCCACTGCATTTCGCAGTAAATGGACCAACGGATCACCGATCTCATCTACGACAGTGCGGTCGAGCTCAGTATCAGCGCCAGTAATAATCAAATCGACTTTTTTGTCGAGGTTTTTGGCAACATCACGAATCATACGCGGGAATCGATTAAATACGGTATCAATGGGAACCATCCGCAGCTTGAGTACGATATTTTGTAAGTCACTGCTGACCCTCGACATGTGTTCGACGGTTTCTGTCAGATCATTTTTTCTAATTTCGCTGGCCAATTGCTCTAATCTGGAACGATCAATCAACAGTTCACTGAACAGATTCATCAATGCATCGAGCCGCTCTATGTCCACACGAATTGTTCGATTCGCTACAGGAGCATTAGCGGCAGCCACCGGCTTCTTCACTTCTGCCGTTGGTGCCTGAACAGGTGCACCAGCTTGAACGGCTGCAGCTGTAGCAATTTCAGGTACCGCCGCCATCGCCGGCTTCAATAACTCCTCAAGCTTTTCGTGAGTCAACAAGGTAACGACTGCTTTATCGATCTCTGATACATTAGCAACTTGTTTTTGCAAAGATTCCTGATCTGTACCAGAAATAAAGAAGACTGAAAAATTATTGTCAAACCTTTCCTGTTCAATGTCTTCTACAGGTGGATCCGATTTAATGACCTCACCATTTTGCTCTAACACATTAAATACCATGTATGCTCTGGCTGCTTTCAATACACAATCTTGACGAACGCCGACTTCAATATAAAAAACCTGCATCCCGGCATCTATCGATTGCTGTATGATCGACAATTGGAATTCATCCAGGATGGACGAACCTGCTGTATTGTCATCCGCAGTGCCTGCCTGAGCTCCTGCAGCATTACCTGCTTTTAAGTAATCCCCTGTTACGATGGATTTCAGAGACAAGACTATGTCGCTTACATTCGCTTTACCAGTGCCGCCTTGAATAATATCCTCTACCATGGATTCCAAGGCATCCAGGCTCTTGAAAATACAGTCGAAAATAAATGCGTCCATCTTCAGCTTATCATTACGAACGAGATCCAGTACGTTTTCCATTTCATGGGTCAACGAAGCCAAATCTTCAAAGCCCATCGTCGCTGACATACCCTTAAGGGTATGGGCCGAACGAAAAATATTATGTACAATGCTGATGTCCTCAGGACTGCCTTCTAAAGCCAGTAAATTATCGTTTAAGGCTTGCAGATGCTCTCTGGATTCATCAATAAACATCGAAAGGTATTGATTTAAGTCCATAACCTCACACCTCCATCAATGGATGATTTGTAATACTGATGTCTCTATGCTACTTACACACGGCCTGTGCTAGCTTTGGAGCTATTTCTTGCTGTGCCAGAACATGCATCACACATTTGAGTTCTACTGCTGCCCGAGGCATCCCATATACAATACAGGTTTCTTCGGATTCAGCAATAGTCGTAACAGCGCCGGCATTCTTAAGCGCCAGCATCCCCTTTGCTCCATCGGCTCCCATTCCAGTCATGAGCACGATATGTCGCTTTAGCTCCTTCAAAGGCAGAAGTGACTCAAAAAGTATGTCTACAGAAGGTCTATGCCCTCCTCTGGCCTCTTCCTTGCTTATATGAATTTTGTAAACTCCAGGACCATTGCGTGCTACTGTCATATGAAAACCACCTGGGGCCACATAGGCATGTCCATTTTGCAAAATCATACCCTCTTCCGCCTCCACCACATGCAGCTCCGAGACAGAGTTCAATCGCTGTGCCAAGGATTTAGTGAAATTGGGTGGCATATGCTGAACAATAACAACTGGAGCAGGAAGATGTCCCGGAATATGAGAGACGACCTGATGAAGTGCTCTTGGTCCGCCGGTAGAAGTGCCTATGGCCACGATTTGCTGAACCTGACTCGATCCCTGTTGATGAGCCGTTTGGGGCTCTGCTGGAACAGGTTTTACAGAATTCGATTCAAATGCTGTACGTTCCTTGTTTACCTTAGGCAGCTCCTCAATCCTAGGTACCGCTTTAGGTCTGGGAATTGGTGGTGTCCACATGGGATTAGAACGAAATTTCAACACATTCGTTTTAACTGCGATATGGAGCTTTTCAAGCAGCAATTCCTTTACCCGGTGTAAATCCAATGAAATCGAGCCTGAAGGCTTACCGACAAAATCAACTGCTCCTCTTTCGAGCGCTACGATCGTTTCTCTGGCCCCATCCTGAGTTAAGCTGCTTAACATGATCACTGGAGTGGGTTGTATATCCATAATGATCTTCAGGGCGTCCAGACCATTCATCTCCGGCATTTCAATATCCATGGTGATGGCGTCCGGCTTCAGTATTTTAACCTGATTCACTGCTTCTTTGCCGTTTTTGGCTGTGCCAATCACTTGAAATTGAGGATCCTCCGAAATCATGTCTGTAATCATTTTCCTCATAAAGATCGAATCGTCAACAACCAATATTTTATAAGGGTTCATCTATATTCACTCCTCCAAGTTGTCTGTTTCACTAAGTAAGAGGACGCTAGTGTCTTAAAAGTCTCATCATTTTCGACATGAAGCCTTTTACTGCACCCTGCTGTTCTTCTGTAGGAGTTTGTCTGGCAATAAAATCATCGACTAAACGATAGATCGACTGAGAGGCTGCGCTGGTAGGATAAGCGACCGTAAAAGGAATTTGTCTTTTCACAGCCTTGGACACATTGTTATCGTCATCTACAAAGCCCAAGGTTGGGATATCTATATGCAAAAACTGTTTGGCAACCATAATAATTTTGTCAGCTGTTTGTTTGCCTTCCTTGCTGTCCGTAGTTCGATTAACGACCAACTTGAAATTTACTGGCTCATTCATGGAATTAACCATCTTAATAATCGCGTATGCATCGGTAATGGAAGTCGGCTCTGGTGTGGTGACCACAATGGTTTCTTCTGCTGCCAATATAAATTTTAACGTTTCCTTTGACAAACCCGCACCTGTATCAAAAATAATGAAATCCACAGTGCCATTTAATTGATTAACCTGATCTGCAAAGTATTCCAATTGATCGTCGGTAAGTCTGATCAAATCATTAAATCCAGAGCCGCCTGCAATAAATTGCAGATTGTGTGGTCCTCTTTGGATAATTTCCCAGATCGTTTTTTCTTTTTTCAGTAAGTGGTACAAATTATATTTGGCGCTGACACCCATAAGCACGTCGATATTCGCCAGTCCGATATCAGCGTCAAAAACCAATACATCAAAGCCTTTTTTTTGTAAAGTAAGTGCAAAATTCAGTGTAAAATTGGATTTCCCTACACCACCTTTGCCACTGGTTACTGTAAGTATGCGAGTTGGCTTAGACTTCTGGACATTTTGATTGGATACCAGATTGCGAAGTCCTTGTGCCTGATCATTCATAATGATCAACCCCCAGTATCAGGTCGACAATATGCTGCTCCGCCAACAAATTAATATCATCTGGAACACTTTGGCCGTTTGCCACATAGGAAAGTTGAAGCTTGAAATCATGCACCAGATTGACGACCGCACCATATGAATCGGTCTCGTCCATTTTCGTAAACAGCACTTTATCGAGCTTAAATTTCGAGAAATTTTCTGTAATTGCTTTCATATCTTTGTATTTAGTCGTCAAGCTCAGCACCAGATACGTTTCACTTTTACCACCGTACTGCAGCAGCGTATTCAATTCCGATACGTACATTTCATTACGGAAATTGCGCCCTGCCGTATCCATAAATATGATATCGCGATCTTTAAGCTGCTCGAATGCCTTGGACAAATCCTGAGGCGAGAACACGACCTCTAAAGGTACGTTCAAAATAGTGGCATACGTCTTGAGCTGTTCCACAGCCGCGATTCGATAAGTGTCCGAAGTAATAAAGCCTACCTTGCGATGGTATTTGAGCACCTGCTCTGCCGCCAGCTTGGCAATAGTTGTTGTCTTCCCAACACCAGTCGGTCCTACAAAATGTGCAATTCGCGTATCTGCCGCCATTGCATTGGACTGACCCTGACTGAACAATTCGAGCAGCTTCTTTCTTGCTGATTCCATCGCTGAATCATCGGTTATCGCAAGTCCAGCATCCTGCGCTTCCTGAGTGATAGAGGCAATGATCTCATCCACAAGCATAGGCTCTACTTCCTGCTCTATCATTCGTTGCTTCAGAACGATTAAAGAAGGATCATTAACTTGTTGGCTTCCTTGAACAGAAAGCTTATGCATGAACTCTTTCATCTGTTTCAATTCTTCTAGCAGCATGTCTTCTCTTTCTTTCACAACAGCAGCTGCAGCAGGAACTTTTGCAGGTACAGGTGGACTTGGAACAATTACATCAGGTACTTCGGGAAAAACAAGTGCATCCCGCTTCAAATCGATAGCTTGCTGCTGAGCTGATATCCCGGTTGGTCTTGCATATGCATTTTTAGCGGTCTGTGGTGTGTTAAAACCCGTACTTACAGGCTGTGGTCTGTCTATAGGTGCCGTTATCTTTACAGGTGAAGGCGCCGCTGCTGCAGACGTGTCTATAGCAGCGATAACCTCGATTTTCTTTTTGGAAAACATCCCAAGAAATCCACCAGAACGAATTTCCTTCGTATTTAAAATAACAGCATCCTTGCCAAGATCGGTTTTGATTTTTTGCAGAGCATCTGGCATTGAATCGACAATATATCGTTTCACTCTCATAAATTAACTACCCCCATGCTTTGAATTTCAACGTTGGGTTCGAGCTCACTGTAAGAAAGAACCGGTATATCCTGCATCGTTCGTTCCAAAAGCTGCCTCAGGTACATGCGGATCGTTGGAGAGGTCAGTACAATTGGCTGTTGCCCTGACTGTATCGACTTCGTTACTTGATCCGTAATACGCTGATAAATGATTTGGGTAGAGCTCGGGTCCAAAGCCAGATAGCTGCCTTGATCGGATTGCTGAACGGACTCGGCTATTTTCTTTTCAAGGCTTGGTCCTACCGTAATTACTTTGAGAGAATCGCCAGTTACAGCAAATTGCTGCGTAATCTGACGGGAGAGCGACTGCCTCACATATTCAGTCAATATTTCTGGATCTTTAGTATAAGTACCGTAGTCCGCTAACGTTTCTAATATAGTGACCAAATCGCGAACCGATATTTTTTCTTTTAATAATTTAACCAGAACCTTCTGCACATCACCTATGGACAATACGCTTGGAATGAGGTCATCCACCAGAACCGGATAACTTTCCTTGACATTTTCTATCAACCCTCTTGTTTCCTGACGTCCAAGAAGCTCATGCGCATGTTTCTTAATGACTTCTGTTAAGTGAGTGGCAACTACTGATGGTGGATCAACTACTGTATAACCGGACAATTCCGCTCTTTCTTTCATAGCTTCATCAATCCATAAAGCCGGTAACCCAAATGCAGGCTCCAAGGTGTCGATCCCGCTGATGGAATCGTCCTCGATTCCCGGACTCATGGCCAAATAATGATTCAACAGCAAATCTCCGCGAGCAACCATATTCCCTTTGATCTTGATGACGTATTCATTAGGCTTCAATTGAATATTATCTCGAATCCGAATCACCGGTACGACAACACCCATCTCCAGAGCGCATTGTCTACGGATTAATATAATTCTATCCAACAAGTCGCCGCCCTGCTGTGTATCCGCCAATGGAATCAGTCCATAACCGAATTCAAATTCGATAGGATCGACCTGCAATAAGCTAATAACACTTTCCGGACTGCGAACCTCTTCAATTTGCTGCTCTTCCTCCATCAACTCATCCTTGGCCTGCTTCTTCACCAGACTCTGCTGCATTTTCATAGCGGCATAAGCAAGTAAAATTGCGATAGGCAGTGTGGTTATGAGATGAATAGGCGTGAAAATACCGAGCAAAGTGATTGTTCCTGCAACAATGTAAAGCAATTTCGGATAAAGTAAAATCTGCTTGGATAAATCATGTGCCAGATTACCTTCTGAGGTTGCTCTAGTAACGATTAAGCCTGCTGCCGTAGAAATTAACAGAGCTGGTATTTGGCTGACCAATCCGTCACCAATCGTAAGAATCGAATACAGCGCTCCCGCTTCTGCAAGGCCCATACCTTTCATGGTCATACCAATTATTAGTCCACCCAGGATATTGATAAACAGGATGATAATTCCGGCAATGGCATCACCTTTAACAAATTTACTGGCACCATCCATCGCTCCATAAAAATCAGCTTCCTTAGAAATTTTTTCTCTTCGCTCCCGGGCTTGGATCTCATTAATTAAGCCTGCATTCAAATCTGCATCGATAGCCATTTGCTTACCTGGCATTGCATCCAATGTAAATCGTGCAGCTACCTCGGCAACGCGCTCAGAACCTTTGGTAATAACGATAAATTGAACGAGCACAAGAATAATAAAGACGACAAACCCTACAACGATGTTCCCTTGTGCGACAAACGAACCAAAGGTTTTGACCACATTACCGGCATCGGCATTCGCTAAAATGTTTCTTGTAGTCGAGACGTTTAACGCTAGCCGAAAAAGGGTAGTAATCAATAGAAGTGAAGGAAAAATAGAGAATTCTAAAGGGTCCTGTGTATTCATGGCTACGAGAATAATTAAGAGAGCAATAGAAATATTTATAATCAACAGAACATCTATCAACCAGATTGGAACCGGCACAACCATCATCAATACGATACCAATAATACCGATGAGTACAACCAGATCTTTAACTTTCATAGCACATGTCCTCCTCTCTTAATTAGTTGGCTTTACCTTTCATTTTATATACATATGCTAGAACCTCTGCCACAGCCTGGAACATGTCTGCTGGAATGGCTTCGCCAATTTCTACTTGTGCATACAAGGTCCGAGCCAAAGGTTTATTTTCTATAGTCACAATACGGTTTTCCTTAGCGATTTGTTTGATTTTTAATGCAATATATTCGGTTCCTTTTGCAATTACCGTCGGAGCCTGCATATTGTTGGAATCATACTTTAACGCTACGGCAAAATGGGTAGGATTTGTAATTACGACATCCGCTTTAGGAACCTCCTGCATCATACGCTGCATAGCCATTCTCCGCTGCTTTTCACGAATTTTCCCTTTTATCAAGGGATCGCCTTCCGATTTTTTGTACTCGTCTTTAATATCCTGCTTGGACATCTTTATACTTTTTTCAAACTCGTATTTCTGATACATATAATCAAATAGTGCCAAAACAATTAATATCAAACCAATTTTCAATCCTAATTTCAAAGTAATGGAAGCCATAAAAACAAAAATATTTTCCAAGGGTAATCGAGCTAAATCCATTAAGGAACTTTTTTCTGCCCAAAGAGTATCATATACGACATAGCCAATAATCGACATTTTCAATACGGATTTCACAAAATCCACCAAGGTGCGTGCCGAAAATATTTTCTTGGCTCCCTCAACTGGATTCAGTTTACTAAATTTCATCTTAAGCGGATCCCCTGTAAACATGACCCCAATTTGTAGATAATTGCTGAATATAGCTGTCACCATCGCTACCATGAGGACAGGAACAATAATCATGATACTTTGTATAAACAACTGTTGAAAAAGCAGATTCACATTGGCCATAGTAATGTCCATCAGCAAATAGTCGTAAAAGATAGACCGGAACACTAGCGTAAGCTGGTTTTTCATGTAACCGCCAAATATGTAGAAGGACAGGAAACAAAAAAACAAAATGAATGCAGCAGGTAATTCCATACTTTTGGCTACTTGACCCTTTTTTCTTGAGTCCTGCCTTTTTTTAGGGGTAGCCTGTTCTGTTTTTTCTTGAGAAAACATCTGCAAATCTAGCTGCATTCTTAATGAAACCACTTCAATTCCTCCCGATTAACCAGTAAACATGCCGATAAACTTTTGCATATAGTCAAACATGGATACAAAGGATCCTTTAAAAATGGATTCATAAGCGGGAAATAACAATATTAAAAGCAAGAACCCGATTAACATTTTGAGCGGTGCTCCAATAACGAGAATATTGAATTGTGGAGCTACTCTAGCCAGCAATCCAAGACCGACATCGGTCAAGAACAACGCAGCAATAAGGGGTGCCGCCATTTGAAAGCTAAGAGCAAATACAGTCGAAAACGATTTAAGAACAAACTCGCTAATTTGTCCATTATATATTTTGGCGAACAGCTCATTGGATAATGGTATCCATTCATAGCTCTCCATAATGGCTTTTAACAATAGGTGATGTCCATTTAAGGATAAAAAGAGCAGCATCGCGATCATATACTTCAAGTTGCCAAGAATTGGACTGGAAGCGCCCGTCAAAGGGTCAAATACATTCGCTATACCGAAGCCAATTTGAATATCTACAAACGAACCTGCAATCTGCACGACAGTAAAAAACAAATAAGCAATGAAGCCAAGAAATATGCCTACCAGTATTTCTCTAACAATAGATAGGAAATACAGTGAATCAAATGTAGCCAAGGTTGAAGAGCCTACAACGCTGAAAGCCATCAAGGTAACAAAAAAAGCAAGCCCGATTTTAAAGTGTGCCGGCACATTTTTGGCTGAAAATACAGGAACGACAACAAAAAACGATGAAATCCGACAAAAAAAGAGCAAAAAGCTAGGGAAATATTGCTGTATCCATTCCATACCTTCACTACCTAGCCCACAAATTTATAAAGGTTGTTCAAAATGTTATAAGTGAAATCTATCAATGTAGTCAAAATCCATGGTCCAAATATTAAAAAAGCTAATAATACGGCAACTATTTTAGGAACAAAAGCCAACGTCTGCTCTTGGATTTGTGTTGTTGCCTGAAAGATACTAATGGCCAACCCCACTACCAATGCAAGAACCAGCATGGGGGCACTGGCCTTCAAGACCGTGTATACAGCCTCACCGGCCAAGCGAATAACAAACTCCGAGCCCAAGGTTTATTCTCCTCCTGCATGGTCATCAATTCTCATTATGTGTTGAAGCTAAGTAACAGTGATCTCACTACCAGATACCAACCATCCACTAAAATAAACAGCAGTATTTTAAATGGGAGTGATATCATGACGGGCGGCAGCATCATCATCCCCATTGCCATTAAGGTACTGGCTACGACCATGTCGATAACCAAAAAAGGAATGAATATCATAAAACCCATCTGAAAAGCCGTTTTTAATTCACTGATGGCATATGCAGGTACCAAAGCCGTTAATGGCGTATCCTCGACTCCACTCGGTGGCTGAGCCTTGGAATAATCAAGAAACAACTTCAGATCCTTTTGTCTTGTATGTTGAAACATGAACTTTTTCATAGTGACCGCTGCCTTGTCCAAAGCAACTGTTTGGTTCACGCTACCTTTAAGATAAGGCTGCAGCGCTTGTTCATTCAAATCACCAAGCGTCGGTGCCATTATAAAAAAGGTCATGAATAGCGCTAATCCAACCAGAACCTGGTTAGGGGGCATTTGTTGTGTACCGAGCGCTGTCCTTACAAAGCCCAGAACAATAATAATTCTCGTGAAGCTGGTCATTAACACCAGGATGGCGGGAGCAATGCTCAGGATCGTGATTAAAATAATAATATTAACTGTATTGGATGCTCCAGCTGCAGAGCTCGAAGATCCAAAATCAATATTAATGCCAGGGATAGGATCAGCCGCATAGGCATGGGATGTTGACAACACAATCATTGCCAGCAAGGATACTACCGTGTAGATCATAGCCTTCCATTTCATTGTTTATCATTCAACCGATCTTTATTTTTGTCATCCATCAGTAGATCCTCCACCATTTTCTTTCGGTCTGATAAATGGTGCATTTTATTATGGAAAATTTGCTGAAAAGAAGCTGTTACCTCTTCGTCTGACTCCTCAATGACACTTTGCTTTTTTCTCAGCTTGGATACCCAGCCTGTGAACGTTTCAAAGCTTGCCGCGGTTTTGGCATTCGAAGAATTTAACATATCCGATATATAGGAAACTTCATCCTCATCTTCAATTTTTTCCAGCAGCTGCACATTTTCCCCAACTCCTACTATGTAGAGAGAACGACCGATTTCAACGACCTGAATCGATTTGTTGGGACCCAGTGGCACGCCTCCTAATGAACGCATGGAACGACCAAATAAAAATTTATTTTTCTGGGAAAGAAACTTAATAATAATAAAAAATAATCCGATAATAAGAATAAGAAAGAATATAACTTTTATAATCATCCATATAGTTTCCGAAGTACTAACACCCGAATAATTTAAATCCGATATCCCCTTCGTTGTTTGATCAGGGGAGGTACCGGTTTCCCCGAAGCAAATCTTTGAGAAACCGGCGATTTGTATACTTCCAACTGCAATAAGAGAAGACAATTTGGTAAAGAGTCTTTTCAAGTTTCACATTCCTTTCGGTCTATGCCAGACTCCCCTTGAATCTTATTATCCCAAAGTTTTCTTAATCGCCTCAATAACACGGTCAGCTTGAAACGGCTTAACGATAAAGTCTTTAGCACCCGCTTGAATAGCATCTATAACCATCGCTTGCTGACCCATCGCAGAGCACATAATAACTTTGGCGGAAGCGTCGATTTTTTTAATTTCCTTTAGTGCAGCAATACCATCCATTTCTGGCATTGTAATATCCATTGTGATCAGATCGGGACGTACTTCTTTGAATTTTTCAATGGCTTGTGCTCCATCATTAGCTTCTCCACAGACTTCATAACCATTTTTGGTCAAAATATCCCGAATCATCATTCTCATAAAAGCTGCATCATCTACAATTAATATTCTATTTGCCATGTGTAAACAATCCTCCCAAGTTTAATTAATACTGTAGTTTTTGAATGCGATCCCATTGATTAACAATGTCTGTAACGCGTACACCAAAGTTCTCGTCAATAACGACAACCTCACCCTTCGCAATCAACTTATTGTTAACAAGAATATCAACAGGCTCACCTGCAAGCTTGTCTAATTCAATAATTGAACCTTGAGACAATTCAAGGATGTCTTTAATTACTTTTTGAGTTCTACCTAACTCAACTGTTACCTTCAAAGGAATATCCAACAACAAATTCAGATTCGTATCCTCTGGAGGTGTTAATTGGTGTGGTGCAAAGTTTGAAAATTGGGCTGGCTGAACATTGACATCGCGCCCAAGTCCATTTCCATATGCCGCTGGCGGTTGCTGATACATCGGTTGCTGCGGTGGATACATGGGCTGCTGATACATCGGCTGTTGTGGCGGATACATCGGCTGCTCGTACATGGGCTGCTGCTGCATAGGCGGTTGCTGATACATCGGCTGAGCGTAAGGATCTGGTTGTCCCATTGGCGGAGCTATAGGCTGTTGTGGCTGTTGTGGCTGCTGAGCCGCAGGAGCAGGTGTTGGTGCCGGCGCTGGCGCCTCTTGCGGGTCCTCCCCGCCTCCCATAAGAATGGAAACCATGTCCTTAGCAAATGACACCGGTAAAAGCTGCATAAGTGTTGAATCAATTAAATCCCCTATGATGATTCGAAAAGAGATTTTAATGAATACTTCTTCTGGCGGAAGCGAAGCCCCACCTTCACCATCCGATAAATTCAATATATCGATTCCTGGCGGAGATATATTGACGAATCGATTAAAAATCGTCGACATGGATGTTGCTGAAGAACCCATCATCTGGTTCATAGCCTCTTGAACTGCACTAATATGAATTTCAGACAATTCTTCCGCGTAGGCCGTTCCGTCCCCACCCATCATTAAATCAGCAATTACTTGTGCATCGCGAGTTTTGATCACTAACAGATTAATACCATGGAATCCATCCACATAATTGACATGGACCGCAACATGCGGCAGGGGGAATTCTTTAACTAATTCATTCTTTGCAACAGCTGAGACTTTCGGTGTGGTAATGTCTACTTTCTTTCCTAATAAAGTGGATAAAGCTGTTGCCGCGCTTCCAAAGGTAATGTTTCCAATTTCGCCAAGTGCATCTTGTTCCAAAGAGGTTAAATAATTATCAACATGGACATCAACACTTGAGCTCTCCGAGCTGTCACCTGAAGATTGTCTCAACAAAGCGTCAATTTCTTCTTGAGACAAATAATCCCTATTATTCGTCATTGTCTTCTGCTCCTTCACTAACAATCTCGCTTATTTGCATAGCCAGTTTTCCCTTGATGCTGCCGGGACTGCCCAAAAACTTCAGTTTTTCTCCGATTCTGATATTTAGCAGCTCATCAACCGGTTTGTTCAGCGTTATTACATCGCCAGCACTTAAGTTCAAAAATTCCCTGACCGATATTTGAGTTTCACCTAACTCAGCAATAATGGGAAGCTTAGCTTTATGTAAGCGAGATTGTAAAGCCATAACTTCTTCAGGTGCTATCGTTTTTTTCTGAGAAACAAACCAATGATGCACGGATAAACGCGGCATAATGGGCTCGATGACGACATGAGGAATACAAAGGTTGATCATTCCCGTGGTGTCACCAATTTTGGTGCTTAGAGAGATTAATGCAATTGTTTCATTCGGAGATACGATTTGCATAAATTGTGGATTTGTTTCCAACGCCTCGAGACGAGGGGTCAAATCAACAACACTTCTCCAGGCTTCTTGAAGACTTTCAAAACATCTGCTGAAAATACGTTCCATCACAATAGTTTCAATTTCAGTTAAAGCATTTATTTTTGATGGCGATGTCCCTGCACCCCCAAGTAGTCGGTCCAGCATTGCAAACGCTACGTTAGGATGTACTTCAAGAACCATACGGCCCTCCAAAGGCTCCGCTTCAAAAATATTGAGAATTGTCATTTTGGGAATAGAACGAATAAACTCATCATACGGCAATTGCTCGACTTGTACCACATTTATTTGCACAAAAGTTCTTAATTGTGCTGAAAAGTAAGTAGTTAGGTAGCGGGCGAAGTTTTCATGGATTCTTGTTAAGCTTCGTATATGATCCTTGGAAAAACGAACAGCCCTTTTAAAGTCATATGCTCGCACTTTTTTCTGCGTTTCTTCCTTCTTGAGTTCTTCAGCATCCATCTCACCGGATGAAAGAGCTGCCAGCAGGGCATCGATCTCATTCTGCGAAAGTACATCTACCATTTAACGTCACCTCCTTCGTACGGCTCAATGTAAGAAAATCATTATTGAAGCACATTATCCGTGATCCAAATTTGTTTGATCTTCCCGAGGGTTAGTAATGGGTTCATTTTATTCATAAGGGTCGAAGTCAAATTATCCAAGCCTTTGCTGCCTTGTACCTGCTCTGGTGTCATATCGGAGAGTGTTTGTACAATAATAGCTTTCATTTTAAAATCAAGCTTTTCAAATTCGTCCTTCGCCTTCGCATTTTCCATTTCAATAGCAAAACTTGCTTTAATAAATCTATTATTAGTTGCAAGATTTGTCAAAATATCTTTTAGGATAACGGTATTGGCTTTCGTTTCTTCCGGTGTCGATTTTTTAGCCTGTTTAACTTCTTTGGCTGAGCTTTGCGCTAACTCCTGTGGATCCTGATTGTTTTTGTCCATATAATTCCATAAAACAAATGCTGCTGTTAAAATCAAGGTTATAGCAATGAGTATAGCAACTACCATTAAAAACATTTTGCTTTTAAACAACTAAGACCCCTCCGAATCGATACTCTTTATTGTTCCAGCAATAGACCCTATCGTTTGCATGTATTGGGTCACAAGCTGGACCACATCCGTCATTGGCTCCAAAACAGTAATTTTTTTACCAGTTATTAAAGTAATGATAGTGTCGGGTGTTTCTTCTATACCTTCAATCAATAATGCATTCACTATAAATTGTTTTCTATTTAAGCGGGTAAGTCTGATCATTGTCAGCCTCCGATTTAAAAATTTAGGGGGAGATTAGCTCCCCCTTACCTTAAGCTGTGTTAATGTTTCAAGTTAACAACTTCCTGCAAAATTTCATCGGATGTCGTAATGATACGGGCATTAGATTGAAAACCACGCTGAGCAACGATCATTTCAGTAAACTCTGCTGTCAAATCAACATTGGACATTTCCAATTGGCCGGAAACAATCGCCCCGGTCCCTCTGGCAGCATCATTAGCAAGTCCAAGGAAATCAGAAATCGGTGTTCCAGAATCATTGGAGTTAGGTGATTGGCGATACAAATTGCCGCCTATCTTTTCAAGACCGGATGGATTTGGAACCTTAACCACACCAATGAAGATACCTGAATTGGCAGTAGCGCCTGTATCATCAACCGTAATAAGCTCACCCGAGTTGGATATTGAAAAAGCCGTTACATTGCCGATATTGTCCAAATCTATGATTGCGCCACCGCTATCTGTTACATACATGCCATCTGAAGTTACCAGTTGGTTATTAGCATCTATAGTGAAATTACCTGCACGGGTCAAGTATGGCTGTTCTTGATCCGGTGTGGCTTTAATAGCAAAGAATCCATCTCCATCAATACGAAGGTCAGTTACCACATTAGTTGTCATCGCACTACCAGGTGTGTGAATCGTATCAACCGCACTGATAGAAACACCTAATCCGATTTGTTTAGCATTGACACCACCCTTTGTTCCATCTATAGAAGGTGTCACACCCGCCACAGTCTGACTCAGAATATCTTTGAACATTACGCGCCCGCCTTTAAAGCCGACCGTATTTACATTCGCGATATTATTTCCGATAACATCCAGCTTTGTTTGAAAACCTCTCATACCGGAAACGCCTGAATATAGTGATCTTAGCATTAATAATTGCCTCCCTATGGGTAATTGCCTTATTATGTTGGTTGCTTCGGTCAATCCACAACCATGGGCTTCCATTACGGTCCAGCCCGATATTACGATATGATGACCGCACTATCAATCTTCGTAAACAAGTTGTCTTTCATAGATGCTTCATCCATAGCAGTCACTACGGTACGATTCTTTATGTTTACAATCAATGCAGTATCATTAATTAACATCAATGAATCCTTTGCACCTTTTAAAGCTGCCTTGTCAATGGCCGCATCAATTTTCGCAATGTGCTCCGGTTGAAACTCAATGCCTCTTTGACGTAATCTCTCTTCGGCATGATGACTAAATTTGACGAGCTTAGTTTGCAAAACATCCTGGAAAGAGCTTTCCTTGCTCTGAACAGCAAGGTCGTTACGCTTGAGCTGAGATGCACGAATACTGCCAGGATACAACTGACCGACAGATATGGGTTGGTTCATTCCTTGACCGCCTCCGGTACCGGATTCGAAATTCTCAAGATTGAATCCAGATTGATTTGCTCATCTTTTATTAGAGCAAATTGAGAACCTTCTTTCATAATGATGGATTCTACAACACCAGTTCCTATTTTTGGCTCTTCATTGGTCTTGGTGCTTGGAATCGACCATTGAACTTCTTTGCCGATCAAAGACGAAGCTAAACCCAATGATTGCCTCATAAGCTTTAATTCCGAGCTCATATTGCTCAACTGCTCAACAGAAGTGAATTGGGCCATTTGCGCAATAAATTCTTTGTCTTTTAAAGGGTCCGTAGGATCTTGGTTTTTCAATTGAGTCATCAGAATTTTTAAAAATTCATCCTTACCCAATTGCCCTTTTTTTTCCGTATCTTTTCCCGCTTTGTCCACGTTACTTTTAGCGTAATACGGATAAATATTTTTCGTGCTTACTGGTGAATCTGACATATTATCACCTCCCAATTATGGTTGCATCTCCTAGGCGGTAATATCGATAGAAGTACTGCCTGACCCATTGGCTGTAGGACTTGTATTCAATTGAGTCTGTAAAGCTTCATCATCTACAGAGGTAATTGAATCGACGCTATTTCCCTTTTGCTGTTTACTGGATTGTTGAGATTGCTGATGTCGCTGCTGTTCCTGAAACATACCGGATTGAAAGGCCTGATTCTGGGATACTTCCAGCTTTTCGACTTGAATGCCTTGACTTTGCAGCGTTGTTCTAAGCTGGGATAGCTGACTTTCGAGCATTTCTTTGCCTAAGGAGCTATCTGCCATAAACTGTGCAATAAGCTGCCCATTGTGCATAGTCAATCTCACATCAACCTGACCTAAATTCTGAGGGTACAAAGAAAGCTTAGCTTCTGTAAAACCATCCTGTTTCGTTTCCAATGTAAAGGACTTGACGACTAGTTGCGTCATTTCTTCTACAAAATTAGGCGCCTGCATCAAAATCACAGGGGGCTTGGTTACAGCTTGCGTATTTTGTACATGTTTCAAAAATTCGTGCATCGGTATGGCTGGCGTTTCATTTGAAGAATCATTTGGCAAATCCACCAAAGGTTCAAACAGCGGACTTTCTGATCCATTGCTATCCACAATTAATTTAGGTTGTATCGATTTGGCCGCTAAAAACTCAAGCTTGGAATTAGCTGTTGGCAGTAAAACCGGAACAGTTTCTTCAACTTTGCTGCCTTTATGCGAGCTAGTTCTAACACCAGCTGCCAAGTTTCCAACAACACGAGCAGTGGGCTTTTCGGTAACGATAGGAGCTTTACTGTCAATGCTCACTGCTTGCTCTGTCATGATAGTAGTATTGACTTGGGCGGCAGTCGGTTGCTGAACTACGGTAGCCATCAGCTTTTGCAGATCATTCAAAGCAGCCTGTACAACCTTCTCAACCTGTGGAGAAGCTGCTTTGTCACCATTTACTTGTAGTAATTGATTAAAGCTCTCCAACAGCTTAACAGCTTCTTCCTTGGCAATTACTTTGTGGGTAATGCCAGCTTTCGTATCTGAGGCTTCATTTGTAGCATTACTCGCTTCGATAGGAACAAACAACAAAGGATTAAGCTCATTATCAGCTGTTGGGTTGTTACTGACCTCGATGAGCTCGGACACTACGGAACTATCATCTTCGGACACTGTTGGCTGCAATTGAGTCTGGTCTGCAACTGCTAAAGGCTGCAACAGCATGATCGCTTGAAGTCCTGCTAACCATGATTGAACATCCGGATTATCTAAAAGATCTGTTACATCTTCCGAATCAGAGCCCAATAATTTAATTAAAGCGTCCAACTGCTGTGCGGAGCCTTTAATCTCTTCATTGCTTAGAACAGATTCGTTGTTTACAGCTCCTAATAATTGGACCAATACATTTAGACCTGTTGATGCAGCCTGATTGGATAATGCATTACCAGCCGACGCTGAACCTGTGAGCAACCCATTTAATGTTGACGAGAAGCCTCCCGTGGCTTGTCCATTTAAAGAATTGGAAGTGCCCGCACCTAAACTGCCACTGGTTGTAGAAGCAGTAGTAGATGAACTACCTGATGAAGTAAGCGGAATTTGGGTTTGTGCTTGGATTTCCATTTTTTTCACCTCCCTTCATATGATCTATTGAATCAGACGAGCAGATATGAGTGCAGCCACTTCTTTAGATTGTTCGGATATTGCTGTAATAATTTTCGACCTCCCTGCACTTTCCATTGAACTTAGAATAGAAATCACCTTATCTGGATTTGCATTTTGCATTTCCATCAAGACAATAGCTGCACTTTTGGGAGTCATATTGGAAAACGTTGCTCCCAAATCATCTTTAGTCAGCTTTTGTGAAGTTTTAGTGTCGGGAACAACGACCTGCTTAAGACGTTCCTGCAAAGCGGCAATTTGTTTGTCCTTGGCCGTTGATTGGTCCTTTAACAATATAGAAGCCTCAGCAGCCTTCTTTGGATCCATTTTCTCCAAAATCTTAACCTTATCATCTGTTTTCATTGAACTCAGGACAAGCACCATTTCAGGGATCGTCAGATTCTCCATGATGGGCGCTGATTTGGATGGAGACATCTTGGCATACATCGTAGCAAGCTGTTGAATCTGTGCTGTATATTCTTCATCAGAAAGAGCTTTGGATTTGGTTTGCTCTTCCAGAGAACTGTTTTTGGATTGCAGCTCTTTAATGGTTTGATCACGCTGAACAACTGCAGCATCGCTCTTCTTCAATTCCTGATCCTTTTGCTCCAACTGCGCACTTAAAGCCTGAACATTTTCTTCAGCCGTTGGTGCAGCCGCCTGTCCAGTTGATGCCTTCTTATCAACAGGCTTGCCATCCGTAGCTTTGGATTTAGGTTCAGGTACAATACTGCTGATTACCGGTATGTTCTTCGCCGTTCGAAGCACGTTGTTCATGACATCATAATCGAAAATGGTAAGTAAAACGCCAAGCAGAACAGCAGTGAATACAAACGGTATCAGAAACCAAATTAAAAACCGTTCCATTCCCCCATACGAGGAGCTTCCTTCCACATCAACATTTGCCATCATCATCGCCTCCTGTCTTCTGCTGTTCTATGACAATCTCCTGAATCGGTTCGTTGCCATCTCGTCTAGCTGCTCTTGTTCTTTTTTCAGCACAGTGGCTGCAAAGCTTTGATGAGCCTTATCTTTGGCTTTACTCCAAATTTTTTCTTCAAGCACTTTACCTGCCAATACATCCTGCTTGGTCACTACAATGCGTTTGGCTCGCTCCAGATCGTTACTTTTCATCTCAATCTGATTACTGACTGTATCCACAAAATGCTGCAGCAGCATAATTTCTGATATGGTTGTTTTGCCTACAGAAGTCGTATGCAGCTTCTCTTGCAGCCCATCCTTTTCGGAACAAAGCACGGACATCGAGGATTCCTCCTCACGCACTTTACCAATCGCTTCAGACAACATCCATTCCGCTTGTGTCTTTTCATTTGCTTTTAAATCAACGATTTTTTGAAAAGCATATTTAAAGCGTCTCATTTAATCTCATCCTTTATAAAATTGTTGGATTAAACTTTCCTGAGCCTGACTGAAGGTTAGCTTCTCATTGACTTTTTGCTTGGTGAAATCCCAAATCGATTGAATATATTCCAAAGAACGATCAATATCCGGATTGGAACCTTTTTGGTACGCCCCTATATTTATGAGATCTTCCGAATCCTTATATATGGACATCAAGCGTTTCAAATTTTCTGCTGCTGACATATGCTCAGAAGTTACAATTTCCTTCATAACCCGACTCACGCTGGATAATACATCAATAGCTGGATAATGACCACGATTGGCAATTGAACGATCCAGAACGATATGTCCATCTAAAATACCACGAACAGCATCTGCAATGGGCTCATTCATATCGTCCCCATCAACGAGAACGGTATAAAATGCTGTAATCGAACCTTTGGGTCCGGTGCCAGATCGTTCCAACAATTTGGGCAGCATGGCGAAGACTGAAGGTGTATATCCTCTTGTAGCTGGCGGCTCACCAACTGCAAGTCCAACTTCACGCTGCGCCATGGCAAACCTTGTCACTGAATCCATCATCATCATGACATTCAGACCACGATCTCTGAAATATTCGGCAATACTCGTTGCAATTAAAGCTCCTTTAATACGAATCAGAGCAGGCTGGTCGGATGTTGCCACGATCACTACGGAACGAGCAAGTCCCTCTGTCCCTAAGTCACGTTCGATAAAATCCAATACTTCACGCCCACGTTCACCTATAAGCGCGATTACATTGACATCAGCAGAAGTATTTCTGGCAATCATGCCCATCAAGGTACTTTTTCCGACACCCGAACCTGCAAAAATCCCAACCCGCTGACCCTTACCTATCGTTAGCAAGCCGTCAATACAACGGACACCTACACTAATAGGATCCAACACCCTTGGTCGTTTCAATGGATTACCAGGTATGTTGTTAGTTGAATACTGTGTCATTCTGGAGGGAAGGAAGGTACCATCCAAAGGCTGACCAAGACCATCCAAAACTTTTCCCAGCAATTCATGCCCCACCTGTACGGTAAGCGGCTTTCCGGTTCCAACAACATCGCAGCCGGGACCTATGGATGTTAGCTCACCCAATGGCATAAGCAGCACTCTGTTGTTCTTGAAACCAACAACCTCAGCCTTTAAGGGTTTATTTGATTTAAATGGATAAATATAACAAACATCACCAATGCTTGCATCCGGACCTTCTGATTCAACGGTCAATCCAATTACCTGAGTAACTTTACCGTTAACTCGAATCGGATCCAGCTGTCTTAAATGTTCAATATATTTAGAAACATTTGGTACCTGCATCATCTACGACCCCTCGCTTTGAACTGCAAGATGTTGTAGCGCATTTTTAATTTCTTTTAACTGGGTATCAATTCTCGCATCAATACTTCCAAACGTTGATCTGACAACACAACCATGATCATGTACAGAAGGATCAGGGATAATCTGCAATTCCGCTTGTGAATCAATGTGCAGAATAAGCTCTTCACGCGCATCCTGAATATAAGGAAATTGTGAAGGTGATACGCAAAGGGTGATAATACCTTTTTCTCTTCTTCTGGCCAGAACGGTTTTAATTAAGTCAGTCACCCATTCGGATTCGACTGTCAGCTGTCTGGAAACAATCTTCTCTGCTATGGAGCAACTCATTTCGATCAGAAACGGCTCTGCCTCTTGTATAATTTGCTGTTTGAGCAAATACGATTGCTCCAATATTGTGGATGACTCCTGCAGCATTTCATTATACTGATTACGAAGCTCAAGCTCTGCCTGTGCGGCTCCTTCTTCGAAGCCCTTTTGATAGCCTTCTTCCTTCAGCTGTGTTTGCAAATCAGCATCATGCTGTCGCTGTTCATTCCACCACAGCTCGATTTCGGCTTGTGCCTGCTGCCTTATAGCTGCTGCTTCATCCATCGCTGCTCTGACCTGCTCTTCGGCAAAAGCTTCTGCATCCTGAAGAATTTGCTCCTTAATTTGAGAAGCTGTTGCCAGCTCTTCTAATTCTTCCTGGGAAAGCTCATCCTCACCATTCGAAGGTTCATCAAAGGGCTTAGGCTGAACAGCAATTTCCACAATTTTCTTCTCTTCCAAAGATACATATTGGGAAATCTTGATGACATTAGACAATAATATCATCTCCTCCACCACGTGCAATGATAATTTCTCCTGATTCTTCTAAACGACGTATGGTAGCCACAATACGTGTCTGTGCTTCCTCTACATCGCGCAATCGAACCGGCCCCATAAACTCCATCTCTTCTCGAAATGTTTCGGACATGCGTTTGGACATATTTTTGAAAATAGCCTCTCGTACTTCCTCACTCGCCACTTTAAGCGCCAGCTGCAGATCTGCATTTTCAATGTCGCGTATGATGCGCTGAATAGAACGATTATCCACATTAACAATATCCTCAAACACAAACATTCGTTTCTTGATCTCTTCGGCCAACTCTGGATCCTGGATTTCAAGAGAGTCCAGAATCGTCCGCTCAGTTCCTCTGTCAACTCCGTTCAAAATCTGAACGATAGCTGATATCCCACCTGCATTGGTGTAATCTTGAGTTACGGTAGCTGACAACTTCTGCTCCAGCACCCGTTCAACCTGACTAATAACCTCTGGTGAGGTACTATCCATCAATGCAATACGTTTTGCCACATCAGCCTGCTTGTCCTGAGGAAGCGAAGAAAGAATGATGGAAGATTGCTCAGGCTGAAGATAGGCCAGTACCAGGGCAATCGTTTGAGAATTCTCATTTTGAATGAAATTCAAAATTTGAGCAGGGTCGGCTTTCCTGGCAAAATCAAAAGGTCTTACTTGCAAGGTTGCCGTTAAACGATTAATGATATCAAGCGCCTTTTGCGAACCCAGTGCTTTCTCAAGTATTTCTTTGGCGTAAGAGATACCACCCTGGGAAATAAATTCCTGAGCAAGACATATTTGATGAAACTCGGACAATATTGATTCTTTTTCTATATTGTCTACTTTTCTAACATTGGCAATTTCCAAAGTTAGCTGCTCGATTTCTTCATCACGAAGATGCTTGAAAATTTGAGCAGAAACCTCCGGTCCCAGGCTTATCAACAGAATAGCTGCTTTTTGACGACCTGATAACCCTTGTTGCTGAACTTTAGCCAAAAAAGCACACCCCTATTCGTCTACTAACCATGTACGAAGCAAATTAACAAATTCTTCCGGCTTTCTTTTGGCCAGGGTTTCGAGTTGCTTACGCACTTGATTATCATTAGTCACATTATCAATATCAATGGTCGGGAATTCCACCTTAGCCGGTTCTAATGCCAATTCTTCTTCAGCTTCACGCTTCAATCTCCGACGTCTTACAAGCAAGTACCCGCCCAGAACTAACAAAGCAAGCGCGAGTCCACCTAAACCACCATATAACAGCATCTCGTTGGAGCTGACAGCTGTTGCATTAGGTCTTGCAAAATTATGTGCAAATACGGTTACTTTTTTAGTCAAGTCTTCGTCAGTCAAAGTTTGCTTGTTATCAGCAAGTGCCGCTCTGACCACGTTCACCAATATGCGTTGTACGGCATCCTTGGTTTCCTGAGTTAATGAATTTGGATCTGCAGGATTAGGTGGTTCAATTCCTACATTTATGGTTAAATCTTTAACAATGTAAGGAGTTGCGACAATGTCATTCGTGATCCGGTTAACTTCATAATTGACTGTCTTTTGAAGCTCCTCGGATTTGGCTGTACCCCCATTGTTGCTGCCAGGATAACCTGGTACATCAGTTTGCCCTGTACCCGGAACGCCAGCAGCAGCCGAACTGCCATCACTGTTATAATTTTTTTGTATTTCTTGAACTGAAATTTCCAACCCTTTTTGATCTACCACATTAGGTGCAGTCACAAGCTGCTGCTTCGTATTGGTTTGATCAAAATTCATGGTAGAAAATACCTGAACAATCACCTTATCTTTTCCAAGCAGGGTAGCCAGCATTTGTTGAACATTCTTTTGGATATCATTTTTGAATTGATTATTGATTTCAAAATTTTGTGTTGCCATGCTAGTGTTGTTGATTTTCCCCTTACCTTTGGAAAACTCCAGCAACTCCCCATTTTGATCGGAAATAGTGATGTTCTCAATCGGCAATCCCTTAATACTGTGAGATACGAGATTGTACATCGTGTCTACTTTGGCCTGATCCAGGCTGTACCCCGTCTTCAAATTTAAGACAACTGAAGCTGTCGCCTTTTCTTTCTCAGCTCCTTTGGGTAAAAACACCGTCTCTTCCGGCAAGCTAATCAACACTTTGGAGCTGCTCACTGCACTGTTGGAGTTAATAAGCTGCTGAAGCTCTCCTTGAATTGCATTCACATATTTAACATTAAACTCTTTGTCCGTTGTTCCAAACGTGCTGTTTTGATTAAAAACCCCGTATCCGATATTTCCGCTTTTGTTGATCCCCTGCGATTCAACAGCCAATTTCACGTTGGCGACCTCGCTACGCGGAACCCCAATACTTTTCCCATCCTCACTAAGCTGATAGGGAATTTTAGCCCCATCCAAGTAAGTTTTGATTGCAGCAGCATCAGTAGCTTGTAAATCCGTATAAGCTAGGGCGTACTCTGTTTTTGAAAAGTTATAGCTAATAATTCCAATCGTTAGTAAAACCAGAACAACTGTTGAAACAAAAGTGATTTTCTGTGTTTTACTAAATTGATTCCAGTATTGGGTTATCTTGCTCCAAAACTGGGTTAGATTCTCATTCACTCTTCCACCCCATCTAAAGACTCAAGCTAAGATTCAAAGTGCTTTTATACTTGCATCCTCATGACTTCCTGATATGCGTCAATCACTTTGTTACGTAATTGCACTGTCAGCTCTAATCCAAGGGATGCCTTCTCTGAAGCAATTATCAACTGATGTACATCAGAAATCTCACCTTTGGCAAATTGTTCATTCAACTGATCAACCTGCTGCTGTTGAGTATTGAGCTTGGTAATTGCATCGGATAAGAAGCTCCCAAACTGGTCGGTCACTTCTGATGCACTCAAGCCTTTAGCAGCAGATTGAGGAACGACGGCTTGCAAAGGCTGGAGCCCTATTTTTTCTATCATGGCGAAGTCCCCTTTCTATAAAATAAATGTTATCTGCCTATTTCCAACGCTTTTGCGATCAATGATTTGGATGCATTGAGTGCAGTTACATTCGCCTCGTAAGAACGGGAAGCAGAAATCATATCTACCATTTCCTTAAGCACGTCAACATTGGGCATCATTAAAAATCCGTTCTCGTCTGCGTCGGGATGCGTCGGGTTGTAAACTTGCTTAAAGGGAGAAGTATCCTCAATAATTTGTGTCACTTTAACTCCTTCTCCAGCGGCATTGGTTTTTGCATTTTGGAGAGCTTGCTCAAACGAAGGCTTCTTTGGCTCAATAGTAACCAGCTTCCTTTGATAAGGCACCCATTTCCCATTGACTAGTTTAGCTCTTGTAGAGTCCGCATTGGCGATGTTAGAAGATATAACATCCATTCGGAATCGTTGCGCCGTTAATGCAGAGGAGCTAATATCAAACCCGTTAGTAAGCTTCATTGGTTACCCTCTCCCTTGAATTGCCGTTCTTGCCTTTTTAATATCATTGCTAACCTGTTGAATCATCACATTGTAACGCAGTTGGTTTTTAGCCATTAAAGACATCTCCGCATCAATATCCACATTGTTTAAATTGTTATTGATCGTTAGTTGCTTGTCTTTGACAATCTGCGGTTCTATTCCGGCTGGGCGCCCGATATAAAAATGTTTAGGATTCGTTCTATACCCTTCAAAAGAAGAAACGTTCAATTCCTGCTGCAATAACTCTTCAAAACGCACCTCTGATTTTTTGAAATACGGAGTATCTGCATTAGCCACATTATCAGCGATGACACGATGGCGTATTGTTGCAGCGTCCAAAGATCGTTCCATTTGATTAAAGCCGGCCTTATTAAGAATATCCATGTTGGTTCCTACCTTTTTTCGGTAATGTTAAATTGTACTATTCAACAAGTCTAATACATATTCCTCCTTTTCTCGACATATTAATCGAAATAAAATATAACAAATTTCGTTGATAATCATAGTAAAAGAGACCTATAACTATATTGATGATATTTGGGAATTATTACAATGAGAAAAAAGCCCTATATTTTAGATATAGGGCTTAAAACCTGTAATTTAACTATAACTTTATACTTTGCAATCCGGTCATCAATTGATCATTAAGAACACGAATATAGGTGCCTTTCATACCTAAGGATCTCGTCTCAATAACCCCGGCACTTTCGAGTTTTCTCATCGCATTCACTATCACAGATCTTGTTATTCCGACACGATCCGCTATTTTACTTGCGACAAGGAGCCCCTCGCTTCCTTCCAATTGCTCAAAAATATGTTCAACTGCTTCGAGTTCACTGAACGAGAGTGAACCAACAGCGACCTGTACAACCGCTTTGCTGCGAGTTTCTACCTCTATCTGCTCTGCTTTTTCATGCAGGATTTCCATCGCTACTACGGTTGAGCCATATTCAGCCAATATGAGATCATCATCAATAAACGCATGGTTCCAGCGAGTCAAAATCAAGGTGCCCAATCTTTCACCGCCCCCTATGACAGGTACAATGGTAATGAAGATATTCGCCGCGGATGCCTCTTCGCCGAAAACATGATATTCACTTTCCGCGCCCATATTCGATGAAGTTTCGTTAATTTTGAGCAATAATTGATTATAATCTTCCGGAAATCGGTTCTCACTGCCAAGCGTTGCGGACAATATTTCATCCTGAACATCCGTATCGAATGCTCTGCCCAGAACCTTGCCCTTACGACTAACTACATATATATTGGCATGCAGAATGTCACTCAGCACACTCGCCATATTCAGAAAACTGACGGGATTCCCCGCTTCTTTTTGCAGTAATCTGTTCAAGGTTCGTGTTTTTTCTAATAATGTCATGAAACTGCCTCCCAGTGCGTCCAACGGTTATAATAAATGTTTATAAAATGTATTGGCTCAGATCTCGGTTTTGGACAATATCCGAAAGCTTCTCTCTTACATATTCCGGAGTAATAAGAATTTGTTCAAGCGTGATTTCTGGAGCTTCGAAGGACAAATCCTCCAGTAATTTTTCAAGTATGGTGTGTAAACGTCTGGCCCCGATATTGTCTGTGTTCTGATTAACCTCTGCGGCAATACGAGCAATTTCTTCAATTGCAGCATCAGAAAAATTGACCTGGATACCTTCGGTTTCCAAAAGAGCCGTATACTGCTTTGTTAATGAGTATTGCGGTTCTTTTAAAATGAGTATAAAGTCCTGCTCGGTTAAGCTGCTTAATTCCACCCGAATCGGAAATCTCCCTTGAAGTTCAGGAATTAAATCGGACGGTTTGGCAATATGAAAAGCACCAGCAGCAATAAAGAGAATATAATCGGTTTGAACCGGGCCGTATTTGGTCATTACTGTAGACCCTTCAACGATAGGCAGTATATCTCTCTGCACACCTTCCCGTGAAACATCAGGACCACTGCCGCGGCCGGAGCTGCAGATCTTATCGATTTCATCTATAAATATAATCCCAAGCTGTTCGACACGCAGGATCGCTTCCTGTATGACCTCATCCATTTCCAACAGCTTTTGGGCTTCTTCCTGTGTCAATACTTTTCTGGCTTCCTTGATGGTCAGCTTACGTTTTTTCATTTTCTTGGGCATCAAGCTTCCAAACATTTCCTGCATATTCATTCCGGACTGCTCATTTCCCTGACCCGATAACATATCCAGCATATTCGGTGCACTATCTTCCACTTCAATCTCTATTGTCTTATCTTCAAGAAGACCTTTCAGCAGCTGCTCCTTTAGCTCCTGCTTGCGGGAAATCACATTATAATCTTCTTCTTGTTCCTGCGGCTCCGAGTTTCCGGCATTGCCAAATAACATTTCCAAAGGGTTACGTTGTGTTTTCTGCTTATTGGTTCCTGGTATTAAAATAGAAACAATCCGATCATTTGCCATCTGTTCCGCTTTATCTTTTAATTTCTCAGTGCGCTCAGCTTTGACAATGCGAATCGAAGTCTCAACCAAATCTCTGACCATCGCTTCAACATCACGTCCAACATAACCAACCTCGGTAAACTTGGTCGCTTCGACTTTAACAAAGGGAGCATTGACCAGTTTGGCTAAACGTCTGGCAATCTCTGTTTTACCGACTCCTGTAGGTCCAATCATTAAAATGTTTTTAGGCACAATTTCGTTCTTTATGGATTCATCAAGCAAGCTACGGCGATACCGATTACGAAGAGCGACAGCAACCGATTTTTTGGCATTTTTTTGACCTATAATGTACTGGTCTAACTTGGCGACCACCTCTCTGGGGGTCAAAGCTGTATGCTTCAAGAGAATACCTCCCTCATCCTATTCGATTTCTTCCACTATAATGTTGTGATTGGTAAACACACATATCTCAGCAGCCATGGTTAAAGCAGCCTGCGCAATTTCCTTAGCACTCATTTGAGGAGCATAACGATGAAGCGCACGTCCAGCCGCCAGCGCAAAAGAGCCGCCTGAACCAATTGCCAAGATCCCGTCATCAGGCTCAATAATTTCACCATTCCCCGAAATCAAAAGTACATAATGGGCATCCATTACGATCATCATCGCTTCCAGCCTGCGCAGCACACGGTCAGACCGCCATTCCTTGGCAAGCTCTACAGCAGCCCGTTGAAGATTGCCTTGATGCTCCTCAAGCTTGGCTTCGAACTTTTCAAATAAAGTAATCGCATCCGCAACACTTCCTGCAAAACCTGCTACCACCTTGCCACGGTACAGTCTTCTCACTTTTTTTGCTGAATTTTTCATGACCATGCTATTACCGAAAGTTACTTGTCCATCTCCGGCAATCGCACCTTTACCTTGATGCTTAATAGCAAAAATCGTTGTTGCATGAAAGGTTTGCTCCATCCAAAACCTACCTCCAGAAAGTAAACTTTAAACCAGGATCATACAATAGAAAAACCTCGATCGAGTCGCATAAAATCAGGCAGCCGCGATAAGAGGTTCATGTATTCACGATATTATCTTATTTAAATAAGCCCAAAACTTATATTATCATAGTACCGCTTTTCGATTCAAGTTAAATTGTATTCGTTTTGTGAAAAATTCTGAATTTTCTCAATAGCACGCTGAGCAATTTTTTCATTTTTAAGCTTTTTGCTTTTAAATCGTTCACCCAAAAGCGGCAAAAGTCCAAAATTGGCATTCATCGGTTGAAAATGATTGAAATCTGCAGTAGTTATATAATTAGCCATACTGCCCAGTGTCGTATCCAGCGGTAATACCACACATTCTTTACCTTTTGCAAAACGTCCTGCATTTATTCCCGCAATTAATCCGGAGGCTGCAGACTCAACATAGCCTTCAACACCGGTCATCTGACCTGCAAAAAACAAATTGTCCCTGTTGACGAACTGATAGGTTGGCTTCAGCAGCTTGGGAGAATTAATAAAAGTATTGCGATGCATCACACCGTAACGGACAAACTCCGCATTTTCCAATCCGGGGATTAACGAAAACACCCGTTTTTGCTCTCCCCATTTTAAGTGGGTTTGAAACCCAACCATATTGTATAAGGTTCCTGCGGCATTATCCTGACGTAATTGAACGACAGCATACGGAAGCTCATTTGTGTGCGGATTGATCAAACCTACCGGCTTCATAGGGCCGAATAATGCCGTTTGCTTGCCTCTTTGTGACATGACCTCTATGGGCATACAGCCTTCAAAATAAATCTCTTTTTCAAAATCTTTGATCGGCGCTACCTCTGCTGACACAAGAGCATCATGAAAAATATTAAACTCTTCCTCAGTCATGGGACAGTTCAGATAAGCAGCTTCTCCTTTATCGTAGCGAGATGCCAGATATACCTTGCTCATATCAATGGAATCCTTCTCGATGATAGGAGCGGCAGCATCATAAAAATATAGATATTCTTCCCCCATCAGCTGCTGCAGATGTGCAGAAAGCGATGGTGATGTCAGCGGGCCTGTTGCCACTACTGTTATCCCCTCAGGCAGCGATTCCAGCTCTGCATTCCGCACCTCAATCAGCGGATGATTGCGCAGCAAGGAGGTTACTTCCCCTGAGAAACCATCACGATCCACAGCCAGCGCCCCGCCAGCAGGAACCGCATGCTTGTCGGCACAACGAAGGATCAACGAATTAAGGTGACGCATTTCTTCCTTTAATACACCTACAGCGTTAGCTAGCCCATTTGCTCTAAGTGAATTGCTGCATACCAATTCAGCAAACTGATCCGAAATATGAGCAGGTGTTTTCTTCACAGGACGCATTTCGTATAAAATAACAGGGACGCCTTGATTAGCAATTTGCCAAGCAGCTTCACTGCCAGCCAAGCCAGCCCCGATTACGGTAACACTTGGTAATTCTGACACAATAAAATCCTCCTACGATTATCTTTCGAAATTGAATACGCCAATAGAGCGATTAATTAATCATTTTCCTGAATCTCTTCTTTAAAATCACACTGAACACATTGATGAAAAACACCGTTCTTGTTTCTTTTTTCGATCAGCATGGAACCACATTTGGGACAAGGTTGCTCCACTGGCTTATCCCAGGAAACGAATTCACAGGTAGGGTATTGGTCACAGCCATAAAAAATTCTACCTTTTTTACTGCGGCGTTCAATGATATGACCCTCCTTACAGGTTGGACAGATCACCCCGATGTCCTTCACAATGGGTTTCGTATTCCGACAGTCAGGGAAACCCGAGCAAGCAAGGAACTTTCCAAATCTCCCCATTTTATATACGAGATGAAGCCCACACTTTTCGCAAATTTCATCCGAGACTTCATCTTTGATTTCGATTTTTTCCATTTCTTCTTCAGCAAATTCCAGCCGTTTTTCGAAGGATTCATAAAAATCTCCGAGTACCTTGACCCAGTTCTCAGTTCCACCTTCAACATTGTCAAGCTCACCTTCCATGTGAGCTGTAAACTCGATATCCAGAATCTCAGGAAAATACTCAATCATTTGCTGGATGACCAGTTCACCAAGCTCCGTAGGAACAAACTTCTTCTCATCAATGGCTACATAGCCGCGCTTCTGAATCGTCTCCAGCGTCGGTGCATATGTACTTGGCCGACCGATTCCCATCTCTTCCAGAGCCCTTACCAATCGCGCTTCTGTATAACGCGGGGGAGGCTGTGTAAAGTGCTGCTTAGGCTCAAGTTGATTCTTCTTCAGCTTATCTCCCTTTTGCAATGGGGGAAGCAGCTTGTCTTCTTCTGTCGTACCATCATCGTTGCCTTCAACATATACTTTCATAAAACCGGGAAATTTCATTTTGGATCCTGCTGCACGAAACACAGCATCACCTGCAGAGATATCCACAGTCATTGTATCGAGAATGGCTGAAGCCATTTGGCTGGCTATGAATCGTTCCCAGACAAGCTTATACAAACGATGCTGATCACGACTCAAGTGCTCTTTCATCTGATCAGGCTCCCGCAATATAGAGCTGGGGCGGATCGCTTCATGCGCATCCTGGGCATTAGCTGCTTTCTTGATATATACACGGGGTGTTTCCGGATAAAAAGCTTCCCCATATTTGTTCATAATAAATTCCTTGGCTTCTTCTTGAGCAATTGGCGAAACTCTAGTTGAGTCTGTACGCATGTAAGTAATTAAACCTACTGTTCCTTCACTCCCGAGTTCTATACCTTCATATAATTGTTGAGCTACCGACATCGTTTTGGATGCACGGAAGTTCAGCTTACGGGCAGCTTCCTGCTGCAAGGAGCTCGTAATAAAAGGAGGCGACGGATTACGCAAGCGCTCTTTTTCTTTAACCTCTTGGATCACATACTTGGCTTTTTCCAAGCCTTTTAGGATTTCATTCACTTCTTGCTCATTATTCAGTTCTTTCTTTTCACCATGTATACTATGAAACTTGGCTTCAAACTCGCTGGTACCAGCTAAAAGCTTTGCGGTGATGGACCAATATTCTTCAGGAACAAATGCTTTTACTTCATTTTCACGATCGAAAATAAGCTTTACGGCTACAGATTGAACCCGTCCGGCAGACAAGCCTTTTTTAACCTTTTTCCAGAGCAGCGGACTGATTTTGTAACCAACAAGGCGATCCAGAATACGGCGGGCCTGTTGGGCATTAACAAGATCAAGATCGATCTTACGTGGTGTTTTAAAAGCATCCTTGACTGCTTGCTTAGTTATCTCATTAAATACAACTCGGCACTCTTCTGCCTCATCCAACTCCAAATAGTGAGCCAGATGCCAAGCGATCGCTTCACCTTCACGATCCGGGTCAGCTGCGAGATAAACTCTTTTCACTTTTTTTCGGGCATCTTTAAGTTCTTTAAGAATTGAGCCTTTTCCGCGGATCGTAATGTATTTAGGTTCAAAATTATTATTTATTTCAACACCAATTTGGCTTTTCGGAAGATCACGTATATGGCCCATTGATGCTTTTACAATAAACTTGCTGCCTAAGTACTTGCCGATTGTTTTGGCTTTTGCGGGTGACTCCACAATGACTAAAGAATCTGCCATAAGCGTCCTTCCCCCCTCAATTTTGATATATATATTTAACAAATAGCGTATAGAGAACCTGGTAATTGTTCCACGCGCTTAGTCAATAGTAAATTTAACAGAACTGCGTGCAAATGTCCAAAGGTAAATTGACTTCCCGCTAGCAGTTCATCAATACTTAAGGGCCTTTGCTGCAGAAGCTTCGTAATGATTTGTTCATCTACTGACAGCTTTTGCGGTTCTTCCTGTTCATGCTTACTATGTCTCGTCGGGTCTGATGTTATCCGATGACGGTATTCCTCCAAGATATCCTCTACACAGCTGACGAGCTTGGCACCTTGCTTAATGAGCGCGAGAGTACCTTGGCTTTTGGGTGAAGATACGGGACCAGGAATCGCAAACACATCACGTGATTCTTCCAAAGCCTGGTCAGCTGTAATGAGTGAACCGCTTTTGAGTGCTGCTTCTACGACAACAATGCCAAAGCTCAAGCCGGCAATAATCCGATTTCGCTGCGGAAACATCCCGGGATGTGATTTGGTGCCGAGCGGGTATTCACTTACCAGTAAGCCTTGCTCGGCTATCCTCACATAAAGCGACTTATTCTCGGGAGGATAAATGTGATCAATACCACATCCCAACACTGCGATCGTACTGCCTTTTTGGCGAAGAGCACCCACATGTGCTGAACTGTCAATCCCTCTGGCCAATCCGCTGATCACGCATACATGTGCAGCAGACAGCTCCTCAGAAAATTGCTCTGCGATTTTACGGCCGTATACAGTCGGATTTCGTGTTCCTACTATTCCTATACTTGGCGAATTTAATAATTCTAAACGTCCTCGAACATAAAGAACCCAAGGCGGTTCGGACGTTTGCTTCAATAAATAGGGGTAACCGGCGTCAAATATCGTAATAATCTCAATTTGTCTGCACCGATACTTGTCCATTACTTCCTCTACCCGCTCCGCCGTTGCTTCCATAAAAGCTTTTGCAACAGCGTTGGCTCTGGCTTCTGTAAGCCCCAGCCGCACCCAATCAGCAGGTGTTACATGCACAGCCTCGATTAATTCAGCATAAAGACTGACGATCCGTAAAATGGTTTTCCAGCCTATCGCATCGGCTTGATGCAGCATGATAAGTAGGGTTCGATTGTCCATAGTATATATCACTCCTCCATTGAGAACAACTTTTGGTCTGTCTGGTATACAAAAAAGCCTCCTAATCCCGTTAAGGAGTAGAAGGCTTCTTGCCTATTTCTCGATATTTATTATTTGGTGATGCATTTTTCCAAAAGTCCTTTTTCTTCCAAAACACTGACTAAAGTAGAACCCATTTCAGAAGGGGTTGGGGCTACTTTAAGTCCGCAGCGCTCCATGGTTGCTACTTTTTCAGCTGCTGTTCCTTTACCACCGGAAATGATTGCACCTGCATGGCCCATTCTTTTTCCTGGAGGAGCCGTTTGACCACCGATAAAACCTACAACCGGTTTCGTCATATTAGCCGCGATCCATTCAGCTGCTTCTTCTTCAGCTGTTCCACCGATTTCACCAATCATGATAACGGCATACGTATCTGGATCGTCATTGAACAATCGTAAAATATCAATGAACTCGGAGCCTTTAACAGGGTCTCCACCGATACCAACAGCTGACGATTGACCAATACCACGTGTTGTCAATTGATGAACAGCCTCGTAAGTCAATGTTCCACTACGGGAAACAACGCCTACGTGACCTGGTGTATGGATGTATCCTGGCATGATACCAATTTTGCATTCACCTGGTGTAATTACGCCTGGGCAGTTAGGACCGATTAAGCGAGTTTTCTTGCCTTCCAGGTAACGTGCTACTTTTACCATGTCCAGTACCGGAATACCTTCAGTGATACAAATAACCAATTCCAGCTCGGCATCGATAGCTTCCAAAATAGCATCTGCCGCAAAAGCAGGAGGTACATAAATAACGGAAACTGTCGCGCCTGTTGCTTTTTGAGCTTCGACTACAGTATTAAATACAGGAAGGGAAGCGGTAGTGCCATTTTCCAATTCGATATCAATCTTCGTTCCGCCCTTACCCGGTGTTACACCGCCAACCATTTGTGTTCCGTAATCAAGACCACCCTTAGTGTGGAACATACCTACGGAGCCAGTGATCCCTTGAGTGATAACTTTTGTATCCTTATTTACTAAAATACTCATTTGGTATAGGTCACATCCCTTGATTAATTAATTATGATTAGGAAACCAGAGCCACGATTTTTTGCGCACCATCCGCCATCGAGTCAGCTGTTACGATATTCAAACCGGATTCATTCAAGATTTTTTTGCCGAGCTCAACGTTAGTACCTTCCAAACGAACCACAAGCGGACGCGTCAGGCCTAATTGCTTGGCAGCTTCAACAACACCATTGGCGATAATATCGCATTTCATAATACCACCGAAGATATTTACGAAAATACCTTTAACTGCTTCGTCGGAAAGGATGATTTTGAACGCTTCTGTAACCTTCTCTGTTGTTGCACCGCCCCCTACGTCTAGGAAGTTGGCCGGATTTCCGCCATAATATTTAATAATATCCATTGTTGCCATGGCAAGACCTGCACCATTGACCATACAACCGATGTTTCCTTCTAGTGCAATATAGCTCAGATCATATTTGGAAGCCTGAATTTCCTTCTCATCTTCTTCTTCAAGGTCACGAAGCTCCAAAATATCTTTATGACGATACAAAGCATTGGAATCAAAATTAAGCTTAGCATCAAGTGCCATCACATCTCCGCTGCCTGTTACTACCAACGGATTGATTTCTGCAATGGAGCAATCTTTATCAACAAACGCAGTGTATAAGGCAACCATGAACTTCACGGCTTTATTAACCAATTCATTAGGAATCTTGATGGCATAAGCAAGCTTACGTGCCTGGAATGCTTGCAAGCCAATAGCTGGATCAATAACTTCTTTAAAGATTTTTTCAGGGGAATGCTCGGCTACTTCCTCGATCTCTGTGCCGCCTTCTTCAGACGCCATCATAACTACGCGTCCAGTTTCGCGGTCAACAACGACCCCAATGTAATATTCTTTTTTAATGTCACAGCCTTCTTCAATTAAAAGACGCTTGACTTCCTTACCCTCGGGACCTGTCTGATGAGTAACCAGAACTTTGCCCAGGATCTGTTCCGCATATGTACGAACCTCGTCCAAGCCTTTGGCTACTTTAACGCCGCCTGCTTTACCGCGTCCGCCTGCATGAATCTGTGCCTTAACGACAACGACTGGAGTTCCGAGTTGTTGTGCAGCCTCAACCGCTTCTTCCACTGTAAAAGCAACCTTCCCATTAGGGACGGCAACTCCGTATTGCTTCAGCAACTGTTTGCCTTGATACTCATGGATATTCATTTAGCAAAATCCTCCTATCAGTAATAGCTTGCCAATTTCTATATAAGCAAGAACTGCAGCGAATGTGCAAGCTCCTCATCAAACGAAGGAAATATTCGCTGTGATGCATACAAAATCCTGCCGAGTGCAGACAACTCAACAAAACCTTAACCATTGTACCATTATTTTTCGATAGTTTCCTTCTTTTTTCACGGAAAACTGTCATTTTTCAATTAAACTTTTTTATGGTACTGAAAAAAATCCCGTATTATATTATTCCCGAGGAAATATTAAAGCATGTAGCTACCTACAATTCAATTGCCTTCAAGCTGATTTATGATACAATAAGGAAAAATCATATGGACGATGAGGAAGCACCTTTTGCCCTAATGGAATGATGATGAGGGAGGGTGTTATTTCGTGTATGGAAAAGTAATGAGTGCCTGCCTGCATGGTGTTGAAGGTAAGCTTGTTGAGGTTGAGGTGGATTTAAGCAATGGGCTGCCGCAAATGAATATCGTCGGGCTGCCGGACAGCGCAGTTAAGGAGTCCATAGAACGTGTAAGAGCTGCCATCAAAAACTGCGGATATACGTTTCCTTTGCAGCGCATAACGATAAATCTTGCTCCAGCTGATGTACGCAAGGAAGGCTCGGCATTCGATTTGGCAATAGCTATGGGCATTTTATATACGAGCGGCCAGCTGCAATTGGAATTACCCGAACAAGTCCTTATATTAGGTGAGCTGGCTTTGGACGGAACGGTGCGCGAGATTCCGGGTGTGTTGTCCATGATCGTTTCAGCCAGTGAGCAAGGCATACGCCGCATTCTGATCCCGAGAGCTAATTATCAGGAAGCATCATTAATCCCGGATGTTGAGATTGGTTGTCTTTCGCATTTGAATGATCTTCACAGTGGGATTGCCCCACTATTTAATACAACTAACTATTCGCCATCTAAATCAAATACATCCGCTACCAGGATTTCTGTATCTAATGAAGATTACGCGGATGTCCATGGTCAAATGCAAGCCAAACGCGCACTGATGATTTGTGCAGCCGGGATGCATAACATCCTGCTTCTTGGCCCTCCAGGTACAGGCAAAACCATGCTTGTCAAAAGACTGCCTTCGATACTACCTGTCATGTCCGATCAGGAAGCGCTCGAGGTAACGAAAATTTACAGTGCATCTGGTAAATTTGCCGACCGCAGCAGCTTGATACGAGAGCGTCCATTTCGCATGCCGCATCATTCTGTTTCTTCAGCCGGTCTGGTCGGTGGTGGCGGTATTCCCAAACCTGGAGAGATTAGTCTGGCACATCGCGGCGTATTATTTTTGGATGAACTGCCTGAGTTTTCCCGAAACGTTCTTGAGGTTCTGCGTCAACCGTTGGAGGAACGCTACGTTACAATAGGAAGGGCACGCGCCACCTATCGCTTCCCGTCTAATTTTATATTCGCAGCGTCGATGAACCCTTGTGGGTTCGTTACCAAATCGACAGTCAACACCATTTAAAAAATCCGACTCGTTTTCTTCGGTTTTGGTTTCTTCTTTATTTAGTTTTTCGTCCATATCTTTTCCAGTAAACGGCTCTTTATGGAACTTCAGATAAACACGAATATCATCTTTATTGTAATATTCGACCCTATCTATGTATTTTTTGAAAAAATGCTTTTTTTCCCATACAGGAAGATTTCCATAGATCAAATCCGGATTATTAAGATTAAGAACAAAGTCATCTACATTAATAAAAGCATTCTCTTCCTGCTCCATTTCGTGCTTGACCTTTACTAATGCTCTTTCGTACTTAAAAATCTCGTCCTGAATATCATCAATTTGTGATAAGAACATATCTGCATGTCGTGTTTTCTTTTCTTTTATAACCGAGAACAAATATTCTTTCTCACCAGTCAATCGAGCAATTTCAGAATTATAATGATTAATCCGACTATGATACTTCGTTTGCACATCTATTTTCCGTCTGTTTTCTTCTGCAACTGCATTTATTAACCGATTTAATACATAAGCATTCGATAATGTCGAGAACACATAATTTTCTACATGGTCACATCTCACATTCTGAGACATACAATGTTGTTTACTTACTTTTGCCGTATGACAATAGTAATATCGATTATTATGATTATCAGAATCTTTTCGACCATTTAAACTTCGACCGCAGTGGCCGCACAGAAGTAATCCAGTCAACGCATATTGTGTTCGTTCGCTTGCATGTGCAGGTTTATTAACCTTTAAGAACTCTGCATTTGCAATTAACTTCTTTTGAGCCTTGATATAGGTATCTATATCTATAATTGCAGGATAATCATACTGCAGGACTTCAAATGACGAGTCCCAAAAATTCTCTTCATTTCGCATAATACTTATGCTATCAGACCATATCCACTTTTCAGGAGGATTAGCCTTGTGAGTATCAGCACCCGTTTCAGTTAGTGTTTTATATCTTTTTCCCCATACATGCACTCCGAGGTAATCAGCCCCAATTAAAACACGTTTAATTTTAGACATATTCCATGTAATTGGTTTTCCAGTATCCCTTTTCCGATACTTTGTCGTATCCAAGTCACTACGAACAGGAACATTTGAGTCATTTAAAAATTGAGTTATTGAACGGATTGAATGACCCTCATGAACATACATTTGAAAAATCTGTTAAATTATCAAAGAACGAACAGGGTCAATCGTGATAACCTTATTTGTCTTCTCATATAGATAACCGTCTGGAATTAGCCCTCCCCCGAAACCTTTTTGACCACCATGTCGGACCATATTTACCATGTTCGTTTTAACTGTTGTGATAATTTGATTCCGTTGTAACTCGGCTATTGCTGAGAAGATATGAATAAGGAATTTTCCGTAAATACTATTTGTGTTCAAAAACTCCTCTTGTGTACTGTTAAATGCAATTTCCTTTTCTTCCAACCGTTTTAGATACTTTAGAATATGGAATAAATTCCGACCAAAACGACTTAAATCAAAAACAGCCAAAACATCGGGTTTTACTTTTCCTTCTTCAATGTCCTTAAACATTTGTTGAAATGCAGGTCTGTTTTCTTTGCCACCCGAAACATCTAAATCCTTGTAAACATGTTCTTCTAATAAGACATAACCCTTACGGTTACAATAATCCCTTATACTATGTAATTGTGAATCAGGTGATTGTTTCTGTTCGTCATCTAATTCCATACGAGATACACGAATATATGCAATGCAAGTTATCTCTGCTGCCATTAACTCAACTCCTCCATCTTTTTAATTATCTTCTCCGGTGGAATACCCGCATCTTCAATAGAAATAGGCGGGGATATAGTGTAAGCAGGTGTAAATTGAGACTTAAGAAGATCCTCAACCTTTTCCTCTAGTCCTTTTAACATTAATTGGGACATTGTTTCTTGAATATGCCCTCGCTCTTTTAGTAAATCAAAAGTTTGTTTCAGATGTTTAGGAACACGAACACTAACTGTAACACTTTTATTATTCAAATTAATCCCCTGTCCCTTTCCCTAATAGTGTATATACGTAAATGTATTTACGTAAGTGTATATACAGTTTACAACAGAACATCGGAATCCGTCAATCATCAAAAACTAAAAATTAACTGTTCGGCTCTTTTTATATATAGCAAAAGAAGACCTTGAGGGTGCTTCCCTACAAGGCCTTCTTCTAACCGGTGCTTCCGGATTTGTTTCCAGTATAATACAAGCCTGTCGGAAAATCAACTATATTTTTCCATTTGGCTCATTATGAATGTATTCAGGTCCAACAGTTCACTCTGATACTTAGGAGGATATGTCTTGTGCAGCGGCTTCGGGACAACAAGAACAACATTCTCCGCTTTCATTTCCTCCAACTGATTCTCAGATATTCCTTGTTGGAGAGTTAGAAGATGCTTCTGAGGAATCCGGTCAGCCTCGTTTAATATCTGGCGCCATCTGTCTTTACAAGTGGTTTTTGCTCCAAGGAAGGTCAACAGATGCTCAGGAAACTGCATGTCTTTATAAGCCTTATTTGATGGAAAGAGGAAATCCGGTTTCTTATTCCCTTCGGTTTTTCCGGGATGGGCAAATGGCAATTCGAATTGGTCAAAGATAAAATGAGCGTGGTGTTCGAGCGATTTTCCTGCCCTACTTTTTCTTCTGTTTAACACACTGTTAGCAAAATCCGCGAATAAGTCCATATTACCGGTTATACCTTGTAATTGCGGCGTGTAGATTACATTCTCAATTTCTTTGAAGATTGTATATTCAATCTGAATCCAATCAAGCAACGCCGTATCAGGATGCCATTCTCTTTTCTTTAAGACATTGAGATATAGTTCTCTTGCTTTTAAGGCTACATCAGTAGTAACAGGGAAATCATCTTGGAGAGCGGCATACTTCTTTATCTCTTTACTTAATTTGTCTTCTTTATCTCCCTCAAAACCATCCACACCATAAACTGCATTATTGTTCAGTAACGAAATACCAAATGTATTAAGGAATGTTTCAATATCTTTTTCTTTATTTAGGACAAATACGTGATAATCATCGAATGATTCTTTAATGATGATAATCAGATTTCCTAACTGCTCTTGTTTATCAAATGGAGTGTGTGCCCAAAAGCGCGTGATACGATATTCCTTTCTCGTTTTGTTCCCGTACCACTTTGCCTTAGGTTGTACTACACTACCATCTTGAAGGTGGAAGTTTACCCATCGCTCAGTGTTTTCTCCACGTAAACCCTGCTCATCAAAGAAAAGAGGTGCGGCCTTGACGGGAAGATAAATCCCTTCTTGGTGCCCCCCTGTCATTCCAACATCATTTAGCGCAATAAATTTACAAAAAAACTGTTTTTGTTTACTCGCAGTATTTATCGCTTTATCTAATGTTTCACTTGGCATCTACTCTTCGTTCCTTCTCTGTATTTTCATCAGTGCTTTCAATCGGCTCTCTTCTCAACATCGCTTCCAGCATTTGTTCTGCAATTTTTTTAACTACAGGAACAGCAACACTGTTTCCGAATTGTTTGTACGCAGCCGTATCACTCACCGGAATTTCGAACCAATCGGGGAACCCCTGTAACTTCTGACATTCCTTTGGTGTAAGCCGCCGCGGGTTCTTATCATCGCCTTGCGGAATCAGAATTTCCGAGCCATCTTTGTAGTAACGTGCACTCAATGTTCTCGTGTGTCCATCTAGGTCAGCAAGGCCATAGCCGAACCCGTTCCCTTTTTCCTTATGTTTCTGAGCATAGTTTTTGAGATATGCCCACAAATTGTCAGTTAAAGTGTATTTTTCTGGAACCTCAGGTTCCAGTATATCACGAAGTTTTGGTCCTTGCGATGGCAAACTAGGAAATTCGAACTTAATCGGGTCCTTAAACCCAACGATATATATCCTTTCGCGATGCTGCGGAACTAATCCTTTTGCATCAAGAACCATATCGTATACGGTATATCCTAATTCGTCCTCTAAAACACTCTTTATGACTTGAAAAGTCTTTTTCTTATCGTGGCTTCTCAAATTCTTTACGTTCTCCAGAAGGAATGCTTGTGGCTCACAATCCTTGATAATTCTTGCCACATCAAAGAAGAGTGTTCCTTGAGTCTCATCGAGGAATCCATGTTCCCTACCCAAACTTTTCTTTTTAGATACACCCGCGATTGAAAACGGTTGGCATGGAAAACCTGCCAATAAAACATCGAACTTTGGAATCTGAATTTTGGGCTCGGTGATTTGACGAATATCACCAAACGGCTTTTCATGGAAATTGTGTTCGTAGGTTTCCTGCGCTTTTACATCCCATTCTGACGTGAAAACACATTCCCCGCCCACCTCTTCAAAAGCGATCCTGATTCCACCAATCCCCGCAAACAAATCTATAAACTTAAAAATACTTTTATCAAAAGGTTTTTTCCTCTGTTTCATTGCGACCTCCAACTAATGCGAACATGATTTCTTATTATAGCATAATTGAGATAGTAATTCTTTACCCAGTATGTGAGAAGTAGTATAATAGACTTCTTGAACTTGGAGGTGTTGAAATGGAAGTACTTGGACTTTTGAGACCCCATCTTGACTTGAAAGAACAAGAAGCGAAGATAAAGCAGTTCTGCAAGAACAAAGGATTCCAGTCTTACATTACTGTTTTTAACAGCACCAACGAATTATCTTTTGTGGAAGACCATAAAGCAATTGTCTTTTCCTCGCCTGAGGTTCTAAGTAATGAAGAGAGAAATTCAATCAATGACTTTGCTCGTACAAAAAATATCGAGGTAATTTATTGTTCGTAGGCATAAGCCTACGTTTTTTTTGTTATCATTAACTCTGAACAGTTATTACCTACTGAGAAAAGTTAATATTAAATCTAATGATTAATAATGAATATATATAAAATAACGGTTAACATCAAATGTTAACCGTTATTTATTAAATAGATAAGTTCTCATCAAAGAAAAGCGGTCTGAACCATGTTTTAGATTCTTAATTACAGAATTGCATACCTCATATAGTGCTGGATGTTGTTCTTTAAAATCTTTTAAATCCTGATAAGTTAGTGTTTCTTTAGCGTACAATTCAGAATCTAGATACTCCTGCGTCAAGCCCCTCTCCTCAAACATCTCCAACATGCTTGTTTGAGCATAGGCCTTTCTAAATTCGTGTAGACTTTTGTGCTGCTCCAATCCTAATTTCTTGCTTGCTCTATAAATTGCAGAACCGAGAGTATCTATTTTGAAGTTTGGTAATAATGGTTTATTCCCCTCAAAATTCTCTTTGATGTTAGTGAAGAAGTCAATTTGTCTTGAAATATCAATATCGTCAACTCGCCCCCCCTTACCTATTACCCCTTCCAATAAACCTGCTTGAAGGTTAATCATATCAGGCTTAATCTGGTCTATTTCGCAACCTCTAAGTCCGCAATTTAACATTAGATCACATGCAAGCGCATGCTTCATTTCACCTTTTTCTAAGAAGTAATCACGTATTGAAACAACCTCTTCATTCGTCCAAAACCTCGAAGTAAATTCGTACTTTCCAGCATCGTATTTAGCGACCTCTTTTGAATAAAAACCATCTGTACCATATTTAGATTCAATGCCAGAAGACAACTTGTCTAACACATAGTTGTATCCTTTCAGTGTAGAAGCAGCACAACCTTCAAACTTCTTTTCATCCAACCAACTTATGGCCATAGTGGGAGTTATTTCTGACAGATGAGAAATACCATAGGTCTCCTTACAGTAATTTGCAAACTGTTTACCAATAGAAACAGCCTGTTTAACTCCCTCATGGCTCCAAATTAACCCCTTTGTATTCCCTTGCTCTTTAAAAGCACGCTTACCTATGGAATCTCCTTGAAATTCCTTATCAAACCGCATTTCGTAAAAGGCTTTTCGTGCTTCAAAGGAATCTTCCCTTTCATCACTTGCCAAATCAATAGCATGAATCGAAGATAAAACCTGTGAATCAATGCTTTTCTTTTTTGCCATAAAAATAGCGCCCCCTTTCCGGGTATGTAATTCCCCGATGTATCATTAGTAAAAAATCGCCTCAAGACCCCCAAATGGGAAAACCTTGCCCAGAGGGTCTACCCCTCCGGGACCTCCCGAACGGATAACTGCGAATGCAGCCTACGTAATGGCATAGGAAAACCCGCCTATGCCAACTACGGCTACGCATTTATCCGTTCGGGTTTATGCTTTTAAAACGAACTGTCTCTGCTAACTGTCACTTTTATTCAACCGGTGCTTGACCACCAGATAGAGCGTCATGATACATTTGAGCAACTAAACCGCCCAAAAGGTGCCCCCAACCCTGCCAAGGAAATAATACCGACTATAACGACTTTGCAACTGATTCACCTACAAACAACAGCCCCGCCAAGATAAACAACTGCACAGGGTAAAACCTTAACTTGATTTTGTTATCTTACATAGGAACACACCATGCAGAGGATAACCTTCCTTTTTAATTTGCCTAAACCCATCTGTTTAGGACTTAGCCACATAATGAATAAATTAGATGATTTAAAGTTTTCCTCCCTTTCATGAGATTTTAGTTGTCTTGTGTATATATTAAATGTCTTGTGACAGAAAAAAGTTATCTACATTTACATTTGAACTAAAAAAGAAGAAACCCTGTTTTTAACAAGGTTTCTTCTTCGTTATTATAGTTTCTGTCTAAGTAAGGAGGAACATGGAACACACTTATCATTTAAACAATTACAATAAATTACCTTTATAATTTTGCAGGATATTTTCTAAATATCTCTAAAATATAAGGTGCATACATTGTCAGAAGACCTACAACAAGTTGTTCGCTAGAAACTTGTTCCGTCAATTTTTACCTTTGTCACTTACGAAGTTTTGACGTTCTTCGCAAGTGACTTTTTTATAGGTTATATTTCTTAATAATTGCTGTAATCTTTTTCTTTGAGAAATAGAAGTAGCGTTCTTTGTTCTCATATATCTCTTTAAGGGTCTCTCTAGTCTGAATAGGAGACTCTTCGTTTATTATTTGGAGCATTTTTCTTGATAACTCAACATCTTCTTCTGTAATCTCCTCATTGTCGTCGACGTCAAACAAGCAACCGTATCCTTGAATTTGTCTACAACGATGGAGAGCAAACCATAATGTTTTGAACTGCCAATAAGTAATAGGTTCTCCTCCCTTACCCTCGCCAGACGTGGACTTTGTAAGATATTTGAAAATTTCTATGTAGTCCTTATCAGTTCGTGGAATATCTAATGTGCAAGAATAACCAATCTCCATCTGATCAATTGTAGTTTTAGTAACTTTTCTTTTGTATATCTCGTATACGAAATCTACAGAATATTCAAACTTTTCTTTCAAGAATTCGTTCATATCAATATCACTTCGTATCATATTTGCTTTAAGTTTATTTACAAAAACTGACAGAGTATTTGCGTTTATGTATTCAATCGGGTCAATAACTCTATATTTAACAATTTCCCCTTCCTGATATTTTTCTTCTACAAATTCCTTTTCGTTGAGAATCCTCCAAATTTTTTGTATGACTTCTTCCAATTTAGTAAATTCCCGTCTTAAAACTTTCTTATTCGTTTTCTTTTCAAGATGATAAGAATAATCATTTGTTACCCTTTTCTTTTTAGGAACAAAACCATCTAAAACCAAGATAGCGTGAATATGGGGATGATACATTGTAACCCATTCGCCTTTCTTAGGATCAAAAACATCTTTATATGTAATTTCTAAACTTCTTAAAGCACCTTGATAATCTAAACCAATTAAATATTTATCTGTAATACCAGCAATCTTCTTTTTGAGTTTCAAATACTCAATCAATGTTGCAAATGCTTTAAACATAGACTTAATACTATCGATTAATTTTTCCTCTCTGACATTAGGAACAGTAAGCGTTATTTGATACATCCTACCACGATACTTATCAAGTTTTGGCATAAATTTAGCCATTCTCGCTGCTTGTTTAACTTTCTTGCAATTGTTACAAAACTTATCATTGCAGAGGTTCGTTTTTATTAGTTCTTTGAGTTTATTTTGCTCGTATTTGTTAACCTCCCATTTCCAATTGCAAAACTTGATTTTATTAGCAAGTTGATCATAAGTTGCCGTACCTCTAGGGATTTTCTTTTTTGCTTTTTCTGTAAACTCCTCAATCATATCCCCATCAAAATGTTTTTGAAGAGTATCAAATTGTTCGACTTTATAAGTCTCATACGAACCACTATCAGGATGATAAATATATTCTTTTTCGATGATGTCATCTGTTTCTTCATCTTGTAAGTATTCGTCGATATACTCAGCAACCAATTGTTTTTTTGATTTAAGGATTTTAGAGTATTCAGGACGGAATCTATATTCCTTATGAAGCCGTAAGTAGTAATGATAAATCCTTTCATTATGTTCAATATACTCCAACATATTTTTAAGCGAAACTTTTTTGATACGTAGAGATTTTAAAGTTCGCATATTCGAAACCTGTTTTTTACTTAAATTAGACACTTTAAAAACCTCCTTCCTATCTTCCTCCTCTTCTTTAAAGTGCGAGCCGAGATATTAGTAATATATCAAGTCAATTAGAGGCTAGTAGCTGGAGTAACTTTTATCGCTCTGACCATCTCCAAAGCAAAGACAAAACTTACTAAACAGCCACAGAGTAAACAAACAACTCTACCTAGCCCCCAAGTTTAGAAACCAAAGGCTCTACTCTCATCTTTAAATTTTTCCGATAAACTTCCTGCATTTTAAAAAGAGGGGATTACTCCCCTCAGCAAATCATGATTTTCTTTCCAAAATGACTTGTTCAAAGACTCTAATAGCCTCTGCACCTTCTTCAGTAGGTTGCTTTAGATAATCCTCTAAAAACACAGTTTTCAAATAAAGAACAACTTCCAATTCTAATTGCATAAGGGTTTTATACAATCTAATCATCTAAATTATCCTCCTCTGAATATTGACCTAATTTGATTAATCTTCTTGCAAACCAATTAGCAATACCAAAGGTGAAAAGAATCCAAATGGTAAAGCGATTAGGTTGAACAAAGAGAAAACCTAGAAAGAAAAACTGTATGTATAAAAACATGGTGTAAGTTTTGGCACTAAACCGATAAAGAACAAAAATGAAAATTGCCAAAGGGTATGCAAACACAACAACACCAATCCAACAAAAAACACCAATCACATAATCCATTAGGGTTTTATCTCCCTCACAAAAAACCGTATTTTTTCAAATGAAAGTTCCTCTCTTTTGAAAAGAATAACGTCCCTGTAGAAATTACTAACACGAAACCAATCTTCTTTTTTGTCCTTATCTAGGTGCCAGTTATTCATACTGTCGGCATACCTATTCAGCAAAAACTCGTGTTCCCAGTACAAAGCCAAAAGATAAAATCTAGCCATCGTTACTCCTCCGATATTTTTTCTTTCAAAGTCAACAACTTGTTTTGAATATCTTCGTTATAAGAAAGAAGTTGTTTCTGCAATCTTTGAACTTTTTCGAAGTTAATTCCAAAGAAATCATCTGTTTTCATTAGATCAATTTGAATTTTGTCCTGACGAACAAGACTAAGAAGAAAATCAATATCCTTTGCAGTCAATTGCATTGTCCTCACCTCCTTTCAGGAAATTAAAAAAACCGTATTATTTTCCGATTAGGAAAACGATACGGTTTAAGGTGTTTTCTATTATGTTGATTTGGTAATGAACGCATGTCCGTGCGGTTACTGGGGCGCCGAAACACCGGCTCATGAATGTACTTGCAGTGAACTTAAGATTGAGCACTACCGATCTAAAATATCGGGTCCTCTGCTGGATCGAATCGATTTACAGATCGAAGTACCGCGTATTGAATATGGTCAAATCATTGAAAAAACAGCTCAGCTCTCTTCGCAGGAAATGAAAGCTCAAGTCGAACAAGCTCGTCACATTCAGCTTCACAGATTTCAACATGCATCCATCACCTTTAATAGTGAGCTTTCCGGAAAAATGTTGAAGCAGCACTGCCAGCTGAGTATGGAAGCCGAGCAGTTACTTCAAAAATCGTTTGAAATCCTTGGCTTAAGTGTGCGAGCCTATGATCGCATTCTCAAAATTGCCCGCACCATTGCCGACTTGGATGGTAGTCCACAGTTGGCGATTCCTCATTTGGCTGAAGCGCTGCAATATCGCAGTCTGGATAAAAAATCTCATTCACCGACCAGCAGCCGCCAGTCAACTGTATAGGTCTCTCATCCTGCCTTATAAAAGACAAGTCTATATAGATTTGTCTTTTTTTGTTACAAAAAATCAAATATTAATACTAATTACCTAAATTTTCATTCAAATTCCGACATTATTCAACAGTGATGTAGTATAATAGCATTACCCGATAGTATAGGAGTGAACATGTATGATGCTGGGATTATGGAATGCATTAGGTTTTATTTTTCTTGCCGCCACCGTGTACTTGTCTCTGAAAACTGTTTTTGGAAAGGATACTCACCGTGAGTAAATACGCATATTCGGAATTGCGCAAGGTCAGTACAGAGGATGAACGATTGAGATTGGTGATGGAGGAAATCAATCGGATTATGGAAACCAAAAAACACCGAACGTTTGTTCAACGAATATTTAACCAAAAGCCGAAAACCCAACCTAAAGGATGGCGCTGATCGGCTTTTTTTGAATCGAAATTGATTTCTCAATTAAAATGCATTCAGCAGATGATCCAAAGAAACTTGATCACCTGTCTTTGTTGTTACAATACTTATAACATCAAATCGAAGCTGAAGCTGCTGTTTCTGATAACGATGAACGTAGAACTGCGCGGTCTCCATCACCTGCTGCTGCTTTTTGGCATTAACCGATTCTTGAGGTGTCCCAAATTGCAAGCTGCCGCTGCGTGTTCGCACTTCTACAAATACCAGGAAGCTGCCATCCTTCATAATCAGATCAATTTCCCCGGTTCTACAGCGCCAGTTTTTCTCGATGAGCTCATATTGCAGACCCTCTAGATACCTCCAAGCCAATTCTTCTCCTATAGCTCCTAGTTGTTTGCGAGTCAGCTGATTATTCATAGGATTTAACCTTTATTTGCTTAGCTCGTCCATCAGACCGATAAACAAAGCTTAAAATTTCAGCCACCAGCTTGTAGAGCTCTGGAGGAATTTCCTGATCTAATTCCAGTTTGGATAGGACCTCAACAAGTGATGAGTCCTCCTGAATAGGGACTCCGTTTTCTTTGGCTTTTCTCATGATAGCCTCAGCCATATGCCCTTTGCCTTTGGCTACAAGCACCGGAGCCCCTTTCTCTCCCGGCGCATACTTCAAAGCAATCGCTTTTTTTAATGGATCGGGGTTTTTAGGCTTCATACGCGTACATCCATTCCCTTGTAAGGTTTCTTGCCATACAACGATTTTATCTGGCTCGATAGATTGGATTCAGTGCTGCTGCCAGCTGCTTTTTCCTCCGAAGGTTGACCCTTTTCCGGATAAGGGCTGCATTTCAGAGAAATAAATTGATAACCAATCTTCGATAAACTTGCTGCTATTTCCTCACGGTGGGATTCCAGTAATGGCTGTATAAAAGGCTGGTCATTTAACACACGCAGGCTGACAATCCGATCTACCACCTGTACATCGAGCATCGTATCCCCTAATGCTTTCATTCGTAAGTCAAAAACAATTCTGCAGTTATTCGCATCAATTTGACCACGCGCACCTTTTCGGGATTGGATATGAATAGCTGCTGTTTGTTCCCCATTGGCATTGATAATCGGAATAAACATCGTAATATTGGAAAAAGCCGAGGTTCTGTCCGTATTCAGCAGCAATTGCTGTCCCGTAATTTGTTGAATTGCCTGCTGTGCAGTCTCTTTCAATGCAGTTGGGGTATCATCGGATTGCACGAGCAGAAGAAGTGCACTCTTCAGAGTATCTACGGATTTCAACGGATCCTGCTGTGTACCAGCGGGTGCTTGTAAATCTGAGCTTTGATCACTTAAGCTTGCTGCAGTCAATAGCTGACTATCAAGACCGTTTTTTTCCGGCAGCTTAAATATCGCTTGCTCATGCTCTACCCCTACCGCCTTAATCAGCTTGGAGATCCAATGTTCACCTGTATCCTTCTGAATGTCTGTAGATAAAGCGGGAGCTGTCCCATTATTCACCGTCGATTGCGTCAGATTAGGACGATTGGCAGTTTCCCTCAGCTGCTCCGAAGTTAGCTGCTCAGGATTTATCTTGAATGTGTTGTTCAAAGCTGCGGCTGTTGTTGCATTGTTATTAACAGTAGGGAACACGGCGGGAACCTCAACAGCACGACCGGAATTATCCGTTAGAATGCCAGCACCTGACCCGAGTTGAGATGGTGTCACAGTCTGGGCCTGTGTGAGATTTGCAGCTGATTTGGCTAACGTTGAGGCCTGTTCTACACCCAGGCTCTGTGAACCTGCTTTTGATAAAATTGCTGAATTCGTAGGGCCGTCTTCTGCAGCAGTATTTAGAGCCGGATCAGCCTTGGTTAATAAAGTCTCAGCTTGCAACAATGAAGATTTGGGGCTTGTCGAGCTTGCTTCACCTGTTATTAATGTAGATCCAGTCTGATTTAAGCCTACAGACGCAACAGAAGGGCTCGTACCGGGCATTTTAGCAGCTTGTTGAGTATCTCCTTCAATATCAATTGAAACGGCTGCAGACGCTTGTGATGCATTCTGCTGACGCCCCGCCTCCTTGGTCGCGGTTAACATATTCTCAACTTCTGTGTCCGAAAGCAGAGAAGCCACATTGGGCATCAGCTCACTGGAAGCCTCCTTTACAACTGCTACAACACCTTTAAAGGCATCTATAGCTGATCTCGTCTTAGTTGATAAGGTCTGGTTATCGGATAACAGCTTGGTCATCTGATCGTCCAATTGCTGCAGAGTCTCATGAAAAGCAGGACCCGTTATCACCTGCTTTAACGCCGTGACGGTTTCTCCTGTAAGTGGAATTCCTTTTTGAAAAGCAACCACGGCTGCTGGAATCCAATCATCCTGGGAAACTGCAGGAGGAAGCTGAGATTGAAGCTGGGAAAAAGCCTGTACATTTTCCTTGGAAAGTGGCACTCCCGATTGATGGAGGGTTTGAATGATTTGACGGTTGATGGCATCGTCCGGCAGTCCGACATTTTTTAATACCTCAGCCAGCGAACCGTCGGCGATCTGTACGACAGATGCACCCAAAGGTTTTAAAACCATTTGTCCGGAGCTGTTCTCGGGCTGCACCTGAAGCAAAGTGACTTCTCCTTGCTTCAAAGGAGTTTCCAGCTTGGCGCGTACTTGTACACCACCTATGTTGATGATAGCATCTGTTTCGGACAGAAGCTGCAATACCATTCCTTTAACGACCTCTCCCACCTTGAGCTCTAATACTTTCGGTTCGGACGCTTGCATGTCGTTTAGAACGCTTCTGATTAATCCGCTGATATTCAAGTGTGGGCACCTCCTCATGGGAATTAATCAAGCTATGTATATATATCGGCATAAGGACCGTCACTTTTCACACATAAAGTCTTATTCAAACCATTCAAGCTGCTGAGATTCCAGTAAAATATTTTTGAGAAACGTTTTACGGTGCATTGTTGTCGAACCCAGCTCCAAAATCTTCTCCCTATGCAGCTTCGTCGCATATCCTTTATGAAGCGCGATGCCATAGTCTGGATATGTTTTGTCCCATTCCAAGCACATTCGATCACGCGTGACCTTGGCAATTATTGAAGCGGCGGCTATCGATTGACTTACCGCATCTCCATGAATGATGGGCTGCTGCGCGAATTCTACCTCTACCTGCTCTGCATCTACCAGTAAATAATCAGGAGCAGGATCAAGACCTTCGACTGCTAGCTTCATAGCCAAACGTGAGGCCTGCTTAATATTAATTTGCTCAATCATCCTTACATCCACAATGCCAATACTGATAGCTACTGCTTCTTGCTGAATTAGCTCATACTGCTGCTCACGCTTTTTGGCAGATAGTTTCTTGGAATCATTCACATCCTCCAAAATGAGACCCGGCGGCAAAATAACCGCTGCTGCCACAACATCACCGAACAAGCAGCCTCTCCCCACTTCATCGACACCAGCAATACGCTGATAGCCTTGATCCCATAATGACCGTTCATATTCTAACATAGCTGATATCGTTTCCTCTCCTGCGGACGTGCATGTATGGCTTATTATACTCGAAATCGGCTAATGCGGGAACGAAAAAAAGCCACCCGGATCAGAGTGACTTCCTGTTATCGTGCACCAGACTGACTGACATCACTTGGCGACTCAAGACTGATTCGGCCCATTTTACCTGCCCGCAGCTCGCGCAATATGGTAAATGAAGCTTTCTCGAGATCTACACGTCCACCACTTATTAAAGCACCACGCTTGCGGCCAATTGCTTCCATAACCTCGATCATAGCATCAGTATCCTGTGGATCGTCCGGCAATTTGTCAATGCTGAACCGCTCCTGCAAGGAAGCACCATAATGTACGGTTAAATATCTGACCACATACAAGGCAATATCGGCGATATTGAGCAGTTCCTCTTTTATAGCTCCTGTGGCTGCAAGCCGCATACCGACCATTTGATCCTCAAATTTAGGCCATAAAATTCCGGGCGTATCCAGCAGCTCCATCTCAGAGCCAACCTTGATCCACTGCTGTCCCTTGGTCACTCCAGGGCGATCGCCGGTTGCCGCAATTTTTTTGCCAGCCAAACGATTGGTCAAAGTCGATTTACCTACGTTAGGAATACCGACAATCAATGCGCGAACCGGCCGCGGATTTATACCTTTACGAACCTGTGTGGCAATTTTGTCTCCAAAAAGCTCCTTACAGCGAATCATGATATCCTTCGTTTGATTGCCGTTTGCGGAATCCACAGGTAATGCCTGAAGTCCCTTGTCAGCAAAATAAGCTACCCACTCAGCTGTTACTGCTGGGTCTGCCAAATCATGCTTGTTCAACAGCACCAAACGTGGTTTGTTTTGCAATATTTCATCAATCATCGGGTTTCTGCTGGACATCGGAATACGTGCGTCCAACAGCTCAATCACGACATCAATCAGCTTCAGCTTCTCCTGAATCTGACGGCGAGCTCTTGTCATGTGACCTGGAAACCATTGAATCGTCATACGGTCACCTCAGCTTCTATACCAAGCCTGTATTCTTTATTAAAAATGAATCAGACTGATTTTATTAAACGGCCAGAAAATCAAATCGGCCCTTCCTACCACTTTCTCATATTCAATAAATCCGATATCACGGCTATCCGCACTGTTCGAGCGGTTGTCCCCCATGACGAAGATCGTACCGTCAGCAACCTTCTTTTCAGGAAAGTTCCTTGTATTATAAGGGACTCCTTTTTTGGCTGCGTCCTCCAAAGCTTTTTTCAAATAGGGCTCATCCAGCACCTGATTGTTGACGTACACTTTGTCGCCTTCTACTTTTACGGTTTCTCCAGGAAGCGCGATAACTCGTTTTATGTAATCTTTGTCTTTGGTTGCATGGAATACAATGACCTCTCCACGCTCGGGCTTCCGCATCGAATAAATAATTTTATTGACGATCAATCGTTCGCTCGTATAAAAATTCGGCTCCATGGACGGCCCTTCCACAATAAAAGGAGCAAAAATCAACCAGCGAATAATAAAGACGAGAGCCGCTGCGATCAAAAGCGCTTTAGCCCATTCCCAAGCTTCTTTTTTGAGTGGACTTGATTTTTCAATGGTATTTTCCTGCTCCATTAGAGACCTGCCTTCCCGATACTTCGTTCTGTAAAAAACGAAAAGGAGCTTGGTAAACAAGCCCCCGTTTGTTCTCTTCTTATCGAATCTCTTGAATTCTAGCCGCTTTACCACGAAGACCACGCAAGTAGTACAGCTTCGCACGACGAACTTTACCGCGACGAGCCACTTCAAGCTTATCAATCTTCGGGGAGTTAAGAGGGAACGTTCTTTCAACGCCTACACCGTAAGAAATCTTTCTTACAGTGAAAGTTTCGCTGATTCCACCACCGTGGCGTTTAATAACAACACCTTCAAATAGCTGAATACGCTCGCGAGTACCCTCGATAACTTTAACGTGAATCTTCACTGTATCGCCTGGACGAAACTTAGGCAGATCCTGGCGAATTTGATCCTTGGTAATCTCTTGAATTAAATTACTCATAATTTACTTCCTCCTTCCACACAGGTGTTCATTCCGCCTCTGATGTCGATACTTTGGTAGTTGTGCGTAGAGGACCACCGTAATCGGGCAATATTGCCACAACGTTATACATAATATCATACTTAATAGTGGATTACAACAGCCTTTTTAGTAGGACCTATGCATAGTATTCATCCAACTGCTATAGGCTCGAATCAGACTGATGGTTCTTCAGTTCCAGCTCTGCTAGCCAACGCTTCTCCTTCGGGGTCAAAGGGAAGCTGTCAAGCAGCTCAGGTCGTTTCATCCACGTTCGCAGGATCGCCTGCTCTCTGCGCCACTGCTCAATATTAGCATGATGTCCTGAAATCAGAATATCAGGCACCAGCCAATCGCGAAACTGCACAGGTCTTGTATAATGCGGATACTCCAGTAGTCCGGTACTAAAGGAATCCGTTACAGCTGAATTCTCGTTTCCAAGCACACCGGGCAGCAAACGCACGACACTATCAATTACAGCCATTGCAGGCAGCTCTCCGCCGGTTAACACATAATCTCCAATAGACAGCTCATCAGTAACCAAATACTCCCGTATCCGCTCATCATAGCCCTCATAATGTCCGCAAATGAAAATTAGATGCTGCTCCTGCGCTAATTCCTCAGCCTTTCGCTGCGAGTAAGGCTCACCTTGTGGACACATAAGGATAATTCGGGGCTTGGGTGCTTCTGTCTGAGCAGGATCCCATAACGACTCAACTGCAGAGAAGATCGGCTCTGCCTTTAAGACCATGCCGCCACCGCCGCCATATGGATAATCGTCAACCGTATTATGCTTATTATTGGCAAAATCACGAAAATTAACCGTATTCAAATCAACGATTCCTTTATCACGAGCCTTGCCCAATATACTGGCTGAGAACACACCTTCAAACATCGGTGGAAATAAGGTAAGCACATCTATTTTCATCAATCCAGCAAGCCTTCCAGTACATGAACCTTGATCAGCTTGTTATCAACGTCGACATCCAGTACCACATCATCGATGTAAGGCAGCAATACAGGCTTGCCGGATGGCCGATCCACCACCCATACATCGTTAGCTCCTGGTGATAGGATCTCGCTGATGGTTCCCAGCTCTTCACCTTCATCTGTTACCACGCGGCAGCCGATAATCTCGTGATAATAAAACTCATCCTCAGGCAGCTCGAGCATATACTTCTCTTCCACTTTCAGCAGCCAGCCCTTGTATTTCTCAACTTCATTGATGTGTTGAAACCCGTTAAATTTAACTATAAACATTTTTTTGTGCTCTCGAGCCGATGCAACCTTCACCGGAATCTGAACATTCGACTTGGGATCAACAAATACCAATTGGCTTCCTTTAGCAAAACGCTCATCAGCAAAATCCGTTTCCGGAAAAATCCGCAATTCTCCCAGAAGACCATGTGTATTGACTATTTTACCGATTGTATATAATTTATCGCTCATACCTTGGCCCCTCCGAAAATGAAGCATCAAATTGTTTAGGCTGTATCTTTATAAGAAAAAGAGCTAGGATTTCTCCTAACCCTCATGGTATCCATTAAGAAACAATTTCAACCGAAACTCGTTTACTTGTCTTGACTGCAGCCGAAGTCACTACGGTTCGAAGCGCCTTGGCAATACGTCCTTGCTTACCAATTACTTTCCCAACATCGTCAGGATGCACGGATAGCTCATACGTAATGCTGCGTTCGTCCTCTACCGCATTGACCAGAACATCATTGGGATGATCAACCAACGCCTTAGCGATAACGGTTATTAGATCCTGCATAACACCCTCCGAATCGGCAGATTACTTCTGCAGTTTGGACTCGTGAAACTTCTTCAGAATGCCCGCTTGACTGAAAAGACTGCGAACAGTATCAGAAGCTTGTGCACCGGTTTGAAGCCATTTCAACGCTTTTTCTTCATCAATGCTTACAGTTGCCGGTTTAGTAATCGGGTTGTAAGTACCAATTTCTTCGATAAAGCGACCATCACGCGGAGAACGGGAATCCGAAACTACGAGACGGTAAAAAGGAGCTTTATGAGCACCAATACGTTTTAGACGAATACGTGTTGCCATTTAAAAATCACCTCCTACATAGAATAAACAAGCTGAAACACTGCAGATATTAACCAAATGGAAACTTCATACCTTTGCCCATCTTGCCCTTTAAGCCTTTAAGCCCTTTGGGACCCTTAGGACCCATCATGCTGGAAAATTGCTTCATCATCTTGCGCATATCGTCAAATTGTTTGATAAAACGATTGACATCCTGCACCGAATTTCCGCTCCCTGCTGCCAATCGCTTGCGACGGCTTGGAGTCAGCATATCCGGATTTTGGCGTTCCTGCTTGGTCATCGATTTCACGATAGCCGCGACACGAGCCATTTGCTTATCATCAACCTTGATATCCTTGATACCCTTCATCTTGTTGGCACCTGGAAGCATATCCAGAATCTGATCAAGTGGACCCATCTTCTTGACTTGCTCCATTTGATCCAAAAAGTCATCAAAGGTAAATTCAGCGGTGCGCATTTTGCGCTCCATTTCCTTAGCCTTCTCTGCATCAATGCCTTCTTGTGCCTTCTCGATCAGCGTAAGCATATCACCCATACCAAGAATCCGCGAAGCCATTCTTTCTGGATGGAACGGCTCGAGCGCATCCATTTTCTCACCAACACCGACAAACTTGATCGGACATCCAGTTACGGATTTAACCGAGATAGCAGCTCCACCGCGCGTATCGCTGTCTAGCTTGGTAAGTACAACACCTGTTAGCGTCAATTGACTATGAAAGCTTTCTGCTACGTTAACAGATTCCTGACCGGTCATGGCATCAACAACCAATAGCGTCTCATCCGGCTTGACCGCATCAACAATCTGCTTTAGCTCGTCCATCAATGCTTCGTCTATGTGCAAACGGCCTGCAGTATCGATGATGAGATAATCATTACCGTGATCCTTGGCATGCTGCAGCGCATTTTTGGCGATTTCTACCGGACTGACCTGGTCACCCATAGTAAACACGGGTACCTTGATCTGCTCACCGAGCACTTGCAGCTGCTTGATCGCGGCTGGTCGATATATATCTCCGGCAGCGACCAACGGACGATGATTTTGCTGCAAAAGCATTTTAGCCAGCTTACCGGTTGCAGTCGTTTTACCAGCACCCTGCAAACCTACCATTAGAATAACGGTTGGAGGTCTGTTGGACCTGGCGAGCTTGCTCTGTGTACCACCCATAAGCTCGGTTAGTTCTTTATTAACGATGTCTACAACGACCATTGCAGGGGTAAAGCTTTCCAGCACTTCCTGACCAATCGCGCGTTCCTTGACCTTCGCAATAAATTCCTTGACCACTTTAAAATTGACATCCGCTTCAAGAAGCGCCAGACGAACCTCACGCAACGCCTCATTAACATCGTCTTCTGTTAGCTTTCCTTTACCTCTCAGCTTACTGAACACCTTCTGAAGCCGAGTCGCTAAACTTTCGAACGCCATACAAACATCACCTCTTGAGCGTTACTGTGAATCTTTGAATGAAGCCAATTTAACCTGTTATTCTATGCCTGACAACTGCTCGAGTACTGATCGCGCCTGCTCCTTGGTTTCGGAATGCCACATAAACATCAGAGCCTCGAGCTGCTGTATATATACTTTTCTTTGTTCGTGCTTGCTCAGCAACTGCAGCTTGGATTCGTATTCCTCCAGCATTAATTCAGCACGTTTAATGTGTTCGTAAACAGCCTGACGGCTGATTTGATACTCCGCTGAAATCTCACCAAGTGAGTAGTCATCATGAAAATAAAGCTTAACAAACATCTGTTGCTTCTCCGTCAGGAGCAGCTCGTAAAAATCAATTAACAGATTCATACGATTTGTTTTGGCGAGCATATTTTCTTCCATCATCATGCTAAGCCTCCGTTAAGGTAAAACCCTTTACAGTAACAACAGTACTTATCATACTGAAAACGGAATACGATGTCAAGTCTTTTTCCTTGTCACTGTATTTCTTCATTTTTGTCGCCAAAATGAATACAGGCTTTCCTAGCTGGCCGTATCCGTATCCTTGATCCAGTTGCTGAATAAGGCATGCACGAATTGATCCGAGTCAAACGGCTGCAAATCATCTATCTTTTCACCCAAACCGACGAATTTAACCGGCAGCTTCAGCTCTTGCCGAATCGCAACCACGATCCCGCCCTTGGCAGTACTATCCAGCTTCGTGAGCACAAGACCAGTTAAACCTGACTTCTCATCGAACATTTTGGCTTGACTTAAAGCATTTTGCCCTGTCGTTGCATCTAGTACAAGCAGAACCTCATGAGGAGCATCAGGAACCTCGCGGCTGATGACACGATAAATTTTGTTGAGCTCTTCCATCAAATTCACTTTGTTCTGCAGACGGCCTGCCGTATCACACAATAGCACATCGACACCACGACTTTTCGCTGCATGCAGTGCATCAAACATGACCGCTGCAGGGTCTGAGCCGGATTGCTGCTTGATCACTTCAACACCAGCACGCTGCCCCCAAACCTCCAGCTGCTCGATCGCTCCGGCACGGAAGGTATCTCCGGCAGCCAGCATCACCTTTTTGCCTTGCGATTTTAAAAGGTTAGCCATTTTGCCGATTGTCGTTGTTTTACCTACACCATTCACACCAACAAACAATATAACAGTCAGACCGGAACTAGCCATTTTCAAAGAGGAGTTTTCGTCACCCTTCAACAAGGCAATAATCATCTCCGACAAAATCGGCTGCAGCTCGCTTGGCTGTTCAATTTTTCGTTTACGCACCTCTGCGCGAAGACCCTCCACAAGCTTCATAACCGTATTGACACCAACATCGGCACCAATTAGAATTTCTTCCAATTCCTCATAGAAATCCTCATCAATCTTTTTACGACGGCTGAACAAATCCTCTACACGCTCGACAAACACATCACGTGTTTTGGTCAGACCTTCCTTGAACTTATTTGTCACTGCCTCCGCTTTAGAGGAAATACTTTCTTTTAGCTTCTTAAAAAAACTCATTCCAGTTGTGACCTCCTCTTGGGCTTTGGGTTCTAACTTGCAATAATCGCTTCATCCTCTTCCAGACGAACGGACACCAGCTTGGAGACGCCGCCTTCCTCCATAGTTACCCCATAGAGAACATCAGCTTCTTCCATCGTTCCTTTGCGATGTGTAACTACAATAAACTGTGTTTGCTGCGAGAACTCCCGCAAATATTCAGCAAAACGCGTCACATTCGCTTCATCCAAAGCTGCTTCTACCTCATCCAGCACACAGAACGGTACCGGTTTAACTCGAATGATAGAAAATAATAATGCAATTGCCGTCAATGCGCGCTCTCCACCGGATAATAGCTGCAGATTCTGCAATTTTTTCCCAGGCGGCTGTGCGACGATTTCAATTCCCGTACTCAGCAGATTATCGGGATCAGATAAAATCAAATCTGCGCGCCCACCTCCAAAAAGCTTGGCAAACACAATCACAAAATGGGTACGGATCGCATCAAAGGTGATCCTAAATCGTTTGGACATTTCCTCGTCCATTTCATGAATAACCTGGTAAAGTGTCGTTTTGGCATCCACCAAATCATTTTTTTGCTCACTTAGAAACTCATAGCGCTCGTTCACGCGTACAAACTCTTCTATCGCTCCAAGGTTTACTTCACCCAATATAGCAATTTCACGTTTGAGCTCCCTTACCTTGTTTTGCGTGCCCAGCACGTCTTCCGGTACTGGATAACGCTCCTTAGCCAATTCTATGCTTAGCTCGTAATCATCTGCAAGCTTTTTCAGCAGATTCTCAAGCTCTACATCTAGACGCGTCACACGAACCTCAGTTTGATGAAGCTGTTCCTGCGCTTGCCGCAGCTGATTGCGCTCCTCACGGGTCTTGTACTCTTCCTTCTCCAGCTTGCCCTGCCATTCTGCGCGTTCAGCACGTTTAAGATCCAATTGCTCGGAGCAATGCTGCTTTTTCAGAGACAGGCTATTAAGCTGTTCAATTTGAAGTATGGATTCCTTTTCAAGCCCTGTCATATCCTGATCCATCTGCTGCAAAATACTGCGGTTCAAGTCAAGCTCCGTGTGAAGCTCTGAAAGCTCTGTCCTGAAACGCTTTTCCTGATCCAGCAAGGATTGCTTCTCCTGGGTGAGTGAAGCCACCTTGATTTTCAGATCCGTAAGCTGTGTCTGCAGCTCTTCCTTCTCCAGTTCACCCGCTTTGCGTGCCGTCGCTGCCTCACGTATAGCCTGCTGAATCACAATTTCTTCTTCCAGAAGCTGCTCCAGCGATTGCTGTGCCGCTTCCCGCCGAGCCTGCAGCTCCCGCCGTTCCGTATCCATTGCGGTACCATCCTGATTATACAACGCAAGCTGATCGGCGACTTGTCTGGATTCCTGATCAAGCGGCAGAAGGCTGGCCCGAATTTGCTGCTCTTCAACCCGCAAATTTTCGCCTGTTTGACGCAATTGCTCCAAGGCTTGTGACTCTGATACAATTTCCTTACGCACCAGCTCTCCCCTGCTGCGCACCTGTTGGAGCTGCTTGCCAGACTCCTGAATTTCCTCGTCCATCTCTTCAATCTGCCGCTGACGGCCGAGGAGGCTTGAGGTTCGCTTCTGCTGGCTCCCGCCTGTCATCGAGCCACCTGGGTTGACGATATCCCCTTCCAGGGTGACCACACGGTAACGGTACTGGATCTTCGCGGCAATCCGGTTGGCCATGTCCAATTGACTGGAAATGATCACATTGCCAAGTAAACTGCCGACAATTTGACGATATTGTTCATCATATTGAACTAAATCTATACCAATCCCAACAAAGCCTTCCATCGATTCGATCGATCTTTTTTCGGATTCCTGAAGAGATCGTCCCCGAATAACATCTAAAGGTAAAAATGTAGCGCGTCCAAGCTGTCGCCGCTTTAGAAAAGCAATCGCTTCACGCGCGTTACCTTCACTATCGACCACTATATGCTGCAACGCGCCGCCAAGCGCTGTTTCCAATGCTGTCTCTACATGCGCAGGCACCTTCATCAGTTCGGCAACTGCTCCGCGAATACCACGAAGCTCATTGCGATCCTTCGCTTTTAATACTTCCTTGACCCCATGTATAAAACCGTCATAATCGTTTGCCATCTCACGCATCGTATCGCGTCTGGAGACTAAAGCATCCAGCTTCTGCTCCCATTTGCGAACGGCGTTATTGGCTTCCTCCGAGAGCTGCTGCTTCGTTTTCAAGCTCTGACTCAGATCGAGATATTGATTACGCATATCGTCGACTTTCTTTAAAGTAACCGCGAGGCGTTTCTCCAGCTCCTGCTTACGTGCTGTAATCGTATCGGCTTGTTCCTTCCACTTACGATGCTCGTCACCAAGCCTGTCCAGTCTTCGTGTCAACCCTTCGGTCTGCTGCTCGGTATAGCGGATTTCATTGCGTGCATTGGCCATCCGATTCAATGTTTCTAACAGATCGCTTTTCAATCGATCCTCGTCACCACTGCTTACCCCTCCAGCGACACCAAGCAGTCGGGTCTCCTCAGCCAACACCTTCGCCTGATATTGAATCAGCTCGTTTGATATGAGTGTGAGCTTATCTCTGAATTGGAGCAGCTCCGCTTCCTTCTCAACCATGCGCTGGCTTTGTTGGGCGGCCGTCTGTTTTAGCTGTGTCTGATTGCCTACATAATTTTTCTTGCGCTCTCTCAGTACTTCGCCTTGACCCTCACACTTTTCAAAATCCTCACTCAGCTGCAGCAGCTGCTCCTGAAGACGCTCAATATCCGTTTCTAACCGGCGCGTTTCCCAGCGGTGCTTTTCCAGATGAGCATCATGCTGACTCACAATCGTGGATAACCCTTCCTGTTCCTTCTTCAAGCGCTCCAGATTCTTGTTGGTATCGGTCCAGGCTATGTAGATTTGCTCGATCTGATATACATACATGGAAATTTCGCTGCTTTTCAGCTGTTCCCTTAGCTCCTTATAACGGATCGCCTTCTCTGATTGCTTGCGAAGTGGTTCAATCTGATCCTCAAGCTCCGATACCAAGTCGTGAATACGCAGCAAATTTTGCTCAGTTTCCTGCAGTTTTTTTTCTGTTTCCCGTTTGCGCGATTTGTATTTGACAATACCCGATGCTTCTTCAAAAATCCCGCGTCGGTCTTCAGACTTGGTGCTTAAAATTTCTTCAATACGTCCCTGTCCAATGATCGAATACGCTTCTTTTCCAATCCCTGTATCCATGAACAGCTCGGTGATATCTTTAAGCCGACAAGGCTGTTTATTTATTAAGTACTCACTGTCGCCGTTGCGGTGCACCCGACGGGTCACCGTGACCTCATTAAAATCAAGCGAAAGCGATTGACTTGTATTATCAAGTGTTAAGGAAACCTCACCAAAGTTAACTGCTTTGCGGTTATCGCTCCCGGCGAAAATAATATCTTCCATTTTGCCGCCGCGTAAGCTTTTGGCGCTCTGTTCTCCCAGTACCCAACGAATCCCGTCGGATATATTGCTTTTGCCGCTGCCGTTCGGCCCTACTACCGCTGTAATTCCCTGGACAAATTCAAGCTCTGTCCTGTCGGCAAACGATTTAAATCCGGTCAGTTCAATACGTTTTAAAAACATCGTCTCACCTCTACGTTATTGTACCATACAATTCCTATTCATAGAATCGTAGAAGAACCCTTGGCACCCCATAGAAAAATGCATCGGCAGCAGCCTCTCAGCTGCCCGATGCATTCGTCAAAAACCTCTGGTTGTGTTACCAAAATCAACTTTCAACGCTTCCAAAGCCTGGGCTGCGGCCTGCTGTTCAGCTTCCTTCTTGGACCGACCGGCACCTTGCCCCAAAAGCCTGTCGTTGATTTGAACCTGGGCCACAAATTCCCGCTCGTGCGCAGGTCCGCGCTCATCGATAATTTTGTATTCCAACGTGCCCAAGCTGTGCTGTTGTGTGTACTCTTGTAAATTGGTTTTGAAATCTACGGTCAGCAGCTTGCCCTGATTCGGAATATTCGGAAAAAGATGCTTGCGTAAAAACGTATTGACAACCTCAAGACCTTGATCCAGATAAAGAGCACCAACAAACGATTCAAACACGTCTGCCAGTAAAGCAGGCCTTGTTCTGCCACCTGTCAATTCCTCACCTTTGCCCAAAAGTACATAGGATCCAAAATCCAGCTGTTCGGCAAAGCTTACCAATGAAGGCTCACAAACAATTGATGCTCTTAGCTTCGTCAGTTCTCCCTCAGGCCGCTGTGGATACATTTCGAATAAATACTCAGAGACGGTTAATTCAAGCACAGCATCGCCCAAAAATTCCAACCGCTCGTTATCCTTATGATTACCTATACGGTGCTCGTTCACATAGGAAGAGTGTGTAAACGCCTGCCTTAACAGCTCTGGTTTGCGAAACGATATGTCCAACGCGGTTTGCAGCTGTTTCAGGTTTCGATGCATATCCTCACCACCTACTTCGAACATCCGTTTATGGTTCATTTTCATGATTATCCAACATCATGAATATATTTATTGTTCAAACTTCTTCAAAATAATCGTGGCATTATGTCCACCAAAGCCAAATGAATTGGACATTACAATGTTGAGGTCCGCTTTTCTTGGTGTATTCGGCACATAATCCAAATCACATAATGGATCCTGGTTGTCCAAATTAGCCGTTGGCGGAATCATCCCGTTCTTCAAGGCAAGTCCACAGATTAAAGCCTCGACACCGCCTGCTGCACCCAGCAAGTGGCCCGTCATTGATTTGGTTGAACTAACAGCCAGCTTGTAAGCGTGATCGCCAAAAGCCTTCTTAATAGCTGTTGTTTCGGAACGATCACCAACTGGAGTAGACGTACCGTGTGCATTGATGTAATCGATCTGCTCCGGCGTAATCCCAGCATCCTTAATCGCTTTCACCATACATCGAGCAGCGCCATCAGGATCAGGATCAGTCATATGATGAGCGTCACCGCTCATTCCATAACCTAGCACTTCAGCATAGATTTGAGCACCACGTTTGGTCGCATGCTCCAGAGATTCCAGAATAAGAATGCCAGAACCCTCACCCATAACAAATCCATCGCGATCTATATCAAACGGTCGGCTAGCATGGGTTGGATCATCGTTGCGGGTTGACATGGCGCGCAGCGCGCTAAAGCCTGCGACTCCTGTAGGAGTAATCGTCGCCTCGGCACCGCCGCAAATCATAACATCCGCGTCCCCGCGTTGAATCATTTTAAAGGAATCACCTATGGAATGCGTTCCTGTTGCACAAGCAGTTACCGCTGTGCTGTTAGGTCCTTTGGCTCCGGTCATCATTGAAATTTGGCCAGAAGCCATATTCGCAATCATCATCGGAATAAAGAACGGACTTACACGCTTGGGGCCTTTTTCCAGCAAAATCTTGAACTGCTCTTCCCAGGTTGATAAGCCGCCAATGCCTGACCCGACATATACACCAACACGCTCCGGATCTGTATCTTCCTTGACGTTAAGCTTCGCATCCCGCAAAGCCAATAAACTCGCAACCACTGCGAACTGTACAAATCGGTCCATACGGCGTGCTTCTTTTTTGTCAAAAAACGGCTCGTAGTTGAAATTTTTGATTTCGGCAGCGATATGTGTTGGATACTCGGATACATCAAACAATTCAATCTGACCAACACCTGATTTGCCTTCGAGTAAATTTCCCCAAAAAGTTTCCAGATCTTGTCCAAGGGATGTCATGACACCCATACCCGTTATAACAACTCTTTGATTCATTGTAACCCACCTCTATCTGAAATAACAATATCGTTATGTATGATAAGTCATATTCTGGTCATGTATACATCAGCCGTTTCAGTGAGCGGCTTGAAAGGAGATAAGTCCCGCCAAATAATTAAACGGGACTTACAGTCAATTAAGTATGAGATTTTATGTACTCAACTACTTGACCTACCGTAGTAATTGTTTCTGCATCTTCGTCAGAAATCTCCAAATCGAATTCATCTTCAAGCTCCATTACTAATTCTACGACATCTAAAGAATCAGCGCCTAAATCATCTTTAAAAGATGCTTCGAGGGTAACTTCGGCCTCTTCAACACCAAGACGATCGATGACGATACGTTTTACGCGTTCCAAAACATCGGACATCCGGTTCACCTCCTCCATGGTATTATACTGGACTTATGGACAAATTGCCATAGCTAGCGCAAGCTCCACCTTAAAAAAACCAAATCCTTGTTTGTTAACCGTTTCTGAGCTATTCTGCCAAGCCTACATATACATGCCGCCATCAATATGAATGGTCTGGCCTGTCATATAGGCTGCATCGTCAGAAGCCAGAAAACGAACGGCTTTGGCTATATCGTCCGGTTTCCCAAGACGAGCCAAAGGGATTTGCTGCAGCAGTCCTGCAACCGTATCCTCTGAGAGCTTATCGGTCATATCCGTCTCAATAAAACCTGGTGCTACCGCGTTAACGGTAATACCACGGGATGACAGCTCCTTCGCGCTGGCCTTGGTCATGCCAATTACACCTGCCTTGGCGGCGACATAATTGATCTGACCTGGATTGCCAAGCACACCAACCACGGATGAAATGTTGATGATACGACCTGAACGCTGCTTCATCATCGGACGTGTGGCTGCTTTGATACAGTTGAACACGCCCTTTAAGTTGATTGCAATCACCTGATCGAACTCATCTTCTTTCATACGCATAATCAAGTTATCTCTGGTGATTCCTGCATTATTAACCAGAATGTCAAGCTGACCAAACGTTCCCAGTACCTGCTTGAACATGTCATCTACCTCTTGGGCTGAGCTTACATCGGCCTTAACCTTAAAAGCTTTGCGACCCATAGCTTCAATCAAGCTGACAACCTCAGCTGCAGACGCCTCACTTCCAGCATAATTAACTGCAACGTCAGCTCCAGCCTCAGCCAGTGACAAGGCAATCGCCCGGCCAATACCGCGTGAAGCTCCGGTTACGAGTGCCGTTTTACCTGTTAGCATGATGGTAATTCCTCTCCTAAAAGTTCTCTGTAGGAAAACTTACTTGATATTCAGTATTTCTAAGCTTCTGTAGAAAGTTGGATTTTTGTCCAGTCGTGCACTATGGAAGCAGTTCTATCGTTTCCTTGCTGTTGATCCCGATAACTTTTACAGAGCGGTCGATTTTCTTAATCAAGCCGGCCAACACAGTGCCAGAGCCGATTTCTACAAAGGTATCGACTCCTTGTTCAATCAGCCATACCACCGAGTCTTCCCAAAGTACGGAGGAATGAACCTGATCAACCAACAAGGCACGGATCTCACTTGGCTCCGTAACCGGTAGCGCGGTTACATTGGCCACGACTGGTACGCTGGCATTGTTCATGGAAACAGCTGACAATACAGCTGACAGCCGCTCAGACGCCGGCTTCATCAGTGAGGAATGAAAAGGCCCACTGACCTCCAAAGGAATGACACGTTTGGCGCCGATTTCTTTACCTCGTTCCACTAGGGCCTGTACCCCTGTTACACTGCCTGACACCACGATTTGTCCAGGACAATTCAGGTTTGCCAGTTCTACAACGCCAATCTCATTGGAGATGATTTGACACAATTGCTGTAGTGCCTCACGTTCCGCTCCAAGCACTGCCGCCATTGCTCCTTGCCCGCTGGGTACAGCTGCTTCCATAAATTCACCACGCGCACGAACCGTACGCACAGCATCCTCAAAGCTAAGTACTCCTGCAGCAACAAGTGCTGAATATTCACCCAGACTGTGACCGGCTACAAAATCCGGCTGTAAGCCCTTGGCCTTGAGAACCTCCAGATAGGCAATACTCGTGGTCAGCAGTGCGGGTTGTGTGTTATAGGTTAATTTCAATTCGGCTTCGGGTCCTTCAAAAATGATCGAAGACAAGGAATACCCTAAAGCTGAGTCCGCACTTTTAAATATGCGTGCAGCAGCCTCATCTGTTTCAAAAATATCCTTGCCCATTCCAACAGCCTGGGCACCCTGTCCCGGGAAAACAAATGCGATTTTACCCATGTTAGATTCTCCTTAAAGTTTTCGTAGAAAACTGACTTTTTAAGCATTCACTGAGTTTTCATAGAAAACAGAATTACGGAACGGAGCTTACCAAATGACTACAGAAGCCCCCCAAGTCAAACCGCCACCGAAGCCGACCATAACCAGGCAATCGCCTTCATTTAATCTTCCTTGTTCAACAGCTTCAGCTAATGCGATTGGAATAGAAGCAGCAGATACGTTGCCATACTTGTGAAGATTGATCATACATTTATCCTCACTAAGCTCAAGTCGATTCAACGCTGACTGAACAATCCGAATATTCGCTTGGTGGGGTACGAGCAAATCAATATCACTTTTCTGCATGTCGGCCTTGCGTAAGGCTTCCTCGGCAGCGTTACCCATAATACGCACAGCGAATTTAAAAACTTCACTTCCTGCCATATATATAAAATGCTGCTTAGCCTCAATACTTTGTGCGGAAGAAGGACAACGTGAACCACCACCGGCTACCTTCAACAATTCTCCACCGGATCCATCAGCACCCAGCTCAAAGGATTTGAAGCCTCGCCCTTCCGGTACCACACCGATGACTACAGCTCCTGCTCCATCTCCAAACAATATGCATGTATTACGGTCAGTGTAGTCCGTAATTTTAGATAAACATTCTGCACCCACAACCAAGGCATATTGATACATGCCTGTAGCAATAAAATTAGAAGCATTCGCTAATCCATATATAAAGCCTGAGCATGCCGCCGACAGATCATAGGCTGCAGCTTTCTTCGCACTGAGCTTATTTTGTAAAATACAGGCTGTCGATGGAAATGCCATATCTGGCGTTATCGTTGCCACTACAATTAAATCCAGCTGTTCGGCACTAATTCCTGCCATTTCCAGCGCCCTGAGAGACGCTTCGTAAGCCAAATCGGAAGAAGCCTGTTCGGGACTCACGATTCTTCGTTCACGAATACCCGTCCTGGATACGATCCATTCATCATTGGTCTCGACCATATGTTCTAATTCTTGATTCGTCAAAACACGATCAGGCACATATTTACCAGACCCAATGATGCCAACCGGTCGTAAGCTCATAATAGTAACAACTCTCTTCCGTTTACTTATTTCCGTTATTTATTTCCGATTTTATAGTTGCAAGCACATCGCTCTGGATCGAAATACGAGCCTGACGAATCGCATTTTTGATCGCCGTAGCATTCGATGAGCCATGACTTTTCAATACCATCCCATTAATCCCAAGCAACGGGGCAGCACCATACTCGGTATAGTCGAGCTGACGCCTAAATTTCGTTAATCCCGGCTTTAAAACAGCTGCTGCCAGCTTGGTCAGCAAATTTCGGGTGAACTCGGTTCTCAAGGCTGTAAAAATCGTTGCCGCCGCACCTTCAAGTGATTTCAACATAATGTTGCCGGCAAAGCCATCACATACGAGTACATCACAAGGACCTGATAGCAAATCACGCGATTCCACATTCCCGACAAAATGAATAGGCGCTTCCTTGAGCAATGGATACGCAGCCTTTGTCAGTTCATTACCTTTGAGTGCTTCCGTACCTACATTCAATAAACCTACTCTCGGACTTACAACACCATGCACTTTTTTTCTGTATATACTACCCATAATTGCATATTGAACCAATTGCTCCGGAGATGCGTCCATATTGGCTCCCATATCGAGAGCTACCATGCCTTTGCCATCCATGGAAGGAATCGTCAAGGTCAGGGCCGGACGATCAATCCCTTCAATTCGACCTACTATCAATAAACCTGTAGTCATCAATGCTCCTGTATTACCTGCCGAGATCATAGCATCCGCCGTGCGCTCCTGCACCATTCGACCTGCTATGACCATGGAGGCGTCTTTCTTCCGTCGAACAGCCTTGACAGGCTCGTCATCGGCTTCGATCACTTCAGAGGCATGAACAATTTCCAAATTGCTTGGTTGATCGCCAGCCTGACGAACAAGCGGTTCAATCCGGGCCTTGTCTCCGATCAAAATGACCGTCGTATCCTTCCATTCCCGTACCGCTTCCAGCGCCCCGGCCACCACTACATCGGGGGCATGGTCTCCACCCATTGCATCAATCGCTATCCGCACCAGGCTCCCCTCCCTCTGAACGATCCTTTGTTGAATGATAAATAATAAAGTTACCTTGAAACACAATCTCATCACCAACGTAAGTAAACACTTCAACCTTGGCTTTACCTTTGGTGATTGAACGCACATAAGCTTTGGCTATGCACTTCTCCTCCAGCTTAACAGGCCGCACAAATCGAATATCCGCTGCAGCCGTCAATGCGATCTGATCATTAATCAAGGCAACCGCCAACGAATTGGCTTGAGAAAAAATATGATGCCCGCGGGCAATCTTCGTTCTCGAAAAAACATGCTCGTCCTTAATTTCAAACATCGATATGCCGCTTTTGTCGAGCTGCAAATCAATCACATCACCGATGACCTCATGCAGCGGCAATGACCGAACCTGGTCATAGGAAAGCTCCGCCATGAGCTTGATCCGCTCTCGCAGCTCCGGAATGCCAAGCTCCAACCGATCCAAGCGAATGGTTTGGATACTGACCTGAAAAACTCGCATTAGCTCTTCGTCCGTAATAAAAGGATTGTCCTCAATTGCTCCGGTCAACTGCTGCTGACGCTGACGTTTAGGAAGGCGTTCGATACCAAACACCGCCTTTATCTATGATCTGAATTTCCACGATTTCTAGCTTGATATGTACACCATTCATACTCATTAGATCTTATGACCAAGTAATAAGAGATAGTATAATGGATTGTTTACGAAAAGGGAAGAGCAAAAAAATAGCACTTCACCAAAGGATGAAGTACTATCTTTTCATTGTGATTAGAGAACTATTGCTTGATAACTTCTCTGCTCTTGTACGAACCGCAAACTTTGCAAACGCGGTGAGACAATTTCAATTCACCACAACTGTCACATTTAACCATGCCTGGTACTACTAATTTAAAGTGAGTACGGCGCTTATCGCGACGAGTTTTGGACGTTCTTCTTTGTGGTACTGCCATATTCCCCACCTCCTTCAACGAAATCAACCTAAATTGTTACAATTCACTTTATTCTTTGAAAAAATCAGCGAGTCCGGCAAGTCTGGGGTCGATACTAGTCCGGTTGCAGTTGCAAGCCTGTACATTACGATCCACTCCACAAACAGGACACAAGCCAAGGCATTCTTCATCGCATAAAGGGACATACGGTAAAGCCAACATTACATTTTCGATCAAATAGGGCAGCAATTCTATCTTGTCGTCCTTAACGTAATGAGTCTCCTCATCCTCGTCATCAGACTCCGATTCATCTGCAGCTCGGGCGAACGTTTCATGAAAAGGAATTACCAGCTTTTGCTTTACCGGATTCAAGCAGCGGGAGCAAGGCTGTTCCACGTCAATACTCAATTGTCCCGTCACTTCAGCAACCTCATCTTGATGCAGCGCTTTGAGGCTAACATGGAGCGGACTCGCATCGAGTATATCATTGCTTTCCTTCAAAGCATCGGACAGATCAACTGTTTCATCAAAATGTACCGCGTCGGCTTTCTGCGCCAACTCTTTTAAACGAATGAACACAATAATCACCCCAAACAAACAAAGATTATTATATCGATAATACCTGTATTTTGTCAACATTTTCAGGACGTGTTATAGTAAAATAATTCTAAAGGAGTCGGTGACATGAAAACAACAGGTCTTATTGTCGAGTACAATCCCTTACATAACGGACACGAATATCACTTTCTTGAATCCAAAAGAGTCTCCGGTGCCGAGGGGACAATCGCTGTCATGAGCGGTCAATTTCTGCAGCGCGGCGAGCCTGCGATGGTAGGCAAATGGGCAAGGGCCGAAATGGCACTTCGAATGGGCGTTGATCTCGTCCTGGAGCTTCCGGTAGCTTATTCGACGCAGCCTGCGGAATGGTTCGCATACGGAGCCGTGTCTGCACTCCATGCAACTGGAGTCGTCGATAGTCTTTGCTTCGGCAGTGAGAGCGGTGAAATCCACTGGCTGCAGACTGTAGCCGATGCTATGTGTGACGAACCAGAAGCATTTCAAAGCGCACTTCAGGACGAATTAAAAACAGGCCTTCCTTACCCTGCCGCCTACAGCAGAGCCATTGCCCGTCATCTGCCTGAAGTGGACCCGTCCGAGCTGGCCAAGCCCAACAACACACTCGGGCTGCATTATTTGATCGCGCTTCAACGGTTGAACAGCGGCATCAAGCCATTGACGATTACCAGGCAAAAATCCGGTTACAATCAAACTGAAATTACAGATCAATCCATAGCAAGCGCGACAGCCCTTCGTCGGATACTGTTTGAACAGGGTAAGCTTGAAGAGCTTGTTTCCTTCGTGCCCTCTGGCACTATGAAGGTGCTGCAGCGCGAAACAGCTGTTGGCCGGGCGCCTATCGAATGGGAGCACTATGCAAAGCCGCTTCTACTCCAACTCCTGCATAACAACGCCCCGCAGCTTGCAGAGCTCCATGAAGTAACCGAAGGGCTGGAGCATCGTATAAAGCATGTGCTGCCCCAGCTCTCCTTATCTGGAGAATCGGGACGCATTGTCGAGCAGCTCATCGGACTGCTCAAAACCAAACGCTATACGCGTACCAAGCTCCAGCGAATGCTGGTGCGCATCCTGCTCAATCAGACAAAAACACAGCTATCACCCTCCGTGCTTCGCCAAGGTGTACCTTATTTGCGCGTGCTGGGCTTTAGCCCGGCTGGCAGGCACTTGCTTAAACAAATGAAGCATGTCTCTAAGGTGCCCATTATTACGAATGTGAATACGGCTTCATCAGAAGCCTACCCGCTATTGCATATGGACGTACAGGCTACCTCCGTATACGCACTTGGTTATCATGCTGCAACTGAACATGATTTGTTTCGCGACTATTATGAGCCGCCTGTACAATTAAGTCAATCGGATAAGTGAGTATAGGGTCCTAGCTGGCTTTGGCCGGCTGGGATGCTGCTGCTTTAGGTGGCAATGTACTCAAATAATTCATCGCATCATCAAGCGTAGCAACAGGAATTACTTTCATTCGTGAATGAATTTCCTCAGCCCGCTTAACCGCATCCGAATAATTTGGAATATTTCCCGTTGCTGCAGATACTTCATCCTTGGGAGCAAAAAAGATGTCCGCCCCAGCTTTATCGGCTGCAATGATTTTATGCTGAATACCCCCGATTACGCCCACTGCACCCTTTTCATTAATAGTACCTGTACCTGCAATCGTATACCCCTTCGTGATATCCTCCGGCAGCAGGCGATTAATTATTTCCATTGAGAACATAAATCCTGCTGAAGGCCCGCCGATTTCCCCAGCTTTAATGGTGACCTGCTTGGATTCATCATCTGTTTTTATGGTTTGCACTGTGGCCGGGACAATTCCTAGGCCCGGACGTCGTTCCTCTGGTTTAGTCGCAGACGCTCCCTCGTCGGCCGGAAGTGCCGCGAGCTTGATCTGGGCTACTCTCGTTACTTGTTTCCTTTTGTAAGAAACCGCAACAGTGTCACCGGCCTTTTTGCTTTGCAGCAGCTTCTGCAGCTCCTGGCTTTGTTCAATGGGCGTATCGTCCACCTTCACAATGAAATCTCCAGCTTGAAGCACCTCGTTAGCCGGATAATTTTTGAAAACCTGCACGACAACTACACCATCGTTCATAATTTTATAAGGAATACCGAGCTTGTGATAGGCAGCTTGAAGAGCACTGGACTGCGAGGACAGCATGTTGACCTCCTGCCGCTGTGAGTACTCCTGTTCAGTCTCATCCTTGCGCAGCAGCTCCTTCTTCATACGCAGCTCATCATAAGGCCGAACAAACGTCATCAAATAACTGAAAATAGTCGCATCCGAAACGCGTACGGTTGTAAGCATAAACACTCCCTTATCCGGCTCGCCCGCCTCTTTGGCTTGAACCATGGGATGAATGACCTCGGCAGTTCCAGCCGAGAAAATAAACATCGGCAGCGGCATCAAGTACACAACATATACAATGACAATGGCAATAAATACTGAAACAACTATTCTAGAAATACGTTTACTTGGTCTCATGTCTTGCATAATGGATTCCCCCTGGGCCGAGTATGCTTGTTCGAATCGTCACTTCCCGGCATCTCATCAGGTTTGACCTGCTTGGTCTAAACCATACGGAAAACGCGTAAACATGTACCATCCTGTGTTCCGGAGTGAGGCCGATGTTTACCGCGAAACGCTTGACAACTCTTTTGCTGGGATGTCTGGCAATGCTGTTGGTTTTTTGTATGATTGTGTTTCCTGACCGCATATTTCAAGCTTCCTTGCAGGGCTTATCCATCTGGTGGAAGCTGGTATTTCCAGCTTTGCTGCCTTTTCTAATTATAACGGAAATCCTCCGTGGGCTGGGCTTTCTACATGCACTCGGCACCTTGCTTGAGCCGCTGCTTCGTTACCTGTTTCGCCTTCCAGGCGCAGGTGGCTGGCCCCTTTCTATAGGACTCACAGCAGGCGCCCCCTCTGCAGCGATCGCTATAGGGGAGTTAAGGCGCAATAAGCTGGTAACGAGAGGTGAGGCTGAGCGACTGCTTTCCTTAAGTCACGTAGCAAGCCCCATGATGCTTGTCACCGTGATTGGGGTCGGTTTTATGAACAATGCCAAACTAGGCATGGCGCTGGCTCTGCTTCATTACGGGGCTGTACTGGTTATGGGACTTCTAGAGCGATTGAAGCGAGCAAGCGCGGCTGATGAGGAGCCTGTGGTTGCAGCGAACCGTCTCTCTAGCCGCTCTGTCCATTCGACAAACAGCATTGTAAGTAAGAGTATAACCGCATTAAGAACCGCCCATGCCGACGACGGACGAACTTTCGGTAAGCTGCTTGGTGATTCAGTAACTCACGCTATCCAGCAATTAATGGTCATCGGCGGAGTTATGATCATCTTCTCCGTGCTTGCACAGGTAATTTCCATCAGCTCAATAACCGAATATGTGGCAACAGTTCTTGCAAAAAGAGACTGGCTTCCTTTACATGAGGCAACCTTGCTAATAAACGCCTTGTTGTCTGGTGTACTCGAAATCCATTTAGGCGCATTCGCTATGGGCCAGAACAACTTGCTTGCTGGCAACTGGCAGTACGCTATACTGAGTGCATTACTTGGATGGGGAGGATTATCCGCACACGCGCAGGTAAAAAGCTTTACCCTGTCGACAGATATCCGTTATCCGGTATTTCTGCGCTCGCGATTGCTGCATGCCGCTATCTCTTTTATTTTGACAGCTGCGCTCTGGAACCCGCTAAATCAATGGCTGTCAGGAATTGCATCCCCTGTATTTTTATCGCATCCAATGCTTACCCAAGCGGTTCAATCCGGTCAGACTGACGTTCGTTTGATTCATGGCAGTCAAGCTTTTGATGTTTGGATGCTTATGAGTCCGATTATGATGTGGCTCGCTATTGTGTTGCTGTTATTGCTGCTGCTGTCTGTTATTATCGCATTTATTGTACAATCCATGGGACGAAGCGCAACGAACAACAAGCGGTAAGTCATTTGCTCATTGCCTTTTCATACTTGGCACGCATAGCCTTATCAACCACATCTGGGACCAAATCGACGACAGGGCCATGGAAACGCGCGATTTCCTTTACAATACTAGAGCTCAGATAGGAATATTTGGGCGTAGATGTCATAAAAAAGGTTTCAATGTTTTCGTCCAGCTTCTGATTCGTTGATGCCATTTGGAGCTCGTATTCAAAATCGGAAACCGCACGCAATCCGCGAACAATCAGATGTGCATTTTTTTGCTTCATATAATTAACAAGAAGGTCACGAAAGCTGTCGATCTCCACATTGGGAACATCACTGGTGACCTCTCTCAGCATCTCTACACGCTCTTCTACTGTAAATAGCGGGTTTTTACTCGAATTGTTCAATACGGCAACCACTAATTTATCAAAAACCTTGGCAGAACGGCGAATAATATCCAAATGACCGTTCGTCACCGGATCAAAGCTGCCTGGGTATACCGCAATCTTGACTCCAAAATGTTCAATGCTCATTCTGTATTGACCTCCTTCTGAAATAGAATATTACTCAGCTGCATCCGCGTCATTATTTTTATAAATGGTTATAGCCGTATCACCGTATTCAGCGCGCCGAATCCATTGTAAACGTCCAATTGTATCCTGATATGTATCCTCAATATCATGTTCCACAACGATCGTAGCTAGTGGATTCAACAAATTGTGCTGATCCAGTTGTTCTAGCAGCTCTTGTACGAGCTTAATCCGATAGGGCGGATCCAAAAATACAAGATCAAATCTTTCTTCACGCTTCACTAGAGCTTTCATCGCGCGACGCGCGTCGGTACAGTAAATAGCTGCCTGCTCTATAAAGCCGGTTGCTTGCAAATTTTGTTTTATTATGTCGATACTTTTTTTATCTATATCCGTGAGGACTGCATGCTCCATGCCTCGGCTGAGCGCCTCAATGCTTAAACCGCCCGTTCCTGCGAATAAATCGAGTACCTGTCCCCCTTCAAAATAAGGACCGATCATGCTAAAAATCGCCTCCTTAACCTTATCGGTCGTTGGACGCGTCCCTGTACCGGGCACAGATTTCAACTGTCTGCCCTTTGCACTGCCTGAAATTACTCTCATGTAAATCCACCTTCTGCTCAATAGTGATCCTATCGTACCATAAACGGAAACTTTTGCACAAAATTTTGTTACTTTATGTATATTTGTTTCTTTAGCTGTGAATACTTGGATTATCGGCATCCGAAATGTCGTAGACAACCGCGGAGAAGACTTACGTTCCCCATAAGCTCTTCATCCGGTTTCTCCTCTCCCATTGTTTAGGACCCTGCGAAGGGTCCTAAATTTTTGTTGTTAACATTTAGACTGCACATGCTGCTTCTCAATAAGAATCGATTAGTACAAAAAGGTAGTGCTAATAATAACTAAAAGTATAAACAAGACCAGAATAGCACCAGTGGAAGTAAATCTGCGTTCAGCAATTTCACCCAATGTCAGCACCTCCTTTCCATCCAAATCATAAAGTTATGAAACATAATCATAGTATGAAATAAATGAATATAAAGTTTGGGCTTCATTTAAGGCGTTTTACTCCATTTGGTCGTAAGTTGGTATATTTTTCAAAAATATTAATTGAGCAGGTATGATCAATGATGTAAGCACTTGCATATAAATATAATGTGCCCCAATATGGTCGCATTAAATTTATTGGAGGTGTACGATGAAAACAAGAAATGTATTAACTGCCCTATTCGGCTTTTGGTTTGTGATCTCCCCATGGGTTCTTGGCCTAACTATCCACCCTGTCATTGTTTGGACTTCTCTTTGTTTAGGCATGCTGCAGTTGTGTGCTTCCCTGTTAGCTCTTAAGAAGTCAAAGCTAAATATTTTAGAAAATTGGTTAACGTTACTTACTGGACTATGGTTCGCCATTTTTTCAATAAATTTCACATTAAGCTTCAGCCAAACCTGGAGTGTAGGATTACTAGGTATATTAACCGTAGCGCTAGTTTTGTGGAATATGGATACCACATTATAATTTTGTAAACGTTCTCAACCATCTACAAATTTTTAACACAAAACCAGTTAATATTTTACAATTGGATGCTACTCTAAAATTACATTCAAATAAAAGTGAGGTCATACTATGAACATTGTAGTAGAGGAAATTGAGATCCATCCTTCTAACAGCTGTTTGGCTGATTACAACCAGTTCACTAAGCTCTCATCATCAGAACTAGCTGCTGTGCAAGGCCGCTATTATCGCGAGCTTCATCAACTGCAGCACGAATTAGACGAATTATTAAATGATCTGCGTCAGATTTCACTTAACTATAAAAGAAAATAAGCTGCTGCATCTTTATAGCAGACTAAGAAACTTAGAGTGGTTGTTCACTCTAGGTTTTTTTAATTGATGTCCCTTGTGAATCGATTTTCAGTACAAATAAAACGGACTCTATGGTATTCTGATGAAAGTATACAAAAGGAGCCTCCCCAATATGACTTTTGATAAGATGACCTCCATTTTATTGTGTATCGTTGTGGTGATTGTGATCGTCGGCATTGTCCTGTTGATCATAAAACGCCGGCGTAAAAATCAGAATCCATTCGCTGCTCATGCAAAAAATTCATCACGAAAGCAGAGACATCCAGATGCATCAAGCAAATCTTCTACAAGTCAGCAGCAAAGCTGCTCTTACTGCAAACGCAAAGTTAACCCGAAAGAACTCGCTTTTTATTCCGGCCATGAGAAGGTAGTTGGCGTATGTAAAGCTTGCAGACCGCTTGCAGAGCGTCAATCTTTACTCAGACTATAAATTGAATGATGATGATCACAAAGGAGCGAAACCCCATGAGCTTTATGCTGGATAAAATGGAAAACAAGATCGAGTTTTTTGAAGCATACGATCTCAAAACGCTGGAAAGAAAAATTGCTGAGCAGATAGATAATAATAAAGCCTTGCTGTTAGGCGTCCATTCCATTAGCCATAATATCGTTTTTAACCCGCTTCACAATAAAATGCTATATAGCGCGGTCGTTCATTTTAAAGCCTTATAAGTTTGCAAAAGAAGGCTTCACATACACAAGGTGTCTCTAATTAGATTGACTATTTTTAAATCACACATATCCCTACAGTACGAATATTCTGACTATTTGATCTGAAGTTATGCTATAATAAGCTTGTAAGCCAATCTCGCAGATGGGGTGATTAAAGTGCTATTTACTAAAATCCTTGTTGCGTTTGATGGTTCTAATCTTTCTAAAAAAGCACTCGAAAAAGCAGTCAGCTTGGTACAAGAGCAATCCCGTGTTTCTCAAGCACCACACTTAGATATTATCCATGTTTATCATTACCCTTCGGTTGCGAGCACCCCCTACTTTGTGGATGCGACTGCAAGCACTTACATTATTGAGCAGGGGAAAGCGATTATAGAAGAAGCCAAGTCCTTCGTACCCGCTGATCTATCTGTCAAGTATGTTCTTCTTCAAGGTCCTCCTGCTGCAACGATACTTCAATATGCCGAAGAGAAGCATCACGATCTCATTATTACCGGCAGCCGGGGCTTGGGACCAATAAGAGAATTCTTTCTGGGCAGTGTAAGTCATCATATTGCTCACCATGCTAAGGTACCTGTATTGATTGTAAAATAAACCGAAAAGCACGTACTCTCTTTTATGGGAGTACGTGCTTTTTAGTGAGTTATTATAAATGAATGATTGCCTAATGTCTTAACGAGGTGCATCCAGCAGTTGAGAATGAGCCTTCAAAAAGTTGTAAAAGAACGTAGCAGCTTGCGCACGGGTTACTTTCTCATAAGGAGAGAAAGTTTCACCATTCAACGTGACGATCTCCAAAGCGCTGACGATTGCAATCGCTCCCTGGTTAGGCAGCTCATTCACATCTGTTGCCTTGGTCGCGAACAAGCCCTTAACCTTGGACAGATTACTATAACCAAGTGCTTTCACAATCAGATCGGCTACTTCAGAACGGGTCATTGCAGCATCAGGATCAAATGTGCCCGATGCCCGGTCAATCAGATTATAATCAATTGCATTCTCAACGTAAGGAAAATATTTTGAATCCTTGGTTACATCTGAGAAGCTGGCCGAACGATCGGCATAATCAGAAGCAACCGGGAAATAGCCGCCATTTAGAGTCGTAATGAACATTTGCACCAATTCACCACGCGTAACCAAAGCATCCGGCTGTACCTTGCCATCCACCAAATCCAGTACCTCATAATCGAGCATAAGCTTTAAAGCTTCTTCCGCCCAATTTCCTTTCAAATCAACGGGATCGGTAATACGCGGATGTACAATCTGGTTGGTTTCGTTATTTTTCCATTCTCCGGTACCTGCATCGAGATAAGTCAGCTCACGGAATTGAAAGATTGGCTTCAGGTTATACACAAGCTTGGTCTCGGTTTGTGCCATCGGAAGCTTAAGCTCCTGCTGCTGAGCATTTTCATTTTCCTTATCCACAACCATATATTGCTGCTCCACCTTATACTGAGACATCCATATATCTTTGGCCTTCTGGGCGGAGATAACTTTTGGCGGCTCCGCCGGATAATACGAAGTCAACAAATTGCTGTTAAATTCCTGAATCTCTGCCGTCTGTCGATCAAAGCTGATCGTTACGGAATCATTGGGAACATCAATTCCATTGATATTGCGTCGGAAATAATACTCAAAGGTTTGCATGTTTTGGAGCTCATCTTGTGTATACCCGCCATATTGGGAATCCAGGAACAATTCATGAGCATAATCCGGCAGCAGTTGTTTGACCGATTCCAGTGCTTTGATTTTTAGCTGGTCATAGCTGGGTGTCCCTGATTGGGAAGTCACCTTTGAGTCCGCATAATTAAATGCATACCTGGAATATCGCAGCACAGCGCCTGTACTGCTGTCAACTGTCGCATATATCGAAGAATCGTCGTGTCTCTTATCTGAAGCAATTGACCAGCTTAAATCCCACTCATATGAAGTCACACCTGTGATGGGATCGGTATTTTCCAGATAATCCGTTGCTTGAAGCTTGGCGCTGGCCGGAAGAGGGATCACTGCTGATACTTGTGCTGCAGCCTGTTCCTTCGTCAGTTTCTGCGCTTTAGGTATGCCATTCGTAATACGCTTGTCGCTGACCGGTATCGCTTTGGACTGCTTCTCCTTCTTTAATCCTGATGGCAGAAGTGCTTCCCCGGTCTCGGCATCCAGCAGGAAAGCATCCGTCTCATACGCCACAGCTGGTGCTGCAAATCCATTTGGAGTATTAGGAACGATATATTGCAGACGAGGCTCTGCCAATTTATTGAATTGCTCAGCAGCTTGTCCCGGTGAGATCGAATTACCTGGTACCTGGAAAGTAAGCAGTTCGTCCCACTGTTGCATGTAAGAAAGAATTTTCCCTTCGCCATTTACAGTCATCACAACATAATTTTGCGGGAATACGATTCCGTTCACGACTCTCAAATAACAAATTGGATATTCTACATTGCCGTCAAGCGGTTTACGGAAGCTTTTCTCATAATCCTCATCATATCGAAGCTGACTTATTTCTTGCGGATTGGTCTTGGTTATGTAATCTAAAGCCGTTTGCTTGGCATGCTCCATATCGATCTTGGGCGGGAACGTAAATTTCTTATCAGTGTTCATTTCATTAATATAAAAGGAGAGCAGCTTACCGGTATCCGACTCTATGGTCACGCTTATATCTCCATAGCTTTTCTGATCCTTGCTTACAAAGGAAATGATCCAGGAGCCGCGGCTGGCACTTATTGTGTAATAATTGCTTTGATAAACTATACCGTCAAGTATGTAGCCGCTTGGGATAGTGACATATTGTTTGGCCAACTCGATGGCCCGCTCACGCTTAATTTTTGTATCTTCAGGTGCCTCATCGCTGCCGTCAAGCTCTAAATCAAGCAGTTCAGCTTCCTTATCGGCCACAGTCTTTGCTTCTGCGTATGGATACACATGATTGGCATATACAGGTTGTGCCGAGGCAGGAGCAACGGAACACAGGAGCAGCACGCTTGCGATACTGGCAATTCCGATTGTTTTCATATATTTCCTGATTCTCCTCTCGCTCATGGCTATATTTAACACTTTCTAAATATAACGTTTATTTAACAAAAAGGTTGCATATTTCTTCCAAAACAAAAGAGCCTCCACCCACTTACCCGGTAAAGACTCCTTAATATCCGTCCAGCTGTCAGCAATCAACCTGCAATCCAACGCATGCAGCAGTACTTAAGCCGTTGGAAACATACCCGTCGATATTGCTATACGGTTCCAACTGTTGATCGTATTGATCGCCATAATCAAATTAACAAACTCGGTTTCATCAAAATGCTCCCGAACCTTTTCATACAATTCCTGGGTTACTCCTTCTTTGGAAATAAGTGTTACAGCTTCAGTCAATGCCAGAACAGCCTGTTCGGCCTCTGTGTAGAACGGTGCTTCACGCCAAGCACTTAGCAAGTAGAGACGCTGTTCTGTCTCGCCCATTGAACGTGCATCAGCAGTATGCATATTGAGGCAAAAGGCACATCCGTTTATTTGTGAAGCTCTAATTTTGATCAGCTCATACAGCTTTTTATCCAAACCGCTGCTTTGGATGAAGCCTTCCATTTTCAACATCGCCTGTAGGGCTTGGGGTTGGACCTCACGATAATTTAATCGGGTTTGCATACAAATCTCTCCTTCAGTAATCTCTTTTATTGGAACTACACTAATAAGACCGATAAAGGCATGATTCTGTGACCAAATGAAAAGATTGTATTCCGATATCCCGAGTACTATCGGCAGTGCTTGAGTTTATCTGGGTTGGAGACCTTGTAAATGGTTTGAATAGCCGTGAGATCCTCTGTCATCTCGAAACATATCGAGCATTTAAGCTGCCCTTGTTGAAATAACACAATCCCAAGCTCGCCATTGATCTGAACCGGGCGGTATTCACCTGCGAGAGCTCCCTTCTGGAATATGCCTTCCCAAAAAGCTTGAATCCGAGCTCTTCCATAAATGGGATTAAGCGCAGCCCGTACTTTGCCACCTCCATCGGTAAGCAGCGTGCTATCTTCGATCAGCATCTGAATGAAAGCTTGAAAGCTGCCGGTTCTTGAAGCCTCGATAAAAGCTTGAACGAACGTTTGCATCTGATCCCCGTTTAGAGGCGCAGTGGCCGCCGCTTGATCCCGATCAAGCTTTTGCTTCACACGACTCATCATCTTGCGGCAGCTTACCTCGCTTTTACCCAATATCTCGGCTGCATCCTTGTAATCAAATCCGAGAACCTCCCTTAGCACGTACACAGCCCGCTCCGTGGGAGTCAGCTGCTGAAGCAGCACAAGCAATGCATAACTAACGGTTTCCTCCAGCACGATTCTGTCTTCCGGACCTGGCTCATTCATCTCGATGTCCGGTTCCGGAAGCCATGGACCCATATAGATTTCTCTTTGCTTACGAGATGAATTCAACAAATTTAAGCAGCGATTGGTCGTGATTTTAGCCAAATACGCTTTGAGATGATGCACATCCTTCAGGCTTGTCTGCTGTAAGGATACAAATACATCCTGAACGATATCCTCAGCGTCTGTTATCGATCCCAGCATTCGGTAGGCAATAGATAATAGCAGGGGCTTATAAGTTGTATATATGTGTTCGAATGTCACGAGTTCAGTCTCCATTATGGGTAGATTTTCGTAGAGCCGCATTCAGCTTGATATGTATATGTATTCCATTTCCATTTACATCAATTGTATAATAAGCTATAGTATAATCTATAATATGATAATGCATGACCCGGAGGAGCCTGCCACTGCAGGCTTCTTTTTGTCTTTTTTGGGGTTCTGAGTGGGCTGTGGCAGGTGCATGGAGTCTGGATCGCACTATCTCAAGGAGGGCAACATGGACAATCAGGCATTACTAGCAATTGGCATTTTTTTAATTAGTTATGCGCTCATTACCTCGGAAAAGATTCATCGCACCCTTGCCGCGATGCTGGGTGGAGTCGTGATGATCATTCTGGGGGTCGTTACTCAGGAAACGGCTCTACATCACATTGACTTCAACACATTGGGTTTGCTCATAGGCATGATGATTATGGTATCGATCACTTCTGAGACGGGTCTTTTTAAATATTTGGCTATATGGGCTGCCAAAAAAGGCAAAGGTGAACCCGTAACCATCCTGATCTATTTGGCTCTGATCACAGCTTTTGGATCGGCTTTATTGGATAATGTAACCACCGTTCTGTTAATGGTCCCAATTGTCTTTAGTATAACTCGTCAATTACGGGTTAATCCACTGCCTTATTTGATTGTCATCATTATAACTTCCAATATCGGCGGCACCATGACCATGATCGGCGACCCACCCAACATTATGATCGGGAGTGCCGTCAAGGAACTCACCTTTATGGCATTCATTAATAACCTGTCTCTCATTTCTATATTTATCTTGATCGTTACTTTAGTCATCTTTGTACTTATTTATCGCAAGCAGATACAAACGACACCGGATTTGAAAGCCGGGATTATGCTTATGGATGAAAAAAGCGAGATCACGGATCCACTTTTACTCAAAAAATGCTTAAGCATGCTTGCATTAACGATTGGCGGTTTTTTTATTCATCAAATTATTCATGTGGAGTCTGCTACAGTTGCGTTAACGGGTGCGTTCCTGCTGCTGCTTTTAACAGGCGAGCATTACCTGGAGAAATCCTTGAGCCGAGTAGAATGGACTACCGTCTTCTTTTTTATCGGACTGTTCGTCATTGTCTCTGGGCTCGTTGAAACCGGAGTTATTGCCAGCCTCGCCAAGCAGGCCGTTCAGCTTACAGGTGGAAATGAAGTAGCGACCGCGATGCTGATCTTATGGCTCAGTGCTATTGCTTCAGCTTTTGTCGATAATATCCCTTTTGTGGCAACCATGATTCCCTTGATTCAGGATATGGGTACGATGGGAGTCACCAACCTGAACAGCTTGTGGTGGAGTCTTGCCTTAGGTGCTTGTTTGGGAGGAAACGGCTCATTGGTTGGCGCCAGTGCCAACCTGATTGTCGCTGGAATGGCTGCCAAAGAAGGCCGCCCGATTACTTTTGTAGCCTTCTTGAAGATCGGATTTCCGTTGATGCTTCTTTCAATTGTTATATCCAGTATGTATATTTATTTGCGATATCTGATTTAACAATGTAACAACAAATGAGCGGATTGCCCTATTCAAAGGACAACCCGCTTTTTTTTAAAACCCTATGGTTACTGTTTCCATTCCATTGTCAGTGAGGCCAGCTGTATTGTCAAATCCTGAATTACTATGAACCATATTGGACTGGCAGCGGTTGGAGCCAATTTTCACAGCTGAAGTCGAACATTGAAACAAGCTATTACCGGTAACCACATTTTGTTTGGCAGTAGAAGCATTCCCTTCACCGACCGTATCGATCAGGATACCGACCTCAACTCGGCGCGCCTCGTTTGCCTTTAACGAATTGGCAGCTCCATTAAGTACAGCTATTCCTCTCACACTAAAATCAATTTTATTACCCGTAATTACATTTCCGTACGGCCGATCATCCCCGGCGTTCTCAACAGCCTCCAGTTGTATACCAGCGAATGTGGTACGTGTGATCGAATTGTTCACGATATGATTATAGCTGCAAGCATCCTTGAGCCTGATTCCGTAAGCACTGCTTGTCTCCTTATCAATCAAACCAAAGGCCGTAACAGCATTGCCCTCTATTACATTGTACATACAAACAGAAAGCTTGGAAGAAAGTGTAATAGCTGCCTCAATACAAGCCTCCATTACATTGCCCGCAACTAATGAGTAAGAGCAGCCTGCCGTTAGTTGAACGCAGGATCTGGGCAGACTTTTAAAATGATTCCCTTGAATGATATGATTTGCTCCACCTTCTGCCGTCACCCCATATCCCTCATACACGTTGTCGCCAGCGACAAGAGATATAAATGAACAATCTTGAACAGAGACATGCTCGGAACGAACCAGATGCACACCATTAGCTATTCCTTTAAATGAACACCTGCTAATGCGGATAAATGAAGATTCGATAGCATAAATACCTCGCTCTACCATTGAATTGGCAGAGTTGGTAGAATATCCAATCCCTTCCAAAGTCAAGCCTTCAACAGAAATCTGTTTCCCCTGAGCCGGACACATTACCATCTGCAGGTTAATCAATCCAGCTTTGATAATCGACGCTTCGGCCCCTGCTCCAAGCAGATGAACCTTGGAACGCAGCAACAAAGCCGTTTTGATGATATATTTACCGGCAGGCAAATAGACCGTTCCTCCAGTAACAGCCGCTGCATTGATAGCAGCCTGAATGAACGGGCTATCGTCCTGATCAATGCGATCATTTCCCTGAGCGCCAAAATCTTTAACGTTATACCACCATGTATTCGTATTCCCAACAGGTACCGTCGCGGCGGCCTGAGCTTCACACGGAAATCCGGCACCTGCAGCAAGTAAAACACCTGCAGCGCTTAAGCCTGCCAGCAGTTGCCTGCGGGTTATCGGTTTATTCGTATGTTTGTCCATATCTGTAGGTTCCAATGGCAGCAATGAAGTTTCCTCCCCCTGAGCAATCTACCCAGATTATAACTTGGGAGTGATCACTCTGGCAACCCATGCAAACATTTCACTACGATCTTCCCTACTCTAAGCAGCTCACCTTCTTAGCGGAACATGCTCCACAGCTTAATTAAATGAAGTGTACTATTCGGATCTATCTTTTGTGCAATCACAAAGCTGATCATATTCTCTGTCTGCTTGTCTGTCAGCTTCTCACCAAGCACCTTGGACAGCATACCAACAAACCGCCTCACCTTGGAGCGATCCTGCAAATCATATTTGGTTACACCTTGCAGCATCATTTTGATTCGTTCCTTGGTGTCAGGATTTTTCAATTTCAGCTTAACACGTTCTACAAAAGCCGGCTCAAACCCATATTTTTGATAGCTCATTCCTGCGAACACCTCCGACCGAGAAAATAGAACCCATAGTAAGTCTATGTCGGAGGCAACGAATATGTGCTTTTAAAATAAGTTAAGCATCAATCCAATAGCTCGCTGTCAAATATGTGCTCACGACGCAAAAATTCACGCAATGTACTGTAAGATGCACCCGTCCAAAAATCGGGCCGTTTTACAAGCTCGGCTGCATCATCGCGAGCCTGCTCCATCGTCTCAAAATCAGCCACCATATCAGCAAGCCGAAAGTCGGGCAAGCCGCTCTGCTTCGTACCAAAAAAATCTCCGGGACCACGCAGCTCGAGATCGCGGCGGGCAATTTCAAATCCATCATTCGTATCTGTCATCGCCTTCATTCGCTGCTTCCCGATCTCATTCTTGGGATCAGCGATGAGTACGCAGTAAGACTGGTGCTCTCCGCGGCCGACACGACCACGCAGCTGGTGCAGCTGGGAAAGTCCAAAACGGTGCGCATCGTACACGATCATCAGTGTTGCATTAGGGACATCTACACCGACCTCGATAACGGTAGTCGACACGAGCACCTGAAATCGATTAGCGCTAAACTCTCGCATAACTCCTTCCTTATCTGCTGCGGGCATACGACCATGCAACAAACCAACCTGATAATCGGGAAAAGCAAATTGCAGCTGCGCATGAACATCAATGGCATTCTGCACATCCAGCTTTTCGGATTCCTCAATTAGTGGACAAATGATATAAGCCTGCCGCCCCTCCGATACCTCACGGCGAATAAACCCGAGCACCCTTTCCAGCATATCATGGGTAACCGCATACGTCTTGATCGGCTTACGCCCCTTCGGAAGCTCGCGCAATGTTGACACATCCATATCGCCAAATGCCGTGATTGCCAGCGTTCGTGGAATTGGAGTTGCTGTCATCGTCAGCACATCGGGGTTCATGCCCTTGCGTCGCAGTATACTCCGTTGATTAACACCAAACCGATGCTGCTCGTCCGTAACGACAAGACCAAGACTGCGGAAATACACATCCTCCTGAATCAATGCATGTGTTCCCACGACGATATCGATCAGTCCCATTTGTAGGGACGCCAGTAGATCACGTCGTTTTTTGTCCGAAACACTTCCGGTCAATAGACCGACCTGAATGCCATAGGGCTCAAATAAGCGATCCAAAGAACGTTTGTGCTGCTCGGCCAGTATTTCTGTCGGGACCATGAGTGCTCCCTGATAGCCAGCCTTGACCACTGCGAACAGCGCTGTAGCGGCTACTACGGTTTTCCCTGCACCTACATCTCCCTGAAGCAGCCGGCTCATACAGAACGGTTGCTGTAAATCGTGGAGGATTTCAGCCAGTACGTTCTTTTGTGAATCGGTGAGCACAAACGGCAACGCTCTGACAAAAGCGCGTACCTCCGGCAAATCCAGAGGATGGGCTACGCCATCCGCTCTTTCATGATTCAGGGCACGGTAAGCCTGCATCTTCAGCTGAAATAAAAACAGCTCCTCGTATACCATCCGTTTACGTGCTCGCACTCCCTCTTGAACGGAGCCCGGCATATGCAGCAGCGCAACCGCCTGCTTACGAGACATCAGCTCATAGCGATCCAGCAGCTCCTGCGGCAGCACCTCAATCAGAAGATCACCATACTGCTCCATTGCCTGTCTGGTGGTCTTGCGCATCCACTTTTGCGTAATAGGTCCCGCAATCGAATAAACAGGCTGCAGCGTACCTGTCTGTGAAGCTCCTTTACCTGGAAATTCAGACTCGGATACGGTAAGATGCAATCTTTTTTGATCCCACTTCCCGGTCAGTACAACCTCGGTTCCCGCTACCAGCTGGTCCTTCATAAAATGGCGGTTAAACCAGACAGCTGTAATAAATAAAGGGTCAACAACGATTTTGCAAGTAAGACGAGACTTGATCCGACCATACATCTGCACCTGCGGCACTCCAACGATTGTACCCTGGACGGTAATCCGGTCTCCATCCTTTACCTCCGTGAGGTCACGAAGCGTATAATCTTCATATCGAAATGGGTAATAGTCGAGAAGCTCCCCCACTGTTGTTATGCCAAGCGCCAATAACTCTTCAGGCTTTTTCCCTCTGACTCCCTGTACCTGTTTAACTGGAATTTCATACACATTCAGCTTCATATTAAACCGGGCAAACGAACACAGCTACGGTTCCCGGACCGGTATGTGTGCCGACAACAGGACCAATTTGCGTAAGCTGCTGATGCTTCACATTAAAGTGCTGTTCCATCATCAAGCTGAATTCTTCCGCTCCTGCTTTACTGTTTGCATCTGCAATTCCGATTTGCAGAGGTCGATCACCAAAATCACGCTTCAGCAGCTCGACGATTCTTGCCACTGCTTTTTTATGACCACGGACCTTGTCCACAGAATACACCTCACCCTCTGCATTCATTGACAAAATCGGCTTAATATTCAATAGAGAACCAAGCAGTGCTGCAGCTTTTCCGATACGACCACCCTTTTGCAGGTACTCCAGTGTATCTACCAGAAAATAAAGCTTCATTTCTTCCCGCATTCTATCTACGAGCTGTATAATCTCATCCTTGCTCTTGCCTTCCCTTGCTGCCTCTGCCGCTGCCACAACGTGCATGCCGAATCCGTAAGAACACAATTTGGAGTCAATCACAGTTACATCCACCGGCACCTCCAGCATGTTTTGGGCCAGGATAGCCGATTGATACGTACCACTTAATGCCGATGACAAATGAAAGGAAAGTATGGGTGCGTCCGACTCCTTCGCCAGCCTTTTGAAGGTTTCGAGAAATTCTACCGGAGACGGTTGAGAGGTAGTGGGCAGTACATGGGAAGCGACCAGCTTTTCAAAAAAAGCCTCTGATCCCATATCCACACCATCCTGATAGGTTTCTGCTCCAAAATGAACTTTCAAAGGGACCACGTGTATGTTAAGTGTATGCTGCAGCTCTGCCGGAATATCCGAAGTGCTGTCCGTAACGATGCGAACCTGTCTCAATCGATATCCCCCATTCTGTACAATTTCATATTAAAAACGATATTTATTCTGCAGAAACAATATAGAAATAAACAGGCTGGCCGCCCCGATGAATTTCCACTTCCACGTCACTGTAAGTTTGTTCGATGTACTGTACCAGCTGTTGGCTCTGTTCTTCGTTCGCTTCTTCCCCGGTATAGATCGTAACCACTTCTCCGCCACTCGCAAGCAAGCTGTCAATTAACGCACTGCAGGCTGTGAGCAAATCTTTATCTGCCGTCATAATTTTGTTATTATGGAGCCCAATGTAATCCCCCTGCTTAATATCGAGATCATCCAATGTCGTATCACGAACCGCATAAGTAACAGCTCCCGATTCAACCTGATCCGCTGCCTGCTGCATAAGCTTTACATTAATCTCAGGCTCTTCATTTTCCTGAAAAGCAATCATCGCCGCTATGCCTTGCGGAATAGTGTGGGTTGGAATAACTACAAGAGTTTTTCCTTCAATAAGTTGGACAGCTTGCTCCGCCGCCAGCAAAATATTAGAGTTGTTCGGCAAAACAAATACAGTCAGTGCATCAATCTGGTTCACAGCCTGAACGATATCCTCCGTACTGGGGTTCATCGACTGACCACCGTGAATCACCTGATCTACACCTAAGCTTTTAAAAATTCCACTTATACCTGTACCCGCTGATATCGCCACGAAACCAAAACGCTTCAGCTTCACAGCTTCCTGTAGAACATGAGGGGTTAGAAGGGAAGCTGAGGCTGTATCATCCACATGATGACTTTGCTCTGCCAGTTCCAGTTCTTCCATCAAAATATGTGTATGCTGATCACGCATATTCTCGATTTTGATGCGGCTCAGTTCGCCATACTCCATAGCCGCATTCATCACCGTTCCCGGATATTCCGCATGAATATGGACTCTAACCAAATCATCATCTGAAACAACCAGCAGCGAATCACCGAAGGCAGACAGACGTTCACGGAAATCGTGTTCCTCAAACGGGCGTGCTTTCGTCTTGTGCGCGTTCAACGTAACCATGAATTCGGTACAATAACCGTATACGATGTCCTCGGTTGCAAGCTTGGCTTGTGCGCTCACTGGCTCATGCTGCCCCGGCTGCTTGTCATTATTGCTGGCACGACCAATAACTTTTGGCGGCACAGCTAAGTACCGTACGCTGCTGGGTACACGCTCAACGACAGTGTATGTCATGTCAATATCCGCATCCGACAATGCATGCACAAAACCATTGTAAATATACAACAGCCCCTGCCCTCCGGCATCAACCACACCAACCTGCTTTAATACAGGCAATTGCTCTGGCGTGTGAGCTAAGGCTTCAGTAGCTTTATTTTGTATTTCATTCATCAGTGATTGGATATCAGAGTGCCGTTTGACATGGTGTACGCCTTGTTTGGCCGCTTCCTTCGCTACACTCAGAATGGTACCCTCTACGGGCTTAACTACGGCCTTATATGCCATATCTACACCTTGCTGAAAAGCGGCCGCCAGTTGCTCTGCATTGACCTCATCCATATTCGCGACGGACTTGGCAAACCCACGAAACAGCTGAGACAAAATAACTCCCGAGTTTCCTCTGGCTCCCATCAACAGCCCCTTCGCCAGAGCTTCTGCCGCTTTACCAATATGGGATGAAGGACGTCGACGCAGCTCTTCAACACCGGATGTAAAAGTCAGATTCATATTCGTTCCCGTATCCCCATCAGGAACAGGAAATACATTCAGTGCATTGACCTTATCCGCATTTTGACGGAGCTGCTCCGCACCCATTTCGACCATTCGAATAAAATCCGTTCCGTTCAATACATTTAAGCGCTTACTCAATTGATTCCCTCCTTCTGCCACAAGTACCCTGCTCAGCACCCGACGCCTAACCGCCTTTTCAAGCTACTGAATGACACGTACTCCTTGTACATAGATGTTCACAACGTCTACCTGGAGTCCAACAACATCGTTTAATATATATTTAACTTTTCTTTGTACATTTTGGGCGACAACTGATATTTTAGTACCATACCCTACAATAATGTAGAGATCGATGACCGGAGCTTCCTGACCATGGCGATGAACGACGACGCCTCTGCTCGAATTGTCACGTCTGAGCAATTCAGCTATTCCATCCTTTAATTGATTACGTGTGGCCATACCAACAAGCCCATAGCATTCCAAAGCAGCCGAACCCGCCAACATGGCGATGACCTCATCTGCTACATATATTTTTCCATATTCCGCATTCAGCTCAATCGTCATCTTTCCAGCCCCTTTGGTTTACAAGTTATCCTTGTCTCATTCTACTATATTAACATGAATAAATAAATAAATACGCCAATTGCCCTCACAAATCATCAATGTGAGATTGACGGCATTAATTGTGCTGTGATATGATAATCTAGTATGTTTTTGAATACTCTTTGCTTATAGAGAGATCGCTTCTGAGGACAAGGCTTATGGTCTTCGAGGCTTTTAAGGAGGTGTAGTACAATGTCCCGCAAATGTTTCATTACTGGCAAAAAACCTGGAACAGGCAACCACGTTTCTCATGCGAATAACAAGGCGAAACGTACTTGGGGTGTTAACGTTCAAAAGGTTCGTATTCTTGTGGACGGTAAGCCAAAGCGCGTTTATGTTAGCACAAGGGCTTTGAAATCCGGCAAAATCGCACGTGTGTAGTTTCACTTCCACGTACAAAAAGCACCTGCTGTCAGGTGCTTTTTTTGGTGCTCATACAGAGGCGTCCACGAGTTCTATTCGCTTCCATGTATCAATTTTTGCTGAATGTATGAAGTACAGCCTTTACAAGACCGCCCAAAAACCTTGGTAGCTTGATTGTATAAAATTTCACTTCTACCCCTCCTTCAGCTCACTCGATTGTTCGTTTTCCTGACATTGCATTCCTCATTTGACCAGGAACATGGCTCATCATACTCCATTATATTCCGCAGCTTGGAAAAAGTGCCTAACATTTAACCAAGTCCAAAATAAAACAAAAAAAGGCCACAAAAGCCGTAACTTTTGTAACCAGTTTATGAGGCAACATGCCGATTTATGACAAAACCTTTGAACGTCATCCGGATTCTCTAGCTCTGGGCAGGGACGTCCCCATATTGTATGTATCGATAAAAAGCATATACAACGGCTGCAATAAAATACAGAATAATCGTCAAAATGACAAATGTTATTCGCATCCATTTTTCATCATGCTTTTTGAAAAATTGAATACCCAGATACAAGGCACCTAAAGAGAATAAATATTTAAGCAAGTCTTGAATTTGCGAAAAAAGATTGAGCAGCACTGCGCACAGCAAACTGTACATCAATACGATCAGGAATTTCAAAGAACAATCACTCCCTGCCTCGTATTAACCTGATCGCCTCAGCACGATCTGCATGTCCAAACACCGCATTGCCTGCTACAAGAACATTAGCTCCGGCAGCTGCAACCTGACGCGCAGTCTCAGCATTCACACCGCCATCCACTTGAATATGAACATGGTGAAGCCCCCGCTCATTGAGCATTTCACGCAGCTTGGAAATTTTGGGCAGCATCCCGTCAATAAATTGTTGACCGCCAAAGCCAGGATTAACGGTCATTAACAGCACATAATCCAGATTCTCATTCATTACATACTCAATTGAAGATAACGGTGTTGCCGGATTCAGCACGACTCCCGCCTTAACTCCTTGTTCTTTAATAAATCTCAAAGTCCTATGCAGATGCGTGCAGGCTTCTACATGAACGGAGATATGGTCGGCTCCCGCTTGGACGAATGCAGGAATATACGCATCCGGATTCGTGATCATCAAATGGACATCGAGAGGAAGCTGTGTATGTGGGCGAATCGCTTGAACGATTAGAGGGCCAATTGTGATGTTAGGAACAAAATGTCCATCCATAACATCTACGTGAATCCAATCTGCCCCCCCTTTTTCCACATCAGCAATTTCGGCTCCCAATCGGGCAAAGTCTGCGGATAATATGGACGGTGCAATAATCAGCATATCAGTACCTCCTTTTTCTCTCTTTAATTTCCCCTAAAAAATGCAGATAGTGTTTGTAACGCGAAGGCGCGATGTGCCCTGCTTGTGTGGCTTCAATCACTTTGCATTCCGGCTCATGCAAATGCACACAGCCTCGAAACTTGCATTGAGCAGAGTATGGCTTAAACTCCTTAAAGCTGTCGCTCAGATCCTCAGCTTCCTTCACCTGCATAAAATCAAGCGAGCTAAAGCCCGGTGTATCTGCGACAAGCCCACCATTATGCAGCCGGATCAGCTCTACATGACGAGTTGTATGCTTTCCTCTGCCAAGCTTCATACTGATCTGATTCGTTTCCAGCTGCAGCCCTGGCACCATAGCGTTCAGCAATGAGGATTTGCCGACACCAGATTGGCCAGCAAACACGCTGATATGGCCTGCCAAGCGCTCCAAAACGGTATCAATGCCTATTCCCAGCTTGGCGCTTGTAACTACAACCTGATAGCCAATCGCTTCATACATACGAACGACCTCTTGCATCGTTTGTGGGATATCCTTATCTTCCAGCAAATTTTCCGAGCTGTCTTCTTCCATCGAAACAACGGGACAAGGAGCTTCTTCAATCAAATCCTGCTTTGTTAAGCAAATGATCGTATGCAGCCCGGAGCTTTCGGTATGCACAAGAAATTTGTCCAGCAGCTGCAAATTCAAAGCTGGCTCCTGTACAGCAAATACAAGAACAGCCAGCTCCACATTGGCAATCGGCGGACGTACCAGCTCCGAGATCCGCGGCAAAATTTCATCTACAGTGCCTTCTCCATTTTCAGTCAGCTCATACTTGACACGGTCCCCTACAAGGGGAGATTCGCCTCGTTTTTTGAAAATTCCACGAGCACGACACTGAATTGATACCATGTTGTGCTCGTCTTCAGGAAGGACATAATAAAAACCACTTAGTGCTTTGATAATTAAGCCGGATGGCATCTATCTTAGCCCCCTGTATTAGTTGGATTACTTGGTTTGACATTGGTTGGAGCTGTCGGATTGGGCGCCGGAGTACCTGGAGCAGGAGTCCCCCCTGTTGGCGTAGTTGTTCCATTGCCAGTCCCTGTTCCGGTGCCTCCGGAAGCCGGTGTACCAGGATTCGCTGGAGTTGTGTTTGTACCCGGTTTCGCTCCTGCCCCGGTGTCCGGCGTACCGGCGCCTGGAGCTTGTGGTGTTGTTGGCTTATTGGTGCCACTGCCGCTTCCTGCTGGAGTCTGCGTCGGAGTTCCCGCTGAACCTGACGGTGGCGGGCTAAACGGCTTACCGTTTTTCTGAGCCAGATAGTCCTGATACGTAACTGTAATCAGGTCGACGAGCTCATTGTCCTGCCTAACTTTAATAATCGCATTTTTGTCAGGTGCAACAACCAGCTTGACCTCAACCTCTGAAGGCTTTGTTACATTAGGAATCGATTTGTAATCAAATTCATCATACTGGGCATCGGTCAAATTAATCTTAATCGTGCTCGCTTTCCCTTCAACAGCCGGCTTATACGGAATTTTAATGGTCATAGGACCCGCATTCTCAGGAAAACCTGAGGAAATAATCAATTGGGTGATCTCGGAACCTGGAGAAACCTCTTCATCATGCTCATACGGGAATTGTCTGACAACTCTTCCCTTCGGTTGCTTATAGCTTGCTTCCGTCGTCACATTACTGGCTGCCAGCTTCAGCTTGTTAGCCGTAATCCAGGCTCTTGCAGCTTCCTCGGTTAAACCGATCAGATCCTTCATTTTGAACGTCTCTTTGCCCTTGCTTATGACGAGTTTTACAGTTGCCTTCAGCGGATCGATCTGTTCATTAGGTGCCGGCGTCTGCTGTAATACAGTTCCAGGATCCTTTTCTTCAAATTGCTGATCCACGGCAATTCGTTCTTGATTTATACCCATGGCCATTAAAGCCGTTTTGGCATCTGCCAGATTGGAGTTAACCAAATTGGGCATCTTCTGTAATTCTATACCTTTACTTACATGAAGTGTAATTTTGCTATTTATTAATTTTTTCATATTGCTGGAGCTTTGGCTGATAACGACATCTTTGGGTACATCTTTGGAATCTTCCCTTATCACATCGTTATCCAACTGAGCATCCTTTAGCATCTGTTGGGCTTCTGCCAGAGGTTTGCCTACTACATTAGGCACCATGACCTCTTGAACCTTCATACTTGCCTTGACGTACCCCACCATATACCACATACCACCCAGCAGCCCAATCAAGACAACTATCCAAATAACAGGCTTGACCCATACACGTTTCTTTTTTTCATTGTATGACGAGTCTGGATTGGAGTAGCTATCATCATCATCTTCATTCACAGGTACAAACTGACCCGGGCGTATGGCTGATATCACTCTTGTTTTTTCCTCATCCAGTTCATCAATATCTTTGAAAATCAGTTTGGCTTCGTTCCGTCTATGCGGAAGCAAGCAGCTTTCCAGATCCTCAAGCATTTGGCTCGCAGAGCTGTAACGATCGGACGGATCTTTACGAACTGCACGTAAGATCACATTTTCCACACTTTGCGGAATTAACGGGTTGACAAGACGTGGGTCCTCAACATTTTCCTGTAAATGCTTAAGGGCTACGCTAATCGGACTTTCACCGATAAAAGGCAGCTTACCAGTCAGCATCTGATACATAACAATTCCGAGTGAATACAGGTCTGATTGCTCCCCTGTAAAGGTTCCCTTTGCATGCTCAGGGGAAAAATAATGAACAGAGCCCATGACAGAGCCTGTTTGTGTAATGGTAGCCGAGGTAACAGCACGTGCGATTCCAAAATCCGTAACCTTTACCCTGCCATTTTTGCCGATAAGTATATTATGAGGTTTGATATCACGATGAATGATTTGATTATGATGGGCGTGTTCAAGAGCTTCGCATATTTGACTCGCTATCCGAATGGCTTCCTCCACCTGCAGCGGAGCTTTATCTTTGATCAGATCGTTTAGCGTTGTACCTTCAATGTATTCCATCACAATATAATGGATTTCTTCCTCTTGTCCCACATCATAAATACTAACGATATTCGAGTGTGATAATGAAGCCGCTGCTTGTGCTTCACGACGGAACCTTTCTATAAATTCCTCATCATGCACATATTGCAGACGGAGTATTTTAACGGCAACGTGCCGGTGCAGCAAAATATCCAGAGCCTTGTATACGATGGCCATTCCGCCTCCGCCTACGCGATCCAGAATTTCGTAACGGCCTCCCAGCTGCTTGCCCTTCATTCATCATCACCTCTTTTCATCATTAACATCATCTGCTGCCTTCTGGGTATCAGACTCGGACTCATTACTGACCAGTACCACAGTAATGTTATCATCCCCGCCTGCTGTCAAAGCTTCATTAACAAGCTGCTGAGCAATTTCCTCCAACGATGCTGCTTCCTGCTGAATGGGCGCTACAATCTGCTCGGTACTGATCAAGCTGCTAAGCCCGTCACTGCATAATAGCAAAGTGTCCCCATGCTGCCAGCTCAGATCCTGAATATCAATTTCAATCGTCGATTCGGTGCCGAGTGCACGCGTTAATACGTTTCGACGTGGATGATGTCCAGCTTCTTCTCGCGTAATTTGACCACTTTTCACAAGAACGTTGACCAAAGAATGGTCCTCCGTCAGTTGTTCAATCCCACTTTGGTTAATCCGATACACGCGACTGTCCCCGACATGCCCGATTACAACCGTATCTTCGTCAGCCATAGCTACCACAACTGTCGTTCCCATGCCATGGTAGTTTTCCCTTTGGGAGGCGAACTCAAAAATTTTCTCGTTAGCTAGCTCCACTGCATCCTTCAGGCATGTTTTGCGATCATGTACAGATGCCTCAGCCGCTAAGGACTGCAGGTGTTGATGAATAATATCAACCGCCATCTGACTCGCGATATCGCCAGCCTGATGTCCTCCCATACCATCTGCCAAAATAGCAAGCGCAACTCCATTTATATCCTCTTGAACAACCGCCCGGTCCTCATTAACCAAACGAACGCGTCCAACGTCTGTTAAAGCAGCTGTTTTTAACATCCTTCGCTTCACCTCGCACCTGACTCCATATGCTTCGCCCGCAGTTGTCCGCAAGCCGCCGCGATATCGCTGCCTTGCTCTCTGCGTATTGTGGCGTTGACCTTGTTTCGTTCCAAAATACGTTGAAACGTAAAGATATCATCCCTCGGAGTTCGCACATAATCACGCTCCGTTACAAAGTTAACAGGAATTAAATTTACGTGAGCCATGGGAAAAGACTTAAGCACCTGTGCGAGTTCTTCTGCATGCTCCGGCTGATCATTAACTCCACCCATCAAGGCATATTCGAATGTAATCCGCCGTCCCGTTTTGGCCACATAATATTGACAGGCTTCAATCAATTGTGCAAAAGGGAACCTCCGATTAACCGGCATCAGCTTCGAGCGAAGCGTATCGTTGGGTGCATGGATCGAAATCGCCAGATTCACCTGTGTCTGCTCATCAGCAAATCGATAAATATTCGGTACGATACCGCTCGTTGATACGGTAATGTGCCGCTGACCGATATTCAAGCCCTTAGGATGGATCATCACCTTCAAAAAGGTCATCATGGCGTCATAATTTTCAAACGGCTCGCCAATTCCCATAATAACGATACTGCTGACCCGCTCGCCTGTTGCATCAAGCAGCTGTTGGGATTTCACAACCTGTGCAATGATCTCGCCCGGTGTCAGATTCCGCTTTAATCCCGTCAGTGTAGATGCGCAAAAGGTACAGCCGATGCGACAGCCTACTTGAGTCGTTACACAAACACTGTTACCATAGCTGTGCTTCATGATGACGGTTTCGATGGCATTTTTATCAGACAGCTCAAATAAAAATTTGACAGTTCCGTCCTTCGATGCGTACTTGGCCACCTCAGTCATTGTCACAAAATCAAAATGCTGGCTGAGCTTATCCCGCAGCGTTTTAGGTAAATTGGACATTTCATCGAAGCTTGAAATTCTTTTCACATACAGCCAATCAAAAATCTGTCCCGCACGGAATCCAGGCTCACCGTTCAATTTAATCCACTCTTGCCATTCCTCAAGACTTAAATCATATACATAAGGCTTGGTTCCGGCTTGTTGATCTCGATCTATTAATTTCATCCATCATCACGACCTGTTTGGTTAATTCGTGCTTGATTATAATACACAAACACGGCACATAGGTTTAATTTTAACATAGTTCCAGAACTTACGCTCGTTTCCGGAGCCTTGCAATAAAAAAACCATCCGATAAATGCTCATAAGGATATATTTCGATCGGTTGGGGCTGGTCCCATTCGAAATTAGGGTGCTTGTCCAGAAACTCCCGAACCTGGCCTTCATTTTCGTTATATTCCAAAGTACATGTGCTGTAAATGAGTACGCCCCCGACTTTTAGCAAAGGGTGAATGCTGTTCAAAAGGTCTTTCTGGATCAGGCAAACCTCGTCTAAATCCTGTTCACGCTTATTCCACTTCATATCCGGCTTACGACGGATTACTCCCAGGCCCGAGCAGGGCGCGTCAAGCAAAATACGATCAAAGCTTTCATTCGCAAAATGCTGCGGCAAATCCCGAGCATCGGAAACAAGTGTATGCACGGAAGTTAATCCTAACCGTGCCGCCTGCTCACGGATCAGCTTTTCTTTATGCTCATGAATATCACAAGCCCATATGTCTCCATGGTTGCCCATTTTTTCTGCTATATGAGCCGTTTTGCCGCCAGGAGCTGCACAGCAATCCAGAATCCTTTCGCCCGGATTGGGCTGAAGAGTCTCAGCTACCAGCATGGAGCTCTCATCCTGAATGGAAAACAGTCCGGCTTCATACCAAGGCGTCAAAGCCATATTGCCGCCGTTTTTGACCAAAATTCCATCGTCAGCTAGCTCCGAAGGAGCTGCGTCCACTCCTGCTTCATTCAGTATAACGATCAATTCTTTTCGGCTCAGCTTCATCGTATTCGTGCGGATGCTGACATGCGGTGGTTTGTTATTGGCTTCACACAGTAATTCTGTTCGGGCTTCACCGATTTGGTTTATCCAGCGTTTGACCATCCATTGCGGATGGGAGTGTGTCAACGCAATACGTTCCACAGCAGGCAGATCGGCTGGAATCAGCAAGGTTTCTTTTTGACGAATCACATTCCGTAAAACCCCGTTAACCATGCCGGAAATGCCGGAATGTCCCCTTTTTTTGGCCAAGTTGACTGCTTCGTTCACAATAGCATGATCTGGTACCCTATCCAGGTATAACATCTGGTAAAAGCTCAGCCTTAACAGGCTTCGAACCCATGGCTCCAGCTTAGCGAGGCCTTTGGCAACAAAACGATTCAAAAAATAATCGATCGTATTCAACCGTTGTATGGTGCCATAGACGATTTCAGTCGTTAATCCTGCATCCTGCTTGTCCAGATGATATTGCTGCAAAATTTGATTCAGGAGCAGATTGCTGTACGAATGATCTTGCTCCGTACGTACCAGCACCTCAAGCGCAGCCTCTCGGGCACTGCCCTTGATCTTGGCTGTGCTTGCCTTGTTTTGAGATTTGTTTGCAAATTGAGTATGCGTACCAGACTTATTTGAATGATATTTGTTTGTTTTTGTACTGCTTGTACTGCCATTGTTTCTCTTCGGTTTACCAGCATTTCCACTACCGTTGTTCGTATGATCAAAACTTTGCTCCAATTGTTGTAGCCCCCATTATTAGATACCCTTAGCTACCGAGCTTACACAAACACAGTACCAGCCACAAGTCGGCCACCAAGCACAAATTGCGCTGCCCGCATCGCCTTCTTGCCAGCAGGCTGCAGCTCAGTAATCGTCAGTATACCGGCGCCTGTAGCCACCTGTATCCCCTGCTCGCTAATAGCAACAACCGTACCAGGTGTATTCGCAATCTCTGACTGATTAGGCTTGTCGCAGGACCAGATTTTCAAAACCTCACCATTCCATGTCGTATAAGCTCCCGGTCTTGGATTGAGACCACGCACCTGATTCCATAAGGAGATAGCAGGTCTGCTCCAATCGATTCGCTCCTGTTCCCTGCTGACATTCGGTGAATAGACCGCTTCCTCATGATTTTGGGCAACGGCCTGAATACGACCAGCAAGCAGATCAGGTAATGTATCCAGAAGTAGTTGAGCACCTGCAGCACTCAGCTTATTAAACATAGTGCCTGTCGTATCCGAATCCTCAATTGCAAGCTCGACGCTGCTTATCATATCTCCGGTATCCAAGCCTTCTGCCATATACATAATCGTCACACCTGTAGACGTGTCTCCATTCATCACGGCATGATGAATGGGAGCACCTCCACGATAACGTGGCAGCAGCGATGCATGAATATTAATGCATCCGAGCCGTGGAATCGCCAGTACCGACTTTGGCAATATTTGCCCGTAGGCGGCTGTCACGATCAAATCAGGCTGAAGCTCCCGCAGCTCCTCCACCGACTCAGGTCGGCGCAGCTTTTCCGGTTGCAGGACTGGAATCCCATGCTTGAGGGCCTCTTCTTTAACCGGAGTTGGCGCTAACAGCCGCTTCCTCCCAACCGGACGATCCGGCTGGGTGACCACCCCAACGACTTCAATTCCAGAATAGTTGATCAATGCTTGTAAAGCAGGCACGGCAAATTCGGGTGTGCCCATGAAAACGATTCTCATACTTCACCGCCCTGAGGCTCATTACGATACATCTTTTCCGCTAAATCCGTGTATAATACGCCGTTAAGGTGATCAACTTCATGAAGGATGCAGCGTGCCAGCAATTCCGTCCCTTCTACAACAATTTCTTTGCCGTCACGATCAAGGCCTTTGACCACAACTCGCATAGCGCGGCGAACATCTCCGTTCATACCAGGAATACTCAAGCAGCCTTCGGACCCAAACTGCTCGCCTTCCTCTTCAATCACTTCTGGATTAATAAGTTCAATCAAGCCCTGCTCATTGCCGACATCCATCACAATAACCCGCTTTAATATACCGATCTGTGGCGCGGCCAAGCCGACGCCTTGGGCATCATACATCGTATCAGCCATATCCTTGAGGAGCTTATGAATGTTGGGAGTAATTTTCTTAACTGGCTTGCATATTTCACGCAGCACAGGGTCTGGATCTTTTACAATTAATTTAATAGCCATTGGATGAGCACACCTTTCGTTAATAGGGATAACCAATTTATATGGATTTTTCATCCAATTAGAAGACGGAATCTGCTGCAGCTTATGTTGAATTACATCAACACCTGCGGATCCACATCTATACTGATCGTCAGCTTATGCTGCTTTACTACATCACCAAGAGTGTCCGCTGCTTGCTGAACAAGTCCCGCTATCGAAACTTCTTCACGATATTTTACCATGCATTGAAACCGATATCTATCCTTGATTCGTGAAATAGGTGAAGCTACCGGTCCAAGAATGTCAATGGGCGTAGGCGCCATAGCCTTGGCGAGCTCTTTCAATTTGGATGCTAACGTCTCTGCCGAGCGCATAAGCAGCGGTATTTGTTCATGTGACAACGTTATTAGTATAAGTCTATGAAAAGGTGGATAATCATGGAATTTACGAAAAGTCATCTCTTTTTCCATAAAACTTTTATAATCATGATTGCTGGCACTAATAATACTATAATGCTCTGGTGTATAGGTCTGAATAAATACTTCACCTGGCAGTTCATGCCGTCCAGCACGTCCGCCTACCTGAGTCATCAACTGAAAGGTTCGTTCCGCTGCGCGAAAATCCGGTAAATTCAGTACTGTGTCTGCTGCCAGAGCACCAACAAGCGTAACCTGCGGAAAATCGAGGCCTTTGGCCACCATTTGTGTCCCTAACAGCACATCCGCCTGCTGGTTTCGAAAAAGAGTTAGCCATTTCTCATGAGAACCCTTCTCTGTCGTCGTATCCACATCCATCCGAATCACACGAATGCCAGGGAACAGCTTCCCCAATTCTTCTTCTACTCGTTGGGTTCCGGTGCCAAAATGACGTATATGCTCGCTTCCACAGCTTGGACAGGTCGTCGCTTCACGTTCTGTGTACCCACAATAGTGGCAGCGCAGCGTTCGAGCGGACTGGTGATAAGTTAACGAAATATCACAGTGTGGACAGCCTGCCACGAACCCGCAGCTGCGGCACATCACAAATGTCGCGTAACCACGACGATTCAGCAGCAGTACAATCTGCTCTTTCTTTGCCAGCCTGTCCTCGATCGCTTTATGTAAGCCACGGCTGAACATGGATCGGTTGCCTTTGCTAAGCTCCTCTCGCATATCTATGATGTTGACCTTAGGCAAAGGCCTCCCTTCAACGCGCTCTTTCATCGTCAAAAGCTCAATCGGTGCACGACCAGATATGCCCTGTGTCGCCTCAGGCAATGTCCCGTACATACTCTCGAGCGATGGAGTGGCAGATCCTAATATAACTACAGCTCCGTGCTGCTTAGCTCTTGCTACAGAAACATCACGCGCATGGTATTTCGGACTCTCCTCTTGCTTGTATGAGGATTCATGCTCCTCATCAATAATAACCAACCCAATCTTGGTAAATGGAGCAAAAATGGCAGAGCGGGCACCGATTACGACACTGACCTGCTTGAGCATGATTTTACGCCACTCATCGTACCGCTCGCCATGAGACAGGCGACTGTGCAGCACCGCGACTTGATTGCCAAAACGGCCTTTGAAGCGCTCTACCATCTGAGGTGTTAAAGAAATTTCCGGTACCAGCACAATGGCCTCTCTGTCTTGATCCAGACAGGTTTGAATCGACTGCAGGTAAACCTCTGTTTTCCCGCTTCCTGTCACCCCGTGCAGCAAGAATACCTGATGATTCCGCTTCTGGACAGCTTCGGAAATTCGATTAAATACCTGACTCTGCTCGGGTGTTAGTGTCAACGGCTTGGTACGCGGGAAGTTCCTTTCCGCATACGGGTCACGAAAAACCTCAACTTCCTTAATTGTGAGATGATCCTTGTCTGCCAAGCTTTTGACCGTACTGGCGCTAATCCCCAGCTCATTGAGCAGATCCGTCAGCTTGATCGGATAAGGCTGTTCCGCCAAATACAGCAGCACTTCCTTCTGCTTCATGGATCGGGCTGCAAGCAGCTCAGCCCACTGTCTCAGCTGCTCCGGCTGCCCGGATGGAAAAACCGTGAGTACCTTTTTCGCGGACATCCGGTCTTTAATCATTTGTACTTCAAAAAGCTGCCCTTGCGTGATCATCTGCTTGATCAGGCCGCCTTGATCCGTATATTTTTCTAATAAAGCCCCAATCTCTACTGAGCCCTTATCGCGGATAAAAGCAGCGATTTCCTCCTGAATCGGCAGCAGCATTGTACGCTGGCCTTGTAAAAGCAAATTACCATAATCACCATTCGTATGAATATCGCTCACCTTGATGTGACGTTCGTATTTGGCTTTCAAGGCACCAGGAATCATCGCCTGCAGCGCTGTAATTTCGTGACAAAGATAGGTTTTGCTTACCCACTGAGCGAGCTCCACCAAGTCGGGAGTTAATGGAGGATACAAGTCCATAACCTCTGAAATCGGCTTTAATTTCGCTGGATCAAAGTCCGGACGATCATGCAGCTCAACGACAAACCCCTGAAGCTTTCTCGGGCCAAAAGGGACGCCTACCCGACTTCCAATCGCAACCCACTCCCGCATCGATTCGGGTATCAGGTAATCAAAACCGCGGTTTGTGTGCTTGGATGGAACATCCACAATAACTTTTGCATACATCAGCGCGATTCTGCTCCTTTCACCATCCGTTCTGCAATTCGTAACAACAGCTCACGTGCCACATCAAGCTTACTCATGATTGGCAAAGTATCGACCAAGCCACCCGCATCATATATCCTTACTACATTCGTATCCGTGCCAAAGCCTGCACCCTCCTGCGTAACATCGTTAGCGACAATCAGATCACAATGCTTCCGTCGCAGCTTGTCCAGGGCATGCTCTTCAACATTCTCGGTTTCAGCTGCAAATCCAACGATGAACTGCTTCGTTTTACGTTGACCGATAGTTTGCAAAATATCTGTATTTTTAATCAGAGTTAAAGTCATTTCTTCCGACTTTTTCTTGATCTTTTGTTGAGCACGCTCCAAAGGACGATAGTCGGCAACCGCAGCAGCTTTAATAATCACATCGGAATTGTCAAACCGCTCCAAGACAGCCTCCAGCATATCCTGCGCAGATTCAACCTTCACAACACGTATGCCTGAGGGTACAGGTACAGACGTTTTGCCCGCGATCAGCGTGACATCAGCGCCCATGCTCTGAGCTGCTTCCGCAAGGGCTATGCCCATTTTACCCGATGAATCATTCGTTAAATATCGCACAGGATCTATACGCTCCACGGTACCACCAGCTGTGATTACTATCTTCTTGCCCTCAAGCAATTTTTTTTCGCCGAAATATCGGATAATGGCTGCTACGATATGCTCAGGCTCTTCTAATCTTCCCTTGCCTACATAACCACAAGCCAACTGGCCGGTACCAGGCTCAATGAACTGAACTCCACGAGCAGCAAGCACTTCCAAATTGGCCTGAACTGCAGGATGTGCATACATGTGAACATTCATGGCAGGAGCTATCCACACCGGTGCCATCGTTGCCAGCAATGTCGTGCTCAGCATATCGTCAGCAAGACCATGGGCCATTTTGGCAATGATGTTAGCTGTTGCAGGGGCAACGATCATTAAATCAGCACGATCCGCCAAATCGATGTGGGAAACGACCGATGCATCTTTTTCATCGAATGTGTCAACAATAACGTCGTGCCGGGATAAGGTTTGAAAGGTCAAAGGTGCAATAAATTTGACTGCCGATTCTGTCATAATGACACGAACATCCGCTCCCGCTTGCACCAGCTTGCTGCAAATCGCAGCTGCCTTATAGGCTGCAATGCCTCCACTGACACCAAGAATAATCGTTTTACCCTGCAGCATAGTCGATCCCTCCCCATTTATCGAGAAAAAAATAACAACCACAAGGGTTGTCGTTTAAATGTTCCTTAGGTTTCTTTGTACAGCTTCTCGTAAGAAATAAAATCTTCATAAATTTCTTCAAGCGCGAGACCTACCTGCTTGTAGGACTTTTTGTTGCGAATTTCCGATTTAGAACCGTCACGTAACAATCTTGCCCGTTTGGATGCTGCTACTACCAAGGAATATTTACTATCTACTTTTTCTAAAAGCTCATCAATCGAAGGATACAACATCTTATTTCACCTCAACCATCCACTGTTTTATTTTACTGAATACTCGATCCTTGCGACAGTGCTCGGCTACAATAATGGATTGAATACGTGAACAGGCATTTTCCACCTTATCGTTTACAATCGCATAGTCATAATAATCCATTAATCGGAATTCGTCCATAGCTACTGACATCCGGCTCCTTATCGATTCCTCAGATTCGGTACCGCGGCCAACAATTCGGCTTTCCAATTCATCTAATGAAGGAGGAAGCAAAAATATGAATACACCTTGAGGAAATTTTTGTTTAACCTGAAGCGCGCCCTGTACTTCGATCTCAAGAATGATATCTTTACCGGAATTTAACGTTTCCTCCACGAATTGACGTGGGGTTCCATAGTAATTACCTACATATTCCGCCCATTCCAGTATTTGATCAGTATCGATCAACTTCTTAAATTGTTCCCTAGTTTTGAAGAAATAATTCACACCATCTACTTCGCCTTCGCGAGGAACGCGAGTTGTAGCCGATACAGAATATACCAGGTCAGGAGCACACCCACGCAGAGCCTTACAAACAGTGCCTTTACCAACACCGGAAGGCCCCGATAATACGATTAATATTCCTTTTTCCTTACTCGTCATGATCATCGTCCTTATTGGAAAGTCGATGGGCCACCGTCTCGGGCTGCACCGCAGATAAAATAACATGGTCGCTATCCGTAATGATAACCGCCCGTGTACGACGTCCATAGGTTGCATCGATCAGCATATGCCGATCACGTGCTTCCTGAATAATTCTTTTGATTGGCGCCGATTCCGGACTAACGATGGAAATGATTCGGTTGGCAGACACAATGTTCCCGAAGCCAATATTGATTAGTTTGATAGCCATCTGGTTTCCTCCCACAAGCTTTCCTTTGGAAAGCTGCATCGTAAGCATAATCTTGGACTTTGCTCTGCAAAGCTACTTCGCAAGCACTTGAATTTCAACTAGCTCTCCTATGAAAGCGGCTAACTGAATATTATTATAACTACTCTATATTTTGAATCTGCTCTCTCAATTTTTCCATTTCAGCCTTCATCTCAACGACTATCGTGGTGAGTTCTGCATGATTCGCTTTTGATCCAATCGTATTCACTTCCCGATTCATTTCTTGAAGGAGGAAGTCAAACTTTCTACCGATCGGTTCTGACTCACCTATAAGCTGAGCGCATTGCTGAATATGGCTTTGCAGACGCACTAATTCTTCGTCAATATTCGAACGATCCGCTAATAAAGCGACTTCCATAGCTATCCGTGCTTCATCCAATATAGGCTGCTGCTGCAGCTCCTGTATACGATTGCGAAGCTTGAACGCATACTGGTGTACCACCTGGGGAGCCAGCTTCTGCGCTTGTTCCAGATAACGATTCATGGTTTCGATTCGCTGCTTGATATCCACACATAAATGGGCACCTTCGGATTCGCGCATCTGGGTTAATTGCAGAACTGACGCTTCCGCACAAGCCAGTAATTCGCTTTGAAACTCTTCATCCGTTACTAGAGCAGCTTCCTTAAAGGTAATCAAATCTGGAATGGACATATAATCCCGTACATCCATTGATGATTTCAAACCGAATCTTGTTACAAGCTGTTCGGCTGCCACCTGATAGGCTTCCAGCAGCTGCCAGTTCAGTTCTACCGTACGAGACGACTCGGTATTTCGCTCAATCGTTACAAACAAATCGGCTCTGCCGCGCTTCAGATGCTGCTGCACGGTTTTTTTGAGCAAATCCTCAAATTTCAAATATTCACGAGGGATTCGCACATTAACCTCGCAATAACGATGATTGACCGATTTCAGATCCATTTGCACGATATAACCGGCAAACCTGCAGCTCGCTTGTCCGAATCCGGTCATACTTTTCATCAAGCTGTTCACATCCATTAGCTTATTTTAATTCATTTTGCTAGAGGGTACAAGTGGAAATCGCGCTTTCTGATTTCTCCCATACATATTTGGTCAGATCTGCTGTCATCTCATAGGATAAGAAAGGAGTCATCAAATAAATTCCGTTAAAGTATGGCATTGCCGCATCCAAAAGCTCCTTCGCGATCTGTACGCCCATCGCCCGGCCTTCTTCACCCTTCAGGTCACTCATACGCTGACGCACATCATCCGACAGTTGAATCCCTGGAACCTCATTATGCAAATACTCTGCATTACCACCACTTGCCAGCGGCATAATACCGAGAAAAATCGGGATATTCAAATGCTTGGTAGTCTCATATATTCGTTCAATCAGCTTGGCATCATAAACCGGCTGCGTCATGATATAATCTGCACCTGCTTCGATTTTCCGTTCCAGACGCTGCACAGCCTTCTCCAAATATTTAACATTGGGATTAAAAGCTGCTCCGACAATAAAATTAGCCTTCTTCTTCAGCTGCTTACCCGAGAAAGCAACTCCTTCATTCAGCTGCTTGATCATTCGGATGATCTCAAACGAAGTCAAATCATAGACAGAGCTGGAGCCAGGCAGATCGCCAAAACGTGCCGGATCTCCGGTAACAGCCAATACGTGGTCAATGCCCAAAGCATGCAGTCCCATCATATGAGATTGTGTACCAATCATGTTGCGGTCTCGGCAAGCGATATGAATAAGAGGACGTAGTCCAGTCTGCTCTTTCACCAGGTATCCCAAAGCCAAGTTGCTCATTCGCGTAACAGCCAATGAATTGTCGGCCATCGTTAAGGCATCAATACGCGCTTCCTTTAACGCACGTGCACCCTTCATAAATTTATCAATATCGAGATCACGGGGAGGATCCAGCTCAACAATAACAGTATGACGCTGTTTGACCAATTCAATGATATTCGGTTCAGCAGCAGGCGGTAATCCAGCAGCATTAGCTGCCTCAGACACCGAATCAGTAATGGATTCGACTGAAGCGCTCTTTGCAACAGTTGGTAAGCCTGTATCCCTTATGTCGGACTGCAATTTGTCAATCCGTGATGGATCCGGCTTGTAGCCATTCAATGCTTTCGCCATAAAAGCGATATGCTCAGGTGTCGTACCGCAGCAGCCTCCGATGATTCTCGCACCTAAATCAGCAAATTTCAAAGCCGTCTCGGCAAAATATTCTGGTGTCGCTGCAAAGGTAAAACGGCCATCAACATAATCGGCAATTCCCGCATTCGGGAATACAGAGTATGGAAGCTCAGGTCCGGATGCTGCAGCTTTTTCCAAGGAACGTAATAACCCATTAGGACCGCTGCGGCAGTTAAATCCAACTACATCGGCTCCATGGTGCTTAAGCTTCGCAAAGGCTTCATACAACAAAATACCATCCTCGGTAGTGCCTGCGCCTTCTGTTGCAAATTGGCAAATTACCGGAATATCGCTGAGCTTACGTATAATTTTCAAAGCCAGCAGCATTTCTTCCAGATCCAGAAAGGATTCCAGCAGCAGGCCGTCCACTTGCGTATCCAGTAAAACCTCGATTTGTTGACGCAAATCTTCTTTGAGCTTGGTTGTACGCACATTTTTGCGTTTACCTGCACGGATAGATCCCATCGCCCCAACAACATAAGCATCGCTGCCTACTGCTCTGCGAGCTAATTCCACACCAGCCCGGTTGATCGCTTCCACTTCCTGCTCCAAGCCGTATTTGGACAGCTTCTCACGGTTTGCCGAAAATGTATTCGTTTCGATCACGCGTGCGCCTGCCTCATAATAACGGCGATGCACATCAGCGATAACCTCCGGTTTGAGCAGATTCAATTCCTCGTACGAAATCCCGACCGGAAATCCCATCTGATATAAAAAAGTACCCATCGCTCCATCACCAACCAAAATATCGTGATGAAGTGCTTCCCTTAAGTCAAGCTTCATTTGCTTTTGTCCGCCCTTTCCACTAAGCTGCGATCCTTCTATATGACTATCATTCGTTTATACTTTTATATAGATATGCAGCCTTCGTAAACCTGCTCTGCAGGTCCTGTCATATATACATGATTGTCGACTAAGCTCCATTCAATAAACAAGTCGCCGCCTTTTAAGGAAACCGTCGCTGAACGATCCGATACATCATTTAACACCGAGGCTACCAATGATGCACAAGCTCCGGTACCACAGGCAAGCGTGGGGCCAGCTCCACGTTCCCATACGCGCATATCCATCGCGTTCCGAGCCTTGACTGTTGTAAATTCCACATTTACACGCCGCGGGAACATCGGATGCTTTTCCAGCTTTGGCCCCCACTCCGCCAAATCAAATCCAACTGCATCATCAACATAGATTACACAATGTGGGTTGCCCATCGAAACGGCAGTAAAATGAAACTGTTGTCCATCCACTTCAATCGGATGATTGAGCACCTGTTCCTGGTCCAATACCGTAGGAATTAAGGCCCCCTGCAGAATCGGCTCACCCATATCGACACGCACCGCAGTTACTTTACCTTTAGCTACAGTGAGCTGCACCTGCTGTGCGCCCGCACCGATCGTCTCCACCGTTAAATCAGTTGCTGAGGCATCCATCATACCATGCTCATAAATATATTTAGCGACACAACGAATGGCATTCCCGCACTGCTCGGACTCCGAACCGTCGGAATTGATGATCCTCATCTGATAGTCGGCGATTTTTGAAGGAAGTATATATACAAGCCCGTCCGCTCCAATGCCAAAAAAACGACTGCACAAACGGATAGCAAGCTCATTTGCATCGACAGGCAGCTCTTGCTGACCTGCAACGACAATGAAATCATTCCCAAGCCCATGCATTTTTGTGAAATTCATAGCCGTTCCCTACTTTCTACCCTGATCCCTATAGTGTTGATAGCCATTATCATAACGCAAAATGACAGGTATGCATAGTTTTTTGGCAAAATTCCGTTTACTATAAATGTACAAAATACGAAATGCCGAAACCTGGAATTTAACCCCAGGCCTCGGCACGAATCAAACTATTAACGAATAACAGGCTTAGTCGTTCCATAACGAACGGGCTTGCGTTTGGACGGCTTGCTCATTAAGCTGCCAAATCCCATTAGGAAAGTTGGAATTCCTGCGAATACGAGGACAACGATCCAATCCATAATATCCAGTGGAACGGTTTTAAAGATAGGCTGCAAGGGCTCGATGTACAGCACCGCCAGCATCAGCAGCAATGAGGACAGTACCGCCAGAACCAGATAACGATTTTGCAGCGGATTGCGATGAAAGATAGAACGTGAGCTGCGGCAATCGAACACATGGATCAACTGCGCCATAACCAAGGTGGCAAAAGCAACCGTCTGTGCTTTAATCAATGTTGCTGCATCATCATGCAGCCCCTGCTGCAGAGCAATCAGGAATGCCGCCAAGGTGCAAATGCCGATCAGCATGCCTCGAGAAATAATTTTCCAGCCCAACCGCCGGGCAAAAATATTTTCACGCGCGCCACGCGGCTTCTGCTGCATTAAATCCTTTTCAGCTTGATCGACGCCAAGCGCCATGGCCGGAAGTCCATCTGTAACCAGATTGACCCATAAAATCTGAATCGGAACGAGCGGCAGCGGCAAGCCCGCCATCATCGCAAAAAACATCGTCATGATCTCGCCGACATTGGATGCCAGCAAATACCGGATAAACTTGCGAATATTTTCGTAAATACCGCGCCCTTCCTCAATAGCGGAAACAATCGAAGCAAAATTATCGTCACTTAATACAAGCGAAGCCGCTTCCTTGGACACATCCGTTCCACTAATTCCCATCGCAATTCCAATGTCTGCCGCTTTAATAGCCGGTGCATCATTAACACCATCCCCGGTCATCGCAACCACATGGCCCTGTCGCTGCAATGACTTGACAATGCGCAGCTTATGTTCTGGCGACACTCGTGCATAGACGCTTGTATCATTGACCAGTTTGTCAAGCTCATCGTCACTTAGCGCCGTTAACTGCTGTCCGTTTAAGGTTAATCCATTTGATGCAGGCATGATCCCCAGCTGCTTGGCTATTGCTTCGGCTGTTCCTTGATGATCACCGGTAATCATCACAGTTTTGATGCCAGCCTTGCGGCATTTCGTTATGGCATCCCTGACTTCCTTGCGCGGCGGGTCAATCATTCCTGTCAAACCGATGAAAACCAGACCGTTCTCAACCTCAGCTTCCTCCGTGCAGCTCTCAGTTGGCTTCAGATCGCGATAAGCAAGTCCCAGAACACGCAATGCGTTGTTCGCCATACCTTCATTGGCAGCAAGCACCTTTTGTCGGAGCGTTGGAGTAAACGGAATCACCTTGTCATCCCACAATACATAGCTGCACTGCATGATGAGCACATCGGGTGCCCCCTTGGTGCAAGCCATGCGCCCTCCCTGATGCTCTACAAGCACCGACATGCGTTTACGCTCAGAGTCGAAGGGAAATTCGCTCGTACGATTGAACAAACCTGATAAGGAAGGAACGGTCAGTCCAGCCTTGGCTCCCAATACGATAAGAGCGCCTTCTGTTGGATCCCCCTGCAGGCTCCAAACACTTTTCGTCTCATCCGCAGTCTGTTTTTTACGCTTTGTCACTTCTGTCTGCTCGGTGAGCTGTGCATTGTTGCACAATACAGATACTTGCAGCAGCTTGCGCAGCATCAAATGGTTGCGCATATCGATACGTTCGCCTTTCAGCTTGATATCCCCCTGCGGCTCGTAACCTTCCCCTGTAACCTCAAGAATATTTCCACCCAGCCATAAATGGGTAACGGTCATTTTGTTTTGAGTTAAAGTTCCTGTTTTATCCGAGCAGATCACGGAGGCACAGCCCAACGTCTCCACCGAAGGCAGCTTGCGAACAATCGCTTTACGCTGGATCATCCGTTGAACTCCCATAGCCAGTGCGATTGTTACAATAGCCGGCAGCCCTTCCGGAATTGCTGCTACCGCCAAACTGACTCCCGCCAAAAACATACTGTAGGGCTCCTGCCCATGCAATATGCCAGCTACTACAACGAGGAGGGTTAGCACCAATGCAACGATAATCAATATTTTCCCAAGCTGCTCCAGCCGATGCTGTAGTGGCGTCTCGGTCGATTCTGTATTTTGGATCAGATCAGCAATTTTCCCCATTTCCGTATGCATCCCGGTTCTAATCACTACAGCCCTCGCTGTTCCACGTGTGACCATCGTACCCATGAACCCGAGATTGCGCTGATCGCCTAGCGAAACCTCATCACCTTTCAAAGCTTCGGTGTGCTTATTAACCGGCACGGATTCACCTGTTAATGCCGATTCTTCGGCATATAGGCTGTTTGTTTCAATAAATCGTAGATCTGCGGGGATTCGGTCTCCACTTTCAAGCAGGACTATATCTCCCGGGACCAGTTCGCGGGCTGGAATTTGCAATATCGTCTCATCACGAAGGACACGGGCGTTTGGAGCGGACAATTCTTTTAACGCCCGTAAGGAGCGCTCAGCCCGATATTCTTGAATAAAACCAAGAATACCGTTCATAATAATGATCGCAACAATTGTAATTGCATCCAGATATTCCCCAAGCAGACCTGAAATTAAAGTTGCTCCAACGAGAACCAGCACCATAAAATCTTTAAACTGGCCCAGAAATAAAGTAATTGGAGACAGCTTGGGACCGTCTGATAGTTCATTTCTGCCATTTTGCTCCAATCGCTTCTCTGCCTCTAACGAGGTTAATCCCAGCAAGGTCTGCATGTTCTGGGCTTCCATCGTTTCCTCGCTTGTCATTTGATACCACTTCTTCTGACTCATTCCGTATTACCTCCCATAAGGTTGCTCTGATACCGCCTTGCGAAAGGCTGCAAAGCTCAATTTTCATTACAAATTCCTCATGAGTAAATGTATTCAGACAAGCTGCGAAATAGCACAAATGAAAAGTCGCTTAAGTTTTTGTCCAAAGTATGGCATGATAGAGGGTGAACTATAAGTTCATTTAAATTATTAGTACGAACGGAGTTGTAATCAATATGTCGTTAGACGGTCTCGTCGTCCATAGTTTGGTACAAGAGCTTCAAGCCTGCGTGGGCGGCCGAATTAATAAAGTTCATATGCCCTCAGGCAATGATATCATACTGCAGCTTCGCGCTCAGGGCAGTAATCTAAAGCTGCTGTTGTCTGCCAATCCAACTTATCCCCGCGCGCATCTTACCGACAAATCTTATGCTAACCCGCTGGATGCGCCCATGTTCTGTATGCTGCTGCGCAAGCATTGCGAAAGTGGTATTATCGAGAGCATTACACAGCCTGGTCTGGAGCGGGTCATCCATATAGGCCTGAGACAGCGCGATGAGCTTGGGGATGTGAGCAACAAAACGATCATTATTGAGATCATGGGACGGCACAGTAATATCATTTTACTGGATCCATCTACAGATACGATCATTGATGGAATCCATCATGTAACCCCTGCGATCAGTAGTTATCGTATCATTATGCCTGGCAGCCGTTATACTGCACCTCCCGAGCAGCATAAGGAGCAGCCTTTTCACATTGAACGCGACTCCTTTATTGAGCTGATGACGCAGGCGCCCTCTGTCCAAACTGAGCAGGATGACCCCTTTAAGGCACCTGCCAAGTCTGCTCAGCCTTGGGATGATCTTACCTGGGAGCAGCGTCTTGTCGCTCGGTTTAGCGGCTTCAGTCCTCTGGTAGCCAAAGAAATCGTACACCGGACTCAGCCCAAGATAACCGTTGCGCACACACCTGCTGAGAGCGCCTCTCATCTGTGGGAGCCCTTCTTCTCCATCATTAATCAACTGCGGTCAGGCAGTGGCGCACCTAATATTTGTGAGCAAACGGACACGGGAAAAGCTTATTTTTCCGTTATTAAGCTGACCCATCTGCAAGGAGAAATCCAATATTATGATACGGTGAGCCAATGCCTTGAAGCCTTTTACGGAGATAAAGCAGAGCGCGATACCGTCAAGCAACGGGTGTCCGATTTACTGAAGTTTCTTCAAAATGAACGAAACAAAAATGCGAAGAAGCTGGAAAAGCTGCAGGAAACGCTCGACGAGGCGCAGGACGCTGACAAATTGCGAGTACTTGGCGACTTGCTGACAGCTTCCATGCATCAGATTCAGAAAGGCACTTCCGCAATTGAAGTCATCAACTATTATGATGAAGAGCAGCGTATGATTACCATTCCACTCGATCCTCTGCTCACCCCTTCAGAAAATGCACAGCGTTATTTTAAAAAGTATACCAAAAGCAAAAACAGTCTCATTGCGGTAAAAGTACAAATGGAGCAGACTCACGAGGAAATTCTCTATTTGGACAGCTTGCTGCAGCAGCTGGGTACAGCCTCACTTAGCGATATCGCCGAAATTCGTGATGAACTCATTGATCAAGGATACATTCGCGACCGCAGTAAAAAAACACGCAAAAAGAAGCAAAATCAGCGTCCTCTGCTGTCCTGCTTTACTTCTAGTGAAGGTATTCCGATCTATGTCGGGAAAAATAATACACAGAATGAGTACTTAACGAATAGGTTGGCTCAGTCCGCAGATACCTGGCTGCATACAAAGGATATTCCTGGCTCTCACGTTGTTATTCGCAGCATACAGTTTGGAGATGCAACCCTGCATGAGGCTGCCCAGCTTGCCGCTTATTTTAGCCAAGCCAAGGCATCCAGTCAGGTGCCAGTCGATTATACGATGATCAAGCATGTCCGCAAGCCGAGCGGCGCCAAGCCGGGATTTGTGATTTATGATCATCAGAAAACTTTGTTCATTACCCCTGATGCTGATGGGATCAAACAGCTGCCTATGAGTATCAAGTAGAGCGGACCCTCCCAAACCCTCCCTATAGGGAGGGCCCCAAAGGGCGCTGCCCTCTGGACTCCCTTTGCTGAGTGCGGACTTTTGGTGTTCTCGGGGCGCTTTTCGTCCCTGTGGGACACGCTTGACTGCGGTGAGTGACTTCGAGTGGATGCGGACTCTTGGTGTTCTCGGGACGCTTTTCGTCCCTGTGGGACACGCTTGACTGCAGTGTGGTGACTTCGAGTGGGGCGGGCTTTTGTGGGATTAAGACGCATCGTCCCTACGGGACTCGCTTGGTGCTACTTAAGACACTTTATTAAGAGTGCCAGGTGCTTGTTAGCTTTTGTAAATATGCCTTTAGGGCGTCCTGAAGGTCTTCGCGCTGAAGTGCGATTTCGATGGTTGCTTCGAGATAGCCGATCTTATCTCCGACGTCATAACGTCTGCCTTGGACCGGGCAGATGACCATAGGGCTCTGACTGTTCAGTATGCGCAGCGCATCGGTCAGTTGGATCTCACCGTTTCTGCCAGGCTCACAATTTTCCAGTATGTTGAAAATCTCCGGTTGAATGATATATCTGCCGATGACAGCCAGGTTCGATGGTGCATGGCCGCGGTCCGGTTTTTCGACCAAATCCTCGATATACCGATAATAAGGGTGGACCACAGAGGAAGGTGAAACGATTCCGTATTTGTCCACATCCTCCCACGGCACTTCTGATACTGCGATTACGGATGTTTCCGTATGCTCATACAGCTCGATCATTTGCTGCAAGAACGGCGGCTCTGCCTGAATAATATCGTCGCCAAGCAGCACGGCAAACGGTTCATTGCCTATAAATTTACGTGCGCACAATACGGCATGCCCGAGACCAAGCGGCTGCTTTTGGCGAATATAATGAACATCGGCAAGGTTCGACACATCCTGCACGAGCTTTAACAGCTCCAGATTCCCTTTTTCCTCCAGCATCATTTCCAGCTCAACGGATTTGTCAAAATGATCCTCAATCGCTCTTTTATTACGACCGGTCACTATCATAATATCTTCAATGCCGGAAGCAATCGCTTCTTCAACAATATATTGAATCGCCGGTTTATCGACGATCGGCAGCATTTCTTTGGGCTGGGCTTTGGTCGCAGGTAAAAACCGGGTTCCCAGACCTGCGGCTGGTATGATTGCTTTACGTATTTTCATCCTAATCCTCCTGAACTTCTACCTTTCTCCTTATTCACAGCTTTTGTTTATCCTCAATAAGCTGTTGAACAACAGATATTTCGATTTTTTTTGAGCCTATAGGCGAATGGAATACAACTCCGCCCCGCTCACCATGAAAATCCGATCCTGCCGTCACAATCAGCTGATACTGCTTGGCGATAGACAAATAATGCTGCTCCTGCTCGACCGTATGATCCGCATGATATACCTCGATGCCCGCTAAACCGCTTTCGACAAGCTCACCGATTAATTGATCCTGTCCATACAGACCAGGATGGGCAAGCACGGGAACCCCTCCAGCATCCCGAATCCATCCAATTGCAGTTGCAGGCTCAATCCGCGGCGGATTGACATAAGCAGCACCTTCTTTTCCAAGAAATCGGTCAAATGCTTCAGCAATAGTGCCGACATATCCCTTGCGCAGCATGGCATCGGCGATATGCGGCCTACCGAGCGTTTCATCGACTTTTTTCGATGCTTGCAGAGATGCACGTACTTCATCCATCGTGAGTGGAACACCCAGTTCATTCAGCTTCTCAAGCATCATTTCGTTCCGTTTGTCCCTAACACTCCTCAGATTCGCCAACCGCTCCAAAAACAGCTCATTTTCGTAATCCATCCAATACCCAAGAACATGGATATCCTCGCCGCCAGCTATCGTGCTGATCTCAACGCCAGGGACAACCTGAATTCCATATTGCTCACCCGCAGCTATCGCTTCCTGAAGCCCTGCTACTGTATCGTGATCAGTTATCGCTATAGCCCCGAGTCCTGCCGCCACAGCAAGCCGTACATTTTCAGCTGGTGGCTGCATCCCATCCGACGCCAAAGTGTGACTATGCAAATCCGCGTACATCATATGACCCCTCTTTTCCTGATTCTGATTCGATAATAACTCCAATAATCCAGAATATACCATTCCTCGACAATTGGTCAACCTGCTTTTATAGCCATTGACTCAAATCCCGTTCGCGCAAAAAGGTCAAAAAGGTGACGGCCGATATTGGCAAAATGGTTGAATTCAGATAAATCGCATGGAAGCTGCGAGTAAAGCAAACGCCTTCGATTTTTTTTACGACTAATACACCCAGCGCCGCTTCATGCTTGAGAGAGGATTGGGACAATATGGAGATACCCAGGCCAGCTTCTACAGCCGATTTAACAGCACCGGTACTGCCAAGCTCCATAACGATCTTCATATCGCCCGGATCACAGCCTGCACGAGCAAGCTCTTCCTCCATAACCGTTCTCGTCCCCGAGCCTTGTTCTCTTAAAATAAAAGGATACTTTAGCATCTCTTCCAATGTAACGATCGGCATGTCAGCCAACGGATGGTCTTTTGAAACAATAAGCATTAATTCATCATTCATCACAGCTTCCACATGCACATCCGGGTGATGCACCTCTGCTTCCACAATACCAAAATTCAATTGGTGGTTCAGCACTTCATCAAGTATTTGTCTCGTGTTGATGACCTTCATGCTAATTGAAATGTTCGGATATTCCTTTCCAAAAGGCCCGAGCAAGCGAGGCAATATATATTCCCCTACAGTCATACTGGCCCCTAAGTGAAGCCTTCCTTCCAGCATATGTGTAAATTTGGACATACTGATGTCCGTTTCTTTTATTAGGTCAATACTCCGTTTGGCAAATGGCATTAAGGTTCTGCCTGCTTCCGAGAGTTCAATCTTTTTCGTGGAACGATGAAACAGCTTGGTACCAAAATAATCCTCTAACGATTGCACCTGCATCGTAACAGCGGGCTGAGTCATGTGAAGGGCTTGTGCCGCATATGAAAAACTGCCTTTCTCCGCGACTGTATAAAAAATATGAAGCTGATGAAAATTAAGTGCCATGATCTGCGTACCTCCAACATGCTTTGGTAGACCTATTATAGCAAATAAAAAAAGAGCATGCTGCATCTACGCAGAATACTCTTTGGAATCCTTTATTATCGGCGTTTCCGGCTGTTTTTGATCAAAGTCATTCGACGTGAATGACGCAGCCAAGAGTAATAAGATTTCAAATCCCTAAGCTCAATCGTTTCCGACATACGTCCTAAAAAAGTGACAATGACCATCCGATGCAGCTTTGGACCCGTCTCGCTAATGTTCTCCATATCTGTGAATTCAGCGATCAAAACCAAATCGTCATCCACCAGATAAGCATCTTCACCATTCTTGTAATAAGACTTGATCTGGCCCGCTTTTAAGCGGTTCCATAAAAAGGCACAAATATCTTCAAAACCCGTTTTTTCATGCTCAACACGGTCATTCCAGCGGATTTGGGCATGATTCGTGATAACGATATCCGTAATGCTTTTGTTACCTAATGAAACAAAAAACGGTTCACAACCATTTGATCGTTCTATCGTTCTATCCCTCATAAATCATAACCTCCCGCCTATGTAAATAGTCCTTTAAACCTATGTACAGCATAGTTCTTCTGTATATTTTACATTACTGAAGAATGATTGACAAATAAATTATTCTTTAGTTAAATCTTGTAAACTTGATACTTCACAGCAAAAAAAGCCTCCGACATCAGAAGCTTTTCCTCCGAACATGTATATAATAAACCCATATACCTCATTATATAAACAAAAAATTACATACCATTTATAGGGTATAAAAGTTTGATTTATCAGCCCCGTTGTTAGTATACTCGGTTTGAATTTCATTCCGATAGGACCGTTCGACTTTTTTGACAAATGCCAGCTTTTGCAGCTGCTTCATCGTTTCCTCCAGCTTACTTGCATGGACATACATGGCCGCATAATGTAACCTTTTGGAAATAAAATGCACACTTCCATAACGCTCCAAATGCTTGTTCGCTGCTTTGAGATCTGTCACCCAAACAATAAGACCGCTTCGATCGGTTAACATCAGCATTACCTACTTTCTATAGAGTCAAATGAAAGGATGATGGACTGTGGACAACGGAGAATTAAATATTCACATCATACGAGGTACCCTAACGGAAAGCCGGCACATCGTTCATCTCGCTGTCATGGATATAAACCGCAAGCTGATTGTCTCCGCGGGAAATCCATCTTTTTATACATTTGCACGTTCAACAGCCAAGCTGCTCCAAGCAATTCCACTGCTCGAAGCTGGTGGAGCAGAGCGCTTACATCTTGATGATAAGCAAATCACCTTGATATGCGCTTCCCACAATGGCGAGGATGAACATGCCAGATGGGTTGATCGTACTCTGCGTCAACTTAATCTTGATGAAACCGCATTATGCTGCGGGATTCATGAACCGTTTCATGAACCTACAGCAGAACGTTTAAAGCAGGCTAACCAGCCATTCACACCGCTGCGCAATAATTGCTCAGGAAAGCATACAGGCATGTTGGCTTTAGCTCAAATGCTTGGAATATCCAATCACTCCTATATCGAGATCACGCACCCCGTTCAACAGCTTATGCTTCACGTCATCGCGGAGATGAGCAATTTATTGCCGGAGCAGATTACACTTGGCACAGATGGCTGTGGCGTTCCCGTATTTGCAATGCCTCTGGAGGCATTGGCCTTTGCCTATGCACAGCTCGGGAACCCTGTTAATCTGAGTTCTGCCCGTAAGGAGGCTTGCAGCCGTATTATCAGGGCCATATCCAGTGAGCCCTATTATATCGCAGGGAGTGATCGATTCGACACTCGACTGATTGAGGTCACTAATGGACGTATCATTGGAAAAATGGGCGCTGAGGGCTTGTTCACCCTCACCATACCCGAGAAGAGCTGGGGAATTGCACTCAAGATTGAAGATGGCGCCAAACGTGCCCTATATCCAGCTGTCATGGAAACGTTAATTCAACTAAATCTGCTGCAGGATCAGGAAATTGAAGCCTTGCGTTCTTTTCATCATCCGGCTATCAAGAACTGTCATGATCATATCGTAGGCAGTATCCAGCCGAATGCTACGTTTAAATGGCATCACGATTAAAGCTCTCAAACTGGAAATAACGTTGATCATAACTGCTTCCTTCAGGTCTAAAGATTAGCTGCAGCCACCGCTGCAGCTTCCTCCTGTAGAGCAGCTGCCCGTTGAACAACTTCCACCGCTTGCAAGCGGATCATTACTTGGTACTTTGATCGTATCCGAAACACTGTGCGCTATCGTTTGCGATACGGAATACAATAAATTGTCTAGTCTCTCCTCAGCCAGCTTGAACCTTCTAACGGACTCCAGACTATCTAACTGATTTTGAATTTCCTGTACCTGTCCCAGTGCGGCATGATAATCAGGGTGAAAATGCCCAAACCTCTGGCACTCCTCAAACAACTCTTTCTTCTTGTCAAACTGACGCACCAAACCGCTTACTTGCGCATCCTGATCTAATCGCTGCTTCCAATATAGAAACTCCGCTGTCTCAGCGGAACTTTTTATCATGTCCCCCAAATCATACGCCTGCATGAGAATAGCAGACATGTCCAAGGTTTGCGCTTCTGTTACTGCCATCACCGCACCTGCCTTTTCGAATGTTTATGATTGTTGTATTCTCTACTATCATAACACACAAAAGGCCCTTATGCAGATCAATATTTCTCGTATATTCCTGGTACAATGATCCGCATTTCATCACAATCACTGATTAACAAGCTAATTTCTTTACCATGCAACGCGTCATAACCCGATACACCCCAATTTCCATCTATTTCCTGCAGCATTCTTGGAATGATTACGCGATCTATTCCATTACCGCGGATCTGCAGTTCTGTTTTCCATTCCATAGCCTTCAGCGTGATTTCTCTTCGTGTACTCGAATGATAGGAACGATATTCCTTCATCCATGCGGCTGGAACCGTACGAAGCTCCGAATACAGCTCTGATAAAGAAGGGAGCTGCCGCTCCATTTCCAATTGGATAAATGAATGACGTGAATCCAACAGCCCTTTTCTATGGGCCAGCTGTTGGCATGCTTCCACCTTAGGCATGTCAGACTCCGATGTGTCCATAACTATGGTACTATCCTTATCGATGTCAAACACACCTGCCTTAAAACCAAGCTCTGCAGACCACTGATCTATCGTAAATTGAACATGTTCTGGAATACCATCAACGGCATGTTGTTCAAGAAATGCAAGTATATATTCCACTCTTCGCCCTGTTTGGATACCACGCTGCAAGCTCTTCTTGGTTATATGATAAAGTGACATTGAATCCGTATAAAGATGATCAGCCACGGCTGCAAGCTCCCAGCGTACGGCAAATCCGACATCAGGCGGAACCAGCACTTCAAAGTCCGGCTGAATATACAAATACCGTGCCGTATCCTCCTTCTTCACAGCTTCAGCCAGTGGGTGCTGACTCCAACGATAGCAATAAGTCTCTTCTTGAGACATGCTAATACCCTTTTCCAACCAGCCGAACGCGAGCAATGGATTAAGCCAAAGAACTTCCAATTGTTCCACCAGCATTTCGTCATGAAGCAATGAGGTAGCCGGTATAACTTCACAATCTCTTAGCCAACTTAAAATATGATCTCCACTTATCCATTCCTCATTCGGCAGATGTTCCAGCACAAGAACGGCATGCTGCAGCCACGTCTCTGTCGGGAACATCAACTCCTTCCACAACAGATACAGTCGTTCATTTTGCTCCGCTTCACTCAAACACAGCCAACGCCTGCTTTCCTCAACCTGAAGCACGAGCTCCTCGTCCTGATACCTGACGATTTGCAGCCTGATCATGAAATCCAACACAACCGCAATCGATTCACTATACACATTCATATAAGCATACTGAATTCCGCATGCTTTGAATGCATCATCATCGAGGAAAAGTACTTTTTTCCATTTGAGTAGGGTTCTTTTGGGCAATGCTCCGCTTCTGGTCAGTTTCATGTCATTCTGGCTTATATACACCATAGACTGAAATATATTGTGAACAAGTCCAGTCCTACCTTGATCTGTCAGTTCGATATCCGTATATTTCAACGGCTCTCTATTCATTGCTGTATAACGCCCTTCACCTTGAGGCCATAAGATCTGCTGCCACATCGCGAGCCCATCATGAGCCATAACGTACAGCTGCTCTCCCCAAGATTTGCGCAATACGTACAGAAATCCCTTTTCAACAAGCAGCAGCAGTCCAACCCGAGCTTCAGCTCCAGACATTAAAGAATGCGTAAGCCGCTCAAGCTTGGGCCACTCAAAAGGCACACAGCCTACATGAATAACCAGCAGCTGCAGTAAACGGCGTTCCCTTTCGGACAAATGTCCGTATATCGATTTCATGATTTCGATATCGTTCCAAATGGTCACAAGTTGGTATCCTTGCTGTATCCATGGTGCATAAATGCGTTCGGTCTCCAGCTTTTTTATAAAACCCGGCTCCATTCGACCCAGAAAATAGGCATGGTTCATAATCGAACGACCTCGGATTGCACAGACTGCCAGGACTGAATCCGGTAACGATACCCCTGCTCGACCAAAAATAACTGTCGGTTCAGCGCGTAATCCTGCTCCTTGGTGTTATCTGAAACAATCGAATAAAAGAAAGCCTCATTCCTATTTGCTTTGGGTCGTAAAATCCGACCGAGCCGCTGCGCCTCCTCCTGCCGCGAGCCGAAACTGCCCGAAATTTGGATCGCAACCGCTGCATCCGGCAAATCGACGGCAAAGTTAGCTATCTTCGATACAATAAGCACCCTTATCTTACCATTTCGAAACTTTTCAAACAGCTCCTCACGTCTTTCCTGAGAAATTTCACCGTAAATCAAAGGAACCTGCAGGACATCAGATATTTGCTTGAGCTGTTCGATATATTGCCCGATAATAAGAACCTGTTCGGTCGAATGCCTCTTTAATAGTTCTTGAATAACACCATATTTGGCACTGTTCATGCTGGCCAATCTCATTTGCTGCCTCGGCCCTGAGACATCATACCGGTTCCTCTCGGCCTCAGTTAGCTCGACACGGATTTCCGAACAGTTTACAGATGCAATCCAGCCCTTGCCCTCCAGTTCCTTCCAAGGCATGTCGTATCGCTTGGGACCCACGAGTGAGAACACATCCTCTTCTCTGCCGTCTTCTCGAATGAGAGTAGCCGTAAGACCAAGCCTTCTTGTAGCTTGAATATTTGCAGTAACACGAAAAACCGGAGCCGGCAGCAAATGCACCTCATCATAGACGATTAATCCCCAGTCACGTTTATTAAACAGATCCATATGCACAAACAAATCATCCTTAGACTTCCGGTAGGTCAAAATTTGATAGGTGGCGATCGTAATCGGTCGAACCTGCTTGATCAAACCGCTGTATTCCCCAACCATATCCTCCGTCACGTTCGTTTTATCTAGAATTTCACGCTTCCATTGCTTGACTGATGTACTATTCGTCGTAAGAATCAAGGTCGCACAATTTAGCTTGCCCATTGCTGCTATACCTATAAGTGTTTTTCCCGCCCCGCAAGGCAGCACCAGCACACCACTCCCTCCAAGCGTACTTCCCTCCTGATAAAAGGAATCGACAGCAACCCGTTGGTAATCCCGCAGTTCAAAAGACTGACCCTGCCCAGTGGAATGCTTTAAATTAATGGGTAATTCTTCACCACGAGAATAACCAGCCAAGTCCTGTACAGGGTAACCCAGCTTGATTAGCTCCTGTTTCAGAACGCCCCGAAATGTGGAAGAGAAGCGCAGGGTTCGCGAATCAATCTGACACAGTCCATAGGAGCGAAGCGATCTATACGACACCATCTCTTTAATAGCATCCACATCATCAGAAACCAACAGCAGATCCTCTCCCAAACTTTCTATCCGCACCAAACCGTAACGTTCAACGAATCTTCGAATATCCTGCTTAACATGGACAGAGACACCGAATTTTGCATACTGCTCCAGAAAATCAACGATTTCCGCTGTCGTCATCCCCGCTGCTGCCGCGTTCCATAGCGATAGCGCAGACATCCGGTAGGTATGAATCGCCCCTGGAGTCTTCACCAAATCAGCAAAACGGGTCAATACAATTCGAACCTGCTCCGAATCAGGATGACGTGCTTCAAGAAGCACCGTAAAATCGTTTTGCACAACAAGCGGTTTTTTCGAATCTATCTTCATGTGGTCCCTCCTAAGGGCTTTCCTTCGGAAAGCCCACTTCGTAAGCATCTACTGGGCTTTCCGCAAGAAAGCCTGCTTCATAAGTATCTGCTTGGCTTTTTACAGGAATATTTCCATCGGTTTTACGTCCATTTGGCTTTCGTTTCCAAAGCCCATCTCCTCTAGTATGAAAATAAAGGGAGTAAAATAAACATTGTTTCTCTTTACAAGCCATTTCTTCAGGTTCTACAATGAGGAACGGAGCGGAATTAAATAAATACGAGCTGCATAGGGGGACTCATGAGACAACGATCAATCATACTGGCTTTATTACTTTGTTTTTTTATCCTCATCACAGGATGCCAGCAGCAAGAGCAAGCGGCCTCCTCCAAGCAAAATCGTCAGCAAGTTAAAATCGAACGCGTGGTGGATGGCGATACACTGGAGATTCAACTAAACGGCAAAAAAGAAAAGGTAAGACTGATAGGCATCGATACGCCGGAGACGAAAAAACCGAACACACCAGTCATGTTTTATGGAGAAGAAGCCTCAAGCTATACGAAGAAACGACTGGATAAAAAAACAGTAGAGTTGGAATGGGATGTGGATCGCAAGGATCAGTACGACCGTCTGCTTGCCTATGTGTGGATTGAGGACGAGTTGTTCAATCGTACGCTGGTAAGCGAGGGCTACGCACGGATAGCAACCTTTCCACCTAACGTGAAGTATGTGGACTTGTTCAAAAAGGCTCAGGAGGAGGCACGCCAAAAACAAAAAGGCTTATGGCAAAATTACGAGGCAGCGTTTGAAAAAAGGTGACCAGGCGGGAGCAATCCCACCAGTCACCTTTTGTTATTGAAAGTATAGATCGTAGATTAATGCGTACCTTTTACGTCCAATTGCAGCTCTTTGGTTTCTTTAACCAAAGTAGAGTTTTTAATACGTTCCTGCAGCTTCTCATAATACAGGTCTTCATTGATTGGCAGATCTACCCAATTGTCAGTCCATGACGACAAGTGCATGGCATTGGATAGTGTCAAGCCTTTAATACCCTCTTCACCAGGAGCCAACAGCTTGGTTCCTTTTAGGATATGGTCAACAAAGTTTTGTGTAATACCTTTATGCTGTGGTCCTGGAGCTCCGATTACAGGAACTTCACATTTCCAGCATTCAGGAGAACCGAAGCCACCTTTAAATTCGCGGTTAAAGTCAGGCTCGGATTGACGCAGGCGCCAGAAGGTCAGCTTGTCATCTTCGATCACGATTTTACCGTTGTCGCCACTAACTTCGTAACGGTTTGTTCCTGGTGCTTCACCTGTCGTTGTTACGAACAGCCCTGTAGCGCCATTCTCATATTCCACGTACGCCGTTACATCATCTTCAACCTCAATGTTACGGTATTTACCAAAGCCGCAAAATGCTCTTACGCGCTTCGGCATCATATCTATAGTCCACTGCCACAAGTCCAGCTGATGCGGATCCTGATTGATCAGAACACCGCCGCCTTCTCCAGCCCAGGTAGCGCGCCAGCCGCCTGAATCATAATAGCTCTGGGAGCGGTACCAATTGGTAATAATCCAGTTCGTACGACGAACTTGACCAAGTTCACCAGAAGTAATTAAATCTCTCAGCTTTTGATATAGAGGATTCGTACGCTGATTGAACATAATGCCAAATGCCTTATCGGATTTAGCCGCAGCCTCGTTCATTTCACGAACTTGCTTCGTGTATACGCCTGCCGGTTTTTCGACCAGAACGTGGTAACCATGAGCAAGTGTTTGAATAGCAGATGTCGGATGGTCATAGTGTGGAGTTGCTACTATTACAGCATCGAATGCTTTGGATGCGAAAAATGCCTCCGCATTATCGAACAATTGAATATTTGCATTGCCATGATGGGTTCTAACCCATTCGAGTCGGGTTGGGTCTGTATCCACAATGGCGGTCAACTCGGCGCCATTTACTTGGCCTTTGGTCAAGTAATCGATATGGCTTTTTCCCATGTTGCCTACACCGATAATACCGATGCGTACTTTATCCATTCGTATTTCCCTGCCTCTCATTTAAATTAAAAAGAATAATTGTAAGCATTTTCTTGCACACGTTTATTATACATTGCACACGTTAACATTACAACAAAAAAAACGTTCCCCCATAATGTTCAGGGAGAACTTAAATATTCACTACATGCAGGATAATAGCAGAAATTAAATTAGATCTTCACTTTTTCTTTTTCAGAAATCTGGTTTAAAGCTTCGCCAGCTTCATCCGCGAATTTGTCTCTTACTGCAAGGTCACCAATCGATACGATCCCGACCAGCTTTCCGTTGTCCACAACAGGTAACCGGCGAATTTGCTGTTTGGCCATCAGCTTGGCAGCCTCGTCGATTGTGGTTTGAGGAGTTGCACTTGTAATTTGCGTGCTGCTCATCACGTTTTCAACTGCTGCTGAGCCTTCTTTTTTCTCGGCCAGACCACGAATGACGATATCCCGGTCGGTAATGACACCAATTAATTTGGTTCCTTCAACGACAGGTATGAATCCCGTGTCCTCCTGCTTCATCTTTACGGCAACCTCATATACGTTATCTTTTAGAGTGACCGTAGCAAATTGCTTTGTCATGATATCCTTGATTAGTGATGCACCCATGCGAATTTCCTCCCGGAGTATAGTCTGACGCAAGCCGGTTCAAACAAAATAACCGTGCTTTTGCCGCAGACATAGATTTCCCCGAACTGTCCGTTCCCATTCGATTAACCTCTATCCATTCTGGCAGTCCATAACCATGGCAATAAATAAACGCGCCGCGTCTCTCATCGAGCTTTCATCAATATCAAATTTAGGGTGATGATGCGGATGAACAATTCCTTGTTCAGGATTGCCCGCCCCCACAAACATAAAGCAGCCCTTACGCTCGTGTAAGTAATAAGCAAAATCTTCTCCAGCCATAATAAGTGGTGAAGGTTTCACAGGAACAACCTTTTCTCCGGCCCGCAAAAACCGGCTCGCCTCACCCTCATCGTTGACAACCGGCGGATAGCCCATTTTATAATCAAAGCTGTATTCCGCCCCATACATCTCACAGGTTTGTCCGACAATCCGCTCCATCCTGTCTTTTACATCCAGACGTAGTTCAGGATCATAAGTCCTCACGGTTCCATTCAAAGCGGCCGACTCGGCAATAACATTAAAGCTGCTTCCACTATGAAAAGAGCCTACAGAAACAACACAGGGCTCGGTTGGACTCACGCTGCGGCTTACAATGGTTTGTAAATTTACGACAACCTGCGAAGCGATGACGATACTGTCGATCGTTTGATGCGGAAGCCCTCCATGACCACCCTTGCCTTTTACCACAATTTCAAATTCGTCGGCCGCGGCCATCATGGGACCCGGTTTGGAATACGCAGTACCCACAGGAAATGGTGTCCACAGATGAATTCCATACACATAATCAACTCCGTCCAATGCACCTTCCTTGATCATATTAATTGCGCCGCCGGGACTTTGTTCTTCCGCATGCTGAAATATGAAAACAACGTCACCTTTCAGCACCTCTTGATTTTCTGACATGGCCTTGGCCACACCCAATAAAGTAGAAGTATGCGCATCATGTCCACAGGCATGCATAATACCTTTATGTTTTGATGCGTATTCACAGGTCTTCTCATCCTGAATAGGCAGGGCATCCATATCCGCACGCAGGGCCACTGTAGGACCATTGCCATTTCCCTTTAACCGAGCTACGACACCATGCCCACCGACATTTGTGCGTACATTGAGTCCCCACTGCTCCAAGTGCCGTGCCACAAAGGCCGCTGTCTCCCGTTCATGATAGGACAACTCCGGATGCTGATGCAAATAACGCCGCCAGCTGATCATCTGGGGAACGATAAGATCTATAGCTTGCAATAAAGATTCCATCATCTGATACCTCCGGTTTGTTAGGATGTACCTATTTTAACAAAAAAGCCAACAGCTTTCATCTATGTGTCACAAGAACTTCAAATTTTATTGTCATGAAACCTTCACAAGTAGCAATAGGCTTGCACAAGTTTGGGAAACATACTATCATGAATAAAGGATTATAGAGATCGTTTTTCTGCGAAAAACTTTTAGGAGGACTTTACAATGATTATTGAAAAAAACGGTTTATTAGGACTTAAAAGCGATTTGGCTCATTTAGATGAGGTTTCATCCAAATTAGGTTTTGTTCGCTGGCAGTGGGAATATACGCGCGCTACTTATGATTTGAAGCTGGTTGACAAGACAGATCAAAGCGAATATTTTCTGCGAATCAATACACGCACAGAATCCGGCAAGCTCGAATCCCCCTATGCCATTCTTTACATAGAGCATATTTATATTGGAAGAGCTACATTCCCGCACGGTCTGGATTATCAATCCCCGGTACCGGATAGCATTATGAAAATTGCAACACAAAAGCTTACACAGCTAAAAACCGAATTGTCCTTGTAATGGGCAGGGCCTCATGACTTCCCAGCGAAGAGGAACACCGGATTTTCTGTTGCTTTTTTTAGCCTTTTCCTTAGTATGCTTCGGACTAGCCATGGTTTTTAGTGCCAGCATGGCCTACTCGCGTTATGATTCCGTTACGGCTACTATGCTCAATGATCCGTCGTATTTGGCGATCCGCCAGGCAGCCGCGATTGCATTGGGCACGGTAGCCATGTTTTTTTGTATGAATATTAATTATAATGTTTTGAAAAAATGGATTGCCCCAGCCTTCATCGTAGTCGTTATTATGCTGGTGCTGGTCCCTATTTTCGGAAATAAAGTAAACGGCGCTAGAAGCTGGTTCGTTATTGCCGGTTTCGGGATACAGCCGGCCGAATTTGCCAAGCTGGGAGTCATTCTTTATTTGGCTGCGTTAATCAGCAAAAAAGAGGATAAATTTCGCAGCTTCAAAAAAGGGTTGCTTCCTGCGTTGACAATTGTCGGCTTTGTATCAGCCTTAATCCTTCTCCAACCCGACCGCGGCTCGACAATGATTCTTGTTCTCTGCGCTTCCATCGTGATTATAGCCGGAGGAGCCAATTTAAAGCATATCTTTTTGTTAGGCGCTGCTGGTGCATTTGTGCTGTCGATCGGTATTGCAATTTATGTTATTAAAACCAAATTAAGCGGTCAAAGCTATCTTTTGGACAGGTTTACTTCTTTTATGGACCCCTTTGCAGACCCACTTGATACCGGCTATCAGATTGTACAATCTTTATACGCCTTCGGTCACGGCGGTATTTCCGGTGCAGGCTTCGGTCAAGGCATTCAAAAGCTGCATTATCTTCCTGAAGCGCATAATGACTTTATATTCTCGATAATTGGTGAAGAGCTTGGTTTTATTGGAAGCTCGCTGTTTATTCTCATTTATTTGGCATTTCTCTGGAGAGGCCTGCTGATTGCCATTCGTTGTAATGAACTATTTGGAACGTTGGCAGGGGTTGGAATTATCGGCATGATTGCCATACAAGCACTTATCAATCTGGGTGGTGTTACGGGAAGTATTCCTTTGACAGGTGTTACTTTGCCTTTAATCAGCTATGGAGGCTCATCCATGCTGGTTACGCTCATCAGCCTCGGCATTCTACTTAGTATATCCCGAGAATATAATAAACCGGAAAAGGAAACAAAAAAGAGAGCCTAGATTCGTGCAAGGGCTCTCTTTTTGTGCGGCTTCTATGCCAGTCCAGTGATCGATTTGATTACTTCACCCGAAGTGCTTCTTCCACATGTACTTCTTCCTCGCGGAAAGCAACCCCTTCAACCTTCACATTAACTTCGACAACGGATAATCCTGTCATGTTTTCAACGGCATCACGAACGTTCTGCTGAAGCTCGCTACATACTTCTTGAATCTTGGAGCCATAATTCACTATGACACGTAAATCGATGGCAGCCTCTACTTGACCTACTTCGACCGAGACACCTCTTTGCACATTTTTACCACTCAGTCTTTTAGCTAACCCTTCAGAAATGCCTCCCGACATCGCAGCGATCCCGGAAGTTTCCAACGCAGCTAAGCCTGCGATTGTTGAAACAACATCATCTGAAATGCGGATAATACCTGTTTGTATTTCTTCGGACATATGGATCACTCCTTAGTGGGTTATATTCATATTGTAATGACTTCCCATAGGGAAAGCAACTTTAATCGGACAAACTTCGGCTTATTTTGCACACTGTTCCTATACGTTGCTATGTTTACGGAATTCCTTTAAATGGGTATAGTAGAATAGGTTTTATTGTTAACAGGTATACTTTAGACAAGGGGGGATCAACATGAAGCGTCATTTGTTTAGCATTGGGCTGATTGCGAGCTTTTTATTAAGCGCAGTATCCCATTATTCAGGGATATTCCCTTCTGCCGTGCAGCTTGCACTTTCTTGTATCGCTATCATCTTTGTTGCGGGATTTCTCGGTAAAGCTACAGAAAGCGTGGCGCACTATGCAGGAGAACGGGTTGGTGGTTTTTTAAATGCCACTTTTGGAAACGCAGCGGAACTAATCATTGCCTTTTTTCTGGTCAAGGAAGGTAAATTCGAGATTGTCAAAGCAAGCATTACCGGTTCTATTATCGGCAATCTGCTGCTGGTTCTCGGACTTAGCCTGTTAATCGGAGGACTGAAGTACAAGGAACAGAACTTCAATATTAAGCTTGCGAGTCATAATGGTTCCTTGATGCTGCTGGCTGTGATCGCCTTGTTTGTACCAGCTGCTTTTGCAAGCTCCCTGACAACTTTGAAAATGTCCACCCTCAGCATCACGGTCGCAGTTGTGTTGATAGCTGCTTACTTGCTCTGGCTGTATTTTTCGATGGTTACCCACAAGAATGAGCTTGCCGATGAAGCTGTTGAGCATGGTGAGCCTGCGTGGTCCAAAGGACTATCGATCTTCTTTCTGGTTCTGGCAACAGCAATGGTTGCTGTACAGAGCGAGTGGCTTGTCGGAACGCTGGAAGTCTTCACGCATCAATTTGGATTGTCTGAACTATTTGTCGGTGCCTTCGTTATTGCGATTATCGGTAACGCCGCCGAGCATAGCGCAGCTGTCATGCTTGCTCGCAAGAACAAGATTGGGGCCGCTGTAGAAATCGCTGTCGGCAGCTCCTTGCAAATTGCCCTGTTTGTAGCCCCTGTGCTAGTGCTCATTTCCCTGTTTTTTGGCAAAACCATGGACATTGTGTTCACCACATTCGAGCTCGTTGCCATTGGAGTTGCGGCGATTATCGCTAAATCGATTTCCCAGGACGGGTCAACTAACTGGTATGAGGGCGTGCTTCTGTTAGTCGTTTATTGTATACTGGGCATCGCATTTTTCCTTGTATAAAATTTACATATATCTGCCAGTCTGCTGTATGGCAGTAATTTCAAAAAAAAGAGTAACCTTCTGTATAAGAAGGCTACTCTTTTCTGCTTAATGCCTCGTACAGTTCCGCCAAATTTCTTTCCAGCTTGATCAAAATTTGCTTCCCCGTTATTTCTGAAACCAGTTCAGCACGAATGGCAAAATCAATTTCCCTTGACAAGCCGTACATCTGAGTATCTAACACCTCTTCATACAAAGGGCATTTGCGCGTGGTCAAATTCTCCATCTGTACTTCGATGAGCTTTTCGATTTTATCAGCATCCTCTTGAAGAAGAAGAAATGCTTTCTGTGATAGGCTGAGTAACAAATCGGATGATGACATCGAGCTTCCCCCCTGAACGAACTTCATAGCTTAATATTAGTCGAAAATGTCCCAATACACAAGAGAGTCGTCCATCATCTTCTCTGATAATCGTCCAAAATGGAGCAATTAAAAGAAAAAAGCAGCTCCATCCTAAGATGGAAGTGCTTTTTACCATTATTCTTGGATACTGTTAATTTGCAAGTTATGCTTAGCGAACACTTCTGCCATAGCTTTCTTAGCATCTTCCGCGTCAGGACCGTGCACATGCAGATCATAATCACTGCTAGTCAACAAAGTCGTGAACAATCCCAGAATACTTTTAACATCGATGTACTTGTTCTCATACTGTAAAACAATGGATGATCTGAATTTGTTAGCAGTTTGGGAAATTTCAACGATTGCTGCGTTATTGGCACTTGACATTTTGAATCCCTCCATATGTATCAGCGACATCAAAACAACTAAAAATAAATCGCTTTCTTTCTTTGATTTTACCTTGGATAACTGCAAATCGCAACTACTATTTCAAATGCTCAGGATTCAGCCCTTCCAACTCTTCGATCACAAAACGACCATTCTTACGGATCAGCACATCGTCAAAATAAATCTCACCGCCCCCATATTCAGGGCGTTGTATCAATACAAGATCCCAGTGTACGGATGAGCGATTTCCATTGTCAGCCTGCTCATAAGCCTGGCCGGGGGTGAAGTGTAAGCTCCCGTCAATCTTTTCATCAAACAGCGTGTCCTTCATTGGAGTTAATATATGAGGGTTGAAGCCCAAACTGAATTCTCCAATATAACGCGCCCCTTCGTCCGTGTCCAGCACCTGATTCAAGCGCTCGGTATTATTGCTTGTGGCATCCACAATCTTGCCATTTTCAAAACGAAAAACAATTTGTTCAAAAGTAACCCCCGACTTTACACTTGGAGTATTATAAGTGATCGTTCCATTGACTGAATCGCGAATGGGTGCCGTATACACTTCACCGTCTGGAATGTTCCGTCGGCCACAGCATTTGACCGATCCGATGCCTTTAATCGAAAATTCAATGTCCGTACCCGGCGATACGATCCGTACACGGTCTGTCCGGTTCATAAGCGCCTGCAGCGGGTCCATCGCCATCGACATCTGAGCATAATCCAGATTGCATACGTCAAAATAAAAATTTTCGAATTTGGCTGTGCTCATTCCGGCGAGCTGCGCCATTGAAGCATTCGGATACCTCAGAACGACCCAGCGCGTCTTCTTGACCCTCTGCTCCAAATGTATCGGTTTACGATAATAAAGGTCATACAGCTTCATCTGCTCCTCAGGCACATCCGACATCTCGCTTACATTAGAGCCTGCACGAATGGCCACATAGCAGCTCATATCCTTCATGCGCTTCAGATCCAACTCTGCCCAGTGCTCAATCTGCTCACGGGTTATCGAACGCAGCATCGCGCTTTGCACGACAGGGTCGATCAGTTCAACATACGGAAGACCTCCTCTAGCGTATACCTCTTCTACCAAGCAGCTAACGATTTCTCTTTCCGAGCCGATCATTTCTATCAACACTTTCTCCCCTGGCTGAACATCCAGAGAATATGTAACCAGGTTTCGAGCCAACAGTTCCAAACGCGGATCTCGCAAAGCCATCATCTCCTTTTCAGCCTAGTGTATCATTTTATTGAATTAAAATAAATCAACGCACCACTTGACATAGAGGGGTATCGTCTTATAAAATAAGAAGTCGAGAACGCACTAGCCTAAATTGTATTTAGGTTAGTCGTTTATGGTGGAAGTCATGTGTACACCCTCACTGATTTTGTTGCTAGCAGGACAGCGGCTGTGACTCCTGACAGATGCCGAGCGATACCATTCGCTCATGGCTTCAAACGAAATTGGGCACATGCTTCACCCGAAGAAAACCTAACCAAACAAAAATTAAATCCATTAATGGAACGAAGGAGCTCGTATACATGTCACGCTACACAGGCCCTAAATTTAAATTAAGCCGTCGTCTGGGTATTTCCCTAAGCGGTTCCGGTAAAGAATTGAAACGTCCTTTCCCTCCAGGTCAACACGGCCCAGGACAACGCAAAAAACTGAGCGGTTATGGTGTTCAACTTCAAGAGAAGCAAAAGCTTCGTCACATGTATGGAATGAACGAGAAGCAGTTCCGCAACTTGTTTGACAAAGCAAGCAAGCAACAAGGTATCTCAGGTGAAAACTTCATGATCCTGTTGGAAAGCCGTTTGGACAACCTTGTTTACCGTTTGGGCTTTGCTCACTCCCGTGCAGGAGCACGTCAATTGGTTGCTCATGGTCACATCACAGTTAACGGTAAAAAAGTAGACATCGCTTCTTACACATTAAGCGTTGGTGATGTTGTAAGCCTTCGTGAAAGAAGCCGTAACATCGCTTCCGTTAAAGAAGCTTTAACTAACCGTAACTACCTGCCTGCTTATGTTGAATATAACGAAGCTGCTCAAGAAGGTAAATTTACTCGTTTACCAGATCGCTCTGAGCTTCCGCAAGAAATTGACGAAAAGCAAATCGTCGAGTTCTACAGCCGTTAATTTTTTATTTCAATCAGATACAAAAAACTGGATGCCTCGGCATCCAGTTTTTTGTATCTTCTACTCACACAATTTTTTATACTAACTCCATTCACTTCTGCTGAAGGATCAGTATGATCATGACATCTTGTATTAGCCCAGCTTAATTTTGGCAAATTTACGCTTGCCCACCTGAATGATATCGTCTTCCTGCAAAGTAAGACTCGTGTTCAAATCCTCGATTTTTTGCTCATTAATCTTGACTCCGCCCTGCTGTATGCTGCGACGAGCTTCACTGTTTGAAGCAGATAATCCTAGGGTTACCAGCAGCTTCACGATACCGATTTGACCATCCTCCAGAGCATCTGCAGCTACTACAAATTCCTCAATATCCTCGGGCAGCGCACGCTGTTGAAATACGGTAACAAAGTGCTGCTGTGCGTCGCTTGCTGCTTGCTCTCCGTGATACATGCTTACGAACGTGCGAGCCAGCTGCATCTTGGCATCACGAGGGTGAACCTTGCCATCAAGCAGTCCTTCTTGCAGCAGCTTCAGATCTTCATTACTCATGCTAGTTGCCAGCTCATAATATTTGGGCATCAGCTCGTCGGGAATCGACATGGCCTTTCCGTATATTTGATTCGGCTCTTCATCGATTCCAATGTAATTGCCAAGACTTTTGCTCATTTTGTTAACACCATCCAGCCCCTCCAATAGAGGAGTCATAATGGTTACCTGGGTAGCAACGCCATATTCTTTTTGCAGCGTACGTCCCATCAGCAAATTGAACTTCTGATCCGTTCCACCAAGCTCTATATCGCTTTTCAACGCAACCGAATCATAGCCCTGCATCAGCGGGTAGAAAAATTCATGAACATGAATGGCTTGTCCCGTTGCATAACGTTTGGAAAAATCGTCCCGTTCCATCATACGTGCTACGGTAACTTTCGCTGACAGCTGGACAACATCTACAAAGCTCATCGGTCCAAGCCATTCGGAGTTATAATAAAGCTGGGTTTTATCAGCATCGAGAATTTTGTAGATTTGCTTCTGATAGGTCTCAGCATTACGTTTGACGTCCTCTTCGGTCAGCTGCTTGCGTGTTTCCGATTTACCTGTCGGGTCACCGATACGTCCTGTGAAGTCCCCGATGATCAACTGCACCTGATGACCTAGCTGCTGGAACTGGCGAAGCTTATGCAGAACTACCGTGTGACCGATGTGAATATCGGGAGCGGATGGATCTAAGCCCAGCTTTACTTTCAACGGTTTGCCTGTGACCACAGATCCGATAATTTTTTGTTTAAGCTCATCCTCCGGTACAATTTCAACTACACCGCGACGAATCCACGACAGTTGCCTTTCCACTTCCTGCTGCTGCTCTGCTGTTAGCTCTTCCCATTTTGCCATAATCTGCCGCCTCCTCAATAATATCCATACATACAAAAAAAGCCCTCTCATCCACAAGGGACGAGAAGGCTATTGCTCGCGGTACCACCCTAATTAAAGCCGGCACTAAAGCTTGCACCAAACGCAGCTTTGCCTAAGCTTTCACTCGACAACGATAACGGGTCTAACCCGACAGAAAGCTACTGACATTGACAATGGCTCGACAAAAGCTGAGCAACATCCCATGCGTTCCCTCTCCCTGCTCCGGACGGTAATTCGAATAAGATCAAGTATCGGTTCGCACCATCCACCGACTCTCTGCCAAGCTTTGTACCCTATTCTACTGCTGTATCAGCTCTGTAAAGGAGCCCCTACTTAAAGTCCATCAATGCATTTTTCCATATATGGTTACATGATTTATATCACAACCACTTTGCGTTGTCAAACATAATACCGAAGTAATTGTCGAACACTAGTGTCCATCGTGAGTTCCTTTGTGGTATAATAAACCACGTATGTCGTTCCAAAATCGGGAGGAATTGTTATCGGTATGGAGATGGAAATGGAGAAAAAGAAACTTACAGCTTGGCATGTAATATGGAGTATCGTCAAATATACGCTCATCACCATCAAGTGGATACTGATTATTTGCGTAATAGCCGGATTTTTGGGAGGCGGCGTGGCCTTTGGTTATGTCTCCGCACTCGTCAAGGAAGAGCCTATCCGAAGCAAGGAATCCATGACCGCTCAGGTTCAGGAAAACGCACTCTCGGGCTTTGTTTATTTCAATGACGGTTCCATTATCGGACAGCTCCGCGGAGAAGAAGATAGGCTTATGGCCAAGCTTGAAGACATTCCTCCGCAAGTTATTGATGCCGTCTTTGCCATTGAAGACAAAAATTTTTACGAGCACAATGGAATAGACTTTAAAGGAACAGCAAGAGCCATTTATCAAAAGCTGATGAAACAAGATATTCAAACAGGGGGCAGTACGATAACCCAGCAGCTCGCGCGGCGTGTGTTTTTAACGCTGGATCGCGAGGATAGCCGAAAAGCCAAAGAAATCTTTTTGGCGATGCGGATGGAGCGACTGATGTCGAAAGATGAAATTCTGCTCGCTTACTTGAACAAAATTCCATATGGAAATGGTTCATCCGGTTACAACGCCTACGGGATCAAAGCGGCGGCTAAAGGGATTTTCAATATCACCGATTTGAAGGAGCTCAACATTGCTCAAGCCGCCTATTTAGCTGGAGTCCCTCAGCTTCCAAGCAATTATTCTGCATTTTCCAGTAAGGGACAATTCGACGGGGCTGCATTTAAACGGGCCACAACAAGACAACAGCTCGTACTGCGGCGTATGCTGGAGGAAAATAAGATCAATCAGCAGCAGTACCAGGAGGCACTGGATTTTGACCTGCAGGGCTCATTGGCTGAGCCGGTCAAGAAGGCTTACTCCACCTATCCATATTTGATGATCGAAATGGAAAAAGCGGCAGCCAAAGCGATTCTCTCCGTACAGGATCCGAAGCTCAGCGCTCAGCCGAACTCCGATGCTTACAACGAAGCTTTGAGAAACACCCAAGCCCAGTTAGGGCGGGCGGGCTACAAAATTTACACAACGCTCGACAAGGATATTTATGAGTCCATGCGCGATATTGCTGAAAACCCTGCCAATTTCACTCCAGATGATCCTGTTAAGGGCGTAGAACAAATCGGGGCAGTTATGATGGATTCGAAGAGCGGCGCTATTCTTGGCATGATGGAAGGCCGTGATTTCTTTACGGAGCAAATGAATCATGCTACTCAAGCTTACCGTCAACCAGGTTCGGCAATGAAACCAATCGCTGCTTTCATTCCCGCTATGGAGAAAGGCGCGATACAGCCTGGCTCGATTATTGACGACGTTCCTATTCTATTGAAGGACCGAGGTAGCTATCACATACCGGAGAATTGGGATAACCAGTTCCATGGTTTAATCACAGCACGCAGAGCCTTCAATCAATCCTACAATATACCGGCCATAAAAATATTTTTGGATGTAGTCGGTATCGAGAATGCGTGGGATTTAGCCAAAAAAATGGGGATTACATCCATTGCCAAAGAAGATTACTCCGCACAAACAGGAGTTATTGGGGGGATGCGCAATGGAGTTTCGGTCAAGGAGTTAACGAACGCCTACAACACGATTTCCAATAAGGGTGTCCATAATGAAGCGTTCATGATTCAACAAATTACCGACTCCACAGGAAAGGTTATTTATGAGCATGAGGCCAAACCGACTCCCCTGTTCTCTGAGCAGACTGCCTATCTGATGACAGATATGATGCGAACAGTGGTTACGGCTGGTACAGCAACAGATTTGATGAGCAAATTTAAACAGTATGGAAAAATCGCTATTGTTGGTAAAACAGGCTCAACACAGGATGATGCAGATGCTTGGTTCATGGGTTACACACCGGATATTACATTAGGTGTCTGGGCAGGTTATGATTCTCCTGTTCACAAACTAAGCAGCCGTACAGGTGGCACCTCGCGGGCTAAAAACATCTGGGCGTTAGTTATGAATGACGCTGTGAATAAAAAACCTGAATACTTTCCAACCAAGACATTCAAGCGGCCTGAAAATATTGTAGAAATGACGGTTTCCGGTTATTCAGGAAAGCTTCCGAGCGCCGCCTCTTCCAAATCCGGGAAGCTGGTTACCGATATATTCAACAGAAAATATATTCCTACTGTTGAGGATAATGTTTTTATAAATTTATCAATTATTCCGTTTAACGGAATTAACTACATCGCTCAGGAATCGACCCCTGCCGAATTTGTGACCGAAAAAACGGTAATCAAACGTGAAAAATCCGTCAGCGGCATTCTCAAGCAAATACAGGAGATTATGCAAAAGGTTTCACCTGATCGTCGTCGTTCCATTGATCATTATCGCCCTCTCGATTACGAAGATGACGCTCCAACAGAGAATGATCCTCGGGTCGATGATGGCAAGCCACCTGTATCTCCCATTACGGTTGTTGCAACACGTGCAGGCGATACAAGCGTTATTACATTTCAAGCTAGCAGCAGTCCGGACACCGTTGGTTATCGTCTATACCGTTCTCTCAATCGCGGTCCTTTCGAGCGTCTTGGCGGCAAAATCACATTTGCTGGCGAAGAGACCAAATTTACAGATCAGGCTGCAGGAAACGGTGTATTCGGATATTATGTAACTGCCGTGGACGTTGGAGGTCAAGAATCTGCTCCAAGCAAAGCCTCCTTTACGGATGGTTCTACAGTGGATCCATTGTCGCTCATTCCCGATGTGTCTGGAGCAATTCTGCCACCTCCATTGACAGGTAGTCCTACAGGAGCTGCTTCGACAGGTGGAAACACGGCCACAGGTACTGCTGCGCCAGGAACAGGCACAACAGGGAATGGCAGTACGAATGGCCCAGGTAAGCCGGAAGCAGGTTCGAACAACAACGGTACCAATAATGGCGCTGCCCCAGGTACCCCGAATCAGGGAGAATCTTTATTCTCCCCAGGACCGCCATTAGCGGTTCCTGACACACCTGCGGGCATGTCTATTAAAGCGGTCGAAGCTGGCCTAGTCATAAGCTGGAAAGCCAACCCAGCCAAAGACAAGGTTAAGCAGTACACCATTTATTACAGCGACAAAGAAACAGGTACTTACAGTAAACTGGGTACTATTAGCAACGGTACGGAATTCCGCTATTACGCCGCTGTCTATGATGGTTTTTATAAGATAACAGCTGCGAACGATTTAGGTGAATCGAAGCAGTCAGCTGCAGTCAGATTCAAAAAGTAAATATAAAAAACACCCTTTCGCGATCAATGTTCATATGGATGAACGCTAGATCATGAGAGGGTGTTTTTTATTATAATTTTAAACTGCATCAAGCAAATGATATTAATCTTCTATTGTGGACAAATCTCCGGTAGGCAGATTCAGTTCCCATGCTTTGAGAACACGACGCATAATTTTGCCGCTGCGTGTTTTGGGAAGCTTATCTTTAAATTCGATTTCACGAGGCGCTGCATGTGCTGACAGCCCTTCTTTTACAAACCTGGATATTTCCGTCTTAAGCTCATCAGAAGGTGTGTAGCCTTCGCGCAATGCGATGAATGCTTTAATAATCTCACCTCGCATCGGATCTGGCTTGCCTATGACTCCAGCTTCAGCTACAGCCGGGTGTTCAACCAGCTTGCTTTCTACTTCAAACGGACCTACACGCTCGCCTGCCGTATTGATCACATCATCCACACGACCTTGAAACCAGAAGTAACCGTCTTCGTCATAGTAGGCCGAGTCTCCCGAAATGTACCAGCCCGGGATTCGGAAGTATTCTTCGAATTTGGCAGGATTGTTCCAAATCTTACGCATCATGGATGGCCAAGGTGTTTTAATGGCCAAATTGCCCATTCTGTAGGGTGGCAGAATATTACCCGAATCATCGACAATGGAAGCTTCAACACCAGGAAGCGGCTTACCCATGGAACCTGGACGTATAGCCATGCATGGGTAATTACAAATTAATTGTCCGCCAGTCTCCGTCATCCACCAAGTATCATGAATCCGTTGATTGTACACCTTTAACCCCCAACGAACTACTTCAGGATTCAATGGTTCTCCAACGCTAAGTACATGGCGAAGCTTGGATAAATCAAAGCTTGTGGATACCTCATCCCCAGCTCCCATTAGCATTCTAAAGGCAGTCGGAGCGCTGTACCAGACCGTTACACCAAATTTCTCCAAGGTACGATACCAGTCCTGTGGACTGAAACGACCGCCGCGAATTACATTGGTAGCCCCATTCAACCAAGGGCCAAATATCCCATAAGAAGTACCCGTAACCCAGCCAGGGTCCGCTGTACACCAATATACATCCGTTTCCTGTAAATCAAGCACTACGCGGCCGGTATAGTAATGCTGCAGCATTGCATTATGCGCATGAAATACGCCTTTGGGCTTGCCTGTTGACCCTGAAGTATAATGAATCAATAAACCATCCTCGCGGTCCACCCATTCGATATCCAACTGATCCGTTGACTGCGCCATTTCCTTGTGGAAGTCGACTTGTCCCTCAGATAGCTCAAGATTGTCGCCTACAATAATAATATGCTTCAAATCGGGAAGATCAGCTACAGGGATTCTCGATACAAGCTGAGGAGTTGTTACGATCGCAATGGCACTGCTATCCTGCAGACGATCTCTAACAGCGGTTTCCATAAAGGCTTCAAACAAAGGACCTACCACTGCACCTACCTTAATCGAGCCAAGCAAAGCAAAATAGAGCTCAGGTGTACGCGGCATAAAAATAAATACGCGCTCTCCCTTGGTGATACCGAGCTTGCGCAGCACGTTCCCAAATCGGTTGGATTGCTCCTTCATCTGTTGATACGTATAGGATTCTTCACGCTTGTCGTCACTATAATGAAGAGCAATTTTATCCTTTCTGGAGGACTCGGCGTGTCTGTCAATGGCCTCATATGCGGCATTTACTTTTCCGGTAGTCGCCCAGGTAAATTGTTGTTCAATCTGTTCCCAGCTGAAATTTGCACGTTCCTGTTCATAATCTTTCATATTCGATGATGTCGAAACCGCTTCAATACTCTCAATGTTCGTATGATCCATATCAAGTGCCTCCCGAATTTTAACAATTGATCTCGATAAAACGCTTACAAGCCCTTTATCGAACTGTTAGCTTTTATACAATGGCTATTATACCATATCCCGTTTTATCCGACTAACTCTTCTTGCACAAAATTTCGGCTGAGCTGTGTGCTGACCCTTTTCGGGTAGCTGGCTGGACCAGACGGCTTCCAAGAAGCTGCCTCACATGCTATAATCTGCGATAAGGTAACCTATGAACCTCGCTTTATCCTCTGAAAGGAGAAGAACGGCATGCAGCATATAAAAATATACCATTCGCAGCTTGTCCCGAGCAGCAATTCTTCTTCGATTGTTGTAGAAGGCCCTGTTCCGCCTGAGCAATTAGCGCAATACCGGATGCACCCCGATCTGGACGCATTTCGACGTCCTCCCGAGCAGTTTATCGCTCTCGTTGAAATCGCTGAGCTGCCAGAAGGACGCATCATTGTATCACGAATTGAAGATCTTATCATTGGTTATGTAACTTTTCATTATGCAGACGAAATGGAACGCTGGTCGCAAGGTCATATGGAGGATTTAGTAGAGTTAGGAGCTATTGAGGTTGCCGATGATTATCGCGGACTTGGACTCGGAAAACGTATGATCCGACTTGCCTTTGAGGATGGCCAAATGGAAAATGTCATCACTTTTACTACTGAATATTATTGGCACTGGGACTTGGAAAAAAGCGGGTTGAATGTGTGGGATTACCGCAAAATGATGGAAAAGCTGATGCAAAGTGTAGATATGGTCTGGTTTGCTACAGATGATCCCGAAATATGCTCACATCCTGCCAACTGTCTGATGGTCCGTGTAGGTAAACAGGTGCCCCTGGCTTCTGTCGAGCAGTTCGATCGTGTCCGATTTCAGCAACGTTTTATGTACTGATTGTATTCATACCCGGGGGCGTAAATAATGACGATTCCAGCATTTTTTATTTATGATGAAAGTGAAACGGGATATCGCTTTAATGAGGATCATCCCTTCAATCAAAAACGGTTAAAGGTGACCGTTGATTTGCTGCGCAGTCTCGATACGCTGCCTGATCAAGCCATACTATCGCCCACCGCAGCCCTCGATGAGCAGTTGCTGGCCGTTCACAGTGCTGACTACATAAACGAAGTCAAATTACTGAGTGAAGCTGTTCCGAATCCCGAGGCCATCCATCAGGCCAGTCGTTACGGACTGGATACGGAGGATACGCCTTATTTTCAGGGAATGCATGCCGTAACCTCCACAGTGGTTGGAGGCTCCCTGCTGGCTGTCGATACGGTGATGAGCGGACGCTCCGAGCATGCCTTGCACTTGGGAGGCGGACTCCATCATGCATTATCAAACAAAGGTGCCGGCTTCTGTGTGTATAACGATGCGTCTGTAGCCATAGAGCACGCCAAGAAGCAGTATGGCGCGCGCGTACTGTATATCGATACTGACGTTCATCATGGCGATGGCGTACAATGGAGCTTTTATACCGATCCGGACGTATGCACGGTATCCATCCATGAAACCGGAAAATATTTGTTTCCCGGGACTGGTGCTGTAAATGAACGAGGCGAAGGCATTGCTTTCGGAACCTGTATCAATATACCCTTGGAGCCTTATACCGAGGATGCCTCATGGCTGGAATGTCTCGAGGAAATTCTTAACAAGGCTATTGACCATTTCAAGCCTGATCTGATCGTGTCCCAGCACGGCTGTGATGCGCATGCGTATGACCCCCTGTCCCACATCCACTGCAGCATGAATATTTATAAAGCGATGCCGCGGCTGATTCATCAGCTTGCCCATCAGTATTGCGAGGGACGTTGGGTAGCGCTTGGTGGCGGCGGGTATGATATCTGGCGGGTCGTTCCTCGTGCCTGGAGTCTCCTCTGGCTTGAAATGAACGATCATCCGCTACTGGATCAGATTGAGCAGGACCCAACGCTAAAGCTGCCAGCAGCGTGGCTCTATCAGTGGCAGCAAGAGTGCCCTGACGTGCTGCCTGCAACATGGCTGGATTGTACAGATGAGTGGGATCCCATGCCTCGCCGTCATGAAATCACATTAAAGAATCGACACATTAAAGAATTAGCTGCACTTTATTTGCCATGACCAGGGCATGCTGAAGCGCGGTGTTCTTCCCCTAACCAGGTAGAATCAGAGCCTGTCGGATGTGCCATTTCAAAGTAAAACACGTAACACAAAAGCCTGCTTTCCACAAATATGGAGGCAGGCTTTTGTACATGCATATTCGTATTATTTAAAACTGGATCTTTTCCTCGATAAATCCCTTTAACTCGCTGATCGGCATTCTCGTTTGTTCCATCGAATCACGATGTCTCACAGTCACTTGACCATCCTGTTCGGAGTCAAAATCGTATGTGATGCAAAAAGGTGTTCCGATCTCATCATGACGACGATATCTTTTGCCAATTGATCCTGATTCATCATAGTCAACCGTGAAATGTTTGGACAGGCCCTCAAACACGCTCTGAGCACCCTCTGAGAGCTTTTTGGACAGCGGGAAGATTGCTGCCTTGATCGGTGCCAAAGCAGGATGGAAACGTAATACCGTCCGGCTGTCATCGCCTTCCAGCTGCTGCTCCTCATAAGCATCAATCAAAAATGCCAGAGTAACCCGGTCAGCACCAAGCGAAGGCTCGATACAATAAGGAACATAGCGGTCACTGCTCTCTTGGTCGATATAGTTAAAATCCTCGCCCGAGTGCTGCATGTGCTGCTTCAGATCGTAGTCGGTACGGTCTGCAATGCCCCACAGCTCTCCCCATCCAAAAGGAAATTTGAATTCGATGTCCGATGTTGCGTTGCTGTAATGGGACAGCTCATCATCTGAATGATCTCTCATCCGGATATTGTCTTCATTCAGTCCAAGATTAAGCAGCCATTGGAAGCAATAGTTTCTCCAGTACTCAAACCACTGCATATCCTCACCAGGCTTACAGAAAAATTCAAGCTCCATTTGCTCGAACTCGCGAGTACGGAACGTGAAGTTACCAGGCGTGATTTCGTTACGGAAGCTCTTGCCGATTTGTCCGATACCAAACGGGAGCTTCTTTCTCATCGTACGCTGTACGTTTTTGAAATTTACGAAGATGCCTTGTGCCGTTTCCGGACGCATGTAGACAACATTCGAGCTGGCTTCGGTAACACCTTGAAATGTTTTGAACATCAGGTTGAATTGACGAATCTCCGTGTAATCAAAAGCACCGCAATCCGGACATACAATATGGTGCTCGACCATCAAAGCACTCATTTGATCGAACGACAAGCCGTCGACAACCATTTCAATCCCTTTTGCATCTAATGCATTTTCAATAATTTTATCTGCGCGGTGGCGCGCTTTACACTGTTTACAATCGATCATAGGATCATTAAAGTTACCTACGTGACCCGAGGCCACCCATGCTTGCGGGTTCATCAAAATAGCTGCATCCAGGCCTACGTTGTATGGAGATTCCTGAATAAACTTTTTCCACCAGGCCTTTTTGATATTATTTTTCAATTCAACACCAAGCGGACCGTAATCCCAAGTGTTGGCTAATCCGCCATATATCTCTGATCCCGGAAAAATAAAACCTCTATGCTTAGCTAAAGCTACAACCTGATCCATACTAACTGTCATGATTCGTTCTCTCCTTCTATATGGTTACAAATGCTTCAGCATATGATCGACAATTCGATATGAATTCTCGGATGCCTGCAATGTAAATTGTGCAAAATTCACTTCAGCCGATCCATCGGCTTTATCCGACATTGAACGGATTACGACCTGCGGGATACTGTTCATCGCGCATACCTGTGCAACAGCGGCGCCCTCCATCTCGGTGCACGTTCCCTGCAGCTCACTATAGAGTTTGGCAACGGTGTCTCGGCTGGCAATAAATTGATCACCTGACAAGACTCTCCCTACTTGTACTCGACCTGGGAAAAGCTCATTGCTGGCGTCCATTGCCGCTTGCTTGAGACGTTCATCCGATACAAACAACGAGACTTCCTCATATGGAATCGTCCCACGCGGAAACCCTAACGCCGTAACATCCATATCATGCTGCAGCAGCTCGGAAGAGATTACGATATCTCCAACATTTAAATCCGGATGAACTGCCCCGGCAACACCTGTAAATATAATCGAATCGATTCCGAAATTATCAATCAATATTTGTGTGGTCACTGCAGCATTGACTTTGCCGACACCGGATTTGCACAGCACGATTTTTTGGTTATGCAAGAGCCCCTCCAGAAATTGAATCCCCGCCTTCTCCGTAGTCTCAACCTGCTCCATATGCTCCAGAAATAATGCGATTTCTTCTTTCATAGCACCTATAATGCCAATTTTACCATAAGACAAACGGGTATCCTCCTAAAAAAGTTTTGCCGTTGACCATGAGAAACTTGCTTCATCCTGGTGAAGCATAGCCTATGCCCTGGTTCCCGCAGCGTTGCTTGTTCTATGAACTGTTTAATGCCTATAAAAAGAAAGGAGGCTCATATTAGAGATGAGCCACCGAATTTCTATGAATAAGCTCATGGGGCAAAATAACCTGCATGAGTTCCGAAGCATCCTTGGTCTCTTTGTTCATAAGCTTGGTTAGCAGTCTCATGGACACCGCACCAATATCGTACATAGGCATTGCGACCGTAGTCAACTGTGGTCTTACCATGGAAGCCATACGAATGTTATCTACACTGATGACAGATACATCCTCCGGAACCCGTAAACCACTATCCAGCAACGTGTGCATAGCACCAATCGCCATTTCATCCGTCGCTGCAAAAATCGCCGTTGGACGCTCACTCAGCTCCAGAAAATGCTTGGCAACTTCCAATCCGGATTCATAACGATAGTTTCCTATTCTTACGTAATCCTCTCGAAGCGGAATGTCGGCAGCCTCAAGCGCTCTCTTGTAGCCTTGGTAACGGGCAAATCCGTTAGCAGGATCCTGCAGCGTACCGGAGATCATAGCAATGTTGCGGTGCCCATTCTGGATCAATAAATTCACTGCGTCGAAGGCCGCCTGCTCATGGTCAATGTCTACAGAAGCAAATGCATTATTGTCATCCTTGGTAGCACATAATACAATCGGAACCGATGATGTTTTGAACGCTTGAAGATGCTCGTCCGTTACAGCCCCGCCCATAAACAGCAGACCGTCAACCTGCTTCTCCAGCAATGTGTTAATAACACGTATTTCTTTATCTTTCTTCTTATCTGCATTACACAATATGATGTTATAGTGATACATGTTCGCAATATCTTCAATACCTCTAGCAAGCTCTGAAAAAATAGTGTTGGAAATGTCGGGAATCACAACGCCAACCGTTGTTGTTTTCTTGCTGGCAAGTCCTCTGGCTACGGCATTTGGGCGGTAACCGAGACGTTCGATGGCTTCAAATACCTTCTTGCGCGTTTGCGGCTTCACGTTGGGATTGTTATTCACAACCCTCGATACGGTTGCCATGGAAACGCCTGCTTCTCTGGCTACATCATAAATGGTTACAGTCACGGACATTCTCTCCAGTATGTAAAGTGTATTAAAACAGCGTGCTTTACTTATTTGATTTTATCATACGACAAAATACGGTTTTTCGCAATGAAAGGAACGATTTCTTTCATTTATAGTAACAAAAAATCACAAAAAAAGCCAACTGCACCGCAGTTGACTTCACATTTTACGTTAATTATGGAGAATCATTCAGTGATAATGATTGCTTGGAGATTTGCTCGAGCCGCTTGCGGACATCCTCCACCCAGGGTTCATCCTGTAACGATTGAGCAAGCAGCAGCAGATCCAGCAGTTCATTGATACGTTCTTCTACAATTTTTTCGACCGGATCTGCAGCATACTGCTTCTCTGTCACTTTAAACATCAGATGAGCAATTTCACTAATATCATTAAAATGAATATGCTGCCTATTGGTCGTCTGTTCCAGCTTTCCAATCACTCCAGTCAACTCGCTCTTCACCTCTGCAAGCACTTCACTTCGGCGACAGTCTTCACAAGAAAAAACCGGAACATTCTCAATTTCAACTTTGTTTTTATAAATGACAGTACGCAGCTTTATATTCATGGTGCTGCCACATTTGCATTCCTTATGCAACTCATACCACTCCTTCATCGCTCCAGCAGGACCTTACGCTGTTATGACCTTCTAGAATTATTCTACTTCCAGAGGTAAAATCCTTCTCGATTCAGGCTAGTAATATTTAGCACCTTTCCATCTCTCAAACCGAACACGAATGCTCGGTATTGTTACGAAAAGCATTGCCAAAGCAGCACCAATGGCATCATTGCGAATATCCATCACATCTGGAGTACGACCGGGCACAAAGGATTGATGAAACTCATCCGTAACGCCATACAGCGCACACAACAATACGACAATCAGTTTGTAACCCCAGGTCAGCCTATGAATTCCAAAAGCCCAGGCATAAGTTAAGGACAAAATAAAATAAGCAAGAAAATGTCCCCAGTCCAACCCTTCCATAGATGGAATGAAACGCTGAAACTCGCTTAGCCAGCCCCCCATATCATCACCTGTTCTGGCAGACAAGTAAAAAATAGCTGCCATCCACACAATAGCAGGCAGAAACCGAACAGTGAGTCTCATACTATAGCTTCTTTGTATATTCGGCTAGCACCTGAATATAAGCCTTCATAAATGCAGGCAGATCAGGAGGTCTACGGCCAGAAACAATATTACGATCAACCACGACTTCCTCATCGACCCAAATCGCACCGGCATTCTCAAGATCGTCCTTGATTCCCGGTGTCGATGTCATTGTATATCCCTCACATATTTTGGCGGAAGCTAATACCCATCCAGCATGACATATATGGGCGATCGGCTTCACAGCCTCGTGGAACTCTCGAGTCAAGCGCAGTACATCAGCATAACGACGAAGCTTGTCAGGTGCCCAACCACCCGGAACATAAAGTCCGATATAATCACTGGATTGAACCTCGCTGAAAGCATATTCGGTTGTCAAAGGAACTCCGTATTTGCCGTAAAATACTTTATTAGCGGCTGGTCCGACAAGATGAACCTCAGCTCCCGCCTCACGGAGACGCAGTACAGGGTACCACATTTCCAAATCTTCAAATTCTTCATCAACAAAAGCGAGCACTTTATATCCTTGTAATTCCATTGCAAGAATCCCTCCATGATTTCATATGTATGTTTATACACCCGGCTGTTGTCCGCCGTCAATGACGATTTCAGTGCCCGTGATTGAAGGCACGCGGTCAGATACAAGCAGCAAAGCCATCGATGCTATTTCATCAGGGTCAACTAGGTGCCCGAGCGGTATTGACTTGTTCATAAGCGTTTTTTGCTCATCATAACTGATGCCGCTGGCCTGAGCATGCTGCCGGGTTAATGTCTCCGCTCTTTCCGTAGCTGTCGAACCTGGTGAAATGGCATTGATTCTGACATTGGACTTAGCCAATTCCTTTGAGATCCCTCTTGTAAAATTAAGCAGCGCAGCATTAGCCGTACTGCCTGCCAAAAAATTAGGGTTAGGCGTTCTGCCCGCACCACCGACAATATTCACAATACGACCATCCTTTTGATCGATCATATGAGGCGCAGCCTCCTTGACCAAGCGTATGTAGCCGAGCAGCTTAAAATTCCAGGCTTCTGTGAATACATCTTCGGATAACTCGAAAAATGCTCCTGCTTTAGCGGACCCTGCATTATTGATTACAATATCAATCCGGCCGTAGTGCTCCAAGGCGGTGGAAACAACCGTTTTGCTTGTAGCAGGATCACCCATATCACCAGCAACCATTACAATACGTGAAGGAATCTCCGAAGCAGCAGAATTGCCAACAATGGAATCTGCGGCTTTCTGTAAGCGAACTGAATCCCGAGCCACCATGACGACAGAGGCCCCTTCCATATACAGTGCCCTGGAGCAGGCAAGTCCAATTCCCGCGCTTGCTCCTGTAACAATTGCAATTTTACCGCCAAGTCCGAGATCCATCCGAACACTACCTCTCCTTTTGTCATCGATCTACTTACCGATTACTTCGCTATGACATCCTCATGCAAGTGCTTGTTTAACAAATCAATCACGGCAGTACTTGTACTGCATCGAAGCAATTGTTCCCATATGTTCGAGCTTTGATTGAAGTGGCTTTGCAGCAGGCTGTTTTTAACCCGTAATATGGACTGTATCGACATACTCAATTCTTTAACATCCAGACCAAGCCAGATGGGAAGCGCCCGAATGTCTCCTGCCATTTCACCACATACGCTGACGTGTATATTAGCCGCTTTCGCAGACTCTACTGTGCTTTTAAGCATCCTTAGCACAGCGGGGTGGAAAGGGTTATACAAGTGAGCTACAGTCTCATTCATGCGATCCACCGCAATCACGTATTGTACAAGATCATTCGTTCCGATACTGAAGAAGTTTACTTTCTGTGCTAATAAATCGGCTATAATGACAGCTGCAGGAACTTCAATCATAATTCCTACTTCAATATGTTCCTGAAAAGGAATCTGCTCTGAACGCAGCTCTTCCTTCGCTGATTCCAGCACAGCATTCGCTTTATCCAGCTCTTCGATGGATGATATCATCGGATACAAAATTTTTACATTGCCATAATAGCTGGCACGGAGGATAGCACGAAGCTGCGTTTTGAACAAGTCGATACGATCCAATGAGATTCGGATAGCGCGATAACCAAGAGCAGGATTATCCTCCTCGGGAAGTGCAAAATAATCGAGGCTTTTATCACCGCCGATATCAAGTGTTCGGATCACTACCCGCTTGCCTTCAAGCTTTTCAGCTACCTGCTTATATACCCTGAACTGCTCTTCTTCAAGCGGTAAATTATCCCGATCCATATACAAGAACTCCGTACGGAATAACCCAACCCCTGAAGCTCCATTGCTCAACACCTGATCCAGCTCTTTAACGGTACTGATATTAGCAGCCAGTTGAACGGCAACACCATCCTCGGTTTGAGTTGGAATATGGGCAAGTACCTGCAGCTTATCGCGCATTTTCAGCCAGTTCGATTTACGTATTTTATAAATTTCAATCTGTTCTTCCGTAGGATTGATGTATACCTGCCCCTCATCGCCGTCAATAATAAGAAAATCACCATTTTGAATTGGCGTAGCCAGCTTGCCCTCCAGACCCAGCACATAAGGAATACCCATTGCGCGAGCCATGATGGAAACATGTGAGGTTTGTCCACCAAGCATCGTAACAAGCCCCAAAGCATTAATCGTATCCAGATGAACCATTTCGGACGGAGAGAGCTCTTTGGCAACGACAATATAAGGCTGCTCCTTAGGTGGTAACGTTTCTTCCAGTGCTCCAAGCAAATGCTTTAACAGCCTGTTCCCGACATCCTTGATGTCTAGAGCTCTTTCCTTCATATATTGATCGTCCAGCAAATCAAACATATTCACAAACTTCTCAATGGCCTCTTTAACCGCCACCTCGGCCGCTTTATACTGCCGCTGCATGATTCCCTGCACTTCGTTCATGAAAATCGGATCTTCCAAAATGGCCAGATGCGCATCAAAAATTGACGTTTTATCATCACCCAGTACCGTTACGAACTCCTGCTTGATACATTCGATTTCATCCTTCGAGTTCCTGATTCCATCATACAACCGCTCAAATTCAAATGCCAGGTCCTTCACATCAATCAGCTTTTCAGGGAAGTCCCATTCCCAGGTCGGTATGACAAAAGCTTTCCCCATCGCAATTCCTGATGCAGCTCCGATCCCCTCAACCATGAGCATTTCCTCCCTTTATGCTTGGCTCTTTCATGACTACGGACATCACGGATGCCTGTCCTTTTTTTACTGCTTTATAAGGCGCGAAGCTCCATGACCTGACCTTGTCCACGTTCGTGATCAGCATAGGAGTTGCGAGCGATTTGCAGTTTTTTTTCACCTTTTGCAGATTAAATTTCACCAGCAATTGGCCCACCTCCACCCTATCGCCTTCCTTGATAAAAGCTGTAAACCACTTGCCCTGCAACTGCGCAGTATCGATTCCAATGTGAAGCAGCACCTCAAGGCCCTCATCGGTCTCGATGCCTATAGCATGCAGCGATGGGTATAATATAATGATTTTACCCGCTACAGGAGCAACCAGCTCTCCTTTTTCAGGCATAAAAGCAACCCCATTCCCAACAAGCTTGCCGGAAAAAATTTGATCCGGAACCTCCTCGAGCGGAATCATCTGCCCCTGCATCGGCGCGTTGAACAGCACTTGCTGCAAGTCCTTGCGTATCAGCTTTTTGATTTCCTCACGTATTAACTCGGAGTATGTACCAAACACAACCTGTACATTACCTCCACCTAATCGGATGACACCTGCCGCACCTAAATGCTTTAGCGCAGCAATGTCCATCAATCGATCATTCGTTAGGGTAAGTCTCAGCCTTGTAATACAGGCTTCAATGTTCTTGATGTTGTCCTTGCCACCAAGAGATTGCAGAATTAGTGGAGACCGGTAAGGAATATCACCTGCCCACTCTTCAAGCTTGGACCCCTCTTCCCTGCCAGGTGTCGGAATTCGAAAGCGGCGAATCGCCCAACGAAACAAAAAGTAATAAAGCAAACCATACGCAATACCTATAGGTATCAGCATCCATCCGTTATGCGACAAGTGAAAATTGATAATATAATCGATTGCTCCTGCCGAATACGAAAAGCCGTGATGAATGTTTAAAGCATACGCAATCCACATGGAAAGCCCGGAAAGAAGTGCATGAATAACGAATAAATAGGGCGCAACAAACAAAAAAGCAAATTCAATCGGCTCTGTGACTCCAGTCAGAAATGAAGCCAGTGCAGCCGTCAAAAACGTTGCGCGAATTTTGGGTTTAAGATCCTCGCGAGCTTCTTGAATGATAGCCAACGCGATAGCAGGCAGCGCAAACATCATGATAGGATATAAACCTGCCATGTATGCGCCTGCATTAGGATCACCTGCAAAATATCGCGGCAAATCCCCAAACACCATTTCACCACTTGGCTTCTGAAAGGCACCGAGTTGAAACCAGAAAAAGTTGTTAAACACATGATGCAAACCCGAAGGCACCAGCAATCGGTGAATCACCCCGTTTACAAACGTGCCAAAGCCCCCCAGCCCGATAATGGCGGTGGATAACCATTCCATAAATTTTTCCATATATGGACCTACTTCAATGGTTATCAAGCTAAGCAAGAAAATAGCAAGGCCCATCAGTAGTGGAACCATTCGGGGTCCGCCGAAAAATTGTATCGCTTCCGGAAGCTGAATATTTTTACAGCGATGAAACAAAATCGCGGCAATTAAGCCGATTAATATACCTCCAGGGACACCAAGATGAAATTCTGCACCTAAGTAATGCCGAGTTGCCTGTATAAACATCAAGTGTCCAATGAGTGCCGACATCCCTGCAATACCAGCACTTTCCGTTAATCCGAGAGCAACCCCAACAGCAAAGATCATAGGAAGGAACGTAAAGATGGTATTCCCGCAGAACAACAAAATTTCCCCAAATTGAGACATATGTATTTCCTGCCACGGAAGAGCTCCAAGCCACAACAAAATAGCAGCAACGGGAAGTATCATGGTCGGAAGCATTAGCGACCGGCCTAACTGCTGCAAACTACCCATTAAGTTCAAGCCAACCAACCCCTCCTTTCTATTTCGATGGTAAAGGTAAAGCCTGATTTTGTCAAACAAATGGACTGCTTATGTGCACATTCTGAATTGGGTAAGGAAAAGCGGGCCAAAGGCCCGCTCTTGTTAAGCTTAAGTTAAAATTGGTAGCGGCTAAACGAATTATTGGACTGGCTGTATTGGCTTTGTGATGGTTGTGTAGAGTCTGATCTCAGATAAGCATCGTGACCTTGTTGATTGCCACGATAGTTTGCTGTGTAGTAGGATTGTGGACTTTGAAATTGACTATACGATTGATTTTGCTGGTTCTGATTTTGTTGATTGGAGCCATATTGGCTGCTGCTTCCTGCATTGTATGCATTCATGCTTGAAGCTCCGATACCATACTGACTTTGTGCTGTTTGTGTGGAATCCGATCTCAGATATGCGTCATGGCCCTGTTGATTTCCTACGTAATTTGCGGTATGAAAGGAATTCGGGCTTTGTGTTTGATTTGACGAAAACTGGTTTTGATAACCATACAAGGCATTATTATTGATATTTCCATACGAAGATGCTTGATTACTATAGCCTGTTCCTATGCCAAATTGGCTTTGTGCTGTTTGTGTGGAATCTGATCTCAGGTATGCATCATGACCCTGCTGATTTCCACGATAATTGGCCGTATGGAATGCATCCTGGCTTTGAGTTTGGATGTTGGCAAACTGATTGTTGTATGGGTTACTAGTTTGAAAATTGTTCGAGTTCCCCATACCAAGCGATTGATTATATTGAGACTGCACATTGCCTATTGGCTGGTACTTGGTCTCCAAACCACGGTATTGAGAGCCTGAGTTGGATGAACCGAACTGATTTTGATAAGCATTTTGCTGATTGTTTTGATACATGTACAATTCCTCCTAGAAATCCACAAGTCTTCCGAAGCCATCAGGACTAGGCCCTGCTTTTCCAGAAGCTTTTCATATTGTCTCTTAGGTTGACGAGCTTTATGAATGGAAGCTGCTGGAATTCGCTTAGAAACGACAAAAGACAAGAACGGGAATTCTTGTCTTTTTGCTGCCGTTATATTAGATAGGAACCGTTAGTCGATCAAGCTCTGTCAGAGGACTCCCGCACCATACGCAGTAAAGATTGTGCAGCATAACCTGGGTCTGGATGGTTATAAATAGCCGAAACTACGGCAATCCCATTTGCTCCAGCACTGATTACTTCAATTGCGTTAGTCTCATCGATACCACCAATCCCTACGATAGGGATTGACCATCTGGCCGTAATATCGCGAATTAAACCTCCTCCAATGGCATTACCCGCATCCAGCTTGGTAGAAGTTGAATAAATGGGTCCAACACCCAAATAATCGGCTCCATTGGACATTGCCCAATCCGCTTCCTCCATCGTCCCCGCCGATATCCCGATAATTTTATCCGGACCCAGCAAACGACGCGCTTCTATTCCCGGGATATCGTCCTGGCCCACATGAACACCATCTGCATCAAGCAGCAGGGCAACATCGATCCGATCATTAACAATGAATGGAACCTTATACTGTCGGCACAAAGCCTTTAACTGGGCTCCCTGCTGCAAAACCTGCTTTAATGGCGCCTTTTTCTCCCGCAGCTGAACCATCGTCACTCCGTCAGCCAAAGCCTCCTGAGCTATCTCAAGGGCGGTTCGTTCTCCGGAGCCATCCAGACCCATAACCAGATAAACTTGTAAATCCTGTGGCAAGCGATTCTGAAACACCGTTATTTCCCTCCAGGCAGTAATATAGCATCTTCAACCTTAATACACCGATCCATAATGACTTCAAGTCCACCGCTTTTGGCAATCTCGGCCGCTTCATCATTAAAAATGCCTAATTGAAGCCAGAATACTTTCGCATTAATTTTCACAGCTTCTTCAGCTACAGGTACAACCTGGTCACTGCGTCGAAAAACGTTGACTATATCGACTGGCTCTGGAATATCGGAGAGAGAAGGATAGCATAATTCACCAAGGATTTGCTTCGCATTGGGATTGACCGGAATGATCCGGTAGCCCTTGCTTTGCATGGCCTCAGCTACCATATAAGAGGTACGATCCGGCTTATCCGATAAACCTACGACAGCGATGTTACCGGCATTTTTAAGCAGCTCCTTGATACGATCTCTTGCAGGATTTTCAAACGCCATAATGACCAGCTCCTTATAGTATCGAATTGAAATTGCTTGAAAACTTATAGTTTATAACTTAAAGCTTGACGTCCCATCGCTTCCCAGGTTTCGAGAAACTGTGCCTTATCAATTTTTACATTGCTTTTACCAGTAGAAGGATCGTTGACATATACATTGTGCTCATCAAATCCGACAAGCAATACAGCATGCTCCATAAAAGTTGTCTCAATCGGTCCTATCGGCGTATCCCAAACTACCCAATTATCGGGCACTTGAAAATTGATCGTGGTCCAGACAAGCGACGGAATGCCATCACGAAGCTGCTGCTCGAGCATATCAAAGGGTTGATTCGTTAAATCCATAGCTGTCGGAATATATTTTTTTTGCAATTCAAATAATGCTCCATGATAAATACCAAAGCCTTTGGCAGAGCCTGTAACCTCCCCGACAAATCCCAAGTTAGGATTCCCCCAATAAGCGATTGAACCATCCTTGTTCCGCTTTAATGGCGTATTATCACGCTTCATCTCAGGCACCAGCTCCAGCTTGCTTTTGGCTACTCCGTAATATTGAAGCATCATCGTCAGGCTTGTAATTTCACACCCTGATGGAAGCTCAGGATGTTGACGAATCGCCGGAGCCTTTAGCATAGCTGAAGTGGCCAACGGAATCGGGGTCAGGGGAGGCGGTGAAGCTGTTGTGATGATGGGCTGTCTGGCACCCAAAGTATCCGCATAGGCAATCGTCGAAGATTCGTTGAACCAGCCTTGTCCGGTAATTTTGGCGTACAGCAGCATCGAAAAAACACCACTGGCAAACAGGAGACCCAGTATGAGAAAAAAGCCGAATGTAACTTGGATTCCTTTCCAAAGTACAGGCATGACCATCAACCCACTTGTCTAGAATATTTATTATTCAACAAACTCAATATGTGCGCCCAAGGAAATCAAATGCTCAAAATAATGAGGGTATGATTTCGCTACATGATGCGCATCGTTAATCGTTAGTCCCTTCTCTGAACGAAGACCTACTATAGTCAAAGCCATTATGACACGATGATCGTAATGGGCATTGATTTCAACGCCGCCGGTTACTCCCTGAGGCCGACCATGAATAATGATTTCACTTTGTCTTTCTTCCACATCGGCTCCCGCTTTACGAAGCTCATTTACGAAATCGGTAATACGGTCACATTCCTTGTAGCGCAAATTTTCCACGTTATAGAATCGGGATGTCCCTTCAGCGAACACGGCAGCAGCCACCATGGCCAGTACACCATCGGTAAAATGATCACCATCAAATTCGCCAGCCTTCAACTGTTGGTTTCCTTTAACATGGACAACACCGTTCTCATGTGTCAAATTCACACCCATCGCACGCAGAACATCGACAACCGCCTTTTCACCCTGCTTGCTGTTCTCTTCCAAGCGGAGTACCTTGACATCGGATTGAGTAACGGCCGCGGCAGCCAATATTGCGGCAGAGCCTGGATAATCACCTTGGACCACATACTTTTGCGGTTGATACTTTTGACCACCGCGTATAGTGTAGTGCATCAGATCCTCCGAAGCCTCAATCTGAATACCTGCCTGTGCGATGACTTCCAGTGTTTGTCCTACAATGACCTTGGACTTCAAATCGTGAAGCACCTCGATCTCGCTATCTTCATCAAGCAGTGGAGTCATAAACAGCAGTGAGCTCAGAAACTGCGAACTTACATTGCCAGAAACCTGGATTTTGCCTCCGTGCAGCTTTCCCTTACCAATCGTAATCGGCAGCTTTCCTTGATTATCGTCGACCTCTATACCCAACTGTTTTAGTGCATCGATTAAATCATTATGCGGTCTTTTCCCGAGAGAATCCGGATACGCATTAATAAAGGTCACTTTAGGACAAAATGCAGCGACAGACATTAAGAAACGAAGCACGGCTCCCGCATTTCCAACATTCAGTTCGGATACATCACGAGGATTCCTGCCAAAGCCCTGAATGGTCATCTTTTCTTCGTCTTCTTCAACGATAGCTCCCAAGTCACGGATACAGCGACGCATTGCATCACTGTCTTCGCTATGAGCCGGGTAATATATCGTGCTTGTCCCCTCTGCTAAAGCGCCGATTAACAGGTAGCGCGTTGTGTAGTTTTTAGAGGAAAGTGCATTTATTGTACCTTCTAATAAATTTGTCGGTTTTACAATGGCTTTCATGAATATGTATCTCTCCTGTTCAGCAAATAATTCCTGTTGACTTTGATCAAGACGCAGTCAGTATAAGTTTACCATAGTGATTCGAGGTTGCAAACCGTGAAGTTGACACCGGCTTGCGATAATCGATATCATAGACATACTCAGATCAAAATCACATAGGAGGGTCACACAGATGGAAACAATTACGACAGAACAGCTCAAGGCTCGCTTGAATCACAATGAAAAATTACACATTATTGATGTACGTGAGCCAGAAGAAACAGCTCTGGGTGTCATACCAGGCGCTGTACTCATACCGCTCATGCAAATACCAGAGCGATTGGATGAAATTCCTCTGGATCAAGAAACGATTCTTGTATGTCGCAGTGGCGGTCGCAGCGGAAAGGCTTACGATTATTTGCAAGCACAGGGCTATACGAATTTGAAAAATCTGACAGGCGGGATGCTGGCTTGGGACGAGTCCTGAGTCAGCTCAATCCAGGGTTGATGCTACAATCTGTTCCACAATTTCTTCAACAGAAACGCCTGTCGTATCGATGATAAGATCAGCGAAATCGTATGCATTTCGTCGCGTTTCCAACAATTGGCGAACACGCTCTTCCACGTCACCTTGTACCAAGGGACGGTTCTGGTCATGCTTGACCCGCTCGATGATCGTTTCTTCAGCGGCCTTTAAAGCGATGACATAGCCGTCCTTTTTCATACTCAGACGGTTACGCTCTGCCAATACGGCGCCGCCCCCTGTAGATATAACCTGTGCGGATTGTTCAAGAACACGATCCAGCGTATCACTCTCCACTTGGCGAAAAGCCGATTCCCCAAGTGTCGCAAACATTTCACTAATTGTTATTCCTTGACGCTCTTCCACCTTTTGGTCGGTGTCAACAAACTGCCAGCCAAGCCTCCCCGCAAGTGCTTTTCCTACAGTCGACTTCCCTGTTCCCATAAAACCGATCAAAACTATATTTTTTACTATCATTATTGTGACACCTCACCATGAATAGAAACTTGGACAAAGTCATAAGATGAATGGTACCTACACCCCCAAGCTAAGGAGTGTTATGATGAAATCTGATGTATCAAAGCAAAAAATCGAGCAGATTCTCGATCCCGCTCATTTACTGTGTAAAGACGATATTGTGTGGATATTGGGATTTATCAAAAAAAAGGTGGCCGAGAAGAACCCTCAATTACTTGAGCTCTCTCAGCCACGCTTACTGCAAAACTTTCATTATTTTGCAGAAATATCTTTGATGCTGATTCAGCGGCGCAACGGCTTCGATCAAGAGGCGGATCGTCTTAAGTCCTGGATAGCAGAAGCCGTTTATGGATTGCAATCCGATCCAATGACGGATCCATCTCTTCCCGTTTCTCCTAGTTCTCCATCCAGTTAAAGTGGAAAGAACCTTCTTTATCCAGACGTTGGAAAGTATGCGCTCCGAAATAATCTCTTTGAGCCTGAAGCAGGTTTGCAGGCAAACGCTCGGTCCGGTAGCTGTCATAGTAAGCCAGAGCAGAAGCGAATGCTGGTGCAGGGATACCGCGAGTTACGGCAGTTGCTATTACATTTCTCCATGCATCCTGGTAGTTGCTTACAATATCCTGGAAGTAGCCGTCAAGCAGCAGGTTTTTCAGTTCAGGATCGCGGTCATAAGCGTCCTTGATATTTTGCAGGAAGCGGGCACGAATGATGCAGCCACCACGGAAGATCATGGCGATACTGCCGTAATCCAGACTCCAGTTGTATTCAACAGAAGCAGCTCTCATTTGAGCGAAGCCTTGTGCGTAAGAGCAAATTTTGCTTGCATACAGCGCTTTGCGAACAGCTTCGATGAACTCTTTGCGATCGCCTGTATATTTGGAAACGCTAGGTCCGTTCAATACTTTGCTCGCAGCTACGCGCTCTTGCTTCATAGCGGAGAGGAAACGTGAGAATACGGATTCTGTAATGATGGACAATGGTACTCCAAGGTCCAAAGAGCTTTGGCTTGTCCATTTACCGGTTCCTTTTTGACCTGCGGAATCAAGAATCACATCAACCATAGGCTTGCCGGTTTCTGGATCTTTTTTCGTGAAAATGTCTGTAGTGATTTCAATCAGGTAGCTGTCAAGCTCGCCTTTATTCCACTCGGAGAAAATTTCGTGCAGCTCGTCCGTGCTAACATCCAATACATCCTTCAACAGCTGGTAAGCTTCGCAGATTAGCTGCATGTCGCCGTACTCAATGCCGTTGTGAACCATTTTCACGTAGTGACCAGCACCATCAGGTCCGATGTAAGTGCAGCAAGGATCGCCGCCAACCTTGGCCGAAATTGCAGTCAAGATAGGTTCAACCAGCTCATATGCGTCTTTTTGGCCGCCTGGCATGATCGAAGGACCTTTCAAAGCACCTTCCTCACCACCGGAAACCCCAGTGCCGATAAAACGAAGACCGTGTGCTTGCAGGTCTTTGTTTCTGCGCTGTGTATCAGGGAAATATGCGTTACCGCCGTCAATAATAATATCGCCTTTATCCAAAAGCGGTACAAGCGAATCGATTGTTGCGTCTGTTCCAGCACCTGCTTGTACCATGATCAGTACTTTACGAGGCGTTTCCAGAGAAGCTACGAATTCTTCGATGCTGTATGTACCAACCAGGTTTTTGCCTGCTGCTTCCTCAATCAGGGCATCCGTTTTTTCACGGGAACGGTTGTACACAGAGACAGTAAATCCTCTGCTTTCAATGTTCAATGCCAGGTTTTTCCCCATAACTGCTAATCCGATTACGCCAACTTGCTGTTTAGACATCTGTTTTCTCCCTCTCCTGCATATAGTTTCGTTACGACTCACTTGTAATTATAAACATTTCTCGATGAATTTCAAAAGATTATTAGTACGAGTTCAAAAAGTCGACTTTTCAGCACCGAGAAGTTAAAGTTTTCTTAGAAAACTCACTTCGTAAGCTGTGAAGAAGGAGGAGCGGAGTTTAGGCAAACCTAAATGAGCACCACACTTCGAGCTTGAATGCAATATTCGATGCCGAGTAAGCTTCCTGTATGACTTCGTGATCAAAAGACGACTTTTTAACAACCTTTATTAGATTGTCATTGCTGTGAAGCCGCCATCAACTGTCAATAGTGAGCCTGTTACGAAGCTCGAAGCCTTATCGGAAGCCAGAAATACAGCCGCTCCCTGCAGCTCTTCCGCTTCCCCAAATCGATTCATCGGTGTATGGCCCATAATAGACGCCGTACGCTCAGGAGTCAAGAGCTTGCGGTTTTGTTCTGCCGGGAAGAAACCAGGAATAATCGCATTCACGCGAACGTTCGCAGGTGCAAATTCACGGGCAAGAAATTTGGTTACACTGTTAACAGCTGCTTTGGAAGCCGAGTAGGTGAACACGCGTGATAAAGGAACCTGTGAAGAAGCCGACGAAATGTTGATGATGCTGCCGCCCTCGCCTTTATCAACCATATGCTTTCCAAATACTTGACTGGCTAGTACGACACTTTTCAGGTTAACGTCCATGATCGAATCCCATTCTTCCATTTTCAAGTCAAAAAACGGCGTTGGACTGTTCTTTCCAGGACAATTCATCAAAATATCTACACGGCCTGTCCATGCCAGCACATCAGCCAGCACTTTGTGTAAGTCCTCAGCAAGTGTAGCGTCTGCGGAAAAAATTTCTGCTTTGCCGCCAACTTCCAAAATACTTTGTTTCACGATTTCGGATTTTTCCTGATTACGGCCGACAATCGCAACATTGGCTCCATGTCCTCCTAGAGCTACTGCCATAGCACCGCCCAAAGTACTGTTACCACCGATAACTATTGCTGTTTTTCCTGTCAGATCAAATAAATTCATGATGAACCTCCTCAAATTTGTCAAAAATTATTAGTTTTCATTACTTCGTATGCGCATGTTGAAAAGCAGCGATCGATTCGAACTCATCCTTCAGCTGATGGTAGACACGACCATAAATACCGGTCAGCTGCTTGTACAGCTCAAAATGTTCCTGATTGGCTGAATAATTATGTTGCACCTGCATCCAGTCGTGAACGAACGAGAAATCTTTAATTTCGCCCATAGCAAGTAAGCCGAGCTGAGCGGCGCCAAGTCCCGAGCTTTCAATCGTATTCGGCACCACAACCGAGCTACCTGTTACATCAGACATCATTTGCAGCCAAAAGCTGGACCGAGCAAAGCCGCCGGATGCGCGTATTTCCTTCGTAGGACCTGATAGCTCCTCTAACGCGGAAAGAACGGATTGTATCCGGTACATGACCCCTTCCATAACGGCACGGATCATATGCTTTTTCTGGTGATACAAGGACAGTCCAAAAAATACGCCTCGAGCGTTGGCATTCCAATAAGGAGCCCGTTCTCCGGCAAGCAGCGGCAGGAAAATAAGACCGTCAGAGCCTGCTGCAACTTCCTCTGCAATAGAGGTCAAATAGTCGTAAGGATCGAGCCCGCGACGCCGACCTTCCTCAGCTTCTGCTGTAGCCAATTGATCGCGCACCCAGCGGAACATAATCCCGCCGTTATTAATTGCTCCTCCAACGACCCAGAAGTCTTCTTTGAGGGCATAGCAAAACAGCCGCCCCTTTGGGTCGGTAATAGGCTCACGCACAACACCACGAACGGCACCACTCGTACCGATAGTAACCGCGTAAATGCCCTCCTCAAAAGCGCCTACACCCAAGTTTGCCAAAACTCCATCAGCTGCACCGAGTACAAACGGTGTATCCGCGTGAAGTCCCATAGCCTGAGCGTACTGCTGCTTCATGCCTGCGAGATGATGCGTCGTTGAAACCGGGTCTGGCAGCTGCTCCCTGCGAACCCCGCAGGCCTTCATAGCTTGCTCGTCCCAATCCAGCTTTCGCAGATTGAAAAGTCCGGTCGTACTCGCTATCGAATAATCGATCACATACTGCCCGAACAGCTTGGCAAATATATATTCCTTAATACCGATAAATTTATGAGCATGCTCAAAAACATCCGGTTGATTGTCCCGAAGCCACATCAGCTTAAGCAGTGGAGACATCGGGTGGATCGGCGTACCCGTATTCATATAGATCTGATGACCGTCCAGCTCTTCTTTCAATACCTTCACATAGCCAACACTGCGATTATCAGCCCAAATAATGTTAGGCGTCAGAAGTTTCAATTCACTATCGACCGCAATCAAGCTATGCATAGCCGAGCTGAACGAAACGCACAAGATCTGACTTGGCAAAATCCTTGACTTGCCAATGACAGCCTGGACCGAGGTTAAAAGCGCAGCAAAAATTTCATCCGGGTCCTGCTCCGCCATATCCGGGCGCGGAGTGTACATCGGATATTCTACGGAATGTGAAGCCAACACCCGGCCATCCCGGTCAATAACGAGCGTCTTGGCGCTTGTTGTACCGAGATCGGCCGCTATGATGTAAGGCTTTTGTGACGACAAACTCATTGTACCAAATTCCCTTCACTATCAAATTGGAGATCGTAAGGTTCGCTTAAAATCTCAATATCCGCATGCTTTTTAGCGTCCTCCAGCAGGTTCACCGAAATTTCGATTTCACCCAAGTGCAGCGTATCCTGAATGCGGACAAGACGACATTTGGTGTAATCCAGAATATTACAAGTTTTGACAGCGGCTTTGATTGCATAGAAGTCGTTATCGAGCGTAGTCGAAATTTTGGTCGGTGCACATACCGTTGAAGTCAGCCCATTAACAAAAGTTGCAGCCAAATCCATTTTATCGACTAAACGCTGCGTCGTAAAGTCTGCCGTTCCTACCCCATTGGCATTCCCTTTGGTTTCCGGTGTCAAATCCAATACAACCATTTTGGAAACATCGGGGCCACCATGTGCATAAGGCGTTGGATACCTGCCTGTTACATTCGGGTCCATACCGTCTCCACTAATGTTTTTGCCAATGTAATCGATCACCAGCACATCGACCTGATCAAATAAAATCTTAGGAAGTCTATCCTTCGCTTCCTTAAGCAATTCTTCTTCACGTGCCTCGATTTGTTCGGCAGGCAACACTTCAATGCGGCAGGTTTGATCATAAGCATTCTCAACAAGAGCAACACCGAACACAATCGGCAGCTTATCGATCATAATGGTAGCCATAGCCGGCACATTTTCAGCCATATATTTAAATCCGAGCTGATGGCAGGCTTCCGCCCCCTTTTGTTTGCCCAGACCAATCGCGATCATTTTCATAATCCCGCTTTCAATTCTCCCGCGAAAAGCCGTATGGGGCTTCACCCGATTAATTACGACAATCGCGTCCGCTGTCGAAGCGATTTGATCCACATAAACAGGCAATCCGTTAGGAAGCTCATCAAGCTTAATGACCTCCATCGAAGAGCGAATGGGGGCTCCCATCAACTCCTCTGTAACGCCCAAATGATGCAGAACATCCTTCTGCCCTTCAGCCGTTGCTCCACCATGACTTCCCATACAAGGAACGATATAAGGATGACCACCTGCTTGTTTAATGGCATCAATCGTAATTTTCGTAAACAGATCGATGTTGGCGACGCCTCTACTCCCAACAGCAACAGCCACCTGCTGTCCAGGCTTGATCCGGTCGATCGTGCCCGGCTTTTGCAGCTCAAGCTTCAGAGATTGCTCCAGATTGTCGAGCTTGGTGCCATCGAACTTTTGACGGATACGCACCATTTGTGGAATCGGAATGTCTTTGAGAACTTCTCTTAAGATACTCATCGTTATAAACCTCCTGATATGTTGGTCACGGAATCCCGAATCACAAGCTCCGTATGAAAAAATATCGTTTCTTTTTCTACTTGCTTCGACTCAATAAAAGACAGCAGCTTGGCTGCGCCTTCTCTGCTGATTTGTTCGATGGGCCGATGAACCGTCGTCAGCGCCGGAGTCATAAAGCCTGAAAAAATATGATCATCGAAGCCTACCACAGAGATGTCCGCCGGAACGCTCAGCTGTTTTTCTGTTATGGCTTTGATCGCACCCAGCGCCATATCATCATTGCAGCAAAAAACGGCAGTCGGTTGATTATCAAGCTCCAACAGTCGGTTCATAGCAGTATGACCGCTTTCTAAATCATAATTCCCTTGCTGCTGATAATCCAGACGTTTCGGAACCTGATAAGCTTCCATCGCTTCCTGATAACCCTCGCGCCGTGCTTGTGTCGACTTGAAATTTTGTTTCCCCTCTATTATCGCGATTTGCCGATGTCCCTGGGAAATTAAATATTCCACGATCAAATAAGCGCCGCGCTTGTCATCTGGAACCATATTCATAACCTGAACATGCTCAATCTGGCGGTTCAGCACAATAAGCGGAATCTCGAGTCCAGCCGCATATTCAATAAATGGTTGATCTGCTTCGCTTTGACTCATGACGATAATACCATCATAGCTTTTGCGATTCACCTTGTGAAAGCTGGTATAATCGTCGATCCCACGCACTATCAGATTGTATCGATCTTGAATCACATCATTGACACCTTTAATGGCTTCATATAGAAAACCCGCTGATGTACCCGTGTGTAAAGTTGAAAAAAACAAGCCCAGATTATAAGATCGATCAAGTACAAGACTTTTGGCGTTATAATTTGGTGTATAATGCATTTGCGCCGCTAGCAGTCTGATTTTTTCCTTTGTTTCCTGGTTGATTAAAGGACTGTCGTTCAAAGCACGGGAAACCGTTGTATGAGAGACGCCTGCCAGCTTGGCGATATCCTTGATTGTAACGCTCAATCCTACCACCTCAAAATTTATCATATCATATAGCTGCACACGTTAACAACGAGCAATTTTTGCGCACTATACACGCTTTTTGCTGTTTCTATACATGAAAAATGGCCTGTGCAGAATTCCACAGACCATTTTAATCAAAATGTTTACATTTCCAGCTGCAACATTTCATGCCTGAGCTCCAACAACCTTTCTTTGCTAGTATGAATGGCTTCGGTATCCTTGGCTTGAAGCGCATCCTGTAGACTCATCAGCTCGTAATCGAGCTCCATTCGCAAAACCGGGATACGCTCTTCCAGACGCTTCGATCGGAAAGCTTGCATCATTTCATCCAATGTGACTCCAGATTCCTTTTGGAATAGCACCTTATGCTCCACCCCCGAAATTTCTACCATCCGGATAATTTCACCAAACATAATATTTTCGATCAAAATTTGTCTGTCCTTGAAGCGTTTGACGATTGCATGACCACGGGTATCCCCGATCATTTTTTCCATCAGCTCAGCAAGCTTCTCATCCTTAAAGGAATAGTTGCCAACAATTTTATAACGATCTCCCAGCCGTTGGAATTTCAGCTTTACGAGCTTTCTGCCGGTTCGAATCGATACGATAAATTGCTGCTCGCTTTCATTCCAATACAATGAGTAGCCTTCCTGGATAAGCGACTTAATGAAATTACGGATTAGCCGACGGTCAAATCGTAACTCAAGGTTGCAGTATTCAACTTCATGACTTTTACTCACGGCAATCCCCTCCAATATGTGCTTGGCACTCACTGTGAATTTGCTGCTGCACGAATGATGCACGAACAATGACAACACCACGACTTCATTTTCCATAAAATAGTCAGAAGATTCAGTTACTTATTGTTATTTTATTATGAATTCTATGTTTTGGCAACTTGCTTTATTAATTAATTGTTATTTATTTTTTGGAAAATAAATAAATCGCCCAGGATCATGCCCAGACGATTCACTATAGCTGACCTTGTTGCGGCTACTCCCTTATTTTTTGGAAGCCTGTCTTATTGCTTCTTCTTCCTTGGCTTTTCTCGCTTCGTCTTCTATACGAGTAACTTCACGTTCTAATTTATCGTCCAGATCTGTCCAGCCATAACTGTTAACGGTATAACCATCCGAACCATCAACTAATTTCTCCTCCATTTTAGTTAAAATCAGCATGGTTGTGACATAGTGGCTAATCGTAAATTTGGAAGAGGTACGGGTTTGATAGAATAAATATTCATACATGTTCTCTGTTCCTATCTTTTCAATCATAATTGGTATGTTGGTGAATTGAATATCGTCAGTGCGATTACTAGCACTTTCTTTAACATGATTTTGCAGAGCATTGATTTTATTCGTATTAATTTCCCCAGATACCACATACCGCTCACTTCCTTTATAAATCGGTGTTGGCATTTGCTTCAGGCGTTTTTTCATTTCAGGCTCGCTTATGTATAAGGCTCCTGTCAGCTTCTCTTTGGATTGTTTCAAACCGTTCGTATCAATCCCCATCTTCCTTACATCGGAAAGACGGTAATAGATCAAATTATTTCTCACACCTGTACCTTCATCCGCATAGGCCAGCATCAATGGATACTCAGCCCCAAGGTAATTTACCTTGATAGAATATGGGTTGCGGAATTTGAATTCTTCTATCGACTGATCCTTCTCGACAACCTGCTGCTCGGGATTAATCCGGCTGTTGATGTAGATCGTCTTATTCACATCTTTCCAAATAACGCTAGCTCCCAACAAATTGCCAAGCTCTTTCAAAGATAAGTAGGTTTTATCTGCATACACTAGTGTTGGACTCTCCAATTGAATCTGTTTACCATCGAGTACCACGTTGAAATCAGGGCGTAAATAGGCGTCGACCCGTTGAAGCACATCCTCAGCATACACGCCGGCCGTGAAGGCAGTTGTCAATAGAGACCCCGTAATCAGCACGCGTTTCCATCGTTTCATTCGCTATCCAAACCTTTCTTGTTCATGAATTGTTGGTATCGGGAAAAGCTGTTAATCCTTGAGTTAGACTACTTCGGCACGATATCCCTTTTTTCCTTCATAAAGTTTATATTGACAAATATGTTAATTCCGATAGAATAGGTTGGTATATACTTTTAGTATGATCTTTCAGAAGAAAACTAACTTGTATGGAGTTCATGAAGGAGTGAGCAACACATGATTGAAATCAAGAACATCAGCAAGACATTCCAGCAGCGTACAGGCGGCACATTCACAGCAATTGACAACGTGTCACTGACCATTCAAAAAGGGGAATTTGTCTCCTTGCTGGGACCGTCGGGCTGCGGCAAATCTACGCTTTTAAATTTGGTAGCAGGACTTGAGCATGCGCAGCAGGGAACTATAACCGTCAACGGTAAAGACTGCAGCACACCTGGACCCGACCGTGTCGTCGTATTTCAGGAGCACGCCTTGTTTCCATGGTTGACCGTGCTCGACAATGTAGCATTTGGGCTTAAGCAAAAAGGCTTGGGCAAAAAGGAACGCGAGGAGCTTGCGATGGAGCAAATCAAATCCGTTCACTTAAGCAGATTTGCAGATCGTTATCCGCATGAGCTATCAGGCGGGATGAAACAGAGAGCGGCTATTGCCCGCGCTTTGGCGATGGACCCTGAAATTCTGTTGATGGATGAGCCATTTGCGGCACTGGATGAACAAACCAGACTTATTTTACATAAAGAACTGGAAGAAATCTGGATGCGGACCAAGAAAACGATTCTTTTCATCACCCACAATATACGTGAAGCCGTCATTTTATCTGACCGTGTTCTCGTCATGTCGACGAGACCTGGAACCATAAAAAAAGAATTCCCCGTTCAGGCAGAGCGTCCGCGGGATGCATCTGACCCCCTTCTTCACCATACGGAAACCAACATCATGGAAGTTCTTGCCGATGAGTTGGAAAAAGTCGTAAAGGAGGAGATGGGCGATGAGTACAGCCTTAAGAAGAACACTCTTTCTGATCGTAGTTCTAATAGCATGGGAAGCGGGATTTAGAATATTCGATTGGGGCTGGAAGTTCCCCTCTGTTGTCCAGACCGCGCAAGCATTCTATGATGGCTTTGTGCACGGACAGCTGCTGGAAGCGACGCTACAGAGCATACGCAGGCTGCTGACAGCTTTTGTGCTGGCCATATCGATTGGAGTTACACTTGGCTTTTTATTCGCCAGATACCGCTTTCTGGACGATACCATCGGCTTCCTGGTCGTAGCCTTGCAAACCGTCCCAAGCATCGCCTGGCTGCCTTTTGCTATCATCTGGTTCGGAATGAACGACTTTTCTGTCGTATTTATCACTACACTTGGGGCAACCTGGACTATGGCTATGTCAAGCCGAACCGGTATTATGAATATTCCTCCTTTGTATTTGAAGGCCGCACGAACGATGGGCACAGGCAATGGCTTTCGAATGTTTTATCAGGTTATGGTCCCCGCTGCCTTCCCTCATATGATCACGGGAGTTCGTGTAGCTTGGGCATTTGCCTGGCGTGCATTAGTATCAGGGGAGCTGATTGCCAAAGGCGTTGGCCTGGGTCAACTTCTACAGGACGGGAGAAGCTTATCGGATACCGCATTGATGCTGTGTGTAGTTATCATTATTGCTGTTCTGGGTACTCTTTCCGACCATTTTTGCTTCAAACGGTTGGAGGATACGATTTTGATTCGCTACGGCCTAGCCGAGAATAAAAATAAAAAATAGCGACATTTTATACAAAAGGGAGAGTTAAACGATGAAAAAACAAGGATCACTATTATTGGCCCTGCTGCTGGTTACCGTATTGGTACTGTCGGCATGCGGCAAAAAAGAAGAGACTACCGCACCTGCCGCTGGCGGAGCAGCTGCTCCACAAGCACCAACTGCATCAACCGTTCGCATAGGTATATTCAAAAATGTCACGCACGCAGCAGGTTATGTTGCTTTGGAACAAGGCTTGTTCCAAAAAGCATGGGGAGATAAAGTTAAGATCGAGGTTGTCGGCTTTGACAACGGCTCCGATTTCTCTACTGCTTTAGCTACAGATCAGATTGATCTGGGGTACACAGGTCCTGGACCCGCTACCAACCAATTCGTTAAAAGTAAAAATTTCCGGATCGTTAGTGGATCTACCAATGGTGGAGCTGTCCTGGTAGCAGCCAAGGATTCAGGAATTACAAGCCCTAAGGATTTGCTTGGCAAAACTGTCGCGATCCCGACAAAAGGCAGCACAAACGAAATTTCTTTGCGCCTGCTGCTTCAACAAAATAACTTGAAAATTACTACAGATAAAACCGGTGTGAATATCATTGCACGTGCACCTGCTGACACTATGGTAGCCATGAGACAAAAAGAAATTGATGCAACCCTTGTTCCAGAGCCTTGGGGTACACAAATGGAACAGGAAGGAGTAGGCAAAATCATCGTAGATTGGGACAAAATCCCTCCTAATAATGGTAACTATCCTTTGACCTTGCTGGCTGTTAGCGACAAGTTCCTGAAGGATCACCGTGAAATGACGAAGCAAGCGATTAAAGCCAATGCAGAGGCTGTTGACTTTATTAAGAAAAACCCGGATAAATCCTACGAGCTGATTAACAATCGTCTGAAAGCTTTGAGCGGCAAAGGAATGGAAATCAACCTGATTAAAGCTTCCCTGGGCCGTTTTAGCCTCACCACAGATGTTAGTAAGGAAGCCATTGAAGAAATGGCCAAGGTTTCCATTGATGCTGGCTATATTAAAGACGTTAAAAAGGAAGAGCTTGATCTAAGCAAATTTGTGGATTTAACCCTGTTAAATGAAGTGAAAGCAGGCAAATAAGCTTGAAGTAAAAAAGCCCTTTGAGCATCCAAGTGATGCCTCGAAGGGCTTTTGACTATGGTCTCGTACTCGAAGTCAAGACTACTACAAATCCACGCGTACCATCCAGACGAATCAGGTCACCATCGTGAATCAGCCTGGTTGCGTCATCTATGCCTACTACAGCTGGAAGCCCGTATTCGCGCGCTACGACGGCACCATGCGTCATCAATCCGCCTACTTCCATCACCAGACCTACACACGAGTGAAACAGCGGCGTCCACCCCGGATCTGTAAATGGGGCAATCAAGATTTCACCTTTGTTCAGCTTCGCATCCTCAGGACGTAATACTACGCGGGCAATCCCTTCTACGATTCCTGCAGACACCGGGGTTCCGAGCAGTGCATGCTCTGGTGCATCCTGCTGACTGCGTTGGCCCGTAATCATCTCACCTTCACTTGTCATCAGCCGCGGCGGTGTGAGTGACTTGTAGTGCTCATATTCCTGTTTGCGACCAACTATTATTTGGGAGAGATGCTCGATCGAATTGCCTTGCGTCAAGTGCAGCAGTTCATCCAAGGTCAAGTAAAAGGCATCCTCTTCTTCAGACAATACTCTTTGCTGCACCAAACTTTGCGCTTCCTTCAGAATAGCCTGCCGGAACAAGCTGAAGTGCTGCATCATCAAATATTTGGGATGCTCCCGAATGCACATCAAATCGCGAAATACTCGCAGTAAGCGGCCCATTAATCTCTTTTTAAACCATCCGAAGGGCAGCTTCCCGAGACGATCCAACAAGTCGTCAGCAGCCGTTTGAGCCTCTAATGCGCCTTGTGCAAACCGCTCTCTGTGTTCCTTATGCCTCATCGTTCTGATATGGCTTTCAATCGAGGGCAATAGCGAGCTGGCATCCTCTCTCCATCTCGGGCGCGTAATATCGATTTCACCTGCACAGCGCATGCCATACAACTCAATAAAATGGTCCCATGCGGGTAAAAAGACAGAACCGCCTTCGACCGTCAAAAGATCCTCGCAAAAGCTTGATGCCCTGCCCTCACGAATTAACGCGGTGACCTCGGGATACTGCCTGGCGATATCCGCCAAATCTCCGATCATCAGTCCCATCTCACTGGTGACGTTGCCAATCAGCGATTTATTTAAAATGTGAATGACTTCATTGTCATGCAACCATCTTCCAGCAAGTCCTTGAATTAGTCTGGATGCAATAACACCCGACAACGGATAGGCCATCAATTCTTGAAACAGGGAACGCAGCAGCTTTCCGGCATGCTCCTGCACTTCAAGTACCCTATTCGCTCCGCTCACGTCTGTCAATTGATTCCTGCCCGATTGGAACGAGGATCTTAGCCATGTATTAACGGTGTGAACTGCCCGTGAGGTATCAGCAAACAGCAGATTGTTAACGACTCTCCCGAGCAAGGGAAAGACAAATCGTGCCACCCGCATAGCAAGTCCTTTAGGCCGCTTGATGCCTTGAATAAATACATCCCGTTGAACGTATTCACCTACACCGCTGCCCATCATTTCGTCAACACCTTTTAGAACCTTGGGTACAAGGCTCCTTGCTGGTTTAAGAGTTAGTATGGGGGTGATATCAATAAACATTCGTCCGCCAGCACGATACGTCAACTTACTTTCAACTTGAACGGCAGGTTTCCCGAAGGGAAACATCGTCTGCCAGATCGACAGCGCCATCGGCTTCATTGCATCTGTCATCATCTGCTGGTGCCCGAACGAGAGCAGAATACGGGGAGATTCTCCTGCTGCCGTCCACACTTGGGGAAGCGGGTATAACGATGTAATCGGTCGGCTCTGGACAATATAGATCGAACCTCCTGTGTAACACCATTCGATATCCTGATCCGTTCCATAATGATCCTTGACTTTTGCACCGAGAGATGCCAATTGTTCAATTTGAGAATCTTCAAGTGCCTGTCTGTCTTGCATAGCTTCTGGCAATTCCCTTGTAACAGTACCGCCTTCCGGTAATGAGAAAATGGCAAGCTTCTTTTTGGCTATTTTCTTGGAAATAATCGTTCCCGCATGCACCTGATATAAATCCGCTGAGACCAGACCCGATACGAGAGCCTCTCCTAGTCCATAGCTGGCATCAATAGAAAGGATTCCCCGATGACCACTAATCGGATCAGCGGTGAACATAATACCCGATACTTCGGGAAACACCATCTGCTGGACAACCACAGATAACTGCACCGAGCGGTGATCGAATCCATTCTTGGCTCTGTAGGAGATGGCTCGATCCGTGAACAGTGATGCCCAGCATTGACGGATGGCTAGCAGCAGCTGCTCGCTTCCTTTTACATTCAAATACGTATCCTGCTGCCCGGCAAATGAGGCATAGGGAAGATCCTCAGCAGTCGCGCTGGAACGAACCGCATAGGCATTATCTTTAGCTGATTGCTCCCAGCGGCCAATAATTTCAGCAGTAATAGCTTCCGGAATGGCTAACGTGACAAGATGCTTGCGGATACTTAAGCCAAGCTCGGATATCGCATTCAATTGGTCGGCCTTGATCCCATCCAGCTGGTGAAAATAGGCTTCCATCAGACTGCTTTGCCCGATAAAATCGCGGTAAGCGCCAGTCGTTACACAAAATCCGGGAGGTATCGGAAAGCCTGCTCTCGTCATTACGCCAAGATTCGCACCTTTTCCACCTACAATGGATATACTCGTTTCATCGATCTGTGCAAAGTCAAGAACGTATCCTTTCATCACACACACTCCTCAATGATCGTTATGGATTCGAAGACCTTCTGTAAACATGACAAGCAAGGTTTCAGCTACATCAATCGTCGTAAATCCATGCTTTGAGGCAAAATCCGGACGCAAAAAGGTCTGCACACTTTCTGACATAACAACAGCAGCAACTCGCGGATCGACATCTCGAATCAATCCTGCCTGTTGAGCCTGAACCAGCAGTTTCTCAATAAAAGTAAGCTGTCCGGCGCGAAAGGCTTCAATACGTTCCCACAGCTCTGGTATATACTTCTGGATATCCTCCAGAAACATCGGATTCAGCTTCACAAGCTCTTGCTTGACTCCATAAAGTGTGTCTCTTAATAAATGAAGCGGATCTCCTTCCTGACGCGTCGATTCGTCAATCCTGGCGCTGATCGCTGCCATCGTGTTCTCCAGCACGCCTGCTGCAATCTGCTCCTTCCCATTGAAATACACGTATAAGGTTTTCTTGCTCATCCCAAGCTGTGCCGACAGTTCACTCAAAGTCATAGAGCGATATCCTTTTTTTTGAAATAAATCGGCAGCTGTCTGTAGGATACGTATGCGCATAGCTTCATCCACCATGATACTCTCCCCACCTTGAAACCAAGGAAACTGATATAGTTTTTATAGTTTCCATCTTACAAAAAAAATGTGTACCCGTCAATCATTCATCGTACCGATACTTCTCTTAATCAGCACATAAAATTGAACGGCAGCTAACCCGAAGGATGAACTGCCGTTCTCTCTCAACAGCTTAATAAGGCTTAGGAATCTCTACCTTATGGGTAACGCCGTCTTCCGTAAAGTAAATGTGCACACCATGACCTTGATCATCCATGAAGTAGGATACATACTTGGGCTCATCCTTACGGAGTGGCACCAGCAGTGTGGCAATGCGATGACTACGGGCTGATTGCGTTGCAGCCGTCAAATGCCAATGACGGTCCAGACCTTCTATCTCTGCAGAGTCTACTTCTGTAAACTCGTCATGCTGTGACAGCGAGAGATCGCCGGATGAGCTGTACACAAAACGCCCATCCATATCTGCCTTTTGCCCATGAACCTTAAAGGACTGTCCATCCAGTTCCATCTCATACAGCGTATGGAACAGCCAATCGACACGTCCCGGCTGTGACAGATCAATCTGATCTACAACTACGATATAGGAATCCTCATAAAAATACAGCTCTCTGACATATCGCTCCAGGTAAGGAACCTGCTCCTGATAAGCTGGGGTCGCATTACAGCGGGAATACGTATAACCCTTATGGGTTTCGACAGCTTCCACCGTGCCTGATGCCGACATATTCAGTACTTTGTTAGTGCCTGCATATTGTCCCAGACCATCGATCAATACATTATTGGTAGACCTTGTCTGCTTGCGCCAATTCATGTGCATCGTGCTGCCGAAGGCAACATAATAGCCGCTCTCAATCGCAAGTGGTTCCCCATAGGCATGCAGCAGGAAGCCGTTCTGGTCTCCATGGCTGTGACTGATTGAGCCGTAAGGACTACTTTTGGTCAACAGCATGATATGGTCTTCCGGACGATCCATATGGGCGTGAAAAGCTACCCAGCCTATATCTCGGAACCATTTTACAGGTTCAATGTCTGTAGGTGCTTTGGCTTGCACAGCCGGATAATCATGCATATACATCATCTCGTCAAAACGGAAATCCCACCAGCCATAATTGTAAAACTTCATCTCGGAATCCGTATCGATCGCCCGAGTCTGCTCATAATACCATTGATGGTACCCATTGTTGGTAATCCCAGCAAATTGGCGAATATTGAAGCCTGTTTTCAAGCTTACCGGATCACCAAGCGTGGATTGATCGCCAAAGCTGGCACGAAGTGTATCCGGGCTAAAGCAATACAACGGAAAATCACCCGTATGCTGGAAAAAAGGACGACGGTAAAAGTTAATTCCTGTATATTTGTTCAACAAATTCATAGCTTCTGTTACAAAAGCCATCCCGGTCGTCCAATACATTGGACCTTCTGCCCAACCTCCATCTACCCCGCCCCATGGAGAATACAAGCATGCATAATACTCCAGTGTATAATCAAGCCATTCCTCTGCAACTGCGGCCTCGCCAAGCAGAGCCATGCAGCTTGGAACGATAACCGACGATAAAGAGCGAACGGCATGACTGTCAAAAGGAACATGGTGGATTTTGGAACGTTCGATTACATGGAACGCAACCTGGCGGGTGCGAGCCAACAAATTAGTGCGTACTGCTTCGCGTTCTTCCTCCGTCAGCTCCTGATAGAGCCAATCATAGCCCCATGCAAGCGCTCCGGCAATACGAAAGGAAGCCTCATCATTATAGTCTCTGCTTGTCGTACCCTCCGGATTCCACGAGGTAATGTGCAGCAGCCACACTTTGGCCCGTGCAATCAAATCGGCATCCTCAAGAATCACGCCTGCAACACTAAGATGACGCACTGCGTATAAAGCTTCCTGACAATCGATATACATTTGACGCCACAAGTTGGCTACACGCTTATTGTTTGGATATGGCAAGGGCTCAGCGATCAGTTCACGGTCGGCCCATGGTTGTACCGAGCGTTCCAGGAATACATCCCAACCGTATTGGGTTGGCTGCTCACGAACCGTGCGACGAAATTCCGGCAGCTCTTCGGCTTGCAGCCACAATCTGGGATGCTTCATGGAAATATCCGTATACCGGTGTCCACGCGACGGCAGTGGTGTTTCCGGCAAACCCTCCTGTACCGTAAAGCTGCGAATGTGGCTCCATTCTGTAGGTTGTCCTTCTCCTCTCTGCAATAGCGCATACCGCCAATAGTAAGTTCCTGCGGCGAAAACATGATCAGGTGTATACAAATTGTAAGGAATCGGTTGAACCGTTACGGTATCCTCTGATGTAAATTGCGAGGATGTTGAATACTGCAGTATATACTGGTCATGCTCAAGCTGAGCCGGTATCCAAGTAAACCGCGGCGGATTCTCGATTAAAACGGTCTGTTCATCTGGTGCATATTGTACAGTCAATAGTCCGCTTTGAGGTTGGTATAATGCTTTACTCATGTTTGTCCCTCCATGTCACAACCAGCCCTTGTTCACGATCAAGCACGCAAACCGCTTCCTGCGACTGAGTGCTAATTACCAGTTGTCCATTACTAGAATTCATACTGATTACATGTGCATGTTCGATTGTCGAAGCTTCGTTATTCGTTTCAACGGTACTTGTGGCTTCACTTGCTTTCCAATTGACATGAACGGCTGGACCCAGCTTATAAATCTGTATAAAGTTAGCTTGCTTGCCCACCTGCCGCTGCAGCAAGCCACTTAATGCTTGGCTCGGATCTATAGAGGTCCCTGGTGTTTCTACACGCAGCAGTGACATTCCCGGAAAAGCAACAATCGATTGATGCAGCAATTTCGTTATATCGCTATCAGGCGTATATTGGAGCGTCAGAATCTTGGGAGTCGGAAGCAAATCAAGTTGTTCCGCCAGCCCCAGGCAATCTCCTTCCTCTGTTTCATAATAGTCCGTAAGCTTCACCAGATCGTATCCGTGACCAGCGTAGCCCAATGCACCAAACCCATCATCGTCCCCACTGTCTCTCACCCAGGCTCCGTCTGCAGCATGAGGCTTAACGAGCGGATGCATCCACCAATCGATCGTACGCTCTTCAGACAGCTGAACCTCAAACCAATCGACCAGCCACTCTCCACTTAAGAGCAGATGCCTGTTTAATGTACAGCCCTCATAGGCTCCATCTGATTGCAGCCAAGTATATACAGCCTGCTCCGACTCCGTGAACAGCTTGCATAGACCTGAATGCTCAGCCTGGGATTGCCCATCAATCGAAACCGTATTATGACTGACCGTCTCGGCAAACCATTGCTTGCGCAGGGAAGATCCATAAGGAACCACACCCAGATCCGGTGTAAATGTCCCACCTTCGTACTGTATGGATACATGCAGCTTATCATAATGCCCATGTGAACCACCGTGTGGACCAAAATCTGCAAGGTAGGATAAGGGATTACCCGCTTTCCGTCCAACAATAAATCCCGAATCCTTCAGCAGCAGTGTGTTTCTTCCTGCTAATAGACCAGTATCTGTGAGAGTGGCATCACCTACTCCATACACAAGTGCTTCCAATGAAATTCGACGAGCCTCTCCATCCATTTGCCGATAGGCTTCACCTAACAACGGAGCATAAAGCTCATTGTCGTAATAAGCAAGACCAATTTCCATAATCTCCGCGATTTCTCTGGCAAAAGGAACTCTCGCCAACGGGCCATCATGCAGTGCCGGAAGCATACCTTGATCATCTGCCAGCCCTACTAGCACATCAAACATCCCGCGCATGGATTGGCCCTCTTCCGCCTGTATATGATATAAATCCACACCGAACCGTTCTGCCATCTCCGCTGAAATCAAGTACGCACGCAATACAAAAATATGATAATAAGTGCTGCCTTCAAATTCGAATTGATCCGGTTTTACGCCAATGGAAAGATGGTGCTTCCAACCGCCTTCTCCATCAATCAAGCCTTGTAGAAGCTCCTGCTGTCCACGAATGGCATAAACGCAGGAAAGTGAAGCATTTAGCCACGCAGTATAATTGTTTTCCGCATTCTGACGATCATGAATCAAGATATGGCGGTATTGCACCATACTCTCTTCCAGCATGGAAAGAAACACATCCAGTGTCGCTTTTTCCGTTTCGTTAAAGCCAACCCCTTCATCCTTAAGCAGTAAATAGGCGCGCAAAATCGTCGTAGACCAAATCGCCTCCGTTAATGCCTGATGAAAGGCGCGCCCCTTCAACATCCAGGGCTGAGCATCCGGATGCACCGGATATTGTGGAAATTGTGCAGCATAATTAATAATAATTTGCTTGGCCAGCTCAGCGTAGCTTGATTCTTTGATGCCTGCATATATGGCCGCTGCTTGCAGCGCGTACCTTGCCATGGACTGGTGCTTAAACACGAGCCATGCCCCGCGATACGCCTCACCTTCAATACGGCAGCCATGCGGACATTGGAAGCTATGAGCATCACGCTCAGCAGGATCGAACAGAAGTTCGACATGATGCTCTGGGCACACATATTGATGCCACCAACCGCCTGGTTCTTTCGGAATATGGAGACTATCGCTGGAAAGAAGAGCATCGAGCTCTTCCTTCAGCTTCTGCAGGGCTTCATTCGCCCATAAGGTGGATTGCAGCTTCTGTTCTATTCTCATCGCATGAACATCCCGCCGTTGACTTCAATCGTCTCACCTGTCAAATAGGCACCCAGCTCTGAGGTCAAATACAAGACTGCACCTGCTACATCCTCCGGCGTTCCCTCACGCTTTAACGGGATGCCGCCAATTGTAGCCTGACGTGCTGCATCGGTCGTAAATGTAGAATGAAACGCGGTTTGTCCAATGAAGCCAGGGGATACGATATTCACAGTGACTCCATCACCTGCGATCTCTTTGGCCAAGCCCTTGGAGTAGGCCGATATAGCGGCTTTACTCGCTGCATATATACTTGCTCCAGGACCGCCTCCGTTATGTCCAGCAACTGAAGCCATGTTCACGATACGCCCTGCACCCTTGGCTTTCATACCCGGAATGACGCGTTTGCACATAAACACCGTGCTTTTCAGATTAACATTCATAATCTTGTCATACATCTCTTCCGTCATATCGACATTCGGCACACGTTGTACCATATGGCCTGCATTATTAACCAGAATATCAATCGTTCCGCCGAATGCACTTTCCACACCGCTTACCAGACTTTCGATCTGTGCAGCGTCAGTCACGTCTGCTTGAAACAGCTCAGCCTGTCCACCCGCTTGGCGAATAATCGCTACCGTTTCTTCGCCCTGCTCTTTATTGTTCAAATAGCTAACACCAACCTTGGCCCCATTTGCTGCCAATAATACAGCAGTTGCGCGTCCAATACCTGCGTTAGATCCGGTAACTAAAGCGATTTTCCCATTTAACTGTGTGTTCATTATGTGTTTCCTCCTCAGATTATCAACGGGTTTTTGCTATCATCCCGTATTATATTTTTATAGGTTTAGGTATATCGGGCATCGATAAGACAATTCGACTTCCTTGTCCCCATTCACTTTCAATCTGCATCCCATACTGCTCGCCAAATACCATTTGAATGCGACGATGCACATTCATCAGCCCAATGCCGCCGCGGCGATAATAGCCTGATTCCGTCTGCTGCTCCGCTAACCGGTTCAGCTTTAATTGCTCTTGCAGCTCCCGAAGTCTTTCAGGCGGGATGCCAATCCCATTATCCTCAACAATAACTTGAAACAGCCCCAGCTGCTTTCGGGCATCAATCGATATCCGGTGATGAACCTCAATCCCATTTGGAAAAGCATGCTGGAAGCAGTTTTCGATAACAGGCTGAAGGGTTAAGCGGACCATTTTTTCCAACAGCAGCGAAGGTGGGATAATGACATCAATTTCAAACTCACGGTCGATCCGGTGCTGTAGAATGATCAAGTAATTGCGCACATGATTCAATTCGTTAGCCACCGTAATTTCTTCCAGATTCGTCTGGATCGAATACCTCAGCATAAAAGCCATAGCTTCAACCATCTCGGTAATCTCATGCGAATCCTGAACAATGGCATAGCAATTAATCGTCTCTAAGGTGTTATATAAAAAATGCGGGTTGATCTGCAGCTGCAAAGTTTGAAATTCGGCACGATGCCGCTCAATTTCCGTCTCTTGTATCTGCAGAGCATCCTTCTGCTGCTGCAGCTCAGCTGCATACACTTTGTTGATCATTTCGGACAAGCGAGTCACCATCAGATTGTAGCTATGAACGAGGCCTCCAATTTCATCTGTCCGCTCGATCTCGTCAATGTGCTGAAAATTACCTTTTTCCGTTTCACGCATGCTGTCCTTTAGCTCTCGAATCGGTGCCAGCAGCGAACGTCCGAATCGCCAAGCTAGCCACAATGCCACAATCAGGGTCAGCAAGCCAACTACGATGGTTGTTGTTCGTATTGTCGAAATCGGTTTGCGCAGCTCACTAACCGGTACAGAGGCAAGCAGCCGCCAGTTCGAATAATCGGATTTGCGTGCCACAAACATCCGGTTTTTGCCCAAGTATTCCGCTTGAAACACCTTGTTATTGCTATCTGTCAAATGTGCGGCAATATCTTTGAATACCTGCTCATCAGGCTGAGCGAAGGGCGGATGATAAATCGACTTTCCTGTCTCATCCACAATGAAAAAATACCCTTCCTTCCCGATATTGACCCGATCCCAAATCTTGGCGAGCTCCTGCAGCTTGAACTCAATCGCCACAATTCCTTTAAAATCCGTGTAAGCAGCCCCACGTACCTGACGTGCCATCGTAACTACCGTACCTTGGTCGCTCGGGCGAAAACTCGTATTCAAAAGAACGATTGAGCCATCCTCAGGTATTGCTTTCATCAGCCAATCATATCTTTCTGGACTGAGTCCCGCTTCACTGAAAAGAAAATTCTGATTATCGTATACAACGGATCTGCCCTGCCGCCCAACGATATATATGACATTCAATTGTTTGTAAATCGTTTGAATCGACTGTACGGACCGGGAGGCAAAATTTTTAATTTCGTTCGAATAATAATAATATTCGTAGGAATCATTCGGTCCGATCTCAAAAAAATTTCTGACATCCGTATTCGATGAGAAGGTGTTGCTCAAGAGCTCGTACGTTTGTAAATAAATATCCGTTTGATAAGCAACATTTTCAATCATTTGCTCCATATACTGCTCAACCTGTGTATCCAAAGCTCGCGAAGCCTGAAAATACGACACAAATCCAACAGAAGCCAGCGATATGACAATGACAATCGCAAAATAAAAATAAACTTGTCCGGAAAGCGTGCGCATTTTCATCATTCGATTCCCAGCTTGTTCCTGAATTCAGATGGCAATAAGCCCGTATGCTTTTTAAAGGTTTTGGTGAAATGCGGATGGTCGGCATAGCCCACTTCACCGGAAATGTCCGTGATCCGGTAATGCGGCTGGGCTAACAGCTTCTTAGCCTTCTCCATCCGCCTGCGCGTACGGTATTGCACAAAGGTTTCCTGAGTCGTTTGTTTAAAGAGTTGACTAAAGTAGGAGGCATTAAGCCCGATACGACCCGCAACCTCCTCCAGCGATACCTCTTCAGCTAAATGCGTCTCAATATATTGCTTGGCTTCCTCAACAGGGTCCTTCAGCTTGCCTCTACGTTTTACTTTCAATTCTGCGAATAGCTGCTCAAGACTTGCTGCAAACCGAGACCATACCTCATCCTCATTCTTGACGCCAGTCAAATCCAGCTTTTCGATGAAGGAAAATACATCCCGGCCAAGCAACCGCTTATACAACAGTGCCGAAAATTCACCCAGCACATCAATCCATTGATTCAGACGCAGCCGCTGAGCTTGAAGCTCCAATTGAACCTTATTCAGCATGCCGCTTAAGCCTTTATAATCCAGTGACCATATCGCATCCTCCATGGCGCCAACCCATTCCTCGAGCCGCTGCACGGAGACAAAGGTTTGCGATTGCTGCAGCGTGTGCAGATGTGTCAGCTTGATCAAAGCGGCTTCGACTGTTTTCTTGCTAATCGGCTTTAATACATATTCCTTCACACCATAGGACAAGCACTTTTGCGCATATTCAAAATCACTGTACCCGGACACAACCACTATGTGAATGCTCGGGTCCAATTCTGACACGTGTCTGCATAGCTCAAGCCCGTCCAGCTTTGGCATCCGAATATCTGTAAACAGGAAATCAGGACGCTCCTCACGAATCTGCTGCAGCGCATCCTCGCCATTTTCTGCTAATCGTAAGCTTGATACCGGCTGACCTGATTGTTGAATCAGCTTTTGCAATCCTTTACGGATCATCGGCTCGTCATCCGCAATCATGATGCTGTACATGAGGTCGCCTCCTTTGCTGAATTAAACATCTATGCTTGTAGTATACACGATGCCAGATGTGAAATCCTTTCGCACACAAGCCTTTTAGCCATGACCTGAATAAAACGCACTCCCCATGTCATCAGACATGAGGAGTTCAATGTAGAACAATTATCGACGCGGCATGCTGATCGTCACACTTGGATCTTGTTTATTAAATTTCTCAGTTGCTTCTTTGATGACGTCATTTCCGCCTTTGGACTTATACTCTTCAATCACCTTAGGCCAGTCGGAAATCGGCTCTTTACCATAAACCATTTTGACCATGTGCTGCAAAATAAGCGGCGCCGCATAGTCGGATTCCGGTGAAATGTCCGGGTTTTTGATCAATGCATCAAGGCGCGGTTCGAATTGAATCCCGTCACGGCCTTCTTTGGCGAGCATGTTATCGTACGTACTCATCAGTTTCTTACCATCTTCTGTCAAGCTGAGTGTGCCCTTGTTGTAGGTAGTGTCTTGAACCATCCAGAGGAATGCCTGACGGTAACGCTCTTCATCGACAGCCTGAGGCTCAGTAGGAGCTTTGTATTCAATTTTGCCATCAACGGTTTTGAATGTCTCACCCTCTATACCGAAGGTGAAAAATTTCTCAGCTTCGTCAGACAGCATCCAATCGAAGAATTTGATGATCGCTTCCGGATTTTTTACATTTTTGTTAATAAACCAAGCCCGGGTAACGGAGTTATACAGATACGCTCCACCTTTGCCGTCCGGTCCTGTAGGTCCCGCAATCAGTTCCACCTTGGCAGTGGGTACGTTCGCTTTGAGCTGTTGTTCCCATTGCAGTACTTCATTGGCATTCATCGACCAAATACCGGATTTACCTGCAAGAATCGAGTTTTTGTAAACAGTAGGGTTGATGGTTGCGAATTCTTTGTTGATCAAGCCCTCATCGAACATCGTTTTATACGTTTGCAGCGCTTTCGTCATATTCTCCACATTGAAAAATTTAGGTACAATCTGATCTCCCTGCTTCATAAACATCGACATGTAAGGGTATGCATCAAAAGCGCCGAAGAATGAATCTGCATACTTGAAATTTTCGCGGCCTTGATAAGGATTCTCTACGCCCATTTCTTTAAACTTGCGCATGACAGTTAAATACTCGTCTACCGTCTTCGGAATCGGCAGCCCTGCTTTATCCAGCAAATCCTTACGTATCGCTACAGCCCGCCGGGAAGGATTCGATAGAAACTCAGGAATTGCATAAATTTTACCTTTATAGGTTTCTTTTTGCCATGCATCCTTAGGAATTTTCTTCAACAGATTTTGACCGTATTTTTGCAGCAAATCGTCAAGTGGCATGAACACGCCGGCTTGCACGGAGCCCGCCATTTCTTTACCGGACACCCCGCCGGAGCCGCCTACAACGTCAGGAATATCATTGGTTGCAAACATTTGCACCATCTTTTGCTCATATTCCTTGTGAGGCACCAAAACGATGTTCAGATCGGTATTTGTTAATTCTTCCAGCTTTTTTACCCATTTGTCTTCGTTAATATTTGGTGATTTTTCTACGTGGTTAAATGCAAGTGTTCGCATCGAGATAGAGAACTTGGCTTTTTCTGCCGGCTTGCTGCCTCCAGCTGCATTATTTGTTTCAGGTGCTTTGGAAGAACATGCGGTCAATGTCGTGACTGCCATTACGGAAGCCAAACTTACCTTCATCCATTTTTTCATGTATTACCCCTCTTTTCTGATAACTGATAATATTTAATGATGATGTGTAGCGCTTTCAAGATAGCTTCATTGTAGATTCACCTATGATTTGTCACAATGGACTTTCATTGGGTACAGTAGGCTTTTTTTTAGAATACAAAAAATGAATGGGTGCTCAGTCGTTTATTACGATTTAACCGAACCGATCATCATACCCTTAACAAAATGCTTTTGCAGGAACGGATAAATCAATACAATTGGAATGGTCGCAATAATAATTGTCGCCATCTTGATGCCTTCCGGATTCATATGGGCAAGTGAACTAAACTGGGTAGCCGAAGGATCGATATTGATATCATCCGACATAATCAGCTGACGCAATTTTACCTGAAGCGGCCACAAGTTCGGATTGTTCAAATAGTATAGAGCATTCATGTACGTATTCCAATGACCTACCGCGTAAAATATCCCAAGTGATGCCATGACCGGCTTCGACAGCGGCAGTACGATACTCCAGATCATCCGTGTTTCACTGCAGCCATCAATACGGCCGGAGTCAATAATTTCCGGGGGAATTTGCATAAAGAAGGCCCGCATAACGAAGAAGTTAAAGGCGCTTATCGCTCCTGGTAAAATCAAGGCCCACAAAGAATTAGTCAGGTTCAAGCCCTTCATTAATATAAAGTTAGGAATCAATGGAGCGCTGAATACCATCGTAATCAAGACGAAAAACACGATATATTTACGACCCATATACTCCTGTCTGGATACCGGATAAGCGAGCGAGGCTGTCGCCAACAGGTTGATAATCGTACCCACAACTGTGATATATACCGTAATCCCAAACGATCTCCATAATGAAGCATCACTGAATACATATTGATAATTGATCATAGTGAATTCGACCGGCCAAAACACGACTTTACCGTTTATTATAGCCTCTGATGAACTGAGCGATTCTGCCAAAACGTTCAAAAAAGGCAGAAACATCAGCAAACCGAGAATAGTCAAAAAGACGAGGTTGAATCCATTAAATACTTGCTGACCTGCACTTACTTTTCTCATACCGCTTCCTCCTCTCCCTGGTTTAGTACAAGCTCTCGCCCGTTGTTTTTTTACTGAATACATTTCCAATCACGATTAAGACGAGTCCAACAATTGATTTGAACAAGCCAATGGCTGTTGTGTAGCTGTACTGCTGTGACTGCAAGCCTGATTTATAAATGTACGTATCCAGAATTTCACCATTATGACTGTTAAGCGGATTTAGGAATACATATACACGCTCAAACCCGAAATCAAGAAATTTACCGATATGCAGCAGGAATAAAATCATAATCGTTGGCAGTAGCGAAGGAAGTGTAATCGAAATCGTTTGACGCCAACGGCTCGCTCCATCCACCTCGGCAGCTTCATACAAATCAGGATTAATACCTGCCAGTGCCGCCAAATAAATGATCGTGCCGTAGCCCGAATCCCGCCAAATCCCTGAACCAATCAATACGGAACGAATATAAGAATCTTCACCCAGAAAATAGATAGGCTGGAATCCCAGATAGCTGATCAATTGATTAAGAATCCCCGTGGATGGCGAGAGAATCCCGATTGCGATTCCGCTCACAATTACCCACGACAAGAAGTGTGGCATATAAACAAGTGTTTGCAAAAATCTTTTGTATACGACAACACGTAATTCATTTAAGAGCAAAGCCAGAATAATAGGAGCGGGAAAACCGAGCACTAGATCATAAAGACCAATCAACAGCGTGTTGTTTAAAATAATCAGGAAGTCGTAATGGGCAAACATTCTTTTAAAATGCTCCAAACCTACCCATTCACTTCCCATGATCCCACCGAACAAGTTGTACTCCTGAAACGCGATGATAGAACCGAACAACGGAATGTACTTGAAAATAAAGAAATAAATAATGCCTGGCAGTGAAATCAGATAAAGCGCTTTATATTTCCACATAAAGCTGAATAGGCTTTTTTGGGTTGTTGCGCGATAGCTGACCTGCTCTGCTGATTGAACCTTGCTTGCCATATGGCCGCCCCCTTTTGTCATGAATCTGTACATGCTTGATTGATATACCCTTATCCTACTTGCATTGCACATATTGAACAATGGAATCCCTTTTATCCAACTTGTGTTTTTTTTAGGTTTGTCACAAAGACTTGCGCTGCTTATATGGTTCGGCCTATGATCCTATGATATAGTAAGGCTATCTATCAAACCGAAGCTGACTTATGGACACTTACATATTCAGTTTTCTCCAAAAAATCAAAGGAGGTTCCCCTATGACATTTACCGGATTTACGCAAAATGATTTTGATGTATTCTCTATCCCTGGCCTCGAAGGTCGGATGGAAGGGATTCAAACCCGGATTCAGCCTAAATTTAAAGCACTCGGAGAGCCTCTTCGTGACGAACTTTCCCTAATCACTGGAAATCCAATGTATTTGCATATAGCGAAGCATGCCCGACGCAAGGTTAACGCACCTGTTGATACGTGGATGGCAATCGGTCATGATAAACGCGGCTACAAGCAGCACCCGCATTTTCAGGTTGGGCTGTTTGACGACCGGATATTTGTGTGGCTTGCTCTGATCTACGAGCTCCCTAACAAAAAGGCGATAGCCGAAAGCTATCTGACCCATATAAAAAAAATACGTCGCATCATCCCCAAGGAATACGTGTTGTCCGCTGATCATATGAAAAAAGACAACATTTCCTTCAAAAACCTCAAGGAACAGGAATTGCAAACCGTATTTGAAAGGTTTCGCGATATTAAGAAGGAAGAACTGCTCATCGGACACAACATCGCTTATGACAATCCCATTCTTAACGATGGTCAAGCACTGGCCGAGTTCATCAAACAAACCTTCGAGACCTTAATGCCTCTGTACCAGATGGCCCGTCAAGCTTCATCCTGAAATTAATCTTAAATTAAGCTTAGCTTCAAGTTAGCTTAAGACTGCTTGTATAAGTTTGAGATAGATAAAATCAACTAATTGATTTTCCACTGGAAAGGTGGCTTCGTACATGATGAACCGTTTTCAACCCAAACAAGTCATTGTCACGAGCTTAACATTAGCTCTGCTGCTTGGTGGAACTGCTCTCTATACAACGAAACAGCAGGCTTATGCCGAAACACCGGATCAAGCTGTTAAACCATACACTTCTTCTGAGCATAAAAATGAACATAAAAAAGCCAATTCTGGCAAAGTAACAAAGGAACATACCGCGCAGCGTGATTTTGTAAAAGGCAAAATGCCGATTCTTGATGAGGCTTCTGCTATTCTGGGTATAGATAAAACAGCGCTTAGCGCTTCTTTGAAGGACAAAAACCTTGTCGAGATTGCCAAAGAAAAAGGTATTTCTGAAGCGGACTTCATTGCTAAGCTGCAGACAGAACGTGCCCAAAAGATCGACGAAGCCGTGCTGGCAGGCAAAATTAAAGCCGAGAATGCGGACAAGCTTAAAGCGAATATGGCAGATCATTTAAAATTTATGGTCAATCATAATGGGCAGTTCAATAAGCATAGTGCTGGTAAAGCTGATAAAAAACAGCATAACGGCGCGCTGCCTGCTCCTGATCAATTAGCTGCTATTTTGGGTATAACTGCTGAGGAGCTTAAAGCGGAAACGAAAGCCGGCAAATCATTAACCGAAATCGCGGCATCCAAAGGAATATCCAAGGAACAGCTAATTCGTCAAATAACTGAACAGATTACACCATGGGTTGAGAAAAAGGTTGACTATAAGCGGGGCCAAGCTACCTTAAATAGGCAGCCTGCCAGTTAATAGCTGATAACTCTGATAACCCAAACCTAAGTTTTATCAAGCATACGAACAGGCCCCGAAACCCACGGCAATACAGTGGGAATTGTGGCTTTTTTTGTTATATTCTGTCCGGAATTCGTCATGAAAGTTTGTAATTCTTCACACTTACGTCACAGGATTCGTTTATAATGGACAATAAGGTCTGATTATGGAGGTGTCTCGTTTGAAATTATTCAACCACGCCCGTTCTCGTATTCCCCTGCTTGTACTCGGCACCACTCTCATTGCCGGTGTTCTGTGGGTGCATGATGAATTCCGTTCAACCAGCACCCTGCAAGCAGCTTCACTCCCTCCTGCAGCCAGTGTCCCAGCTAATAATGGCCTGCTCGTTTATGAGCAAAATTGTATTGCCTGTCATGCCGTAGAGGGCAAAGGTATTGACCGATACCCATCACTTGTCAGTGATCATGTAAAGAAGAAGTACGGCACATATGACCAGGCATACGAATTCATTAGCCGCAATATGCCGCAAAACTCGCCAGGATCGCTCAGCGAGGAGGATTACAAAAGTGTAACCCGATACGTCCTCTCTCTTAATGGGATCCCCACCGAATTCAATGATATTAGCAGCCACTGGGCCAATAAAGAAATCAAAGAGCTGCTGGACAAGCAGTTCATCGATGGCTATGTAAATAAGGAAAATGGAACCCTTTCTTTTAAACCGGAGCAAAATATTACCCGCGCCGAATTTGTGCGTTATTTGGTAAAGGCGAAGCAAATGTTTTTATCCAACAGTACGACATCCGATTTCACAGATCTCAACGTCGACAAGGAAAACAGACCTTATATTATTACAGCAGTTGAATATGGATTAATTGACGGCTATGCAGACCACACCTTTCGTCCTGACAATCAGATTTCACGTGCTGAAATCGCAGCCATCCTGTCACGGAGTGAAATGCTAAAAAGCGAACCGGGCAAGGGCTTCAAAGACGTAGCCGACAGCTTTTGGGCCAAGGATAATATCCTTGCGGTTCAGCAGGCAAAGCTGTTTGATGGTTATGAGGATGGCACCTTCCGTCCACTTAAAGAAATGAAGCGCGGCGAAGCCGTTGCTGTCATATACAGGCTGCTCAATCCCTCCTGAGTCCTAATCGCTATGTATGGCAAAGAACCGCCTGGGCTTATGTTTGCTCAAGCCCGGCGGTTCCTGTAATTTAAGGTTATATGTAATTGTTCAGATATTACTATAGCTGACGCAGCTCCCCTGCTGCTTGACTGCGATCGAGCACCATAAAACGATAAAGCAGATAAAGTGCTGCCAAAGAAAGAATCGCACCTATATAAAAAGGAAGCTGATGACTGTACTGGTAAATCCCTGCCCCGAGTAGTGGTCCGGTAATGCGTCCAAGGCTATCCATGGATGAGCTGAGTCCTGAAGCTACACCTTGTCCGGCTTTGGTTCTCTGGGAAATCAAGGAAGTCACACAAGGGCGTATCAGTGCATTACCCGCTGCGAATACGGATAAGTAGATCGACGCTGTGACCAAGCTTGATGAAAACAAAATCAGTACAAAGCCGATAGCGGACAGTACCAACCCAATGCCAATGACTCTGGCTTCATCTCCACGCTTAATGAACCTGCGTACGACTCCCCCTTGAATCAAGGCACCTACAACACCGCTCACAGCAAACATAATGCCCAGCTGGAAGGAGGTCGCACCAATTTGATCCTTTTCGAACAGCAGCAGTGTAGCTTCCAAGCCTGCCAAGGTAAAGGAAACAAAAAACGACAGTACATACAAATATTTAACCGTGCCAACAAATGCCGTCCACCGGGAAACCTTGGCCCCCTGTGTCTTGTGACGCTTCTCTTTTGCTAATGATTCCGGCAGCATCACCAAAGCGAACAAAAAAGTAACGAAGGCAAGTCCAGCTGCCGTATAAAAAGGAATTTGATAGCCCCACTTGCTAAGAATACCACCAACTGCAGGACCGAATATAAATCCGAGACCGATTGACATCCCGACAAGTCCCATACCCTTGGTCCTGTTCTCCTCTGTTGTAATATCTGCAACATAGGCCACAGCGCAGGTCGTAGCGGCCCCTGAAAATAACCCTCCCAATATTCTGGAAACATACATCAAGGTCAAATTATCACCAGCAATCCCAAATATAAAAAAGCTGACGCTAAAACCGACGATTCCAAGAATAATTAATGGCCGTCTACCTATTCTGTCAGACAAGCTTCCCCAAATCGGCGCCATCAAAAACGAAGCCAATGAGTAGATGGACAACAGCATTCCCAAGTGAAAGCTGCTTGCTCCCGACCCCTCTATCGCATCAGGTAACACAGGGATAATGATGCCGAAGCCGATAAATATCGTCATCAGCAGTACCATGATAATGGCCAGCTGTTTGTTCATGATCGTGTTATATGCCTCCTACAAGTTTCCGATACATCATGACATCGAAAAGCACTTGCTTATTAGATTGTAGACCTATCGTATCACAACTTATTTATACAGGGAAACCTTCGACCTTGAAGATTAACAAATTGGACATAACATTCGAATAAATTACGAATTTTTATTGCAAAAGTTAACAAACTATTAACACAAATGGCTTGCATCCTTAGCTCATTATAGTTTAGTATCTAAAAGAGTTTGTATGAATACTAATACCGTGAAAGGTAGGGATGACTGTGGACCACAAGCGTACCCCTCTATTCTCTGCGTTGAAAGAACACGCAGAACGCAATCCAATTCAATTTCATATTCCAGGCCATAAAAAAGGAGTTGGAATGGATCCGGAATATCGCGCATTTATCGGTGATAACGCCCTATCTATTGACCTTATAAATATAGCTCCTCTGGACGACCTGCACCAACCAACAGGAGTGATCGAAGAAGCTCAGCATTTGGCCGCTGATGCTTTTGGTGCGGATCACACATTCTTCTCTGTTCAAGGTACCAGCGGCGCAATCATGACGATGATTTTGACCGTTTGCTCGCAGGGCGATAAAATTATCGTTCCCCGAAATGTGCATAAATCTGTCATGTCAGCCATTATTTTTGCTGGAGCCAAGCCTGTTTTTGTTTCACCTGTCCGTGATAAGAACCTTGGGATTGATCATGGCATTACGACACGCTCTGTCAAACGCGCTCTGGAAAGACATCCGGATGCAAAAGCTGTTCTGGTTATCAATCCTACTTATTATGGGGTTTGTGCCGATCTTAAGGAAATCGTTGAACTCGTGCATAGCTATAATATCCCTGTGCTGGTTGATGAAGCTCATGGCGTGCTGATCCATTTTAGCAGCAAGCTGCCGATCTCTGCTATGGAAGCCGGCGCTGATATGGCGGCAACCAGCGTTCATAAGCTTGGCGGCTCCATGACACAGAGCTCCGTATTAAATATTAAGGAAGGGCGCATCAATCCGAGCCGCGTCAAAACCATCCTGAGTATGCTGACCACAACGTCCACTTCCTACATCCTGCTTGCTTCCCTGGATACCGCGCGCCGCCATTTGGCAATAAACGGAGAGGAATTGGCTGACAAAGCGATTGAGCTCGCTCAATTTGCCCGGCATGGCATCAATGAAATTCCTGGTCTAAGCTGCTTTGGTGAAGATATTCTTGGAACTGAAGCTACCTTCAATTATGATCCAACCAAAATTAATATTCATGTGCGCCACTTGGGCATCACCGGTTACGATGCAGAAAACTGGCTGCGTGATCATTACAATATTGAGGTTGAGCTCAGCGATATGTACAACATCCTGTGCCTGATTACTCCAGGAGACACTCACGAGAACATCGATACGCTGCTCAATGCCCTGCGTGAGCTTTCCAGCCAAAATTATAACATCCGTCCGGCTACGGATTTAATTATTAAGGTTCCGAGCATCCCACAGTTGACATTAACGCCTCGCGATGCCTTTTATGGTGATACCGAAGTGGTTCCTTTCAAGGAGTCGGCTGACCGAATCATTGCCGAATTTATTTATGTGTATCCACCAGGAATTCCGATTCTACTTCCGGGCGAGGTCATTTCACAGGATTTAATCGATTATATTGTCGACCATGTTGAAGTCGGTCTCCCTGTTAAAGGACCAGAGGATCGCAGTATTCAAAATGTAAAAGTTATCGTCGAAACGAACGCTATCTTCTAATTTTCTCCATCTAGTAGAGGTCCCGTGAGTAAAGCTCGTTATTTTCCATACTGTAAGAACAAGTCGAAGCCGACTTGTTCTTTTTGCTTGTGCTTTCCCGCGTTGTCAGGAGCAAGTGACCACTCAGTTGCTAACAACTTCCCGATCCAGCCAGGCTATAACATCAGCCACTGCATGCTCTTCATGATGGCAGCAGGATCGATCGGAAGCGCTCAGCAGTATTTCATGAGCGTTGGCTACAGCAACCCCTACACCAGCCCTGCGGATCATTTCAAGGTCATTCAAATTATCGCCCATTGCGATACATTTGGACATCTCGATGCCCATTAGCTGGACCAAGTGCTCCAAAGCATGTCCTTTCGTTGCTCCAGACGGCAGCAGCTCCAAATATTTTTCATCCGAACGTACCCAAATGACATCCTCATCCTCAGTTTCTGAGGTAAAACGTTCAACCTCGTCCAATCGCTCTGGTGTCCAGGCCAGCAGCACCTTAAACCATGGATCCTTCAATGACTCGAAGCCTTCGAGTGCGGGTCTCGTAAATTTCTCCATACGACGATGGTAATCGGTTGTCTCATTTTCACGAATGAAATATGGCTCGCTGCCGCAATATATTTCCACGCCCACCTCGGGAAACCGTTCCATAACCCGACTCAGCACCGAACCAGCTGAAGGCACCAGCGTGCGCTGCCAAATATCGACCCCTTTAGCAAAATCATGGATTACTGCACCGTTATATAAAACCGCTGGCGCATTAAGCGGCAGCTGATCGGCAAACCGTTGTACCGATGACGTTATGCGTCCCGTCGCCAAAGTGAACAAGCCGCCATGCTCTACAAACATTTCGATGGCTTGTTTATTTTCGGGACTGATGATTTTACCACTGTTTAATAATGTGCCGTCCATATCTGTAACCAGCAAATAGCCTTTAAATCGTTGCTTATTCATTGTATATGCTCCTCTGTCTATCCATATTGTCAAAACGCTTTCTAAAATGCTATGATGTTCATGGTATCCGATCAGATGTAACCCTTATCAGTCCAAATTATAGGCAGGTGTATCGATCATGGCTCAAAGCGCGTATATTAAATTCGTAGAAGGCTCTACCATTCCTTCCCTTTCCTTAGAACAATTAAAAGAACAACTTGTGCATTACAAGGAACAACTGAACCTCACAGGCCAGCAATTAGGCTGGGAATATGGCGATGCCGGTTTCCCTTACACCATAGAAACAAAGCCAGAGGCTGCAGATCAGTGGTTTTACCTGAAAGGTAAAGATCCTTTATATCATTACATCGTAATGGGAACTGGTTCCACCCAGGAGGGTGACACTAGCAGGCATTTTGTACAGATCGTGTTACCTGATGGATCGACCCACGGCGACAAGGCCAAGGGCAACGAATTTTGCAAGTATTTGGCCAAGCAGTGGAAAGCCGAGCTTCACTTGTTCAACGGACGTATTATGTATTTCAATCCTCGTAAATAACAGCGGTCCAGCAGACCCTTCCCTCTTGAAGTGGAAAGGTCTATTTGCCTTTTACAGCCCTGTTCCCCTTGCCGCGCGAAAAACCCCTCTTGTCGTCGCAAGAAGGGCTCTCGTTATTAATTATTCAGCTGCTTGTTCCTCAATGATCTGATTGTAAATCTTAACTACACGTTCCCACTCTTCTTCATCCTCAATGCTTTCCAAGTAAGCATCTTCTTCTTCTTCTTCAATTCTGAAAATAACACCATCCGCTTCCGGATCATTACGGTCCAGCAACACAGCATAAGGCTGATTTTCCGCCTCAAATGTGTATACCATTACCATTTCGTGTTCAACGCCATCTTTATCCGTAACTACAAAAATATCCTCTTCGTCATGATCGTGATTGCAATTCTCATCATGTATATGTTCGCTCATGGGTAAACCTCATTTCATTAGAAATTAGTTATCCCACGTATAGTAACATGTTCATGCATACAGGTCAATTGCCATCCTAGCATCCTGCGCAATCATTTATTCAGATACAATCACTTTCTGGGAAATCACGGTATAATCGCTACTTTCATCCAGTTTAATGGAGAATTTAATGACATATTCACCTGCTTCGTTGAAAGGAACACTAAACGACCATGGATACCAGAAGTTTTCCTTCGACCCGTTAACGACCTTTTCATGAGCCGGTGCCGCTTGATCCCCGCTTGGAGAATCTATCGATATTTTGAAGGAGTAGAATGGTGTCTTCAAGCTGTCAACCTGCGCGAATACTGCAAAATCGATTTTTTTGCCTTTGGGCACTTTGCCAAAAGGAGATTTGATTGAATAATCTTCGTTAACCTTTTCAGCAACAAACATATGAACATTCGGCTTGTAGATCGATACGGTATTTTTGGCATTATCCCACCGTACGAGCGACTGAAGAGATTCCGAAAGCTCACGCACCGGAAACACCGCATTACCTTTAATCAAAAAGGCAGGCGCCTCACCGTCTTTAAATTGTTTTTCCACATTATTAACGACCATTTTCACTTTACTAAATCCTTCGTAATCGCCCCAGATCGAATTTGCAAAAACACCTGCATTTCCAAGCAAGGAAAGCGATAGCACCAGCGTTAGCATTCGTGGCACTTTCATTGTGTAACCTCCATCGTGACTTGTACTTGTTTTATATAAGGTTATACTCGGAAAGCCATCAAGAGTTGCGCTGCTTTGTTAAAAAAATCAAAAAAAGATTCTAGAGTACGATCAATATATAGTGCAAAACCTGACGCAAGTAGCGAATTAAATACAAAATATGCCACGATTTTGGGAATGATATCGAAACAATTTATCTGCTACACGTTTATTTTCAGCTTCCCCCTACTATGAAACCGCTATACAATACTATCCTGAATTTCCTTCATTATAAAAAATAAGAAAGTAAAGGGTAAAATATTGTTAAAGTGTGTAAAAATTCTCTTGATATCTAGCTCCAAACCGTGATAGATTAAGAAAGATATGTAAGCGTTATGCACCCATGAGTGGAGGATCGTTCGTGAGTCTGCAAATCCAGATGATTGGCACGGGAAGTGCCTTCTCAAAAAAGTTCTATAACAATAATGCGTTAGTGACGTGCAATGGCTTCACTTTACTAGTGGATTGCGGCTACACAGCACCGAGAGCCTTACATGAGCTTGGTATTGAGATTAATCATATTAATGGTTTACTTATCACCCATATCCATGCTGACCACGTAGGTGGTATGGAAGAGTTTGCTTTTCGATTAAAATATACATACAAGTACAGAATGAAGCTATTCGTCCCAGCTGATTTGGTCGATTCTTTGTGGAATCAGTCATTACGCGGAGGTTTGGAGAACAAGTCCGAAGGTTTTTTTGGACTCGAGGACTATTTTGAGCTTATCATTATGGAGGAAGCTGTTTCTACTGTTATTCATCCGGGCTTTACTCTGGAGCTGATCCGATCCGAACATATTCGCGACAAGCCCAGCTACTCCTTACTGGTCAATGAAAAGGTCTTTTACAGCTCCGATACGAAATTCAATTATCCGCTTCTGGTTGGACTCCACGAGGAGCAGCGCTGTCAGTACATTTTACATGATTGTCAGTTGTCCAGTCCAGGTATTGTGCATGCCAGCCTCAATGAGCTGCTGACTTTACCAGATGCGATTCAAAGCTCGGTTATGCTTATGCATTATGATGATTATATTGAAGAATACATAGGGAAAACAGGAAAAATGACAATTATGAAGCAGCATTCAACCTACTCCTTCCCCTAAAAACCTGGCCTTTGAGGTCAGGTTTTTCCCTTAAAATATGGTATTCGCTTTGTAGACAGCATTCAACACAATTCGACCTTACTTTTTGTTATATGTGCATGAAAGCGTTTGTATCGAAGAATTCTATCAGTTATGGCTTATAGGTTCTTATCCATTCAATCATATCCACATTTAAGAAGGAGTAAAAAGGCATGGGCTATAATTGGATACTATTTGGCTATACCGTCGTGATCTGTGGTTCTTCCGTTTATTTCGAAAGATCCTTACATCCGGCTCTACTTGTCCTGATAGCAATTTTATACATCTTCGCTCATTTCACAGAGAAACGGCTTGTGATTTCAGTTTTTCTTCAAATCGTGCTGCTGATTGCTTTTCACTCCGTCAGTCAAATGGCCTGGTGCTTGCCGCTGTACTTTGCGCAAATTGGCAAACATTTTCATAAAATTCGAACGCCTGGCGCCGCAGTTCTTGTCAGCCTTCTGTATACCTTAACCTTTGCGCTCATTTCTTACTCCTATATGAAGCTTACCCTGTACAATGTATCTGCATTTTTATTCAGTTCGATTAGCTGCCTTACCTTTGCTTTTCTGTTTTATCAATACATATATGTTCTTCGAAACCAGACCCAGCAATTAGATAGTGAAAAAAAACATCTGACTACCCACGATGCGCTCACGGGCCTATATAATTATGAGGAATGTCATCGACAGCTGGGCAAGCTGGTTCAGCAAGGGGCACCGATCGCGCTGGTATTGATCGACTGCAAGGATTTGAAATCACTGAATACGGCCAATGGCTTTCATGGTGTAAACCGAATTCTGAAGCAGGCTGCTCAATTGCTGCGCATTATGTTTCCGGAAGCTCTGCTTATTTCACGCTATGGCGGTGATGAATTTGCTATCGTGCTGGAATCGAATCATATCGGGGAGCTGACTCATAACATCGAACAGCAGCTTACCATTGACTTTCCGAAGCTAACGGGCATTGAAATGAATTTTGGGATGGCTTTTTATCCTAACGACGGCGAGTATAAGGACGATTTGATCTTTATTGCGGAACGTAATCTGTATATGATGAAGAGAGAATCCTGGCTGAAACGCGAGGAGCACATGCTTCGCTCAGAGAAGCTTAGAGTGGTCGGGGAACTGGCTTCCGGGATGGCTCATGAGATACGAAATCCACTGACAACCATTAAAGGCTTTCTTCAGCTTTCCAGAGCAGATAATTTTAATGTCCGACCATGGTACGATCTGATTATGGATGAAATTACACGCATGAGCATGCTGACTGCGGAATTTCTCCAGTTCTCCAAGCCACATGCTACCCAATTTAAAGTACTTGCCATTGATGATTGCATCCAAAGAGTCCTCTCTCTACTCGATTCGGAGGCAGCAAGACTGGGGCACGAAATTCAGTTCGAGCATGCGGGGCAACCCTTGTACCTCATGATGGATCAGGACAAGATGCTGCAGCTGCTGTTGAATTTGATCAAAAATGCGTTCGAAGCGATGGAAGAGCAGGGTCTTGTACGTGTTCATCTCTCCAATCATAACCAGTCAGCCGTCATTGAAATATCTGATACTGGCAGTGGCATACCACAGTCGGAGCTGGAAAAAATCTTCTTGCCTTTTTATACGACCAAAGACTCTGGTACGGGTCTCGGGCTATCCATTTGTCATAAAATTGTTCAGGATCATCAGGGAACGATGGAGGTTGAAAGTGAAAGTGGAAAAGGCACCAAGCTGACCATTACCATCCCTCTTGCATCTCATGATGCATTCAGTACCGAAACCTCACCTTCCCATTAAATAAAAAAGATCCTATAAGGCTAAGTCAGCCCTCTAAGATCTTTTTTTATATACCTAAGTCGACTCCATAAGCAGACTGCTGCCTGATTCATCCCAGTGTGCGGTTACATCAAACAATGCTTTCAGATCATCGATCGCTACAACAAACTCAGCCCCCATGCGCCTGACTCGCTGGTTCAACTTGATCGTGACTCCATTGACAGCCGCCTGCTGTTCATCCAACCTCAATTGAACATCCCTCTGCTTGTAATGCGCTTTAATTCGTCTGCCTCCATCGTTATCCGCAGTTCGCTGCTCCTTCGGTCCCAGAACGGTCTCTTCACTGAATAAGCGCAGGGGCACATACATATTACCTTCCTTATCCTCGTAACGCTTGACTGGTGCCAAGGGTATCCCATTCATAACCATATTCACGAGGGGCCATTTGTCCATTCCATCTCTTTTTAACATCGCAGTTAGTCCTCTGCTGGAAAAAGAAGGCGGTATCGCCAGCAGCTTTTTTGAAGCAGGCTCATAGGTAAACCAATTCATATAAAATGGTGTGTAAACCAGCTGGTTGCTTTGTGGATCAAGCGCCCAAATTTGAATAAATCCGTTAAAGGAAGCCGTGGAATCGGTATCCTTTAGTGCATTCATATCCAGATTAACCTCTACAGGCTCTTTGCCCATCGTATTGATAGACGTTGTCCAGTTGATCGGCTGTCCTTCTTTAAAGCTAACTACGTGAATGCCGTATTGGATAATCTGGTAGTTTTGAGTGGCGGCAGAGGTAAACACCAGACGGTTTGTAGCGTCCTCCTTGTCTTCCACGGCTTGCCATTGCTTGATCTCGGGAAGTCGGATCGGCTCCTTCTTCGACAACCCAGCCGTTTGCTCCCAGTATTGTCTGAGTGCAGGCAGTGACTGAGCAGTAGGAATATACTCATTTTCGTGACGCAGCATATTCACAATATTCGCCGACTTTGAGGATAAGGGATTCCCTCCTACGCCAAACAGCAATACATAATCCTCAGCCATAATCTCACCAGGGTCCCATTTATGTACGTAAGGAAGGGTACTGCCTGACCATCGAACAGGAAAACCACCAAGCTGCCTAGCCTTAGCCCAGGTTGAGGACTCTGTGAGCTGACCTGGAGAAGCATTTTCCTTTTTTTGCAGCCAATAATAGGTAAAATGATGACCATATTCATGGGTCAGGGTACGTACGACCGGAATAGCATCGACTTCAAACAACCTAATCACTTGGGTATCTGCATTGTAGCTGCCAACTCTTGAGCCGCTCTTCCCCTCACTTGGACCCGGATCCAAAATGACTTGCTTCAGAGCCGCCAATTCTTCACCATGCTCGCATTTGAGTAAACTCTCATAGAGCTCCTTCAATTTCTGCTCATTCCATAAGGTACTGTAGCTTACAAATTGGATTCCCTCAGGACTCTTGTAAGCTGCAGCTTCCAGCCTTTGTGCAACAGCCTGATCCGAAAAGATGACAAAGATCGCTAGTAAAATACCACAAACGGTTAGGCTTAGTCTCATCCGTTGTCCCCACCCCATGATTGATAACGAGATCACCGCATATTAATCACATATAACTAGCAGCTGTTAGATTTATGATATCTCGGATAGCTGTTACTTTCCGCTAGCTTGCACGGCGAGCTTCCAAGCCTCTTCACCTAATCTTTTTAATACAAGTGCCTGCTCCCATCGATCCGAGATCTCTGTACGGCCGCCGGATAGATAGGTTCGATTCGTGATCGCATAATCCGGAGGTCCGAGCTCTGGAACGAATGGCAGCAGGTCGCCAGGCTGTGCGTCCTTTAACCAATATCCGATCCCTCGCTGCCACCAGTTGATATAATGTCCTACCATCGGATGTTCTCCATCCGGACCTATATCGACCTGTACCTGCTCACCATTGGACACGCGCGCGTGTATACTGGAGGTGCGCTCCAGCAGGCTCTCAAACAGCTCTGACACCTTGCTTAAAACGGACTCATCGTTGCCGGTAACTTCACCTGCCACTATGTAATGGGACAGATCAATGGTTAATCGTAAATCAGGAATTGCCTTCACATACTCCACGGTGCGATGTAGATCCTGCGTCACACGACCGCGATGGGTTTCAACAAAATAAGGCACCTGCGCAGCACGCCCAGCTTGCACTAACCCATTCAGCAATTCGATCGCAGGCTCCCCGATTACGAAGGAATCCATCACCTGGGAATTCACATACTGTACTCCGAATTGCTTGGCGGCTTTCAATAATTCCGTAATATCCTCAGGTCTGCCTGGAAACGAATGAATACCGAAGCTAAAACGATAATCATCCAGCAATCGGCGCCATAAATCCGCATCCGTTCCCTCTGGCAGACGACCCATAATACCTGTAAAACCGGCTTCTGCAATCTTCTCGAATTTCTCTTCCAGCGTCCATTCCCGTTCACCGTTACCTAATCCGATCATGGCCCACCAGGACTGTTGAATATCCAAGCGCGGCGGGTTTATACTCTGATCACTGGCGAATCGTGTAGCTTTACTCATATTTACACCTCTTTCGTATATTTTAATCGCCTACCTGCTCATTCTTTACAAATGTTAGCATCGATATGGGGAAGCTTGCCTCTTCATCATTGCCCACAAGCGTCCCCCAGCCCATGATCCCATTGACATACTGCAGCCGGAAACGATCATCCGGTTCTCCTTCAATGTCATACAACCCGGGAGAATAATCAGCTGGCTCCAGTGTATAAGCTTTGGCTGTGTAATATTTACGTTCCAACAGTTCCTTCTGACTGGGAAACTCCGCTCGGGATATCGCATCTACAATTTCTTGAAGCTCCTCTTCAAGTTCCAAGGCGCTCATTTGACTAAATAATTTCTTCATCTGCATACTCCCCCTTCCCATATAAGCTGAAGCATTCCATGAGGCGATGCTGATGCAAATCAATCCATTCCTGAACCTTGGCAAATCCGATCAAGTAGGATTGGGGTTCATCAGGGGGATCTATCCCGGCCCAATGCCTTCCAAGAAAATGGATGCACAAAACGACGCTTCTGAGCAAAATAAGCTGCGGCAATGCAGCGATCTCATCCGCACTGAAGCTTCCAGATTGTCCATACCCTTGAATAAAGGCTTCAATAAGCTCCCAGCGATCTCTTTGGTATCGAATGATCTCATTGAGAAAAACAGCCGCATCCATTACCCGCAAATCCATTGTTACAAACTCAAAATCCAATATGCCCGTTACCCCATCGTCATCGGCAAGTACATTGCCAGCAACAAGATCCGAGTGCACTAATTGTACTGGCAAACGACTCCACTCAGGAATCGCCTGCTCAATCCGTTGTATTTCTGTGCTCAGCAGTTTAGCTTCCACTGAAGCTTCACCCGATTCCATGTCTCTCAGCCAATCACTTAGCCTTTCCCGATTGACCAAAGGATGGATTTCATACAGCTCATAATACCGTTCATACGCGGCTTCCAGAGGTATAACCAATCGCGCCATTTCACCAACCAGGTCTCCCAGTGCGCAGCCTATCGACTGAACGTGCACGACATCGGCTAAATCAGCCCTTGAACCATCAATATATTCGAACATCACCGCAAGCTGATTAGATTGTGTGTGCACATAAGTATCCCCAGATGAAGCCACGACTGGCGAGGGTACCCGAAAGGAAAGCTTGCTCTGTTGAAGCGCTTGCAGTACTGCGTGCTCATAACGAACCTTGTCCAGATCCGCGTGGTTCTCATAAATGCGCAGCACATATTTGCGATTCCTATACAGGATAAAGCGGGTTGTATTGTTCACTCCGCTCTCCCCTGTCTCGACCGTCCACACCCCATTGTTAAAATATTGCTGAACGATCGCATCCATGTTGCTAACTTGTGAATTTATCATAAAGACTCCTAATATTGACAAAAAATTTAAAATTTTTCAGCCTATTTTCATATAAATGAGGTATAATTAGGACAGATTGTAAGGGAAGGGAGAACCGTTTATGAAAACTGAAATTTTGTTTCATGACCACAAGATTCCCGTTCGTTTCATCTCCAGTGATCAGAAGGCGATACCCTCATTAATTCAAGCACTTGAACACCGCTGCACACAACCAGAGGAACCATCACTAGCATTGTTAAATCGTATTGATTTGATTGAAATCGTAGGAAACAATGCTTTCTTATACACCTCTATCGAAGAGGAAAGTATTCTACTGCCGCTCAGCTAATGAGCGGCTTTTCTTCTGTTTATGTCCTTGGCACTCCAGATAACCCGGCTGCCACATACTGCTTCTCCACACCGGTTAACCATACCCATGATTTGAACAGTTGACCCTCTGGCTTCACCTGCTCATACAACCCCTTAAGTCCCACAACAGCAGCTTCCATACCGGATTGACCGAACGAACGGAATAAAAACTGTGTACGCTCCTCGTCGCTTTGTAAAGCATACAGGCTATCGAGAAGTCCAGCATTGGATTCATCCAAACGAATCATATCAGACCATACCACCAGTCTGCCATCTGGCTTCAATAGAGATACAAGCAGCCGGTTATAATCGGCCACAAGGCTATTGCGTAGATACATCAAGGCCTCAATGATCTGTCCGACCTCTTGGCTGCTATATTGATCGGCATATCCGGATAGCTGCGTCAAAGCATGAATATAAAATAATTGGGTGTGAACGGATGAGGAAACAACCAATGAAAAGCTTTTTTTCAAATGCGGAAGAGCCTCGTATCTTCTTGCTTCAAAAGAACAATTCTTCACATAAGTCGAAATTTCCGTGGCAGGAGCATGATTAATCAGCATTTCCTCCCAAGTCTCGTAGAAATGAATTTGATCCAGACATGTATAATCCACATTGGTTAGCGATTTAATTTTACCAGAGTAAGTACCCGCGCTTAGCTCCAGCACTTCTTCTATGGAGTTAGCTTCTGTGTCCAGCACCGTCACCTGTGCAAATCGATTCGCCAATTCCGGCAGATCGAGATCACCATGATTACCAGCACCCAGAACAGCAGCTCTATCTTTATTGGAAATCGCATTTACGGCATGCTCCAGCAAATCGCGGACATGATGCCGATGTGTCCCCCATTCACGTCCACCCCAATCAACGGCGCTATCTCCATTATTCGTCAATATACCCTGAATTGGCTGAAAAGGCCGATGAAAATCCTTCATAAATTATCCCCTCTATCTGCTCGTCGTCTTATGGAAATATTATAGCATAATTGCAACTTGCAGTTGTAGGTTATCTTGTTTAACGCAGGATTCAGTGCGGGGAACTAAGGACGTAAATCGCTGTACAAGAGACATTCTAAATTTTTTTCGAAAAAGAAGTTGACATTTCTTTATATCCTTGGTATATTACTAATTGTCGCTAAAACATGACTTGTTAGCTCAGCTGGGAGAGCACTATCTTGACAGGGTAGGGGTCAGTGGTTCGAGCCCACTACAGGTCATACGCTAGAAGCCTTGTGTATCAAGGCTTTTTTGCTTTTCTGAGTAGTTTTATGAGATCAAAATATTGCTAAAATCGGCCTCGTGGTCAAGATTTGGTCAAGAATGCTTTTTTCGGTCAAAGCTCTGTTAAAGTTTGTTGTCTGCAGAAAATAAAGTATTAGACTCGATATCCTTACTATTCGCGGATTTTCGAATCGCCGGATCGTCAGACTTTATAAAATAAGTGTTAGACTCACCATAGAAATTGAAACAGCGACAGCCAAGGACGAGAAAATAAAGTCCTAGACTGTCGCTGTTTCATTGAACTATCGTTCTCCGATAGCATAATCGATGTCCTGAATTCGTTCTCCGCATTCATCAATTTGAACGCTCCCGCCTCCAAATTGCCATCCTCTACTCTCAACAAATTCAATAAAAGCATTTAGGAATTCGTTATGCCCTAGATCCCCCTCAGTAGCATAAACTGTTCCCTCAATATGGATCCCAATTGGCTTTTTCAAACAAATCACTCCTATAAGTTCGTTGGGCAATAGTACCCGATAGCTCAATGGATTATATGTACCTAGACCCTAATAAATCAGGTCATCTCTAGTTTCAATCCCATGTAATTCACAATAAACTCTATATTTATTCAGGACGGTATAAATGTCGTCTTGCCCAATTATTTGATCGTTCTCATCAAAATACTGAAGTGAGCCCCCCAATATAAATAGAGTTACAACTTCTTCGTCTTCAGTTATAAGCGTATGAATGTCACCTGGTGGCTCAAATATAAAGGTTCCCGGTACAGCAACCCATTCTCTCCCTTCATATCTCCACTTACCCTGAATATTATAGCCAATTACTGATCCACCAGTGTGTCTGTGTCTTCCCAATATCTGATTACTCTTAATTTTAAATAAGTAAATCCACGTTCCTGTGTTTAGATCAAAACGTAAAGGTTTGAAATAGCAAGAGTGATTATCAGTGAACGGAACCCAAGGTAGATCTTCAATGTTCACAATACGCTCTGGCAACTGAAACTTCTCTGCGAGTTTTATAACTGATTCTTCAATTAAGGAATTCATTGGAGGCACCTTCATTCAATTTAGTTAAGTTATAATTATTATTCGAAAACAGCCCTAGTTTTCCCTTTATTTCCATCTGTGTCTTCACGTTAATCTGCCCGTTACTTTAATAAACAAAAGAGGAGCTGCAGCGAAGCAAGCCCCTCAACTATAGTGTCCCGTTAGTTCTATTACGTAATGCTTTCTCTACTGCCCAACTTTGATGTTCATGGAATAAGCTCTTAATTGCTTTAGCTGGTTCAATCCATCGCAAATAATGGTCTTCTTCAGTTGGATTACCTGTTTGCTCACCTATATCACATTGATAAAAATGACCTTCACTAAGATAATATTTGAATTCGTTCGTGGAGTAAAAATATCTTCGAGCACACCCAATATAATGACCTACTTGAACCTGTATCCCCATCTCTTCTTGTGCTTCCCTTATTAAACATTCCTCATGAGTTTCATTGTTTTCTATTCCGCCACCTGGAAGAAAATACTTGCCATCAGCTGTTTGAATAACAGCGATTTTATTATTCTCTTTGTTAAACATCAAACAATATGCCGCAGGTCTCCATATGTATTCTTTGCCTTCTTCTTTTACGCCAAAGGTAATGATTGGCACGAATTTTTCCTCCTTAACTTCCCATATTTAATTGAGCAATCCTGCCCGTTAGCTTAACGCCCACGTCTGTCTAATACTTTATTTTCTCAGTCTACAACTATATTTTTCGAGTCTAATACTTTATTTTTCAGTCTAGCACTTTATTTTCTAATGACATTTGTTCCTCAAATAGTACGCCTACGATACTTCCTGCCTAGACTTTTGCTTTTGTAAAATCTGTTCTACTTCATTGTCTATCGCTTTTATGATTATCCATACATAACTTCACCTTCATTTAAAATCGTGCTTTTATAGTTGCTTTTTATCATCAATGATAACCCTCTTTAGGACTGTGCGTTGATAGAGCCTCAAACCTATTTCCAAAATGGTGTACAAATATAATTTTCTTTAACAATAATTAAGGGTTCAGTTCCTAAAGTGTGTGGGACGTTACTTGGCCCAAAAATAATAACACAAATGATGTGAAATGATAGCCAATTGATTAATGGAAAAATATTCAGAAATAATGTAAAATTAACATTAGGTACATTTTCCCATAGAGTTTAGGCCTACGGGGGATAGACACTAATAGTTGTGTTACTATACGGAGGGACTTATGAAATTAGCTGAAGCTTTATTAAATGTAGACTTTGGTGACATTGATGGATTGTATGATGGAAATATAGAAAAATATTTTATTGATGATGGGTATTGGAACAAAATCGTACTAAAGGATACATATTATATAATCGGACGGAAAGGTACTGGAAAATCGGCAATATATAATTGGATTGAGAAGACTGCTCCTGAAAATGACGCAATAGTTTCGAATTTGTCGTTTAGTGCCTTTCCTTTTGAAAAACTTTTAAAATTAGCAGACGATGATTTTGCCCGACCTAATCAATATCAAAGTATTTGGAGAAATATTATACTAACAGAGTTGGCATCTTTAATAGTAAAAGACGCGAAAAGTATTAAAAACGACCAGTATAATGAGCTACAACAATACATCCAATTTCTTTTTGGTGAGGATTTAATTGATTTACATAAACAAATAACAACAATCGCTCAGAAAGATGCAGGTGGAATTAAATTAAGTACTGGATCGCTATCATATGAAGAGAGTATAGCTAGAAACCTGCAACTTAACCAATTTGATAATATTACAGTAATTAATAGACGGTTGGAAAATGTCATTGCTAATTACTTATTACATTATGAAGAAGAAACTAGATTCTTAGTACAATTTGACCAACTTGATGATAATTATACACAGTATCAAAAGTACGACGAATATTACCAGTCTATTATAAGTTTATTTAAAGTAATTTATGATATAAATCAGAAATTTAAGGCGAGAAATATTAATGCAAAAGTTATAGGATATTTAAGGTCTGACATTTTTTATTCAATTGATGAATTTGATGCTGAAAGCGCAAGATGGGATACTCACAAGTTTAACTTAAATTGGTCAATTGTGAATAAAGATGACTGGAGTAATCCAGCGTTGCTTAAGGTTGTTAATAAAAGAATTTCTACATCAGAGGGTCTTCAAAATTCTGAGTTTAAGGATATTTTTAATAATGATATTATAAGATACAGTACCAATGATGATTCAAATGACTTATTCAAACATTTTATTCATCGTACATTTCATAGACCCAGAGATATTATACAATATTGTATAAAAGTACAGGAAGAGGTTCAAAATACAGGAAGATTTTATAGAGGTACTATAAATAATTCGGAAAAGGAATACTCTCTTTGGCTATTATCTGAACTGACCAATGAAATTACGGTAAAAATACCCGCAATTAAAACTCTTTTTGAATTTTTAAGATTATTAGGCTCTAGAGCTTTTAATTTGAGCACTTTTAAATTGCAATACAAAACTTATGAAAGTAGAATTGGTATAGAAAGTGAGGAATTATTGAGGTTTTTATATAAACTTGCCATTATTCACAATGTAAATTTTGTTAAAGGTAGATATACCGAGTATTTTTCGATTATTAGAAATGATAAATCAACTTTCAATCGTGATTTAAAGATACAAATTCATCCAGGATTTTGGAAGGGACTACATACGTCAAATTATGTATCCAGGAAGTAATTACAATAATATTGTTGGCAAACAGGCGTTGCGTTAAGGAATCAATTTAAAAACTAAGGGGCTTGACGCGGCAAGCTCCTTTGATTGCGTTAAATTGCCTGTTAGTTCAATATGCAAAATCAAAAAGTTTAATAGAACTCTGTCAAAAATAAAGGCTCACTCGAATATTGGATGAGTGAGCTTCTACATTTTTCATTTTAAAATCATGTGAGTATGAGATCTTTAAGCATTCGAAATTAGCTTTGTGGTCAAGATTTGGTCAAGAATGCTTTTTTCGGTCAAAAATAAAAACTCACTCGTTATTAGAAAAGTGAGCTTCACTACATTTTTCGTTCAACATCCCGAATGTATGAGTCCGTTTCAATAGATTTGACGGAGAGCATTTCAATAATACGATCTTGCCTATCTTGACCTTGCATCAGTTCTTTAACACTTCCTTTAACCTCTTGTATATCTCCCTCCACTGTCTTCAGCCTGCTATTATTTTCCCCAACCATTTTGATGAGCGTTCCCTGCATTTCTTCCACACGGTTTAGCTGATTGTTCTCCATGCTTGCAGTCTCCTTTATCTTTGTTTTGAATCTAGCGTATATGACAAGGCTTTGCTTGTAAACTCATTGTTAGTCTTCCTGTTCATTGTCGAACAGCATTTTTCCAAACTTTTCGGCAGTCTCCTTTTGCATACTTGGCAGCAAATGACTATAAGTATCGAGAGTCAGCCGGACTGTAGCATGACCTAAACGTTCAGATACGATTTTTGGATTAACTCCCTGTAGAAGTAACAGGGTAGCATGAGTATGTCTCATGGAATGGAATTTTATTTTTTTAACGTCTGCCCGTTTAATTGCTGAACTGAATACTCTGCGTATATTGCTTTTATTCGTTGGTGTCCCTAACTGTGTGCAGACCACCAAATCCATATCACCGTATGTGCCCGGCTCAGCTTTCATTTTTTCCTGTTCCAACATTCGTTTATGCTTGCTCAAACGTTTCATCGTTTCCTCCGGCAAATCGACTGATCTTGTCCCTGATTTTGTCTTAGTATAGGGTAAGATTTCCTTACCGTCACTGCTGAGAGTTTGGGTAATTCGGATGCAGTTGTTGTCAAAATCAACATCTTGCCAGCGAAGCCCTAAAATTTCCCCTTGACGTGCTCCAGAAGTCAAAGCAATCAAAAAGGCAATGTAATATCTGTTGCCGTTGTCCGCCTGCTTAAGAAACTTTTTAACCTCATTCACATCCCAAACGATTACTTCTTTTCTAGTGGCTTTAGGACGGTCTACAAGGGCTGCGGGGTTTTTGGATATAAGCTCCCATCGTTCTGCTTTCTTCAAAGAATCATTGATTAGAGTGTGTATTTTCTGAATGTTTTCATCGGTTAGCTTCCCGTCCTTGGTTAATTTATTATAGAAATTCTGGATAGCCATCGGTGTTAGCTTGGTTAACTCGATATCTCCCAACGCAGGCAAAACATGACCAACAATCAGCCATTTGTAAGTTGCCAAAGTTTGTTTTTTCACCATTGTTAATTTATCTTCAAGCCAATGGTTAATCATATACTCTCTGTAAAGCATCTTATTAGGCTTCTGGTACGTTCCCGTTGTCAAAGAGTGCTCCAAGTCATTGAGCGCCTTTTGAGCGTCCTGCTTTGTTTTAAAGCCTCGCTTTTTGTGTTGTTGCGGTTTACCGTTTTCTTTCTTGCCATGCGTTAAAATAAAGTACCATGCTTTCCCGTCTTTCTTTACAGTTCTTCCTGCCATAAACGTTCACTCCATCCTGATTTGAATTTTAATTCTAATTGGATGTAGTAAGTGCAATTAGTTTTTATTTTTATCGGTGCAAACTGCTTCATTAAGCAATGCATCCCTTTCTGTCCGTAGTTTTGCTATTTCTGATAAAATCGTGTGCTTACGTTCAACCGAAGTTTTGTGATTCAAATACTCAAGTGCAAGCTTGACGTGACGAGCGGCACTAGCTACTAATTGCTCACTGCAACATTCATTTTCTGGTAACATCCAAAGTCGTTTGTTCATAGGCTCTATTGCTCTCCTTCGATTTGTAATACCGACAAAAACAAATAAGCTGCGACAGAGTAGACCGCAGCTTATTTCATATTTTTCAATTATTCTTCGGATGGTTTCTTAATCACGCTCCGCGTTCATTTTAGCTTGTGAGAGTACAAAATCCTTTAATGCAGCTTTCGGTATTCGATAGCCTTTCATCTTGAACGATTTTATCTTTTTGCTCCGAAGTAGTTCATATATCTTAGAACGACCAAGATTCAAGGCTTCCATTACATCTTCGACTGTCATCAAGTCATCATACTGTGCAAACATATTCTCATCCCCTTCATTTGAATGTGTCCTGACCAAAGTAATAATATATATTTGATTCTGTTCGGAATTCCGTCAATCATATGTCGTTTAATGTAGTTTATTATTATTGATTATCGTTGGTTAGGCTCGGTTAGCGTTACATGAGATTACAAAAAAATAAAATACCTTTTAAAAAATCTGATTTTATGATAATTTGTCATTATAATCAATCATATAATCAGATTATTTTAAATATAGGAAGGAGTTTCATTTGATGAATTGTAACGAATTCGAAGTTTCGGTAGTTGAAATCTTGAAAAGTTTCTCGCAAATAATTGAAGATACAGGATTTGGAATCAATGAAAAGGGAGAGCTTTGTAAGTCTGAGAACCAAAAGCTGAAACCTTTGTGCAATTTTATTTTCAGGCCCGTAGAGATAATTTTGAAGGTTAATGCAAAAGGAACTGTTGAGGAGTATAAGTATGTTTTTGATGGTATTTTTAATAATGAAAAGAGATTAAATAGAGTAGATATTTTAGCCACTGACTTGAATGATCGAAAATGGATAAAAAATAGCTGGACATTTTGTAGAGTTTATTCGAACGAGCGGCAAAATTACTCTTTGATTCAGGAGTATATATATCAATCTTCGAAAAATTTACCTAAAAGAATAGAGTACGGTACAATCGGGTGGCATCGCTTTGAAAACGAATGGTTCTTTTTACATAGCGGCGGAATTATAGGCGATATAAAAAATAATATTAGTACCACTAACACGGAATTTGTTTTTAAACAGGATGATGCTTTAAGTGCTAAAGAATCGTTTTTGGAGAGCCTGAATATGCTTGATATCTGCAATCATAAACTATCTTATTCTTTATTTAGTTTTCTTCTGACTTCAATCATCACAACTCCATTATTGGACTCAAAAGAACTAGCACCAAATTATCTGTTATGGATAGTGGGACAAACTGGCTATGGCAAAACAACTTTTTCGACATTCTTTACTAATATTTTTGAAAAAACTAATTTGGCTCGACCTGATGCTCATAAGACGAAAACTATATTGCCGGGAATTAAAGAACACAAAGATTGCGTTTTTGTGATTGATGATTTTGGCACATCAAAAACAAAACAAAATGAATATAGCGTCATCAATAAAATTGAAGATATTATTCGGAATCTAACTGACAGACAAGTATCAAGTAGCAATATCTCAGATGGAATGGTCTTGATTACAGGAGAAAAATTTCTTGATACGCATAATAAAAACGAATCATCTAAGAAACGCATTATGAGAGTAAAGATGGACAATTTGTTTAATCGGGAAGACAAGAGGACATACGATGCTAAAAAGGCAGAGAGGTATGAAAAATATAAAGATCAGCGATATCTGCCAACGAGCATTACACATTATTTGCAATGGCTTTGTGAGAAGTTAAATTCGAGTTTTATTGCTGACTACAAAAAAGATTTTGAGGCTCTGAGAAAAGAACTTGGAGAAAAATACAATGCCCACGGACGTTACATAGATAGCTTCGCACATCAGAACATTGCCTTTAATTTTTATATGTCATACGGTAAGGAACGGGAATTTCTCACTCCTGAAGATTTTGTTAATAAATGCAACTATGCAAAGCAAATATTTGGGGAGTTGCTTGAAGATCAGGATAAAACAATATTCGATCCCCAAGTAGAACTCTTCTTGCAGTCGCTGAAAGAGTTAATCCATGAAGAAAAAATCATTGTGAGATTTAATGAGTCAAGTTTAAATTTTGATCGAAGAGTCTATGGCGTAGTTAATATGGAAAAGGAACAAGAAGTCTTGAAACTCGACTGGGATACTGTGTACAGCCTTGTTTCCGAGCATGTTGCTAAGTTTCAGAAAGGTCAAGAGTTGGTTGGTAATAAAATATTAGCAAAGTTACTGGATGAGTATAATCTAATTTGTTTTAATGAAAACGTTACGACAACCCCTTTTTGGAATACGAATCAAAGAAAATTAGAACGTGAACGGTGCAGAGTGATTAACTTTAAAACAAGCATGATTCCTGATGTTATGGTGGCGATACCAGAAAATAAAAAATCAGCGAATAATATATTTTCGACTTTATCAGGGGAGCATTATAAAAAGAAGAAAAAGGAGTAGTTACTAATAAATATATATATACTTTAATAATTATGTATCTTATTTTTACTCTATAAGTAAGAGTCTTCTACTAATAATGTAATATCCATAAAAAACAAAAATGCGGTTAACAAAAAACTAAAAGATCATATTCATGATTGGAGGTTTTTTGTTAAATGCTGCATACTGTTCATATGTTTTGTGAGATCGACTATTTCTATTATGAGGCCTTGTTTAATTCTTTGAAAAAATTATCAAAATCTAATGGTGCTAAATTCTACAAAGAAAAAGATGGAACTTATCATTGTCACTTGCTGCAAAAAAACGGACTTATCCTTATATTAAGACAAGTTAAATCATCCTACTATAGTGGATTAGAAATAATAATGAATCCTATCAGGCTTTTATATGGGAACGAAAATGATGCTTACTTTCTATTAGCTGATATGAAACATTACAGAGCCATCTGCAAAGCATTCGTAAAATTATTCAAACCAATAAAGCAGGAATTCGAACGTATAAAAGGTAATAAACACCACAAGTTTAAGCTGCATATGCTGAACTCTTACAGCTTTAAAAGAGTAGATTTTGCAGTCAATATCTACACCGAACATATTAAGTTCTATATGGAATTAATTAAACGTGCAAATATTCCTGATGACTTTCATCTATTTGTAAAGGATGACCCAGCAAGCAAGCGAAAAAAACCGCCTAAAGATAGTTTCTATATATTTAAAAAAGACAAGAAAGGAAAAGCAACATTGACGATTAACTGCTATAACAAAGGTAAGCAGTTAAAAGATGAACAATTACCTTGTGATGATGAAGAACTTGCGAAATCTACGATTAGGTTTGAAGTTCAATGTCGCTATACCAAGGTTTACAATCTCCTCAAAGTCAACGACTCAAACGAACCAGATTTTTGGAAGTTATTAAAAAAACAATTATCTGATAATATACTTCATTATTACTTCAATAGAACGATAGGATATGGCGATTATGTCCCCTTTCCAAAGGCTAGGGAAATAATCCGCAGCAAACGAATGAAGCAAGAAAAGAAAGATGCATTAATTGGAACGTTGGAATTAGTCAATAAGAAGAGAGGTATCTGGAAGGCGAGAGAAACTGTTTCCGATAAAAAAAAATTTGATAAGCACATCAAAGAACTTCATCAGCTTGGGGTAAATCCTGTAACTATACCACTTGATTGGAAAATTGGTTATTTGCCTTGCCTTTTTGATCTAATGCAATATGAATAAGAAGGAAAGGCGCTTTATCGAATTAAGTTCCTTTCAAAATTTTTAAGTAAAAAAAAGAATGAGAGAATCCTCTCATTCTTTCTTAATTATAAAGTTCGTCTAACATTTTTTTAACAAACTCATCATCTTCATAAGCACCAAGATAACCCTGGATATACTCCTCATGAGGTATAGGATATACAAGTTCTTTATCTGGTACTATAACAGGAAGCTCGACATAATTTGATTCAGTTTGACCCTGTAAATGCACAGTGATCTTATTCATAGCTGTACCAACAAGAAATCCAGAAATACTATATTCAGCATTTAACAAAAACTTATCTTTTGTTTGAGTTGAGTAAACTGATATTAAACGATTATTTGCATTACTTGAACCACTAACATTTAAAATTAGTATAGATCTAATACCATCAGCATACAAAGTTGTTTTATTTTTAGTATCAAAATCTTTTGTAATAGAAGAAATTTCAGTTACTTTGCCTGCAATGCTAATAATTTTTCCATAATAATTACTAGGATTCTTTGTAAGCTTATCAAATTGTTCAGCATACGTATATTCAGAAAATTTATATTCATTATCTGTAAGAAGTTTCACAGCATAATTAATATTATTATTGGACGTAATATCATTATTTTCTTTATTCCAGCCTATGGGCTTTTCTTTCTTCTCTTCTATCTTTGGCGTTTCTGTAGGTTTTGCTTCCGGTGTATTAGTGGGTTGTACAGAATTATCTTGCTTTGCTTCTTCTTTAGGTTTAGCCGTCTTTTCTACTTTTTCATTAGTAGCATCTGTGTCCTGAGCAATAGAGTCTAATTTTCCTGAAATATCTACACCTTTCTCTCGAATATTATTACCAACTCTCTTACCGGATTCTGACATTTTGTTTTTCATAGACTCAGACCATTGAACCATATCTTCACCACAACCAGAGAGCATGACCATAATCAAAACTATAATGTTAAATATGTAAACCCTTTTCATTTTTTTTACATTCTCCTCATTCTTTTTCCTTAAGTTTTTTATTGACATAATTAATTCGTCTTATGATAGATGGATGTGTCGAGAAAATATCAAGAAACCTTTCAGGACCGATGAAATTCATTGTTGCAGTCTGTGGATGAATTGTCGGTTGAAAATTTCCTCTTAGGAATTCCAAGCAGTTGATCATTGAATCTTTACCAACAAGTTTTGCAGATAATAGATCAGCTCTAAATTCACGTCTTCTGGAATGTGCAAGAACGATAAGTCTAGTAATGCTAAAGATTATAAAATCCAAAATAAGCGTCATAATAAATGAAAGAATTGCACCTATCCATGCATAGTCAACATTACTAAAAAACCAATTTGCAAGCCAAATAAGAACACGAATAGGAAGTGAAAATACAAATAAAAGAGAAGATACAAATCCTTGAATAAGAACAGATGCAGTCATATCACCATTTGCAATATGGGCAAGTTCATGACCAATTGTAGCAACAATTGATTCGTCAGTTTCTTCTTCCATGGATTTCGATGTAAATGAAATTAACCCTTTATTTCTGGATGGACCAGTTGCAAATGCATTAATACATTCATCATAATGTACACCAAGCTGAGGAACCTTTTTAATCTTTAATTTCTTACACAATAAAACAGTGATTGTATTAATTTTTTCTTCTCTTTCACTTTTCGATAAGTTTACACCATCAATGACTCCGAACAATCGAATATTCAGTTGTTTCTTGATTCGAATTCTCGAAGTCCAGAGAAATATAATAGAACAGATAAGCTGAAATGCAATAATTGCTGGTAGAAATGCAACAGCAGCACCAAATGTAATCGCTGAAACTGTTGCAAGCATGATGATTGCAATCCACATTAATGTATGAATAAAACGAATACGGCCTTTTCCATGTTTCACAGTTATGCCATCAGCAACATCTTGTTCAAGCTTGTTGATGAAAAAGTCAAAGTCTCTCATTGTTATCCTTTCCTTCGACTTTATTATATTACGATGACTGTAGCCGCTGTCGATTACTAGCTTCACATTGTGTAACATTCATCAAATGAAAGGGAGGCTGCTCTAATAACAGACAGCCCCTTGATTATTTCAATTATTCCAGCATAATCAACTCTATGGATATGATATCCGTTTTGTTAATTAATAAGCTCAACAGTCTGCGTTGTTCCGTCCCAAGTTAATTGCAGCCCAAGATTGTCACCAATGAAACGCAGCGGCAACATCGTGCGTTCGTTAATTATCACCGGGGCAACATCCAGCGCCTTCTCAGTTCCGTTAACGATAGCCGCATTTTTACCGATCCATAATTCGATTTTCTTGTCGTTCAGATTGATAGTCAGTTTCTGCTCGTCACTGTCAAATGCTAGCTGTCCGCCCAATTCTTCAATCAACGACCGCACAGGCAATACCGTCCTGCCTTGATAAATGACAGGTGTCGTCCCTTTCCCCGGATCGATCTCCTTGCTCTCGCCATTTACTTTCATGATCGGATTGCCAACCTGCAAGACGATTTGTTTCTCCCTTGACGTGGAGGACGCTTCATTGGATGGCCGAGATTCCATTTTGTTGGCATAAACCGCCTTGACGATGTAGTAATATTGACGGTTGCTGTCCCCGTTCTCATCAACATAACTGGTTGTTTGCAATGGAAAATCGGTTAATGGGATGTCGCCATAACTTCCATCCGCAGTACGCCGATAAAAATTATAACCGACAAATTCCTTCGTTTTACTAACACCGGTCCATGTTAATTTTACATGCCCATCGGTTACTGTAGCGATTAATTTGGTGGGATACTCGGCAACGACAACAGGAATCGTTCTCTTAAAACCGCCGTATTCCACAGTCAGTTCAGTAGAGCCATTGGCTAACCCATATAAAACATTCTCTTTTACTTCTGCCATATAAAAATCTTTCACTGTCCATTTAACAGCGTCAGCGTCCAGATTCTTGCTTGTTCCATCCGAATAGATGCCTGTTACTTTCAAGGCTTGCGATTCGTTGAGACCTAACGCAATCGATTCTGGTTCGACTCGAATCCCTGTCAAGCGAACTGATAAGCTTGAAGCGTCAAGTACGATTAGACCTTTAGAATTGTACGAATCGTCTCGGGTGATGAAATATTTGCCATCAGGAGTCAAGAAAGCCAGTTTAGGATCGATTTTCTGATCGGAGTTTTTCACTTTCAAAACATATGATGTTTTAAATTTGTCTTCGATAGGATATGCGTGGTTTCCGATGACGGCCAACGCGCTGTCCTTGGTGAAGGAAATGTTCCCGATTAAATCGAGAGCGGCGACTTGTTCGTAATTTTTTTCAGCATCATAAACGAGAGTGCCGCAATTTCCACCCGATGAGACGATGAAATATTTGCCGTCGGGAGAGTAGTTCATATCAAAAATCTCACAACTCCCCCCCAAGGACTTGATGATTTCTCCTGTACTGGTATTTCTGATTTGTAATTTATTACCCAAACCGGTTACCGCGAATTCGTTCCGTACCGGATGGACTCGGATAAGTGCAGACATGTCTTTCGGGATATCATACACTTCCTTACGCGAAGCAATGTCGATAATACTGACCCGATCGCCTAACCCGGCTATGAGGAATTTCCCATCACGAGAAAACCGAATGGAATCAATAGAAACAGAAGTTGAAGTTTTAATTGTATTTGATATTGTGCCAGACTGACTGTCAAGCAGCATTATAGGTTCCATTGAATTCCATCTACTTGCGATAGCCAGCAGTTTCCCGTCAGGACTGAACGCCGCATCATGTAGGTAACTCGAATTCAGTTCTTTAATATCCTTATTTCTGCCACTGTCGAGATGCCAAATATACGAATTATATGGGCCGCCGCTGAAAAGCAATTTACCATCTGGACTTACCGCGAACTTTGACCATTGGTCCATGTCCACTGACAGCGTATTAAACAGTGGAAGTTCTGTTTCTCCTTCGGCAGAAACGTACAAAGGTAGTAAACCAATCAATATGGTCAGAATGACGATACATGAATATAATTTGTTGATAGTCTTCATAACAAACTCATCTCCTATAACGAATTTTAAGAATGCAAACGGATGTCCGGTTATGTGTAAGTCAGAAGCAACAATTACGACAAGGGATAGCGTTCAAGATACCCGCTCATGATAGCTTCTAGTCAATTACTCGTTTACATACTGAATAACACTCTTCAATATGTGAATTACCAAGGTACTTCATTGCTGCAAAACTAATTCCAGCAGAAACGGCCTGTCCGACGAAGGGGATAAATTTTGCAACTTGCTTTATCGCCACACGCACTCCTACTTTTTTAAGTAATAGCACAACAAGTTCTTTCGTTATTACTTTTCCTATTAATTGGCTTCCGATTGAGGTAATAATAACAAGGATTTTCGCTTTAATTGCTGAATCAAGTTTTTCAATCTGTTCTTGCGATAAACCGAATTTCCGATTGATTGCAGGCAAAAGTTCTAACATGATAGCTACGTCTGCTACCAGATCAGCCCCTGGCACTGGAACTATGGCTATTGCAGCTGATGATGTTGCCCTCTTATTTACCATTGATTTGCATTCGTCACGAATCCGATCTAATTCTTCTATCGTTCTCGGAATCATATATTTGGCATCTTCCTTTCCTACCACTATTGTTCTTTACGCATCTTTTGCTATTGGATGTTTAATAGAATGTCTTTCATCACCAAGACGTGAATATTCCCCCATCTTTTCCCTCTTGGAAATAGAATTTTATAAAAGCATCTGTTACAATGGCTTCAATATTCTCCTTTAGTTGAATTAGCAACTATTTCGCTTGATACTAGAGAGCAAGCGACCAATGCCGAGCTGATAACCAATGGGAATTTCTTAGGCATATTTTGTCTGATGCTCACTTTGATTACCTCCAATTCATTTATTTTATACAGAACGGTAATAAGATCAGATGCTGGATATCTACTAGCCCATAACTCCTATAAATACCATTTGTCTAATCATACTCCATTTTGTTTAAATTTGTCATCAAAAGGAATATCTAACTTTTTGCTCGCTTTTACATTAAATTGAATCTTGTTTACTAAAATGACTGACTTTCACTTATGTCTATATCCCTCCTGTCGTGTCATTCTTTCTCTATGTCCTAAGTAATTTGAACTATACTTATAAGTATATCTCAATTGAAACTAATGGTATATATTTTGAAACTATTAGTTTGTTAAATAAACCCTTCAAATTAACTACTGTTAAGTGATGGAGGGATGCATTTATGGACTATCGTTTACTAGGCGCTCGGTTACGTCATGAACGGCTCAAACAAGATTTGACACAGGAAAAGTTAGCAGAGAAAATAGAGGTTTCCCATGCATATATCGGACAAATCGAGAGAGGAGAACGTTCACTAACACTGGATACACTTGTCCGACTTGCCAATCAATTAGGCGTTACAGTGGATGATTTGCTTCAAGAATCTGTTGAGAAAAGCAATGAGCATTATGTCAATAAAATTAGACAAATTGTTTTGAATCGCTCCGAGAAAGAACAACAATTGGCACTGGAAATGGTAGCTCTGATGTTTTCACATCTTGATAGACTTTCCTCCGATTGAATTTGATGAAAGTCATCTTGCCCCAATATCCATCAAGCCTTTCTCTCTCATACTGACAAAACAATGCCCTCCGACAATAATGTGGTCAAGTACATCAATGCCAATAAGTTCACCAACGCTGACAAGACGTTTTGTGATTTGAATATCCTCAGTACTCGGTTCAGGGTTGCTGCTCGGATGATTATGGCAGCAGATAATGGAGGCACTATTCCGTTTTATAGCCGCCCTGAATACTTCTCTCGGATGAACCAGTGAAGCATTCAATGTTCCAATTGAAATGATTTCTTTTGCAATGACATGATTTTTGGTATTTAAAAATAGACAAACAAAGATTTCTTTTGATGCGTAACGTAATTCAAACTCCATAAGGGAAAATACATCATTCGGAGTACGAATGATAACAGGCTCGGGCAAAGGCGCTGCAAGTTCCTGGACTAGTTGCACAGCGGCGATAATTTGCTTGGCCTTAGAAACGCCGATACCCTTGATGCTTATTAGTTCCTGTTCGGTTACATCGATTAAAGTAGCCGGATTCGGATAACGTTGAATCAATTCTCCAATTAAATAACTATCGGCTCTTTCTCTAAGTGTGTTAGCCAACAAATTTTTATAGTTTTGTGTTCTTACAGTGTTCATGTTAAAATTACCTCCATAATATCAATTTTAGAAACATAAAAAGAGCAGAAGTCATGACTCCTGCTCTAAATTACAATATTTAATTTCATGCATTTAATGATAAAATAATTACGGATAAGATCACCTGCTTTATGTGAAGACAGCAGTAGCAACAAGGTATTAAATGGTCAAGATTTTGGTCAAGAATATTCTGCTTTTATAACTCGGATGTTAAGGGCTAATTTGGTATCCATGCCCCGAATCCCTTGATACGACTGGTTTTTTGTCCGATAGAAGCTAGTTACAAGACAATGGTTCTTATCTTGACAGGGTAGGGGTCAGTGGTTCGAGCCCACTACAGGTCATACAAATAAGAGTCCGAGAATCGTTGATTCTACGGGCTTTTTTTATGTTCTGATACACTCTATCCAATTAAAATAACGCCCTTTCAGTGAAATTGGCATCGAACGTTCCAAGCACTATGATGCCAAGGAGAAAGCATTATTTGTTGGTCAACGTGGATCAATCACACGAACAAGAGTAGACGTTATTATAAAGGATTATTGCAAGACATGTGGCATAGACGCAAAGAAAGCACACGCTCATGCATAGGCACAATACGGCGCTTAGATTGATTGATAACGGCTTAGATATTGGTAGCATTGCCGATGGTGTTAGGGTATAGTACACTTTGATACACCTGTTTTTTGCCTTGATGCTTCTTCTTTAATAACAATAGCAAGCCTTTCCTTTCGAACTTCTCCAGCATAATCATACTCCCAATGCGTATAACTCTTCCCCGTTTCCTCATCTATTGATCCATATCGACCGCCAAGAATTAATTTATAAACATCTGATTCATCTATCCAACACTTTCATCCGCTGATTTGAACAATTCCATACCAGCAGGAATATGTCCAGCTTACAAAACAGCTTGTACCGCTGCTTGACGTTCCTCAATTAAAACAGTAAACGTTGATGATTACAAAAGTGATCCAGCTAAACAAATCTTAATCTAATTTTCAATAAACTCAATCTTATTAAAATCGAGCACACATTCTAACTCGGTTTGTACTATTACACTAGATGTAAACAATTCATTATACGGTGTATCTGTAAAATCCATTCTACTATCTCTTTTCCTCCATTGTTCATACACCTGCTGAGTAATTTCAAATGGTAGCAAAGGTTTTATACTACGCTTACTATGTACAACAATTAGTTTATTTCCATCTCTAGCAATAACTACATTATTCTTATATACCAGCTGTAAATGGTTCTCTTTGTTTATCTGAAATACGCTCATACGTTCCCCTCCATAAAAGGATTATATGTTAAATAGTCATTGGCATCAATGGATATTTAGAATCATTTTAGAATCGTACTCTTTGCCAAAATCAAATTGATTTCCACATGACTCATAAAGTAGTTGATACCATGTTTCATATTCATCAACAACTCATTTCCTCTGCCGACTTAGACAATGCTATGTTCTTTGCCATTTTCTCAGCAAAGATATTTATTATGCAGGTAATCGTCCATGCACTTACACAAACGTACGTTTGAATTCAAATAAATGCCCTTAATCCAATTGTCTCACTAGGGGCTTTAGTTTTAAAAATCGGTAAATTTGATAAATGAAATAGACGGCGCAATGACGCTACCGTCTTTTTGATGATCCCTAAGGAGGAAACGTAGAGCATTCGGAGGAACGATCTTACACCACAGCCTATGAAATCTTCCGAGCTGGGAACTTGTCGCTTTTACAGCTCAAGCACCCATTTTGGCATCTGTCCAATCACGCTACCGCTGACATTCATAACATACAGAAGATAAAATGAAAGGAGGAGTAACCTATGGGTCTTGGAGTTGGTGGAGTTGGTGGAAGCTGCGGTGGTTACGGTTTAGGAACTAGCACAGGCGCTATTCTTGTACTATTCATTCTGTTGGTTATTATCAGCACTGCTTTTATTGTTTAAATTTTTGTTAACCACCTCCCGATTGATTCAGGAGGTGGTTACTACCTACCTTTTTTGTCTGAACGTTATACATCAACACCGTTCTACCGCATCAGCATGACAGTCTGCTTCCATAATCCCCCTTTTAAAAGCTTTATCTGGCTAATTATAGTCTCCGAACAGACCCTTGCGATACAACCAATCCAATGCAGTTGCAAGTTGCTCCTCATGCCAATCATATCCATCCCGATGCACTAATTCGATACCTATAAGCCCTCAGGCATGTATCAAAAGTCCATAAAATAGTGAGCAATGAGAGGATGGTGATACCGATGAGCGAAATATATCATGCTTGTAGAAGCTGTCTAAATTGTCGAGTTCGTGTTTATATGAGATCCGGGGAAATTTATGAAGGAACAGTAGCTGATGTTGATTCCAACTATTTATATTTGGAAGGAGCCTCTGCCTCGATTTCAAGTAAGAAAGCAAAGGTTAATGGATTTTTCAACCCACTTATAACAACTCTTGTATTATTCGATCTATTAGCAATTGCTTTACTGGTATGATTGGATGTAAACGAAATGGCTTCACATTGTTATAGAAGTGAGGTGGTTGGATGGCTCGTGTAAAAGCTGTCCGTCAGCACGATCTAGTATTGATCAGTTGGACAAGAAACCCGCTGGTTCCTGGTTCAGCACGCAGGATTGTTTCTTCACGTGTTATTGGAAGTGCTCAACCCTGTAGAGCTAGTTTGGCGCCCAACCGATTGCTTATCAATGCCTTTAACTGTTTATTAGACAATGACATCGGCTTTAAAGTGGTCTTTAGAAAAAATACTTCCAGCATTAGCGGCTTCGTATTGTTAGAACGCAATAGATAGTTATTTTGTCAAGGGAGGGCTCATCGCGGCTCCCTTTTTAACTTATTGTGCGATCTTCCTCTCGATCGTTTCAAATCCTTTCGTGTCATTCCACATTTGTTCAAACTGTTCTGTAAAGGATTTGGCGATTTCAGGTTCCCGAATGACCATAAGCACTTCATCATTCGACGTACTGGCCGCTTTGGAGTAGTTGAACGATCCGGTGGTAACGACCTTCTTATCGGCAATAGTAACCTTCATATGCATGAGTCCATTGTGCTTGTTGACCTTCATCGGGATACTGGCACTGCCCAGTACTTTCATTGCTTCCGCCTGTACTTTGCCATCGGATTGAACCTTATCTGTGATGAGCCGTGCTGTTACACCGCGATCTTTAGCTCCTTTGATCGCTGCTACGATATCCGGATGGGTGAGGCTGTAGATCGCGATATCAAGAGTTTGAGTGGATGCATTAATAATATCGATTAAGGCTTTATCGGGATGCTGGTCAGCACGCGTGAAGTAGGTTTCCCCTACCTTTTGCCCTGTTGTTACTGCGGCCTGCTGAGCTAACGCTTGAGTTGGTTGATTCACATCTGGTTTTACAATAACCCTTACTGTAGAATAGCCTACTATCACAATAATACATACCAACGTTATACGTCCTATTATTTTTTTCATCATACACCCCTTAGAAGCTGATAGAAATATTATGACATGAACCTAAATTTGCATGCAAACAAAAAATGCCCTCAATCCCAAAGGAAAGAGGGCTTGATCCTGTTGGTGCATTCAATTGGGCGAACTGTTCGCATATACCGCTGCGCCTATTTTAAAGCAGACAAGGATCACAGCCCATAAACAGCGCATAGGCTGTAATTATCTAAAGCAAAGAGGTGAAGGCTACATGGCTTACAATCCATACTTATACCCTTATGGTCAAAATCCGATATACATCAATCCATATCCTTACCCATACCCTTATTATCACCCTCATTACTACCCACCGCATTACCATTATCATGGCGGTCACTATGGTTACTATGGTCATGGCCATGTTCATGGTGGTGGACATGGTGGACATGGCGGACACTATGGCCATAGAGATGATGCAGGACAAGAAAGTCGCGGGAACTTGAATTGTTCTAGCTCCAAATGATTTTTGATTCATATGTTGCTCCTATTTGGTTTGGGTGTGATTCTGGGCATCGTTGAAGCACTCATTGAGGCGTAAATATGGGTGAAATCGCTGGAATTAGCGGTAGTTGTCGCACATTTATCTAATCATAGTTAAACCGCCTTCCTCTATTGGAATGGCGGTTTTTATTTTTTCCTAAAGCTTACTTTTTAGTTAAAGAGCTCAAATCAATAAAAGGCGTTGCGCCGCCAGTCACGGTTGGTAACTTTCCATCCCATTTTTCTAACGCTTTTTCTTGAATTTCTATCTGCTTCAAATTTATAAGGTCAGGCGTAATTTCCAGCTTTTTAAGTCTCAAGGATTCTGCCTCTGCTCCTGCTTGTGAAATCTTTTGTTTGGCTTCAATTTCAATGCGTTTAAGATCATTTTCAGCCTTTAGTGCTTGTTGTTGGGCGACCTGCTTTGCCTCAATAGACTGATTAAAGGAATCTGAAAATTTAAAATTCACAATGTTGATATCATTGATAACCAAATCGTATCTCGCCAATCTTTTGGAGAGTAAGTCACTGACTTCTCCCGCGACCAGATCACGTTTCGTAATTAAGTCTTCTGCAGGATATTTAGCCGTCACTTCTTTAATAATCTCTTGTATGGCTGGAGAAATGATCACCGTATCATACGATCCTCCAATATTGTTCATCAAATTAAAGACTGCAGCTTTATTTACAGAATAGTTTACTGCAACGTGCGTGGACACAGGCTGCAGATCTTTTGAGGATGCCGATGTATCTGTTTCAACCTTTGTGATTTGCGTATTTATTTGAATGACTGTCTGAATAAAGGGTACCTTCATATGAATACCAGGCGACAGGATCTCATCATTCAGTTTCCCAAAGGTTTTATACAAACCCAAGTGACCGTATTCAACAGAGGAAAAACTATTCAAAGCAAGTATAACTGCCAAAATAATTCCAGCAATCCAACCAACTATTTTATTTATGTTAGTCGGCTTGTTACTGTGCTGCTTGCTTGCATTAATAACTTCCATGTCTCCCTTACCTCCACTTGTATTCTTTTTGTGTTGTAATACGCAGCTTTATCCAAAGCGTTTCATCATTAATCATTTTTCATGAAGCCTTTAAACTGCCTATACATAGACTTATGACGGTGTGGAATTGTTTTATACGTTTTCAAGTAGAGAATAGATGGTAAAAATTGAAATCTAGTGATATAGTAATTTATGTAAGGAGACTCTTTCTGGAGGGATTATTAGTGACATATCAAAAGATTAAAAGGCTTGTAGTTGCTATTGCATTGGTTGGACTTTTTGCTAGTATTCCCATAACAGCTTTCGCTCAAAGCTCAACCCCTCATGCAACCAAAGAAACTACCAAACAAACGATTCAACAGCAAGAGAAAAGCTTAGAAAAAGACATATCCGGTATTCAAAAATCCATAGATAAAACAAAAGCACTTCTTGATTCCGCAACAAAATCCAATAAAACAAAAAAAGTTAAGGAATTGAAAAAAAATCTCAAAAGCTTGGAACTGAAAAAAAAGAAATTGCAAGATGAGCTTGATGCTCTGAAAAAGAAAACAAATTAATAAGTATATATTCCGGGATCTGTCGTGACAAACGATAAGATCCTTTTTTATTGCACCCTTCATGAAGCCAGGTAGACGCAAATCAGACCCCCACCAATGAAGTGATGAGGGTCTGACCATTAAGTTAGAGAAAAGGGGTACTCACAGATTACCTCTCCTAAATTAAGCTAACCTTAATTACCCCTGAAGGCTATATTAAATTTGGAGAGACAAACGGAGGTCCTCCCTACATAAATAAGTCATGTTACGACAACAGCATTCGAGCGACTTTTCATTTAACACCTGCTAATCTAATCTATGGAAATTGATTCATCGGGAGGTTGAACTATTGATAGTTGAGATCGCAAAATATGTGTTCGTTACTGCTCTTTTCGTTGGATTTGTGTTAGTGAAAAGGGCTTGACTGTCCGAAATACATGGAGGTGCTGAAAATGAACATTCCAAATGAACCACCTTTGGGCGGGTCTACTGAAACATCAACAGATCTTGACTTACCACCAGCAGAAAAGAACGTTGATTATGAAATTGAATTTGTCAAAAACCAAAATCGAATTATGTCTTTGTGGAATGAAATTATCCAATAGCCTGCCTCCGCCAAAACAAGTGATATGACGACAACGGTATTCGAGCAACTTTTCAACCTCCTTCTGCTACTCTACTAGAATAGACTGCTAAAAGGATGGGATTGTCATGCTGTATTTCTTTCAAATGATAGTATCGATGTTTGTATTAGGCTGTGTGGCCCTTGTCACTATATGGACCCTCCAAGCCCTTATTAATAAGTGATCAATCGATTAGAAACCAATCCTTATACGATATCGGCAGCGCAATCAGCGATTCCTCTCCATAAAGGGGAATTTTTTTTGTTTTCGGTTAATCCTCCTCCACCTGTTCAGCACGTAAGGGTTAACTGCAACTTTTTGGTAAAATTCTGCGTCTATTTACTATCATAAGGAAGGAGTCTCTTCATGAAACCCTCAGTGCTTTGTATGTTTGGTGTAGCATCACTTGGTTTTGCTTTTGCAGGAAAGGGTATATGGGCATCAGCTCCTGCAGTCGGTTGGATGCTAGCTGTGTTCTTTTTTTCAGGCGCTTTTTTTGTTACTCTTAAAAATCGGAAGTAGTATGAGGAATATGCGGAACGATATTCCATCCCTCACGTATAAAGGTTATGAAAGTTTAGGAGGATCGAAATGTTTAATAGATTAGTTATGATTGGCATCTTGGCTGGAATGACATTAATTACGGCTGCCTGCGGGGCGAAGCCAGCTCCGATTGAAACCAAACCCACTGTGGAAGAGCCAAAGCAGGTCGCGGCTGCACCCGTTATTGAGGAACAAAAGCCGGAGGTTAAGGAAGCTATACCGCCAGCGAAAGAAACTCCGAAAGCGGCTCAATTTAAAATCGCAGAGGACAAGAAAAACGAGAAACAAAATGGACGCTATATTCGTGTTACTACCGATTCGACTTCTGAATCCGACTTCAATGATATTATTAATCAGGTGAAGGCAGATTCCAAAGCTTACGATGCCGTTTGGTTAAACATACATGATAACAGTGCAAGCCCTTTTGGTAAAAACATAGCTACAGCCAGATTTCCTATAACTCAAAAAGGAATTGCCTTGGTCGGTGCCAAAAATAAAGATGATGTCATCCTGGAAGTAAAATCGGTGACTGGAGCAAAAACACCAGCCGAACCTAAGAAACAGAACAATCCCGCTCCCGCAGCAGCCAACAAAGGCTGGGAAAGCGATGTGGATGAAATCGCAAAATCCAAAAGAACCGAAACCGAAAAGTTTGACGAAATTTCAAAATTGGCAAGAATTTATCAACCGAGCCAACAAGAATTAAAAGTTTTTGAATCGTTCATCGTAGCGGAATTTAAAAACGCCAAATATTTAAGTGATGTAAAAAACCACAAATATATGCTGAGTAATGTTTTTCGAGCTACGGTGGTAGAAAGACAATATGATGATACAGAAAAGCAGCCCATCGATGCATTCGCCCTGGATTTTTTACAAAATACCAAGAACACGTACCGTGGGGAGGCAGTAAGCAGCGCTTCTGTTAAATCCAATGAAGAACAGATGAAAAAAACGTTAGCCAAAATAAAATAAAATAACACCATTAATCCCATTCATATTAACATTATAGGAATTATATGTTATCATTTTTAAGATTTACATCAACCAAGGGAGTGTGTCTCATGCCGATCACCACATTTAAAGCGACAGCACATTTACAAGAAGGCGTAGTAGTCAAAGTGCGTTCCAGAGATTTTGAATTTACAATCGATGAACCCAAAAGCTTAGGCGGAACGGATACGGGTATGAACCCTGTTGAAGCGGTACTGGGTGCATTGGGAGCATGCCAATCCATCGTGGCCAGAGTATACGCCAAAAAGTTTAATATTCGTCTTGATGATTTTTGGGTGGAGGTTGAAGGAGACCTCGACTTGGACGGATTTTTCAAAAAATCAGACGTTCGCCCCGGCTATTCGGATATTCGTTATAACTTTCATATCAAAACCGACGCTCCCAAAGAACAGGTTGAAGAGTTTGTACAATTTTTGGAACAAACCTGCCCGGTTGGCGATACCCTTGCGAACCAAGTCAATCTCAAATTAAACGGCATTATTATTGAAAATTAAGCTTAGCTCACTGCCTACCCTACATAAAAGCATGAACCCCTTCACTGTAAGGGGTTTTCGCATTGTCAGCAATCTATTCAAGCATGCCAAAACAGCCAAATTATCTCAAGGGTCGAGAATTGGGTCAAGATCTCATTTCATGAAGCAGCGCCTTAACATATTCCCCCAGCTTGATGCTGATTCTGGCTTTCACTACATCGCGCATAACGGAAAACGGATACTCATAACCACGACATAGATATTTATAGTGCAGATCCTCATCCGGGCGAATGTCTTCGAATACTCTGATTTTCCTGGCCTTCAATTCATTTTTATTTTTGACCATTTCGGCATGAATACGATTCATGAGAATTTGCGTCGCCGCTATGTAATATCTGCGAAGCAGGTTGGTTGACACTTCAAACTCTTTGCCATTCCTCTCTATCATGGTAAGCATCATAGGCAGCAAAATCGAATTGAGTATCATCTCATGCTCCTCCTCCGTCGGCTTTTGCACCTGCTTTACTTCCGGCTCGGGATTTTGTCGCGCAATCAAGGCTTCCTTGTGCTGCGGCAGCATCATCCGTGAAGACTCCCAGCGACCGTTACCTTCCAGTTTTTTGCTCATTTGTAGTGCCCTCCGATTTTAAGAGCTCTGTGCTGTGCTTGACCTGCTTTACTTGCTGATGAAGCTCTGATAATAGCCGCGCTGCCAAATCTGTCCTTGATGAAATCAGTAGCTTTCTCCAGTGCCCGCAGCCTTTCTTGATCCTCGAATAAGGTTAGCTGGTATTCTTCATCTTTCACCAGTCCGCTTATCGTCACCCCTGCTCTGCGAACCGGCATCCCATCCCAGAAACGATAAAACAGGCTGCGTGCGGCTTCGTAAACTTTGTTCGTATTGTTCGTAGGGTCCGGTAATGTCGTTTGACGCGAAAATCCTGTCGGTGCATCAAACGGGCTGCACATACACCCAACCGTAACTGTCGAGCCCATATATTGCTTACGCCGCGCATCACGGCATATTTCTTCCGTCAGCTCGAGCAGTATCTATTAAACTATGAGCATAATTATATATGTGCATTATTAGTCAGTATAAACCCTTGATATATCTAGATATTATACTTATTTCGACATATGTGCCTATGAGCATAAATGGTGAGTTAAAATGATAACAAAGATATGGTATCATATGAATATTGTGTCGAAAAATATGAGCATAAATCTGAGCTAAATTAAAAGCAGGAGAATTCAGATGAACTATAATAATTCTATTGTCCCCTTTTCAAGAAAGATTGACGAGTTGCGTTTTAGTGTACAGAGCGTACGAATCGAACTGTGGAGAAGATATCGAGACAGCGAGCCTGTCATTAATAAACATGCTGTAATCGTTTTACAGAATAAAAATAATGGTAGACTGTGTATTCATCCTCTTACAGAGTTTATATTTCATTATTGGAAATATAGAGCTTACAATTCCCAAAGGCTCCATGCCAATTATCTTTGCTCTTTTTTAAATTACATACTTATCGAAAATCGAATAAAATACAAGCTTCCATCTTTGCAAGAGCTTCAGTTTTCCCATGGCACTGATTTTTTGAACGAGTTGACGAAAAAAGAAAGGTCAAGAATGACGGTTAGAAAGGCGGAAAGAACACTAACATCATTCTATGAATTTCTAGTGAAGAAAAAACTACTGATTCATATTGAGGAAAGTGCCTTTAAAAAACAAAACCTTTACGGAAATTCGAATCAAAAATACACTGTTTCCCCATTTAAAGGGGTTATCATGCCACGGAATAAACAAGGCCATATAGCACACGATTTACCAGAACAATATATTTTACCTTTGATTGAAATGGCTGTGAAAATGGCTAACCCAATTGCCTTGGGAATTTACATGCAATGTTTTGGGGGAATTCGCCAAGGGGAACTTGTAAACATTCGAAGATCCGATGTAATTTCAATAGGCTCCTTTGGAGAATTTGGTATAGTGATTAAGCTACAACAAAAAAATATGAGAACAGATATTAAAGATAGCTCCGGTTCAAGTGGTGTCAAGAAACCAAGAAGGCAAATTGTCTTTCCCATTCAGGATTGGCTGCAGTCGCTATATCGATTCCATATAGGAGCTTATACTCCTGAGGATGGATCGGATGCGTTATTTGTAAATCGGGATGGCAAAGCCATGTCGGGACAAAGCTACAGAGCCTATTTCAGTAAATTAAAAAAAGAATTTTTGAAGCAACTCAGAAAATCCTCTAATCCAGATGATATCGTGTACGCTGTCAAGCTAGAGGAATATAAATGGTCCACTCATTTAGGCAGGGGCATATTTACAAATCTTCTAGCCGAAGAAGCTGATAATCCTTATGATATCGCTTTGCCAAGAGGAGATTCCAATCTCTCTTCATCTTTAGTTTATCAAGGAAATACGGAACGAATGAGAAAAAAACTAGAGAGCCGAATGCAACAATTGTACGACAATTACTTACCGAATTTAATAAAAAAATAAATGATTTGGAGCAAATGAATAATGTCTTATTTAACTCCTATTGAAGCAGCGAAAAATCTGGAGATGGGGTATAAAAACCTACTTCGATTGGTAAAAATCGGAACGTTTAAAGGCGCTATAAAGGTACAAGGTTCGTGGCAAATTCCTGTGGAAGCTGTTGAGGATTACAAGGCATCACTTGACATTATTCCAGATGGATATTTAACCGTTACCGAAATTGCCAAACGACTAGATCTAACCGAATTGTGGGTTGGCAGACTCATAAAAAGAGGATCATTCTCGGATGCGAAAAAATATAGAGGCTCTTGGATCGTACCATCAATGTCTATAGATGAGTATATCCAGTCTTTCTCTTCACCTGCCGGATATCTTTCCTTCGCAGAAGCGGCTGAATATTTATCTGTTGGCCAATCGTGGATAAGTAAATTGGTATTTAATAACGTTTTAACCGGAATTGAAGTCATCGATAGCATCCGTTACATTCGAACAGAATCTGTGGACAACTATTTAAAAACTATTTCACTACCCGAAGGATATCTTTCCGCCCATCAAGCTGCACAAGAATTGTCATTAAGTACTGCAGCTATAAATTCATTAGCGAAAAACGGAACATTTCAAGGTGCAAAAAAACAAAAGCTACCCTTTCATCACGCGGGATGGATCATCCCTATGGAAGCCGTAAGTCAGTACAGGGAGTCAACTTCTGTCCCTAATGATCATGTTCCTATCCAAGATATTGCTACTCAATTAGGGGTAAGCAAATCTTGGATTTATCAATTATTTCGGCAAGGTGTGATACATGAAGGTATAAAGCACAATAACGAGTGGATTATCCCCGTTGAAGAATCGAATAAATTTGTTGAACGGGTAAGAAAAAGACAGCAGGAATTAGCGGAACTATCGACTCCGCTCGACTTATTTAAATACAGATTTGCTGAACTAGAAGTACCTAAACCATTGCAAAAAACAATGATGCTTTATCACGAATTTGTTACTTTGAAAATCAATAGCAGTCATGCTAATAGCCAAACGATTCACAATAGGGCTTTGGAGTATATCAGTACATTAAAACGCTTATTGAGCCTATTAACGACTGAAGTGTTTCTACTTAATGTAGAGCAATTGGACCATATCTTTCAAAATGCTGGAATGGGGATTCGAGACAAGCGAACCTTTATCTACTTTTTAGAGTTTTGCTCTGGTAAAGGGCTATGTTCATTCTCAAAAAGTTATGCTGTTACTTCCTTACCCGTTGAAGAGAGGAAAATGTATAGCCCAGAACGGTTTTTAGACTATTACAATTATGTGAAAGATGTAAACCTTCACATCGATCAGGCCATCCAAAGCAGGGATTATGCGGTAACATGGTTATTCATATTAATGCATGTCATTGATGCGTGGAGGCCATCGGATATTATTAAGCTGCCGAACGTTTCGCTGGAAGTCTGCAACTTACAGACCTTCGATCAGCTCAGGGAAACGAAACTATCACTGGAGCAGGCACAAGCTGTTATTAACCAATTGTATAAACGTGTAGAACGAATGTACATTAGCAAGACCGGCGCTCTGGGTCATTTCCTTGTGAATCAAGATATGATCATTCCGACAGCAACTGTATTAGTTATCGCTGAAATCCATCGCAGAAGTACAGAGGATCAACAACTCATTAAGATTGGACAAAGAAAATTCGTTGTTTTTGAAAAGGAAACCCATTTCCGGTCCTTTTTCGATAAACGATTGGACCTTGTAGATTTTCAAAGTCGGAAAATGAATAGAACGCTTTTGACGTACTTCTTTTATAGCGTAATGGAAGGGAAAGAAAATGCAGATATCGCATATGAATTGTCTCAACAAGTCCGGGGACATACCAATAAAGATTCGACTGCAACATACATTCAAGCATTAAACAGGGACGGATCCTTGGAGCGTGTGAGTCTGAACTTGTTTAACCGGGGGCATTTTGGATGGCTATATCATCATCTTATTTCTCTTTCTACGCCTGAAGCACCACATTTAGAATTAGAGCATCGTACCGCTTTGATTGAACAGTTTCGAAAGGAATACAGCCCTTACCAGTTGGAACAACGAAGCTCATTCTTAACCCGCCAGCAACAAAATAAAGATTCTTTGGCATTGCGGTTGTCGAATCTCGCTGAAAAGGATTTTAGTAAAGTGCTGATTAAAATCTATAAAGGTGAAATGCCAGCCAAACTGCAGCACGTGCAATGCATAACTTATCCGAATTGCACTTCTCCAACCGCTACGACCTGCTTGCATTGTGAAAACGCGATACCCAAAAAATATGTCCTGATTTCTATCCATCATGAAATCGATCGATTGGTCGCATCGATTCAAAAAACCGAGTATCCAGCCGTTCTCGTCAGAGATAACAAGTTGTTATTTCAAATCCTAGATCTTTTAAGTCAGGCAGTACAGCAATTCGGTAAAGTCTTCGTTCAAACCTTTATTAACCTTAATAACGTAAAACAAAAAGTTCTATCGATTCAAAATTTAATTAATGAGGAAGTCTGATGACAAAATTCCATTCAGCGCTACAAAGAAGAAAAACATTAAATGAATTAAGTGACAAATATATTTTGGAAAGTATTGAGTCAGTCACCTTTAGAATCGAAGAACTTCACGATTATCAGGAAATGTTTAAAGAACTAGCACAAAATGGGGTGATTGTGAACGGAAATTTTGAGGATGCCAAGTGGCTTGCTGTGAAAGAATCCGGTAGGTGTATTTTTCAGTTTGATTGTGAAATCTATGGTGTAATCAATACGGCCTTGAAATGCTACTCCATTCAAAAAATGTATAACGGTATTAATACACAAACCGTTCGACAAAACGTAGGTCAAATAAAGGAGGCAATACGGATTACCCGGGGGTTTCAGTTGGATCATCTCGCCCAACTAGAAGGCGCATTCAACCATTTCAAAGGGCATAAACAATTTGGTTTTGGCATCAGTATTAGAGAGTTTCTTATTTTCTATAATCATACCCATGCAGATGTATATTGCGACTTGTGCCTAAATTACAATACGAAAATTTCGAATGTACGCGAATTGCCAAATTATCGCGATATCTTGCTTTTCGATCTTGCTTTGGATAACTACTTCGAGGCTTGTACTTCTGATGAGGAGAAACTGCAGTATTATCCTATCTTTTTATGGTGGAGGATTACCCGTGTAATTCCCATGCGCCCCATTGAATTCTATTCTTTACGGAGGGATTGTGCTACGAAAGATGCTGGAGGGAGTTACTGGATGAATTTACCCAGAAAAAAGATAACCGTTAATCATCCAGGAATGCTTGAGGTCACGGACACCGTCCAAGTAAATCAGGAAATCTATGAATTCATCGAAGATTATAAACGAATAACCTCAGCTTATTGCGTGGACTCGCCATATTTAATATCGTATAAGGCATATAGAAAATACGTTAGAGTGAAAACGAAGGAAACAGCACGAAAAAAAATGGGAGCTTCACAATTTATTAATTTAATTGATCGATTTTATAATGATATCATCTCCTCAGAGTATGGCGATTTGGAGAGAATAAATCCAGGCGACACCAGACATTTTGCCTTTTGCAATATGATGCTGCAGGGGTTTAATATGTTAAGTATTGCGCGCTTAGGAGGGCATAATCAGTTGGAGACCCAGTTGCATTACCACAAGCATCTAGATCACTTTGCCCAGTCTTTTGTCCATCATACGGCACAGACGTTGCGAATGAAACGTAAAAACCTTTGGAAAGAAGAATGGGATGTAGGAACTCATGCTGTTATTGCCAAAAGCAGACTGTACCAAGCCAGCGATTTTCCAGAAAAATATAGAGTTGATCATGGTTATTGTACCGATCATCCTGCTCGCTGTCAGGTTGGGGATTGTCGTTTTTGTGAATTCTATTTCTTCTCCCCAATAGACCAAAATGAAGGATTGTCCTGGTTGAGAGATTGTTCTGATAAACTAGAAAGCAGATTAAAAGAACAATTGGAACTCATGAGATATGTCACTAAAACCATGAATTACGATTGTCCAACCATGACATTCCAAAAAACAGGTCAGGAAAGGCTATCCTCAACTTGCAATGAACTAAGAAGAATAATGGACCAAAAGGCCATGATTGATTCTTATCTACTGGAGGACGAATTGTGAAAAAAGGTGCACCACCCAAATATACAGATAAACAACTAAAAGACATCTTGTTAAAATATATTTCAAGGAACCCCGGGAAAAAGGTTAATCCTTCCCTTTTAGAAAAGGAGACTGGCATTAATCGATTTATTTGGACAAGAAGAATGTCTGCACAAATCGCAAAGGTCAATGAGCCATCGCAGCAGGAAGTTACAGCGGCCACAGCTTCACTTCCCTTGCCAAACGTTGTTGAACTCGTCGAAACGTACTGGAATAACAAGACAGGCTTGATTAGCGCATTAGGGCATTTCAATGAGATGCTAAATGCATTGTATCAAAAGGCCAAGAATTATGATTCTACAATTAAACAAAATCAAGAATTATCTGCTCAGTCATCTCAAAAAGATGACCAGATTAAAAAGCTTGAAAATGAAATTAAACTACTTAGAAAACAATACCTGGAAGTGGCTGTGAAAAGCACTTACAAGAACTTTCAGGAAGAAGAAGGGTTAGAAAAAATAGTATCTATTACCAAAAATAAAAAAACCGAAAACCGTGCATTAAATGCTGATATTGTAAAAATGTATCCTGAGTTATTTGATGATAATGATAAATCGCAATGAAGTATTAAATGAGCACGAGCCTCATTTCTTAGAGTAGAATTAATTGAATACAGACTTCTACATGTTCATAAGCAAAAAACCAACACTTTAAAGAAATTGTAATGTGTTGGTTTTTGTTTCATTAATGTACGAGTTCCTTACTCAAGTCAATTCTGTATAACGAAGGCTATTTAAATTTAACTTAACATTTGATCCTTTAACTCATCAGCTAACTTTTTCGAACCACTCAACCCTTTTACATACTTTAATGGACCGTCCGTGGACCATTCAACAGATAATTTATTCACATATTTTATGATTGCTGATACATCTACTTGTTTTTTGTTATCCTTTAGAGCAGCAGCTAAAACATAGCTTCCGGCAATGGATAAGGCATCAATAGATACGATATGAGTTACCCGGTAACTTTTGTAATCTTTCCATTCATAAAGAAATTTATCACGTAAAGCATTATAGTAAGTAAGAGCTAAGGTAAGTTGCTCTTCTTTAGGCAAGCTGTTTATGCTTTCGTTTTTCAATAAATAGTTCAGCGTCCGATATAAATTCTGCAGTGTTACATGCCTGCCTTTAGTCCGTTTCCCGATAATACTTCCTATCAAATTAAAAGGGCTCTCTTTTCTTATCATCATTTCTGTGGCCATCCAACTAATATCATCCGAATCGCGGCGTAGAAATTTACTTAAAGATGTGCCTATACCTTTTGCTTTTGTATTAATTGTATCAAATAGTTTGATTTCCTCGTCTTCATCCAGGCTATGAAAGGCAAGAAACGGAATGTTGATATCAGAATTCGTTTCGCGCACGTATTTTTCTATTCCACCCACACGATGCTGGCCGTCCATTAACGAAGCTCTTCCTTTGCAGAGCAATCTACCGTAAGATGGGCGCTGCCTATCATAGCTAGAAAACTCCCAATTAGCTCCTGCATTTAATAATATAGGTGTAAATAAAGCCTCTTCACCTTTTGATAAGTAGTTGGCAAAGTCTGCACATCTTTTAGCATCAACGGGTCGCTGATACCCCTTTCCAGAGGGATGATCAAATGGTTTGACATAAATCAGATTTACTCCAACAGAAGCAGAAAAATAACTTTGATATGCAACCCTCCCCCGCATTTTGCACTGGAGAACATTTTCAATAACATACTGTTGTGGAAGAGTACTCATGCTTTCGGCTCCTTGATAGATAGTATACAGCAATAATAGATGTTATAAGATATAAAATCAAATGGATATATATGCTATAGCTATCTACAATTTAACCCCTGACTAACCTACTCTGAAAAAGAGGTGGTCAGGTTGTCCAAAATTTCAAAACATGTTGGATTTCAAATAAGGAATTTCCGAAAAAACAGAGGACTTACACAGGAACAGCTTGGAGAGCTTGTTCAACTGCCGCAACCATATATTGGTGGTATTGAACGTGGAGAAAAAAATATTTCTTTGGAAACACTCGAAAGAATCGTTGAGACTCTTCGAATAGAGCCTAGTGAGTTGTTTAGTGGCTATAATTTTACTGCTTCGGAGTATGAAAAATCTAAATTATTGGATTCCATACATGTTTTACTTAAACCATGTTCGGAAAAAGAATTAATATTAATTAAAAAATTAGCACAGGTAGTCATTACAGAGGGTCATTCGGAAAGTAAAAAATAATGGTGTTGATGTTTGGAGAAAATAAAGTATTATACTGATGATGTTGAATTTACACGCTTTTACCCGAGAAATTGTGTTCCTTTCAAAAATAAGTTTTAGACTATACCATTCTAATAAACAAAATCCAGCCAAAACACAAAAATGAAGTGTTAGACTGGATTTTGTTTATTAGACTCTAAACTCTTTTAATTGTTAGGTAATAAAGTTGAGACCTAAATCTTTAAGCATCACTACAAAATATGTAGCCTACAGTTAAATAAGTCCAATTATCTTTCCATATTATCACGAACCAAATACTCAATCAGAAAGGACCGATATATCCAACCTGATATGTTGCAGCAGTAATATAGGTAAGCATAAGTGTTTTCTGATCAAAGATAAATGAAATTGTGAGCACATTATCATTATTAATAATCTCATGAGGCGAAAAACGCGGAATTATTTCCCCCTCATATTTTTCGTATAAATAGTCTAGAGATAGACCATTTCCATAACCAAGAAATCCTGCAGTTCCATAATCCCGAAGAATGTCATAAAAGGTACTTTGTCCAAGTATTGCTCCTTTCGAGGTTTGAAATTGTTTCGTGTTCTGATAATACTCATCTATTTTCCATCCCTGCAATATGTCACTTTCATTGTAATGTACACTAAAGGACGTATATCTATAGTGGTGTTCATTATATTTGCGTATCGGAATGTCATAATTCACTTCAACCCATTCTCTTGTACTTCCCAGACTAATAGAGACTTCTTTTTCCATATCTATCAGATTAAAATCCTCTTGGGTAACAGGTGCTATGACGAAATCGGGCAACTCCTCTGATTGAGGCACTGGCAGCAGAGGCAAAAGACTAGGATCCGAAAGTACTTTTGGTCGTTCTTGAAGTCGGGATGCCCCCTTCATTATCATACTTCCAATCCATTCTACTGCTTCAGAACGCGTCAATAACTCATCACCAGCGAAGCCCTCTACGGTCTGTTCACTTTTACCCTTAGCTAAGGATTTACCAAGCAAAAAGGTAATTGCATTGTTTCCCTCATAGTTTTCTCCCTGAGCAGAAGTAATAATTTCAGCTGCCTTTAAACGTGTCATGGGTACAAATCTGGCTTCGGAGTGAGCATCATCAGTGACCGGATAATTCCACAAACTTGCAAGTTCATAAACGGCTTCCACTGAATTTCTTGCTCTATCTCTCGTCTTGGGATAACCATACGCGTGACATAAAGCTTTGAGAAATTCAGCCTCGGTTATTGGTTGATCAGGTTTGAACGTCCTATCCGGATACGCTTCGAGCATCCGCTTACGAACCGCCCAGTGCATCAATAATTCATCGCCGCGCCCGGAAAGTTCGGAAGGGTCATAGCCAAGGTTTAACCATCTCGCTTTTGTCGGATCGGATAAATTCTTTAGGCTTAAATCTAAAGTGATCATTTCAGCGGAATACGAGAAAGACGGGCTCGTATTCTCGGCTGCCCGAGAAGTGAGACCGAAAAATCCACTCCCCAATATAAGTCCTGCTAATGTTAATATCTTGAATTTAAAGTACAAGCTAGTGCTCCCCCACCTACCACTTATTATATGAATAATGATTAATATACCATAGACCAGCATATACTTTAAGATTGCTGATTTAACGAGGGGTAGTACCAGCGTTGCTGACACCACCCGCAAACGCATGTATATAAATGTAAGAACCCTCCAAGTATGGAGAGTTCTTTTTTATGAGTGGTGTAGAGTACTAGCGGCAGCCTGTTCGTTTAAAAC
>NZ_JAJNMU010000119.1 GCF_022458865.1 Paenibacillus periandrae | reverse complement strand
TGGACACGTGCAGCGAAGTCAGTCCGGCCTTCGTCCGTGAGGCGGCCATAAGCCGGGAGCCCGTCATCCGAAGCGATGCCGGAGGGGGCCAATTCGATGAGGCTGATCTCTATATGCTCCGGCATGGTCCGAAATCTGCGCTGGGTTTGCCGGTCCTGATGCAGGGCGAGCTGCAGGGCGTGTTGTATTTGGAGAACAACTACACGGCCGGCGTATTTGCGGGGGACGGCTTATCGCTTTTGCAAATGCTGGCCTTGCAAATGGGCCAAGTGCATGCGCTGACCCAATACTTCGAGCCTTCCAACCCGGAGGAGTCTTGCCGCGAGCCTTTGCCCGGGTCTGCTCCGGCTCTGACGAACCGGGAGCTTGATGTGCTGCAGGGCGTGGCCGCCGGATTGTCCAACAAAGAAATTGCGGATCTGCTGGTCATGTCGGCCGGTACGGTCAAAGTTCATGTCCGCAACGTGTTCGACAAACTGGGGGTCAACAACCGGGTAAAAGCCGTCGCGATGGCAGCCAAGCTAAACCTGCTGCAGACGAAAGGAATA
>NZ_JAJNMU010000118.1 GCF_022458865.1 Paenibacillus periandrae | reverse complement strand
CCACCCTGATTCATTCCCCAGAGTAACCGGTATTTGTTTTTCGATCCCGTCGTGAAGGTCACCACTTTACTCCCCACCGTTCCCGCTGGATCTGTCCACGACGTCCAACCGAAATCCCGGTCTTCCTCCTCACTCCGCGCGACAAAGTAGTAAAAACCGTTGGTGGCTGTCACCGCCTTGTGCTTAAACGATACGGTATAGGTCGTGTTTTTCTCCAGCTGCATTTTGCTGGGATCCGAAATACTAAATTCTTGCCAATATTGGCTTGGCGCTGCCTCTGCATAGGCCGAATATTGGCCTGTTATGACTTTCTGAGGATCATTCGTTATGATCCCTGCTCCCGGTCCGAAGCTCGTCGCTTCATAGGTCCCGCGCTCAAACGATTCATTGAGCTTCGTGACCTGGATATCATCAATCGACAAGCCCCCACCCTGATTCATTCCCCAGAGTAACCGGTATTTGTTTTTCGATCCCGTCGTGAAGGTCACCACTTTACTCCCTACCGTTCCCGCTGGATCTGTCCAGGATGTCCAACCGAAATCCCGGTCTT
>NZ_JAJNMU010000117.1 GCF_022458865.1 Paenibacillus periandrae | reverse complement strand
TCGACGTCTGCACATATAAATAATGACGCAGATCCGTTACCTGCCATGACTCCGAACCAGACCCGGCAGTCATCAGCTCGGACAATCGGCTGTGGCGCTCCATTTCCCAAGCCATCATCTGATACGTAAAAGGGAACGCATCCATAACCCGCTCGCGCGGCTCTGCAGCTGGATTCCAGCGGTACACAGGAGCCAGAAGTAACCGGTAGGACGACGTTGGCATATCCGTCACCATCCCGTTAGTCGTCGCGGCCTGCATGGCCGGATGTCCGCCAAGTGCATAACCGCCGCGAAACTCCGTCGTAAGATGATGCGGTCCCTGGTAGGTCGCCGTAAACATTCGTCCGTCCCGATCCATCACAACCCGCAGCGTCCATTCAATGTCTGTCAGCCGCCCCCACTTGGACATCAGCATAGGGGCAGGCGTTCCCTCATCCTCATGGCTATAAATCACCTGGTACTCCAGCACGGTTTGCTCATCGCCGCGTTCAAGTGTATAGAACATAATTAATGGAGTATCGGTATAACAGCTTTCTGTTGGATGTCCGATATTCC
>NZ_JAJNMU010000116.1 GCF_022458865.1 Paenibacillus periandrae | reverse complement strand
CGGTCGCTCGTCAAGCCGCCGGTTCAATGTGTTAAGGTCGACCTCGAGGACAAACACACCGTCAAATAGATCTATGAATTTCGAAAAGTTCCTAGAACCACCGCAGAAAAATGTTACCGCCTCATCCTGGTTGGCGACCAAAACTTTTACTTTATCTACATGCCAAATGTGGTGCTCGTGCGTGACGCCATCCATCCGTGTACCAGTTTCCGGATCGCCTTGATAAGCCAATTCACGGTCACCATTAATGGCATGGTAGCCGCGCCGCTGCAATTCTTTGCAGACCGAAGTTTTGCCGGTGCCGGAAACGCCTTCAATCAGATAATTCCTAATGCCCATGGTTAGACCATCCTTTCAACTGGATAAGCACAATATATTGGATATGTCTATCTGTCGCTAAACTCCCCGTTACTTGAACAGGCTACCAGCATTCCGGCAGCCTGTTCAAGTATTGTACTATCGTACCCATCCCTGAATCCTCAGGAGCTCTAGCTTGAGGCTCTGCAACCCAAATCGATCATTCATAGTTCGCCGGCAGATTTGGCACCTTGACTACGC
>NZ_JAJNMU010000115.1 GCF_022458865.1 Paenibacillus periandrae | reverse complement strand
CAGTATGTAAGACCCCTTATAGACGATGAGGTAGATAGGTTCGGGGTGGAAGTGCCGCAAGGTATGGAGCTGACGAATACTAATCGGTCGAGGGCTTATCCAAGAAAGAGTCTTGCAAGCGAAAGCGTGTGAGACGCGCTGCTCAAGCGTGAAGTGAAGTTTCGGATCTAGTTTTCAGGGTGCAAACCTTGAATGAAAGTCTGTGAGTAAATGCATGTTGATTGAAGAGCATGGATGGATATTTTCTCGCAGTAATTCGAAGACGTATATCTTCGAAAAATCCTGTTTGGTGATGATGGCGAAGGGGAACCACGCGTTCCCATCTCGAACACGACCGTTAAGCCCTTCAGCGCCAATGGTACTTGAACCGCAGGGTTCTGGGAGAGTAGGACGTCGCCAAGCAATCCCCACGAATGTGGGTTTTTTTTTACCACGAATATTCCCTGATAGCTCAGTTGGTAGAGCACTCGACTGTTAATCGAGTTGTCACAGGTTCGAGTCCTGTTCGGGGAGCCATATGGAGAGGTGTCCGAGTTTGGTCGAAGGAGCACGATTGGAAATCG
>NZ_JAJNMU010000114.1 GCF_022458865.1 Paenibacillus periandrae | reverse complement strand
TTAATGGAGTATCGGTATAACAGCTTTCTGTTGGATGTCCGATATTCCGTCCGTACAGCAAAGGCGTGTAACGATATACGAGACCCAGCTCGGAATCGCGGTCCACTAGGTTCACAACCACCGTCTTTACTGAAGCCATTCGGGCATCCGGCGACGACTGCTCGTGAAACAGCAGCTCCGCCTCATACGATCCTGCCTCAAAAAACCCAAGCAACCGCGGATACTCCAGCCAACGATCACCGAAAAACAAGATGATATCCTGGTTGTATTCCCCGTTCAGCAAGACCTTGAGCATTACGGACTCCCTGCCCTCAAACCGCCAGTCCCCGTTGCAAGCCGCAGTCAGCATAAATTCCATAAAACCTGCCTTCGACATATGAAAAGACAGCCGGACACCCTGTCCGGCTTCAACAACCGCCGGATTTTCCGGCTCGAAATGCATCAATTGTTCTCTCATTTATTGTCGCTCCTCCCGAATCATACTGCGAATATAGAAATAACCCATAAACGAGCAAAGCACGAACATAAATACGGCCGTTGCACTCGTTTTGCCGATTTCCTTGTATACGCCGAACATCTGCTCCATTGCGACCC
>NZ_JAJNMU010000113.1 GCF_022458865.1 Paenibacillus periandrae | reverse complement strand
AAAAAAACTCAGTCGCATAACCTGCTTCCACTTCAAAAGAGGGAAGACAGAGGCAAAGGGGACGTGCTTCGTCAAAGTCTGTGAGTTTACGTGAGTGGAGATCGTAAGCGCCTTAAACCAACGAGGGTGGTTCCAAGAGGGTGCGTCCCGCCAATGGCGAAAGAGCGCCAACGGATAAAGGACTACTGGCGACCTGAGTACACGACGGACAAATAGGAGCGATTGGCAATGAGTCTAAGACGCATTTGCCCGACCGTGGAACAAGCAAGGAATCGATTTCTGTAGCAGAAACAAGACCAGCTTGGTGAGTAGCGGTAAAGGTGGTGAAACACCAATGAAACCGAAACGACGATACTACTCCCTGATCGATAAAGTGTACCAAATGAAATAACTTGTGCGAAGCATGGCTATCTGTGAAGAAGAACCAAGGAAGCGGCGGAATCGATGGCGTAAGCATGGCCATGTTTGAGAATAACGTGAGCATGAATCTAAGAGAACTCCAAAGGTTACTGCAACAGGGACGATACAAACCCGATCCTGTGCGACGACATTTCATCGAGAAGGAAAACGGAAAGTTAAGGCCGTTAGGTATTCCCACTATCCGAG
>NZ_JAJNMU010000112.1 GCF_022458865.1 Paenibacillus periandrae | reverse complement strand
GCCGGCAGCCTGTTCAAGTATTGTACTATCGTACCCATCCCTGAATCCTCAGGAGCTCTAGCTTGAGGCTCTGCAACCCAAATCGATCATTCATAGTTCGCCGGCAGATTTGGCACCTTGACTACGCAGCCATTGAACCAGATCAACAGCGGAACTACGTTGCGCTGCGTCCAGTGGGGTCAATCCATCCCAAACCGAAATCCAGTTCAGTTCAGCACCTCGGTCGAGAAGGTACTCTGCAGAGCATCGTTGTCCACCGTGGCAAGCGCACCAGAAGGCGACGGTAATCTTGTCAGGAGGTGAAGAGCGACTTGCTCCCCAAGGGTATCGCTCTGAAAGTGTGGAACCGGCGAAGTAGGCCTCTATTGCAGCCAATTGTCCTAGCGCAGCCGCATGCCAGAGTGCGATCTGAGCTCCACGTTTAACCAACCTATGCGCTGCCCGCCACTGTGCGAATGCTACTGCATCGTCTAGTGGTGTGCCACCTGCGATCACTGCACCTGGCGCTTCGATGTCGGCGCCAGCATCAAGAAGCGCATCAAGCACTTCAATGTCATCGCAGCTCGAAGCCCAATGAAGCGGTGTCTCGGTGTGTGATCCAATGAACCG
>NZ_JAJNMU010000111.1 GCF_022458865.1 Paenibacillus periandrae | reverse complement strand
TCCAGACAAATAAAACAGTGAACCAGTATAGTTTACAAACACGCGGAGACATCCATGGTGGAGGTCCAGCGGAGATGCCGAAAACGTGGACGTTTGAGGGATGGAACGGTAGCAGTTGGGAAGTGTTAGACACACGAAGTGGAGTGACCGATTGGCAGCTTGGAGTACAAAAAGAGTTTGGATTTGTGAATACCAAAGCTTACACCAAGTACCGGATCAATGTCAGTGCGAACAATGGGTTTCCTTCTTATTTAGGGATCGGGGAACTGGGGATGCAGTATGTCAATTTGAATCCGGATGGGATCGTGGCGATGACCAGCAATACAACACCGAGAGGGATTGCCAGTGCGAGTGGAGAGTATGCACCGAGCTATGCATCGTGGCTGGCTTTTGATAAGAATGCTGGAACGGGTTGGGTTGGGGCAGTTGGAGCGACGACAGGATGGTTGGCTTATGATTTCCAGATAAATAAAACGGTGAACCAGTATAGTTTACAAACACGTGGAGACATCCATGGTGGAGGTCCAGCGGAGATGCCGAAAACGTGGACGTTTGAGGGATGGAACGGTAGCAGTTGGGAAGTGTTGGACACACAAAGTGGAGTGACCAATTGGCAAATTGGGGAACAGA
>NZ_JAJNMU010000110.1 GCF_022458865.1 Paenibacillus periandrae | reverse complement strand
GGGGGCTGACCACGCTCAGGCAATATACGCTTCTGAGACTGGAAACCAAAATATCCCTCAGTCTGTCCGGCGCGTTCGTCTGGCATATCCTCAGGCTGCCGGTCGGCTTTTTCGCGCAGCGCTTTGCCGGGGAAATTGCGGGAAGAGCGCAGGCCAACGACCGAATTGCCCAGTTTTTGACGGAGAAGCTTGCCGGGACGGTGATCGATGCGCTGCTGGTCGGGTGTTATTTCACCTTCATGCTGCTATATGACTACCGTCTGGCACTTGCCGCCCTGCTGGTCGCCGGGCTTAACGTGATCTATCTGCTGTATGTGTCGCGCAAGCAGACCGACCAAAACCAGAAGCTGCAAATGGATCAGGGGAAGCTGTGGGGCGCTTCGATTGCCGGGCTCATCAACATGGAATCCTTGAAGGCCAGCGGCCGGGAATCTGATTTTTTTGCCCGCTGGGCGGGACATCAAGCCAACATGACGCGTGCGGAGCAAAAGCTCGGCGTGTCCAACCAGTACTTGTCGGCGATGCCTGTGCTGCTTGAGCAGTTGAACCACAGCGTTATTCTCGTCATCGGGGGCATTCTTGTCCTGAACGGGTCTTTTACGGTTGGGATGCTGCTCGCCTTTCTCGGCTTTACTGCAGGCTTTCTCGCC
>NZ_JAJNMU010000010.1 GCF_022458865.1 Paenibacillus periandrae | reverse complement strand
CGGAAAGTTAAGGCCGTTAGGTATTCCCACTATCCGAGATCGTGTATGTCAGCAAGCGGTACGCCAAATCATCGAGCCCATCTTTGAACAAGACTTCTACTACTACAGTTTTGGCTTTCGAGCAGGATACTCAGCGCACCAAGCAATAAATACGATTCGACGCGCAAAACGCGGCGGATATGAATATGTGGTCGACCTGGACATCATGTCTTTCTTCGATGAAATTCCACACGAATTACTGATGGAGAAAGTACATGAGAGAATCACCGACGGTAAAGTGCTGACGCTCATTCGCGGATGGCTAACGGCGGGTTTCATGGAAGATGATCAGTTCCATGAAACGGAAATCGGGTCTCCACAGGGGGGCAATTTGTCACCTTTGCTTGCGAATTTGTACTTGAATCATTTCGACTGGGGGATGAAGGAGAGAGGCTTTGCTGTAGTCAGGTATGCAGACGATGCTGTCATTCTCTGTAAAACAAAGGAGCAGGCAGAAGAAGCATACCTAGTAGCAAAAACCATTTTGGAAGATGAACTACGTCTACGAATGCACCCTGAGAAAACAAAGGTTGTGCATTTCGATGAAGGATTTCGTTTTCTAGGATTCGACTTCTGGAGCGACTATCTAATACTGCCGGATGCTAAAGTGAAGAGGTACAAGGATAAAATCCGAAAGGTCACCCGCAGAAAACAAGGAAATAATCTTGAAGAGATGCTCAAGAAACTAAACGAAATTGTACGAGGATTTGGCAACTATTTCGGAGTAGGGAATGTAAAGAAAAAGTTTCAACGTGTGGACGAATGGACACGAATGAGGGTACGAGCCTTCATGCGCCAAAAGAAATCTACGGTCTCTAATTCGCTGATTCCCAACAAAGTATTGGAAGCAGCAGGAATGGTATTTCTAACAAGCTTACTCACCACACGTTCCTAATTCAGGAGTGAAATAGGCAGTCCGGTGACGGATGAAGAGAACTCACTCCTGAAGATGAGGAACTGACGAAGGAAAGCCGTGTGCGGGAAATCCGCATGCACGGTTTGACGGGGAGTCCGAGGGAGTAATCCCTCGTCTTACCCTACTATGAATACTAGGAACCGTGAATCGTATTGGGCTGGAACCGAAGCGTGCGACCAAGCCAGCGCTGCCGGAAGGAAGCCACCGCCGCGGGGCGCGCGCCTGGCGCGTTTCGCGGGCCATAAAGGAAAAGGTACGAGGAGCTGCTGGTCTACCGACAAAAGAGGAACACTTCTCAGACCGGATCGGACGGACGCGCCTTCGGCACTTGCAGCCTGACCATACGGGAGAAACTGAGGCGAACGGCGGGCGGCCGGCTACGAGCAGAGCGGCCTGCATACCGCGCTGATCGCGTTCCGCCGGCCATAAAGGAAAGGTACGGGGAACTGCTTGCCTACCGACGAAAGAGGAACACCGCTCAGTCCAGACATGCGCGCCTGTAGTGCATGCAGCGGACCATCCGGGAGAAACAGAGGCGAACGGCGGGTAGCCAGCATCGATCGGAGCGGCCCGCATACCGCGCCGAGCGCGCTCCGCGGGCCATAGAGGAAAAGATACGAGGAGTTGCTTGCCTACTGACGAAAGAGGAACACTGCTCAGACCGGTCCGGACGCGCGCGCCTTCGGCACATGCAGCCGCACCATCCGGGAGGGTCAGGCGAACGGCGGGCGGCCGGCTACGAACAGAGCGGCCTGCATACCGCGCTGATCGCGTTCCGCTGGCCATAAAGGAAAGGTACGGGGAACTGCTTGCCTACCGACGAAAGAGGAACACCGCCAATGACATCACCGGAACGCCCCGAACGCTTCCTATCGATATCGGCGCTTACGAGTATTAAAAGAAGCAGGTCTCCTTTAAACAGGAGGGCCTGCTTTGTCGTAATTGCCGAGGTTCTTGCGGAATCCTCTGGGCGAATAGCCGTTGCGTTTCTTAAACAAGCGGGAGAAGTAAAACGCGCTGTTAAACCCGCAATCCAGGGCAATCTGCTCAATGCTTCGGCTGCTGCTGATGAGCAGCACCTTGGCTTCTTCCAGCCTTTTGGTAATGAGATCATCCTTAGGGCTCGTTTTGAAAAACTTCTGATACAGCACCCAAAACCGCTCCGGACTTAAACTCACTAGCGTCGCCATCTTCTCCACATTCCAAGGCTGATAGTATTCCGAGTGGATTTGTGCCCGAATCTCTGTGAACTTGCCGCGCAGCTCCTTCTCCAGCGGCGTATAGGATTCCAGCTCTTTGGTGAGCTGCTTCTGTCGGCCGAGCAGAAGGAAGAGGTCCTCCACAAGCAGAGGAATTCGCTCCGTCGTCAAGGGCTTGCGATGAAACAGCTCATTCTCAAGGGAGCGCGCCGTAGGAAGCAGCCAGCCCGGATCCCCCGTAGAGATGATTTCATTCATCGGAATCCCGTACTGCTCTGCCAGCAGAGGAATCCGCTCGCCGGTAAGGTGGAACCAAATGTTCTGGAAGCCCTCCGTCATGCCGGGAGCTGGACCGTGATATTCACCAAAGCTCGGATCATGAAGAATGCAGTCGCCGGGTTGCCCCACCTCCAGCCCATGCACCGTGCGGGCGATGAAGGGGGTCGTAAAGCTGAGAAGCACGTAAGCATGAAATCCGGCTGGACGGCCTAAGAAGAAATCAGGTTCGTGAGGCGTGTGGATTCCCATGAGAGTAATTTCAATGCCGGCGGCCATAGCCATCCCCCCTTTCTCTATTATGATAAAAGAAAAGGACAAATTATCAATCGATAAGTCCATTTAATTTCAGGAAGAGAGAACTATAATTGATTATGAAGGATTTGATTAGTATAAAAGGAGGTCGCTCTTCATGGATAAAGATAGTCATTCATTATTGAACAAGCACATCGTATTTATCGCCGGAGAGGATGAATATGCGTCGGAACTTATGTTACCCAAGGTAGCTGCGGACATTGCAGGCTCGTATGGCGCCCGGGTTACCATACTCATTTCTTCTCCGAATCCGGAAGAACCGGCTAACATTCCAGGATTAGAGCTGCTGAACACGGCAGATCTGGCCGTATTGTATTTGCGATTTCGCGAGCTGCCGGAGGAGCAAATGCGTCACCTTCTCGGGTACGTCCAATCCGGCAAGCCCGTGCTGGCCTTCCGAACAAGCACGCACAGCTTCAGTTATCCAGAGGGACACCCGCTGGAGGAATGGAATACTCGTTTCGGCATCGAGGTGCTCGGCGCCCCGTGGATTCGCCACTATGGCCACTCCTCCTCTACCGACGTCTCCATCTGCTGGGGATCTGAGAGCCATCCCATCCTGGAGGGGATCCCGCCGCGTATTCATGCGAGATCCTGGCTGTATCACGTCTTACCGTATCCACCCGAAGGAGCGCAGCTGCTCTTGAACGGCCACACCGTGGATCCGGAGCTTAAGGAGGGTACCATGAGCTCTCCCCGAATTCAACCGGTCGCATGGACTCGAACGAATGCTTGGGGCGGCGAGGTATTCATGACGACGCTCGGCCACCCGGAGGAGTTCGACATGCCGGAATTCCAACAATTGATTCGCAATGCCATTCACTGGCTGCTGAGGGAGGGAGAGAGCAAATGATGAAAGCGGCTGCGATTATAGGCGAGAAGCAAGCTGTTGTGATCGAGAAGGATAGGCCGGCTCTGCCTGAGGGCTGGGCTCTGGTCAAGATTCATACGGCGCCGATGTGTACTGAATACAAGGGCTTCCTTCAGGGGCAAACAAGCAGCTGCTTGGGGCATGAGGCCGCCGGGGAGGTCGTGGAGACGGCTGCGGGAAGTAAAGTTGCCGTAGGCGACCGCGTCGTCGTCATGCCTCAATATCCGTGTGGTCGCTGTTCTTTGTGCCTGTCCGGGGATTTCATTCATTGCGAGCACACTCTGTCTTATTCCGCCCCAACCATGGCTCAATATATTGCGAAGCCCTCGTGGCTGCTGCTTCCTTTCCCGGATTCGCTGAGCTACGATCAGGCGTCACTTGCTTGCTGTGCCCTAGGACCGTCACACGGCGCGTATGTCACGATAGGAGTGGACGCCTTCTCCACCGTATTGATTACCGGGCTTGGCCCCGTAGGCCTGGGTGCTATAGTGTCAGCCAAATACCGGGGGGCACGGGTCATCGCCGTGGAATCGAATGAATACCGTGTAGCCCTCGGCAAACAGCTTGGCGCCGACGAGATCATTGACCCTCGGGACGAGGGTGCGGTGAAGCAGATCAAGTCGCTTACCGGGGGACAAGGTCCGGACTTCGGTCTGGATTGCTCCGGAGCGGTTGTCGCCCACCGACTGCTAATCGATGTGGTCCGCCGCAAAGGGAGTATTGCCTTCGTGGGAGAATGCCATGGGGAGACGCCAATTCGAGTCAGTCAGGATCTGCTGCGCAAGGGAATTCGTCTGATCGGCTCCTGGCACTATAATCTTCATGAGTTCCCTCAGCTTATGAAGATGATCCAAAGCGCTCCACAGGCGATGCATCTCATAACGCATACGTTTCCTATGGGCCGCATACAGGAAGCCTTCGAAGTATCGGCATCGGGCCGCAGCGGCAAGATCTTACTTCATCCATGGGAGTGAACAATGATTAGAATAGGGATGAACACATTGCTCTGGACCGATCAGTTCCGGATAGAGGAGCATCGGGGGCAGCTGCTGAAACTGAAGAAATGGGGCTTCGATGGGGTGGAGCTGGTAGCCGATCAGCTGCTTCCAGAGGAGGTTCCAGACATCGCTGTGTTGCTAAGGGGAGCAGGCCCTTAGCTGTACAACGATAACCGCCCTGGACACTGCTATCGCTGATCCGGCGAGTAAGGATCCAGGCTCACAATTTAAGAAGTAAAATGCATTGAAACCCATCGCAACTAGCGATGGGTTTTTGTCGGGAATGGGATAATGTTCTTGTCATCAACCGACAATTTATTTTTGAAATAAAAAGCGAATCCGGGACGTTGTAAGGGAACGACTTGCGCCTCCGAGTATGCGGCATAAGTCATTCCAAGAACATGTGGAATGGTTGAACCCCGCTTCCGTTCCCTTGGCATCGCGGTCAACTCGATGAAATATGCTTCACCTGCAACGCGGCGGTTCCAGGAGCATGTGCAGAGCTGGTCGTCCGGCCAGGAAGTGATTTGACTTGGTAAATCAAGTGCAAAAAGTTTTTGCCATTAATTTAAAGTCAAAATGGCAACCGAAACAATGCGTGTCATCTACTTAATTTGCGCCCTTCTTTGTCGAGAAACAACAGTTCGTAGTATTTTTGGGGTCGCCCTTTACTATTGTCTCGTTTTTCAAATACCGTTTGTACGTATTTACTTTCTTCAATTTTGTTAAGGATACGGTTTGCACCTCTGACGGTCATGGACAGGCATTGAGCAACATCCTCAGAGGATAATTTATTTGTTCTCATGATTTCTGCATAGGACATGATTTTTTGCAAGTTGATGTTGTTTATTCCGATAGTTTTGGCTAACGCGATGATTTCCGGGTCCCCCTGTTCAGAGAACTGTATGACATTCATGCTCCGCATTGGGCCGATAACCTTCTGATCCTCGTTTATAAAAAAGCTGCAGCTGCCCGTAAAGGCTTCCGCCTGTCTGTGAGCTTTGGTGGCGTTAACATTAGCTTGAAAATATTCAAGCCCCGAGCCCCACCCGATCTTCACCTTGTCGCTTATGCGCTCTTCTAGATACTCCAGCAGGGTGCAGTTATGCGCGTTAGAGGTGATTTTCATGAAATTTCCATAGGTGGTGTATAGTCTGACAAAGCCTTCCGAAATTTGGGCCGTGTCTGCCAGATTCACGTTGCGCAGAAATCTGCCGACAAGGACTTTCAGCTCATGAAGCTGCTCTTCAGATGGCGGATCCGCCGTTTTGGTCGACAAGCATGCGACAACTGCCCTCTGGCTCTTAAGCTTGAGGATGGTAATCTCGTTGATGATCTCTCTTATGGTCTCTTTAACGTTTTCCAAAGTGGGGCGGATTAAGATATATCTGACTCCGTGCTTTTTGAGTTCTGGAACAAAGTGGCCGAACGCCGTGATGGACAGGTCTATTTTCTTATCTTCCCACAGAGTGATATGGTTTTCGAGCATTGTTTCCACCCGTTTTTCGAGCAGATCGTCGCTGTTAATGGGCTTTCCCTCATGAGTCAGGTATTGTCGGAATTCACTGAAAGAATCGATAATATACGCATAATCCACATAGATCCGGGATATATCAAGCCCAGGTTCTGTTACCAGTAGCCGGAAAAGTTCCCTATAAAGAAGGTTTTCATTATCCTGCAAAATGTGAATAGGTACTTTTTCATCCAAGCATTCCTTATCAATTGACTCGTAAAGCATCCTGCCACTGATAACAAATCCATCTACCGAACCTAAGTTTTTGAGATATACGTCTTTTGTTTCCCGGAAGTTGCTGATCGTAAGAAACCGGAACTGACATAAGGGCCGCATTTCTTCTTCAATGGCGCGGAAATAGTCCATATGGGTCTCAGGCGTGATAATACCTAGCTTGATTTTCATGGTAGATTCCTTTCATAAACAGTTCAATCAAAAGAGTTATATCACAATAAATGTGATATATCAATGTTCCGATAGCTTCCAATATAATGTTCTTAAAATGTCTTATTTTCTCTTGACATCTAATAAATTTAAAGGTACGATAATTCTGTTCTTAAAATGTCTTAAAATAAGTAGGGGGGAATGTTTACTCTGTTCTTACGTTCATTCAATTTGTGTTTTGGGAGATGTTCACTGTGATTGAAGAAGCTGGAGAATTTTTGAGTATGGCCCGTCATCTGCAGGAAAAATTGGTCATGTACAGGCATCATCTTCATGCGATTCCGGAACTTGATTTAAGTTTGCCCAGAACAACTGCCTACGTAAAAGAGGTGTTGGAGTCGATGGGTCTTAAGCCCACTCCCATAGGAGAATCAGGTCTAATGGTTACGATCGGCGGACATCATGCCGGGAAGGTGATTCTTATTCGTGCGGATATGGATGGGCTGCCCATTCAAGAAGAAACAGATCTTTCTTTTGCGTCGTTGAATGGAAACATGCATGCATGCGGTCATGACTTGCATACTTCCATGCTGTTGGGAGCTGCGGAGATCCTGAAGGCAAACGAAGAGCAGCTTCGCGGGACGGTTAAGCTTATGTTTCAGCCGGGTGAAGAGACTCTGCACGGGGCAAAGATGATGCTTGAGAATGGGATTCTCGAAAATCCTAAAGTGGATGCAGCCATGATGCTTCACGTGTTGACTGGAATGCCAATTCCTGCCGGGCAATTTGTAGTGCCTGAGGCCGGAGAAGCGATATCAGCTTCTTCTGATTGGTTCGAAGTCATCATCCGCGGAAGGGGCGCACATGGAGCGATGCCTAGCGCTGCAGTAGACCCATTAAATGTAGCTGCTCATCTTCATCTGGCGCTGCAAGGGATCCTAAGCCGTGAAATTTCGCCAATGGAGAATGCAGTTCTTACAATTGGAGTGATGGAAGGCGGGAGTACAAACAACGTGATTCCCGATACGGCCAGAATGAAAGGCAGCGTACGCACATTTAACGCCGTATTGCGGGATAAAATCGAAACCCGTATCCACGACATTTCTGCAGGTATTGGAGAAACGTTTCAGGCAAAGGTGGATGTGATCTATACCAGGGGATGTCCTGAGGTGAAGACGGACAGCGGGCTTAACCGACAAATGAGAACTACTATTGCAAACACCTTTGGCGCCAGTTCCTTTATCGGTATAACCCAATTTATACCCGGTGGTAAATTAATGGGATCGGAAGACTTTGCATTTGTATCACAAGCGGTGCCAAGTACCTCAGTGTTTCTTAACGCAGGCAATACCGAAGAAGGTTATGGTTACCCTATGCACCATCCAAAGACGATGTTCTCGGACGAGGTGCTTTATAAAGGGGCTGCGGCTTACGCTGCTTTCGCCAGAGATTGGCTTGAAAGTAATAGATAATATTTAAACAAAACAGGAGGAATTGAAATGACAGAGAGACGTATGATTGGACCAACCAAATTTGAAGAGTACTCGGAGAAATACAAGGAATTTCTATTAATGACCCGTCGTGACGGAATCATTGAAGTGCGGCTGCACACCGACGGAGGACCGTACAAACATAATTGGGAAGCCCATACGGCATGGTCTCATGCATGGTCAGATATTGGCCGCGACCCTGAGAACGAGGTAATGATTATTTCTGGAACAGGGGATAAATGGGTAATAGGGGACCCTGAAGTCTGGAATACCAAATTTATGGACTGGCCGAAGCAAAAGAAGCTCGAACAGTATCATGAATCGCTGAGACTGCTTGAGAATTTGATCTTCTGCATTGATATCCCCACAATCGGGGCGATCAACGGTCCGGGAACGCATTGTGAACTCGCAACTCTCTGCGATATTACCATTTGCACAGAAGACGCCGACTTTTTTGATCCGCATTATCTGGGAGGCACACCTCCCGGAGATGGAATGCTGCTCACGCTGCAGAGCATGATCGGTTTCAAGAAGGCGGCATACTACGCATACACCGGCAAAAATATCAATGGTCAAACCGCATTGGACCTGGGCATCGTTAGTGAAGTCCTGCCCCGCGAAAAGCTTCTTCCACGTGCATGGGAGCTTGCGGAGATGATCATGCAGGCGCCGCGTTCAACGAGACATCTTTCCCATTCCATTATATCCCGTCCATGGAAACAAGCCCTGGTCAGTGATCAAGGGTTCCATCTTGCTCACCAAATGTTCGATATGGCCATTGATGAAGAAGGTGCTCTGGAGCGACTGATGAAGATGCAAGGACGTCTAAATGGCAAAGATGTCCAATAGAGATATGGCGGGACCTACAAGATTCGAAGAATACTCGGAGAAGTACAAGGACTTGTTCATCATGACCCGCCGTGACGGCATACTGGAAGTGCGGATGCACACCAGCGGAGGACCTCTTCAATTTGACTGGGCGGCCCAAACTGCATATGGCCATGTATGGTCAGATGTTGGCCGTGATCCTGAGAATGAGGTGATGATCCTTACAGGGACAGGAGATTTGTGGCAAATAGGCAATCCTGAAGTCTGGACCGCCAAATTCATGGATTGGCCGAATCGCCGGAAGCTGGAAATGTATCATGAATCGCTCAGAATGATTGAAAATATGATTCATTGCCTTGACATCCCCACAATTGGGGCGATCAATGGCACAGGCTCACATTGGCAGCTGGGGACGCTTTGTGATATTACCGTTTGCGCGGAAGACACAGCGTTCTTCGATGCCCATTATCTGGGTGGTGTTCCGCCTGGAGATGGAATCGTTCTGGCACTTCAAAAGATACTGGGAAGCAAGAAAGCGGCATACTACGCATACACGGGGATGAACATTACTGCCCAAGAGGCATTAGACCTCGGTCTGGTCAGTGAGATGCTGCCTCGTGAACAGCTTCTTCCACGTGCGTGGGAACTGGCAGAGATGATCATGCAGGCACCCCGCTCTGTCAGACATCTTACTCATTCAATTGTGTCGCACCCGTGGAAAAAAGCCCTTGCCCATGATCAGGGTCTCCAGCTTGCTCACCAATTGTATGACATGGCCATTGATAAAGAGGGGATTTTTGAGCGATTGAAGAGAATCCAGGAACGTTTTCAGAGGAATGGGCGATAGTGGGTCAAGCAGCAGTATGAAGATCTTAAGCCAAAGACAACTGAGAAGGGATAAGGGTGCTATGAGATCGTTGACTGAACTATATAAGATTGGCAGTGGACCGTCCAGCTCCCATACCATGGGGCCGGAGAAAGCGGCAAGAATCTTCAAATCAGAAAATGAAGACGCAGACCAATTTAAGGCGTTGATCTATGGTTCACTTGCCAAAACAGGTAAAGGCCATATGACGGACAAAGCTATTATTAGATCACTGTCGCCCGCTCCAGCGGAGGTCCAATTTGTTCCGCAGCCTGACTTTGTTCTGCCCCATCCCAATACCATGGACTTGTTCGCTTACAAAGACGGGCGGCAAACCGCATTCATGCGTGCTGTTAGTATTGGCGGCGGGGATATCGTAATTGAGGGACGGGAGGAGACGCATGGGCCTGATGTTTACCCGGAGAACAGCTTTGCAGAGATCAGTGTCTATTGTAAAGCGAATCATATCTGTCTAAGTGATTACGTCGAGCAGCGTGAAGGCAAACAGATCTGGGATTTCCTCCAAGGCATCTGGGAAGCGATGAAGCGTTCAATCGACGAGGGGCTATCCGTCACAGGTATTCTGGAAGGTGGTCTTCATGTCGAACGCAAGGCGAAATATCTCTATCATCAGGGGCATGTGGATGAGAGCCCGGAGACACGTGAGAACAGGATCGTCAGCGCATACGCTTTCGCCGTCAATGAACAGAATGCCGCCGCCGGCACAATCGTAACGGCCCCAACCTGCGGGGCCAGCGGTGTCGTGCCGGCCGCGCTCCGTTATATGCAGGAAAAGAAGCAGGTCCCGGACGAACAGGTTCTCCGGGCTCTGGCAGTCGGCGGGCTCATTGGCAACCTGGTCAAGCAGAATGCCTCCATCAGCGGCGCTCAGTGCGGCTGCCAGGCGGAGGTGGGCACGGCTTGCTCTATGGCAGCGGCTGCACTGGCTGAATTATCCGGTATGGAGATCGACCAGATAGAGTATGCGGCGGAGGTTGCGATGGAGCACCACTTGGGGTTAACCTGTGATCCAATTAACGGACTGGTTCAGATTCCTTGCATTGAGCGGAATGCTGTCGGTGCGATGCGGGCGATCAATGCGCTGAGCCTAGCTAAATTCTTGTCTGGTACCCGTAAAATATCTTTTGATCTGGTTGTGCAGACCATGTATGAGACAGGCCAGGATATGAATAGCCGTTACCGTGAAACGGCAGAAGGCGGGCTCGCTAAGCTCTACAAAATGGACGGTTAAATGATACTGCCATGATGGGGCATTAATTCCATACTTGTGTAATGAGACGAAGAACGCCCCTTGCTGCCGGTTGGCAGAAGGGACGTTCTTTTTGGGAAGGCCATGTAAGGCGAGCTGCTGAGGTCTCAGCATGGTCGAGCCGGTTAGTTTGACCAAGGCAGAGTTAGTCGCCCGGCAAGAAGTCATTAGACGGGGCACAACTGGGATGAGAAAATGTATGCGTGTACACGCAGAAGTGAATTAAGTAAAGGACCACGAATGAAACAGCTACGTATTGGAGTGATAGGTTATAAATTCATGGGCAAGGCCCACAGCAATGCGTACCGCAGTCTGCCGATGTTCTTCCAGGACTTATTTCGACAGGATTTATTTTTATCATACTACATAGTAGTGTGCTGGGTAGTTGTTTTTAACTGTTTAGGTAGTGACTGTTATCAACGCAAATTTTCCATATAGATGATCATATATTCGGACAAAAGAGTCACATGGCTATACTAGGATTTGAGAATTTAATTATGATGTGATCCTCATCCCTGGGCAATATGAGGTAGAAGGATACGATGCCATTATAAAATTGTATATGAATACGTCGATTACGGGAGATTGAATAAGAAACTCTAATAATGTTAGTATTTACGACAACACGCTCCAATCGAGAGAATGGAAAAAACGACAATCTTTCTCGTGATTTAGGCGGAAGTGAAAAACGTCAAGCTTTTTTTGGAAGAAAAGTATCTACAGTTTCCTAGCGTGCAATAGGTAAGGACATGTAAAAATCCTCCTACAACGTAGGAGGGTGCACGATGGTTCAAGGAAACCCCCTTGTCCCATCTGCCTCGGCGAATACCGAGAGGCTATACTTTTCCAAAGCAGGGCTGTTACGTATGCTCGGCAAATCGCCACCAAGCCACTGTTCCGGCGAATCCTGCTAGTCCTGTGGCAGCCAGTATCGCCATGCTGCTCCAGTGGAGCTCGGCTCCGGTTAGCAGCAGGACTGGAATCGTCCATGGGAAATAAGGTCCGAAGCCCAACTGCACGACTACATTGGAGACGATGACGATGACAAAGGTGACTCCGATCGGTGCGAGGTAGCCTCGGGTGAGATTGGCGATGAAAGCGCTCGTCGTGCTGACGAGCATGATCAGCAGGCAGGCGGCCATGAATGGACAGAAAACATGCAAGATGGCGGATATGGATCCTCCGCCGACGCCAATCAGGGAACCCGCGCCTGCGATGACCACAAAGGTGAAAATAGCCATTCCTGTATTCCAGATCGCGATGGCGATAAATTTGGCCAATACCGTATAGGTCTTGGGGACCGGCTTCACAAGGATGTCCTTGATGGTATTGTTAGTGTACTCCACTCCAAATACCCAGGCGGAGGTGAATGAAAAACCTACGACGAGCAAGGCACCTATGGAGCCGAGCAGCTCTGCGAAGTAGGCTTCCCAGTGCGCTGCGGAGCTGTTGAACATAGCAATCATCAAGGGCAATGCCGTAAAGGCCCCGAGCATAACCCAAAAGACGACAGAACGCCCTATTTTACGAGCTTCGTTGTGAAGGAGAGAAAGTAGCTTCATGCCTGCTTCGTCCCCTCTGTACGGATCATGCGCAAGAAATAACCTTCCAGATCTTCCGTCACGACGCTCAGATGAGTCGGCGGCTGGCCCATTCTCACTAAAATTTCTGCGATTTTCTCCGGCTGCGTGATCGCTTGGCCTTCTGCCAAGGCCAAGCGCCCGTCCGCGGCTTCTTCATAGCTGTACCCATGCTCTGTAAGAATACGCATCAGGGCAACGCGATTGCGTCCGTCCAGGATGACGCTTTTTTGCAGGGCTTGCTCCATTTGGCTTACCTTCATATCCTGGATGAGCTGCCCTTTGTGCATGATGCTTATACGGTCCACCAGCTTGGATAATTCCTCTAACAGGTGGCTGGAGATGAGGATGGTGACGCCGCGATTGCGCGACAAGTCGAGCAGCAGCTCCCGGATTTCGACAACACTGGCCGGGTCAAGTCCGTTGATCGGCTCATCCAGTATCAATACCTCCGGGTTGTGGAGCATAGCCTTTGCCAACCCTAACCGTTGTTTGTTTCCGAGGGAAAGCGTTCTGGCCTTCTTGTCCTGATGAGCGCCCAGATCAAGCTGCTCGATGACGCGAGCAATGGAATTGCGGTCGGAGATCAGGTGCATCCTGCGGGCAATGTCCAGATTTTCCGTAATCGTAAGTTCTGGATAAAAGGTGGCCTCCTCCAAATAGCCAACCTTCTCCCATAGCTTGTAATTGCCGGCGTCTACCTTGCTCCCCAGCATGTAGATGCTGCCGGATGATGGCTTCAGTAACGAAAGCAGCATTTTGATGGTCGTGGTCTTTCCGGCTCCGTTCAACCCAAGGAAGCCGATCACCTCCCCGCGATTCACCTCCAATGAAAGATTGCGCACGGCTTGGTAATCGCCAAAGCTCTTGCTGACATTCTCAAGATGGATGACGTTGGCATTGCCCATGGTGTATCTTCTGCTTGTTCTCATTCTATAACCTCTCTCTATGTGGGATAACCAGAATTTTAATCGCTCCATATCAACTGAACCTCAAGCGAGGCCGCGAATCGGGGTTGATGTTCGGTTTACTTTGGGACAGTATAATAATGACATGGTGGAGGGAGGAGTGCACAGTGTTCGATATTCTTGTGGTCGAAGATGATGCCAATACGCAAAAGCTGCTCTGCGCTGTACTCAAGCATGGAGGGTTTAATGCCCATCCGGTTAAGAATGGGCTCGAGGCGCTGAGCAGGATGGAGGGGCAGCGGTTTGACTTGATTGTGCTGGACCTGATGATGCCGGAGATGGACGGTTATCAATTATGCAAGGAATTGCGCAGCGTCGGGGACAATATCCCGATCCTGATGGTGACGGCTATGCATGACATCACGGATAAGCACCAAGGCTTCCTTGCGGGGACGGACGATTACCTGACGAAGCCGTTCGACGAGCAGGAACTGCTGTTCCGTATCAAGGCACTGCTGCGCAGAGCGCAGGCTGCCAGCGAGCACAAGCTCGTGTTGGGAGAGACCACATTGGATTACAACGCTCTAACGGTTACGAGAGGAGCGAAGCAAACATTTTTGCCCCAAAAGGAGTTTTACCTGCTGTTTAAGCTGATGAGCTATACCGACAAAATTTTTACCCGCCTGCATTTAATGGAGGAAATTTGGGGGCTGGATACCGATAACGATAGCCATACCTTGAATGTTCATATTAATCGATTGCGCGACAAATTCAGAGACAATCCTGATTTTGAGATCGTGACGGTGCGCGGGTTGGGATACAAGATGGTGAAGCGCGTGTGAAAGGGATGAGAAGGATGCCAAGCAGGCAAAGGATTCTTCCTCAAAAAATCAGTCTGGCGTTTTCCTTAGTGGCGTTGGTGTTTGTGGTCATGGTGTTATCTATTGGTTCCGCAGGTTTGCTTGCCTTTTTGCTTTATCGGGCAGGTCTACTTGACATGAATCAGCCGGAACCCATTCGCGGGGTGTATGTTTTGTTGTATATCAGCCTTTTTCTGGGGGTGGTGATTGCCACGCTGCTGAGCAGGCGCTCGGTTAGGCCGATCCGGGATATGATGGAGGCCACCAGCAAGGTGGCGAAGGGGGATTTTTCCGCTGAGGTGAGGGCGAAGGGCAGCATTGTTTTTGAACTGGATGCACTGGCGGCGAGCTTTAACAAAATGGTGCAGGAACTGAAGGGGATTGAGACATTACGCAGCGATTTCGTGCGGAATTTCTCCCATGAATTCAAGACCCCCATAGCTTCTATAAGCGGCTTCGCCAAATTGCTGAAGAAGGGTGGCCTCAGCGAGGAAGACAAACAGGAATATCTGGACAGCATTATCCAAGAATCCGAACGTTTGGTCGGCTTATCGACCAGTATTCTCAACCTGTCGAAGGTAGAGAATATTGAAATCGTGAGCGAAAAGTCCGCCTACCGCTTGGACGAGCAAGTCAGGCTGGCGATTCTGTTGCTGGAGCCGAAGTGGAGTACCCGCAACCTCAATTTGGAGCTTGCCTTGGACGACGAAATTGAAATATGCAGCAATAAAAATTTGATTCAGCAGGTGTGGATCAATTTGTTGGATAATGCGATCAAGCATTCGAACAGCGGCGGGACGCTAAAGGTTGGCTTATGGCAATGCGGAGGGGAGGTGGTGTTTCGGCTTGAGGATAAAGGATGCGGGATGAGCGAAGAGACGATGCGGCGGATGTTTGACAAATTTTATCAAGGTGATGCTTCTCGCGCAACGGCGGGGAACGGACTTGGATTAACGTTGGTAAAGCGCATCGTCGAATTGTGCGAAGGATCGATTGAGGTAGAAAGCGAGCTTAATCGAGGTTCAATTTTTACGATCAGGCTGCCCTTGGGGACAGAAGAGAAATTGAAGCTCAGGAAATAGCCAAATGGGTCAAAAAACCAGTGTGAGCGCAAATAAAACTGGAAAAATTGGGGCATGAAAACCGTTTTGAAATAAGGAAGGTCAACGTTTCGACGGGCAAGGTCGCAGGCAAGTGTAAGCCCTGTGGGTCCGGCCCCGACAATGAGAACATCAACAAAAGACGGCATGGTGTTCATGGATAGAATCCTCCTTGATCATTGATCTGATATGCTGCATTTGTTATACTATACCGTACAGTGTAATTTGTAAAGCAGGACTCTAATCGATTTCTGATAGTATATCTATAAGGGGGAAACGTAAGAATGGATAATACGGAAAACAAGACAATCCGCAAAGGCTCTCCAGACAAACGAGCTAAAATTATTGCGGCGGCACGAGACTTGTTTCTATCGGAGGGATTTGATCGTTCCAGCGTCGATGCAGTCGCCGCCAAAGCGGGAGTTTCCAAAAGGACAGTTTATGATTATTATGGCGACAAACAGAACTTACTGCTTGCCGTTGTGGAAGAAACCAGTTCAGCGGTTATGGATATGATTGAGCAAGGGATTTCAGACCATCTCTGGGAGTTCGAGGACCTAGAGCAGACGCTCATCTTATTTTGCGAACAAATCGTAGCAGCTTCTGCGAACGGTTCGTCCGATTACACGGCTTTGATCCGTCTAGTTATGGTGGAAGCTGCCAACCTGCCTGTATCGTTTTTTGAAAGGCTAGATAACGCGACCGAAGAGGGGATTATCAGGAGGTTTACAGAGTTTGGACAAACTGGATTGCTCGAAGTGTCCGATCCTCAAATGGCTGCAAAGCACTTCGCTGCATTAACGTTTTTATTGGTATTTAATCAACCGAGAAAAACCGGGATATTGCAGGATGAACAAACCAAACGTATTATCACTGAAGGCGTGCGCGTCTTTCTTTGCGCTTATGCACCACGCACCGTTCAAAACGAAAATCAACCATCATACTGATGGCCAGCAGTTGAGTGGCCAAACGTCAATCGCAGTATTGAGTAGTTAGATAACAGAATTAGCTGGTATAGCATGAAAATGGGGCGCTGCGAAATCACAGGCATGTTCCTGTTCACATCTTACGTCCACTGTCATCATTATCAGCCTCTTCATATTGGCGGTGATGCTAGATTTACAATCTCCGCATCCTTCACAAAGATGTTCACGTACTCATACATACAAAGTCTAAGGAACTGATTGAAAAACTCGTCGCTAGCCTCGGTATTACCGTGAAAATGCTTATTATGATAAACCAATACCGCCAAATGAGTAACTTGGAAGCTATTAATAACGAAAAAGAAGCATCCAGACCGGCCGTCTGCGATGCTTCTTTCGCTTCCCGTTTCATACGGAAACGGTCTTTCTCCTTACGAAACGTCTGTCTGCTAAATAGAGGACGAACAGAGACAACAACCCGACACCAATAGGCATGCCGAACGCTTCGTAAGAAAATGGCGCTCCTTCAAGCTTAAGCTGACTTGTGGCGCGGTACTCGAGCCGCTTGGCGGCGAATTTCGCCGTCCGGATATCTTCCTGCTTCGCCAAATCTTCAAACGCAGGCTCCATCGCGAATCGCTCGGGCGAATCGCTGTGCAGGTAAAGCTGCTCAGCCTTTCCGCCGTTTTCGTTCCAGTTTCGGATATCGACCTCAGCGAGCGTCTTAACGTCTGGGCCCACGAAAATCATTTTGTCGAGTTTCGGAGCATTCGCTATTTGATATCGGGCGACTAGATTCAAACCGTGCCGGGTAACGACCGGCTCGTGGTTGCTTGATACCGTTATTGTTGTCGTCGTGCCGGAAGCCCCATACGTGTCAAAAGCTGAGGATAACATCAGTTCGTCGGCACCCTTATACAGCAGGACCCCATTCTTTTTCTTGCTCCATTGAAACGCGTTGTTCAAAACATAGACGATATCGCTCAATCCGATCGTGAAAGGCTCCATATGCGGATGCTGAACAAATTTGTAGGAAGGGTAATTCATTTCCTTCGCCACTTTCGCAGCTATTGGCTCTCCCATTTGCTGGGATATGACGTACAGCGTGGCATCGATCCCCGAAGTCAGGCCGGCCGAGGAGACCAAGTTACCATCAGCCACGTAACGCTGATCCCTTTTCCAAGAAACTTCGGTATATTTCTTTTCCAATCTGCCGATTTCTCCCCAATGCGTTGCCGCAGATTTCCCATTCAGCAGGCCGGTATCGACCAAATTCTCCGCACCATTGCAGATAGACAACAAGGTCGTTTCCTTGCCTGAGTGCTTCCTTATCCAATCGCGGACAGGCTTATATTTCGCCTCATCCAAAATCGGCATGAAAGGGATCACGATAATATCCGGACCTTTGTCCGTCAATTTGTCTAACTCGTCAAAAGTATAATGCGGTGCGACATCAAGACCGCCTGTCAACGATTTGATGTTTTTGTCGGGTGCAGCGGCAAAAACATTGTACGAGCCCGTCATGGAGAACATTTCGTAAGGTACGAGAAAATCAAACACCTCAGTCACTTCATTTGCCAAAATAACGGCTACTGTTGGCTTTTTCGAATCATAGGCAGGAGCTTGGAGGCTTTGTAGAGAACTAGGAATCGGCTTATCGTAAACCGACATAGCCTCCTGCATCGTGCGCATAGAACCGATCGCTCCGGTTCCTCCTACAACCAGAACAAAAACGAACGCATACACGATGAAACGCCATACTTTTTTCAATTTTCTTCTCTCCTATTATTATTCTAGTTAATAATTAATTATTATTAACTTGCTTAATTATAGAATAAGGGGAGAAGGCAAATGAAAAAACCACCCGAAGACTGTATTTTTTCCCCGACTAAGGTCCAGGTAAAGAAATTTTTTCGAACATCAGCGTAATTCTTCCATGATAATCATAACTGATCGGCTCTTTTCTGAATATGACTCGAAGGGGCTATTCGCACAACGCCAGTACTGGGGCTTACGAACGCCTCCTGAGTTTGGTTTGAAAAAAGAAAAGCGTCAATCTTGTACGATCGTACGTTTAAATTGGAAATGGTCAGATCATGAACTCACCCGCAAAGTAGTTGCATTTTTTCACAAAATACTATCACATCGGTCAGTGCGTTCTTGGTATGCTAAAAACAACAAAGAGAGGGAGGGTGAAGAGGATGTTGAAGGTAGCTATTATTGGGGCAGGTGCGATTTCAAAGGCCCACATTGAGGGATATCTGCATTTTCCGGAGCGGTGCACGATTGTTGCGGTTTGTGATATTTATGAGGATAAAGCGCAGGAGCACATTGACCAATTTCAGTTGAATGCGCGGGCGATTAAGGATTACAAGGAACTGCTGCAGGAGGAAATTGATCTTGTTTCCATTTGTACGCCTCCCTATACGCACGCAACCTTAACAACAGAGTTTCTTGAAGCGGGTTCTCATGTCATGGTTGAAAAACCGATGGCCTCTTCCCTCGAAGAGTGCGATCTGATGAATGATACTGCGAAGCGGACAGGCAAGATCTTATCTGTGGTGGCGCAGAACCGTTTCAAAACGCCGATGATGAAATTGAAAGCCGTGCTGGACAGCGGACTCATGGGGAAAATTGTCCACGTGCAAGTCGACTCCTTCTGGTGGCGCGGTCATTGCTACTACGATCTGTGGTGGCGCGGGACATGGGAGAAAGAAGGGGGAGGCCCGACGCTGAATCACGCCGTGCATCACCTCGATACGCTGCTTTGGATGATGGGTAGCCCAACGGAAATCCAAGCGTTCATGAGTAACGTGTCTCACGATAACGCGGAGGTCGAAGATCTTTCCATCGCCATACTGCGTTATGAGGAGGGTTCTTTGGGGCAAGTGACTAGCTCAGTTGTTCACCATGGCGAGGAGCAGCAGCTGATCTTCCAGGGAGCGAAAGCACGAGTTTCCACACCTTGGAAGGTGAAAGCATCCAACGCTTTAGCTAATGGCTTTCCTGAGACGAACCATGATCTGGAGGTACAGCTGCAAGCCTTGTATGATATGCTGCCGGAAGTTGTGTATGAAGGCCACACGGGGCAAATCGATAATGTGCTAACCGCCATTGAAACCGGTGCTCTTGTGCTGATTGACGGTATTAGCGGACGTAAAACCCTTGAACTCATTACAGCGATTTATAAATCGTCCAGTACTGGGGAGCTCGTAAAACTGCCTCTAACGAAAGAAGATTTGTTTTACACGAGAAGTGGCGTACAGGCGAATGCGACTCACTTTTATGAAAAGAAAACATCCATCGAGAATTTCGCTTCACAAACGATTACAACCGGCAGTACATATAAATAAAAGAGGAGCTACACGACATGCAAAAAAGCGACGGTATGAATTACGCACCTCAAGGGAATTTCAACGCGGTTTGTCAGCCTGGAGAGTTTATATTTGCGGCAGCGGCGTTAGATCATGGACACATTTATGGTATGTGCAATGGGCTGAGGGAAGCGGGAGGTCAATTAAAGTGGGTTTATGATCCGGACCCGGCCAAAGTGGATAAGTTCGTCAGCACGTATCCCGATGTATTGGTGGCGAGCTCACTTGATGACATTTTGCAGGATACCCAAGTCAAGCTTGTTGCGGCAGCGGCAGTTCCTTGTGATCGCGGACCTCTGGGGCTTCGTGTTATGGATAGCGGTAAAGATTACTTCACGGACAAAGCGCCGTTTACCACATTGGAGCAGCTGGAAGCGGCCCGTGTGAAGGTCGTCGAGACAGGACGGAAATATGCAGTCTACTACAGCGAGCGCTTGCATGTGGAAAGCTCTGTCTATGCCGGGCAGCTGATTGAACAAGGCGCGATAGGTCGCGTCCTGCAAGTTATTGGTCTGGGACCACATCGGATTGGTTTGATGAGCAGACCGGATTGGTTTTTTGAAAAGGATAAGTTCGGCGGCATTTTATGTGACATCGGGAGCCATCAGATTGAGCAGTTCCTTCATTATACGGGAGCGAAAGACGCGAAGGTAGTTCATAGCAAAGTCGCCAACTATAACTATCCGCAGTACCCGAAATTTGAAGATTTTGGCGATGCGGCATTAATCGGAGATAACGGAGCCACCGGCTATTTCCGTGTAGACTGGATGACGCCGGATGGTTTAAGCACATGGGGAGATGGCCGTATGACGATCCTGGGCAGCAAAGGGTACATCGAGCTTCGCAAATATGTGGATATAGCCCGTGATCAGACGAGTGATCATGTCTATCTGGTGAATCAGGATGGTGAGCAGCATTTCGCTGTGAATGGGAAGGTCGGCTTTCCTTACTTCGGTCAATTGATCTTGGATTGCCTCAATCGCACGGAGAACGCTATGACGCAAGAGCATACGTTCAAAGCAGCGGAACTGTGTTTGATTGCGCAGCGTAATGCAATTTCGATCACAGGTACGGAGTAGAGCTGGTGTCAAACTGCTTCTGCCATTGCTTCCGATATTGGTGCGGTGTAACGCCGATTTCCGTTTTAAACATTTTACAAAAGTAGGAGCAGTTCATCATGCCAACGGCTTCACCGATATGAGCCACTGCATGATCCGTTGAGATTAACAGTTTAACAGCCTGCTGCATACGCCTTGAGAACACGTAATCAGTAATGCTGGAGCCTGTACACTCTTTGAATAAGTGGGATAAATGGTGTGCAGAAAGGTGCAGCTCAGCGGCCATTTTCTCCAAACGCAGCGGTTCGGTGTAATGCCCCTCCAGCCAGACGAGTATGCGCTCTGCTTGGTGGGGCTTGCGCGACGTACCCATGCCAATCTGGCCTTTACTTTGTTCCCAAAGGGGCTTAAATTCGCGGAAAAAAGCGATCAAAAACAAGGAGTATTCTTCGAGCTCATCCTTCTTGATCAAAGTGGATTGTTTAAGCTCCAAGCTTTGTAACAGTGAGTGAAACTGTGCCGTTTCGTCAAGGTTAAATAGGCAAGGATAGGGCAGCTTGCTTGTATGAATATGCTTAAAAAAAGCCAATAAGCTTGGCCATTTATCGAAATACGCTTCATAGAGTGAAGGCTCGAACTGAATGATAGAGCGAACGAAGGGCGTCTGCGGAGTCATTTCCATCTGAATATGATGCAGCTGATAAGGCTGGAACACACATAGCATGCCGGGCATTACTTCGTAGCTTTTCTGATCAACGATAAGCGTACCTTTGCCTTCATGGACGATCAGAATTTCGATGCCTTGATGCGCATGGAACGTACCTTGGAACTGTTCAACTCCCGTGCTTTTTCGTTGGTATGCAAAATAGAGCCGGATTTCGTTCAAACCGAAAGGTTGAATATAAGACATCAGGGGGTCACATCCTTTACACACTATAGCATACAGGAATGAAGCCGTGGTCTGCAAGGCTGTTGCATGTTTGATGCTGATGGTAATGTGTAGAAACGAGGAATGTGAGCATTTTCGGTTATTGCCGACGATGATCCCATTCTTTTTATGGTTGAAAACGGCGATGATTTCATTTACAGCAATCCTGATCAAAACAACAGCAATATACGTAAAACAAAAACAATAGAAGCATGATAAAATTTATATAAAGCGTTACCACATATATAAAATTATATAATATTGCTTTTTTGAAGTGTTCGAGAGGAGGAATGATCACATGCTTTCGATACATAGCCCGACCAACCTTGCTCTGGAAAAGAACGGAATCTATGTTCGTTCCGAGGTTGATAACTTTCAGGAAAGTTGGCCTATTCACACACATCACGGTACTGAAATTTACTTTTTTATCCAAGGAGACGCAACGTTGCTTATCGGGGATGTTATTTATAGTCCTTCACCAGGTGATATGTTTATTTTTAACGGGAGTGTACTGCATCGTATAAATCCGTCAAAGGAAACACCCTACGTCCGTAGCTATGTGAATTTTAATGAGTTATTTATACAGGATGTGCTTACTGGTGAAATGATTGATAAATTGAGTTCCCTGTTTCAATTCCCGAATGGTCTCTTGGTACGTTGGGATCCCGAGGAGTGTGAACAAATAAAAGAGTTGTTTATAGCATTGCGAGATGAAGATGAGAAGGAATCGGTTGGCTTTAAAGTGATGATGAAGACGTATTTGGTACAAATGTTGTTCAAAATTTACCGTAAAACAAAGCAGCTTTATTCATTTCATACGGTACCCACTCATTCGCAAAAACAATCAAGTGTGCGTCGTGTGCTTCATTTTATCAATCAAAATTATACGGAAACCTTTTCTCTCGACGAGCTCTCTAAGGTTTTACATTTAAATAAGTACTACATCTGTCATTCCTTCAAAGAAGCAACAGGCTACACGGTGAATAATTATTTGATTCGCAAACGAATCGAAGAGGCTAAAAAGATGTTGCTTTCTACCGATAGATCGGTTTTGGATATTTCTGAAAAATTAGGGTTTAACACTCCTGTGTATTTTAGTAGAGCCTTTAAACAATATGTCGGAATATCACCACAAAGCTACCGAAGGCATAGCGATCTAGGCTAAATGGCAAAATATCTTCCCTAAATCACATGGATATAGGGTTGAAATATATTTTTAATAAACAGGGGGTTGATTGTAATGAAAAAAAAGAGCTTGATAGAAAAATTATTTCTTTTGCTTTCTGTAGTTATGTTATTTACATTGGCTGCATGCGGACCGAAAACAGGCAGTGATCAGGCCAGTGGTAAGAAAAATGTATCGCTTGATTTTGTATGGTTCTCTGACGGAGGCGAAGGAGATGTAATGAAAGGAATTATAAAGGATTACGAACAAGCGAATCCTAACGTCAAAATTAACTTGATTGAGGTAGCATTTAAAGATTTACAAACCAAATTAAAAACAATGGTCTCTGGCGGCAAACCTCCGGCACTGAGCCGTGTGACAGATACAGGGGCTTTTGCGAACCAAGCGCTTGATCTTACGCCCTATGTAGGTAGTGCCGACCAGTTCACACAGCAATTTATCGATTCACTTAAGCCGTATTATTTGATTAACAATAAATTGGTTGCTGCTCCGATGGATGTCACTGCCAACGGATTAATCTATAACAAGACGCTATTCAATAAAGCGGGCGTTAAGGTGCCGACTTCTCCGGATAATGTATGGACTTGGGATGAATACATGGCGGCATTGAAGCAGGTGACAGAAAAAGGCGGCGCCAAATATGGTATGGTTTGGGATTTCACACCTCACCGCTGGTCTACACTCTTGTATCAATTTGGCGGTAGTATGATAAGTGAAGACGGCACTAAAGCGACGATTAATAGCGAAGCAGGCATCAAAGCAACGGAGATGTTTAAAAAGCTTCATACGGATGGAATTATGCCGACATCTGTCTGGTTGGGAGGAGAAAACCCGAACAATCTGTTCCGCTCCGGTACGGTAGCAGCCCATTGGGCAGGCAACTGGATGATTAGTAATTACAAGGATATAACCAATTTTGAGTGGGGAGTAACCTATATGCCCAAAGGGATACAGCGTTCATCAGTTCCCGGCGGGAAGTTCGTGATGGCATTAAAGGGCTCAGGAGTGGAGAAAGAATCAGCCGATTTTATTAAATATTTGACTACAAAGGATGTCAATTCTAAATATAACAAAGAATCATTATTCATGAGTCCCCGCAAAGATAGCTCTAAGCTGGATTACGCGTTTGGTAAAGATATGTTCGAAATATTTGCCGATGAACTGAAGAATACATCACCGCTCGCTGCAAACGACTGGTCAAGACAAATTCTTGTTACCAAGTTTTCGACGGATCTGAAAAATAACCTGGTTGAAGTTATCTCAGGGAAAATAACGGCAAAAGATGCAATGGATAAATCCGCAATATTGATTGATAAAGCAATAAGCGACGCCAGTAAATAGTAGATCAGAATGGGCTGCGTCCGTTTGGATGAAGCCCATTCAATCATCACTTTATGAAAAGAGGCATGTAAATGGGTGAGCCGATTAAGGCATCTATGACCTACAAAAGCTCGAAATCCGGAGGTAAGTCTACAATTGCTCCGTATTTGTTTGTTCTCCCTAATTTGATTATATTTTTTGTGTTTATCGTCATCCCTGCCATCCTTGGCCTTTTATATTCCTTCTACGAGTATGATGGATTGAATCCGATGACATTTATTGGTCTGGATAACTATTTGGATATATTTAAAAATGTGGAGTTTTGGTCTACTTTAGGTAAGACTGCAATTTACGCCGCAATAGTTGTTCCTTTAATCTATGGGTTCGCACTCATTATTGCTTCGCTTTTGATTCAGGAAGTCAGATTTAGGGGTTTGTTTCGGGCTATCTATTATTGGCCGACCATGATTTCCTTTATCATTGTGGGTTTAACGTGGAAGTGGATTTTTGGTGATGCTTTTGGTATCGTCAACTACTTACTGACCTGGATTGGATTAGAGCCGATTGCATTTTTGTCATCATCGTTTTGGGCTAATATTGTGGTTATAATTGCTACGGTATGGTCGCGGGTTGGCTTCTTCATGGTCATTTTCATTGCAGGCTTGCAAGCTATCCCTGCGGACTATTATGAAGCAGGGCGTCTGGACGGTGCTTCCAAGCTTAGATTGTTTTGGAGTATTACTTTGCCTTTATTAAAACCTACAAGCTTACTCGTGGTAATGCTCTCTCTGATTGACGCCTTTAAAGCTTTTCCACTGATGTTTGCCTTAACCGGCGGAGGTCCGGGTAAAGAGACGACTTTCATCGTCCAGTATATTTACGAGGTCGGGTTTACAAAGCAGGAGCTGGGGCTGGCGAGTGCAATGTCGGTTGTACTATTTGCCATTATTGGGATCTTCTCCGCTCTGCAGTTCCGTTTGTCGAAAGGGGGAGCTGTTTAGTATGGAAATGAGAGCCTTATCCAAATTTGCAGTTTACGCAGTGTTGATCGTGATCGGTTTGCTATGGATATTTCCGGTGCTATGGGTTGTCATATCATCTTTTAAAACGAATAACGTTTTATACAGTTTTCCGGCTAAGTTTTGGCCACAGCCTATAACCTTTGAACATTTTACCGAAGCGTGGGGTAAAGGCAACTTCGGTTTATATTTTAAAAATAGTGTGGTAGTTACCATTTCATCAACAATTCTACTGTTATTTATTAATTCTATGGCCGGGTTTGCCTTGGCAAAGTACTCCTTTAGAGGGAACTCCATTATTCTCATCGGGTTTATTTCCACTTTAATGATTCCGCTTGAGGTCATCATGATCCCCATTTTTAAAGTGCTAAGTTTTTTGGGTCTGTACAATAATTTGTTAGCCATTATCATTCCACCAGCAGCTACACCGACAGGTGTGTTTCTGATGAGGCAGTATTTATTAACGGTGCCTGAGGAGCTGTTGGAAGCGGCAAGAATGGATGGTGCGAGCGAATGGAAAATTTATTGGCGCATTATATTGCCGATTGCTAAACCCATGCTGGCTGTGTTGGCTATTTTCTCTTTTATGTGGCGTTGGGACGACTTCCTATGGCCATTAATTGCAATCAGCGATCCGTCCAAATACACCATTCAGTTAGCTCTTTCTAATTTTATCGGTGAATTCAATGTCGATTGGGGAAGTCTATTGGCTATGTCGGTTATTACCATGATTCCAATGCTTGCCGTCTTCTTGACATTCCAACGTTATTTTGTCAGCGGTATGATTACTTCCGGAATGAAAGGATGAACTCAAACACAACCTTATAAAAGGTTTGTGAGCTATTTATTGCTCTATGGGCAGGGAGTTTTGTTGGCGAAGCCATGCCTGGTAGGCATCCAGTAAGGGCCCGGCTTTCTTTGGCATCCGTTTCGATATGAACAGGTCTATTCAGTTTTGACGCTTACCAAAGAACTGCAGATGCTCACACAGACCATCAACATACCAAAGAACCAACCATAATGGGTTGGTTCTTTGGTATGTTGTGCTATTAATTGTTTCCTACATGAGTCTAAGATTTGTGCTTATTTAACATGCTTTATTGGAAAATCACAAAGAGCGTCTTGAACTTGGTTGAAGGCATTTGGAAATGGTTGAAGTCGGATGTTTTTTCATTCCGTTACCGAGACCCGCAGGAAAGTTTATGCATTTATGAAAAACATCGCTCTTGATGCTCATACGATTATTAATCGTCTTTGTCTTCGCTTGGAGTTCGTTATGAGAAAATAAGATTCTTTATTCCATATTTACAAATTTAAATAATAGCCTCTCAGAATTGAGTGGGAGTTAAGCTGGTGTTTACGAAAATATGCGTCAAAACATTGCTGGGAGATGTTTACAGATGAAATGCCACCAATGGCTCAGAAAGGTTTGAGTAACATAGGGATCCATCTTACCCTAACAAACGACGCGCAGAATTATCTCTAGGAGCCAGTTTATGCAGGTTCCCGTTGGAACTGAAAATCATGGAATTTTTTAAAAAAACGAACCTGATTTACTCCTTAATTGTCTTATTGATAGAAACTAGACAGGAGGTGGATTCAAGAATGACAGATAGGGAAATATTTGAGACTTACAGAAACGATGTGTATTATTTGTGCTATTACTTGCTGAAAAACGCCGCGGATGCGGAGGACATTTGTCAAGAGGTATTCATGAAAGCATTTCAGGCAGATCACCGTCGAATTGAGCGCATGAAGCCTTGGCTCATTCGTATTGCGGCAAATTTATGCAAAAACCATCTCGATCGCAAAAAGCGGGGCGTGCTGAAAGAGCTAAAGCATTTCTTGCTTCAAGGCTTGCAACAATCAGAAGCAGCAGATCAAAGCCTGATATGCAAGGAAGGAGAGCTTGAATTGGCAAGTTGGCTTCATGCTTTGCCTATAAAAATTAAACAGGTGATGGTGTTGAAGTATGTCCATGAGCTATCTTTGGCTGAAATTGCAGAATCGCTGGATATTCCACTTGGGACGGCAAAGTCAAGGCTAAACAAAGGGTTAATTCTCATAAAAAAGCAATTAGATAAGGGAAATCAATTTGAAGTCAGAGGGGTGGATTGTCTTGACTAATCGAACAGAACAAATTTTGCTTGAGAGTGCACGCAGGGAACAACCTGCATTGCCTGATTTTGAAGCCATGTGGGGAAGAATGCAAAGTGGTAAGGCATCTGCCAACTTAAATAATAGAGGGTTTATGGGGAAAATACCTCTCTTTACCTCTAGAATGCGACTTCTTCCCGTGTCAATCGCATTGTCTTCGGTCCTAGTGGCTGCACCCGTGGTAGCAGGGGTCTCTCTAGGGTGGGATGAAATGTTTGACCGCCTTGGGATTTCAACAGCTTTAAAAAGCGGTTTTGGTAACCCTCTTGATATTACGGTCCAATCAGCTGGAGCCTCATTGGCAATAAAGGGTGTAGTGACGGATGAACAGCGGTTAGATGTATTGTTTTCGTTAGATTTCCCACAAATGTCGAATTTTGATGTGGCGGGGTTTGAACAAAAAACTTTGACTAATTCCCATGGGGAAACGCTCCAGCTTACTGACCGAATCCGCAAGAATGCTTCCTCAGGCCAGTTAACAGGTTTGCTTGAAGCGGCAAACGGACTAGGAACAAGGCGGGAGCAGCTTGAGATTTCTTTGCAAAATCTATTATTATATAAATACAAGGAAACGGAACTCCGGGAAAGTCCGGCATCTCTAAAAGAAGGCCAGCAAATCGATAGCATGACTCGATACGGAAATTTGGATATCGTTTCTGTGGTGAGGGAAAACGAAGTGCTGACGGTTCGCTATGAAATCCCGATGAAACAGCCTAATGATCAAAAATTAGATCCCAAGCTACTCCTTAAGGTCGGAGGTACAACAGCTGCTGCTAGTTACTCAGCTGTGTTGCCGCCCAACAAAGCTGATACCATTCTCCGTCAGGATACATTTCGCCTAACAGATTCCGATTTGAATAGCGCTAAGCTTTATTTTAATCAATTAGAAATTGTTCAAACGATAGCAGGTAAGTGGGATGCGTCATTTGAAGCTGATGGAAAGAGAACGAGTGAGGCAACTTTTTATAAAAAGCTTGATCCAGCCGTGGTAGCCAATGATTCGAACATGGAACTCAAGCAGCTTGTCGTAACGCCGTTGAACATTCGCATCATGATGGATGATAAATGGAAAACTAAATCGTCTTACGACCCCTCGGTGTACTATGATAAAATCGAGCTGTTTATTAATGGGCAAATTATTCCCGGGGGCAGGTGGGAACATAAAAAAGGGCGATTTTTGAATTTTGAGTTGCCAGAGTGGTATAAGGATTGGTCTGCTATTCCAATGAAACTGCTGCTATCAGAAGCCAGGATCTTAAAACGGTCCAAAGATTTGTTGCCGTTAGCTGGTCTGTCTGATGCAAAGCAATCTATTCAAACAAGCTTGGATGGAATTGCGGTGACTTTTACTTATTATAAACAAGGGCAGGATTTAATTGTAGAATCGCATTCCAGCGATCCTAAGTTCCTTGGCATCTCGCAGTCGTCTGTAGTAAAAGACGGAAAACCGATTTACCCCGAAATGAATCCTGTGCCACCAGGTGGAAACGGGACGAATAAGCGTTTGGAGCGATACCCGGGGCTTTTATCCAAGCAGGGAGAACTGCAGCTGAATCCAGGCTTCTACAGCTACTCGGATAAAGAACGCAAGGTAGAGATTAACATTAATTAAGTTCAATATGGTTGCCCGCCGTACTGTGTATTATTACCAAACAATGCCTTTTGATATTGGCCCAAAGCTACTTCATTCAAAAGAACAATGAAACGAAGAAGTCTCTACCTGTTTCTGAATCGGGGGGGCTTCTTTTGCTTATTCAACTACATCAATGACAAAAAAAGTGGATCATCACAAAAAAAGGGTGTAGCGGTAAAAACGATTTAGCGTATGGGAAGAAAATGTAGAGCTTTCGGATCTTTGGCTCACCATGCTACTTTAGGTTAAAGGCCGCCCAATGAAATGAGAGAGAAGGAGAGAGAACCTTGAGCCAATCTGTACACCAAAGTAAATCTGCGGCAGCAGGTGCCGTCTTCTTCCCGAGGAAAAGCTCGGTATGGAAGCATGTGAAGCGGGATCGGTATTTGTACTTGTTGCTTGTCCCGGTGGCCGCGTATTTTTTGCTTTTCAAGTATGCGCCGCTGTACGGCGAGATAATCGCCTTCAAGAATTATCGTTTAACCGATGGGATTGGGGGAAGCCAGTGGGTAGGGCTGCTGCACTTTCGCAAACTGTTCGAGAGCATAGAGTTTTATGTAGTGCTGCGCAATACGCTGCTGTTGAATACCTATAATCTGATTTTTGCCTTTCCTGTGCCCATCATCCTAGCTATTCTGTTGAATGAGGTCGGCGTCAATTGGTATAAGAGGCTGCTGCAAAATTTACTGTATATCCCGCATTTTATTTCATGGGTTGTACTCGGCAGCATTATCATTGCGCTGCTTTCACCATCGACCGGTTTGGTGAATCAGGTCTTACAGCCCTTTGGGTTCGAGCCGGTTTATTTTATGACCGATCGCTTCTGGTGGCCCGTCGCTTTTGTCGGATCGGGTATTTGGAAGGAAGCCGGGTTCGGCACGATCCTGTATTTGGCGGCTATGGCGACGATTGATCCTACGCTGTATGAGGCTGCCAAGATGGACGGGGCCAGCAAGCTTCGCCAGATCTGGCATGTAACCCTGCCAGGCATTCGGAGCACAGCGGCGATTCTGCTGATTCTGCAAGTCGGGCGCATAATGGATGTGGGCTTCGAGCAAGTGTTTACACTGCGCAATCCGGCTGTGTCGAGCGTGGCGGAGGTGATCAGCACCTATGTGTATACAAGGGGGATTGTGAATTTGCAGTACAGCTATACGACGGCCCTTGGACTGTTTCAATCCCTCGTAGCCCTGCTGCTGATTATTGCGGTGAACAGGGCCATCAAGGCGATGGGGGAAAGGGGGCTCTGGTAAACGATGAAAAAAATGAAGCCTGAGGCTGCGAGGCAAACGCGGAATCGCTTGAAAAGCAGGATGCTGGGGGTCAACTATGTATTTCTGGCGCTGTGCGCTTGTGCAACGTTATTCCCCTTTATTAACATGATTGCCATCTCGTTCAGCAGCAGCCGCTCGATTATGAGCGGAGAAGTGTTCATGCTTCCCGTTGAATTCAATGTCAATGCCTATGTCAATTTAATTGAAGACGGTCAACTTTTTGTTGCCATGCGCAATACAATTGTGATTACCTTAGTAGGCACGCTGCTGAATATGCTTTTCACCATCCTAGCTGCGTATCCGTTGTCCAAGCGAACACTGCGCGGCAGAAACGTGATGTTGATGGGTGTGCTGTTCACCATGCTTTTCAGCGGCGGCCTCATTCCACACTTTCTGCTTATCAGCAGTCTGGGCTTGATCAATACGTATTGGGCGCTGTGGCTTCCCGCCTTAATCAGTGTGTACAATATGTTCGTGATGAAATCGTTCTTCGAGGGCCTGCCAGAGGAGATGGAGGAATCCGCCACAATGGACGGCGCCAATGACCTGATCATTCTGTGGCGAATCATCATCCCGCTTTCCTTGCCTGTCATCGCGGCGTTAACGCTCTTTTATGCGGTGGGTTGGTGGAATTCCTACATGAATGTGCTCATTTATATCAGAAGCACGGATAAGCTGTCCCTGATGGTGAAGCTCTATCAGATGATCGAGCTTGTCAGTCCGGAGCTGCTGCGCAGCGGTGAAGGTGCTTCGGAGATGATGATCACACCGGAAGGAATCAGGGCGGCTTCGATTGTAGTCGCGATTGCCCCGATTCTTGCCGTTTATCCTTTCTTGCAGAAGTATTTTGTGAAGGGTGTGCTCTTGGGTTCGGTCAAAGGTTGATATCTATCTGTGGCGGATTATATTCGCTTTGATAAATATTGTGAAAAAATAGCAGGAGGTCAGAGAAATGAAGAGAATTAACAAGAAATGGGTTTTGTCCACGCTATCCCTCATGATGGCCACAGCCGTTGTGCTTGCAGGCTGCTCGCAGGAGACGGCCAAGACGCAAGAAAGCAATAGCAGCAGCCCTGCTAATAAGGCAGACCCTTATGAAGCTCTGCCTAAGAAGGTCAGTATCTCGATGTTTGACCGGGGGCAGGTGTCCAGTGACGAAGGGACCTATGAGAATAACCGATGGGTGAAATTCATCAAGGAGCAGTCGGGGATCGACGTCAGCATCGTTCCCGTCCCTAGGAATCAGGCACAGGATAAGCTGAATGTGTTGGTTGCCTCCCAGCAGGCCCCCGATCTGATCTGGGAGTACGACCGGACTTATATCGGGAAGCTGATTACACAAGGAGCTGTCCAACCGATTGATGAATATATAGAGAAGTACAGCACCTCCTACAAAAAGTATTTGCAAGAAAATCCGCACCTCAAGCCGTATTTGACTTTTGATGGCAAGATGTATGCGGTAGCGACAGAACGAGCTCTGGATACGGTGGCGAACCATGGTATTTGGATTCGTCAGGACTGGCTGGATAAGCTCAATCTTAAGGCTCCGACCACAATGGAGGAGCTCATTGAAGTAGCCCAGGCTTTTAAGAATAAAGATCCGGATGGAAACGGCAAGTCGGACACCACGCCGATTGTGGGTAGCTACTCGTATACGTTCGAAATCTTATCGGCCATGAATGCAGCGGTCAACAACCAATGGTATGTGGAAGACGGCAAGATGAAGTACGGGGCTACGCTGGACCGGTTCGGCGATGCAATTGCGCTGGAAAAGCAGTTCTATGAGCTTGGGCTTGTGGATAAGGAGTTCCTCACCGATAAGAACAGTCAGCGAGCCCAGCAGCTATGGGCAACTGGTAAAGCTGGTATTTATATGGGGCAGTGGGGAATGGAAAGCTCGAATAAGGATTTGCTGAAGAACGTTCCGGACGCCAAACCTATAGCACTAGAGCCGGTTGCTACAAAGAATGGTAAAAATGGCTTATATCAGGAAACGCCGACTTTTATCTACGTCGCTTTTAATAAAGAGATGAAAAATCCCAGAGCAGCGGTGGAATACCTCGACTGGATTATTGAAAAAGGCTGGAAAACACTGCGTTACGGACAGGAAGGCATTCACTACAAAGACGTGAATGGTGTGCCTCAGACGATCGATGCCGAGAAGAATAAGAAGGAAGTGTTATACGCAGGGGAGTATGCTGTACTGCGCAAAGAGACCTTTAAGGCTTCAGACCTGCTGGTATCCGCTGCCCAGGACCCTGCTTCTCAATTGATCGCTTCGTTAAGAGCCAATGCGCTGGAAGTTGCGATGAAGAACAAATTCAGACGGGACACCCCCTATCAGCCTAACTTCAATGAAATTAATGAGATTCAGGCTTCGCTCAGAACTTTCCTTGAGGAAACTCGCGCTAAAGCAACTACGCAAGGAGCCAACTTCACCGCAAAATGGGCGCTTGGGGAGATCCGTAAGGAATGGCAGCGACTGGGCGGCGACAAGGCCGAGCAGCTGGCCCAGGAATGGTATGAAAAAAATAAAGCAAACTTCAAATAAATCGATCCAGAACCAAACAGGGCACAAACTGCCCTGTTTTGGTCTTTGCCGGGACAACTGCCAGAGATCGTAGGGAATTGACCTAAATTTGACCGGTAGAAAGGAGATGAAGCTGTTGACTGCGATCAAAAATAAATGGTTAAGAAAAGTCATTACCGTCTTGCTGGCGCTCTTGTTTCTAATTATTATTGCATCGGCTTCAATCTTCTATTTTGTGTTCACCGATAATCTCAAAGAGGAGCTCACACGCACGAATCTGGAGCTTCTCAAGCATCTGGACCAAAAATTGGAAATTATGCTGAAAAATATTGATAAGGAGTCGATTCAGCTCGTTCAATACGATGAGGTGAAACGATTCTTCGATGGCAATATGACGGAAACGGAACGATCCGTGAACGAACTTCATATCAGTAATCACATTGACCGCTTGATTCGCAGCGACGAATTTTTATTTTCCGTCGAGATGTACTCGTATCCACACAATCGTCTAGTGACAGGGGACAACTTGACGGAATCGATGAAGTTGAAGAACTACCAGTGGATTGCCGAATTCGAGTTGTTTGACGGTTATTCGAATTGGCTTCCGGCGAGGAAACTTCCTATTTCGGGGGCGAATGATGCGATCTACCGCAATGTCGTCACTCTGGTGAGGACATACCCGCTCATACACCCGCCTGGCAGTCGAAAAGGGGTTGTTGCCTTTAATATCAAAGAGGATATGCTGTTTTCCTTAATTAAGAACAATACGTCGGACGATCAGTCTAAGACGATGATTATAGACAGGGATGGCGTGGTTGTGCTGCATCCTGACTTAGCCCAGCTCAGTCAGGACCTCAGCGGACTGCCCTATATTGCACAAATCCAACGGTCGGGTCTGCAGGAGGGTGTCCTTGCAGCGGAAGTTGACGGCAAGAAGTCGAAGATTTTTTATTTTCATGCTCCCTACACAAATTGGACGTTCGTTCGCCTTGTACCGGAGGTACAGTTGAATGAGCCCTTGGCGGCTTTGCGGAGCACTCTTGTCTGGCTATGTGGCATTATTCTGATCACAGCCTTAGTGATCGCGCTGGTCGTGGGAAGATGGACGTTCCGTCCGATCTATCAGTTTGTACAGACGGTTTCCTCTAAGCTGAACACACATCCACAAGTCAGATCCTCTACGGAGTCGTCGTTAAGCAGTTTGATCGATATTGAGGCAAGGTTCCACGATATTATGAACGGCAGTGAGCAGCTGCACAAACAGATGAAGGAAAACATGCCCATTATGAAGTGGCAGCTGTTGATCGAGCTGCTATCGGACTACAAAATTAATTTTTCGAATGTGAAGCCGTATATGGAAATGCTTGGCATCCAGCTGTATCCGAACCGGTTTATCGTGATGTGTGCAGAATTGGATTACAAAACGGAGATCGCCTCCACCAAGGATTTGCATCTGTACAACTACGCCTTATGCAATGTAGCGGATGAATTCATGAATGCCGAAGGCAGGGGGGCATCGGTTGAGCTGGAGAATGGGACTTGTGCTATGATCATCAGCTTTGCCGATGACGGCTGCGAGGCGGAGCTGCTTGCTGCAGCGATCGCGGAGCTGATCAAAAAATATGTGCAGGATCATTTCAAACAAACCATCACAATCGGAATAGGGGGCTGCGTGCAGTCGGTTAGAGACATCCATCTGTCCTATAAGCAAGCGGTCGAGGCGCTATCCTACAAGCTAGTCACCGGGCGGAACTCCATTATTACGCTGGAAGATATTCAGAGTGACCCCACGCCGCAATTTTATCGGTTGGTCGGGATGACCGACGGTATGCTGGATTCCATCAAGCTGCTGGACACGGAGAAATTAAGCACGCAGATCGACAGGTGGTATGAAACGTTTACCCAGTACAACGTATCCCCGGAGATGATTAGACAGTTGAATCTACAGCTGATGATGAAGACAGCTACAGTGGCCGATGAGATCGGCATCGCTCCGGATGAGCTAATCGGCTCCGGGCGGATGCAGGATACCTTGAATCAGCTTGAGAGCCTTGAGGACATGAAGTTCTTTCTCATTGGCGTGCTAAGCGATTACATCGAACGCATCAAAGAGAGACGAAGCACCCGTGAGAAGAGCGACCTTATAGAACGCGTACAGCAATTTATACATATGCATTACAGCCGCAACGATCTGTCGTTGAACCTGCTTGCTGATGAATTCAAGGTGAGTATTTCGCATCTAAGTAAAATGTTCAAGGAGCATACGGAAAGCAACTTCATCGATTATCTGATGGAGCACAGAGTCAATCAGGCCAAGGCATTATTGGAGCAAACCGATTCCAAGATACGCCATATAGCCGAGGCCGTAGGTTATGGCAACGTCAACAGCTTTGTAAGAATTTTCAAGAAGATAACGGCTTTGACGCCCTCGGAGTATCGGATGATGCTGGAAACAAGAATTGAAGAGATGCACAAAAAATGAAGATGGGCCAAAACGGGAAAAAGCATATTGAAACAAAAGGAGATCATAGGCTTCCGGCATGAATCATGGTACCTTAAAAGCCGTAAGGGCGCATTATTAGGAGATATAGGAAAAAAGGAGTTGGGAAATGGAAGGAAATGAGGTGAAAGATCGGCTCGTTCATGCCATAGGGTTGATGGAGGAGCGTTATAATCCGCAGACGCGAATGCTTCGCTCGCCATTCAGCAGCCCAGGTTACCACACAACGCTGAAGAATACAGCATTCATTCACTCCACCCGCGATTCGCTCATTTATGCATTGGGGTTGCTGGACACGGAGCTGCCACAGTATGAGCAAAGGGCGATGGATATCATCCGCCAAGTCATCTCGCTGCAGGAGCCGAATCCGGAACAGGCTACCTATGGCATCTGGCCGTGGTTCTATGAAGAGCCGTTGAAGCAGATGAATCCGCCGGACTGGAATTGGGCCGACTTTTGCGGGAAAAGCCTTGTCCAGTCAGTCGTACGCCATAATCACCGCTTTCCTGATGAACTCAGAGAGCTCGTTAGGAATGCCGTGTTTCATGCATGTGAATCGATTATGAGGCGCAATATGGGCCCTCATTATACGAATATTGCGATTATGGGAACGTTCGTTACCCTCATCGCGGGGGAGTTTTTTGGACAGCCTCGGTATCTGGAGTACGGATTGGAACGGCTAGAAGGCATAGCCGAGTATACGCGGCGCCTGGGAACGTTCGAGGAATACAACAGTCCCACGTACATGACAGTCGTTCTAACAGATCTGTCGCTCATGCATAAGACAACAAAGGTCTTACGGGGCATGCAGCTCAGTGAGGAACTGCTGGAGTTGGGATGGCGCTCGGTGGCGGAGCATTTCCACGCAGCGACGATGGAATGGTCCGGTCCTCACAGCCGGTGTTACAGCAGCCTGCTAAAAGAGAATGTTCAGGCGTTTTTACAGATAGCTACCAAAGGAGCGGTCCGGTACTTTCCTGATGACCATATGCCTTACGATATTGGACTGTATGGCTGTGGGGTTCAATGTCCTTCCCGGTTCATACCTTTATTCGTGGAGTCCGGCATCAGAACGGTTCACGAGATCTACCAGAAGGCTGGGAACGACGGCTACGAAAAAACGGCCACCACCTGGATCACCCCTTCCTATTCATTAGGCACAGCCTCCAAGGAAGTGCTGTGGAATCAGCGGCGGAATTTGCTCGCTTACCTGGTGAACGGGGAGAGCAGGACCTATGTCGCGCTGCGCTGCCTGCATGACGGTTATGACTATGCGGCGGCTGTATCTACCTGTGCCCAGCGGCAACAGCATGTATTGTGCGGTGTGCAGTTCTCCACCAACGGCGGGGATACGCATATCGGGCTGGATCGCATTGACGGTACGATTCAGGCCAGTGACCTGCGGATTCGTTTTGAGATTGGGGGGAGCTTGCAGAAGGTAAAGGTCAGAATACGGGGCCGGAAAGCGACAGCAGCAATCGGAGCACTGGAAGTCACGGTGATGAACGTCTTGACTGCTTTTTCAGGTGCGGAAGTCACCACACCAGCAGGAAACTGGGAGCTTTACGAGGGGGACTACGGCCGGATAGGCATGGATCTTGTTTTGTACAATGGTCCCAGGCGTATCATCGACTTCAACAAGCTGCATGAGGCGCTGGCGTTAGTTGCCTTTGCCGTGTCGGAACCCGACACGGAGATGGAAGAAGTGGAAGTTGTTCGAGTCGAAGAGGCTGTGACGGCCGTGTGGGCGCCAACTGGCGTTCCCATCTCCCTGACATTTGGAATGAAGCCGGAGAAGGTAGAAGCCTTAAGAGGTATGCTATAGAAGGGGCTTAGCCTCTTCTTTATCTGCTGGCATGTCTGTTGTGCTGTGAACTTAATTGTAAACGATTACATTAAAATTAATAAATGAGGTGTGAAGAGTGAACAACGGAAAGCTAAAAACGGCGACCGCATCGGTACTCGCGATGATTTTCTTTCTATTTCTTTGTATTCCCGCCTATGCCGGACCGGTGAACCGGTTGACAACACCCCCAGAAGGATGGCAGACGAATACTCCAGCAGCGAATACATTTCGGGTTAAGGGCTCTAATAAAACATTTATTTTGCTGAGCGTGACAAACGATGTATATGCCAAGTATTTTGTACTGGCTAAGGATAGCTACGGCACACGTGCTTTTGACCCGGATAAAACGACTAAGTTCGATGTTGAGGATACGAACAATATCGCCTATTGGTTAAACCATCAGCTGATTGATCCCAATTCGACCAACAAGCTGCCGGTAGAGCTCTTTCCATATATCCATCATCAGCAGGTATGGAGCACGGAGGCTTGCCGGAGTAACAGCATTTGTCCACAGGATTACACGACTACTGCAGGAGTGGCACTTCTATCGCAAGCCGAGTACATTCAATACGCACCCAAGCTTGGTGTCGTCGATGGCATGTCGGGCTGGGGGTGGTGGCTGAGAACGGCCAGAGGAATAAACGCGGACACTCCTACCCTTGTGCAGGCCGTGCAGGTATCGGCGCTGACGGGGCAAACTGCTGCGAGTGAAGCTTCCTTTACCGGTGCGTTTGTCAGGCCTGCTTTTTACCTGCATCAGGATTTCTTTTCCAGTGTCAAGCTGGATGTGAAAAGTATGGGAAGCCATGTCAAGCAAGCGCTCCTGAACAACTACACCAAAGAGCAAATGACAGGAGGAAGCAATCCCCTCTACACGGAAGCGGAATGGAACCAGATTGAGCTGGAGGGGACCATTAAGGTATCGCATGACCGTCCTGGCGGCATCTTTGAACCGCAGAGCGTCTTGTTCAACGTTTACTTCGATCTACGGGTCCAAGAGCCGAAAACGTACTTGATCGAATATACAGCAACCGGCACGGCCTCGTTGACGGGCTCGACAACGGTCACAGTTCATCCGGGTGCAACCCCTACCGAGCAGCTTGATTTACTCGGATTGCCCAACGGCGTGTACAGCTTGCAAGTGAATGTGAAGCAAGGCTCGCGGGTTGTGTCCAGTGAATCGCTGCCATTCTCGGTGATGCCCAATTATCAGAGCCAGTATGACGATCAGCACACGATGTTCTCGATGGCCACACATTACGCGCTGGAAGGCCGATCCGGTCCGATCGATACCGATATATTGGTCAAAGCAGGCGTAAAGGTTGTTCGTGACGAAATTCAGTGGCACAAGATTGAGAAGGCAGGCGGGGTATTCGATTTCTCCAGACACGACTTGTGGGTGGATGATCTGGTATCCAAAGGCATTAAAATCATCGCCGTGCTGGGTTACAACCATCCGCTTTATAACGGGAAGAGCGGCGTAGTCGGAGCGGAAAAATACGGGTACTCCACCCCGGAGGAATTAGAGGCGTATCTCAATTACGTGACGAAGACGGTGGAGCATTACAAAGGCAAGGTGGATACCTTCGAAATATGGAACGAACCTAACCATGGTGGATTCTGGAAGACGACTCCTGATGCGGGGGTCTATGCGAATCTGGTCAAGGCTACATCTCTGGCTATTCGTAAGGTGATGCCTGATGCCACCATTATTGCCGGTGCTGTAGCGAATCAGAACGGGTACCAATATTTGACGGAGATGTTCGAGCATGGCGTGTATCCTTATATCGACGCGATGTCCTTTCATCCGTATATATTCCCCTTTAATCCAGATACGTCGTACATGTCCAAGCTGAATAGTTATACGTCCAAGCTCACGCCTTACGGGGATTGGAAAGACCTGTACGTCACTGAAGTCGGCTGGCCCACTTCCGTTGACTCCAATGGGGTTCCGGAGAGCGTTCAGGCTGCTTATCTGGTCAAGCATTTTATGATCAGCGCCTCTGCAGGGTTGAAGGTCAGCAGCCTTTATGACATGAGGGATGACGGTGTGGATCCTTATAATCTGGAGCATAACTATGGTGTCATCCGCCATCTGGATTTCTCGGCGAAGCCTTCCCTGATTGCGGTGAGGCATCTGAACGGCGTTCTAGGCAACGCCCAATTCGTGGGTGAAACGGACATCGGCGCCGGTCTGAAAGCCTATATGTGGAGGAAGAACGGAGCGCCTGTTGTCGCTGCTTGGTCTACGTCAGGCACGAGAACGCTGGATCTGGGTTTGGAAGAAAGCTCGGTCTCCGTAACGGATCTGCTTGGCAATCCTGTAGCCGTGAGCAGTCCGTTATCGCTGGGGACAGATCCGGTCTATATCTCTGGCCTGTCGTCGGCATGGCTCAATGCCAGACTGTTTGCCAATGCGGAGAAGCTCTATGGCACTTGGCTGAACCAATGGGGGAGCCAATTCACACAGTCACAGGGCATTATAACGGCCATTAACGCCTTGCGGCAGGCGGCTCATACCAATCCGGCAGCTCCTTCCTATGCGAATTTGACAAGCTGGATGGATAGTCATTATTTACAGGGAGAAGCAATTATCGCATATGTCGAGGACCATACTCTGGATCTTCCGGAAGCGATGTCTATGCTGCATCAGTACCACAAGATCGGTCTTATATGGGAAAGCTTGATCGCAGGAGCCACCCCCGCCGGAACCCCGGCGCTCACTTCAGGAACAGCGATCGCGAGTACGTCCACGCAGATTGAAGCGAAGCTGCAAGCGGCAAATGGCGGAAGCTTGCCATTCGCCGAGGAGGTGCTCCGACACGCGAGGAATTGGAACAAGCGTGCTCAAGAAAATGCGCAGGCAGGTCGCAGCGCTCAGGCACTGGCCTGGGACAGAACCGCTCTAAAGCTGGCAGGCTGGTCTGCGAAGCTTGCCGGGTTCGAAACCGTGGAAGCGACGAATTTGCTTGTGAACACCTATCCTTCCCGAATTTCTATCTTTGAAGGAGGCGAGAGCCCGTTACAAGTTGTGGTGACGAATACCAGGCCGATTCCATTTACAGGAAAATTACGCATTTTGAACGCAGTCACCCAAGCCGTGCTTGAGGAAAGCGAAATCACGCTGGGTGCAGGCCAAAGCTTAAGCAAGTCTCTGACGATTCGTTCGTCAGATCCTGGATTTGCAGGGGCTAATGCGATTGTAGTGGCACTGGTGGAGCAGGGTCAAACTGTCCAGTCTACGACGCTTTCAGTCGATAACAAAACCAAGGTACAGGTTTCTCTGTCTTCTACGATGGAGGCTGTTTCGGATATGCAGCACATTGGCATTAAACTGAAAAATGTGTTTACCCAATCGTTGAACGGTACCGTTGAAGTCACTGCTCCTGAAGGCTGGCAACTTCCCGCTAGTCAAGTCTTTGTGCTGCAAGCGAGTGAAGAGAAGGAGCTTTTATTCCCTGTGTCTCAGGTAAGGGAAAAGCCGTTTCATGAATATGTGTTTGATGTCACGGTCAAGGATGCCGCCGGAAATACACTGACGATCAAAAAACTTCCTTTGAGCTTCACGGTCGTGAATAAGGCTCAAGGCGGGATGGACAATTCAACCTATTTTTCAGGTGATTTATCTTTATGGAAAACCGCATTTCCTATCTACGTCAACCCTCCCGCCGATCCGAGGTCCTTGGAGGCCTGGAAGGCGAGCAATTCTGCTACCAAAGCCTACTGGCAATGGGATGAAGACTACCTCTATACACTTGTGCAGGTATATGATGATGTACATCTGAATTCGCGGTACGGGGCCAGCATGTGGGAAGGGGATAGTTTGCAAATTACCATAGACACATTGAATGACAAGTCAACCAGCTATAATTCTGATGATTATGAGTATGGTTTTGCTTTCGACGGGCGCGGCGAGGATGTCTATGCCTGGCATGTGGCCAGCGGAAAAAGCATTGGCGACAAGCCTTCTTCCTGGCTGCGTGTAAACCGGGATGACGAAGCGAAGCTGACATCTTACATCATTCGCGTGCCTCTGAGCGAGCTTACGCCACTGACGACCGCAGTGTCTGGCATCTTCGGTATGAACATTGCAATCAATGACGCGGATACTTTGGACCGGGACCATTACTATGAATTCACACCAGGCACAGCATCGTCCAAAAATCCAAGCAAATATGCGAATTGGAAATTTGTCGAGTACATCCTGACCGAGGAGGCTGGGACAGAGGACCGTCGTAAAGGGGCGGGAACAACAGGTACATTGGAAGGGGGCAGTAGCAGGAGCCAATGACGGTAACACTGGACCAGCTTAAGTAAGATTCATCGGGTGCTATCTCTTTAACGATAAGGCTGATGTCAGCGAAATCATATAGTTTCTCCCTGCTGGTCAACGATGCCGATGGGGGAGACGCAGGCTGGTTTGAGTGGGGGGCGGAATCGGCTCGACCAAAAATCCGGCTCTGTACAAACCCGTCAGGTTTGCAGCCCCGTCCAACTAAAGCATAGATGTAGAGATGAACAGGTGCAGGGCCCTGCTGTTCCAGTCGGGCTGCTGCACCTGTTGCCTGTTTGCGCACATCCCGGTTTGGCCAAATTGCGGAACGGCTTTACTTGGACGCTCCAAGTGCGTTCCAAGGTAGGGAATCAAACTCTAGGCGATAACACTCCTGAGGACGGCTGATACGATGTGATCGTAGAATATAAGGCTCAGTCAGCTGAAAAACGACTAACCATTTGAATTCAGTTTATTCATTGTTTAGGAATGTTTACATTACCATGAAGGGGGAGATTGGCAATGTCTTTTACGGAGCAAACGAAAATCGACGTGATCTGGGCGAATCCCGAGGCGCGGGCCGTGCTGCTCAAGCATGTTCCCGATGCTCGGAGAGGGAAGCAAGTGTAATTTTAGATTGGAAATTTTGATGAATGTAAGCTTTAACTTCTTCAATAACATATTTTCTCAGAGAGGATAGGGTGCGAAGTTTCACGTCTATGATTTTCTCAATCATAGTGCTTAACCACGACTTGCATTCCTCGATAGACCGATAAGCATTTGATTCGCTAAAGTGGACGATTTCTTGACTAATCCACTCTTCCTTTTGCTTTTCATCAGAAGTCAGCGTTTGCAAAGAACTCAGTAAGAGTGAAACCATCTGTGCTTTAACAGTATGCGTAGACAAGCTTGGGGATTTCCTCTCCCAATGGCCAATTAGTTCATCAATATTACTATGGATTGCATCTTTATCCAAATGATTAATGGCATGTTGCAGTTCCTGCAATAAATCATGTGGAAAAGGAGTGATTTCTTCCGTGGTGGCCTCGTTGAAAAAAATGATGGCATTTGGTGCTCTATGTGACCAATAGCCGCTAACAGACTGGGCTTCTTCAAATGATTTGCTGAGAGAGGCTAAATCCGAATATGATTTTCCGATCGAAATTCTGTTCAATGCTTTGAATGCAACGGAGAAGTGCATCCTCTAGCTCCTCCTCTTCAACGGGCTTGAGAAGATAAGCATGAATGCCTAAGGGAATAGCCCTTTTCGCCAGGTCAAAGTCAGAATAACCGCTTAGAACAACGAATTTAATTTTCGGCTGAACGGACTTAAGTTGTTCAATCATGGATAAACCGTCCATATTCAGCATGCGGATATCGGTAATGACAATATCGGGATTAATATCCAAGACGCGTTGCACCGCTTCATCACCGTCTTTGGACGTATCTACGACCACACAGCCGCTACGCTGCCAATCGATCGTAACTCTGGTTTGTTGTAACCGTCCAGTGGGTTGAAAAAATGGAAAAAAGGTTTGAATATTTTATCGACGCAAACCCGCGCAATTATTGGTTTGCGTTATGTAATAAGGTTCTTGTCATCGGTCGATGATTCGAAGGAGATCATTTTTTGAAGAAGCTGCCGCAGCAGCTCCTTTTTTTTACACCAAAACCCATATTCATACAGAGATTATCGATTAGAGATAAATACAGACGATGAGGATTAGATTAATTTCTATTCCCGCTAACAGAAGCTATGTTTCTATATTTGCCATCCCAGAAGTTCCTGAGTTTGCACCGCTTGATCTCGAGGTATCGAGCTCTGCAAGTGTGCTGAGGAAGCTGAAGTGGGTGTCTGCCTCGGAAGAGGTTAGCGCTCTAGTCTGGCTAGGCGCGAATAGTCGCTTGCACTCAACCCCTGTTTCCGACAGCAGTATAAGAGGTTTTATTCTGGCTTTCAACTGTTCCCTAAAACGTCCAACCTCTTCTGCAAACTCTCCAAAACCTCTTTCGGCATCTCCTTAACCTTGATGTCTCCACCAAGGAAAAGCAGCCAATTTGTTATTTCAGCCAATTCCTCCGCATGATGAACATTGATGAATGTTTTTAGAACAGCTGTAGATTGAAAAGGATTCGTATATGAAATGGAAATATTTAATGGATAGTATTTTTTGAACTGGGCAATCGCCTTTGGACCGAGTTCGAGGACTAGGTTGATGGCTTCTTCCTGCTTGCTTAGTTGTTCGACAATCTTCTTCTTGCTTATTCTTTTTTTCTCAGGGTATGGTTTCACATCGGTGAGATTGTCGACGGGAATTATCAGCCTCTTTTCCTCTTCTAAGTCAAAGCCTTCAATTTGCCATGAGTTTTTTTCACGATATAGATGTATTAGATAAATGGGATAAGACTTTATTTCCCTTCCTTCTTCGACGGAAACCACTAAATAGCTGTCCATAAGAAGGATTTGGATGAGTTGTTCTAACATAGGATGGGGCAGATCTGACAGATCAAGCAGGTCGGGATTGTGGGGGTTGGTTCCTTCGAACAGCAAAATTTGATTTAACAGAACAAGATCATCCTGCTGGTTTTCCGAGATGAGGCCGAGTAATTTTTCCGCTAAAGATTGGCGACTCTTGAGATAGGGGAGTTGTTGATTTCTTGTGGCCATAAAGGCAATAAAAAGAGCTTTAATCTCATTATCAGTAAAGCGGACAGTGGGTAGGACAGAGTTTTTCATGACAAAATAACCCCCGTCCCTCCCGACTTCGGCGACAAGAGGCATTCCCATCGCCTCAATTTCTCTGACATCTCTAATCGCCGTAGAACGAGAGATGTTGAATTCTCGCATGATTTCAGAAATGGTAAAGTGGGCGCGGTTGTTGATGTACCGCATGATGGTGTTAATTCGTTCAATTTTTTTCATTGGGCCCTCTAAACAGTATCATATTTTGACATTATTTATACTTATTATAAACGTATCAAGTGAGAAAACAAATCATTTGATCAATTCATAAAAGGAGTGTTGATCATGGCAGTGTATACCCTTGAGGAAAAAGACAGCTTTATCGTTCTAGGTATTGGCACGGAGCTAAAGAGCGATTACACAGATTATGCCGGCATGAATAAGGAGAAGGAAAACTTTTGGCGGGCAGTAGAGCAGGATGGAAGGCTTGATGCTTTAAAGGCCGTTGCCACGAATGACTACATTTTTGCCGTGAACGAAGCTGTAAATCACAAAAGGATGTATTATGCTGGTGTCATGACAGAAGCATCGGTACCGGAAGAACACAGAGTTATTGAATTCCCGAAGGGGCAATACCTCGTCATTAAAGGCGAAGGGAATACGGCCGAAGAGATGAGCAATATGCTTACTGGCATTGCCTTCGGTCAAGTTTTGCCAGAAGCCCGGACTTTTGCCTATGTTGGCGGACCCAATGCAACGGTTGAGATGGGGCAACGTGACGGATTCGTATATGGGGAAATGTGGGTTCCTGTTGTTAGGAAATAAACGAGAGCATTGGAGGGACGGAAATGTCGTATATCGTTGATTTCAAAAATGTATCTACCGTTGGTGTAGAGTCTTCACCTGTAGCAGAAGCACTTGCTGGTTTACGTGCTAATGAAGCCCGTTACTTTATGAACAAATACAAACATGAATTTACGGTTGTACCCGCTATCGAAAGTCAGGAGAACCTTGATTATGTGAACCGCATTTTGAAAGAACGTGATATTGCGTTTGCGGCCAAACCTTTAGAAACGTCGCGTTTTCAAGTAGAAAATATCCAATTTACCTACGTCTTTTATGAGGATGGTCTTGAGATTAATGTCATGTATACGGTTGATGACCCTAAGAAGCGGGCCGTTGGTTTTAAGCTTTCTGAGGGGATGGAGGTACCAAAGGAGTTAGAAGTGAAGAAGTTTAAGTTTGCCAGGCAGAAGTCCAGACTAGCTGGAACAATTCGGGGCTCGTTTTTTGTAATTAAAGGACAATATTAAAGTATGCAAAAGCGCAAGTAGAGGAATTCAGCCATTGTGGTTTGTGTCATCTAAGCTGGGGTCAGGCCTTAACGCATTTGGCTGGTGCTCTTTACCGATCCTTCTAAAAATTCATACCCTAATAAGTAATCGGTCAATGGTCTCTAGAGGAGTTTAGTTGATACGCTATTGAAAATAGAGACATGAGAGCGAATGATGTAAAACTTATGGAAAAAGACATTATTCACTACATTTTGCTTTAACCATTTCCATAAACCTTCGACAGGATTAAGCTCAGGGCTGTATTTGGGCAAATAAACCAAACGGAGTCTCACTTGTTCTCGAAGTAAGGGCTGAATAGCATGAGCATGGTGGATACGCGCCTTGTCTAGCACGATGACAATCACATATGGCGAAAAATAGATTCAAAATCGGGACGTCAATGTCGCGGACCTTCGGATATAATCGCGAATGCCACTAAGGAAATATAGGTTCCGCCATCCTTGATGGCCGAGTAGTTCCGACAATATGGAGCGCACGTTTAAATGAGAGTTTTAAGAAGAATATGGTCTATGGAAATATTGTAAATACTGATTACGAAGGTGAAATTAAAGGACAAGGCTCAATGGTTAAAATTAACTCTATTGGCGCAGTAACCATTGGTACGTATGATAAATCAACGGGAATCGGGAATCCACAAGAGCTGGACTCTGCACAAAAAACGCTGACCATCGACCAAGCTAAGTTTTATAGCTTTACTGTTGATGATGTGGATGCGGTTCAAGCCAATGTAGATTTGTTGAGTGGAGGTATCGTAGAAGCATCCTATGGTTTGGCTAATGTGGTGGATCAGTATATCGCAGGATTTTATACAGAAGTAAAGGCAGGGAATGTCATTGGAAATGATACAACACGTATTATTCCGACTTCAGCAACAGCCTATGATTACCTTGTGGATTTGGGAGTCATTTTAGATGAAAATGATGTGCCTGAAGGGGATCGTTTTGTTGTTGTCCCAGCTTTCTTCTACGGACTCTTGGTGAAAGATCCACGTTACACGAAGGATGCCAATGTCATGAGGACTGGATTTGTCGGCAACATCGATAATATGTCAGTTTACAAGTCGAATAACGTACCGAATACGACAGGAGCCAAGTATAAAATTATCGCCGGACATAAAAGTGCCATCTCCTTTGCTGGTCAAGTGGATTCGGTTGAAGCTTACCGTCCAGAGAAGCAATTTTCTGATGCGATTAAAGGTTTGCAGGTCTATGGTGCAAAATGTATCAAGCCAGAAGCATTAGCTGTGCTTACAGCAAATAAATCTTAAACGAGAACACATTCTATATAGAAGAAACACGGTTGGGGTGTCTATAGGGATGCCCCTATTTTAATTTTAGGAGGCTGATGAATATGTGGTTTTTGAATAAAGAAACAGGCTGTTCATGGGAAATAGCGGATCAGGAGTTGATTCATGCTACCTTATCTAGATCAATCAACAAGGTCTGCAATTCCTCCTCTGAACATTCCTCTTTGTGCTGACGAGGGTGTTCAGACCATCATCTACAGCCCGCTTTTCCGCGGCCGTCTGGCTCGTGCATGGGGTGAGACCACGGCTCGCTCCGATTCCGAAGCTGGTGCCGATAAGTATTTTGAGGCAACTGCGGCAGCCGATCAGAAGATCGTTGAGGCGATTGGAAAAGTCGCAGAGGAACGTGGGGTAAGCCGTGCACAGATTTCACTTGCTTGGCTGTATCGCAATCCAGTTGTTGCCGCGCCTATCATTGGAGCGCTCAAAACCAGCCATATCGACGATGCGCTTGCAGCCCTTTCGATTAAGCTGACCAATGAAGAAGCTGAGCAGTTGGAGGCTTCATACACCCCTCGTGTCGACGTGAACGTTAAAAATTCTGATCCGAAGGCTATAGCCCAAATGGCAGCAACCGTTGGGATTAAAATTGCCATCCCAGCTGCTTCCAAATGATTTGTATGAAAGGAGCCGCACTTCGATCTACACGAAGCACGGCTCCTATTCGCATTGTAGGTAAAGTTAAGGCAATAAGGGATTTTCAATAGCTTTATGATGTTCCGTATTTTCAAATGCCGTCGTAAGACGCGGTATAGGTATGCCTACCTTTTTGGCTTCTCTCACAACTTCAAGTACCGCAAAACCTGCCTTACTATTGTTGTATTCCACGAAAAGTCGCGGCAAGCTGCCTTTTGCAAAAATAACCTTGGTAAAAAGTGTGCCGAGAAGGGCAGGTGGAATTTTAGTCAACAAGAGAGAAATGGCATCAAGCTTTGCACCTCTTGCTTTAAGTACAGGGATCATTTCCCTCATACTCAACCCAACATTGGAAAAGGAGTCCTTATGGTTCATGAGCGCTGGAAAACTTCCCCGTTTCAACACCTCGGTCTCCATAGCTGCATTCATAGCAAAGTGATTCCATAGCCAGTTTTGCATATCCTTTACCCAACTAATTTTAAAATGGGCACTTTCAAAACATTCTTTAACCAATTGGTTAATATGCTCAGTGCCTGCCCGTGGTTTTTCTAGAAATACTATTTTCAAAAAGCCGCCTCTAAGCTTATTGCCCGCTATGCCGCCTCCTGCTCCGGGGAAGCCAAAGACAACATTGTTCATAGACAATAAGAAAATAACGCCGAATAGACCTGCAAATGTCAAGCCCGCTATCAGATAACTGGTATGCGGGCTTGATGTATCCTTGCAATCAAAACTCACGATTAGGGTCTTCTACAAAAAACCAAAAGCCAGCTTTTTCGCTGGATTTAATGGAGTATTTCACCCCATTCTTAATTACAGATGCTTTCAAATTAAGCGTGTCATTGCCTTCTATGAAACCCAAATCCATGAGGACTTCCTCACATTCCTTCCGTGACAAGCCGGGATTCGTAGCCGCGATCAAGGCAACATACGATTGCAGCAAATTGGTTGCAGTTTTTTCGGTTCCATCCGTTCCCCCGGCTATGAAGGCTGATCGCAGGCTTCCGTCTTTGGCATTGAGGTCTCCGCTTAAGGTGAGAAGATCAGTAAATTTTACATCAAAACTAACTTGCTTTGAATCAATAAAATTGATCTTGTTAATTTGATGGGAAATCCCTAATTGTTTGGCAGATGCATTAAAGGCCTGTTTAAATTGCTCCAAGCTCGGACTAATAGAGCCAACCCGTTTTGATTGTTCACGCTTGGTAACCGCCTCTTCATAGGGTTTTACATCAATGGCGACTTCGGATTTAAGGGTCTGAGCAGATCGATTACCAATTGAAAGATATAATTCATCGATAGTTTTGGCACCGGATAAAGCTACACCTCGACGAGTGAGCGGAAAGCGAACAGCTCCCACGAAATCTCCAGAACTACCATATTTACTTGGTTTGGGATCATGAAAATAGAGCCAGACATATTCGAAGCCCATGGAATCCTTACGTATACTTTCTACTATTTGCCTGAATTCAGCTTCGGTAGTGGCGTCTGTCATAACCCTAACTTTTCTGCTGGGCACCTTCTCATTTTTATTATCTTCAAAAATGGTATACGGCACTGTTTTGGGAGCCTCTTTAACGGGAGTGTTCAGTTGGTTGGATGCGGTGGTTGCAGCAACATTCGTTCTATTGGCAGTAGCCGGGGCTTCAAATGAAGCTACAGTTGCACTTATGGCAATAATAAAAAACACAAATAACGCTCCTGATAGTATGAAATATTTAGTATGTAGTCCCTTCTTTTGAAACAGCGCTATTACCGCCCCGAGTAAACAAGCAAGTGATCCCAGAAAACACATTACACTAATAAATGCCCACATTGTTTAACAACCTCAGATCATCTCTCCATCGGCTAGAGGATTTGCTCGAAATCTGTCAAATCCAACTATACCAAATATAGGAATAAAGTGCTATGCATAAGCTTACTGATCACTTCATTTTGTTATCGTTGGTATAATGAAGTCTAAAGGACTATAAAGCGTCTTTGCTTCAATAAGTTTATCTGAACAGGAGCAGTCCTAGTCTAAAGCCTAGGTTCAGACCCTCCCTAAGACGGTTATGTCAGGCAAATAAGACGGATATAATGGATTTATAACTTAGAGCGTGACATATGAAGCCAAAGGAAGTGTTTGAATATGAAGGCCATAGAAGCGACTGCAAAAACGTCGACAGGTAAAGTAAATTGGGTGCTTTTTAATCCAAAGACCTATGCGACGATCCTCTATTTATTGCTATCTCTCCCGTTAGGGATTATCTATTTTACAGTAGCGATAACGGGACTTGCACTATCAATCGGTTTAACTCCAATTTTTATCGGAATACCGCTGTTTTTTGGAGTAGCTAAGCTGTTGAATGGGATTGTGAATTTTGAACAAAGCATGATTAGACAAATTTTAGGTTTACCGACTCCTCTTGTTTCGTATACCAACAATCAACAGTCTGAAGCTGGGCAGAACTGGTTGATGCGAATGATGAGAGGATTTGACAGTGGGCTATTTATTCGAAATCTGCTGCTCGTATTACTAAAATTTGTAACAGGCATTGTATTTTTTGTTATTATGGTAACGGTGATTTCATTAGGACTAGGATTTATTGCTCTTCCAGTCGTACATATCATTTTGATGAATGAAATCCAGCTTGATATTTTAGAGAATAGCTTGTTTAGTTATTTTCATATAGATTGGACCTATAATCAGCAATATATGCTGTACGTAGGCGTTGGCCTTGTACTTTTTTGGATCGCGCTTCGCGTTGTGAATGGGCTCATGCAAATTCAGCGCAGAATCATGTATGTGGATGAGCCGTATCAGCAGCCGCCAGTGCCAGTGGAAGCACAAATACATGCGCCAGTTCAGTCGCAATATTATGAGTATCAAGAGATCAGCCCGCTCAAGGGATGATGCAGCCAGCCTAAATTCTACACGTGTGGAGTGCGTGGCAAGGATATATCGGGAGGATATAATTTAATAACAGTGTGGGGACTTCCTTTTGAGGAGGTTCTTTTTTATGCTACTCTTCGACTGGACCTATGGCAAGAAAGCAGACACTTAATAAGAGTATTTAAGCCCATCGATTTGAATGCCATTGACCGTTTGCAGGTGGTTACAGCCGAGGCTGGAATGACTTTGGTCCATTTAACTGTTGCATTTTAAAAAGCGACATTTTGTTCGATTCTGAACGAAATGTCGCCTCTCTATTTATATGGCCGATCTAATCTTTGTCTTCCGGGCCCTTAATTGGAATATCCATGGATACAGACGTTCCCCAAGCAAGCTTGCTGCGAATCGTCAACCCGCTTTCTTTACCGTAAACTAGCCGGATTCGTTTATTCGTATTGGCAAGCCCAATATGGCTGTACACATGGTCATCCTCGTTGATTAATAGCCGAATTTCCTCTAATCGTGATTTGCTTATACCTGCTCCATTATCAATGATCGCAATATGGAGGTGTGAGGGCAGCCGGGAAATTTTGATCTTGATCTGTATCAAGGGGCGGTGCACAAGCAATCCGTGCTGAATGGAATTCTCCACCAAGGGTTGTAGCAGCAGCTTGACGATGCCAACGCTTTCGAGCTCTTCATGCTCATACTGCCAGTAAATCTCCAATTTATTTTTATACCGGACCTGCTGGATATCGATATAATGCTGCATATTCTGGATTTCTTTATCTATCGAAACAATTTCATGGGGAGTTTCCAGCGAATATTTTAATAAACCGGATAAATTCTCCAGCATTTGGTTGGCTTCATTGGGCTGACCAGTCAATGCAAGTACTTTCCAATAAATAGTTTGAAGCGTGTTGAACAAAAAGTGCGGGTTGATTTGCAGCTGCAAGGCTAGTAATTCCGCAGCTTGCAGCTTATACTTTTTCTCGGAAAGCTGAACCTGCAAATAATGCTGTTCTAGGAAATTTTTAATGATTTTTTCCGTAATAATGCCATATTCGTCCTTAATTGCCGGGGCCGTGACCTCATGCAAGGGAACACCCTTTTCTGCTTGCTGCAGTAAGGTCATCATTCTTCGTATTTGGTTGGTGCTGTGTCTGGTAAGCAAGTAGGCAAGCGCCAGGCCGAGGCCCAAGGATAACAGGACGATAAAAGCAGTAAAGGTGCTCAGTTTAAAAGGAATCTGATTTAAAGATGACTGCGGTGTTACGGATAGGTAACGCCACCCTGAGACCGATGAGAGCTGCTCCGAAACGAAGTAGGTGCTGCCGCCGGACTCCCAAATGAAGGGTCCGCTATTCTTAGGGATTAGCTCACTATTAAATTCATAGGTTTCAGATCCGGGATGATTACGGAATATGATATGTCCCTCTATATCGGTGACAATAATATGCTGGTTGGGGTATGTGGCCATTTGATCCAGCAGTTTTTCGATATAATCGGTATAAATATTAATGGCAATAACGCCCCGTGGACGGGTTTGGACAGCCGAAAACATATTTTTATACATCGTGGTAACAGAAATTGGCTTTTCGAAGGAAAACCGTTGAATTTGCCGCGATTCCGTCCAGATTCCCGTGAGATTGCGGTTTTGGTTATAGCTGTTTATCCAGGAGGTGTCGTGGAAATCATCAAGGCTGATCAATCCGGCACCGTTGGCGAGAAATTGATTATAGTTATTATTTACGTATACATAGATAGATTCAATATAAGGCTTGACACTGGCTGGAGCCCTCAAATAGTTCTGAATAACCTTCATGAGCCGAATATCCTCTAACGTTAAGGTTTGGGTCTGGAGGATATCCTCCATCCTGAACAAAACATCAAGATTGCCAAGACTAACACTCAGCGATTCCATTTCATTGAAAATCTGCTCCATATTCCGATCCAATTGGTTGAACAAAACGAGGTTGTTCTTATTGATTTCCCCTTGAATGTATTGCTGGGTAATATAGATGGATAGGCTGCCGAGGATAACAACAGGAAATAATAGGGGAGCCAGAAATAGCAGCAGGTTTTTGAAAAAAAATCGTGTGCTCATTCGTTTTCACTTGGTTTTCCAATAGATTTTTCATTTGGTTGTTTGTCGCCCGCAAGCTCGCCGCTGTTACGAAATTCGCGGGGACTGATGCCATAAAATTTTTTGAAAGTTCTTGTAAAGTTTTTTGGATAGCTGTAGCCAACCAGTTCACTGATTTCATAGGTTTTGTAGTTAATATCTTGAAGCAGCTCGATAGCTTTGCCCATCCGGATTTCCACGATATAGTCCGAGAAGTTTTGCCCTGTCTTCTGTTTAAAGTACTTGCTGACGTAATCAGGATTCATGCGGATCAGACGAGACGCGTCTTCAAGAGTAGCTTTGGAATAATTATGCTCAACGTAGCTTTTAATGGAACCGATCACTTTATCTTGGAACGACCCCTCGTTACCCTCCTGAGCACGCTGCTCCTGTAAATCGGGATGATGCTCACTATCGTTGTCCAGTTCAGCCTTAAGCTTGGAAAATATCTCATGAATTTCATTGAAGTGCGTAGGCTTTAGAATATATCCCTTAACATCGTAGGTTAGTGCTTGCTGCGCATACTCAAAGTTTTTAAACGCGCTCAGCAGCAGGATCTTGGTTTTGATTCTCCGTTCGTGCAGCTTCTGTATAAGTTCCAGTCCACTCATAAGCGGCATCGAGATGTCGCATAGCAGAACATCGACGGGATGTGACTCCATATATGTAAAAGCGTCCAATCCATTATCGAATGTTTCTACTACATGGAAACCAATTTGCTGCCAAGGAAAGTATTGGGCGAGTCCATTACGTATTTCCGCTTCATCATCAACAAGCACAAGTTTATACACGCGAATTTCAACCTCCGTCTGGGACTTTCATTATAAAATAAAGTAATCCTATCGGATATGTTAAAAGGATACTGGATTTTTCGGTTCTTGTATAGGTTCCTTGATTGACAAATATACGCTTCAACCAATGCTTGTAGGGGAAATGATACTTTTTTTCTTAAAAAAAGTCATACAGGATACCAAATCTAAGATTGGAGTTGTATTTTTTTTACTTCAAACCCTTTATAGTAAATATGCAGAGAGCATAAAGGAGGAGAAACATATTGTGAGAAAACCGACTAAATTTATTGGAATACTATTAACGTTAATGATGGTAGTTGCAGTTGGCTGTAATAATGGCAGCAGCACACCAGCTGCAGGGGGACAAAGCGTGCAGCCGCAAAAGGACCAACCCCAGGAGCCAGCCAAAAAGGTGACCTTGCGGTTTGCCTGGTTTGGAACGGAGGATAGGCATAAAGCCGTGCTAGAAGCGGTAGATTTGTATATGAAGAAATATCCGAATATTACGATCGAGCCTGAATATGGCGGATTTGATGGTTATTATCAAAAATTGGTTACGCAATTCGCGGGGGGCACGGCACCGGACATTACTCATCTTGGCATCACTTGGATTGATGATATCGCAGTGAAGGGTAAGCTGGTGCTGGATTTAAACACACAGAAAAAGAACCTGAATCTGGAAGCCTTTAACCAGGATTTTGTAAACAAATACACGGTATTTGGAGGTGAGCTAATCGGGTTGCCGATGGGTGTTAACGGGATGGTTATCGCCTATAACCTGGAGTTTTACAAGAAATTTAGCATTCCCGCCGACACAAGCTGGGATTGGATCAAGATTCATGAACTTGGGAAAAAGGTGCATCAGCAGGACCCTAAGGCTTATCTGCTCGCACAGCTTGACGTCCGTAACTTCCTTCATCCTTATGTCAAACAACAAACGAACCAGCAATGGATTAAGGACGATAAGACGCTTGGTTTTGACCAGGCTATCCTGACAGAAGCCTTTACTTATTATAAAAAGCTTTTGGACGATGGTGTGCTCCAGCCGCTTGCAGAAAGCAGCCTGTACCCGGATATTTCCCAGAACGTGAGCTGGCAAAAGGGGAACGCGGGTATGGTGTTCGTCTTGGCTTCTACATTATCCAAACATAAAACCTTTATTCCGCAGCTGGATGTAACTACATTCCCGATTGCGGCGAATGCCAAAACCTCAGCTGTGCAGGTCAATCCAACCACACCGCTGGTCATTAATAAAGCGACGAAAAACCCTGAGGAAGCGGCGAAGTTCATCAGCTGGCTGCTGACAGATCCAGAGGCGGCTGAGCGTTTACGCGATGTATTCAGCGTGCCGCCAGTAGAGAAGAACGCCAAAAAGCTGGCCGAGCAGAACATCATTGATGCAACTGTAGTTAAAGCGGTGGGCCTTGCCCTTGCCAAGCCGGGTGACCCGGAGAATGGGATCAGCGGCAACCAGGAGTTGTTCAAGCTGAGCGAAGACTATTTGCAGCAGGTAGGCTTCGGCAAAATAACACCTGAACAAGGCGCAAGCGAATTAATCCGCAGAATGAACGAAAAATTGAAGGATATCAAGTAACGGTTATGCGTAAATGGTATGTCGGCTTGCTGTATATCAGCCCGTGGATCTTAGGCTTCTGCGTACTGACGCTCTATCCTTTCCTGGCTTCTTTGTATTACTCGTTCACCGACTACAATATGGTGCGTGAGCCCGTATTCATTGGCTTGAAAAATTACAGCATGATGGCTGTTGATCCGGATTTTTATCAATCTTTAAAAGTAACCTTCTATTATGTACTTATGGCTGTGCCCGCCAAGCTGGCCGTAGCGCTGCTGGTAGCTGTTATTTTGAATATCCCGCTTCGCGGAATTGGTATATTCCGCACGGTTTATTATTTGCCCTCGCTGCTTGGCGGGAGCATAGCCGTCTCGATTTTATGGAAATTTCTTTTTATGCGTGATGGCTTGATTAATGAAATATTGGGTCATGCCGGGGTTGGTCCTATGGATTGGCTCGGCAGTCCGAAATTAGCTCTGTTTACGATCACTCTGCTGCCGGTATGGGAATTTGGATCATCGATGGTTATTTTTCTGGCAGGCTTAAAGCAAATCCCCAAGGAGCTCTATGAGGCTGCAAGGGTTGATGGTTCATCGAGGCTGGCAACATTTTTTCGGATTACACTGCCTTTGCTGACACCAGTCATCCTGTTCAATCTGGTCATGCAGACGATTGGCGCCTTCCAGCAGTTTACCGCCGCTTTTGTAATAACAGGGGGAGGTCCACTCAAATCGACATTTTTGTACGGACTGATGCTGTACGAGCAGGCGTTTAATTTTTTCAAAATGGGCTATGCTTCGGCTCTATCCTGGATCCTGTTTCTTATTATTTTGGCAGTTACCTTTCTGCTGCTAAAAACCTCCGACCGCTGGACGCATTATGAGGATGGGGGAGAGGCGAAATGAGCCGGGTGCAAAAGATTTTGTTGTTCATGCTGCTATCGGCAGTGGGCATAGCTTTTATTTATCCGCTGTTATGGCTGGTTGCTGCTTCATTCAAGCCGAATGCCGAGGTGTTTACCTCAATTGGCTTGATCCCAACCGATTTTGTATGGGATTCCTATGTGAAGGGCTGGAAGGGAATCGGGAAAAACAGCTATGTTGTTTTTTTTCGCAACACCTTTGTCATGGTGCTGCCTGTCGTAGTGCTGACCGTTCTGTCCAGCATGCTGATCGCATACGGCTTTGCGAGGTTTCAATTTCCTTTGAAAAAGCTGTTCTTTGCATTAATGATATCGACGCTAATGCTTCCGGATGCAGTGATTATGATTCCACGGTATTTGCTGTTTAAAAATTTTGGCTGGCTGAATACGTACCTGCCCTTTTATATTCCTGCTTTGCTTGGAGTAAATGCCTTTTTTATATTTCTGTTAATTCAGTTCTTTAGGGGGATTCCCCGGGATTTGGACGAAGCAGCCGTGATGGATGGTTGTGGCTCATTTAGCATTTTGATCAAGGTGCTTGCGCCCTTATGCTTGCCAGCTTTGGTTTCGGTAGGCCTCTTCCAGTTTCTGTGGACCTATAACGAATTTTTTAATGCTTTGATCTACATCAATAGTGTCGCCAAATATCCGGTATCGTTGGGCTTGAGGATGACGCTGGATACGGATGGGGCGGTGTATTGGAACCGGGTAATGGCGATGTCGGTCGTCACGTTGCTGCCTTGTGTGGTTGTGTTTTTCACAGCCCAAAAGTATTTCATTGAAGGTATTACAACGACAGGCATTAAAGGCTAATGCTGTAGGAAAGGGTGGCTGGAGATGGAACAGGCAAAGGAGTCAAGTCACAAAAACGACGTGGATGTGGAGAAGGCTGGCATTCGCACCAATAGACGCACATACCAGATCGATGGGGTATTGCAGCCGTCGCTGGACGGGCATGCGCCATACGAATGGGCAAAAGCTTGCTTGGGGCAAGAGTTTGGTCATGCGAAGCATCCGCTGAGAAAGCAGTCTTATTCTTGCCCTAAGTCATTGGATGAGCTGATGATGAAACGGACAGGCTTGTACAGCCTGGCAGGCGGCAGATCTGTGTTTGCCACGGGGCTGGCGGATTACGCGCATGCGCTGCTGTCTGCCTGGTCTGCTGTTACGTGGCATGAGCACAGGCGCAAAGATGCAGGGCTGCCCTTGGAGCAGGCCGGACCGCTGGAGCCTGTTTATCCCAGAGGGATTATCCAAGCGGAACAGTTGAACTTGCTGATCGAAGCATTCATCGAGCAAAGCAGCCTTGTCACCCTTTCATGGCAGCCTATACAACCGCAGCAATCTAGCACGGCTGCCGTATACCCAGTGGTAACTTACACGAAGGAGGGCGTTGTACTGCGAGGAACGCAGGTATTTGGCAGCGATACGTTGTTCGTGGATGAGCTGTTGGTTTTCATCCGCGAGGAGGGAGGCTCAGATACGCTTGCAGTTGTGCCGATAGATAGCGAGCATCTGGTAGTGCGGCTCCATCCAGACTTCGATTCTGGAGTCACGGTAACCTATAATGCCGTGCTTGTGCCCTGGAGCCGGGTGCTGGTCGATCGTGATACCAGTACCGTGAAACGATTGCTTCGTGATCCAGCCCATAGCTCATGGGCAGATTACCAGTGGGCAGCGAGGCAACAGGCGGAGCTAGAGCTTGTCGCGGGAATGTCGTTTGCGCTGGCAGAGGCGAGCGGACTCGGTAACGAGCTCCATGTTCAAGGGGAGCTCGGGGAGCTTGTGCAAGCTATCGATACGATGGGGGCTTTGCTGCAAGCAGCGGAGCTCGGCGCCTATTTGTCGCCAGAAGGCGTGCTCCTGCCCGCAGCATTGCCGACTCAGGCTGCCAAACGGGCCGGGAGCATGCTGCTGCAGAAGGGCTTTGAAACCCTTCAGCATATAAGCGGCTTAGCCACTTTGGGTGCAGCCGGCATCAAGGCTCCCCATGACAGCGAGCTGCTGCGCGGAATATGGGAAAAGCTCGGCAGCCCCCAAGCCTTCAGAAGAAGGCTGCATGAGCTATATGCGTTCGGCGACTCGCTTCAGCAGGCGCAAATTCTGTTCGAGCAATATCCATTGCAGCCGTTGCTCAACCGCTATAGGGAATTCTGGTTAAAGGGAGAGGATACTCTATGCTAGCAGGATCAAACACGGGTACAAGCTCAGGGTCGAGATTTATACAACGCTTAAATGATGGCAGGAAGGTGTGGCTGGATGGGAAGCTGGTCGAACATATTGCGAGCCATCCCGATTTTCGTGGAACGATTAAATCTGTAGCGGGTATTCTTGATTTACAGGATGACCCGGTGCTTGCCCCGCAATTGGTCTATGAGACAGAAACAGGAGCCCGGGCCAACATGGCCTTTCTGATTCCAGAGCAGAAGGAGGATATATTCCGGCGCAGCCGTTCATTCAAAATTTGGTCGGACGCGACCTTTGGTGTAATGAGCCGGGTAGGCGGAACTTATCGCGGGCAGGTGGCGAGCCTCTATGTCGGCCGGGACTTGCTCCAGTCCAGGGATCCTTATTACTCGATTAAAATAGCCAATTATTACCGGTACGTCCGGGATCATGATCTTATGGTGACTTCCGCCGGTCACGACCCTCAGATTGACAGGACCAAGCTTTCCTCTGAGCTTGGAGGTTTGTACACAGCATTGCGTATCGTACGTGAGACTGAGGATGGGATCATTGTCCGTGGAGCTAAAATGCTGGCAACTGGCAGCCCCTACATGGATGAAATTATCGTATCCCCCTTGGCTAAGAAGACGTCAGAGGAAAAGCCTTACGCGCTTCTGCTTATGGTTGCTGTGAATACACCGGGGTTGCACCTGATTTGCCGGGAATCCTTTGCCTCAGAGGATGAAGAAAACCAACCGCTCAGCTCGCGTTTTGACGAGATGGATGCCGTACTGGTCTTCGATGACGCCCTGATCCCTTGGGAGCGGGTGCTGGTCAAGGAGGATCCCGAGCTGCTCTGGAAAGTTCGCTCCACAGCGGTTGGCAGCGGGCTCGGCTTGCACGAAAGCATTGTCAGGCTGGTCAGCAAGCTAGAGTTTGTCGCGGCTGTTGGCAATGAGCTGGCGGATTCGATAGGGATTAAGAAATTCGCCCATGTGAAGGAAAAGCTGGCTGAGCTATTGTACCAGCTGGAGTCCATCAAAGCTCTACTGTTGTCAGCGGAGCATGAAGCCAAGCTGGATGATGCTTCGGGCGTTTGGCTTTTGGATAGCGGGCTGATGACGACAGCCAAAAATCTCGGGAATCGCTATTATCCAAGAGCGATCGAAATTTTGCAGCAGCTCTCAGGAGCGGGATTGCTTCAGGCTCCTTCGACGCTTGCTGAATTTCGCGGGCCGTTGGGTTTGCAGCTTCAGGCTTATTACCGTGGTGCAGACCGTGGTGCCGAAGAGCGGGTAAAGCTGCTGAAGCTGGCTTGGGAGCTGGTTGGCAGCCAGCTTGGTGCGCGCCACGAACTATATGAGAGGTACTATGCTGGAGATCCTATAAGGACCTATGCAAGGCAATATGTCGAATATAACAAGCAGCCGCTTATCGATAAAGTGCAGGAGCACTTGCTGAGCAGCACGTTTCATCACTACTAAGGTTGGAGGTATTCAGAATGGGCGAAACAAAACTGAAAGCGGATTTGGAATTAAATGTGGATGTATTGGTCATTGGTGGCGGACCTGCTGGTGCGTGGTCGGCAATATCTGCCGCCAATGGTGGAGCCAAGGTGGCGCTTGTGGACAAAGGCTACTTGGGTTCAAGCGGTGCGACCGCTCCATCCGGAACAGGTGTCTGGTATATCCAGCCTGACGATAAGCTCCGGCAAGAGGCCAAGCTGGGCAGGTATGATCTGGGTGGCCAGCTTTCTGAGGACAGATGGATGAACAGGGTGCTGGACAAAGCATACGAGCGAATGAATCATTTAGCACAATGGGGTTACCCTTTTCCGGCGGATGAGCATGGGGCGGTGCAAATCCGGGCGCTGCAAGGACCGGAATATATGAAAATGATGCGGAAGCTGGTACAAAAGGCTGGGGTGAAGGTATTAGACCATAGCCCGGCGCTTGAGCTGCTGGCGGATGCTCATGGTGTGGCCGGGGCAAGGGGTGTGCGCAGCCAAACCAACGAATCCTGGATCGTTCGTGCGGGTGCAGTTGTCATCGCGACGGGTGGCTGTGCCTTCCTTAGCAAGGCGCTCGGCTGTAATGTATTGACAGGGGATGGGTATCTATTGGCTGCTGAAGCGGGTGCAGAGCTTTCTGGCATGGAGTTCTCCAATGCCTATGCCATATCGCCAACCTTTTCCTCGGTAACGAAAACGGCCTATTACAGGTACGCCAGCTTTTATCATGAGGATGGCACGGTCGTGGAAGGGGCTGCTTCACATCGCGGACGTTCTGTGATAGCGAGGAACCTGCTGCAAGGGCGGCAGGTATATGCTTGCTTGGACCAGGTGCCGGAGGAAATGAAGCCCATACTTCGAGTGGGCCAGACGAACTTTTTCCTTCCCTTTGATCGGCTAGGAATTGACCCTTTCAGGGATTCCTTTCCGGTTACACTTCGTCTGGAAGGCACGGTTCGGGGAACCGGGGGTATCCATGTTATCGACGAAACCTGTGCTACAAAGGTGTCGGGGCTCTATGCGGCCGGTGATGCGGCAACCCGTGAATTTATTTGCGGAGGCTTTACCGGTGGGGGCAGCCATAATGCAGCTTGGGCCATGTCCTCAGGCTCCTTTGCCGGGCAAGGTGCTGCCGAATTTGCATTGGCTTTAAGCGGTAAAGCTGAGGACAGAAGCCTGCTGGGTTTGTCCACATCTCCGCTTACGAGCCAGCAGTCCGACCCATCGCCTGGCAAGGTGCAGGAGTATGTGGAGGCAGTCAAAGAGGAAGTACACCCTTACGACCGTAACCTGTTCCGGACGGACAAGGTTCTTAACGATTCATTGGGGCGGCTCGACGAGCTATGGAAGCAGCAGAGGGATCAAGCGATTACTTTGAATGCACAAGGGTATAAGGCACGTGAAGCATTGGCCATGACGGCTACAGCTCGCTGGATGTACGAATCGGCGAAATTCAGGACAGAAACCCGCGGTATGCACCGACGAGTGGATTTTCCTAATATTGATGCCAACCAGCACTATCGCTTGGTTAGCGGTGGGCTGGATCGGGTATGGGTGAAGCCAGAGCAAGTGGTAGGAAAGGTGGCTGCACTTTGATTGAAATCGTGAGTGATTCCAAATGCATTCAGTGCAATTTATGCGTTTCGGTATGTCCGACCAATGTGTTCGATCGTATAGATGATGGTATCCCTGTTATTGCCCGGCAGAGTGACTGCCAAACCTGTTTTATGTGCGAATTATATTGTCCCGTGGATGCTCTATATGTGGCTCCAGATCCAGATCATGTTACTCTCATCACCGAGCAAGAGGTGGCTGGCGAAGGCTTAATTGGAGGCTATAGGGAAAAGGTGGGCTGGGGACCAGGCAGGACACCGGTTACGAGAAATCCACTTATGCTCAGTCTGAGGTAGTCCTAATTGTAATAATACGTATCAGGCTTAACGTTGAATTATCGGGCCCGTGTATGTTCTACAAATTAATAAGTTCATACAAGTTCATTGATTTCGCGAGAAAATATTTGGGTAAAAAGGTATTATCTGGTTATTGAAGGCTCCAGCAGGTTAGCAACCGACACTACCCGCTGGAGCAAATTCCGGAGCCTACCGTTATTCAGCAAGGCAGCAGGATCTCAATTTTCGTGCCTTGCCACACTTTGGATTGTACCTGGATTTCGCCGCCGTGCGCTTCCACGATGGATTTGGCGATGCTCATCCCGAGCCCGGAGCCATGCGTCGATTCTACAGTATTCGTTCCCCGGTAGTAGCGATTGAACAAATGATGCAACGTTTCCTCATCCATCCCTTTGCCATTATCGATTACTCGGATGCATGCCTTGTTGTTCAACCTGCCAACAGAGACGGTTACGATCACACCCTGCGGGTTATGCTTCACGGCGTTGGACAGCAGATTGTCCATCAGCCGCTGCAGCCAGGTTTCATCTGCCTGTACCAGCAGGTGCTTCTCCTCCCCAACGTAGTGAAACTGATACTCAGACATCGTGGCGTCGTTGACGTACTTCAGTACAGAGCGGCGCACCAGCTCTACCAAGTCGATTTCCCGAAGCTCCATGATCGAATCGCCCTGCTTGAGCTGGTGAATCAATGAGAAGTCGGATATCAGCTCCAGCATATAGTCCCCCTTTTCCCGGATCGTCGAGCCCATGATGCGCATCTCCTCTTGGCTCCATTGCTCAGGCAAGCTCTCCAGCATATACCCATAGCCTTGAATTGTGGCCAGTGGTGTGCGCAGATCGTGGGAAATCCCTGACATCCACTCTGCTTGCGCCTTTTCCAGTCTCTCGCGTTCCTTTTCGATTTGAGCCAATTGATGAGTCATTTGATAGAAGGATTCAATTACCTCCTTGTAGAGCCTGTAGCGGATGCGCAGCATGCCGTTGCGACGGAACACCTTGCGCATGTCCTTGGCGGTCAGTACCTGATCGTACTGTCCACAGCCCATGCGTTCGAACCAGCCTGCGAACAGAATCAGCGGCTGAGCGTAGCGGTAGCCATGCCAGATGGAGATCGGCAGCGCCAAGAGCAGGATCAGAACTGCAAACCAGACGAGTCCACGCGTTGCTGTTTCCATCACAGGATGCTTCAGAGGGGCTCCTGCTGCATGGGTTGTATAGAGGATCCACGTCATTCCGCTCAGCTTGTCCCTATGGGCGACAATATTCGTGTCATAGTTGCTGGGCGATTGCTGGATGGCCAGAATATCCAGCGGTCGATACGCCTTCTTCACGTATGCTCCATCGCCGATGCCTTGTACGATATGGCTCTCGGGATCGATCACCTGCAGATAGCTGCCAGTTTCGCGAACCCGCTGGTCCAAGAGGGGAACCGCTTCGCTACGCACGATTCCCTGCTGCCCATAGGCATCGAACCAGGCCACAAGCTGATCAAGGTCAGGACTGGGGTAGCCCAGCATATACAGAAGCGGATCCTGGAAAGAAAAATTCAGCTGAGTGTGTACGGCATATGACCCGAGCGTCCGTGTCTCTTGAATATCGAGCAGTTGAGCGATGGAGTAAGAGGTTTGCAGCATCTGATACGGAGCTGTATTGACGGCGTAGATCACTTCTCCTTCGGCACTGACAACCTGCAGCCACATGCCTTTCTCCTTGATGAGCTTATCCCACTCGGGTGAGGTCTGAATGGTCCCGTCCTTGTAATGAGCTTCTTGAGCGATCTGTTGCAGGACGCCAACTGGAAAGTTCCGGCGTATCTCATTGCTCGTCATGTTCTGGAAGAACAGGATGCAGGCAACCAGAGTAATAGCCACAATAAGCAGGGCATAGAAGATCAATTGATATGTGAAGTGAAAGGCCATGCGCTGTTGGATCTTCATCGCTCCTGCGGCTCCTTCACCAGCTTGTAACCAAGCCCGCGTACGGTAAGCAGCAGCTTCGGGTTACCAGGATCGATTTCGATTCGCTCCCGGATGCGCCGGATATGTACCATTACGGTCGAATCATCGCCCTGTCCGTTGATCCCCCAAACCTTGTCGTAGAGCTGTGTTTTGGAAAATACGATGCCGGGAAACTTACAGAAGTGCAACAGCAGCTGAAACACCTGCGCAGGGCAAGGAACTGGCTGTCCTTCCACGATTAGTTCACCCTCCGCCTCGTTGACGGTGAAGCGGCCAAACCGATAAATCCCCGGTTCGGGCCGTTTCGCCGGACTGGACGTCGTAGCTTCTGGCTCCAATCGGCGTATGCGCGCCTGAATTCTTGCGGCCACCTCCAGAGGATTGAAGGGCTTCGTAATATAATCGTCCCCGCCCATGGCGAAACCTCGCAGGACATCGAGATCGGAAGCTTTGGCAGTCAGAAACAAAATATGCGGATTCCCGTATTCGCGGAGCTTGGAGCAAAGCTCAAGGCCGCTGCCGTCGGGGAGCATAATATCGAGCAGGATAATATCGGGGGCTTCGCGCTTCGCTAAATCGAGAGCTTCTGCACAGGTGGAAGCTGCGTACAGCTGATGAAACCCTTCCCTGCGTAACACCATTTGCAGCATCGTAACAATCGAAGGCTCGTCGTCGACGATTGCGATTTTAATATCAGATAGATTTGTCATTGTTTTCACCCATTTACATAGTAGCATAATCAGCTTAACAGAACCTAAACAGTAGGAGCAAAGTTAAGCTGATGTTTATCTTTTCGTTTAGGTTCTGTTTCATTGGGGCTGGTAGGATTGGGAATGAGCAGCTTTCATATGAAAGGAGGACAAGCAGCTTATCCAGGTAAATTCAGCAAGTCCGAACCGATTTTAGAAAATGGGGTGACACTCGTCTCGATGCGCCCAATTCTGGAGAAGCTGGATGTCAAAGTGAATTGGGATGAAGCGATCCAAACCGTCAGCGGTGCCAAAGAAGGTCTCTCCTTTTCCATTCAAATAGGCAGCATAGATGCTATTGCAAACGGCAAAGCAGTTAAGCTGGAAGCAGCGCCAAAGCTAATCCAGAATGTCACGTAAGTACCGCTCCGCTTTGTCGCTGAAACTGTAGGCTATCAAGCTGTCTGGAACCAGTCTCTACGTCAGGTTACCCTTATCACCAAGCAGCAATCCGATGGAAGCCGCGGCTTTGTTAGGAATGGCCGAGCAGATTAGAGGCTGTCTGAACAGCGATAAAAAAGAAACGTATATGGATGTAGTTGGAATGCTGCATATGCTGGGCGACCAGGGTGTAGTTCCATTGCTGGAGAAGGAAGGCTTTGAGGTGGAAAGACAGTAGTACTAGGCCAATTGAGGAGGAAAATTTATGATAATAACCACTACACCAACTATTGAAGGTTCCCCGATCAAGCAGTATCTGGGCATTGCCACCGGTGAAGTCATTATGGGAGCCAACGTATTCAGAGACTTTAAGGCGTCGATTACCGACCTCGTAGGGGGGCGCTCGCGCGCTTACGAAGGCAAACTTCAGGAAGCGAGAGATGCGGCATTTGCTGAAATGACCCAGAAAGCCTCGGGGATGGGAGCTAACGCGATTGTCGGAGTCGATATTGATTACGAAGTCATTCGAGAGGGTATGCTGATGGTCGCTGTAAGCGGGACGGCTGTGATCGTTTAAGCGACCTCACCCGAGCAAAAACAATTCATACATGTCTCATGTGTTCAATTTTGTGATCCATTATGCTATAGAGTCACGACTTACTGACCGAGATGATGAGTTTAACCACTGGCAAACCAAAGTTGCGAATGGACGCATAATTGAAGGTGAACCGTATCACAAATAGTTTTTTGGGGAGAAACCCGCAGGAGTCTGTGTTGACTACTGCTAATACGTTGCTCGACGCTTTGAGAAGAGGCAGCGCAATCTCTTGGCATAGCCTTGGTTGCTAAGCGCCGAGCCTTCGGTCTATGGCATGGGGTTTCTAAGAATTGTTAACTATGCCGTGTTTATTTGCAATTTGCTCACTTTGGTTGGGCTGGCCCTTACCCTTGGTGATCAAGTCGTGAAGGCTGCCGCTTATGTAGATGCCCCAGGAGTCTGTACAGACGGCGTAGCACTCATACGCGGGAACGAGGCCTACGTGCGTAAATCGAACTTCTGTTTTGCCGTCTTTCTTGTCGATTTCGAAGACAATGTCGGTATCCTTCCACTCACTCTTTTCCTTTACGAAGTTAAAATAGTTGTCTGTAATGTGCCAAACAACCTTTTTACCTGGAACAAGCTCGGTGATTTGGATGGTGCAGCGGTGAATATCTTGGTGGTGGTACTTAAATTCACCGAGTTCGTCGGTAGTGCCCTCAATTTCCTCTGACCACCATCCGCGGACGTTATTGATGGCGGCGAAGACTTCTTCGGGGCTTTGGTCTACCTTAAAAAAAGTGCTGTAACTTTGATTCATACAAGTTATCCCCCCTCGTTAATTGTTGACTACACACCGAGTATAAATCTTGTACTTGCAAAACGCAAGTACAAACTTGCAAAATGCAAGCACGAATTGTATAATCATTCTCATGAAAAAGCGATCTTCCACAGTTTGTCCTATCGTATATGCGCTCGATATATGGGGTGATCCCTGGAGCCTAGTCATACTTCGTGACGTCCTTATCCATAACAAGCGGTATTACCGCGAGTTTCTTGCTTCACGCGAGCACATCTCAACTAATATTTTGAGCGCACGGCTCCAATCACTCGTTGAAGCAGGCCTGCTCGTCAAGATAGAAGGAGATTCAAACCGCGCACAAACCATGTACCGACCAACACAAAAAGCACTTGACCTGTTTCCGGTCGTTTTTGCCATTATGCACTGGGGCTTGAAATACAACCCCAATACCGATATGACTATTCCGATCATGCAAGAACTAACAACAAACGAAAAAGGGCTGGAGTTGCGCCTTTTGCAGAATTTCGACGATATTACATCATAAAAAATCGCGTCGTAATTCCTACGTTCGTAAGCCATGAAAATAGATGCATACGGAGAAAGTATCGATATCGGTCTCGAAGCGATCGGTCAACAAAAGCTGAAAACAGTGGATTTTAGCTCGGGGCACTCTAATGAGTGCCCTTGTATTATTTCAAAAACTTACCGTTACAGATAGCGCGGGGAACCGTATCCCAAGTAATGGCGAAAAATATTGTTATGGGCAACTTTTAGAGTATTAAATTGTCGTTAACATTTCCATTGTTGATCGATAGCGATCCGTATTGACCTAACGGACAGGAAGAAGGCTCACACTTTTTCATTGTTGACCGATTTGATGTACAATTAAAGAAAAACGTATTTTAGGGAGGAACTTCGTATATGAACAAAAAGCAGATGGAACGAATTCGCACTGGCCAAGGGTTCATTGCAGCGCTGGACCAAAGCGGAGGGAGTACGCCTAAGGCGCTGCAGCAGTACGGCATTGAGCCGAGCCGCTATTCTGGTGACGAGGAGATGTTTGCGCTGGTGCATGAAATGAGGACGCGCATCATCAAGAGCCCTGCGTTTGACGCGGAGTACATCTTGGGGGCTATTCTGTTTGAGAACACCATGGACAGGAAAATCGATGGGTTGTTTACGGCCGACTATTTGTGGGAGAAAAAAGGAATCGTGCCTTTTTTGAAGGTTGACAAGGGGCTGACAGAGTCAGACGGCGGTGTGCAGTTGCTAAAGCCAATTCCTGATCTGGACGGCTTGCTCCGGAGGGCAGTCGAGCGCAACGTCTTCGGAACAAAGATGCGTTCGGTCATTCATGAGGCGAATCCTCAAGGGATTCGCAAGGTAGTCGAGCAGCAGTTTGAGCTCGGCAAGCAAATTTGGTCCGCAGGACTTGTACCCATCATTGAGCCTGAAGTGAACATTAACAGCTTCGACAAGCAGGAATCGGAACGGCTCTTGAAGGATGAAATCTTCAAGCAGTTGTCCGCTCTTGCGCCCGATGTGACCGTTATGCTGAAGCTCTCGATCCCAACCGAGGACGACTTCTACCGTGATCTGATGGACGAGCCGCACGTCGCCCGGGTCGTAGCACTGTCCGGCGGGTACGAGCGGGAGGAAGCTAACGTGCGGTTAAACCGCAATCACGGCTTGATCGCCAGCTTCTCGCGCGCCTTGGCCGAAGGCTTGTCAGATCAACAGTCGGGTGAGCAGTTCAACGAAATGCTGACCGATTCCATACGATCCATATACGAGGCATCAATCTCCTAAAGGGGCCTTAGCGGAGCCCGTGCTTACGAGCACGGGCTTTTTGTATGGAGGGCATTCTTCCTCGGGTAGTGGTAAAGCCGACAATAGAGGTTTCCCTTAACCTGAGGAGTTTCCCCACACATTGAAACCCTACTAAGTAAAGTAGTTAATGCTTTAGCAAAGCAAATGCCGAATTAGGTGATTGTAACTGGATTTCGCTTATTACACAAGCAAGCATAATGGATTCTTGCAGGCGGCTTTGTCGAATGTCTCCCAAGTCAATAATGTCAAACCAGCCCAGATCTTTAAGAAGAGATTTGACCTGATTTTTGGAATGTATTTCATTGCCCGAGATAAACATGACAGGCACGCCTTCTTTGAAATTTGGATGAACCATTTTCTTGTCACTGATCGTGTTGAGTGTTTTCACGACATAACAGTCTGGTAACAACTCTTGAACCCATTCCCCTGCTGACGTATTGTTGAATAGTAAGCGTGGACCGTTATCAAATTGAACAGCATTACTTACATCAATTATCGTTTTATTTTTCAGGTACGCAGGGTCAATCTGTTCAAGCACTTCCTTTAAACATGACCAAGGAAGTGCTACAATGATAATCTCAGCCAACTGGGCAGCCATATTAAACGAAGTGATATCCCCATTTTCCCCTATTTCTTGTTTCCATGCGTAATATTTGGAATTGTTAGGGTCGCGGCTGCTGATTAAAACGTGATGACCTGCATGAACTAACCCTTTGCTTAGTGCTATCCCTACATTACCTGCCCCAAGGATTCCAATATTCATATTAACCTCTCCTCTCTATGGTATGATTGTATGAGCTTTTTATTTTGCATGCAATAAGGCACTTTTTAGTATCCAAAAGTCAGTTTGATGTATAATTTAGTAAAAACTTGAGGTGAAACAATGCCTGTGCAATTAAACGATTGCCCTGTAGAACATGTATTATCAATTATAAGTGGAAGATGGAAAATTCCAATATATCGGCATCTTTATAAAAATATTGAACCCGTACGTTATAGCGAATTGCTGCGTCATTTACCGTCTATTTCTAAAAAAATACTAACGGAGCAACTTCGAGAGCTTGAGGCTGACGGTATAATCGAAAGGAAAATTTATGTGGAAACTCCGCCAAAAGTAGAGTATTCGTTGACTTCCCGTGGACGGTCAATGATTGTATTTCTTGATAAAATGAGCGAGTGGGGTGAGAAGTACATCTACTCGGAAAAAAAGTAGTGTGCAGCACTTTGGGATGCATGGACACATTAATGCGGTGAAACGCATCATCAGAATTGGTGAATTTTTTTTCAAGGGTGCCGGATGGCCTGACGTTGTCTCCGGCTCCCAAAACTATGTTCATTCAAGACATGCACGGATCAAGCATGCCCTTTAAAAGGGTTGCTGCGTTCTCGGAGAAAATAATATTTAGGCTGTAATTCGATACCTCGGCTGATTTAGCCAAGTAATGCTTATCTTGCACAACTTTTTGCCTTCCGTTATGTCTAAATCAATAAGGAAGGATGTGGGAATTATTCCAAAATCATATTTATTCAAGCGGTCCTATTTAGTTAGGTTGGTCATGTTAATTGCTTCATTAACCACATGCACGCTTTACGCCACAGAGGCACAATCAAGTGAAAGTTGGAACGAACAGCCAGGTGTGATATCAGCGTCTCAGCTGGTTCATGTAAATGAAACAGGCAGGTGGCTTGACGAGAAATGGTTGCCAAGCCAGTCTACCGAAGTAAAAGAGAATTATTACCCAGTCCATATGGAAGTTACGTTTATGAATGTAGAGGAAATGTACGATCTTCCTGAGGATGGTGGAAGAAATGGAGGCAAACTTTCCCCCCAGACTGTAACGGCCATTGGCCAGCTTTTCATTTGCAAGGAAGGAGTCACGGAAGGTGCCAAGGAGGCATCATTAGATCGCTGCCGAGCGTGGTATCGCATATTAACCTATTTAGGGGAAAAATGGATTGCCCCGACTAAAGCAATTGAGCATTACGAGAGTAAGCAAGCATTGGGGGCCTTTACCCCTTCATTTACAGCCTACCAGAATAAATTCAACTCCAGCATTCGCGAGCTAGAACCACTGTTCGCCAGATTCTCCGTGGAAATCGTTTCGCTATATATCGAAAACGGTATTGCCCGGCTTGAAATCCGAAAACTTTACCAGCACCGAGAGAAATTAAACGACGAAGAGGTCGAGGCGCTTAAGAACGCTATATTCAAATCAGTCGGAGGTTCGTTCCCACTCTCGATTACGACGTTTACCCTTTCTGATAAGACTGACCGTGCTGGAAAAATCATGTCAATTGACAAGCTGAACAAACGCGTGCTTGTTGTCTATTATGATAAACGGATCGGTATGGAACATTCTATTCCTGGTGCATATTGGTTTGGGCTTGCCGCCGATTCGAATATCCATAGAAAGGGGTATGAATTTCAGATGAACCTGGATGACCTTAGGGTTGACCAGACTGTAGAGGTTTGGCCAGCGAGAGCTAGTTTAATGAGCTATCCCGGACAAACCACTGCCTATGAAATTTCTATCGTTGAAGATGCCAAACCAGGTGAAGAAGGTATCCTCTTAAGTACGATACTTGGTCTTGATTTGACCCGCATCGACAAAATCGAATTGGAGTTTAAAGAGGGGAAACATAATATCGTCCTTCAAGAGCCCGACATTCTCCAGGCAATTACCGAACGAATGCAATACATCCGTCTGCAAATAGCCGATCAGTATCCAGGTTATGACACTTACACCATGACGTTGTATCAAGCGGATAAGAAATTCATTTATTCCGGTAATCTGGTCCTTCTACTGCTTCCTTACAGACCAACTTCTTTAACCATCGACCTTGATACATTTATCCAGAAGCTGAAATAATTTGCGAACGCTACACGGAGTTGCTTTCTCCCCAAAAGAGTGGCACGTTATGACCGCTATCGTTAATGCAAACAATATTTCTCAAGGGTCGCAACAAGTGAAGACGGAAGGTCTATTTCATCCTCTATACAGCTGCCTCCAGGGATATGAATACCTTTGGAGGACAGTCGGTCGATCTGTGACGCCATTCGAGCGGAAAAACCGGGAGCTAGTATTTCGGGTTTAAGGGCTACAATGAACAGGCCTACACCAGGGGAGTGACTCCCTTTATCAAAGGATGGAGCATCAAGTGACCAGTTCGCGCCTGTCGTACCTGCAGCAAGTATTTCAACCATGAGTGCGATATTGGCACCACGCGCTCCCCCGAAAGCAAGTAATGCCCCCTTGATGGCTTCACGCGAATCCATTGTCTTCTGTCCCTTCCCATCGATGGCCCAGCCTTCGGGGATCATCTCTCGCCGCTCTGCAGCCTGCCGAATATTGACAAACGCCGTGGCGCTAGATGCCTGGTCGATAACCAAGGGTGCCCGGTTGTCGACAGGCGCGGCGAATGCGAGCTGATTTGTGCCATAAACAGCCTCGCTGCTCTGTCCTGCAGCCATTAAAGCAGATCCATTGGTCGCAGCCAATGCTGCCAATCCTTTACGGGCAATCCGCCTTACGTAATAGCCCAACTCTCCAGCCGAATAGCTGTTTTTTAACGAAAATACAGTTACACCATTAGCTCTTGCCCGGTGTTTCCCCAACTGATGAATTTTACACGCGGTAGCCCTCTAGAGCTGCTGCGTTTTTTCAAGATTCGCCGCTAGACTATGAAAGAGGAAATTATAGCAAAATACATATTGTAAAAAGGTGGGAAAGGCAACTATGATTAGAAGGTACGAGTGAATAGCTATAAAAAATAATAACAGCTTGGAGGATGAGCTAGTATGCTTTACGACCTGCAAGGAGAAGCAAATATGTCACCAATTGTGGGGATATTATATTCCACTGTAAAAGAGAATAGCCAACGACTACAATTAATCACTGATGGCATGTCACAAGAAGGAATAGATTACAAGGGTCCCACTAACAATTATAATAGTACGGCTCAGTTAATAAAACATATTACATATGTTGATCTGAATTGGGTATATCGAATAAAAGGACAATCACTTCCACAGTTATTCAAAGAACAACATGGCCCCATGATAGATGAAAATAATAGGCTTCCGATGGTCACAGGGAAGTCTTTGGACACACTTTTGTCTACATATGAGAATGTAGTAACCATGTTGAAAGATACATGTGCACAACTAACAGATATTGATCTGGATAAAATTGTAACCTTTGGACATGAAAATGAAAAGCAAGCAACGATACGTTGGGGCCTGTGGCATATGGCTGACCATAGCCGCTATCATCAGGCTCAAATTAATCAGCTTAGAAAGTGGTATACTGAGAATTCTCTGTCACATTAAAGGCTGGTTTTGCGCTGTATAAAAAGCTATGATAAGCTTTATTCCATTATTTGAATTGTGCGATGGTTTGGAAACCCTAAGCTTAAGGAGCTGTAGATATGACGCGTGTGTTATTTATTAATGGCGGATCAGAAGGACATATCAATCCAACTATTGGTGTTGTGCAAGAGCTTATCTCGCGTGGGGAAGAGGTAGTGTACTTTACAATAGAAGCTTTTCGAGAACGTATGGAGAAGACGGGAGCTACTGTACGAACATTTGACGGCCAAAAATTTATAAAAGCGTTTATTTCAGGCGGAAGAAATTATTTACCCGAACGAGTTAACGGTCTTTTACATACAGCTGACATCGTCATACCAAGCGTTCTTGAACAGATTAAAGGAGAGCGTTTTGATTACATCATCCACGACTCCATGTTTGGTTGTGGACGTTTACTGGCCCAGATTCTTAAGCTTCCTGCAATAAATTCTTGTACTTCTTTTGCGCAGACAAAAGAATCATTCGATAATATGCTGGAACAGCTCACCAGCGAAATTCCTGCAGAAATCATTAAACCCATACAAGATGAATTTCAAAGCCTGACGAAAAAGGTGAAGGAAAAATACGATGTGGAGATTCATTCTCCTTATGAAGTTTTTTGTAATCCTGCACCACTTACAATCGTGTATACAACTCGGGATTTTCAACCTTTTGGAGAAGCATTCGACCCAACCTTCAAGTTTGTAGGTCCATCCATCTCTTCACGATTAGCGCAGGATAACTTCGACCTTACTGCAATCAAGGGAAAAAGCCCGATTTATATTTCACTGGGGACTGTTTTTAATCAATCGATTGATTTCTATAAGCTTTGTTTTAAAGCATTTGGCAACACCGATCATACGATTGTCATGTCTATTGGGAATAGAACTCAAATTTCTGATAAAGGGGAAATTCCTAACAACTTCATTGTAAACAGTTATGTTCCACAACTAGATGTACTACAATATACGAAATTATTTATTACACATGGAGGCATGAACAGTACCAATGAAGGTCTCTATTACGGGGTTCCGCTCATTGTAATCCCTCAAAGCGCGGATCAGCCAATAATTGCCGGACAGGTTGCCAACATCGGAGCAGGCATTCAATTGCAAATGCAAGGCTTGACTGCAACTCAATTACGTGAAGCCGCGGATCATGTGTTAAACCACCCATCTTTCAATGAAGCAGCCTCCAAAATTAAGGAATCGTTTCAGCGATCAGGTGGGTATCATCAAGCTGTTGATGAGATTTTCGATTTTAAAAGTCAATACCATACATAAACAATACGGCATATAAGATAATCCATGTAATGAACATGTGGATAACGATGCTTCAATACCTTAAACCGATTGCCTCTGCAATCGGCTTTTTTGCAGCTGTGAAAATTGAAACGATATCACCAAGAAGTGATTGATCATAGTTTAATTACTATTTTTTCCATCAAAGAAGTCAATCAGCCAATCCGTTAAAAGTCGATGAGAGCTGCTAATAAATCGATCCGTACAGTAGATCAGCTCCAGATGACGTACAGGCGTTGGTCCGGTAAATGGTATAGCTACAATATCGGGGCGTTCTGGATGCTGTTTAAGCAATTCTTTAGGCTGTATAGTAGCGCCTATACCAGCAGAAACTAATTGTAACAGTGAAATGGCTGAACTGGTCTCCATAACTGTAGCTAATTCAATCCCCTCAGTTATGCAAACCTTGTCAACCAAATCACGACCCAGATAGCCTTTCGGATACATAACTAATGAGTACTGCTCCAGTTCTCGCAGCGTGATCGTCTTCCTGCCAGCGAGCTCGCTTGCTGTATTGGCGTATACATAATAGGGCTCTGATCTCAGCGGAACTTGTATTAATCTTTTATCAGGTTGATCTTGTATTCCAATACCGATATCGACTTTATGGTTAAGCACTTCTTCTTGTACATGTATAGTAGAGAAAACTTGCAGCTGGATGTCAGGATATTTCATCTTAAATTGAACGAACAGTGGAACAAGCTGAAAATCCAAATCAGAGGGCAGAACGGCCAGCCGAATGGTTCCTCGTTCACCAGACAGGAGTTCTTTGATAGCATCTTTGGCATCCTGCTCGGCTTGGAGCATCTTCATTCCATACAGCCGCAGGAGGTTGCCGGCTTCAGTTGCGACAACCTTTTTACCGATGCGATCAAAAAGCGGTGTGCCCAATTCCGCTTCAAGTATGCGAATTTGCTGGCTTAATGTAGGCTGTGAGATTCCAAGCTTTTCGGCAGCCTTTGTGAAATGAAGATGCTCAAATACGGCCATAAAGTATTGTATATTTCGAGAGTCCATGCAACGACTCCTTTTATCGATAGTTTTTTACTATCATAATAATATAAATTATAGGATTGAACAATGATATTTGAGTCGATATACTTGATTGAGGGTTACACAGTTAAGAAGGAGGGAGGCAGCGCATATGAAAAATTATTATTTATTATTAGCCATATTTATCGCAGCTTTAAATCTAAGGCCGATTATTACATCTGTTGCCCCTTTAATTGGTACTATGCAAAGTGATCTGGGAATGAGTGGACTAACAGCAAGTCTGCTTACTACATTCCCTGTGTTATGCATGGGGATTTTTGCACCTGCGGCAACAGCACTACGTGATCGAGTAGGTCTTGAGCGTACCATTTTTATTGCATTAATACTAATTACTGGGGCAACCGCTTTGCGGGGTCTAGTGAGCTCAGTCTTCATATTGGTTGCAAGTGCTTTAGTTGGCGGAATCGGGATCAGCCTGGCAGGGCCTCTGCTATCGGGATTTATTAAAAAGTATTTCCCCACCAAGCCCGGTATTGTAAGTATTTATTCCGCATCCATGACCGTAGGGGCTGCACTTGCTTCTGCATTTTCAATTCCTATATACAATCGAAGTCATCACAGCTTAACATTGACCTTGTCATGCTGGGCCATTGTAGGCGTTCTTGCCATAATCGTGTGGTCGGTTTTTCTTCGAAATAGAGCCAATAATGAAAGCTTAGTACGTTCCAAGCTTCCTATCCGTAATAAAGGAGCTATTCTGTTAACGATATTTTTTGGATTAATGGCAAGCATATTTTATTCTCTTACGGCATGGATTTCACCGATTGCACATAGCTTTGGGTACAGCTCGGCAAGCTCGGCTATGCTCCTTACGATCTTTACCATTATTCAAATTCCTGTATCATTAGTGATTCCCTTTTTAGTATCCAGAACGGGTAAACGAAGGTTTTTTCTAATCCTTTGCAGTGTGTCTGAGCTGGTAGGGATTGTTATGCTACTACTCCATCTGCCAATGCTGCCAGCTGTAATATTCCTCGGAATTGGAGCAGGAGGATTATTTCCACTAGCCCTTATGCTGCCGATTGTCGAGACGGATACCCCGGAGGAAGCTGGGGCATGGTCGGCGATGTCTCAGTGTGGCGGGTACATTATAGGTGCGATGGGTCCATTATTAATTGGAGTGATTTATGACAGCAGTGGAAGCTATATGGCTGCGCTTCTCGCCATGCTTGTAATTATTGTTGCGATGATCGGAGTACAACTGCTTATTACCAGCCGTAAAACTGTAGGTCACACAAGCGCCTAGTTCCTTTCTTCCCTCATAAAAGTAAATGCCAGTTACCCTCAATTCCGTAGAATGAGGGTAACTTTTTTGTATATTAGCGAGCTTTGCCTGGAAGGGGGACAGGCTCTGCCAAGCCCAGCTCGTATTTGCCTACGGCTTCCCGTCTGCGATCGACCGGATCATGCAGCGTTAGCGTTCTGGCGTTGCGGTAATAAAGATCAAAACCATATTTTTGCGTTGCCGAGGACGCTCCCATAACTTGAAAAATCGAATTCGTTACATCTAGCGAGACCTCGGTTGCTGTAATCTTGGCATGGGAAGCGGCAATATGAACGCTGCTGCGCAGATCAGGATACGTCATATATGCCTGCAGTAACCGAGCGGCGCGAATGACCGATTGCTGTGCAGAGGCGAGCTTGGTCGCCATATCGGCTACGCGCAGCTGAATAAAAGGATCTTCAGTAGCATACACATGCTCGCCCCAAGGACGAGCGCGTTCTTTAACGTAATTCAGCGCGTCACGATAAGCGCCCTGAGCCATGCCAACGAACTGTGCTGCGAAGTTGATCTGGAACTGGGCCGCGAAATAATCGGCGCATTCCTGATAGCTGCCGGGCTTCCCGAATAAATGCTCGTTCGGAATCCATACATTGTCTGCCGTCACATGGCCGCTGCCCGTACCTCGCTGTCCGATCCCGTTCCAATCGTCGGTGATCGTAACGCCGGGCGCGGACAACTGAACAATGGGCATCACATAACGGTCATCCTGTGTACCTTCCACATCCCCGGACACCGAACGCCAAAATGCCCATTTGGAGCCGGTAGACGAGGTGGCGAACTGCTTGCTGCCGGTGAGTCGGTAGCCGCTGCTGCCTTCGGTTTGTCGAAGCGTGCTGTCAAGCTGAAAGCGGTTCGGTCCGGCCTCACTGCCGAAGCTGGCAAATAAATGGCCATCCAACGCCTCCTGGAAAAAGTATTTCTGCTGCGCCTCATTGCCCATGGCATGAACGAGCTGCACACCCGTATGATGCAGCGTAAACACCTGCGAGGTCGAGGAGCACCAGGAAGCGATTTCCATTAATGCAAGTGCGAGCATCAAGGTGTCACCGTATATGCCTGCCCCTGAACCACCTGAGGCTTTGGGTACACATAAGCCTGTTAGACCAGCTTGCCTGAGTGCGTTGATACCAACAGTCGGAAAAGCTCCGTCGCGATCGGTTTGTCGTGCTGCGGGTCCAATCTGTGTGCGCCCGATTCTGCGAATTTGCTGAACAAGATCGTACTGTTCGTTCGTATATTCGAATTGTTCGACACGGCTGGCGTGATCATCAAAGCTGAACATGTGACTTCCCTCCGTGTACATTCATTGATTTTATCGACCCGAGAGCGTTAGCTCAAGCGGCTGGCGTCACGATAGACCGCGCCTGGATGATGATGAGGCAGCTTGGCTACGCCTTGGCCGAACAAACGCTCACGGAACGTGCCCGGTGCGTAATCCTTTTTGAAAATTCCTCTTTCCTGCAAAATAGGCACAACCAAATCGACGAAGTCGAGATAAGAGTCAGGCAGTATATAAGGCTCCAGATTGAACCCGTCAACATCGGTTTCTTCCACCCAACGCTCGATTTGGTCGGCTATTTGATCCGGTGTGCCGATGACCGTCAGCCCGCGAAATCCTTTGGCAGAAAAATCGTCGATCACATCCTGAACCGTTTTGCGGCTTTGGCTGTGCTTGGTAAAGCGATCGGTATGAGTTTGTCCCTGCTCGGTATGGATATTTTCAAAAAAAGACTGCGGGTCCAGCTGCGTCAAATCGATCCCCGTTACGCTTTGGTAGCTGAGCAGGGTCGCTTCCTTGCTTTTGTAATGCTCGTATTCCTTATATTTGCGCTGCGCTTCTTCCTCCGTACGGCCGACGATCGCTGAGAGTCCGGTGAACACTTTAATGAAGCTTGGATCTCTGCCGTACGATTGGGCAATATTGCGGATATCCTTGACTTGATCGCGCAGCACCTGCGTTGTCGGTGCTTTAAGGAAAACGCCCTCGGCGTGCCGGGCTGCAAAGGCTCGTCCGCGAGCAGAGCTCCCGGCCTGAAATAAGACCGGGGTACGCTGTACCGACGGCTCTGTGCCGTGATAGCCGGTCAATTTGAAATATTTGCCGTCATGGACGATTTTGTGAACCTTGGCAGGGTCGGTGTAGACGCGGTTTTCCCTATCCAGACGTACAGCATCATCGTCCCAGCTGCCTTCCCATAGCTTGTAGCTCAGCTCCAGATATTCATCGGCGATATCATACCGTTCATCATGAGGAACAAATACATCACGTCCGAACAAATCGGAAGCCGCTTTACTGCTGGTCGTTACCACATTCCAGCCAATTCTTCCTTTGGTTACATGATCCAGCGTAGAGAAGCGGCGGGCATTGGCATAAGGCGCCTCATAGGTTGTCGAGGTCGTCATCGTAAACGCAATATGCCGGGTAGAAACAGCCAAAGCCGGGATGATCAGCATAGGATCGTTCGAGGGAGAGCCGGAAGCTTCGCGGAATGCCAGCTCCTCCTTTTGCTTCGGATAGCCGTACGAATCGGCGAAAAACATAAAATCAAATTTACCCCGTTCCAAAATTTGTGCAATCTCGATCCAGTAATTGATGTCCTTGTAGTTCACCCGATTTTGATTGGGATGTGTCCAGATGCCTTGAGTCAAATGATTGATGCCATTGACTTCAAAAACGCCGAGATGAATTTGCTTCATGGGGATTCCACCTTTATCCATTGTATTTAAATTGAGTTAACCGATTGGAATAATAAATAATATCGTATGAAAAGCATAAAACATAGGTCATGATTTGTAAAATTGAAAAAAGCAAACAGCGAATTTAGTAATTATAAATTGACTGAGGCTTTCTGTTAAAAGTATGGATAATCGGTCAGTTTATATTTTATAAACAGAACGATTAGTTTTTCCAATTATACATATCGGATTGGATGAATTATTATTGCGTTATGCAAAACCAGAAAACAGATTCACATCGTTGATGTGGAATAAGGGGGTTAGCGGCGATGAGTACGACTTTGCAAGCAGGCTATGAGCTGCCTGAAGCTTTCAAGGCTCAGGTGATTGAATGGCGGCGGCATTTGCACCGGAATCCGGAGCTCTCGTTTCAGGAATTCAAGACAGCCGAATTCGTTGAGGAAACACTTCGAGGTTTTGGCGGACTTGAAATCAGCCGTCCAACACCGACCAGCGTACTGGCGAGGCTGATCGGGCCGCGTCCCGGCAAGGTGCTGGCAATTCGCGCCGATATGGATGCGCTGCCGATCCAGGAGGAGAATGAGCTGGAATTCGCATCCGCCGTTCCAGGTGTTATGCATGCCTGTGGTCATGACGGCCATACGGCTATGGTGCTGGGCGTCGCCAAGCTATTGACTTCGAGACGAGAGCAGCTGGGTGGAGAAATCCGATTCCTATTTCAGCATGCTGAAGAAATGCCGCCTGGCGGAGCGCAGGAAATGGTGGATGCGGGAGTGATGGAAGGGGTGGACTTCGTTGTCGGCAGCCATCTCAGCTCCAAGCTTGCGATTGGCCGGATCGGTATTGCATATGGTGCGATGATGGCTTCACCCGATAATTTCACCATCACAATTCGTGGAAAAGGCGGACATGCGGCTGCTCCTCATTTGACGGTCGATCCGATTATCATCGGAGCCCAGGCTGTTATCAACCTGCAGCATATCGTTTCCCGCAATATCGATCCAATGGAGCAGCTTGTCGTATCCGTAACGCAGTTTATCGGCGGCTCAGCTAATAATGTAATTCCAGGGACGGTCAAGCTCGGAGGTACAGTACGCAGCTTTGATCCGCATATTCGCAGCGCGGCTCCCAAGCATTTTCACAGGATTCTCCGTGGGATTACCGAGGCGCATGGAGCCGAATACGTGCTGGAGTATGAATATGGCTATAATCCAGTGCATAACGAGCAGGAAATTACGCGTGTTGTCGAACAGGCAGCCGTTGATTTATTTGGACGGGAAGCCGTTGTGCATATTCCGCCCAGCATGGGAGGGGAGGATTTCTCTGCTTACCAGCAGGTAACGCCGGGCGTGTTCTTCAATATCGGGGCCGAGAATAAAGACAAAGGCATCGTCTACCCCCACCACCACCCAAGATTCACTGTAGACGAGGATGCCCTGGCTATGGGTGTGCAGGTATTTCTACGGACTGCTGATAAGCTGCTGGATTGGTCTGAATAATTATTTTTAACAAAATTACAATATAGGTACAGGAGGCAATTAAACATGTCAGCACAGCCAAAAATCGTTTTATGGAGCAAGCAGGAATGCCCTTATTGCGATCAGGTCAGGAATTATTTGAAAGCAAATCAATACGAGTATGAGTCCATCGATGTGGAAGGACATGATATCTTAAGGGATGTGCTCGAAGCCAAGTACAATATTCGACGTATTCCTGTAACGGAAATTGGTAGCGACGGCCAGTATCAAGCCGTGTTTGGCGCCGATTTAACGCGTCTGGCCGAAGTGCTAGACGCCTCGAAATCATCCAGCTCATAACGCCGTTCATATTACGATTTTAAGGCTGCCGTACGGCCTGAATTCAAGCAGGAAGACTGTCCCGTCAGGTGATGATGGAACAGTCTTTCATTTTGTCCCCAATTAGTCTCAGGCCATTCGGTAAATCATACTCGAATGAGCGACTTTATGGCGTGAGATGAGAAACTGCTCGACTTCCTCCATAAAACGGACGACAGCTGTTCCGCGCGGGGGATCGTATCGCCTTCTCAGTATTCCGATTTGAAACGCTTCCTGAAGATCGACGATTGGCTTGAGCAGCGTTCCCGGAATTTCCGGATAAATCGCTACTATCGGAGCCAAGGCAATACCGAGATTAGCCTGTACATAGTATTTGAGCGAGGAGATGTTGGCCACCTCGATGCTTTTGTTCATCTCATCGATCTTTTCAGATATGATGGATTCAACCTTAATACGTATCGGGCAGTTGCCCATCGTCATCAGAAAATTTTCGTTTTTCAATTCCTTGACTGTGATTTCTTTTTTGTTGGACAAATGGTGGGTTTGCGGAATCAACAATGCCATCGGTTCTTTCAAAAGCGGCTTGAACTGAATTTGCAAATTGGCCTCGGGCTCGGTGCATACGGCAAAATCGATCAGATCGTTCGCAAGCATTTCGCTGAGCTTGTTGCTCGTTCCACTCACAATACTGATCTGTACCTTCGGATACAGCTTGACGAACTCGGGCAGCAGCGTGGGCATAAACTCGCTCACCCAGGGCTCGGAGCCGCCGATGCGCACGAGTCCTGCTTCACCATGCCGAAAATCGGTGATGGCATCGCATAAATATTCGTACTCCTTAAGCATTTTGTCGGCCCGTTCATAGAAAATGCGCCCGGCTTCCGTCATTTTGATCGTTTTGGCTCGAACCAAAAGCTCGACCTCCAGCTCCTCCTCCAGCTTTTTGATATGCATGGTTACCGTCGGCTGCGAGTACTGCAATGCCTCAGCGGCTTTTTGAAAGCTGCCAAGCTTGACGATCATCTGGAACGTTCGAATCATACGTATTTCCATGCTGCTACCTCCGTTATCAAGTAAATTTACGTTTTCTAAACTATTCGTTTATTTTTTTCAATTATACATAATGACGATTCTGCTTTATTATATCAAATATAAACATAATTAAAACAAGCGGATTACAGGGAATTGTGAACGAAGGAAAACAATTCGACAAACAAGGCTTTATTTTACGCGAAACTACACTATTATGCTTCAAGGGGGAGAACAGCACATGAAAACACATCGCAAGCTTAAAATCATTACTTTATTATTATCTGCCTTACTGGTTACAAGCGCATGCTCCAAAACCGACTCGGCTGCAGCCGGAACCGCAAGCACTGGCGGCAAGGATACGAAAGAGGTCGCAACCGTAAGTGAAGTCAGGTACCCGCTCTCGCTCACCTTTGCTTCGTTAGATCCGCATCTGGTTCCTACGGGCGGCGTGGCCAATATCGACAGACACATTTATGAGCAGCTGGTCGCCTTCAATACGAAGTATGAGGCCATTCCGGTACTCGCTGAATCAGTTGATATTAGCAATGAAGGTAAAACGTACACGTTTCCGCTGCGCAAGGGCGTAAAGTTCCACAACGGCAAGGAAATGAAGGCTGAGGATGTGGTGGCCTCGCTGAATCGTTGGAAAGAAATTACCGCCCGTGCCAAAACGTCGATCGGGGCGTCCAATTTCGAAGTGAAGGACGAGTACACCGTTGTCCTGAATCTTAGCCAGCCAAGCAATGATATCCCTTCCCAGCTGGCCAGCTATCTGCAGTTTGCTGCTATAATGCCCAAGGAGGTTATTGCTGGAGCGGATGCTAAAGGTGTCAAGGAATTTATCGGCACCGGGCCTTACAAGTTTGTTGAATATAAGCAGGATCAGTATGTGCACGTCGCCAAGTTCGATGATTATAAATCGGTGGATAAACCGGCGGACGGGGTAACGGGCAAGAAAGAAGCGTTCATTAAGGATATATACTTTGATCTCGTTCCTGATACATCGACGATGTTCTCCAGCTTTTTGGCAGGCAACTATAACTTCGCTGATATTACGGTAGATAATCTGAATCAGGTGAAAAGCCTACCGGATGTAGAGGTGCAAAAGGTTTTGTCTTCCGACTACAATGTCGTGTTCAATAAAAAGGCGCCAATTACCTCCAATCTGAAGTTCCGTGAAGCCATTGCCGCCGCCTTGGATGTGGAAAAAATTCTTGTTGGCTCTACCTCCGATCCGAATCTGATTCAACTGAATCCAAGCCTGATCAACAAGGACAGTACGGACTGGTACAGCGAGGCGGGCAAGGAGAAATACAATCAGAAAAATCCCGAGAAGGCCAAGCAGCTGCTGAAGGAAGCAGGCTATAACGGTGAAGAGCTGAAGCTTCTGACAACTCGCGATTCGGGCGGCGTATTTTATAACCCTACCGTGCTGGTCAAGGATCAGCTTGAAAAAATCGGTGTGAAATCGAAGCTTGAGGTGTACGACTTTACTACGATGATCAGCAAAAGAAGCGATCCGAGCACCTGGGATATTTATGTAGGATCCTTCGCGCTGCAATCAAGTCCGTCACAGCTGCTTTATCTTGGAAAAACGTACGGCTGGCCTGAAGATGAGAAGCTGCAAAATCTGGTTAAAGCGACGACGACAGCTTTGACCAAGGAAGATAAACGGAAAGCGGCTGATGCGCTCCAAGCTTACGAATATGAGTACCTGGCGGCTATTAAGATCGGCGATTTCGCTACCTATAAGGCAGTTCGTAAAAATGTTACGGGCTACAAATATTTTGAAGGTCCAATTTTGTGGAACACGAAGGTTCTTAAATAATCGGCGATAAAAGAGGAGAAGCGTATTGGCGATTTATTTGCTCAAACGAATTTTGCACCTGTTTCCCGTCTTGTTCATTTTATCGATTGTCGTATTTTTCATTATTTATCTGATTCCCGGAGATCCCGCATCCGTTATGCTCGGGGATGGAGCCAGTCCGGAAATTGTCGAACAGCTGCGCGAGCAAATGGGGCTGAACACGCCCTTATACCTGCAATATGTGCACTGGATGTCGGATGTGCTTCACGGTAATCTCGGCAACTCTTACTTTATGAAAAAGTCGGTGACGGAAACGATCATCGAGCGGCTGGGGCCGACGCTATCGCTGGCGATTCTTGCGGAAATCATTGCGGTCATTATTGCCATTCCGGTAGGTATATTTGCTGCTGTGCGTCATGGCTCGGCCGCCGATAAATCGGTCACGGCGTTTTCCTTGTTCGGCATTACGGTACCAGGATTTTTATTAAGCTTGTTTTTGATGCTTATTTTTTCCGTTGAACTCAAATGGCTTCCTGTCGCGGGCTACAAGCCTTTGAGCGCGGGGCTGGGGGAGCATCTGCGTCATTTGATTTTGCCTGCCGTTGCGCTTGGCGTTGTGCATTCAGCTTTTCTGGCACGTATTACACGATCGTCGATGCTGGAGATTTTGAACGCAGGCTTTATTAAAACAGCCCGCTCCAAGGGGGTAAAGGAACGTTCCGTGATTTACAAGCATGCGCTGCGGAATGCATTTATTCCTATTCTAACGATTATCGGCCAATCGTTTGGCTCGCTGATTGCGGGCGCGACGGTCACGGAAACGATTTTCAATATTCCCGGACTCGGCCAGCTGCTGGTTAATTCCGTACAGCGGCGGGATTATGCGGTCATTCAGGGAGCGGTCCTGTTCGTGGCGTTCCTGACCGTCATGATTAATTTGCTGGTTGATTTGCTATATGCAGTGATTGACCCAAGAATAAGACTGAACCGTTAGCATAAAGGAGCTTGGTTATGGCAGCAGATAACGCAAAAAGCCATGCAGTCGGCAGCTATACGGCACCGTCGGTAGCACCGGAGCTTGGCAAGGAGCAGCGCAGGCGAATTTTCCGAAGATTTATTACGAACACAGGAGTCGTTGCAGGCAGTGTGATCCTGTTGATCATTATTGTGCTCTCCTTATTTCCTGGATGGTTCGCCACGCATGATCCTTATTTGATTGATGTGGCAAGTCGATTTCAGAAGCCTAATGCCGAGCACCTGTTCGGGACTGATAATTTTGGCCGTGATGTATGGAGCAGAGTTGTGTACGGGGTGAAAATTTCGGCGGAGGTCGGCTTTGCGGTTTCCATTGGCGCATCGATTCTTGGCTTGATCATTGGCTTGTATGCGAGCTATTACCGGACGCTGGATCATCTGTTCATGAGAATTTCCGACGGCTTGATGGCGTTTCCCGGCATCCTGCTTGCGCTTGCGATTATGGCGATGCTTGGACCGAGCATCCGTAATCTGGTCATCTGTCTGATTGCCGTCATTACGCCGCATGTAGCCCGAGTTATCCGTTCGACTGCTCTCATTATTCGGGAGCAAACCTACATCGAGGCGATGAAAGCCTTAGGCGCTTCATCAACACGAATCCTGTGGGGACATATTGCGCTTAACTCCATTTCGAATCTGATCGTTCAAGCCTCTTTTATATTTGTTGAAGCAATCATCGTGGAGGCGGCGCTCAGCTTCCTTGGCGCAGGTGTGCCTTTGCCTACACCGAGTCTGGGCAACATGCTGATTGACGGCAAAATGTATATTTTTAATTCATGGTGGATGACGGCCTTCCCGGGTGCAGCAATCCTCGTATTGGCGCTAGCTTTTAACTTGTTTGGAGACGGTTTGAGAGATTTTCTGGACCCGCACACGACAGCTAGGAAATAAAGTCATAACTATTGATACAAAGGGGTGAGGCTTCCTTTGAAACAAGCGCATTTGTTGGAAATCAAGGAATTGAAAACCCACTTTCACACGGAAAAAGGACAGGTTACCGCAGTGGACGGGATCAGCTTTCATATCGATTCTGGCGAATTCATCGGCATCGTAGGTGAATCCGGCTGCGGCAAAAGCGTTACCTCACAGTCGATTCTCCGGTTATTTGATGAAAAAAGGACGGTACGCTACGAGGGTGAGGTGCTGTATCAAGGGGAGAATTTGCTGCAGGCATCACATGCAAGAATGCAGGCGATCCGGGGCAATGATATTTCAATGATTTTCCAGGACCCGCTCAGCTCCTTGAATCCGGTGTTTACGATTGGTGACCAAATCGCCGAGACGCTGCTGCTCCATCAAAAAATTTCCCGCAGGGAGGCGCGGCAAAAAACGCTTGAGCTGCTCAAGCTGACTGGCATTTCCGCTCCTGAGCAGCGAATTGACGACTATCCCCATCAGCTTTCAGGTGGAATGCGGCAGCGAATCATGATAGCTATTGCACTTGCCTGCAGACCTCAGCTGCTTATAGCGGATGAACCCACTACCGCACTCGACGTGACCATCCAGGCACAAATTCTGGATTTGCTGACTGAACTAAACCGTGAGTTCGGCATGAGCGTCATGCTCATCACCCACGATCTCGGTGTCGTCGCGGAAATGTGCAGTCGTGTCATCGTGATGTATCTTGGACAAATTGTCGAGGAAGCCGAAGTGATGGAGCTGTTCACGAGGCCGCAGCATCCGTACACGATCAGCTTGATAAAATCGATCCCGCGTCTGAATGGCGACCGCTTGGAGGAGCTGCATGTGGTCGAAGGAAATGTACCATCGCTGCATCATATTCCTGCAGGGTGCCGCTTCGCAGGCAGATGCCAGTATGCAGACGAACGCTGCCGCGAAGAGGAGCCGCCATATATGCGTACGGACGACAATCATGCCGCGCGCTGCTGGTATTCAGGGCAGTTTTCAGGACAATTAATGGACAGCATTACGGCTGATGCAGTTCGGGAGGTTACTCACTATGCCGGGAATTGAGCCTCATCAGGAACCTGCCAGAACGGAACCTCTTGACCAGGGGCCTTTGCTGGAAATCAGGCACCTGAAGAAATATTATAAGGCTGGCGCTTCGTTTGGATTGAACAAAAATGTGGTCAAGGCGGTGGATGATGTCTCCTTCCACTTATGGGAGGGGGAAACCTACGGTCTTGTCGGGGAGTCGGGCTGCGGGAAAAGCACTCTTGGCAAGTCGCTGCTGCGTCTTAATGACGTTACATCGGGCGAGGTGCGATTCCGCGGAACCGATATCCTGAGCTTGTCCAACCGCGCCTTGCGCCCGCTGCGTCAACAGCTGCAAATGGTATTTCAGGACCCTTATACGTCCTTGAACCCGCGTAAACGAATCGGCAGTATTCTTGAGGAATCACTCGTGATTCATGGTATTGGTTCACGCCAGGAGCGTGAGCAGCGGATATTTGAGATTTTGGACAAGGTCGGGCTGCAGCCTGAATACTATTACCGTTATCCGCATGAGCTGTCGGGCGGACAGCGGCAGCGGATCGGACTGGCTCGGGTGTTGATCCTGAATCCGAAGATCGTCATATGTGATGAACCCGTATCAGCCCTTGATGTGATTATCCAGTCGCAAATTATTAATCTGCTCAGGAAGCTCCAAGGGGAGCTTGGACTCACCTATCTGTTCATTGCTCATGATATTAGTGTGGTCCGGCACATTTCGGATCGGATCGGTGTGATGTATCTCGGCAAGCTCGTAGAAGAGGCCGAGACCGATAGTCTGTTTCGCAACCCGCAGCATCCGTATACGAGGGCATTATTGTCGGCGGTGCCTATCGCTGATCCAACAGTCAAACGGGAGCGAATTGTACTAAAAGGCGACCTGCCTTCGCCGCTGCATCCTCCGTCAGGCTGCGTGTTTCATACGCGTTGTCCGTTCGTCATGGATGTGTGCAGGCAGGAAATACCCATACTGCGTGAGGTAGCCCCCAATCACAGGTCTGCCTGTCATTTGCAGGATGAATAACTAAATAATATGATATAAAAGGAGCAAACCTGATATGACTACACTTAACGAGTATTTGGTTCAAAAAAAAGCGGCGGTAGAGGCCAGAGCTGCAAAGGCGAAACACAACACCGAGGTCATCGTTCATCGGGCCAAGGTGCGTGCGGCCGGTAGAAGCGGTGTCCGAGAAATCAGAATCCGGGATTTTCAAATTATTAGCGATAGCCCGGACGACTTTGCCGGATATAATCTCGGACCCAGCTCACCGGAGCTGCAGCTTGGCGTGCTGGGCAGCTGCCTGACGCATATAACGCTAATCCAGGCATCGATTCGTGGTGTTTCACTGGAAACACTGGAGGTTGAAGTAACGGGGGAATTGCATCCGCTTGCCGGCAAGCCTGGTTATGAAGAGATTCCCGTGTACCCGCACAATATCGCTTATACGGTTACTCTGGGTTCAACTGAAACCGATGAAACGATTCAGGCGCTGCGCGAAGCCGTTGAACGGGTGTGCCCGATCTACAACCTGTTGGTGAATCCGCAGACTATCCAAGGTCAGTTCGTTAAGAAAGCTTGATTAATCTAGCTATCTCTTATATAAAGTTCATTTATAAAAGCCTAACTCACATTATGTCGATTAGGCTTTATTTTTGTGTGAATAATTTGATGTAAATATAAAGGAAGAAAACAACCCATTATGCAAACTGCTTTACAATATGAGCGTGATAAATCGCGTATAATTGAGAACTAACAATAAATACTTAAGGAGACATTATTATGAGTTTATCTATAGGATTACAAGTATTCTCGATTCGAAATGAACTGAAAAAAGATTTTTGGGGCACGCTGGAGAAAGTAGCGGAAATCGGTTATAAGAACATTGAATTTGCAAATCATTCAGTGAATACAGATTATGGGATTGGGTTCCATATTGATGCAGATACCTTAAGAAAACGCATGAACGATCTTGGCCTAAAAACAATATCAGCGCATATCCACCCGATGAGCATAAACGTCATGGATAGTGTTATCGATTATCATCAGGAGATTGGTAATCAAGCGCTTGTTTGTGGAATTGGCTTCTGGAAAAATAAGGATGAAGTTCTTGACTTCAGCAAAGAGTTGAATAAAATAGGAGAAAAATGCCGGGTTAGGGGTATGGATTTTTACTATCACAATCATTTTATGGAATTTCAGAAATTCGATGGGCAGTATGTGCTGGATATCATCTTGGAGAATACAGACAAAGAGTTTGTCAAGATGGAATTAGACACGTACTGGACTCTAAGAGGCGGTGTTAACCCTGTTGAATATTTACATAAATTAGGAGATAGGTGCGACCTTATTCACCAGAAAGACTTGACTAAAGAAACGGTACCCGTGAACGTTTTTGAGACGATTGGTGAAGATTGTGAGATTGATAGTAATAAATTCCGGGAGTTCTCCAAAGTTGAATATTTCACTGAGGTTGGTGAAGGGATGATAGATATCAATTCGATTATTAACAAAGCGAAGGAAATCGGTGCTGCTAAATACATTATTCTTGAGCAGGATCATTCTAGCAAGAATGAACTGGAAAGTATTGCGATTAGCTATAAAAACTTGTCTAAATTATTGAAGTAAAATCAGATCGAGGCCGACCTAATTACAATTCAGATTGTGTCAGGTCGGCTTCGTGATTTTCGTGAAGGCGTGTATTTACTTGGATATTGTCAAGTTTTTTTGCTGTTCCAGCTTCTGGCGCACTCTCGGAATGATATCTCTTCCGATAGCTTCAACGGTCTCCAATTGTGGATATCCGCGAAGCATAAATTTATTGTATCCTTGAGCCGCATACTCCATAAGTCGATCCGCCACTTGATCTGGTGTGCCGACCAAAGCGAGAGTTCCACCCCCGGATGCTTGTGTCAAGCCAGCCCAGAGGTTGGGACCGATTCGGAAATTGTCATTTCGTGAAGATTCCATTAATTCGTGCAGACGTTTCTCACCAACTGACTCATTTTTGTTAATGGTCTGCTCCGCTTTGGCTTTAAATTCTTTGTCGGAAATTTTGCTCAAGCGGCTTAAAGCATATTGCCATGCTTGTTCTTCGGTCTCACCTAAAAACACTTGAATAGACATGCAGTAATCCAATGTTCGATTATGCTGTGCTGAGAGCAAAGTCATTTCGTCAATTCGATCCTTGGTCAAATCCAGTGTCTCTGCATAGAGCATGTATACGTCACAGTCCTTAGCTGCGACGGCTTTTGCGGCTGGGGATGCCCCTCCAAAATAAATTTTAGGATAAGGCTTTTGCACAGATTTATAAAATAAAGAAGCATTTTTCAAATGATAAAAGTCGCCTTCATGTGTAAAGTTGTCTTCCGTGTATAAGCGTTTAAGTACGTGCATAAACTCGCCCGTTCTTTTGTAACGGCTCTCATGATCGAGATGTTCCCCATCTGCGGCTAATTCCGCCGGGTTGCCTCCTGTAATAATATTGACCAGCGCCCGACCACCGGAATAATAATCGAGGGTGCCTAACTGTCTGGCAAAAACTGCAGGGGCCGTAAATCCAGTACGTGCGGCAACCAAAAACTTCAACGTTTCCGTACTGGTTACCAATGCAGAGGCTGTTACAAGGGATTCGAGACAGAAATTGAAGGTTGGCACCAATATAGAGTCGAATCCAGCTTTCTCTGCTGCTTGAGCGAATCGAATGGCATAAGAAAGCGATGGCTCTGTATCAGCGGTCATCCTCCAGGGATCCGTTCGATCCGGCCTGAGGAAAACATCATTAACGTATTCTGCATCACCGTAAGTGGGTATGGCTGTTATGAAATCAATCATTTAATTCTACCTCCAATTTCTTAAGCTTATTTAGTATTCATACAAAGCTACCATGGAAATAAAATTAAAGATGCTGCGATCGCTACAGTTGTTACTATTTATCATTATGATTATTTGATGTTATAAGTGGGGTATAACGAATTGTACAGGGAGGTTGGCATGCTTGAATAGCAATCATTTTTGGCTAAAATCAAGTCATTCTTTTCAAGAGCTATTCACTACCATAGGCACTCCTGCTAACCATGCCCCTGGCACCTATTTATTCATTCAAGGCGACACGACTGATTATTTTTATTATTTAATTGAAGGCTCAGTGAAGATCGTTATTTTTTGGGAGGACGGTTCTGAGAAGACACTAATTAACCAAGAGGGGGGATTATTGGGGGTAATTTCCGCTTTTAATCAAATTCCGCAATTCACAACAGCTATCGTGACCAAGCCTTCAACCCTTATTAAAGTCAATTCGGCTGCATTGATTAACTATATCTCGAACAAACCCGATTTGATGTTGTCTTTTTTTCAGGAATTGGGGACTAAAGTCCATCTTCTAACCTTACAACTCAGTACGATGTCCTTTTTGACCGTTGAAAAACGAATCTGTTACACATTGCTAATGCTTTCTCAGGATGCAGGTTCAGATACCTCGGATGGGTTGAAAATTTCAGTCCGAATGACCGATCAGGAATTGGCCAATCTGATAGGGACTTCACGAGTTACGATATCGAAAGTATTAAGCTCTTTGAAGAAGCACAACTTGATCACCAAGATTCATAATCACATCTATATTTTAGATAAAGAAGGCTTGCGAAACTTTGTATTTTCAAAAAACGGTATGACCTGGAATATCTAATGAACATCTTGGGTTTTAGTTTGAAAAGAAACAACATCCCGATTCGTGATTGCCACGGATTAGGATGTTGTTTTGCTTCAATTGATCGGGATGGTGATATAAATAGCCGTTCCCCAGCCGAATTTACTGCGCATGCGAATTCCGGATTTTTCACCGTAAGTTAATTTTAATCGCTTCTGTGTGTTGAATAAGCCAATGTGAAGGCTTTGATCCAGTTGACTGGATTCTAATTGTGAGCGCAGACGGGCAAGTCGTTCAGGAAGGATACCGATGCCGTTGTCGATCACTGCGATATAGAGCCGGGATTGATCCGTATGGATCCGGATTTTGATAACGCAGGGTCCTTCCTTTTCTGTAATTCCGTGGTACAGGCTGTTCTCGATTAGAGGCTGGAATACTAACTTCAGCATATTGTATTTCTCTAGCTCAGGCTCGTAATCCCAGATGACATGAAACTTTTCTTTATAACGAACTTTTTGGATTTGAATGTAGCTAAGAGTATTAGCGATCTCCAGTTTTAATGTAACAAGACCACTCGAACCGTCCAAGGAATAGCGCAGAATATCTGATAAGTTCTCGATAATCGTATTCAATTCATTGGGTCTTCCCGTCAAGCTGGCGGCCTTCCAATTAAGCGTGTCAAGTGTATTGTACAGAAAATGCGGGTTTAACTGTGACTGCAAAGCGGCGAACTCGATGGCTTGAGCTTTATATTTTCGCTCGGACAGCTGAACGCGCATGTAATTTTGCTCGATAAAGTTTTGAAGAAGGCTATGCATAATATAGCTATAGACGCTCTTGCCCTGAATAGGAAGCCGTGGAAGCGGTTGTCCGTGCTTGGCGGAATCCAGGATGGATACTATGGTTTTCAAATCCTGGTAGTTTCTTTGGGTCAAATAGTACGCAAATATCGTACCGCCAAGGAACGAAAGTAAGAGAAGCGTAAGTGTAATGAGATTTAGTCGGTTGGGCACCTCGTACAAGGAGGCTTTGGGTACAGCCGAGACGAAGGTCCATTGGTACTTCTCCGAGTATAGCTTATTGATCACAAATGATTGGCCGTTGATTGATAGGTCGAAGAGTGACTCCGATCGAGTAGAAATCCCTTGCAAGTCCATCATAGTCAAATAGGATGGGTTTTTATTTTTGATTAAAATTTCGTTTTTCGGGTTTAAAATCATTAATAGCTGGCCATCTTGCGTCGAAAGGCTTTCGAGTCTTTGCTTAATGTATTCGGGTTTAATATTAAGAACAATGAGTCCGTCGCTTTCATCCGAAACCGAGGTTCGGCGGTATAAAGTGATCAGCTCGGTATCGATGGGAACATTTTTAGTGTTCATTTTTTTGATCATTCTGTTTTCGGTCCACATATCTTCCTTCGGATGATTCCTGAAGCTTTGGTACCAACTTGGATCGTAATAATCAGACAAATCAATAAGACCGCCGGTCGTTGAAGAGATGAAGCGATTTTTACTGTTGTTCAAATAAATATAAATGGAATCGATATAGGGTCTTCCAATCGCAGGAGAATCGATGAAATTTTTCAATGAGGCGAGCCTTCTGTAATCCTCTTTATCGGGAAATTCCTTCTCAAGCATGCTTTTCAAATTGATAAATTCAATCGCACTTGCAACAATATGCAGATTCAGCGATTCTTGCTCATTGAATAGAAGCTCGATATTTTCTTTAGACTGCCTGAGCAAATTGACATTGGTATTATTGATTTCATTTTTGACGAATTGCTGAATCAATACACTTGAAAGTGTGCCAAGGATCACGATGGGAATCAGCATAGGGATCAGGAAGGTCGAGAGGTTTCGTATAAAAAATGTCCGGGTCGTTTTTCTCATCACTGTCTCCTTTAATCCATGTTTCTGAATTCCCTGGGGGTTTGTCCAAAATATTTTCTAAAAGAACGAGTAAAGTTCTTGGCATTGCTGTACCCAACTAATTCGCTAATTTCATACGTTTTATATTTTACATCCTTCAAGAGCTCGACTGCTTTATTCATCCGAACACGGGTCAAGTAATCAGAAAAGTTTTCTCCGGTTTGCGTCTTGAAATATTTGCTTAAATAGTAAGGATTTAAATAAACGATTTTGGCGGCATTCTCAAGCGTAGCGTCCTTGTAGTGCTCGTGAATATATTTTTTTATTAATCTGATTGCCCTTGTGGAAATATCGTCTTCTTCTATTGTCTTTTCAAACGCAGCCTCTGGAGGTGAGGGTGTGGGAGGAGGGTTTTCATCCAGTTCTTCCTTAATTCGGCTGAATACTGCATAAATTTCTGTGTATTTAGCAGGCTTCAACAAGTAGCTGCGAACGCCAAAATCCAATGCCTGCTGTGCATACTCAAATTCTTTATAGCCACTTAGCAGCACGATTTTCACATGGGATTTTTGTTTGGAGAGCTCTCTGGCAACGTCTATTCCCGTCATAACAGGCATACGGATGTCACAAAGCAGAACATGTACCGGATGCTTGCTAATAAAATTTAATGCAGCCAACCCGTTCTCCACATGTCCGACGACCTCAAAACCAATTTCATTCCATGGAATATAATGGCTCAACCCGTTTCGAATTTCGTATTCATCATCAACGATCAGCAGCTTATGCATAATAGATCATCCTATCTCCTCACCATCGTAATATTCATTCACACGTATAACCCGGTTTGGTCGCAAAATATATCATTACTAATCGATCCGTGGATATGGGGCTGTGAAACATTTTTTAAATTATAACATTAACAACCTGCCAGTACACTTTAAATGTTAAATATAGAGTGAAATATGATATGAGGATACTATAGCTGGAAGGAAGCGGCAGTATACACTAAATTAATGATACCAAATATGAAAGGGACTACCTATTTATTTTGGAGGATTTATATTTAAATAGAGTTATAAAGAAAAAGAAAGCGCTTTATTTACTCGTGTCCATAGAATAGAGCATAATCCATATGTGAAATATGAAGGAGAGGTACATAGACATCATCAGCTGCTATCTGGGTACAGGTTAAGAAATGATACTTAATACTAACGAAGATGCCTTTTCATTAATGTGAATGTGATGTTAAATTAAAGTTAGGAAATATGACATAATAAAAAGAGGGAGCTTATTCAGTAGGTTATTCATGGATGGTTTTGAACTGAAATTAAATCGCTTAACGGGAGGGATTATGTATGGGACAAATACCAAATAAGACAAGTATGGAGCAAAGCATAGCGGAGATGATTGAACAAAAGCGCGATCTGTACATCCGGGTCAGTGACCAAATATGGGAATATGCAGAAACCCGATATGAGGAACACCGATCTGCCGAGTTGATGGCCGAGGTGCTGGAGCAGGAGGGCTTCACCGTAGAGCGCAATGCTGGCGGCATTCCTACAGCTGTTGTAGGCAGTTATGGCCAGGGAAAGCCAGTCATAGCAATTCTTGGCGAGTATGACGCTTTGTTCGGATTGAGTCAAACGAAGGGCGAGTCGGCACACAATCCTGTTGAACAAGGAGGAAATGGCCATGGCTGCGGGCATAACCTGCTCGGCAGCGGGATGCTGGCAGCGGCGGTAGCAGTAAGAGATTATATAGAAAAATACAAGCTGTCGGGGACAATTCGTTTTTATGGCTGCCCAGCAGAGGAGGGGGGTGGCGGTAAAGGCATCATGGCAAGGAATGGGCTTTTCGATGATGTGGATGCTGCCTTGACCTGGCACCCGGGAAGTATTAACTCTATTACCGCGAGAAGTTGTTTGGCCACTTGTCAGGTATACTTCAAGTTCAAAGGCAGGAGCGCACATGCTGCAGGAAGTCCACATTTGGGACGGGGGGCGCTGGATGCTGTAGAGCTTATGAACGTGGGGGCCAATTACTTGCGGGAGCATCTGATTCCTGAAGCGCGACTGCATTATGCAATCACGAACAGCGGCGGCATTTCTCCCAATGTTGTCCAGGCGGAGGCTGAGGTGCTGTACAAGCTGCGGGTTCCCAGGTCTGAGCAGCTTGAGGATATGTATGAACGTGTATGCAACGTGGCTCGTGGTGCTGCGTTAATGACGGGGACGGAGCTGGAGATCCAATTTGATTCAGGCTCATCGGAGCTCATTATGAACAGGACCCTGGAGCAGCTGATGTTTGACAAGTTTACCGAGCTTGGTGTCCCTGTATTTAACGGAACGGAAGATCAATTCGCTGCCCGGATTCGTGCTACGCTGACAGAAGCTGAGTTGAATGAAAGCTTACCCGTAGGTTTGGCACATAAAAATTTATCGAATCAACTGGAGCCTTACGAGCCTTTGGCAGGAACTTTTATGGGCTCGACCGATGTTGGCGATGTGAGCTGGAAAGTGCCGACAGCACAGTGTGCAGTTGCCTGTGTCGCTCTGGGTACTCCATTCCATACATGGCAGGTAGTTAGCCAAGGGGCTACCTCAATGGCCCACAAGGGAATGCTGCATGCCGGCAAAGTGATCGGAGCTACCGCCACTGAGCTGCTGCAGCAGCCTGAATTGCTGAAGCGGGCAAAAGAAGAGCATGTTAAGCAGCTCGGAGGACGGACATACAAATGTCTGATTCCCAAAGAGGTAAATCCAGGTCCGGTAAAAAGATAGCCAAAACGATAAAAACTATAAAAAGAGGAGAATCACGATGACGACACACAAAACAAGCAAGCTGGTACTACTTTTGATTCTGGTTATGTCCATGATTACCTTAGCGGCCTGCAGTGGAAGTAATGGCTCTAACGTAAGCGGGAAGCCGGAGGCGGCAAGTGATAAGGGAGGTACGGTCCAGACAGGCAATAAAGCGATCAGTATCGGCATAACGAATGCACCGGGGTCATTCAGCACAATTGATGTACTGGACCAGACGGCGATCCATATTACTTCTTTGTTGTTCCCTCCGCTCGTGGAATTGAACGATTCTATGGAATTTGTCCCTATGTTGGCTGACCGTATAGAAACGAAAGACAATAAGACATTTACGGTGAAATTAAACGAAAAAGCAAAATGGTCGGACGGGAAGCCGGTTACAGCGGACGATTTGTTATTTACCGTGCAAATGATAACCCATCCTAAATCAATCTCAAATATTGCCAAGTACTACGCGGTAATCGAAGGTTTTGATGATAAGGGCAAGCAAGCTGAGGGGGCAAATGAGTTAACCGGTGTCAAAAAAATCGATGATCATACTGTGCAGTTCATCGCCAAAGCACCTCTAGATCCGGTGTTATTCAAAGAAAATATCGGGAGAAAGCTAAAACCATTACCCAAGCATATTTTGAAAGACGCGGATCCTGAGAAGATAGCACAGCACCCATTTTGGCAAAAAATGGATGTAACGTATGGACCTTTTAATTTTGTCTCCTATCAGAAGGACCAATATGTTGAGCTGCAAGCCAATAAAGATTATTTCAAGGGTGCTCCCAAGTTAAACAAGCTTTTTTTCAAAATCATGCCAGCTGCCAATATTGTAGCACAGCTGCAAAGCGGCGAAATTCAAATGAATTTTCCTGGTGTAGGCACTATTTCCATTCAGGATTTTGAAAAAGTGAAAAATATGAGTAATCTGAGAACGATTCAGGGTAAGCCGCTCAACTACCAGCAGATGACTTTTAATTCCAAGACCCTTCCGGATGCACGTGTAAGACAAGCTATTGCCTATGCTATCAACCGGGACATGATGGTAAATGACCTTCTCAAAGGTGAAGGCGAGGTTATCGATATGCCTTACACATCCATTCATCCTTACTACAATAAAAGTCTAAAGCCGTATAAATACGATCCGAAGAAGGCGCAACAATTGCTGCAAGAAGCGGGTTGGGATTTTAACAAAACATTAAACCTGGTTGTTCCCTCAGGTGTGAAGACGCGTGAGCAAAGTGCAGATATTATCGTAGAGAACCTGAAGGCGATAGGCGTCAAGGCACAGGTCACCAAATATGATCTTGTAACAGTGGGACAGAAGGCGAGTAAAGGCGAGTTTGATATATTTTTCCTCGGTTATCCGTTTTCTCTAGATCCGGACGTATCCAATTATTTCCTATCGAGCGTAACTGGTGGAAATTATGGAGGTTACAATAACCCCAAGATGGACGAGCTGCTCAAAGAAGGCATCAAGGAGACAGATCCTGCAAAACGCATTGCAATATACAATAAAGTTCAAGAGCTCATAGCGCAGGATATGCCTCAGCTCACCCTGTATGCTGATTATCGTCTGGGTGCTGTTTCTAAAAAGGTCAAGGTGGGCGAACCGAAGGATGTTGGTATGCTGATTAATGTAAACGAATGGGATATTGAAAATTGATATAGCAGCACGGATGACTTATTCTATCGAATCGTGGTGAAGACACATGGAACCATTACTGGAAATAAGCGAATTGCAGACGGCCTTCCAAACGGATCAAGGGGAAGTCGTATCGATCGAGGATGTAAGCTTCCGGCTTAAGCCGGGAGAAACCCTCGGTATTGTAGGCGAATCCGGATGCGGCAAGAGTGTCACATCCCTATCCATCATGGGCTTGCTTGGACAGCGGGGACGGATTCGCAAAGGGGAGATTTTGTTTGACGGTGAGGATATCGTACAGCTTGATGAAGCACAAATGCGGAATATCCGTGGCAACGAAATTTCAATGATATTTCAAGAACCTATGACATCACTTAATCCGGTATTTACTATCGGAAATCAATTGATTGAAGCTATTAATCAGCATTTGAAGCTGGGTAAGAAGGAAGCGCGCGCACTAGCAATTGAAATGCTCAAAAAGGTGGGCATCCCCAGGGCGGACGCGATCATTGATGAATATCCCCATGCATTGTCAGGGGGAATGCGGCAGCGCGTCATGATCGCAATGGCGCTCTCCTGTAAGCCGAAGCTATTGATTGCCGATGAGCCTACAACGGCTCTTGATGTGACGATTCAGGCCCAAGTCCTGGAATTGATGAAAAAGCTTCGGAAGGAAATAGGTACGGCTATCATTCTAATCACGCATGATCTGGGTGTGATTGCAGAAATGGCGGATAAGGTTATCGTCATGTATGCCGGTCAGGTGGTTGAGGAAACCGATGTTTTTACGCTGTTTGATAATCCCTTGCACCCTTACACTAAGGGATTGATTGGTTCAATTCCACAAATAGATGGCGATCTTGAGGAACGTCTGGTCTCTATTCCGGGCACGGTGCCATCGCTGCTTCAGATGCCAAACGGCTGTCGGTTTCATTCCCGCTGCGCCTTCGCCATGGAACGGTGTGTGAATGAAGTTCCGCCACTGCTTACAGCAGGCAAGGAACATCTGTCGAGGTGTTGGCTGGTTGAAAGGGATAGGGAGGCACAACAGAGCCGGGAGGTGCCAAGTGGCTAAAGTAGAAGAAAATACAGTTAAGCCTTTGCTGCAGGTGGAACGCTTAAAGACATACTACCCGATTACGAAGGGCATCATCTCCCGAACGGTAGGGCATGTAAAGGCCGTCGATGGAGTCAACTTTTCAATCCGTGATGGGGAAACACTGGGACTTGTAGGAGAATCTGGGTGTGGGAAGTCAACGATAGGGCGCACGATCATCCGTCTGGAGGATCCTACAGAAGGCCATATTTTGTTTCAAGGAACTGATATTTCCCAATTCTCCGCCGATGAGATGAAGAATGTGCGCCCGAACATGCAGATGATTTTCCAGGATCCGTATTCCTCGCTTAATCCACGGAAGCGGATTAAGGAAATCCTGGCTGAACCGATCAAGGTCCATCGGATCGTGCCGGATCATGAAATCCCCAAACGTATAGATGATCTTCTGGAAATGGTGGGATTGTCTAAAAGCTATAAAAATCGTTATCCGCATGAGTTTTCCGGTGGTCAGCGCCAGCGGATCGGTATCGCACGGGCTTTGTCCCTGAATCCAAAGTTGATTGTCTGCGATGAGCCGGTTTCGGCACTTGATGTCTCGATTCAAGCGCAAATTCTTAACCTATTAAAGGACCTACAAAAAGAATTAAACTTGACCTACCTGTTTATCGGCCATGGATTAGGGGCTGTTCGTTACATCAGTGATCGGATTGCAGTTATGTATTTGGGAAGAATCGTAGAAATAGCGAGTAAGAAGGACATTTTCCAGAATCCTAAGCATCCTTACACTCAGGCATTGCTAAGTGCCTATCCAGTGCCGAATCCGCATTTGCGGAGCAATGAGCGGATCGTCATTCAGGGTGACGTACCGAGTCCGGCTAATCCGCCGAGCGGTTGTCGGTTCCATACACGATGCCCGCTGGCTAAGGCGATTTGCCGCGAGCAGGAGCCTGAACTAAAGGGAACCCGGCATGCAGCCGCCTGCTTCGCACTAGATTAAGTTTTTGCAGAAAAGGAGGGGGAGCTATGTTTTCCTATATTATTCGCCGGCTGCTCATCGCCTTACCTGTATTGTTTGGCGTGACGATTGTAAATTTCCTTATTATCAACATGGCACCGGGCAGTCCGGTGGACCTGATGATAGACCCAAGCATTTCGGCAGCGGATATATTGGCGAAGAAAGAAGCGCTTGGACTCAATGATCCACTGTATATACAATATTATCGATGGATGGTTAACCTGCTGCAAGGCAATCTTGGCTACTCGTTCAGCTCGTACCAGCCGGTTGCACAACTGATCAGCGAGCGGATAGGACCAACGGCGCTACTAATGGGGCTTTCTATTGTTGTTGGGCTATTGATAGCTTTGCCCTTGGGGATTTTGAGTGCAATCAAGCAGCATTCAAAACTGGATTATATGGCGACAGGCGCCTCATTTATCGGGATTTCGGTACCCAACTTTTTTATGGCTTTAGGGCTGATCTATGTATTTTCGCTGCAGTTGAAAATATTACCCTCCGGGGGCATGGTCACGCTGGGCGTAACTGGCGGGATTGGAGATCGACTGCTTCATCTCGTGTTACCCGTGATGGTACTCGGGATCACATTTGCCGGGAAAAAGATGCGCTATGTCCGTTCTAGTGTACTGGAGATTCTTGGACAAGATTATTTGCGGACGGCCAGGGCGAAGGGTCTGCATGAATTTATGGTCATTAATAAGCATGCACTTCGAAATGCATTGATTCCGATCATTACAGTTGTCGGCCTGGAGATTCCGCTGCTTTTTGGAGGAGCGGTTATTACAGAGCAAATCTTCTCATGGCCGGGTATCGGCCAATTAACGATGACATCCATCATGTCCCGTGATTATCCAACACTGATGGGGCTTAATCTAATGGCTGCTATCATGGTGCTGGTCGCTAATTTGGCAACTGATATCGTGTATTCTGTCGTCGATCCGCGGATTAAATATAAATAACCTTTAAAGGAGGGACTTGCATGTCAGCGGCACCAATGAAAGTCGAGAGCGGTCCCGGGATAGGGACTGCGCTGCAAGAGGCTGCGCAGCAGAAGATAGAAGTTGAAGAGACCTATTTCTGGATGGTCGTTCGCAAATTTAAAATGCATAAGCTGGCTGTCGCTGGGTTGTTCGTCATGGTGGTGCTTACCCTGGTTGCGGTTTTTGCACCTTGGATCGCGCCTTATGATCCGTACAAGCTGACTGGAACCTTCGAAGGGGCGCCGTCATCCAAGTACTGGCTGGGTACAGACCAGACCGGTCGGGACATGCTCAGCCGTTTGATTTATGCTGCACGGGTTTCTCTAGCGGTAGGTATTGGATCTGTAGTGATCAGCGTGACCATTGGGACTTTATTAGGCTTGGTATCGGGATTCTTTGGCGGTTGGATCGATATGGTCATCATGCGCATTACTGATATTTTTATGTCGTTCCCACAGCTAATGCTTATTTTAGTGGTCGTTAGTATGGTTGGTCCGAGTTTGTGGAATGTCATCTTCATTCTGGGTCTGCTTGGTTGGACGACGGTGGCTCGGCTCGTTCGGGGCAGTGTGCTGTCATTAAAGCAAATGGATTATATTAAGGCGGGCGTTGCTCTTGGATTGGGGACACCCCGAATCTTGTTTAATCATATTTTGCCGAATGTTATGGGACCTATTCTTGTTAATGCAACTTTCGGAGTCGCCGGAGCGATTCTGCTGGAAGCGTCCTTAAGCTTTCTGGGACTGGGCGTTCAACCGCCCACAGCAAGCTGGGGCAATATGCTGACAGATGCTCAATCACTTACTGTTTTGACTTCCCAACAGTGGCTATGGGTTCCTCCCGGGATGATGATCATCATTTCTGTGTTGTCAGTCAATTTTATTGGCGATGGATTACGCGATGCACTTGACCCTAAAAGCTTCAAATAATTGTTACGGTGGTGATGAGGATATGATCGAATGAAGGGATGTAGAAGCGATGAAAGCCAAGGTTAAGGAGTCGAAAGAGAGGACTCTGCATTATAATCTGCCCGTGACTCAGTTGAAAAAGATGGCAATAGAACGGAAGGAAGGAGTTATTGCATCCTCAGGGGCACTTCAGGTATTCACAGGCACATATACCGGCCGTTCCCCTAAAGATAAGTTCATTGTCCAGGAGCCAACTGTTATGGATCATATTCACTGGGGGGCCGTCAACCAACCGATTAGTCCAGATCAATTTGAGCACCTTTATAAAAAAGCGAAGGACTATATGATGGGAAAGGAACTATTCGTATTTGACGGGTTCGCCGGAGCGGATTCAGATTACAGATTGCCTATCCGGATTGTGAACGAGTATGCATGGCACAATTTATTTGTCCACCAGCTATTTATCCGTCCGACCAAGGAAGAGCTGTTGACACATAAGGCGGAATTTACGGTGATCACACTTCCAGGCTTAAAGGCGAATCCGACTGTGGATGGAACCTTATCGGAAACGTTCATCTGCATTTCCTTCGAAAAGAAGCTGGTATTAATTGGCGGTACAGAGTACGCGGGAGAGATGAAAAAATCGATTTTTAGCGTATTAAATTATCAATTGCCTTTAAAGGATGTTGTCCCTATGCATTGCTCGGCTAATGTGGGTGAAAAAGATGATGTGGCTTTATTCTTCGGGTTATCCGGTACAGGAAAAACGACGCTTTCCGCCGATCCGAACCGCCGATTGATCGGGGATGATGAGCATGGGTGGTCGGATCGAGGCGTATTTAATTTTGAAGGCGGTTGCTATGCTAAATGTGCCAACCTTTCCGAGGAGAAGGAGCCGCAAATATGGCGTGCTATTTGTGACGGTTCGGTCTTGGAAAATGTGATATTGGACCCCGAAACAGGCGTAGCGGATTATAATGACAATCGGATTACAGAGAATACACGAGCAGCGTATCCGATTGAATTCATCCCGAATGCACTAATCCCTGGAACAGCCGGACATCCTGGCGTAATTATTTTCTTAACGGCGGATGCCTTCGGTGTATTGCCTCCCATTTCAAAACTGACAAAGGACCAGGCGATGTATCATTTTTTGTCAGGATATACTTCAAAGCTGGCAGGTACTGAGCGAGGTGTTACGGAACCGGAGGCGACGTTCTCAGCTTGCTTCGGTGCACCGTTTCTTCCGCTTCATCCAACTGTTTATGCTAAAATGCTTGGAGAAAAAATAGATGAGCATCAGGTTAAAGTATATTTGGTAAATACAGGCTGGACCGGAGGTTCGTATGGGATGGGGAAGAGGATTGACTTATCTTACACCCGGGCTATGGTTAATGCGATTCTGGACGGGACTATAGAGGAAGCGACTTTCACGGTCGATCCCATATTTAATCTTGGGTGCCCTGATTTCATAAACGGTGTTCCGAGTGAAGTTCTGCAGCCAAGAAATACATGGCATGACAAAGAGGCGTATGAAGCCGCTTCTAGAGAACTCACGGACCGTTTTATCCGTAATTTCAAGAAGTTTGCTGAAGTAGGAAACTCTCTTGAAATGGCAGGACCACAAACGAGAATAAAATAGCTGGATGGAGTACAAGGGTAGTTTCGAGGTGAAGCAAATGAGGAGGATTCTATTTTGAAATGGAGAGTTACTACTCATGAATATGTAAACAAATACAAAGGTTTTCGCTTCGATAGCTTGTGGCGTTCGGTTGGCATAAAGCTGTTTTTGTTAATCTTTTGCTGTATTCTCGGGCTTGTCGTTGCTCTCGGCTATTTTTCTTATCAAAAATCCAAGAGCATCATAGAAAGCAAAATGTCGGGTTTAACGGCGCAAACCATCGAACAGGCTGCGGATAAAGTTGATTTGCTTATGCAAAACTTCGACTATACGATTGGGCAACTGGTGAATGACATCTCCTTTATGAGAATGGCAAAGGAATACGTTAAATTGCCTGATCTTACGCCCGATAAAATTCCACTCTCCCTGAATATTGGAGAACGCCTTAACCTCATGACTGACATTAATTTGGGAATTGTTGGCGCATTTCTACTTCCTGTTGACGGTTTGAAGCCGATCTCCAATTCTTCAGATGCTATACAACCGTACCATCAGGAAGGTTGGTTCAAGCAAGTGGTGGAGGCTGATGGGTCGCTAGTTTGGGTAGAGCCGAATAAAACCAGGCTGAATGCCGCCGAGAAGGATTCTACGATCTCGGTTGGTCGTGTAATAAGGGGGGAGGCCGGAAAGGATTTTGTGCTTTTGCTAGAGATCAAACTATCGGTGATTGAGGCATCCCTCAGCCGGATCAAGCCAGGGGATACAGGGCGTATCCTCATAATTACGAAGAATAACCGCCTTGTCCTCTCTCCAGATTATAGGAAAATAGGCCAAGTGTTCGATATTTCGCTGGAGCCGGAGCTGCTGGGTGAAGCAGTTGTACAAGGGAAAACGAAAATTGTACAAGCCCAGGGCGGAGATCAATTGATTGCGCTCAAGCGTATGGAAGCTTCGGGATGGTTTTTGACTGCGGTTGCCCCGGTTTCGGAATTGGTTAAAGAAAGCAAGGCTATCCTCCAGATGACGTTGCTGGTGACACTACTATCCGCAATAGCTGCCGGTTTGCTGGGTATGTGGATATTCAGGATGGTTGGCAAACCGCTCACTGCGCTTCGAACCATGATGCATGAAGGAGAAAAAGGAAATTTCACTGAACGGGCCTATTTTCCTGGAAAGGATGAGATCGGACAGCTCGGTGTCAGCTTTAACGGTATGATGGATCAAATTACTGCTCTTGTAAGGCAAACCAACGGTTCGGCCGGAGAGGTGTTCGACATATCGGATCAGCTGCTGACCGTCTCCAAGGATACTGCTACTGCTGCAAGGGAGATTGCTAGCTCGACGGAGGAGATCGCCACTGGAGCCTCCATGCTGGCCGTTCAAGCAGAACAGGGCAGTGAACTTACCCAAAGGATTGCCGATAAGGTGGAATTAGTTGTTGAAGTAAGCGGAGAAATGGAGAGGGTTATCTCTGTTATCCGGGAAGAGAGCGGGAAAGGGACTGGCAACATGGAGGATTTGAAACTTCAGACGAACCGGATCGAACAGATGATAGACGGAACGATGAAAAAAGCGGATCGTTTGAAGGCAAGCACTGTGTCCATCACCCAAATTATTGAAATACTTAATCGCCTTATGCAGCAGACCAACATATTATCCTTGAATGCAACTATTGAAGCGGCTCGTGCAGGCGAAGCGGGTAAGGGTTTTATGGTTGTAGCTGGAGAAATTCGAAAACTGGCTGAGCAATCGAAGCTTTCCATTCAAGATGTCGACCATTTTACCCAAGCAATTCAACTGGAAGTTGATGAAACGGTAACCTCCTTGGCTGAGGTATATCCGGTATTTCGCGAACAAACAATATCAGTGAACGAAACCGATCTTATTTTCAGACAAGTCCAACTTCAAATGGATCAATTTGTGAACAACCTTGCAGGGGTGAATACTTCGATGCGGGAACTGAGGGAGATGCAGCAGATCCTAATCGACACTATAGGAAATGTCAGTGCAGTGTCAGAGGAATCCTCCGCAATCTCAGAGCAGGTCGCTTCGCTAAGTCATGAACAACTGCAGGTCAGCGAAGGTCTGTTGAAGTTAGCGCAAAATTTGAATAAGATGTCCGTTATGCTCAAGAAAGCACTGGACCATTTTCATGTCTAATAAAAGACTTTATTGCTGTGGCGCAGGACTTCAGGTTGAAGTAAAATCTCAAAAGATAAATGGAAAGAAGAGTGACTTTAGATGAAGGATATATTAAATATAGGAATTATCGGTTGTGGAGCCATTGCGAATCAAAAGCATATGCCATCGCTCTCGAAGCTGGCCCATCTGGGGAAAATGGTCGCTTTTTGTGATATTGAGGTCGAAAGAGCGAGCCAAGCGGCAGCTGAATTTGGCGATGCCGATGCTAAAGTATACAGCGACTACAAGGAGCTGTTAAAGGACGGTTCCATAGATGTGGTGCATGTTCTAACGCCCAATCTGTATCATGCTCCCATTACCGTAGACGCTTTGAATGCTGGTAAGCATGTTATGTGTGAAAAACCGATGGCCATTAACGCTGCTGAAGCCAAACAGATGCTGGAGGCGGCGCAAAGAAACGGTAAAAAACTGACTGTAGGCTACCAAAATCGCTTCAATGAAGAATCAAATGTGCTGTATAAAGCCTGCTCTACTGGAGACTTAGGCGAAATCTATATGGCCAAAGCCCATGCCGTTCGTAGGAAAGGGGTTCCCACCTGGGGTGTTTTTACGAATAAAGAGCTGCAGGGCGGTGGAGCATTAATCGATATTGGGACGCATGCCCTGGATTTAACTCTGTGGTGCATGGACAATTATAAGCCCAAATCTGTCACCGGCTCTGTCTATTATAAGATGAAAGATAATATGGAAGGCAATGTATTCGGTCCATGGGATCCGAAAACGTTCGATGTTGAAGATTCGGCGTTCGCTTTTATTACAATGGAGGATGGCGCCACGATATTCCTGGAATGCTCCTGGGCTCTGAATACAACGGAAGCGAAAGAAGCCAAGACATCGTTATTTGGCGTAGAGGGCGGAGCGGAAATGAAAGTGGGGCCGGACAGGAAAACGGAGCTTGTGTTCAACACTGCCAAGTACGGCAAGCTGGTGGAGATTAAGCCGAATACACGTTCCAATATAGCCTATTTTAGCGGATCAGATGATAATCCGGGCGTGCTGGAGGCCAAGCAATGGCTGGAATGCATCCTTAATGATACGGAGCCCTTGGTCAAAGCGGAACAAGCTTATGTAGTAACCCGAATTTTAGAAGCGATATACCTGTCAGCCCAAACCGGAAAAACCATTGAGCTATAAATTAATTTTTAATAATACTAATAAATTTCCGAAAACTGTAGTGATCGAAGCATCTTTTTTAATTTATACGTGTTAGTTTGAAAGTGTGGATGACTTGCAATATTCAGGATAAGGAGAGGAATATATGTACTTTTCTTATTTCGTAACATTTCAGATGGAGGCTGATCTGGCAGCTTGCATCAGTGAAAAGGATCTGAAAGGCATTTCTGACATCGTCGCAGCAACACCCGGATTAAAGCAGGCAAGGCTGTACACACCGGAGTCCGCATCCGATTATTATACCGATGACGGTCCTTCGCCGCAGTTCGCCATGCAGCTTTATTTTGAAGACCTCACGATGCTTGAAGCAGCAATCGGCAAAGAGGGCCATTTGCAGGCGCTCGCCAGAACAGGCGTATGGCCAAGCCTTACAGGAGCAAACGTAACTCATCAAGTGATGTTGACGCGTTCTTATCCAGTGCTGGACAGGACATTCAATGTTCCTGCAGGCGGCTTGCCTTGCAGCTTCTTGGTACATTACCCGGGTTATGCAAGCGATCTGAACTCTTGGCTTACCTATTATCTTAACCATCATCCGAAAATTATGAAATTTTTCCCCGATATTCGGGAAATCGAAATTTTCACGCGGGTTGACTGGATCGATGCGATGCCATGGCAGCGTGTGAATTATATGCAGCGCAATAAAGTGGTCTTTGACAGCCCCTTGGCGCTGACCGAAGCGCTCCATTCATCGGTCAGACACGAAATGCGCGCCGATTTAGAGAAATTTCCTGCTTTTGAGGGCGGCAACGTCCATTATCCAATGGCAACCCTGTCGATCATGAGGGAGGAATGAAAGGCGAATGGGTTTCTGATTCAATACTTGGATACTTTTTGATTTACAATTCGGTCAGTATTTGCTATCATAAGCCTAATATTCAAATGCGATGAAGAGAAAAGTAAATAAATTGATTTTTTCACAGAGAGCTCCGGTAGCTGAAAGGGAGTAAAAAATGATTTATTGAAGAAAGCCTCTGAGCTGCACATCGGAACCGGACAAAAGGGATGGTGTGACAGGAGCTCCTGTTATAGAGCTAGAGTATAAGCATTATTCTATGTAATGCCGTACTTGAAGAGGCTGCTATGGCGACGTATCAGCAAATCTGGGGTGGTACCACGACGAATTTAACAAATCTCGTCCCCAAGACTATAAGTCTTGGGGGTGGGATTTTTTTGTTTGCACGTAACGTTCTGTAATTGAATTGTATGTACTATCCAATCAGAAGGGATGCTGGTTATGAGTCGATTAAAAGCCGCAATCGTAGGAGCAACAGGAATGGCAGGGCAGCAATTTGTTCTGGCGCTTACAGAACATCCGAATTTTGAGGTCGTCCAGATGGTTACCTCGCGCAATGCAGACAATTATGAAAAAGCACTGATTGAAGCCAATGGCAGTTCAAGGTGGACACAGAGCTTACCCATACCTGAAGATATGAAAGGTATTCCTGTCGTTTCTTCAAAAGACTTTTCACCTGAAAAGCTGGATGTGATCTTTACAGCTGTAGAGTCAGATTTGGCCAAAGAGCTTGAACCGTGGTTTGCCCAAACCACCCCTACATTTTCAACAGCTTCTGCATTTCGTTATTATGAAGATACACCGCTTTTGATCACAGGAGTTAATGATGATCACGCACAATTAGTTCAGACACAACGCATGCAGCGGGGGTGGAAAGGTTTTGTACTCCCTGTGCCTAATTGTACGGTTACAGGACTTGCCATAACGCTTAAACCTTTACAGCAGCATTTTGGCATTAATAATGTGCTAATGGTTTCGATGCAGGCGGTGAGTGGAGCGGGAAGAAGTCCCGGAGTAAGGACGCTGGATATTTTGGATAATATTATTCCTTATATTCCGAATGAAGAAGGAAAAGTAAGATTGGAATTATTGAAAATATTGGGTAATTTCAATGAAAATTCCATAAAACAGGCGAAAATAAATGTTAACTGCTTGTGTACAAGGGTAAATGTGCTTGATGGGCATACGGAAGCCGTTTTTGTAGGATTGGACAAGAAAGCGGATATCGCTGAAGTCAGGGCAGCGATCCAAGGCTACAATCCATATAAAAACAAAAAATTGCATTCGGCTCCGAACAATATGATTCATGTGTATGAGGACCCTTACAGGCCGCAGCCAAGGCTGGACAGGGAAATCGGGGATGGCATGACTACGAGCCTGGGACGACTGGAGGAAGATCCTGTATTGGGCGGGGTTAAATACGTACTCGTTTCACATAACACCAAGATGGGTGCGGGCAAAGGCGCCGTACTGCTTGCAGAATCGATGCTTGAGCAAGGTATCTTGTAGTAGGAAAACGTTAAAACCCGCCGGAATGATATTTTGGCGGGTTTTGAATAACATTGCTATTGAGTATTAATCCTTACTTGATTAGATCGTGGATACAGTTGTATTATCATAAATAAACGGCATGATTCGTTCACTGAACAATTGCTGCGTCCGAATCGTACGCCAGTGTTCCATACCGGCATAGGTACAGAGCAGGCTAATTTCCGTTAAGCCTGGACATTCATCCACAATGGCTTGAACCTTGGCTTTGATAGTTTCCGGTGTGCCAACCCAAACGTAATCTTCATCGATCAGTGTATCATATGGAATATCGACTAATGCTTCGAGATGTCCTGAAGCGTAGAAGGCGAAGTCCTTGGCAAGCATTTCATCGCGGGAAGGCATGTCCTTTGCTGGAGAAGCATTTCCTGCCATAAACTGATGGATAAACGGCTTCGCTTCATCATACGCGCGCTGCTCGTCCTCGTCCAAATAGATCGCTTGAACATAAACAATATCCGGTTTATTGCCGTAATTAGCACATGCTTCGCGATAAATATCCAATTGATGACTTACTTTGCTAAGAGGAAGCATCGGTGTTATCAACACACCCCAGCCTTCTTTACCGGCAAGCTCGTAATTATGGTTGCTTGCACCTCCGGTATAAATTTTCGGATGCGGCAGCTGCTGCGGTTTCGGAACGATGGAAACGTTCTTCACTTTATAATATTGTCCGTCGTAGGAGAAGGAGTCCTGTGACCAGGCCAGCTTCAGAATTTCAAGGGATTCCATAAATCTTCCACGGCTTTCCTCCAGCGGAATCGAGGCTTTGGGGAATACCCAGGAGTGGCCGCGACCAAAGGCGACTTCAATTCGACCCTCTGTTAAAATATCCGCCACAGCCAGCTGACCGGCAAATACCATCGGATTGTGAATCGGCAGTACGTGGGAACAAGTACGGAAACGAATCGAATCTGTACGCTGCGCTGCTGCGGAATAGAGTGCGAGTGGATTAGCCGATATGGAGAACTCTTCGAACCAATGGTGCTCAAGTGTTGAAAATGTGCTGAAGCCTCGTTTGTCAGCATGCTCAATCTGTTCCAAAACCTCGCGATATACCTGTGCATGGGGCTTCCAATTCGACTTAGGATTTTGCATTTCTACATAGATACCAAATTTCATGTTTGTTACCTCCTATGAGTTTTCGCAGAAAACTTACTACGTAAGCATCCGCTGAGTTTTCGCAGAAAACTTACTACGTAAGCATCTGCTGAGTTTAAGCTTCCAATAAGAAAAAGGGGCGTCCAATAATAGCCTCAAGTCTAAAATAACGATCGATTCCTGCCGCACGAAACGCATGAGTCATATTCGTTATCGTTTGCAGGTCGGGAATATCGTACAGAAATACCGCGTGAAATCCTTGTTCACCAGCATGACCGGCAGTGAGAATATCACGGTCGAGCGTTCCGAGAAGTGTTACATCATACTGCTTCCAGCCAGCAATCACCTCGTTTAATGCAGGTAGAATATGCTCTTTCTTGTCTTCGGGCGTCGTATCGAACCAGCCTGTTGATTCAAATTTGATCATGACTCTAAGCTTTGCAGGAATTTGTGGTGCACCATGTTCCATTGCCACGCTTATCACCTCTTTAATTGTTAGTGGACCTGCTGAGTTACATTACCGCATGAGTCTTCCGCCATTGATGTCCAAGGTGGCTCCTGTAACGAAGCCGGTTGAATCGGCTGCTAAATACATCACCATGGCAGCGACTTCCTCTGCCTCGCCGACACGCCCAAGAGGAATTGTGGCGACCATCTTTTCCATATCGGCTGGAGCGATTGTGTCCATCTCAGGTGTACGAACAGATGCCGGAGAAATTGCATTAACCGTGATTCCGTAAGGGGCCAGCTCCCGGGCAAACACTTTGGTTAAGGCCAACTGCCCTGCTTTGGATGCGGCATAGGCTGCACTGGAGTTCACAGGTCCGAATTGGCCTGCGAAGGAGGACATATTGATAATGCGTCCCCAGCCCCTCTTCTTCATGATCGGTGCAACGGCCTGGGAGAAGAAAAACGTACTTCCCAAATTTACGGACAGGACCCTATTCCATTCCTCGATCTTCATGTCCGAGTTTGAGGTTACAGTACGTATACCGGCGTTGTTCACCAATACATCGACTTGTCCCCATTGTCCGATAATATCGTCCAGACAAGGCCCGATCTTATCGGTTTCGGTCACATCCATCTCGTATAACAAAACCTGATGAAGCTCTACTTCTGTTAGAAAACTGGAGCGAATTTGCTCAAGACCCAGGCTGACAAACGCTACACGCCATCCGTTGTTCACGAAAGACTGGGCAATAGCCAATCCGATTCCTTGAGAAGAACCGGTGACGACAGCTACCCGCTGCGCTGAACCAAGCATACACAAGCCTTCTTTCTCTGTATTTTTGATACGATTGTTAATGGCCTTTCAACTAAAACGATAGCTTAATTTATAAATAATAAATACACTCGAACCTTGCTGTAATTTATTTCACCTCTGCATGAATCGTTTAGGCTGACACGGCTTGTCATGTGAGGATTCCGACTTCATAAAAGGAAGTGCAAATTTTTTTGGAAACAGAAAATATTGTTTCATGTAACTTTTGATAGAATACCTTATCATAATGACTAAGCTGCCAATGATTGAAGGGCAGGATGATTGGAGTTCATAAAACATTTACCAGGGGATGAGATCGGAGCTATGCAGAAGATCAGAATAGGTGTTATTGGAATGGGAAATATGGGAACTTATCATATTCAATATTTGCATAACGGTGAGATAGAAGGCGCCATGCTGGCGGCAGTAAGTGACCCCAACGAGGCGAGACTTCGATGGAGTAAAGAGCATTTGGGTGAGCAAGTTCATACCTTTGATAATGCGGAAGCTATGATGGCCTCTGGAAGTGTGGATGCCGTGCTTATTGCAGTCCCTCATTTGGAGCATGCTAACCTGGCTATTAAAGCCTTCTCCTATGGACTTCATGTGCTATGTGAAAAGCCTGCTGGGGTATATACCAAAAATGTGCGTCAAATGAATGAAGCGGCCGCTGCTTCGGGGAAAGTGTTCAGTATGATGTTCAACGAGCGTACCAATCCTTTATATCAGAAGTTAAAAGAGCTTATCGGCTCTGGTGAATTAGGCGAGCTTAAGCGCAGTATCTGGATTGTTACCAATTGGTATCGATCGCAAAGCTATTATAATTCAGGGAGCTGGAGAGCGACCTGGGCTGGTGAAGGCGGTGGGGTGTTGATCAACCAAGCGACTCATCAGCTTGATCTGTGGCAGTGGATAATGGGAATGATGCCAACGCGAATGAGAGCCTTTTGCTCATTTGGGAAATATAGGAATATTGAGGTGGAAGATGATGTAACGGCCTATCTGGAATTTGACAATGGCGCGACAGGACTATTCGTTACGACGATCGGGGAGGCACCGGGTACAAATCGGTTGGAAGTAAGCGGAGACAGAGGGAAAATCGTTATCGAGGATGGCAAGCTTACATTTTGGAGACTGACTGTTTCGGAAGCCCAATTCAATCAGGAATACAAGGGAGGCTTCGGGTCACCTGAATGCCGGAAATACGAGATTCCCATAAAGGCTGACGGCAACGAATTTGGCGGCCATCATGCCATCGTACAAAACTTTGCCGATGCAGTATTGAAAGGAACACCTTTAATTGTTCCTGGAGAAGAAGGAATTAATGGTCTCATCTTGTCTAATGCCATGTTGTTATCAACGTGGACGGATAATTGGGTACATCTCCCGATTGATGAAGACCTGTATCTGGACAAGCTGCAGGAACGAATTCAACAGTCTACTTTCATTAAGCCAGCGAAGACAGCTGTGACTGTAGATATGAGTAGTTCAAAATCATAGCTCGTATATTAGATCATTTACGCTACGAATCGGCTCTATAAATTTGTGGATAAATCAGTTATGCTATCGGTATAGAACTACCCATGTGCTCAAATCAACCCGAGGTTTGAGCTTCTTTGCTATCAAGGACCTGGATAGGAGGTGCTGTATCCGATGTCAAAAGGAATACGAGCTGCAGGGGCCGTTCTTATAACAGGCATAATGCTGTTAAACGGATGTAATCAGCAAACAGATGTTATTGTTCAACAGTCAGGTGACAAGGAGCCCGTAACCATCAAATTTCATTCCTATTACAACAAGACGACGGATTATTGGGAGCCTGTACTCGCCGCTTTTGAAAAGAAGTATCCCAACATCCATGTCGAGTTTATTTCCAGTGATTCGAACAGTTCCGCGGATTATATGAAAAAACTTGATTTGGCTGCTGCTTCAGGGGAGGATCTTGACGTTATTTTGTTTGGCTCCCAGAATAGGTATACGGTTAGGGCGGCACAAGGAATGTTTGAGCCATTAAACGCTTATATGGATAAGGATGGGGTGGATTTCAGCAGCGAGTATACGATTGATACATTGCTAGGTGACAAGTACTATGGCCTTCCTGGTAAAAAATTCATTGCCATGGTCATGCTGAATAGTGAGCATCTCAAGGAATCGGGACTACCCATCCCGGAAGACTGGACATGGGATGACTTTCTAAGGTATGCCCAGGTGTTAACAAGGAAAAACAGCGTACCTGCAAGATACGGTACTTTTTTTCTTCCGAATTCCTTTTCCGATTATTTAAAGCTTGCTTTGATCAATCAGCCTTACAATAATAATCTAATCAGGGATGACGGCAAGACTTTAAATATAGATAACCCGCTGCTTCGTAAATCTTTGGAAATCCGTCTTCAAGCGGAAAGGGAGCATTCAGCAACACCGTATGCAGAAGTACTGAATCAAAAACTGAACTACAGGCAGCAATATTTCAATCAAAAAGTCAGCATGCTCGCAAGCTACACTTACATGGTACCTGAAGTCGGAGGAACGGAGACCATGCCTGCTAAATTCAAAACGGTCTTTGCTCCATACCCGAAAGCAAGCCGTGATGATCCCATCATGTCTTCAGTTACCGCGGATATATTATCAGTAAATGCGAAGTCCAAGCATAAAGCGGAGGCCTATCGGTTTATTCGATGGTATACGACAGAGGGGATTATCGTGCAAGGAAGATTAATGCCTTCCTGGAAAAAGATTGATGTCCAGAACAGGGTGGATTCGATGATCAAGAGCTCCCATAATCCTGAGATGATAGACAAGCCTTCCTTGTTGAAGGTACTCAATACAACGGCTACTCACAACCCGCCCAAGACTGTCCCGTATCAGGATGAGGTGGATAATATTTTTGCTGGAGAAGTAGAGGAAATGATGATAGGGGATCAGGAGATCGATGTAACCTTAGAGCATGCCAGGGAAAAAATAAAAAAACTGATTGATGCCAATACGAAGTGAATGCTGTTCGATGGGGAGGACTCTATGAAAGCGTATCGATTGAACCGGATTGTTCAAAAAATAAGCTTGAGACAAAAGCTCATATTGACTTCCTTGGTATGTCTGGTTGTGCCCGCATGTATAATGCTATACCTGACAAGCTATTCTTCCAAAAACATCATTAAAGAACAAACCTATACCAACTCGCTGGAATCTCTCAAAATTATACAAAATAATATGAATAACCTGATGACTACGATGATCACCGTCTCTAATTCGATTCAATTCGATTCGGATATCAAAACCACTCTGATGACCACAACCAAAGATAATATGTCAGTGAAGATGGGGCGGATGATCAGCGGGAAACTAGAGCAGCTTACAGCTGATAAATCGGGCATGTATATCACGCTTGCAGTACCGGATGGCCGGTTTTTCACAAACTACTCCTTTGATGACTTTACTCCCTCTCTATTCCTGGAACAACCGTGGTTCAAGCAGTTATATTCACTTTCAGCATTTGAGACTAAATTTATCGGCTTGCAGCCCAATTATTTGAAAAGCAGAGATGGAAGCGGAAAGTATGTGATAACGATTGCACGGACACTGCTGAACGCTGCTGCTGAACCATATGCGATTCTCATCGTAAGCTATAATGAGTCCAATTTTAATTCCTTATTTGGAGGCGTTATCAACACACAAAGCCTTTATCTGCTGGATGATAATAAGACGATTATTTCACAAATCAACCCGGCCTTGCTCGGCAAAAATTTCAACTTGGTCACAGGCATTAGTAATAGAACATCGTCTGATACGATTCGCATCCATGATCAGGAGCAGCTATTCGTGACGATTCCGCTGCGTTATTCTGACTGGGAAATAGCAAGTATTATTCCCTATAAGCAAGCTACGGACAAGCTTAATGCGATTTACCAATCCAATCTTTGGCTGCAAATTGTGTTCTTTGTGTTTTTCGTTATGATTCTTCTTGTATTCATTCGCCAATTTACTGAGCCTATTGTCAAGCTGGGGCGTATTGCTGGCAAGGTTGAAATTGGTATTATGGATGTCCGCTCTGGAATTACCGGCTATGACGAAGTTGGCCGTCTCGGTCGTTCATTTGATCATATGCTGGATCGAATTAAGGAAATGATCCGACAGATTCAAGTTGAACAGGAGCTGAAGCGGCAAACCGAATTTGAACTGCTGAAAGCGCAAATTAATCCTCATTTTCTCTTTAACATTCTGAATTCGATTCGTATGCATCTGATCGTGAAGAAGGATGAGGAGAGCGCTGGGATTGTTGGTTCTTTAACGCTGTTGCTTAGAGCGACAATATCCAATAACGGCGAAATGGTGCCGCTTCATTCCGAAATTGCCATGGTCAGGCAGTATATGGATCTCATGAATTTCACGATACGAGTGCCTGCCGAAGCGGTGTTTGATATGGAGGATTCGGAAGTTCTTCTGGAGTTGGTTCCGAGGTTTATCCTGCAGCCGTTAATTGAAAATGCTTATAAGCATGGGCTTCCTCAGGTTGGGGGACGAATTAGCGTTTTTGCAGAGAAAATGAATCGTATGCTTTTGATTTCAATACGTGATAATGGAAGCGGAATGAGCGCCGAGGTGCTTGCCGGATTGCAAGAGAGATTTATGCTTGGCAAAATGCAATTGGTCGATGGACCCAAGAAGGCGAGCACGAAAGGCTTGACGGGGGTAGGGCTTTCAAATGTATATGATCGACTCAAGATGATATACGGTGATCCATTTAAAATGCAAATTTTAAGTAAGCCAGGTCAAGGGACTACGGTTTCCTTATACATTCCGATTTCATTGGAGGACCCCAACTATGCATAAAGTCCTTGTGGCGGATGATCATGTGCAGGTGCTTGATTTTTTATCCCAAATGATTCCTTGGGGTGATTTGCAGCTCGAGTTGATGGCCGTATGCGCGGACGGGTGCGAAGCCCTTGAGAAAAGCCAGGAGCAGCTTCCTGATATTTTGATCACGGACATCGGTATGCCCAATATGAATGGGCTTGATCTAATCGAGGAGCTCCGTGCCAGGAAGCCTGGAATCAAGACGGTCATTTTGTCCTGTCATGAAGATTTCCCATATGCGCAGCGTGCCGTTAAGCTTCGTGTTAATGAATATGTGCTTAAAGAGAGTCTTAGGCCAGAGCAGCTTATTCTCATCTTACGACAGCTTGTTGAGCTGCTAACGCAAGAGGAAATCGTTCAACAAAGTCAAAGCAAGCTTCAAATTGATATGGAACGAAGCTTCTCAACGATGAAATCCAATTTTATAGTCAGTTTGATTGAACAGCCTGTTATGGATGAAGCTGATTGGTTGGATAAAGCCACGGTCTTTGGCATACATTTGGACAAAGGTACGGCCTATATGCCTGTCATCTGTGCTATTGATCGGTATATGCTTTTGGAAACGACAAGGTTTCGCAGCGGCCATACCCTTAGTAATGTGTTGGATAATGCCTTGAACGAGCTGCTGGAGTCAACAGGTACTCTATTTTTTCAGATCGATCCAAAGCAATTTCTATTGCTGTTTCCGTTTCCGTCAACGATTAAAGTGAATGGATTTGAAGAGATGAGAATCCAGCTCCATCATATTCAGACGTCACTGATGAGATTTTTGAAAATAAGCAGCTCGTTCTTTTTTGAAAAACCATGTACAACGATAGTGGAATTAAAAAAGCAAATCCAAATGCTCTTGAATATGAAAGATCTTCGATTTTATACAGAAGAAGGCACTATATCCAAGGTCCACACGTTTTCAACTTCCAGTCAAGATTTGTTTGCGCATTACTCGGAGGCACTGCATGATTTTCGCCATGTCATTATGCTTGAAGACGAGTTGAAGGCGGAGTCTGTAAGAAAGAAGTGGGTTGCCTACATACGAAGCTCTATGTATCCGGCCGATGCCGTCAGGAGCTGGTTTTTAAAAATTATTATGGATCTGGAGCTTAAATTTACCGTTATGCACAATTTCGTGACCAACTATAACACAGAGGCGTTGTATGCTTCATTGTATGAATTGGACACGTTGTCTCACTTGGACGATTGGTTCCAACAATTCCTAATCAATAAAATGTTATTTTTTCGCAAAATTCGCGGTGCGACCGTCATTAATCGAAGAGAAATTGCCGAAGCTCAGCGATATGTAAAAACCCATCTCAGTGAGAAAATAAGTATGGAGGAGATGGCGGCCCGACTGCAGATGAATTCAACACATTTTAGCCGAATCTTCAAAAAAGAAACCGGAGAAACCTTCATTGAGTTTGTTAACAAACAAAAGCTGGAGCATGCTGTCGAGCTGCTTGAAAATTCTAATTTATGTGTGGAACAAATAGCGGGAATGCTGGGGTATGAGCATACCAGCTATTTCATTAAATTGTTTCGGGCTTTTAGCGGCATGTCACCGCTTGAGTTCCGTAAACAATTATAGGACGAACTACAATCCAACAGATCGGTGGGATAGGCATGGGAAATTTAATGGGTTGGTGTGCGGAGATTGAGGATGCTGAAACGGTCCATCAGGCAGGCTATGCTTTTATTGAATGCTCGGTATTGGCTGATTTCTATCATATGGATGAAGAGAAAGAACCGCTGGATACACGGGTATGATCTCTGCGGAATGTAAGGTAGCTCATTTAGAGCAGGAGCTGCGTGCAAGTTTATCATATTTAAAAGGAAAATGGGAGCAATCCCGTCAACATTAGGATGAAGCGATCTACTTGAACAGCCACCGCTGCTTACACAGGCATGCGGCACGGCTGTTTTTTTATGAAATGAGGAGAAAAGAATGTTTCGATTTTGTTAAATTTGTTCGATGTGCGGCTCCATGCGTCTATGTAATAGTAATAAGGTAATCAAAAACTATGTAGGAGGCTTTCCAAATGAGTCTACAGTTTGGTTTGATGCTATTTTCTGTAAGAAATGCACTGGAGAAGGACAACGTAGGAACCTTTGAAAAAATCGCTGAAATCGGGTATAAGCATCTTCAGCTTACACGCGTTACAGCCACAAAGGATGGCCTTACGCATGTTGCCGGTACTTTGAGCGCTGACGAAATCAATAAGCTGGTCCAACGCTTAGGCATGAAGCTTGTGAACATTCATGCAAGACTTGACGCTCATACGGATTGGGATCGCTTGATTGCTTTTAGCCAGGAATTGGGCAGCACAGGAATTCTCTTGCCTATGGGATATTTTACAGATAAGCAAAGTACGCTCGATTTTGCCAAAACACTTAATGGATACGGTGAAATTTGTAGGAAGCATGGCATCGATTTTTATTATCACAACCATTTTCAGGAGTTCAAAGTCATTGATGAGCAGAATAAAACGATAATGGATGTATTGCTGGAAAACACGGATAAAGAACTGGTCAAATTTGAGCTTGATACGTATTGGGCACTGCGAGGCGGCGTTGATCCGGTTGAATGGTTATTCAAGCTTGGCGATCGCTGCGACATGACTCACCAAAAGGATTTGCCCGCTGCTGCCCACCCTGTCAACTGGTACGATTATTTTGGTAAGGAAGCCAATATTACACTTCATGAAATGCTTCAAACCCAAAAAAGCGATCAGTTTACGGAGACAGGCGAAGGAATCATGGATATCAGGTCTTTGTTCGCTGCCATGCGGCAAACCGGGGTCAAGTATGTTTTTGTAGAACAGGATATGACGGACAAGGAAGAAATCGAAAGCATACAGGTTAGCTACAACAACATGGTTCGTTTGTTGAATACGTAAATATTAAAGGGGGTCATGTAAATGAAAAACAGGATGAAAATCACGGCTGCACTCATGGTGACAACCATGATGGGAACATTGGTAATGGCTTGCTCGAATTCAACACCACAAACATCATCGGATATGAAATCCAATACCGATAATGTGCCCAAAGGCGTGACCACCTACCCGATCCAAACAGATAAAACGCTCACCTACTGGGGCGAGCTTATCAGTACCTTGGTTGGCGTCAAACCGACTCATGCCGATGTACCATTTTACCAGGAATGGCAAAAAAGAACCGGTGTTTCATTAAAATTCATAGAACCACCCACCAATCAGGCAAAAGAGGCGCTTAACGTAATACTGGCTTCCGGCGATTTACCGGATATGATGGAATACGACTTCTTTAGCTTTCCGGGAGGACCGGAAAAAGCGATCAAGGATGGTTACATTTTAAGATTAAATGATGCCATCGACAAATATGCGCCTAATTTCAAGAAATTTTTAAAAGAAAACCCGGAAATTGATAAGATGGTGAAAACGGATAGCGGCAGCTATTACAGCTTTCCTTTTATTAGAGCCGATCCTCTGCAAACTGTTTACCAAGGACCGGTCGTTCGTAAGGATTGGCTGGATGAGCTTGGTTTACCGGTTCCTACTACGATTAGTGAGTGGACAACTGTACTTAGAGCTTTTAAAGAAAAGAAAGGAGCGGCGGCTCCGTTATCTCTGTACAGCAAGCCGAGGGTTTTCAATGATCTTAACAATGGAGGTTTTGTAGGGGCATTCGGCGTCACCCGAAATTTCTTTGTAGAGGATGGCCAAGTGAAATTTGGCCCCGCTGAAAAAGGGTACAAGGACTTCCTTGCCTTATTTCATGATTGGTACGCAGAGGGCCTGTTGGATAAGAACATAGCAACCGTCGATGCCAAAATCCTGGATGCGAACATTGCCAATAATGCGACTGGCGCCTCTGTTGCAATTGCCGGAAGAGACATGGGCAGATGGCTGCCGATGCTGGAGGCGAAGGACGCCAAGGCCAGTCTGGTTCCAACCCCGTATCCGGTTTTGAATAAAGGTGACCGACCTAAATTTGGGCAAAAGGATCTCCCTTTTTATTATCAGGGTGGTATGGTAGTCATTTCAGCGACAACAAAAAATGTTGAATTGGCTGTCAAGCTTCTCGACTACGGTTATGGCGAGGAAGGGAAAATGTTCCACAATTTCGGCACGGAGGGCGTCAGCTACAAGATGGAGAACGGTTATCCGAAATACACCGATCTGGTTATGAAAAATCCGGATAAATTATCTCCGGCACAAGCTTTATCCTTATATATGAGATCTCCTTCCAGCGGCCCATTTATTCAGGACAGACGTTACACCGAACAATACCTGTCCTATCCAAGCCAGCAGGAGGCCTTGAAAATATGGCGGGAAACGGATATGGACAAGTACCGGTTCCCTCCTGCTACAGCGACACCTGAAGAAAGCACAGAAATGGCCAAAATCATGACGGATATGAATACACTAGTTGATGAAATGACCTTGAAATTCATCCTTGGTAACGAGCCGGTCAGTAATTTCGATAAATATGTGGAAAAAATGAAATCCATTCGGTTGGATCGCGCTATTGAAATTCAAAAGAACGCCTTGGATCGATATAATAAACGCTAAATTAAGCATATCGGGGGATTCGTCGCGGTTCTCCCGATATGTTCAGCTTACGAATAGCTTGGGAATGAGGGGTATGAGAATGGCCAAGACACTTACGCATAAGCCGATGACATCATCTGCTGAGCCAAAGACAACGTTCATTCGAAGATTCAGTAAGGATTTTCGTTTGAACAAATATTTATATGTAATGATGATTCCGGTTCTCGTCTATTATATTATATTTCATTATGCTCCGATGTATGGGGCGATCATTGCATTTAAAGAATACAGTCCGATGAAAGGGATTATCGGCAGCGAATGGGTGGGCCTTGCCAATTTTAAATCCTTTTTCAATAGCTATTACTTTTGGCGTATTTTGAAAAACACGATTGTTATCAGCTTGTACACCTTATTGTTTGAGTTTCCGACACCGATTATTTTGGCGCTGCTCATTAATGAGGTAAGGAATCAAATATTTAAACGTACAGTTCAAACCATTACGTACATGCCTTATTTCATATCGCTTGTTGTCATCTGCGGGATGATCACGGACTTTACGAACAGCGGAGGTATCGTCAACAGCCTCCTCATGTATCTGGGGTATGATGGAATGGCCTTGCTGCAGAAGCCGGATATGTTCCGTTCCATCTATGTTCTATCGGAAATTTGGCAAAAAATGGGCTGGGAATCCATTATTTATATAGCGGCGCTTATGGGGATCGATCAAGAACAATATGAAGCAGCCCGTATGGACGGGGCCAATCGTTGGAAACAGATGATGCATATTACATTGCCCGGCATCATGCCCACCGTTGCGATTATGTTTATTCTTCGGATTGGCAATTTATTGAACGTAGGGTTTGAGAAGATTATATTGCTGTATACCCCTGTGACCTATGAAACAGCAGACGTCATCTCCTCCTTCGTATACAGAAAAGGATTGCTGGAGTTTGGATGGAGCTACAGTGCAGCGGTCGGGATCTTTAATTCCTTAATCAATTTGATCTTATTGATCACAGCCAATTATCTCAGCAGAAGAATAAGCCAAAACAGCTTATGGTAAAGGGGCGCCATCAATGGACACGAATCAAGGTTGGGTAGACAAGCTATTTTACTGGACGATACACATCGTTCTCATATTGCTCGTCATCGTTACGTTATATCCGCTGCTATACGTGTTATTTGCTTCTCTGAGCGACGGAGGCCGGCTGGTACAGCACACAGGCATTCTATGGAAGCCATTAGGCTTTAGCTTGGAAGCCTATAAAAGTGTAATCAGCAATACGAGCATTTTAACTGGGTACCGAAATACGATCATTCTCGTATTTGCGGGTGTTCTCATCAATCTGGCGATAACGTCACTTGGTGCTTATGTGCTTTCAAGAAAAAACGTTATGTGGAACAAGTTGTTTGTTATGATCATTATATTTACGATGTTTTTCCATGGCGGTTTAATTCCACTCTACCTGACCGTTAAAAATATTGGCCTGCTTAATTCATTATGGGCGGTTATTATTCCTTTTGCGATTAATACGTTTAATTTAATTATTATGAGGACTGCGTTTATGAGTGTGCCCGAAAGCCTGGAGGAGTCGGCCAAAATAGATGGAGCTAATCATTTTGTTATCTTAGCTAAAATTATTATCCCACTCTCTATGCCGGTTATTGCGGTTATGATTTTGTATTACGCTGTAGAAAAATGGAACGGGTGGTTTTTTGCATCAATCTTCTTAAAAGACCGCGAGTTATTTCCTCTTCAACTTATATTGCGGGAGATTCTAATTGCCAACTCAACAGATAATATGTCGCAAGGTGTGGACACGTCGAATCGATACCAGGTAGGAGAAACAATCAAATACGCGACAATTATGGTCGCCAGTGTACCGATCCTGTGTTTGTATCCGTTAGTACAAAAATATTTTGTTAAAGGTGTCATGATCGGCGCACTAAAGGGATAAGCAGGAAATCGCTGAGCACAGATAACGGATGTCGGGTTACTGGCATCCGTTTATTGTGATGCAGTCGTAAAAACGGCAAAATGTGTCGGATTAAGAGTAGGTAAGCCAAGCTATTTTAATTATGATGGTTAGTAAAGAAGGAGGATCCGATTATGAATTCCGGAACGGCTACGAAAAAAACAGCAAGTAAGCATTGCGATTTGCCTAATCTGTTATTTCAACAGCACTGCCTGGAGCATTATGGAATTAATCGGGGTGTATTCAATACGATTGAACTATATATGTTCAATCAGGGAAAAGTGGATATTGTACAAAGGAGAGAGACTATGCTGGACTTTTTCCAATTTTCGCTTAACAAGGCGGGAATACGTACAGGAATCTCTACATTGAAGTTTGGCCATGGCGGGCTTGTCGACGCTCTCAACAGCTATTTCCAAACAAATCAGATCTAACCAACACTCAATAGCTGCTTCACGAAATGAATTTTGCTATGCAAATTTCTAAGGAGGTAATCACCGTGAAAGCAAAGGATTTAACGCTCCTTGATTTAATCACTCTACCTGAAAAAGATGGCGGCGGTTTCTTGAATGAGCATCGGATGATTATTTCCAGCGCCGTAGCTTGGGGATTATTGGGCAGGGATTTGATTGTTGCACTGGGTATTGAAAGAGCCAAACGGTTTTTGATGCGATATGGGTGGAATTGCGGGCTGCATGAGGCTGAGGTTTTTAAAGATTTGTTTCCGTGGGAGAACGAATTGGATTGGATTTTTGCCGGTCAACAAATGCATAGCTTGTCTGGACGGGTGCGCTCCGTGCTGGAAAGCTCAACGATCGATAAGCCTGCAGGCATTTTTAATGTTGAAGGGTACTGGTACGACTCTTATGAAGGCAAGCAGTATCTGAATAATTTTCCTGTCCACCATGAGTCGGTCTGTTTCTTCCTCGCAGGTTATGCCAGCGGCTACTGCAGTGCCATTATGGGGAAAAAAGTTATGTTTAAGGAAGTTGAGTGCATCGGCAAAGGTGATCTACACTGCAAATACGTCGGTAAAACCGTGGAAGAATGGGAGCAGCAGCATCATGATCATAACGATCCTATGATGAATTACGAGCAGGCCGATCTGGCTAATGAGCTGGATCGTGCGTACAAACGGATCGAAGCGCAAAGAGAGGTTGAAAAACGTGTCTCGGCCATTAGCCAAAACTTAACGAAAATCATTTTACAAGGCAAGGGTTTTGAGGCTCTGGTCACAACCTTGGGAAAAAGCCTTGCCTGTGGGGTTATCATCGAAAATCAGCACTTCAACAGGATGGCCGCCTACGGGGAGACGCCAACCGTTTCATTAAAAACACTATTGGCCCACGATAAAAAGCGGGATCACGTGAATCAACATGCGAAACCAACCAAGCTGCTGAAAGAGCTGAACACCGCACAATTCCAGGTTCGTGACGCAGAGAGCTCAGTTCAATATCGCCTGGTTACGCCTATCATGCTGCGGCGCCAGTTGTTTGGCTATATTTCATTGATTAACAATAGAGAGCCCTTTGGAGATCTTGAACAGGTTTTGCTCGAACAAGCGTCGAATGCCTGTGCTATTCAAGTGCTGAATGAGCAGACGGCATTAGAAACTGAGCAGCGACTAATAGGGCAATTGCTGGATGAGCTGCTGACCAAGCCCTTTCAAGAGTCGATGGATCTTACACGATACGCATACCTGGGGTATGATATCAACCAGCCTCACTATGTGATGGTCGTTAAATTAAAAAGCAAGCAGGCAAGCTCGGTCGATCACGAGGTATTAAGCGATGGGACCCATAAAATAATACAGTTTTTGACCACTCAGCTGAAGCAGCATGGATTGACAGTGCTGCTTTCCACGAAGCTTGATCAGGTTGCTGTTCTTATCCCGGACGCCTATTTGGGCATAAACCAAATGAAAATCAAGGCTTACGGGAAGCAGCTCGTTACTCAATTAAAGCATGTAACCGATAATTTGCATATTACTTTGGGTATAAGCAGCTTGTGTGAGGACGTGGAAAAGATTCATTATGGCTACAAGGAAGCCAATAAGTCGTTGGAAATCGCAGCTTTGAAAAAAGAACAATCGTCCGTCGTCTTTGCTTCTGAGCTTGGTTTCCTGTCGATTATGCTGGATGCACGTAAACCGGAGGAGCTAGAGAAGTTCGCCAATCATGTGCTCGGTCCTATTAAACAATATGATCTCAAGCATTCAACCGAGCTTTTAAAAACAATTTACTACTATTTGGAAAATGAATGCAACCTCTATCGAACGTCGCGAGCACTTCATATTTCCATAAGCGGTATGCGTTATCGGCTGCATCGAATGAAAGAAGTGTTTAATATCGAATTTGGCGAATCATCCGCTCGATTTCATCTTCAAATGGCTTTGGAAATAGATTCGGTACTGGAAAAATGGAGTTAATAATCAGCGTGAGGAAGGATCATGAAAATGGCAACGAACAGCATTATTATACGTTTGGAAATTAATCATGCAGAAGCAACCTTTGGTGATGTGGCTTCTGTTATAGGCAAAGCCGGAGGGGATATCACTTCAATTGATGTGATTCGCCCGGGTCAGGAGACATCGATCCGCGATGTGACGGTGGATGTGAACGATTCGGCAGAACCATATATTGTCGAGATGCTGAAGCAGCATGCCGGAATCAAGGTCATCAATATTTCAGACCGTACCTTCCTGATGCATCTTGGTGGCAAAATATCGATCCAGCCAACCGTACCCATTAAAAATCGAGATGATTTATCTAGGGCTTACACACCGGGTGTCGCACGTGTCTGCACGGCCATCCATGAAGATCCGCTCAAAGCCTATTCGTTAACGATAAAAAGGAACACCGTTGCTGTCGTGACGGATGGTACAGCCGTGTTAGGACTGGGCGACATCGGGGCTCATGCCGCTGCTCCTGTTATGGAAGGCAAAGCGATGCTGTTCAAGCAATTGGCGGATGTGGATGCTTTCCCGATTTGCCTGGATACGAAGGATACAGAGGAGATCATCCGTACCGTGAAGGCCATGAGCCCCATATTCGGCGGAATTAATCTGGAGGACATCAGCTCTCCGCGCTGCTTTGAGATCGAGGCCAGATTAGATCAGGAGCTGGACATTCCTGTGTTTCATGACGATCAGCACGGTACGGCAATTGTGGTGATGGCCGGATTATTTAATGCTCTGAAGGTGACTGGCAAGCGAATCGATCGGATTCGTGTTGTGGTAAATGGCATAGGTGCGGCAGGGGTATCGATATGTAAAATGCTGCTTGCAGCAGGTGTAAAACGGCTGATCCCCGTGGATAAAGAAGGTGCTATCTGGTATGGAGGACGTTATGAGCATCCGATGTGGCAGTGGCTGGCCGAGCAGCCGCAGGTGGAAGCGAATCCGGGCACGCTTCAGGAGGTTATCCCGGATACGGATGTGTTCATTGGTGTCTCAAGAGGAGGGCTGCTGCACGCAGAGGACGTGAAACGTATGAATCCCGGCAGTATCGTATTTGCAATGGCCAACCCTAATCCGGAGATCGCTCCAGAAGAGGCGATCCCGCATGTTCGTGTGTTTGCTACAGGCCGGAGCGATTACCCGAACCAAATTAACAATGTACTTGTATTCCCAGGTATATTCCGAGGTGCGCTGGATTGTCGGGCCCAACGCATCAATGAACCGATGAAGCTTGCGGCGGCTCGCGCGATAGCTGCTGTTGTATCGGATAATGAGCTGAATGAGCAATATATCATTCCGAGTATATTCAATGAGCTTGTTGTGTCCAAGGTGCGACAGGCCGTGATTGAAACGGCCATTTTAACGGGAACAGCAAGACGTATCCCTCCTGATTTCAGATAATGAAAATGCAGTTAACAAGCTTAGTCACACAACCGGGAGCGGTGTTGACTAAGCTTGTTTTGAGCTATTGCAAGCATCAAATAACAAAAATCAATAAATATGTAAAGCACTATACAAAAGAAGTCGCCGTCTTATCGTAGACTGTGGTTGTATGGCTGTGATTGTTACTTAAAATCGCTTCAGAAAGGGAGTATTAGCTTGGAGCCAACTCAATTCAAGCCTGTGGATTGTCTGCATTTCATTAATGGTCAATTCGTATCTTCACTTGATGGAAAAACATTCGACAACATAAATCCATCAACAGAGCAAGTATTAGGAACTGTAGCAGAGGGTGGAGCTGCTGAGATTCATCTTGCTGTTAAGGCTGCCAAGAAAGCGCTTAAAGGACCCTGGATGAAAATGGGCGCCAATGAACGCGTCGCAATTCTACGTAAGGTTGGCGATCTGATTCTTGCCAGACAAGATCAGCTTGCAGCCTTGGAATCAATGGACACGGGCAAACCCATCTGGCTTTCAGGAAGCATAGATATTCCGCGTTCTGCGTATAATTTTCATTTTTTCTCTGATTACATCCGTACAATCACAACCGAAACAACCCAGATGGATAACATCGCGTTGAACTATGCAGTAAGAAGCCCATTAGGTGTAATCGGACTGATCAATCCATGGAATTTGCCACTGCTGCTCCTAACATGGAAGCTTGCACCTGCACTCGCTGCCGGTAATACGGTCGTGATGAAACCTGCTGAGCTTACACCGATGACAGCGACTGTGCTAGCCGAGATTTGTCGTGATGCCGGCATTCCTGACGGTGTGGTCAATCTGGTGCATGGATTTGGTCCCAACTCTGCAGGAGCTGCTTTAGTCGAGCACCCGGATGTAAACGCAATCAGCTTTACCGGCGAAACCTCGACAGGTAAAGTAATCATGGCTTCCGCCTCCAAGACGTTGAAGCGATTATCCTACGAGCTTGGCGGCAAAAACCCGAATATTATCTTTGCTGATTCCAATATGGATGAAGTGATTGAGACGACATTGAAATCCAGTTTTATTAATCAAGGCGAGGTTTGTTTGTGCGGTTCGAGAATTTATGTGGAACGGTCCGCGTATCAGGGATTTTTGGATAAGTTCGTAGCCAAGTCCAGAGAATTGGTTGTTGGAGATCCGTTCGAGCCCACTACCAAGGTTGGTGCGTTGATTAGTGAAGAGCACTATGAGCGGGTAATGGGGTACATCGAGCTGGCGGTCGAAGAAGGCGGAACGATCCTGCTTGGAGGCAAACGTCCGGAAGGGCTGGATAAGGGCTATTATTTGGAGCCTACCATTATAACCGGATTGAACCGGGACTGTCGTGTTGTTCAAGAGGAAATATTTGGCCCCGTCGTTACCGTGATTCCATTTGACTCGGAGGATGACCTTCTGGATCAAGTCAATGATACCCAATATGGACTTAGCGCTACAGTATGGACGAATGATCTACGACGTGCCCATCGCGTAGCAGGCCAGATCGAAGCGGGTATCGTGTGGGTGAACACCTGGTTTCTTCGCGATTTACGGACGCCTTTTGGAGGTGTGAAGCAAAGCGGTATCGGTCGTGAGGGCGGCTTGCACAGCTTTGAATTTTATTCCGAGTTAAAAAATATTTGTATCAAGCTCTAGATGAGAGGAGGTATAAACTGTATGACGAACAAGGCTATTACGTATGCGGCACATTTGGAGCAAGCCATTTCTCAGCGCAAAGGTGTGGAGGCACTGACTACCCTTGATCCAGACTTAACCATTGAGCAGGCTTATCAGGTGCAGCTTATTCAAATTGAGAAAAAAGTAAAAGCAGGTGCTGCCATTGTCGGTAAAAAAATAGGCTTGACCTCCTTGGCGATGCAGCAGCTGTTGAAAGTGGATCAGCCGGATTATGGGCACCTGCTGGACGATATGGTTATTGAAAATGGGGGCGTGATCTCTGCTTCACGATTGCTGCAGCCAAAGGTAGAGGCTGAAATTGCTTTTGTATTGAAGCATGATTTGGCAGGTCCAAGGGTAACAACGCTCGATGTATGGCTTGCAACTGATTATGTGCTGCCTGCGTTGGAAATTGTCGACAGCCGGATTGCGGATTGGAAGATCAAGCTGCCCGATACCGTTGCGGATAATGCATCCTCTGGATTATATGTACTCGGTGGGAAGCCTATAAGGTTAAGTAATGTGGATTTGCCTCAAATCGGAATGGTATTTGTTAAGAATGGGGAGATCGTCAACACGGGCGTAGGCGCTGCAGCTCTTGGTAATCCTGCGGTCTGTGTAGCTTGGCTTGCAAACAAATTATTCGAGTTTGGCATTTCGTTGAAGGCGGGCGAGGTGATTTTATCCGGGGCGTTGTCAGCAGCTGTAAGTGCTGAGCCTGGTGACCATTTTACTGCGCGGTTTGCGCACCTGGGTGAAGTAAGCGTAAGCTTTCAGGATTAAACAACACAGGCTAACTTAGCTCACGACGAAGGGATGATAAACAGCATGTCAAAAATCAAAGTCGCCGTGCTCGGTTCGGGAAATATTGGTACGGACCTCATGTATAAGCTGCAGCGCTCGGAATGGCTGGAAATGACGACGATGATTGGCATTGATGCGGCTTCAGAAGGTTTGGCACGAGCCAAAAGGATGGGTTATGAGACCATCGATTCCGGACTTGCAGGCTTTTTGGAGCAAGCTGGACTTGCCGATATCGTATTTGATGCCACCTCGGCGAAGTCCCATGTTCGCCATGCCAAAGCGTTAAGAAATGCCGGGAAGCTGGCACTGGACCTGACACCTGCAGCGATTGGATCGCTTGTAGTGCCTACCGTTAATTTAAAGCAGCATTTGGATAAGGATAATATCAATCTTATTACTTGTGGAGGTCAGGCGACGATCCCAATTGTACATGCAGTCAATCGGATAAGTCCGGTACACTATGCCGAGATCGTTGCCACGATTTCCAGTAAAAGTGCGGGACCTGGCACAAGAGCTAACATTGATGAATTTACGGAAACGACAGCCCGTGGCATTGAAAATATTGGGGGTGCTCAGAAAGGCAAAGCCATCATTATTTTGAATCCGGCCGATCCTGAGATTCTGATGCGCGATACGGTGTATACCTTGGTAGACCCGGAACGGATGGACGTTGAACGGATACGTCGCTCAATTGAAGAGATGGTACAAGAAATTCAAGCCTATGTACCGGGGTATCGTCTACGGACGGAGCCGATTATTGACGGGAATAAAGTTACGGTATTTGTGGAAGTGGAAGGCGCAGGAGACTACCTGCCCAAGTACGCAGGCAATCTGGATATTATGACCTCGGCAGCGGTTAAAGTGGCGGAAGAGTTTGCCCGCCATCGATTTGCCCAAACGGGCAATAAGGGGGAATAGATAAAAATGACTGTTGAGCGGGATATTTTCATTACAGAAGTGGCGCTTCGTGATGGCAGTCACGCGATTGCACATCAATATACGGTCGATCAAGTGAAAAGGGCAGCGAAGTCTCTCGGTGAGGCGAACGTGCCTTATATTGAAGTATCGCATGGCGATGGCTTGGGTGGATCCTCCCTCCAATACGGATTATCCCATACCGATGAAATGGAGCTTATTGAAGCAGCGGTGTCTGTAAGCGGCAGCTCCAAAATTGCTGTTCTGGTATTACCGGGTATTGGCACGATCAAGGAACTGAAGCATGCAGCCAGTCTGGGTGTGAAAATGGCGAGAATTGGTACTCACATCACGGAAGCCGACGTTTCCGCACAGCACCTATACCAAGCAAAGGAGCTTGGCTTGGAAACGGTAGGTTTCCTGATGATGTCCCATATGGCACCGGTGGAAACGCTGGTCGAACAAGCCAAGCTGATGGAGAGCTATGGGGCAGACACTGTATACATGTTTGATTCCGCGGGTGCCTTGCTTCCGCATCAAGTAAGGGAGCGTATTCGCGCTTTACGCCAAAGCTTGCAGGTTAACGTTGGTTTTCATGGTCACAACAATTTGTCCCTGGCTATGGCGAATACACTTGCGGCTATCGAAGAAGGGGCAACACGTATAGATGGCAGTATCCGCTGTCTGGGCGCAGGTGCAGGTAACACCCAAACCGAGGTGCTTACTGCCGTTCTTGATCAACTGGGAATCAAGACGGGAATTGATCTTTACAAGATTATGGATACTGCAGAAGAAATTATTGCACCATTATTGCAGGTACCTCAAGAAATTACCCGTGACAATTTAGTGCTTGGTTATGCAGGCGTCTATTCCAGCTTTTTATTACATGCGCAGCGCGCATCCAGGCAGTTCGGCGTTGATTCACGGGATATATTAATAGAGCTTGGTAAGCGAAGGGTCGTTGGTGGTCAAGAGGATATGATCGTCGATGTTGCCGCAGAGCTGGCTCATTTGGGAGGATGACATGGATAAAGCAACGATTCAAGAAACCGCGCGTTTTCTGATCAACGCAGAGGTCGAGAAGCAAGAGGTAACCCGTATTACGGCTAAATATCCGGATCTATCCATAGAAACCGCCTATGAAATTCAGGAGCAGCTGGTTCAGATGAAATTAGCTGAAGGTTATCGGATTGTAGGCCCCAAAATGGGACTTACAAGCCAGGCCAAAATGAAACAAATGAATGTAAGCGATCCCATCTATGGCTATATATTTGATTACATGGTTGTGAGTGGCACAGAATTCGAGTTAACGGATTGCATTCATCCGAAGGTAGAGGCGGAAATCGCCTTTGTGCTGGGCAAAGATATTGAAGGTCCTGGCATTTCTGGAGCGCAGGTGCTGGCTGCTACGGAATACGTCATTCCAGCTCTCGAAATTATTGATAGCCGTTATGAGAATTTCCAATTTACACTGCCCGATGTTATCGCGGACAATGCATCCTCCTCCAGAGTTATGTTTGGCAATTGTATTCAACGACCGGAAGCATTAGAGCTGGATTTGGTCGGTGTTACACTCAGCATTAACGGACAAATCAAGGATCTTGGCGCTGGCGCTGCAGTTGTCGGTCATCCGGCGAATTCAGTCGCGATGCTCGCTAATATGCTGGCTAAAAAAGGAGAGAAGCTGAAAGCGGGACAAACGATTCTCTCCGGGGGCATTACGGGTGCCATCATGTTGAATCAGGGCGATGTCGTCTCCGCCAGGTTTGATGGACTTGGCTGCATGGAATTTATCGTCAAATCAAACAAAAATTCAAATTAAAAAAGAGAACGATGTATCTTAAACTTACGATGAGAAAAGGTGGGAATACGATGAAAGAACCTATTTTTGATATCGCACAATTAGCTCACATTGAAATGTTTACGCCAAAACCTGAAGAAAGTCTTAAATTTTTTACGGATTATTTGGGGATGGAAGTCACTCAACGGGAAGGCCAGTCGGTTTATCTCAGAGCCTACCAGGACACGTATCATCACACACTGAAGCTAACAGAAAACAAGGAAGCCGGTCTTGGTCATGTCGCCTGGCGCACTACCAGCAAGCAAGCTCTGGATCGCAGAGTAAAAGTGTTGGAAGCAAGCGGATACGGACAACAATGGATCGAAGGCGACTTTGGCCATGGTCAAGCGTACCGTTTTTTGGACCCGGATGGCCATCAGATGGAGCTATTGTGGGATGTGGATTATTATGAAGCGCCTGCAGATATGCGTACCAAGCTGATGAATCAGCCGCAGAAGCGTCCGCTTAAGGGTGTTCCTGTTACCCGGCTTGATCATATTAACTTAATGGTGCAGGATGTGACGCCTAATCGGAAGTTCATGGAGGATAATCTCGGCTTCCGAACCAGAGAAAATATTGTGCTTAATGACGGTACCGAAGCAGGAGCGTGGACCAGTGTATCTCCACTTGTTCATGAGGTAGCCTTTATGAAAGACCAAACAGGCTCCAAGGGAAGACTTCACCACATCTGCTACTGCTTGCAAACACGTCAACACCTTATGGATGCTGCCGAAATTTTTACGGACTATGGAATCACCATTGAGGCCGGTCCAAGTAAACACGGCATCAGCCAGGCATTTTTTATGTATGTATTTGAGCCTGGTGGCAATCGTGTAGAATTATTCTCTGATGGCTATTTAATACTCGATCCGAGTCATAAAACCGTCACGTGGAGTGAGCAGGATCTGGAAAAGGGTATCATCTGGTGGGGCGGCTCACTGCCTGGTGAGTACTTCCTGTATGGGACTCCTGTAATTAAATAAGCCTAACTGCTGAACAGGAGTTTAATTACCTCGGAGCCTCATGGCTCCGGGGTTTGTTTGTCATGACGATAAATACGGCTAATGTGTTAACCACTTTACAATATTAATGATCAAATATCCGTATAATTTGAGTAAAGGTTATACTTTACGAAAACTACGAAGAAGCTTACAGTGTAAGTTTTCTGCAAAGTGCGGTGAATAAAAGCGGAGCAGCCAAATGATCCTGTAGAAGCGTCAGCGTTCGCCTTTGTTCAAGATTTTCTACCTCTAAATCCTTCATATAAACAAGAAATTGTTGAACAACAGCGATCGGAGGGATATTTGGCTGCGCAGCGATACTTATTCACTGCACTTTCAAGCAGAAGCTTACGAAGCAAGTTTTCTGCGAAAACTTTAAAGCAGAAGCTTACGAAGCAAGTTTTCTTCGAAAACTCTGAGGAGGGTCAATTAATGCTAAAAGTTGAAGATAATCAGCTCATCACCCAAACTGATCCAGGTACACCCATGGGTGAACTGTTTCGCCAATACTGGATTCCTGTAGTTAAGTCGGATGAGGTTGCGGAACCGAATGGCAAGCCTCTGAAAATAAAAATATTGGGTGAGGATTTGCTCGTATTCCGGGATACAGAAGGAAAATTGGGACTTGTTGATGAAAAGTGTCCACACCGTCGTACCTCTCTGTCACTTGGTCTTAACGCTGACTGCGGATTAACCTGCATCTACCATGGCTGGAAGTTCGATGTAGCAGGAAATTGTGTAGATTTGCCGTCAGAGCCGGCAAATAGCAATCTGAAAAAAGGGATTCATTTAAAAGCTTATTCTGTAGAAGAAAAAAATGGTATTGTCTGGGGTTACCTCGGTCCGAAGGAAAGTCAACCCCCATTACCTGAATTTTACTGGATGAATCTCCCCGAAGATCAGTTGATTGCGGAACGCGTATGGCAGGAATGCAATTACCTCCAGGTGATGGAAAATGATGTGGATTATGTGCATGCCGCCTTTTTGCATAAAGCCTTGAATGATCAAGATATAAGCAGTGAATTATTAAGCAGCGATCTTGGTATCAATCCGTCCCACCCATTGGTGAAGAATCCTCCGGTTAAACAAGCGGTTGAGAACACGAATTACGGCAAACGATGTATAGGCGTTGGTGAGGAAGATGAAGAACGTTATGCCTTTATGGAAATTCATTATATTTTCCCGTTCTATACGTTCCCTCCAAGAATGAAGGGTGAGGACGGGATGTGGCACGCATTTATTCCTCGTGATGACAACAGCACGTGGAGCTGGGATGTCCAGTTTTCCCATGATAAACCAATTGACGGTGCAGGACAAAGCCAACGAAGAGGTTTGATCGTGGATAGCGATCTGCGAAAGCTGCGTAACCTTGGGAATGACTATGAGCAAGACCGCAGCTTGATGATTGATGCCAATTATTCCGGCATTCGTGGAATTGCCAATCAGGATCATGCCGTAACAGAAACGATGGGGCCTATTGTAGACCGCTCCAGGGAACATCTGGGGACAAGTGATTTGCCGCTGATTCACATGCGTCGGATGCTGCTTGAGCAGGTTAAAGGGTTGAAGAAAAAGGAAAAAGCGCTGCATGAGATTCCTTTGAAGGATTTATTCAGCTGTGGAACGGTAGATACGAAGACGAAAACCTGGAATGAAGCGCTCCCGCTGAAAGCAGCTTTTGAGCTAACCTATGACAAGCAGGTTGAGGAGACTTGATCAATGAAAAAGAAAGCTTATGACGGCTACACTTCGTTCTCCTATTTGGAGGAGAGCATGGATTACCAGAACGTACCGTTGTCAAGCCAGGAGCCAACCAAGGCATCCTATACCTTTCATCTAAACAGCAAGGAAGAAACAAGGGTACAACGAATTTTTGACAAGCATGTTATCGTTTCAATGAGAGATCACGGGTTTATGATGCCAGCACGATTTGATGATATCGATGATTACTGCCGGAATGGTTACACAGCTTTTGCTTATGAAGGGTTAGCCAAATCCGGTCTGGATGTCGTTTTCGATAATTTTATGGACGGTATTATGAACATCACCTCGAAGATGGGGTTAAAGTGGGATGATGTGATCTACAATCTGGGTTTAAGGTATTGTGACCTTGCCCATCAGGATACGGCCATCGTAGCCAGAACCTTAACCGATATTATTAATGCCAATGAGAACGGTCAGGTAGCCGTTGTTCCATGTCTGGAAGCCGCTACTGCCCTGGAGAACGAAATTGACCGTGTTGATATTTTATACGGGCTCGGCATTCGCTGCATGGGGATAACCTATAATGAGGCGAATACGCTGGGTTCAGGATTGGCAGAGGATAAGGATGGCGGCTTAACTCAGTTCGGAAGACGGGTGGTTAAGCGTATGAATCAATTGGGTATGGCGATTGATATATCCCATTGCGGAGACGCTACCAGTCTGGATGTAATTGAAGCGAGCGATAAGCCCGTGCTCATTACGCATGCCGGAGCACGAGCTCTATGGAACACACCACGGATGAAATCGGATGAGATTCTGCTCGCTTGCAAGGCAAAGGGCGGCATCATAGGGATATTGGCTGCACCGAATACGACGCTCACCAAGGAGCATGAGGGACATTCCTTAGACTCGGTCATGGCTCATTTTGAGTATATCCGCGAGTTGGTTGGGATTAACCACATCGGATTTGGTCCTGACACGTTTTATGGTGATCATGTGGCTTTGCAGCATGCGGTGGATCAGCGTTTGACCATCGGGAAGTCGCATAGCGGAGAGACTTTTGACGAAGCGCCTTTTGTGTTGGGGGTAGAGAATCCTACCGAGGCTATGCCTAATATCGTCAAGTGGCTTGTTCAGCATGGATATAGCAGTAAGGATATCGCCAAGGCTGCGGGTGGCAATGTTATGCGGGTATTGCATGACATCTGGGTTAAATAGTGGAGCAACACTCATGAAGCTTTTTCTTAATGAAGGAGGTAATCAGATGAACCTGGAAGCATACATCCAACAGCTGCTCGGTACAGATGAGCCCTTATGTATGGAAGTCGAACCTTCTTTTATACTAGTCCTGCCTGATGAGGAGGAGCAGAGCTATGACTGAATCACATTTTACAACCCTCACAGAGTTGGGCGAAGGTTACCTTAACAAAAAGTTCTCTCCTACCGAAATCGTTCGTTCAACCCTTGCCCGTATAGAGCGGCTGCAGCCAGAGCTGAATGCATTTATTCATGTTATGTCAGAGCAGGCGTTAGAACAAGCTGAAGTACTTGAAAAGGAAATGCTTAAAGGAGAAATCCGCGGACCGCTGCATGGGGTTCCCGTAGCTGTCAAGGATATGATACAAACCAAAGGGGTTAGGACTACAGCAGGGTCCAGAGTTCTGGAGCATTGGATTCCAGACGAGGATGCCACGGTTGTCACCCGACTGAAGAAGGCTGGAGTAATCCTCGTTGGCAAAGCCAACATGCATGAATTTGCGATGGGCGCAACAAGCGAGAACCCTCATTATGGTGATGTGAGGAACCCGTGGAATCAGAGTAAAATTGCCGGAGGCTCCAGCGGTGGTTCAGCGGTGTCTGTAGCAGCGGGTATGAGCACGGCAGCACTCGGCTCGGATACGGCCGGTTCCATTCGACTGCCTTCGGCCTTGTGCGGAATTGTCGGATTTAAGCCGACTTATGGCAGTGTAAGCCGTCACGGCTCGATTCCTTTCAGTTGGTCGCTGGATCATATCGGTCCGATGGCCAGAACGGTAGAAGATGCGGCACTGGTTTGGAATTGTATAGCAGGCTTTGATTCGAAAGATCCCGCTACATCCAAGCGTAAAATACCATCCTATACAGCACCGCAGCCGGGGATGCTCAAAGGGAAAAAGATAGGCGTATGCCAGCCATATTTTTTTGAAAATGTAAATGAAGAAATCAGTCTTTTATTAAATCGGGCTCTTGAGCGTTTCCGGGAATTGGGAGCAGAGATTATCGAGATCGAGCTTCCGGGATTAGATCAAGCACAGCAGGCACTGCGTGTGATTGCGCAATCGGAGGGGAATTCTTTTCATAAGCCCATCTATAGTTTGCATCCAGAGTGGTATGGAGAAGATGTGCAATACAGGCTGCAATTCGGTCAGCAGGTGTCGGCGGAGCAATATTTGCAGGCCCAGAAGACGCGTAATGTGTTCATCCGACAAGTACTGGGGCAAATGCAGGGCATTGATGCACTTGTATCGCCAATGAATCATAATCCACCATTTGCTATAGGTTCAGTCGTACCTGCTGATGCAATTAATAATATGTTCAGACTTGCTAAGGCTCCACTTGCTAATCTGCTTGGTTTTCCAGCGGTTTCTGTTCCTTGTGGTTTTATGCAGGAAGGACTACCGGCAGGCATGCAGCTGATTGGCAAGCCGTTTGCGGACACGCAGCTGCTGCAGATCGCGCAATTGTATGAGCAGACAGAACAGTGGACGATTCGCAGCGATAAGCTGCAATCCTATGTTAAACTATCATAAAAAGGAGGTAATCCTGTGCCGATTATTCAAGTACAAATGATGCAGGGAAGAACAGAGGAAAAGGTTAAAGCACTGATCGTCAATATTACCGATACAGTTGCAGAAACGTTGGAGGTACCCAAAGAAAGAGTCAGAGTGATAGTTACCGAAGTGCCGAAGAGCCACTGGGGAATTGCAGGCGTACCACAATCGGAAGCCACTAAGAACCCGTAATCGAAGCCAAGCAAATTGTGCTCATTGTAAAAACCTACTAGACTACTTTATAATATAAGAAGCTCTTCCAAGAGGGAGGTTTCTTATGAGTGAACCATCATCAACAACGAATCCGTGGGATGCTTTCATCCAATTCGGTGAGCGTAAATTTGTTGCCAAGCATACGGTTATTTATAATCAAGGCGATATTGCCAAGGGGTTTTATTGTGTCGGGAAGGGACTCATTAAAATTAAAACCTGTACCATCCTGGGTGACGAGAAAAACATTAATTTTATCGGGCCCGGACAAATGTTCGGAGAACTCTCGCTCATCCAGGAGCCTTCTATTTCAACGGCAATTTCTGCTGAGGATTCGGTGATTTATTTTTTTACACTGCAGCGGTTCAAGGAATTACAGCAGCAATCCGATCAACCTCTTATGCTCATTTTTAGCTCCATGCTGAAGAAGATGAGTGTGATGGTCGAACAAACCTTTCATTCCACAGCCGAACAGCAAATCGCCCATGCACTGCTTCAATTGTATGAGTCGTCCGGGAGTGAGATGATCTATATCAAGCAAAAGGATTTGGCTGAGTTTTCGGGGCTTACCAGAGTCACCGTCAACAAGGTGTTGAAAGTCTGGAAGGAAAGCGGCATTATTGAAACAGAAAATAAGTTAATTCATATTAAAAATAAAGAACTATTAACCGGATTTAGCAAGCATAACACTTTATGAATCGGATAATAATTTGATCTGATAAGCCGATTAGCTCTTCTGTTCCATAGGGGGTCAATCGGCTGTTTGATTTGTTCCATGGATGTGACAGCTATCTCTTGGATGTCTTGTCACAGAGTGTTTTCAGAAGTAGACCGAAACGCTAATAAAGATACATTTCTTAAATAGAGATACCTATTTATTGTGCGGCTTTCAAAGTCGTCAACGAAAGATACTAAATATAAATCTGTATGCCTTACATGGAACGTATATTTTTTGTAAAGTTTACTTGAGTAGGATCCTTAATTGACATAATCCTGACCAATAAAATTAGAGGTGAGAATAATGGAAACCACTCAAAGAATATCCGAAATTGTTGAGCTTAAGAGAGAGCTTTTTATTGAAGTGTCCGACAAAATATGGGATTACGCAGAAACGAGATTTGAAGAGTTTAAATCGGCTGAGCTTATTTGCAGCACTTTGGAGAATGAAGGCTTCCAGGTAGAAAGAGGTGCAGCAGGAATCCAAACAGCATTTATAGGGAGCTATGGAAGTGGAAACCCGGTCGTAGCGATACTCGGTGAATTTGATGCGCTCTCAGGATTGAGTCAACAAAGAGGCAGCTCCAATGAGGAGCCTATTGTTCAAGGCGGCAATGGTCATGGCTGCGGACATAATCTGCTTGGTTCGGGCGCTTTGGCTGCAGCAGTCTCGCTGCGGTATTACATGGAGGAAAATAACATCCCGGGAACAGTTCGCTACTATGGTTGTCCAGCAGAAGAGGGCGGTTCCGGTAAAACGTTTATGGCTAGAGAAGGACTTTTTAATGATATCGATTTTGCTATATGCTGGCATCCGGATACGCATAATTTTGTTATGTCCATGAGTACTCTGGCCAACTATCAAATTTATTATAAATTCAAAGGTAAAAGCGCGCATGCAGCCGTCAGTCCTCAGCTGGGGCGAAGTGCTCTGGATGCGGTTGAACTGATGAATGTAGGTACGAACTACTTGAGAGAACACATCATTCCAGAGGCAAGAATGCACTATGCGGTATTAAATACTGGAGGATTGTCACCTAACGTCGTCCAGGCGGAAGCAGAGGTACTTTACCTGATCAGGGCGCCAAGAATCTCGCAGGTAAATGAAATATACAACAGAGTGTGTAACATCGCGCAAGGAGCGGCATTGATGACGGGAACCGAAGTGAAAATCGTTTTTGATAAAGCATGCTCCAATCTGATTTCGAACACGACGATAGAAAAGGTCATGCATAAAAATTTTACTGAGCTCGGTGTTCCCATTCATGATGAGAATGAGCTGAAGCTGGCCGAGGAAGTTCGATCGAGACTCACAGAAACGGAAAAATATAGCGACAGAAACATGCAGCCGGAGCTTAGGGATAAAGCTTTGTCGGATCGTCTGAATCCTTATATAGAATCAACTCAAATATTTGCGGGTTCAACGGATGTGGGGGATGTAAGCTGGATTGCACCTACGGCACAATGCTCGACAGCATGTTTTGTGAACGGCTCTCAGGCACACTCCTGGCAATGGGTGACGCTCGGTGGAACATCAATCGGTCACAAGGGAATGCTGCATGCCGGCAAAGTGATGGCAGCTACCGCAGCAGAGGTCATGCAAAACCCGCAATTGATCAAGGAAGCCAAAGAGGAATTGAAGAAGCGACTGGGTGAAGAAACTTATGTGAATCCGATTCCTCTGGAAGTCAGGCCATCAGCCAAAAAGTGATTTTGAACAAAAGTAATCAGTTAGCAAATCCATGAGAGAGGGGCATTAACTTATGAAACAAACACACAAGAAGCTGACGAATGCAGCTCAAAGTATAGCGGAAATGATCGAGAAAAAACGGGATCTATATATCGGGGTCAGCGACCAAATATGGGAATATGCAGAAACAAGATATGAGGAGCATCAATCGGCTGAGTTGATGGCTAAGGTACTGGAGCAGGAAGGCTTTACGGTACAACGTGCGGCGGGTGGGATTGCTACAGCTGTTGTAGGCAGCTATGGTCAAGGAAAGCCCGTTATAGCGATTCTTGGCGAATTCGATGCTTTATTTGGATTAAGTCAGAAAAAAGGGGAGTCGCTCCATGCTCCTGTTATGATAGGAGGGAATGGTCACGGCTGTGGGCATAACTTGCTTGGCAGTGGGATGCTGGCAGCGGCAGTAGCGGTCAAGGCGTATATGGAAGAGCATAAATTGCCTGGGACGATCCGCTATTATGGCTGTCCTGCAGAAGAGGGTGGCGGTGGTAAAGGTTTTATGGCAAGAAACGGGCTTTTTGATGATGTGGATGCAGCTTTTACCTGGCACCCGGAGAGTGTTAATGCAATTACGTCTAAAAGCTGTCTGGCCACTTGTCAGGTGTACTTCAAGTTCAAAGGCCGGAGCGCACACGCTGCAGTAAGTCCACATCTGGGACGCGGCGCTTTGGATGCCGTAGAGTTGATGAATGTAGGAGCCAATTATTTAAGGGAGCATTTGATTCCTGAGGCGCGATTGCATTATGCGATCACGAACAGTGGCGGTATTTCACCCAATGTGGTGCAGGCGGAGGCAGAGGTATTGTACAAGCTGCGTGTCCCGAGGTCCGAGCAGCTTGATGATATGTACCAGCGCGTTTGCAATGTGGCTCGTGGCGCTGCATTGATGACGGGGACGGAATTAGAGATTCAATTCGATTCGGGATCGTCGGAGCTGATTATGAATAGAACGCTGGAGCAGCTGATGTATGATCAGTTTGTCAAGCTTGGTGTCCCTGTATTTGATGAAATGGACAATCAATTTGCAGCTCAGATTCGTAATACCCTGACAGATGCTGAGTTGAAAAACAATTTACCCGCAGAACTGGCCAATAAAAACTTATCGGATCAACTGGAGCCTTATGATCCCGTTGGCGGAATTTTTATGGGATCGACAGATGTTGGCGATGTGAGCTGGAAAGCGCCAACGGCTCAATGCACGGTTGCCAGTGTCGCTCTGGGCACACCATTCCATACGTGGCAGGTTGTTAGTCAAGGCGCTACTTCTATTGCTCACAAGGGGATGCTGCATGCTGGCAAAGTAGTAGGCGCTACAGCCCTTGAAGTGCTGCTGCAGCCTGAGCTGCTCAAGCAGGCAAAAGCAGAGCATGCCAAGGAGCTGGATGGACGGACATATCAATGCCCAATTCCCGTGGATGTGAATCCCGGACCGGTAAAAAGGCAGAGTTAATGTATATTGCTTTACAAACCAAACGGGATTGTTTACTTATAATTAGACTATGGCTTAAAGTTTGACTAGTTAGGGGGAGGCTTTATGAATCGTTCGCTATGTGACAGAGTTTGTATCGTTGGAGTAGGTGAAACAGACTTTGTGAGAGGCACAGACAAATCGCTGGCCCAACTATTAATAGAGGCATCCGTACATGCTTGTACAGATGCTGGACTTCATCCTTCTGAAATTGACGGCATCATGTCTCCATGGAGATATAATATACGTTGTGAGGATATGGCAGCAGGTCTTGGAGTTAAAGAACTGAAATTTAGCGGGAGAAGTGAAATGGGTGGAGCCAGTGCCGTTGCTGCTATACAAGCTGCGGCGCTCGCGGTGGATCACGGCATTGCCGAATATGTTGTTGTTGCTACAGGTCAAAGGGGATATTCCGGACCGCGTCTCGGAGGGATGGACCCCAGAATACTGGATTTTAACAACACGATTATGCCTAACCCTGAGTATCGCGATAATATGGAATACCCTTATGGCCTAATGGTGCCGATGCAATATTTCTCCTTGCATGCGAACCGATGGTTTTATGAATATAATCCCGATCCTATCGGCATGCAAATCGTAGCCATGACCAGTCGTGAGCATGCGCATAATAACTCAAGAGCCTATATGAAAGGCAGGGTTATGACTGCGGAAGATTATCAGAAGTCCCCGATGCTGGTATCGCCATTTCGTCTGTTGGACTGTTCACTTGAGGTTGATGGAGCGGGGGCGGTTATCGTAACCTCCAAGAAAAATGCCCATCGCTTTAAGAAGCCTGTTTATATTGCCGGCATCGCTGAAGGACATGCCCATGTTCCGGATGACTTGCCGACACGGCCGGACATTCTAGATATGGGGATTACCTACGCAGCACCAAGGGCATTGGCAATGGCGGGTATCTCCCTTGACGAGGTGGATTTCGCTGAAATTTATGATTGCTTTACGTTCATCGTATTACGTCAATTAGAGGAAATCGGCTTTTGTCAAAGAGGTGAGGCTTCCGAGTTTGTCAAAAACGGAAGAATTACTTATGGAGGGCAGCTGCCTATGAATACACATGGCGGATTACTCTCGCAAGCTCATATTGTGGGCATCAATCATGTTGTGGAGGCAGTGAAACAGCTCCGCGGAGAATCGGGTGCGGCACAGGTTGCCGATGCGAGGATTGGATTGGTTACAGGATATGGGGATATGGGGGATGGATCGATTGCTATCCTTCATAATTAAATTGACGAGTGGAGGTTTTCATAGATGAATAATGAGATCGAAGCTTTAAAACCATTACCCAATCGTGACTCGGATTGGTCTCGTGATTCGAATCTATACAAGACCTTTTGGGAAGCGACCAGACAAGGGAGGTTGATGGTTCAGGAGTGTCAGGTAACCGGTAAAAAGGTTTGGCCACCCCGGTTTTTATCACCATTCGCCCCTGGAACGGAGCTGAAGTGGGTCTCGGTTCCAACAAGCGGTGTCGTATATACCTTTAATGTCGTCTATCGATCCTTTTATCCTTATTTCAATGATAAGGTTCCTTATGCTTTGGTCGTGGTTGACCTTGGGGATGGTGTCAGGTTGCTTGGAAACACAGTAGGTATGGACCCGACACAAATTCAAATAGGAATGAGGATGGAAGCAGTATTTGAAAAGGTTGACGAGCAGGTCACCCTGGTTCAGTGGAAACCTGAAGATAGGGGGGGACAGGATGGAGCTTAAGCCAGGAATTTTACAAGGAATTCGTGTTCTTGATTTTACATGGAGCGTCTCCGGATCGACAACTACCCGGATTCTTGCATCGCTTGGTGCAGAGGTCATTAAGGTGGAGTGGCCCAAGTCCCCGGATGCGATGCGTTTCTCCATGTATGCGAAGGATGATGAGCCTGGGCTAGACAATGGAGCTTTTTTTAATAGTCTGAATGCAGGCAAAAAAGGAATAACAATCAACATGAAATCGGACAAGGGTATGGAAATAATTAAGGATCTTCTCCGTCAATCCGATGTCGTAACCGAAAATTTCAGTGCCGGAGTTTTTGAAAAATGGGGATTTTCTTATGAAAATCTATCCAGTCTTTCTCCTGGTATTATCTACATGAGTATTTCCGGACTTGGTCATTCCGGGCGTCGGATGATGTACGGTACTTGGGGGCCAACGGCTGCTGCGCTATCCGGTATGACCTTTATCTCAGGATTACCGGGTCAGCATCCATGTGGATGGGGCTATTCGTATTTGGATATCATCGCTGGTTATACAGGCGCTTATTCTATTTTAACAGCACTGTTTCATAAAAAACGTACAGGCAAAGGCCAATATATTGATATTTCGCAAGTTGAAACCGCCATGCAACTGGCTGGCGCCAATCTGTTGGATTTCACAGTTAATGGTCGTTCATCACGGCGTGAAAGCTTTCCTACAGGTAATCGCTCCGTGCTTTCGACTGACAAGTATGCCGGTGATTATAGAGGGGCGACTGCTTGTCCGCATAACGTTTATCGTTGTGCCGGAGACGGGAATAGCGATTGGTGTGCGATTGCTATTCATTCAGACCAAGAGTGGACTCGCTTTAAAGAAGCTTTAGGCCAGCCGGAGTGGGCACAGTCGGAGCGATTCGATTCGATGTCTGGACGCATTCAATTTCAGGATGAGCTGGATGATGCTATCCAAAGCTATACGAAACGAACCCATAAATACGAATTGATGTCACACCTACAACGCTACGGTATCGCTTGCGGTGCTGTTCAGGAAAACGAAGATATTGTGGAAAAAGATCCGCAGCTCGCATACAGAGGGCTGTTTGAGTCTATCGAGCATCCATTGCTTGGGTTGAGGAAAACAGAAGGCATCCCTATTAAAATGTCCACAACATCACCTCAGATCAGTAAAGCGGCCCCACTAATGGGGGAGGATAATGAATATGTTTATGGAAGTATCCTTGGTTATTCGTTAGAGGAAATCAATAACATGGTTGAGGATGGAACACTTTGGCCCTTGGATATGCCCAAAGAAGCCTTTAAAGCAGTACGACCTTTATGGTGACAAGGAGGGAGTGAGACCTATGATGACCAAAGCTTTGGAAGGAATCAAAATACTTGAAATCGGGGACCAGTTAACACAATATGCAGGAAAGCTATTGGCGGATATGGGGGCAGAAGTGATCAAGGTTGAGCCTCCAGAGGGGGTTAACTCCAGACGAATCGGCCCATTCTATCGCGATCAGCCCAATGAAAACCAAAGCCTGTATTTTTGGCATTATAATACTTCCAAAAAATCGATTACTTTAGATCTTAACACCGATGACGGCAAACAAAGCTTGTTTCGTATACTGCCTAACGTAGATGTCATTCTTGAAGATTATCGTCCTGGTCAAATGAAGGAATGGGGCTTGGATTATGCAGCTCTTGCAGCCCGGTTTCCTAAGCTCATTTACTGCTCTATCACTCCGTTCGGTCAAAATGGACCCTGGAAGGATTATCAATCGAGCGATTTAATCCAATTGGCATTAGGCGGCATCATGGCTGTTACCGGATATGATGATATTCCTGATGCGCCACCTGTTGCGCCAACGGGGGGACAATCTGCTCATTTGGCAGGCTACTTCGCTGCGATGGGCGTTGTCAGCGCACTATTAAACAGGGAACTGTCAGAAGAGGAAGGGCAATACTTGGATATTGCAGTTCATGACTGTGTGACCGTCTCTACGGAAATGTCGATCCCTTATTGGGTATATCAACAAACCCATGTTATTCGCCAAACTGGGCGGCATGCGCTGCCTAACCGATCGGTACGCTGGAACTTAAAGTGTAAAGATGGGAAATACATGCTTTGTCTAAATACCTATATAACGGAAAAGAGATGGAGAGCTCTCGTAGAATGGCTATTGTCTCACGGCATGGAAGAGGACCTGGGAGATGAAAGGTTCATTGAAGATAGCTATCGCGCACCAAGAATGAGTCATGTTTGTGATGTACTGACACGGTTCTGTCTACAGCATGATTCGGAGTATATATTTCACAAAGCGCAAAGCATCGGTCTGCCTTGGGCTCCAGTCCGTGCTCCTGAAGAAATGCTGGAGGACGAACATTTGAGAGAAGACAGACAGGTTTTTGTCTCTGTGGAGCACCCGGAATTAAATGAAACCTTTATTTACCCTGGGGCGCCTTATATCTTTCATGAAACCCCTTGGGAGATTCAGGGCCGTCCTCCACTGTTAGGTGAACACAATAAAGAGCTGTGAATGGGAATAATCGGGCTGCAAATAGTTCGTAGGAAGTGAGGCTTTTCATGAATACCTTTGTAGATTTACTGATTAATCACCGCTCTGTCCGCAAGTATAAAGACGTGGAGCTAACACAGGAGCAAACGGATAGTATCATCTCCTCGGCTCAGGCGGCTTCGACCTCCAGCAATGTACAAGCATATAGCATTATCATCGTAACTGATCCCGAAATCAAGAAGGAGCTAGCGAGGCTTTCAGGCAATCAGCCTCAGGTGGAGCATTCCGGCTTATTTCTTGTGTTTTGTGGCGATTTGAATCGTCTCAAGGAAGCGACAGAACTACATGGGGAAATGTTTCATCACAATACAGGAAACTTTATTGTTGCTACCATCGATGCTTCACTAGCTGCACAAAACGCGGCCGTTGCCGCAGAGGCGATGGGCCTGGGCATCTGCTATATAGGTGGCATCCGTAATAACATTCAGGAGGTTAGCGAGCTGCTTCATTTGCCAAGCCTCGTGTATCCGGTATTTGGCATGGCAATCGGAGTGCCCGATGAGGTGAACCAACTACGTCCTCGATTGCCTGTAAAGGCAGTGGTGCATCTAAACGCATACGATACAGATCAAGCAAGCAAAGGTATTCAAGAATACGATGAGATTATGCACGAGTATTACAAAGAGCGAACGCAAGGAAAGCTGCTTACAGACTGGAGCAAAGGCATCGCGGAGAAGTACAGTCAGCCTCAACGGGCACATATCCTCCCTTTTCTGGAGGCACAGGGCTTCAGGTTAAAATAAAGCAAGGTCGTTTCTGTATTGTAGATGGAATGAATGGTAATCCCGCTGGAGAGCAGTCGATGGACCGGCTTCTCCGGGATTGCCTGACTGACCGAAATGACTAATATTAGGGGTATGGAGTGAAATTGAACGATGGACGAGCCTGTCAAAAGAGGCCAGACATATCTTTTATTAGTTATCTTCACCATCATTTTCGGATTGAATCTTATAGCAGTCAAATTAATGAATGCACATAGCCAACCCATTACCATTACAGGCTGCAGATTGGTAGTAGCTGGTATCATGATTTTTGTCTATGTCATTTGGAAAAGGCAATTCCAGACAATAAGTCTACGTCACGGTATGTACTTATTATGGATTTGTCTGACAGGAATGGTATTACATCATAGTTTATTGTCGATAGGGCTTACGCTTACGAGCGCTGTGCATGCTGCACTAATTATGGCTTTAACTCCATTGACTACCTCTGTTATGGCTTATTTTATTCTTAATGAACGTTTGACATCAATGAAAATTATAGGGATTGTCCTTGGTATCGCAGGAATCTCCCTTATTATATGGAACGATATGGCCGTACTTTCAATTAACGCTGGGGACTTGCTTGTTTGTGCTGCGATGTTTTGTCAATCTTTAAGCTTTATTCTTATTAAAAAGCTTCAGGGCTCATTATCAGATGCCTATATGACCAGTCTGCTGCTCTCCGCCGGTGGCATATTGCTGCTGCTGCTGGGGTGGTTTGTGGAAAAGACTCCTATTACTGAAGTGTTTCTGGGGATGGATACGAAGATCATTGCCGTTTTTTTATTTTCCTCGTTTTTGGCGACAGCATTGGGAAGCGTTGTTTGGAATCAAAGTGTAAGGAAATTAGGCCCGGGAAAAGCCTCAATCTTTTTAAATACGGTCCCGTTTTATGGTATCTTTGCCGCTGCTTTAATTTTACAAGAAAAGGTCTACCCCTATCATGTTCTTGGGTTATTAGTGGTGATTACCGGCGTGTATCTCGGAACGGTTGCAAGTAGGAAACAATCCATAAATGCGGGATAAAGGTTAAATGCTTAACCATACATGGGAGCTGCTCCCGATATAATAGGAAGTACATTAGCCATTATATGATATAAAAGGAGAGCAAACGATGAAGCTGCTAGGGATATCAGGGACGATTACAGGCTCCAAGACATTGGTAGTGGTCAAAAAGGTGTTAGAAAGAATACAAGTCGATGATCCGGAAATTGAGGTAGAGCTGCTGGATCTTAAAAAATTCGATGTGCAGTTCTGTGATGGACGGGATCCGTCTACCTATACGGGCGATACCAAAAAGGTGATTGATATCGTTTCTTCAGCTGACTTTTATATTATTGGAACGCCTGTGTTTCAGGGGTCGATTACCGGAGCGCTCAAAAACTTGTTTGACCTCGTTCATCCGCAAGCGTTGCGTAATAAGGTGATGGGCTTTGTCGCGACCGGTGGAACCTATCAGCATTATCTTGTTGTCGAAAATCAATTAAAACCAATCGCAGGCTATTTTAGAGCTTTTGTCGCGCCAAGTTATGTGTATGCTCAGAATGATCATTTTAATATGGAAAATGATATCTTTGATGCTGAAGTGTTAGAAAGAATTAACATTCTGGCAGCAGAAGTGGTTATGATGCAAAAAGCTTTAAAAGGAAACACACCTACATTCACATGAGCTTGTTGAATAACATCGACTAACTCTCTTTGAAGTCATCGATCAGCCTTCCATTTATGGAGGGCTATTTTGCATTCTTTTTTGTTCCACATACCATGTTATATTTACTTTCATAGCATTCATGCGAAAAGACAATTTAAAGCTATAAATGGATAGTTACAGCATATGTTAACTTGACAAAGTTATTAATGTTAGATTATATTCCGCATTAATAACATAGTTATTGCGATATGTATGGTTCCTAAGTTTGTCGTATGATTCTCCATTGTCAGTCTACATCGTTTTATAAGTACATTTGTGGGAGGAATGAATATGTATCAATTGCTTATCGTAGATGACGAGATACACGCTGCACATGGAATCGAGAATGGTGTAGATTGGATTCGATTGGGTTTCAGTCAAGTTCACGTTGCTTATAATATTAGACAAGCTAAAGAGGTTATCGTTAACAGTAACATTGATGTGATAATTTGTGATATAGAAATGCCGCAGGGAAGCGGATTAGAGCTGTTGGAATGGGTGAAGGAGCGTGATCGCTATATGGAGGTGCTGCTGCTCACCTGCCATGCCAATTTCGAGTATGCCCAACAAGCGATACAGCTTGGGAGTTTGGAATACTTATTAAAGCCGGCACGTTACGAATTGTTGGAGTCGGGGATAAGGAAAGCAATTCAGAAGCTCGAGCGTGAGCGTCAAACTTTAACTGAACGATTTTGGCTGGAGTTATTTAATCAAGCCGATTATATGGAGGATGAACAGATTGAGAAGAGGCTGGCAGAGTATGGGCTGCTCAATAGGATAAAGACACTGTATAGACCGATTCTTGTTGCTCTTCGGAGCTCGAGGCTGGATCTAAGTGCTCGTCATGATGAACTGCTTGAATATTCATTGTTGAGGTTGGCAGAAGCTGCATTTGGGTTAGAGACCGGTCATGGGTTTGTCTTGAAGTATGTGAGCGGCGTCATTGTTGTTATTGTTGCTTTTGATGCTGGAACGATGGAAACGGCATGCGAGACCTATATAAAGATCTGTAAGGAAAGGCTGGAATGCCAAATTTCCTGTATGATTGGGCAACCCGTAACGATTGGCGAGATACGTGGTTTGGTGGATTCGTTGTTGGAGGAAGCCGTTGGTAATGTATCGATAACTAATGTTGTGTTTCGCAACGATGGATCACAATTATCGAAAAAAGCTCTGTATGCACAATTGCCAGAAGGTAAGCGTTGGCTGGAACTGTTACAACAAGGGGCCAAGCAGGCGCTATTGGACGAGTGGGCAGTTTATTTTAACTCTTTGAAGCAGATGAGTATCAGTACAGCGATGTTGAATGATATTTATCAAAATTATTTACAAGTCGTGTATTATGTTTTGCAAGTCAAAGGGCTTCTGGCGCACCGCATATGTAGGGGCAGTTTAACCGCGAAACGTGCAACCCACGCTACCCGCTCAGTCAGCAGCTTGCAGGAATGGGTCATTCAGATGACGGAGACTGCTATCGATTACATGGATTCCGTTAAAGAGTCGTATACAGTAGTTGAAAAAGCCAAGCAGTATATTTCCGGAAATATCAATAAGGAGCTGTCTCGTGAAGATATAGCTTCGAGCGTCTATTTAAACCCCGATTATTTGTCCCGATTGTTCAAGAAAGAGACAGGCCTCGCCTTATCGGAATATTTGCTTGTAGAGCGATTCAAGGAAGCGAAAAGCTTGTTGGTTACAACGAATATGACGGTCAGTGAGATTGCCTCGTCGCTCGGTTACAGCAACTTTTCGCATTTTGCCAAGATGTTTAGAAGAATGGCACGAATGAATCCATTGGAATACCGCAAGGTGAATAAATCATAATGGAACTACTATGGTCGTAAAAACGTTATTTAACGTCGGAATTGGGGTAGGGAAAGCTGTTTCATTATCTTATAATTCTCTATATAAAGCGCTAGAGACAAGGGAGAGGAAACGATATGGAACAAGCAGAAACTGTCCACAAAACCGCTTTGAACCCTTCATATGCAAGGACATGGAAGAAATTAAGGCGATATAGTGTATTATTTATTATGATGGTGCCAGGCCTTCTTTACTTATTCATCAACAACTACTTGCCTATGCTGGGGATTGTTATCGCCTTCAAGGATATCAATTTTACGAAGGGGATATTAAACAGCGATTGGATTGGCTTTAAAAACTTCGAGTTTCTTTTTAAAACGACAGATGCGTATATCATTACCAGAAACACGTTATTATACAATATATCTTTCATCATTATGAATCTGATCGCGGCAGTGGCGCTGGCTATTTTATTGAATGAGCTGAAAAATCGCTTCCTGTCACGATTCTATCAAAGTGCGGTACTGCTGCCTTATCTGATTTCTACCGTCATCATCGGCTATCTCGTGTTTGCTCTACTGAGCGGCGATTCCGGAATGATGAACAAGCAAATATTGCCGATGCTGGGCATTAAGGAAATCAGCTGGTATGGTGAGACCCAATATTGGCCCTATATTTTAACAATAGTAAGCGTCTGGAAAGGTGCCGGTCATTTATGTGTTATATTTCTGGCGGCAATCGTCGGCATCGATAAAGAATATTATGAAGCGGCGACGGTGGACGGAGCATCCCGTTGGCAGCAGATTAGAAGCATCACGCTTCCACTCATTACACCGGTCATTACGATCATGACGTTGTTTGCAATCGGTCGCATTTTTTACTCTGATTTTGGATTGTTCTATCAGGTTCCGCTGGATGCGGGCGCTCTGAGCTCTGTGACCAACACCATTGATACTTATGTATATCGGGCCTTGCTGACGCTTGGGGATATCGGGATGTCTTCTGCAGCCGGCGTATATCAATCCGTAGTCGGATTTGCATTAGTGATCTTGTCCAATTATATTGTGAGAAAAATCAATAGCGATAATGCGTTATTTTAAAGGGAGCGATTCAGATGAAGCAAAAGGAAAATTTGTATCAATTCATTATTCATCTTCTGTTTGTTGTCATAACCGCGTTAAGTCTGCTTCCGTTCCTGCTGTTGGTCACCTCGTCAATTACGGACGAGAATGAAATTATCCGAACCGGTTACTCTTTCTTTCCTAATAAAATCAGCTTTGCTGCATACGAATATTTGTTTCACGATGCCAGCACCATCCTGCGTGCATATGGGATCTCCATTTCGGTAACGGTCATTGGAACGATGATCAGTCTGATCATCATCTCCTTACTCGCTTATCCGTTATCGAGAAGAGATTTGCCTTACCGCAAGGTTCTAGCATTTTACGTGTTTTTCACAATGCTATTCAATGGTGGGCTCGTATCAACCTACTATATGTATACACAGGTGTTTGATTTGAAAAACACGATTTTTGCTTTAATCATTCCTTACTTGTTGCTCAATGGATTTTATGTGCTGCTGGCCAGAACCTTTTTCATGAATTCCATTCCTGTAGCAATCATCGAATCAGCTTACATTGATGGTGCTGGCGAATTCAGAATCTTTTACCAAATCGTCATGCCGTTGTCTCTCCCGATCTTGGCTACTATTGGTTTATTTCAAATTATTCATTACTGGAACGACTGGTTTAACAGCCTGATCTTTATTACAGACAGCAAGCTGTTCAGTCTGCAGTATTTGCTTAATAAAATATTGCTCGATATTCAATTTTTGAGCACCGCCGATCTGGGTGGCAATCAAGGACAAATGCTCGCCGCTCTCCCCAAAGAAGGCGTACGTATGGCGATGGCTGTCATCGGTGTTATTCCCATATTGATTACGTATCCGTTTTTCCAGAAATTTTTTGTCAAGGGTCTTACTGTAGGTGCGGTGAAGGGATAGACAAATCCGTACATTACTGTTGAGTATACAAAAATTCAGGAGGGTTAGTATGAAAAAAAGAGCAAGGTCGTTACAGTTATTTACTGCAGCTGTTCTCTTATTCACATCGGTATTGGCAGGATGTTCTTCCGGCACTAAGCAGGCAGGAGATACTGGAGCGCCGACAGGCAGTAAAAAAGAAGAAGCTGGTTCCGCAGCTAATTTGGCTCCGTATGAAATTACAATGGCTTTCTTCACAACGAACTCACAGACACAAGGCATTCCCGAAGTGGAAAAAGCAGTGAACGAAATCACAAAGAAAAAAATCAATGCGACAGTCAAATTTGTGCCGATCAGCTATGGCTCCTATTCACAGCAGACCAACCTGATGGTTGCTTCCAATGAAAAGCTTGATTTGCTGGTCAGCGGCGTTGGAGGAACGTACAGCACACATGTGACACAAGGACGCCTCTTGGCTATGGATGATTTGCTTGCCAAATACGGTCAGGATATTACGAAAACATTGGAGCCTGCATTTCTGAATGCCGCGAAGGTAAATGGGAAATTATACGGAATTACGAGCAACCGAGATTTGGCAGGTGACCGGTCGCTTACGATGAGAAAGGATCTTGTTGATAAATACAAGATTGATTTAAGCAAGCTGACTTCCTATAACGACCTGGATAGTGTGTTCCAAACGATCAAGGACAAGGAGCCGGGTATTACGCCTTTGGTCCTTTACACAAGCTCGGTGACACCGGCAAATATTATGGCTAATAAGTATTTTGATGTGCTTGGGGATTATATGGGCGTTCTGGATTATGAGGATAAGAATCTGAAGGTCGTGAATCTGTTTGAGACACCGAAGTATGCAGGAATGCTGGACACCGTCAGAAGATGGTATGAAAAGGGGTATATCCTCAAGGATGCCGCGACATCGAAGGACAATGGCTCCGACTTGATCAAAGCGGACCGTGCTTTCTCCTTCTTAACGACATCCAAGCCTGGATATGCGATGCAAGCTTCCCGGGTAACGGGTAAAGAGATGGTTGAATACAAAATTTCAGATCCGGTTTCCAATACCAACCAGATTACACGTTTTATGTGGTCGATCGCCAACAATTCCAAGGATCCAGCGAGAGCGATGATGTTCCTGAACCTGATGTTCTCAGACAAGGATATTATTAATCTGATGTCCTGGGGGATTGAAGGTAGAGATTATGTGAAAAAATCCGCCAATGTGATCGATTATCCTCAAGGAATTAATTCTAGCAACGTACCTTATGGAGTTAATCAGGGATGGTTGTTCGGTGATCAATTCAAGTCTTATGTGTTTACCGGTGATCCGGAAGATATTTATCAGCAAACCGATAAATTTAATAAAGCGGCTATCAAATCACCTGCACTTGGTTTCACATTTGACGCCACACCGGTAAAAACTGAAATCGCAGCTGTGACCAGCGTATTTAATCAATATAAATCCGGTCTGGAAACAGGAACCATAGATCCAAAAACAGAGCTGCCGCAGTTTATTGCCAAGCTGAAGTCGGCAGGTCAGGACAAAATTATTGCAGAAAAGCAAAAGCAATTGGATGAATGGGCGAAAACGAAATAAACTTCGAATATGGAGGCCATTATGACTTTATCAATCGGATTACAGCTATTTTCTGTTAAGGATGCATTAAAGCTAGATTATGTAGGGACCTTGGAGAAGCTGGCGCAAATCGGCTACACCAATCTGGAAATGGTCATTCGTAAAACCGATGAGGGCTTAAGCCTTGGAGGGGATATTACTCCCTCTGAAGTAAGGAGGCAGTTGGATCGCCTTGGCATGAAAGCTGTCAGCTGCCATACCCGAGTCAATGAGGAAACCGATTGGGAAGGTATCCTTGCGGCTAGTCAAGAAATCGGGAGCACTGGAATCGGTTGTTCAATCGCTTTCTTTGCCAATAAACAGGATGTACTGAAATTCTGCGAATCATTTAATAGATATGGGGAAATATGTAAGAGTGGCGGTATGCAATTATATTATCATAATCATTTTCAGGAGTTTCAGGTGTTTGAGGGTGAAACGGTTATGGACCTTATGCTCGCGCATACCGATCCACAGCTGGTGAAGTTTGAACTGGATACATATTGGGCGCTCAGAGGCGGAGTTGACCCAATAGAATGGATGCGTAAGCTGGGAGATCGCTGCATCATGCTGCATCAAAAGGATCTGCCTGCGGCGGCTCAGCCGGTTAATTGGTTTGATGTATTCGGGGCCAACAGCAGCATCACGATAGACGAGCTTTATAAAACTCAGGACCCGGCTCATTTTACCCAAATTGGCCAGGGAACCCTCCTTATTGCGGACTATTTGAAGGAAGCCACTTCGCTTGGACATGCCAAATATGTATTTGTCGAACAGGATGTAACCGCAGGTGACGAGATTGAAGGGGTAGCCCTTAGCTATCGCAACCTGGAAAGACTGCTGCAGCAAGTAACGGTGTAAGAGATCCCAATCCAATGCCGCAAGGGGTCAGCCGGAACGTATTCCGGTTGATCTCTTCCATGATATAATAATGGGTTATAGACATCACGATCATGGAGGTCAGAAGAAATGGGATTTATGAACAAGGAATTTTTTAAATCTCTGAGATTTCGAATCGGTCTGGCTTTTTTTGCAATCTTCATTCCTTTGATGGTTTGGATGATCTATTACAGCTCTTATGCGGGGAAGGTTGTCAGGGATCAGGTAGCCCAATCCAATAAGAATCTCGTTACCCTGTATATGGGGCAAATCGATCGTACACTGGGAGAAGCGGATGAGTACTTATACAATATGGTTGCTGAAGAAACCGACTTGATCATTCTGGATCAGCCGGATGCCTACTATTCGGTAAGGTACCAGGAAGCTCGAATTCGATTGTTTAATAATATATCGACGACTATTAATAACAGTAAAACGATGGATATGTTCTTTGTTTATTCGGGAAATAATGATGATTTTTTAATCGGACCGAACCTGGCTTTAAGCTTTAAAGAGAGGGATCAAGCTCGAATACTGCTCACCTCCATGCTCAAGAATAACGCACAAATGGAGCAGGAATGTACACTGAAATGGTGTGTCCAGCAAATTGACCAAGAGCATTATTTGAGCCATGTCGCCAAGATAGGCAATGTATATGTAGGGGCATGGGTGAATGCAAAAAGGATGATGATTCCGCTCAATTTGATCGATTTGGGGGAAACCGGGATTTCGGTTTTGTCTACGGAGCACCATGAACCGATGGATCATCATGAGTTTATTGCACAGAATGGCATCGATCTGGCACTCGAAGATGAAATATACAAGCTAACCGGAAACAACCAGACCTACCTGGAGGTTGCAGAACGTTCCAAGAAGGGCAGCTTCTATCTGACGGTGCTGATCCCGGAAAATGGAATTATGGAAAAGCTGCCTGTTTTTCAACGGGTTGTGTTGGTTGTGCCTCTCGGTTTTGTTATTATGCTGCTGCTGCTGTTGTTGTTTTTGAGAAAGCTTATTCTGCGTCCGATCTACAAATTATTAATGGCAATGCGGAGATTTAAGGAAGGCAAGTGGGATACTCGAATCGTGCCTTACTCATCCTCCGGTGAGTTTGAAGTGATAAATGCGGCGTTCAATGATATGGTTGCTCAAATTGAACAATTGAAAATCGATGTATATGAGGAGCAATTGAGCAGTCAGCGTGCGGAGCTTAAGCATTTGCAGCTGCAAATTAATCCCCATTTTTATCTGAATTCCTTAAATATCGTGTATCATCTGGCTCAGGCTCAGAAGTACGAGCTTATCCAGGAAATGTCCTTGTCGCTGGTTGAGTACTTCCGGTACATGTTCCGCAGCAACCTGACGTTTGTCCCTTTAAAAGATGAAATCAGACATACCTGCAATTACTTGAACATTCAAAAAATGAGGTTTCCGAAGCATCTCGATTACGAGGTGACCCTGAAGGATGACTTGGAGGAAATTCAGGTTCCACCCTTGATCGTGCAAACCTTTGTGGAGAATACAATTAAACATGCGGTTACGATGGACGATTCCATTCATATTCATATTGTCATCGACTCCGAATCATCTGCTGAAGGGGATTTATTGAAAATTTCCATCGAAGATTCGGGCAAGGGATTTCCCGATGATGTGCTTCAGCGGCTGCAATCGGATGTGGATCTGATGAACGATAAAGGAGAGAACATCGGGATCTGGAATGTAAAACGCAGAATTGCGCTGCTGTATCCGAACCGGGCTCACGTGGTGTTCATGAATGGACCCAAAAGTGGTGCAAAGGTTGAAATCCGGCTGCCGATGGAAGCGATGAATAATGAAAAAATGACACAATAACATTAAAACTTAGATGCATAAAAGGAGCGGTTACATGATGAATGAACCTTTAAAAATTGGAATTATTGGCTGCGGAGCCATTGCACATCAGAAGCATATGCCATCACTTGCCAAACTGCCTCATCTGGGAAAAATGGTTGCCTTTTGCGATGTGGTGGAGGACAGAGCTATTACAGCAGCGGCCGAATTTGGAGTTCCTGATGCTGCCGTCTATACGGACTATAAGGAGCTGTTAAAGGACAAATCTATCGATGTTGTTCATGTGCTGACACCTAATTTGTATCATTCCTTTATTACTGTAGATGCATTGGAATCAGGCAAGCACGTGATGTGCGAAAAACCGATGGCGATTAATTCTGTCGAGGCCAAAAAAATGCTGGATGCATCGAAAAGAACCGGTAAAAAGCTGACCATTGGTTATCAAAATCGGTTTAACGAGGAATCCCAAGTGTTGTACCGTGCTTGCTCGAAGGGAGATTTGGGTGAGGTGTATATGGCTAAAGCCCATGCTGTTCGCAGAAAAGCGGTTCCGACATGGGGTGTGTTTACTGACAAGAAGCTGCAGGGCGGTGGGGCTTTAATCGATATTGGTACCCACGCACTCGATTTGACATTATGGTGCATGGACAACTACAAGCCTCAATCGGTGACAGGCTCGGTATATTATAAAATGAAGGACAATATCGAAGGTAATTTATTCGGACCATGGGATCCGGCGACCTTTGATGTAGAGGATTCGGCTTTTGCTTTTATCAAAATGGAGGATGGTGCCACCGTATTCCTGGAGTGCTCCTGGGCGCTTAATACGACTGATGCCAAAGAAGCGAAGACCTCCTTATTTGGAGTTGATGGTGGAGCTGAAATGAAGGTTGGGCCGAATAGAAAAACAGAGCTTGTCTTTAATAAGGCACAGTACGGCAAGCTGGTTGAAATCAAGCCGAATACAGGCGCGAGTGTTGCTTACTTTACTGGCAAGGATGAAGCTCCTGGCGTGTTGGAGGCTGAGCAATGGCTGGAGTGCATCATCCATGATACGGACCCGTTGGTCAAAGCAGAGCAAGCGTATGTGGTAACTCAAATACTGGAAGCTGTCTATCAATCCGCCGAAACAGGGAAAACCATTGATTTTGCTGAATTTGTTAACCTTAATCAATAAGGCCAGAAGGCAAGATAGTAGGGTCCTCCTTTGTATAAAGTCCATGGTCATGGAGATCATGGACTTTATGTGCGCTAAATCTGACAACCTTCCTTGTTACGGAGGGCAGCTCCCTTAACCCATCGGGTTTAATGTTATAATCATCCTATACAGTCAGAATACGTACTTGGGGACGGAGGGTTGATCATGGATGGAGTGCTTATTGTAGATGATGAAATTCATGCCGCGCATGGAATAGAGACCGGAATTGATTGGGCGAAGCTTGGGGTAACTCAAGTATATGTAGCCTACAACATTCGTCAAGCTAAGGAGATTTATACAAGTCAGGCCATCAGTTTGATGATCTGTGATATAGAAATGCCTCAGGGAAACGGAATTGACTTGTTAACATGGGTTAAGGAGCATTATCCGGCAACCGTGAGTCTGTTTTTAACCTGCCATGCGGATTTTGAATACGCCAAAAAGGCGCTTCAATTGGGAAGCCTTGACTATCTGTTAAAACCGGTTCGATACACGGAACTCGAAGCTGTGCTCCATAAAGCCATACAAAAAATCGAATCCGATAGCGAAGCTGTTAAATTTACCGAAACCTTAAAGCATTATTATCAGCTATGGTCTGCACACCATCCGTTATTGGTGGAGCGTTTTTGGTTGGATCTGATTCATCAAACGGTATCCTCCCATCCTGAGCAGATCAGTGAGCTGATCTATAAACGTAATATACCCTATCTCCCCGATGATCAATTTGTGCCGATTCTAATATCCGTTCGCGGCTGGAGCAAGGAGCTGTCGGAACGCGAGAAGAAGATCATGGAATATGCGCTTCGTAATGCCGCTGAGCATAGCTTTCATTTGGATGGGCTTGAGGGGGGATGTGTGGTACCCATTTCGGAGAGGAATCTGGTCGCCTTACTCCCTCGGGACCATGCACTACTTGTATCCACAGCCTATCTGGAGGCAGAGCTCATGAGTTATGTTCGTTCTTGTGATGAGTATTTCTATTGTGAATTATCGTGCTATATTGGTGAGGTTACGAATATTGTCGACATTCATAAAGCGGTGCAATCCTTAATTGAAAAGGATAGAAATAATGTAACCAATGCGCGAAAGGTTTATCGTTTGGACGAAATATCTGAGCTTCAGGAACATGTCCAACAACCGAATATAAGCAGCTGGCTGGAATTACTTAAACAAGGTTCGAAAACATCGCTGCAGGAAGATATTCATCGTTATCTCGAAGATATGAAGCAAACTGAAGGCAGCGCCAAAATACTGCAGGAATTTTATCATAATTTTCTCCAAATGGTTTATCATGTGCTTCAATTAAAAGGGCTGCAGGCTCATTTGATATTCTCGGAAAGATTGTCTACCCAACAAATGGCATCTGTTACACGTACCGTTTCCAATTTGCAGGAATGGTCCAAAGCAGTCGTTGAGCTTGCTGTCGATTTTATTCAATCCATTGAGGAATCCCATACGGTCATCAATCAAGTGAAGGCCTACATTACCGAAAATATGGACAAGGATATTTCCCGTGATGACATAGCTGCGAATGTATTTTTAAGTCCGGATTACTTATCGAGAATATTTAAAAAAGAGACAGGCACATCCTTATTCGATTATCTGATCGAAGAGCGCTTTAAATTAGCCCAATCGTTACTCATTCAATCGGACAAGTCGGTTAGTGAAATTGCAACGTCAATCGGGTACACCAACTTTTCCCATTTTTCGAAAATGTTCAAACGCGTCACAGACATGAATCCTCTGGAATTCAGAAAGAAGCATCGAAAGTAAAATTCCTGGAGGAGATTTACGATATAGGAGCTGATAGGCCATGACAGACGTACAACATATTTCAGACAGAGTTCAAGAAATTGCGGATTTGATAGAGAACCAGAGAGACTTGTTTATCAAGGTCAGTAATCAAATATGGGAATACGCAGAAACGCGCTATGAGGAACGGCAGTCGGCTGCATTGTTTGCCGAGGTGCTGGAACAGGAGGGCTTTACGGTACAGCGTGAAGCTGGCGGTATTCCAACGGCACTCGTCGGAAGCTACGGACAAGGCAAGCCGGTTATTGCCGTACTCGCAGAATACGATGCGTTGTCCGGGCTTAGCCAGAAGAAGGGTGAGTCCAGGAAAGCTCCGATTATAAGTGGAGCCAATGGGCACGGCTGCGGGCACAACCTGCTTGGCAGTGGGGCATTGGCTGCCGCAGTAGCTGTGCGTCAATATATGGAGAAGCATAAGCTGCCAGGCACAGTTCGCTTGTATGGATGCCCTGCCGAGGAAGGTGGCGGTGGTAAAGGGTTCATGGTGAAAAATGGGCTGTTTGCCGATGTCGATGCCGCAGTAACCTGGCATCCGGGGACAACCAGCCATATTATGAGCACGTCGAGCTTGGCTACCTGCCAGGTTTACTACAGGTTCAAGGGGCGCAGTGCCCATGCTGGTGGAGACGCACACTTGGGACGAAGCGCGCTGGATGCAGTCGAGTTAATGAACGTAGGCTGCAATTATTTGCGTGAGCACATCATTTCGGATGCGCGCCTTCATTATGCGATTACGAATACAGGCGGCTTATCGCCGAATGTTGTCCAATCGGAAGCCGAGGTGTTGTATAAAATGCGCGTTCCGCGTTCCGAGCAGCTGGCCGATTTATATGAGCGAATTTGCAATGTCGCCAAAGGAGCCGCGTTAATGACCGGGACCGAGCTTGAGATTGTATTTGATTCCGGCTCGTCTGAGCTGATTGTCAATCGGACCTTGGAGCAGGTGATGCATGAACAATTTATTCAACTGGGCTGCCCGGTTTTTGATGAAACGGAACAACAATTTGCGAACAAAATACGTGCTACTTTATCGGATGCTGAGAAAAACCACAATTTGCCGCAGGAGCTGTCAGGTAAGGTGCTGTCCGATCGTCTGGAACCGTACGAGGCTAAACAAGAAATTACTGTCGCCATGGGTTCAACCGATGTGGGAGATGTCAGCTGGAACGTACCCACAGTTCAGAGCTGGATCACCAGCATGGCGCTGGGGACTGCTCTCCATTCCTGGCAGGCGGTCAGTCAGGTCGGGATGTCGATCGGCCACAAAGGCATGCTGCATGCAGGAAAAGTGATCGCGGCGACAGTTGTTGAGCTGTTGCATAAGCCCGAGGTACTGGAACATGCCAAGGAGGAACACGCGAAGCAGCTGAGTGGCAGAAGTTATATATGTCCGATCCCGGACGGTTTGATCCCTGGTCCTGTCAGAGGGGCTTAAGGGGAGGGGATCAGACTATATTACTAGCAGAACACTTGAGTGAAACTGTATCATAGCTTTTAGAAAGTTTAAGTCCTAATAGTGATGATTACGCAACTTTTTCAGTCATTGGATATTATGCTTACGAATTCGAGTTCGTCGTGAATATGTTATCCATAGCCTGGAGCCGCAGGGTCAAAGAGAGCCGTTCAAAAGCATTGCTTTTGACGGCTTTTTTGTAGCTTAGGAAATCTCGTTCATGAGGGATATATTGGCAAACAACTATTACGGACGTAATATTAATTTCGCAGGGTGCGGACATGAAGTCTCCTACTCGATCACCCCGCAGTCGGCCAGTCCGTTTGAAAACGGATTTAGGTAAATAACAAAAATCGTACAGAAAGACCTAAAGATTCTTAAGGCCTGGTATGGAGGGATCACAGTACAGTATAAGCATCCATGGAGCGAAGCTTTAGCGAAAATGAAAGCGGTTTATTTCCAGCGATCATTCCTGTTTTCCAAAAAGCTCCAGGAAATTCCCTAAGGAGGAAATTGTTGCAATGAGGAAAATTGGTTTGTTTGCTGTGTCCATAGTGGTACTGGTCGTGATGACGTTGACCAATATCGCCTATGCGGATGTATCATCCTATTATCTTAACCCGCTGATGAAAGGAGCCGACCCTACCATTGAAAGGCAAGACGATGGATACTATTATTCGGCGGCAGGCGATGGCAATGTTGTATTGAAACGGCATGAAACCATTCTTGGCGTTTCCACCGCGAAAAGTAAAGAAGTATGGAAGTTACCTGAAAACCTGGAATTTATTTGGGGTCCTGATGCGCACAGGATCGACGGCAAATGGTACATCTATTTCGCCTCCGGTCCGAAGGTTAGTGATCAAGCGGGGCGCTTTGCTTATGGCCATCCCAGCTCTTATGTTTTGGAGAACAGCTCGCCCGATCCATTTGAAGGGACCTGGGAACTGAAGGGAACCTATGATAATGGAGACGGACTTACACCCCAACAGGGGTTGCTGAATACGCAAAGTTATGGACTGCCTACCGGTTTCGTCACCATCAAAGGGCAGAGATACCTTACCTACACGAAATATTACTATTTTATAGATCCAAAAACAGGAAACCAGAGATTTGATGAATGTCCCACGATTGTCAAAATGAAAAACCCGTGGACATTGGAAGGCGAAGAGATTACGTTAGCCAGACCGACCTATGACTGGGAGAAGTATGTTGATAATGTTAATGAAGGGGCAGCCGTGGTGGAGCGTAACGGTAAAGTTTATTTTGCCTATTCCGCCAGCAGCTACACGCATGATAACTATGCTGTCGGCCTGTCCTGGGCCGATCTGGCTCAAAATGTGGAGAATGAAGCGGCATGGCATAAACATCCCGAGCCGATCATGAAACGTTCGGATGAAAACAGTTCTTACTCGACAGGCTCGCCGTTATTCCTGAAATCCGAAGACGGCACAGAGGACTGGATTACCTACCATGGCATCCCGACCCATAGCCAAGGCGGCAAGAACAGAGAGGTTCGCGCCCAGCGGATCAATTGGGACGACAATGACTTCATCAATTTGGGCATCCCGTCCAACCCCGGCACCGTGCTGAGCCGCCCCTCCGGGGAGGAGAAGAGCGAAATCTATGAAGCGGAAGACGCGCAATTATCGGGGGCTGCAAGAGCAACCATGAATAGCATCTATGCCTCATCCGGCCGATATGCCCGCTACAGCAATAGCGCTGCCAGCGACTATGTGGAGTTTACAGTCAACACCCATACAGGGGGGATTTACTCGCTGGACTTCCGCTACAACAACAATACGGCAGAGCCGGTCACCATGACGCTGGGCGTGAACCAGGAGGCTCCGGCCCCGCTTGTATTCCCATCTAATGCTGGACCGGCGAACAAACTGAACTTCGACTTAAAAACCGTTCACAACATCCGGCTGAATGAAGGCAGCAACATCGTGCGTCTTTCCGGCAAAAGCGCTTTGGGGCTGGACGCGATCATTGCCAAGAAAAGCGTCTTGTACGAAGCGGAAGGCGCGGAGCTATCAGGCGGTGCGGGCATCGCTCAAAACCATGCGGGATATAGCGGTTCAGGTTTTGTCAGCGGCTTCACGGGGCCGAATGCGGCGATCAGCTTTACAGTAAACGCTCCTCACGCGGGCAGCTATTCGGTCAAGCTGGCTTATGGCGCTGGAACTGGGAAAGATCGAGCCTTGACCATGTATGTGAATGGCACCAAGATCAAACAAGCGAATTTCTTCGGTCTGAAGGGATGGAACAAGTGGGCCGACAGATATGACAATGTATTCCTGAAAGAGGGAAGCAATGTTATCACCTATAAGTATGATAGCGGCGATACGGGGAATGTCAATCTGGATTATATCACGGTTACCGAAGCGGCGACCTGGACGTATGAAGCGGAATCCGCCAAAACGACAGGTGGGTCGGATGCCAGAATCGTTCAGGCTCAGGATGGGAATACGGGAATCGGTTATGTGAGCGGTCTGTCCCAAGTGAACTCGTCCGTGGAATTTTCTGTGTATGCCGAGTATGCGGCCAGCTATGATCTCAAGCTGCGGTACGCCACAGAGCAGGGCGGCAAAACATTGTCGTTTGAGGTGAACGGCACGCCTATGCAGAACATGGTCCTTCCCTATTCCGGAGGCGCCAAGGTGTGGAAGGAGCACACTGTAACCGTTTCCCTGGACAAAGGGAAAAACAGCATCGCCTTTAGGAGCGCAGCCGGAGATTCAGGCGTCATCCAGATCGATCATATTCACCTGAATAAGCGCACGCCATGGAAATATCAGGCGGAAGCGGCAACCCTCTCAGGCACGCCGGGGATCGGAAGAGACCGTCTATGGTTTGAAGGCAACGGTTATGTCGGCTTATTCCAGAATAAAGGGGATTCTATCGGGTTTGAAGTGAATGTCCCCTATACAGCGGCCTATACGTCAACCTTGCGCTATTCGGGTGTACAGTCGTCGAACCGAACCATGAGCATGTATGTGAACGGCAACCGGGTCAAGCAAGTTTCCTTGCCGCCGACAGCGAATTGGGATACCTGGACGGACGCGACCGAGACGGTCAATCTGGTAGCCGGGAAGAATAGCATTGAATTCCGCCGTGAGGAAGGAGATACCGGACAGCTCAATATAGACAGCCTGATCCTGGATAAATTCAGCGGTGGATTCATGAGAACGACGGCTAGGGAAATTACCCCCGAGAAGATGGTGAAGATCCAGCCGAAGCATAGCGGCAAGGCGCTGAGTGTGGCAGGTGAGAAGTACAATCAGGGAGCAGCCGTTATCCAATATTCCAATGGTGATACCAATAGTCAATTGGTGCGATTCCTGGATCTGGGGACAGGTTATTATCGGATCCTAGTTATGCGTGGCGCACGCTTCCTCGATATTAAGCCTAATTCGGATATTCAAGAACTTATTCTAAATCAGACTATTGAAGAGGCCCCCACTCCTTCCAATACTGAACAGTGGCGTCTGGAAAAGGAGGGCGATTATTACAAAGTGATCAACAAAAGCAATGGAAAAGTGATTACAGTCAATGAAGCGTCCAAAGGAAACAACGCTGTTATGCGGTTGGCTGATGACGAGGGCAAAGACAACCAGCGGTTTAAGATTGAGCTGCGCAACCTATATGACACTACCTTCTACGCGGTGTCGGACATTACTGCTGTCCCGGCGGCAGTGCAGGCAGGACAGGAGCTGTCTCTTTTCGGAACAGTCTCACCGGATTGGGCCACACGTAAAAGTATCACCTGGAGCATCAAGGATGCCGGGCAAACAAGAGCTACCCTGGATAGGAATGTGCTGTCCGCCACAAGAGCGGGTACAGTCATTGTCACCGCTACAATTGAAGAAGGAAACGAGATCGGTGTGAACTACTCCAAGGACTTCACCATTACCGTCTCCAAGAAGGATGCGGATATTAGTCCTGAAAAGGCCACCTATGATCTCTATGTTCCGGGGGATGTAAGCGCCAGCATTATATGGAATGAGGCCAAGTCTGTGACCGGGGTTGTATACGCAGCAACAGTAACAGGTGCCGTATACAATGGCACATTGGGAACGGATGGTTATACGGTCAGCGGGGATATGTTGACCATCAAGCGCGAGACTATGGCCGCACTGGGGTTGAAGAGCGGTGATAAGGCGGATTTCTCCATCCTGTTTAACAAGGGGAATCCGGCTGTGTTCAGTGTCAATGTGGTGGACAGCTTTGCTGTGACCAGCCACAGTATTATACTGGCAACCGAGGGATACGGCACTGCCAGCGCCAATGTATTGTCGGCGGGCAAGGATACGGCGATTACCTTAACCGCCACACCAGATCCGGGCTATCTCTTTGCGGGCTGGAATGTACGGGCGGGATAACAGGATGATATGATTCCAAGGAGGATTGAACATGGTCAACAAAAAATTCAGATATCTGCTGCTTTGTTTCGCAGTGTTGTTGATGCTGCCGCAATGGAGCGGAGTGGCTGCGGCGGTAGAGCCGACGCCAGTTAAGCCGGATTCGGCGTCTGCGCAGGAGGGGAAGAATGTGTCGGATTTCTACAATGTAATTATGCAGACAGGAGCCGATCCCTGGGTATACAAGCACACGGACGGCTACTATTACAACGTATTTGCCAACTCTAGCGGCATCATGATCCGCAGAGCGAAGACCATCACCGGCATTGAGGCGGGCGAGAGGAGTCTGGCTTGGACGCCGGTTAAAGGCACCATGTACAGCTCCAATGTTTGGGCGCCGGAAATGCACTATCTCAAGGATACCGACGGCAAATCCAAATGGTATATTTACTTTGCGGCTGACAATGGAACCAACGCAAACCACCGCATGTACGTGCTGGAGAACGCTAGTGAAAATCCGTTGACCGGTACCTGGGAGTTCAAAGGGAAGATTACCGATTCTACCGACCGTTGGGCGATTGACGGCACTGTGCTGACTGTAAATGAGAAACACTATTTCATCTGGTCCGGTTGGGAAGAAACGGACGGCAGTTTCCAGAATTTGTATATTGCGCAGATGAGTGATCCACGGACCATCAGCTCGGAACGGGTATTGCTCTCGACGTCTGAACATGATTGGGAATCGTCACCGGCCAGAATCAATGAAGGCCCCCAAGTCACGATAAAGGGCGACACGATTAATCTGGTCTATTCCGCAAACGGAAGCTGGACAGACAGTTATTGCCTTGGGCTGATCACGGCCAAGATCGGTGACGATTTGATGAATCCCGGCTCCTGGCTGAAAAAAGACATGCCAATCTTCTCCAGCGCCAATGGCGTTTACGGTCCAGGCCATCACAGCATCGTCATGTCTCCTGATGACACAGAGGACTGGATCATCTACCATGCCGCTCGCTGGCCGGGATCGGGATGGACCCGCAAAGTCCACACGCAGAAATTCACCTGGAACGCAGACAATACGCCGAACCTGGGAGAGCCCGCCGATCCGAACACACCGATTGCCAAGCCTTCGGGCGAGCCGGTGCGGAAGCGCTATGAAGCGGAAAACGCGCTGCTGGTGAAGGGTCCGGGCGGTGAAACTTCTCCCGCTGTCCGGCTAGAAAGCACTGCGTCCGGCGGGATGAAGATCGCCAACATCAAGAACGCCAAAGATTATGCCCAGTTTACCGTAAACGTGCCAGAGGCGGGATTTTATATGCTGTCCGTGCGCAATGCCAACGGTTCACCCAATGCGGCCGATGCCTCCCATATCTTGTCGGTCAACGGGAGCTCCGGCGCCAATTTGAACATCGTCTATTCCGGCCTGAATCGCTGGGGACTCTCCACGGCGAAAGTCTTCCTTAGGGAAGGCAACAATATCCTCCGCTTCTCGAAGGGGAACAACCTTGCCGAAATCGACAGCATGGATATATTTAAGCTGGATGCATCGGAAATGTTATTCGATGCCCCGGGGTACACGTTGGGGTTGGGTGAAACCCGTAGCTTGCCCCTGTATACCGTAACAGGTACTACCTATACCGCTGTTGACACAGGAGCAATCTTCAGTTCTTCCGATACGAAGGTCGCCGTTATTGATGGAGGGGTTAGGGTTAAGGCTGTAAGTGCGGGCAGTACCACAATCACCGCCATATATAACGGAAAAACGGCCACAGCCTCGGTTACCGTTGCTGCGGAGCCTAAAGCTGTGCAGTCCGTTACCATCGGCGGATTGCAACGCCTCCTGACCATTGGGGAGACAAGCGGGCCATTGCAGTTAACGGCCAGCTATAACAACTATGAGGTTCAGAATGTGACAGCAGCTGCCCAGTATACCAGCAGCGATCCTGGGGTGGCCGGGATTGATTCAGTGACCCAATCGGTATATGCGGTGAAACCGGGCACAGCTCTTATTACAGCCGAATACAACGGCAAGAAAGCGGCGCTCAACTTGACCGTTATTGCAGCTTCAGATGCGGTTCAAGTTGCTTCCGTAGTGAAGATTCCTTCCGGGGTGGCCCCTAAGCTGCCCAGCGTTGTTGATGTTGTCTACAACAGCCAGTCGAAGAAGGCAGAGGTTGTCAGCTGGCAGCCGGAGGGATTTGACTTCAGCTCTCTGGGTACTGTTCAGGTGCCTGTCACCCTGAAGCTGGACGGCCGTGATTTTCCTTCCACCATTGCTGTGAACGTTATTCCGGGGTGGGGCCTTGATGAGATTGTGAACCAGCTCCGCAACAAGCTGGCCAACTTCTCCTATCCTTTGGGCGATGGGCTGGGCAACTATAGCCAATCCAAGTATGATGCCTTCGTGGCCGAAGTGAACAAGGCGGATGCGATGGCTAACTCCGATTTGAGCAAAGAACAGTTTGACGAGGAACTGGATAAGCTTGCTCAGGCAGAAGCAGCTTTGTTAGGTTCGCTAAACAGCATTCGGGACGGCGTAAACTATAACGCTTACCGGGATTTCTCCGGCGATACAGTTGGCAAGTACCCTTACGGCTTTATCACCGAAGATCTGACCAATGGCGCTACTGCCACTGTACAGGAAGAGGCCGGGAATAAATTTCTCCGGCTGACCACAACCGCTACTTCGGGCAAGGCAAACCTGTTCCTGCCGTATGCTGGCGAGTTAAAAGCTGAGGCAGGTCGGCGAATCGTCATCGAATACCGCGCCAGACTAAACACTAGCTTCCAATACGCCAATAGCGCCATGGTGCGAAATGACAGCGGAACAGGCAATTATTCCATGGTCACGGCTTTTGATACGGGTAAAATTATAGTCCAGAATGGGCCTTCCACTAAGGTCAAAGTCAAGGACTCTCAGTTAAATAAATGGTACAAAATCAAAATGGTGGCAAACTGGGACGCCAAGACTTATACCGTCTATATTGACGATGTTGAGGTGGCCACGGACTACAACTTCCGACACACAGGCGGCGACAAGCTGACAGCCCAGCGGTTCGGCATCGACGGCTATGCCAACGCCTCCATCGACTTTGACGATTTCAAAGCGATGGTTATCGGAGGACCGAAGGCTGCGCCCGAGGGGCTCGAGACCACCAATGAAACAGCTGTTGGGGCTAAGGATGGACGCATCACCGGGGTCAACTCTCTCATGGAATGGTCCTCCGACAATGGGGGCACCTGGTTGAAGGTAGAAGGGGATACCATCGCCGATCTTTCTCCCGGGACTTATTGGGTTCGTTACTCTGAGACGGATACCCATAAAGCTAGTCCCCCTGTGGGTTTGACCATTGCAGTCTATACTCAGCATGTCATCGGGGTGAGCCTGAATCAGACCACCGCCCAACTGTATACCAATAATGGGGCTTCGACTGTACTGCTCACCGCCAATGTGGAACCCGTTGATGCAGCCAACAAGACGGTGACCTGGAGCAGTTCCAATCCGGCAGTAGCTACCGTGGATGGAAATGGGCTTGTGACGGTGCATGCCGCTGGTACAGCTGTTATTACGGTAACCACGGAAGACGGCGGTTACAGCGATACATGTACAGTAACTGTAAGCTGGTACACTGATTCGGAAAATCCGGGGACTCGGCCAGTCCATGTGACGGGTGTGAGCCTTAAGCAGACCACCGCCCAACGATATACCAACCATGGGGCTTCGACTGTCCAGCTTAACGCCAATGTAGTACCCGCTAACGCAGCCAACAAGACGATGACCTGGAGCAGTTCCAATCCGGCAGTAGCTACCGTGGATGGACATGGGCATGTAACAGTTCATGCCACAGGTACAGCAGTTATTACTGTAACCACTAATGACGGCGGCTACACAGCTTCTTGTGTTGTTAGTGTGGGTGTATATCAAAAGGACAGCGGCAAAAGCGGCGTAGATACCCAAATTGGCGGCAGCAATCTCACTTTCCCAACTACACCCTGAAGCTTCCATTACCCGGGAACAACTGATTACTGTTCTGCACCGTTACGCCAGACAGACTGCTGCAAGCAGCAGTGGCAGGAGCTTTGCGGACGCAGGCAAAAAACAAGGAGCCAAGCGGGAACATCCGCCCGGTCCCTTGTTTTTTGCCTTACGCTCCCGGCTTTAATGGTCTGGTGAATCCGGGAAACTCCTGCTGGTTTGAAGGAGAAACAAAAATCACACAGAAAGACCTAAAGATTCTTAAGGCCCGGAATGGACGAACCGCGGTACATTATATGCATCACATCCAACAAAAACTTTTAGCAGGAAAGAAGGGGGAGCCATGAAAACAACGCCTGCCGCTGTAGGAACGGATAGAGCTCCGGCAGCCAAAGAGGCTTTTTACCAGACAAAGCGGTTTCAGCAGAATATTCCGCTATTTGTTATGCTTATACCGGGAGTGCTTTATTATCTGATATTCCGCTACTTGCCTATGGGTGGTCTTGTGATTGCTTTCAAGAACTACAATTTTCACGATGGCATATGGTCAAGTCCGTGGGTGGGGTGGAAATATTTCGAGATTTTATTCCAGTCCCATGTCACACTGCAAATTATCTGGAATACCCTTGCCCTGAGTGTTCTGAACCTGATCTTCGGGTTCCCTGCACCGATTATTATCGCCATTGCCTTGAATGAGGTCCGGAAGAGCTGGCTGAAGCGCTGGATTCAAACCATTATTTATCTGCCTCATTTTTTGTCCTGGGTTATCGTTGCAGGCATTATCCTGACCCTGTTCTCCATCGACGGCGGCACCATCAACAAGCTGCTGGGCCAATGGGGGATGGAGCCGGTGCCTTTCCTGTACCGCGTAAACTCATGGATCGCCATCTTTATCGGCTCCGGTATGTGGAAGGAGATGGGCTTCGGCGCTATTATCTATCTCGCCGCTCTCTCTGGCATTGACCCCAGCCTGTACGAATCCGCCGGGATGGACGGCGCAGGAAAGCTGAGGCAGATTTGGCATATCTCCCTGCCGGGCATCCGTCCTACGATTATCCTGCTGCTGATTCTTGGAATGGGCCGTCTGATGGAAGTAGGGTTTGACCAGGTTTACAATTTGCAGAATCCCACTGTCCTGCAGAAAGCGGAGGTCATCAGCACCTACGTGTACAAAGTGGGGCTGCAGCAGGCACAGTTTGGCCTGACCACAGCCATGGGCCTGTTTGAATCCTTTGTCGGCCTGGTGCTTGTGCTGTCGGCCAATGCATTGGCCCGCAAATTCGATCAGGGATTATTCTGAAGAAAGGAGGGAAATCCTCTTGAGGGAATCGACGGGCGGAAAAATTTTTGTATACTTTATTCACGTGGTATTGATCATCATCTCACTCACTTGCATCCTGCCTTTCCTGCATTTGATTGCGTTGTCCCTAAGCTCGGGGCATGCGGTTGACCTGGGTCAGGTCTGGTTCTGGCCGGTGGGGCTTGATTTCACCGTTTACAGATACTTTTTTGAGAATACGCCGGCCGTGCGCGCCTTTACCAACAGCGTGATCATTACCTTATTCGGAACGGCCCTGAGCATGCTAGCCACGGTGCTGACGGCTTATCCTTTATCCCGCCGTTACCTCTACGCCCGCAAGCCGATCACAACGGCCGCATTGTTCACCATGCTCTTCAGCGGAGGCATGATTCCTACATATCTGGTCATGAATAGCCTGCATTTGACCAATACTTACTGGTCCCTCTGGTTTGGCGGGCTGATCAGCACCTATAATATGCTGATAATGAAAAGCTATTTTGAGAGCATCCCGGGAGAAGTGGTGGATTCCGCCCAGATTGACGGCTGCGGGGAGGTCCAGCTGCTCATGCGCATCATACTGCCCTTGTCTCTTCCGATGCTGGCTACGCTGACGTTATTCTACGGGGTGGGCTACTGGAACATGTTCATGAGCGTTATTCTTTACATCAGTAAGACGAATTTGCAAAATCTTACTGTTATCGTTCAGGGGATGCTGCAAATTCAGGGGAACTTCAATGTGTCGGCCATGGATATGATGCAGCAGCAGGAAATGGTATCCGAAAAGCTGAAAGCGGTTGGGGTTGTGGTTATGGTTGTGCCCATGCTGGTGGTATACCCGTTCCTGCAGAAGTATTTTGTTAAAGGCATTATGCTTGGTTCTATCAAGGGTTAGCTACAATAATGTAATCAATTATAGATTGAGAGGGATTCCACATGTCTGGACAAACATCCACATCAAGAATGAAGAACACGTTCGTATTGGGACTGTCGGCGGTACTGGCAGCAGGGGCAGTTGGTTGCAGTCAAAATGAAGAGGGAGCAAAGGGACAAGCCGAAGGAAAAGCCACAATTACCGTTTCCAACTATGACAGGGGCAATATTCCCGCAGTGGAGGGAACGGTTGAGGAGAACCGTTGGACCAAGTGGATCAATGAGCATTCTCCCGTTACGGCCATGTTTGTGCCGGTGTCCCGGGCAGAGGCAGTCAAGAAGCTGAATGTGTTGTTCGCATCGGGCAGTGCGCCGGATATTGTCAATGATTTCGATACGGGGTTCCGGAATTCCCTGTACCAGCAGAAGCAATTGATGCCTCTGGACGATTACTTGAAATATGCGCCTGAGTACCAGAAGCTGCTGGATAAGTACCCCCAGCTCCGCAAAATAGGCACCAAGCCGGACGGCAAGCTTTACGAAATCGGCAAAATTAATGAGCCCCATCTGCAGAGTGTAGCCTTTATCCGGATGGATTGGCTGAAAAAGCTAAAGCTGGAGGTTCCGAAGACCACCGATGAATTGCTTGTCGTTCTGAAAGCATTCGCTGAGCAGGATCCTGACGGCAACGGGAAAAAGGATACTTATGGAACCAATATGAGCTACACCTCGGATGGCATGGTGGATTCCATGTTCGGCTCGTACGGCTGGAAAATCTCCAATGATGACAAAATTATCAGGACTTGGGATAATACTCTGGAGTCTCTTAAATTCAAGAAAAGGTTATTTGAGGAAGGGCTTATCGATAAGGATTACCTGGCGGACAAGAATGGAGCCAAAGCCAAGCAGGACTATCTGAACGGAAAAATAGGCGTTTATCTACCTCCTGTTGTCGGCAACTGGTTTGAGAGTACGGTAACGGACCTCAAAACGCTCCGCAAGGTTGTTCCGGAGGCGGAGATTGCGCCGATGGCGCAGCCCAAGTCTCCCATGGGGCAATTCGTTCATCATGTGGTCAACCCGGTTCAAATGACAACGGTGATCAATGCCGCGGCCAAAAATCCCAAGGCCGCTATGGAGTATATTAACTTCATCATCAAGCCGGAGACAGGTCTGATTCTGAAAAAAGGAATTGAGGGAGAGCATTGGAAAAAAGGTGCAGACGGTTTTCCCAAGGTCATTGATCCTGCGAAGAATGCCAAGGAACTGGATTGGGCCATGGACTACTCCATGTTCTACTCGATCCCCGAGAATCCGCTTCTGAGTTCCACCACTGCGTTCGACGTGAGTGATCCTGACCAGAAGGCCGGTCTGGACATGCTGAAGAAAGCCGACGAGTTTCTGCTTAATCCCGAGGCCAAGTATCCCGCACTAAGTCACTATGAGCATATGCCTACCCTGTCGAGTGAGTTGGTAGTGATCAATACCAATATCGACAAGGAAATGAAGGATATCCTTACCAAAGGCATTATCGGCGGGGCCCAATATACCCCTGAGCAGGCCGTTGCAGATGCCAAAGCTGCCTGGGAGAGAGGCGGCGGCAAACAGATTGAGGAATTCATGAATACCTGGTATAAAGAAAATAAGGACAGAGCCTTCCTGGGTAAGGATATCCTGGAGTTGGTCCGCTCCCAACACAAGTAAGGGCTGAAGGGCCTGGAATAGGATGAAAGCGGACTTGGTTCGGCAAAGGCCAGGCCAAGTTTGCTTTTGGAACATTTTATATGAGAATGAGTATATGAATCATGACAATGAAATGCTGCTTCAAAAAGTCGGACTGGTAGTGGACAAGCTTGTGAAAATTGAAGAATGGGACTGGCCCCAGGGCGTCGGTCTTTATGGTCTGTACAAGCTGCGGCTGCAATTGTCGCGGGCATCCTAAAAGGCATAAAAGCTAGTATTCTGGATTTCTCCTATCAGGCTCTTGCAGACAACGCCACCCAGGCGGTTTGTCAAAATATCAGCGGGGATGGAACCGCGCTGAATGTGTCGGACGGAACCGGTATGGGAATGGATAAAGACCATGATATAAATATTACCATCATGCCAATGGCATACGGACAGTCCCTTGCACTTATTGCCTTGTATGAAGCTTTAAAATAATACGGGTAAACCGGATCGGAACGTGACGCGCTTCCTTCCTACGTAGACAGGTAAAATGAAAACCTTGTTTGCTTGGAAGGAAGCGTTTTATAATACAATATGAAATTCAAGGGAGGGGAGCCGACTGCATCCGACAAGCTGGCCGGGGTATATAGCCGGAAAAATAAAGGGCAGCTTCAAGATCAAACTGATCGTGCTGCTCTCGTGTATGGTAACACTTGCCTTTGCCTTGGCAGGCTGGATGGTTTACCGGTCAAATATCCGTTTAATGGAGGATGAAATCAGCAAGCAGTTCTCCATCGCCAACGAGCAGGCTTTGGCCAGACTGGAGATGTCCTTTCAGGAAATCAACCGGGTATCCCAATCCATTATCCTGAATCCGTACATCGAACTGTTCCTCAGGGAGAATATCGTTCCCGCAAGTGATTACTACAACCAGTTCAAGAACCGCAAGTATGTAGAAGAGCAGTTGAATATGCTGCTGGTGGATGCGCCGTCCATCCGTTCCGTTTTCCTGTACAATGAGAAAGGGGAAATGACGGTTCTCTCCAAAACCGGTGCGTCGGGAGAGCCGGGAACGGATGATTTGACCAAGATGATGGAAAAGCTTAAGCCATATCGGGGGAATATGGTCTGGGGCCGGGCCGAGGCGGCCAGCACCATTGATCCGGACGGCCGTAGAACGGTTCTGGTTGCTGCCAGACGGATGCTTAATGAGAAGCTGATACCGTACGGAACCATGGTGATGGTGATGGAGGAAAGCCTGGTATCCAAGGTGCTGCGGGATCTTACGGAGAACGGCAGCGGCAAGGTGCTGCTGCTGGAGCCTATGGGCGGTATGCTTTACTCCAATACCGACCAGAGCGAGATGGAGCAGCTCTTGCAACTGACAGAGGCAAATTATCCCCGTTATGTCAAAATGAATGGCATCACCTATCTGTTTGTCCGCCACGAGCTGATTCCCGCAGGCTTTACCCTATACGGAGGGGCCTCCTTGCAGGAGATACAGAGGAAAAATAAAGATATCATCCAGGTATTGGCATTTGCCGGAATCGGTGTGATCCTGCTCAGTGCACTGCTTATTACGATTTCCACCCGGACGCTCCTGACTCCTCTGGCCCATCTGATGCAGGGACTGCGTATGTTACGTTCCGGCGATTTCACGGTCCGTGTCAGAGTGGATTCCGGCGATGAGCTGGGCTACATCGGAGACAGCTTCAACAGCATGGCGGAGCAAGTGAACGAGCTGATCAATAAGGTATATTTGGCCCAGATCAACCAGAGGGAATCGGAGCTGAAGGCCATCCAGGCACAGCTGAACCCCCATTATCTGCACAACCTGTTCAATGAGCTGTATTGGAAGCTGTACAGCAACGACCAAGAGGAGGCGGCGCTTCTGATCAACGCCATCTCGGAGATGTTGAAGTATTCCCTTAAATCTGTCCAGACTGATTCGACTCTTGGCGAAGAGCTGCATCAGATCCGCAATTACATCAAGATCCAGACAGAGCTGTTCACTGGCGAAATTGAATCCATTATTCAAGCTGAGGAGTCCCTGCTAAATCTGCGGATGATGCGATCCCTCTTGCTGCCGGTGGTGGAAAATGTTTTTGTGCACGCTTTCCGTGATATGGACAAAGACCGGGTGCTGCGGATTAAAGCGTTCCTTTTAAATGAGGCGCTGCATATCGAGGTGGCTGATAACGGATGCGGCATGGATAAAGAAACTCTGAGATCCTTGACAGAGGCGGAGGCTGTACTGCCGGACAGCAATAAGACGGGAATCGGCTACAATAGTGTGCTGCGGCGCATTCAGCTGGTATACGGACCCGCATATGGAGTGGAAATTACCAGCAGTAATGGGAAAGGAACGGTTGTTCACATGACACTTCCTATTAAATACGGGACACTGGAGAGTCATGAGGAGGGGAACGGATGAAGGGCAAGCTGTTTATTGTAGAGGATCAGCCCAACTTCCGCAAGGGGCTACTGAAGCTGGCGGGGAAGCGGTCCGCCGAGTGGGTAGTGACGGGGGAAGCGGCCAATGGCCGGGACGCCTTGTTAATGATGGAGAAATGTGTCCCGGATCTCTTGCTGACCGATATCCGGATGCCTCATATAGATGGTCTGCAACTGGCAGAAGAAATCAGAAGCCGCGGCTGGTTGACGAAGATTGTGATTGTAACCGGATTCAGGGATTTTTCGTATGCCCAGTCCGCCGTCAAGTTCGGGGTGCTGGACTTTATCACGAAGCCTTGTGTGGAAGCGGATATATTAAGCGTACTCGACCGGATTTATGTGCAGCTGATTGAAGAAAGCCAGTCCCAGCTCTTGGTGGAGGGCTGGAAGCGCCAGCATGAAGACAGCGAGCTGCGCTCGGCAATTATGGGCATGCCCTGCAGCGGCGAAGAGGTGGAGGCTCTGCTGAAGCGGATGAAGCAATGCGAGCTGCTTTTTCTCCGTATTCATACCTATTTCCCCCCGGAGAAGCATTATTCCGCCCAGGATGTGCCGCTTTTGCAGTTTGCTTTCGCCAATATTGCTGGAGAGCACTTGAATAAGTGGTTTCCCGGCGGCTTTCGCCTGTTTCCCTTGAACGCATCGGAGTGGGCTTTAATGGTGGACCGGAGTACTTCCCGGTCGGATACGTCCCTCCCATGGCTGCAGATACTCACCGATTCGGTCCATCATTATTTGAGGTTAACTCTTGAATGCAGTGGACAAGGGATATGCGCCAGCACGGAGGAATTGCGTCAGGGCTACAGACGGTATTGCCGGGAAGGGGACAGGGACCACGGTTCTGCCAATGAATCACTGCTCAACCAGACGGCGCTTTACGAGAAGGAGAAGGAAATTGTAACCTGGCTTATGTCGGAGGATAACAGCCGGCTGAGCCGGGAGCTGCAGGAGCAAGCCGTCCGGATCAGCCATTTGCCCCCGCAAACCGCCAAGATCGAAGCGCTGCTGCTGGCTGCTGCTATTCTCCGGCTGGTGCAGGTTCAGTTTCCCGAATGGCAAATGGCCGTGCGCCCCATAGAGTGGGATTCTGTCTACAAATGTGTGACACCGGAGGATATTACGGCATGGCTGCAGGGATACATCCATGAATTCCTGCAGTCCCACAATAACTGGCTTGCCAGCAAGAATGATAATCCGGTCAAGCAGGCCATCCGGTTTATTGAAGAATCATACATGGGGGTATGCAGCTTGGCCGAGGTGGCGGTCCATGTCCATCTCAACCCCAGTTACTTCAGCAATCTGTTTAAAAAGGAAACCGGGGAAAGTGTAACCGGCTATATCCAGAACCTGCGCGTACAGAAAGCTAAGCTTCTGCTGAAAAGCACAGATATGAAAATATTCGAAATTTCCGAGGCCACCGGCTTTAACGACTCCAATTATTTCACGCATATGTTCAACAAAATAGCAGGAGTCTCGCCCAAAGAATACCGCAAGCAGATGGCCGGCAAGTGACTCTTCCAGTAAAAATGTTCTGTGAGACTTATTGTGTAGATATTGAAGTAGCTGCTCCTAATAAGAATCTTCCTCAGAAATGAGGAGGATTTTTTTGTTGATCCAATAAAGGAATGAACTGCTTGGCTGCGGGTGAAAGAATTTTATTACGAAGATATACATAGCTGATTCCTCTAAGAAATTGAATCCCTTGGATTGGAACTTTAACGAGCAAACCATGGTTAAGTTCCTGCTGAATAGCAAAGCTGGAAACAATCGCGACGCCAAGCTCATGGATCACACCCTGCTTGATACCTTCGAGGTTACTGATTTCCATATACTTGGAAGGAATAAATCCGTACTCTTTAAATTGATCTTCCAAGTAAGTTCGTGTAGCTGATTGTTCCGGTTTAATAATTAAGGTTTCGTTGACCAAATCTTCTACGGTACAATGCTGCATCTGTGCCAGATGATGGGATGGATTTACGATCAGAACCAGCTCATCCTTATAAAATGTCGTTCGTTGATAACGCGTTTCATCAATCCGTACGCGATCAGACAAAATCAGGAATTCTACCTTATTCGAATCCAGCATGTGAACGAGTTGGCTTGAAGACGTTATGTTCATGTTTATTTTAATATTTGGAAACTTTACTGAGTATTCTCTCAGCAGGCTCGGAAGTAGATAGACACCGACAAAATTACTTGCTCCAAAGGACAATTTTCCATACGATAAATCCTCCAGCTGCCTGATATGATTTTTAGCCAAGTGAAGTAAATTAATCATCTGCTCAGCATAAGGTTTGAAATGCTCGCCCTGCTGCGTTAGATACAGCCTCTTTCCAATCCTGTCAAAAAGGAGAACACCCAATTCCGCCTCCAGGCTTTGGATTTGCATACTTACAGACGGTTGTGAGCAGTACAGCTGTTCTGCCGCTTCCGTAAAGTTCAGGCATTCCGAAAGAATAATAAAGGTCTCCAGTTTGTTCACATTCATTAGATACACGCCTTTCTAAAGTACGAATTTACTATAACGATATCTTATCATTATTCAAATTTAATCAAATTGTATAATAATACTACTGTGAATATAATGAAATTGCAAACAAATATGAAAGCGATAACAATCTGAATTTGAGGAGAATGAAGATGACGGATGTCGTGCCAACAGTAGACAAGGAAGATAAGGAGCCGCCTCTTAAAAAGAAAGGCAAGGTTGAGGAAGCGATGAAAAAGTGGGGAATTCCCCTTGCCATTATTGTGGGACTGCTTCTATTCTTCATGCCAACACCGGCAGGTATGAGCTTGGAAGCACAAAGAGCGATAGCTATTTTTACGGGATCACTAATCCTCTGGATAACCACACCGATCCCGATTTATTTAACCTCCATGATGGCCATACTGCTGCTACCATTGGTTGGAGCTGTAAAAGGTCAAGAGGTAGCATTCGGAACATTGGGATTTGACGTTATCTGGTTAATGGTTGCGGCATTTATCCTCACTTCTGCCATGATGAAATCAAATTTAGGTAGAAGGTTTGCCTTATGGATGGTTACGAGTTTTGGGAAAACACCCAAAAGAACGCTGCTTGTCCTGATCATTATTAATTTTGTTCTTGCCTTTTTCGTACCGTCCACAACGGCAAGAGCTACGCTGATGGTGCCGATTTGTTTAATTTTGCTGGAAGTGTACAGAGCGATCCCGGGTCAAAGCAATCTTGGAAAAGTGATGATGCTTCAAGGTGTCCAGGCCGATGCTATTGCTACCTCGGGAGTTATGACCGCTACCTCTGGAAATATTATTGCCGTTGGTTTTATCAATGAGCAGGCGGGTGGTCACATCGGTTATATCGATTGGCTGCTGGCATCTATGCCCACAGCTATCATCACGATGCTGCTGACATTTTTCATCGGCTTCAAGCTCTTTTCATTAAAGGGCGAGACCAATTTTCATCATGCAATGGATACGCTAAAGGAGGAACTGAAGAAGCTGGGTTCCTTTTCCTTGAATGAAAAGAAGGCCTTGGTCATCTTTATTGCTACGGTGATCCTGTGGGCGACAGGCGATTATCAGAAGGGCTGGTTCGGTTTTGAAATCAGTACCGAACAGACAGCGGTTCTTGCAGCGCTCTTTTGTTTGCTGCCCAGACTCGGTGTGCTAACCTGGAAAGAAGCTAACATCAAATGGGAATTGATGATATTCGCTGCAGGTGCGTATGCCGTGGGTAATGCGTTGGATAAATCCAAAGGCGCAGAATGGATGATCAAGAATGTAGTGAGCTTTCTCGGGCTCGAACAGATGAATCATGCCTTGGTTTACGTGGTGGTCGTATTCCTGAGTATGTACAGTCATCTCATATTTACGAGTAAAACCGTGCGAGTAACGATATTAATACCGGCTTTTATTGCTTTGGCCAAGTCATTAGGAATGGACCCTGTGACGCTGGCATTGGCGGCAGCTATGACAATGACCTATACCATAACACTTCCTCCCCATTCCAAGGTGAATACCATTTATTTTGGAACCGGTTATTTTTCCGTACTGGATCAAGTGAAGTATGGCATTGTTACTTGTTTTATTGGCGCCAGCGTCATTAGCTTATCGATATTCACCTGGTTCAAACTGCTGGGATTATAAAATATGTGGAGGAAACTATGCTAAACAGAAAAGTGATTTTGGCTATTGCCGACGGTTTGGGGGACCGCCCCCATCCTTTGCTTCATGATAAAACTCCATTGGAATATGCCGCAACACCCCATCTGGATCTCATGGCATCCCAAGGTATTACGGGGATGATGGATTTGATCGGCACGGGTATTCCAGTGGGTACGGATATGGGACATCTGATTTTATTTGGCTACCAGCCGCATCACTACCCGGGGCGCGGACCGATAGAAGCATTAGGCATGGGGATGGATATTAAGCCTGGAGATGTTGTGCTTCGGTGTAATTTTGCGACGGTGGATGAGCACGGGATCGTTATAGATCGTCGGGCTGGGCGAATACGAGAGAGGACCGATGAGATAGCAGCGGCTGTTAATGGTATGGAGATTGACGGGATTCAAATTTATTTTAAAGCGGCTACAGAGCATCGGGCTGTTCTGATTCTTCGAGGGGATGGATTAAGTGATAAGGTCAGCGATTCTGATCCCAAAGCCCCTAACGATGGCGTTCCCTATCATGAGGTTGAACCACTGGATGGATCTGAGGAGTCCCTTAGAACAGCTTCGATTATTAATCTGTTCCTTGGACGGGTACACCAGATACTATTGAAGCATCCTGTTAATATAGAGCGTCAGGAACAGGGGAAGTCACCTGCTAATTTCATATTGACCAGAGGAGCAGGGCAAATGGTCGAGCTTGAACCGATTGTCAATGAGCTTCATATCAAGGGGAGCTGTATTGCAGGAGAAAGCACAGTTCTGGGTGTTGCCCAATTAGCAGGCTTCAAGCCCATCACGGATAGTCGTATGACAGCCAATATAGATACAAATATTGAATTAAAAGCTGAATGGGCACTCAAGGAAATAGCTGAGAACGATATGGTTTATGTGCATATGAAAGCACCGGATATTAAAGGTCATGATAACGAGCCGTTTGAAAAAGCAAAAGCCATTGAGCTGTTTGATCGAATGGTTGGGTATATTCTGGATAGCTTGCCTGATGATACGTACCTGGCTCTGGCTGCTGATCATTCTACACCGTGTGAAGTTGGTGAACACACTGGCGATTCAGTTCCGATTCTCATATATGGACCCAGTATCCGTAGGGATCGAGTCCAGAGGTACAATGAATTGGATTGTGTTTACGGAGCATTGGGCCGCTTATCAGGAAACGAATTTGTCAGAACCTTACATGGATTAATGGGAATCGTGAAAAAACAGGGAAATTAGTCGTGGAGTTTAAACGTGTATGTAATAAACTTGGCAATCGTTCCTACTACTGGGTAACTTCGGTAGCTGGGACGATTTTTTTTGTCCGGATTTGTTCAAACTTCACTTGAAAATTACAAAAGTATAGCCTAATATTATATATAGAACTATGTTCTCTATTATAGAACGACAAGGAGAGAGATATGAAACTTCGTATCGGTTTTATAGGAACAGGTAGATATGCGGATAAGCACCAACGTATACTTTCACAAATGGAGGGTGTATCGGTCGCAGCCTTTTGCGGCAGAAACATGGAAAATGTGGAGCGGGCAGCACGCAGCTGGCCAGATGCGAAAGCGTTTACAAGTGTGACACAAATGCTGGATACGTGTACATTGGATGCTGTCTACATATGCGTACCACCGATGGGGCACGGTGAAATTGAAAGGCACCTGGTTGATCGTGGCATTCCTTTCTTTGTGGAGAAACCGCTCGGAATCGAGTTGACCGAGGATTTGGAGCTGCTGCGGAAGCAAGCAGCTGACAAACGTCTTATTACTTCAGTTGGCTACAATTGGCGTTATCTCGATTCTGTAGCCAAAGCGCGCGAGCTTCTGCTGGAAGGCACGATGGGTATGGCACTCGGTTACTTTATGAGTTCTTTCCCGCAGATTGCATGGTGGAGACGAATGAACGGCTCTGGAGGGCAATTCAACGAACAGACCACGCATATTGTTGATCTTATTCGCTATTTATGCGGGGAAGTCGAAGAATTGTACGCAGCCTTCAACAAGCGATGTTTACATGAAATTCAAGAAGGCATGGATATACCGGATGTGGGCACCGTTACACTCAAATTGGTGAACGGGATGGTGGCCACGATATCCAATACATGTATACTTCCAAGAGGTCACCATACAGGCCTGGATGTATACACGACCTCTGGTGTTGTGGAAATTCGTATGGATAGCCTGAAGGAAATCAGACGTGACCGAACGGTAGAGTACCGGAATAGCTCGGACCCGTACATATTGGAAAATGCGGCTTTTGTGCATGCATTGCGAACGGGGGATACTTCTCGTATCTTATCTGATTATGACGATGCTTTCCGTACATTCGAAGTGACCTCTGCGGCACATCATTCTGCGACCGAGGGCCGGATTATACGGTTACCTAGCTATACAACGAAAGAGAGTTGAACCCAATTGTCAGATGAAGGAAAAGTGAAATCATTAATTAAAGCGCTGAAAATTCTCGATTGCTTCACGGTACAATCGCCTGAGCTGGGCATTACAGAAATAAGCGAGAAGCTGGGACTTTATAAAAGTAATGTTCACAATATCGCAGATACTTTTTTAAAGGCAGGATATCTGGAGCAAAATCAGGAGAATGGGAAATACAGGCTTGGATTTAAGCTGCTGGAGTTCAGCAATGTGATTCATAGTAACATTGATTTCAGGACCATCGTGCTGCCTTTGATGCAAGAGCTATCGGACTTTACGAATGAAACCGTGTACCTGGGCACACCAAGAGAAAATGAAGTCGTTTATTTGGATTCTACCTGTCCGCGAAATCAGCTTTCCACGAGATCCATGCTGGGTGTTAAGGCGCCGCTTTATTGTACCGGGATTGGCAAAGCGATGCTCGCTTATTTACCCGACGACAGGATCAAGGCTGTCATAGACAAGGGTCTTATCGCCATTACAGATAGTACGATAACCAGCCAGGAAGCGCTTATACTGGATTTGCAGCAGATTCGGGCAAGAGGATATTCCATTGATCATATGGAGCATGAATACGGAATTAAATGCATGGGAATGCCGATTCGCAACAAAAAGCGGGAAGTCATTGCCGGGGTAAGCATTGCCGGTCCCTCCCTCAGGTTTGATGATTCCACAATACAAAATTATGCGGTTAAGCTGCAGCAGGTGGTTAGCCATATCGAGGATAAGCTGTGACAGCATGAAACGAGATAGGGGTGATTTAAGTGGCAACGATGGCAGGTTCACTTCGTAATATGAGGCTTAAATCCAAATTAATCGTATCCTTTGTACTACTTATTGTAATATCCACGTCTATCATCGGCTGGATATTTTTTCTTATTTTAAAAGAAACCATCGTTAATGAAGTGGGTCAATCCGTCCAAGAGGTTCTCAAGCAAACAATGCAAAATATCGATTACAAGCTCAAGGATATTGACGAATTGTATGTAAACATCGTATCGAACAAAGAGCTGCAGATCATTATGGAATCCGATGCCTCAACCGACACGGCCAGAGCTAATTATGAAAAAATATTTTATGAAACTGTGTATCCGAGTATTTTTGGGGGGCGCTCTGAACAGATTCAATCCGTAAGTTTTTTTGGCCAATACGGCCTGAATTTATTCGTGAATACGTCCTTTGCCAATCGGACAAGGGAGGAGCTTGAACAAACGGCCATTTATCAACAGTCGTATGCTGCCAAGGGCAAGCCCTTGTGGCTGTTTGCCAATAAGGACATATTCTCCAACCGCGATTCAGGACCCAAGGTGATTTATAATGCGCGAAAAACATTGGGGTTGTTAGCCCTTAAAGACTGGGGACTTATGCTGATTGGTGTCCGGGAAAGCTTTATATTCGACAGCTTCAAAAATATTCTTACGGATATGAAAGCGATTACGTATATAGTTGACGAGAATGGATTCATTATTTCTCATGTTAACAAGGACCTGGTCTCTACCAAGGCAGATCCTGATGTATGGAGGATGATTACCGGCTCGTCCAATGGAAGCTCACTGATTACGCTGCAAGGAACGATGTATTCGGTACATTATTTTACATCGCAATATACGGGCTGGAAGCTCGTTACGATGATTCCGCAGTCTATTGTCTACAAGCATATTGAGCTAGCCAAAGGCACGATTGTAATGATTATACTTATTACGGTGGCGTTATCGATTGTATTGTCCGTATTCATTTCATCCAGCATTACCCGACCGCTCATGAAATTAATTCGGCACATTAAAAAAGTAAGGGATGGGGACATTCACACCAAGGTTCATCTGGGAACGCAGGAGGAATTTGGGGAAATATCGGAGAGCTTCAATGAAATGACGGAAGAAATCGGGACCTTGATCCACAAAGTGCGGGATGATGAAAAGAAAATCAGAGAAGCGGAGCTGCGGGCTTTGCAATCTCAAATTAATCCGCACATTTTGTATAATACGATGGATTCTATATATTGGATGACCAAAACAAAGGAATATGATGAAATTGCGGAAATGACAACGGCGTTTGCTCAATTTTTCCGGCTTATTCTCAATAAAGGCAGCGAAATGACAACCATTGCCAAGGAATTGGAAACGATCGAGCACTACCTGACGATTCAGAAGCTGCAGTTCAAAAATAAATTTGAGTATGCGATCGAAGCTGATCCCCATGTACTGGAGGAAGCGTGCATCAAGCTCATTTTGCAGCCATTGGTGGAAAACGCGCTGCTGCATGGTATCAAACCGTTAAAAAATAAACGTGGGACGATTAAAATTGCAGCCAAAAGGGAAGGTCAGTTCATCCTGCTGGAGGTTATCGATAACGGAATCGGTATGGATCTGGAACAAATTGAAGCGCTTCTCGAGCCGCCTTCGCAAGACGGAGGTTATGGCATCTATAACATTAACGAACGGATTCATTTGGCTTATGGAGAAGGATACGGCTTACACTTCGAAAGTCGGAGAGATGAAGGGTCCCACATACAAATCATACTTCCAGGGGGATATATCGATGTATAAAATGATTCTGGTGGACGATTCGGAACGCGTGAGAAATGGTCTGAAAATGAGTATGGATTGGTCCAAGCATCAGATTGAGATTGTTGGTGAGGCCGAAGACGGTGTCGAAGCGATGGAGTTGATCATGGACAAGAAGCCGGATTTGATCATTTCCGATGTATTGATGCCTCATATGAACGGTTTGGAGTTAACGGAAAAAGCGCTGTGCATCGTACCGCATGCGAAGGTGATTTTGTTAAGCGGCTATGATAATTTTCCCTATGTGCAGACAGCGATTCGCAATGGTGCCTTTGATTATTTGTTGAAGCCGAGCACAATTGAAGAGTTATTCGCTATCATCCAAAAGGCAACGCACAGCCTGGAGCAAGAAAGGAGCCAGGTGAAGGACGTTGTGCAAATAAAGCAGCAGCTGCTGCAAAGCATCCCTGTGCTCAAGGAAAGATATTTGCGCTACCTGCTTTCCGGTCAAATGTCTTTATTGGATATAAGAAACAGATGTGGCTACCTGGATTTTTCCATCGGCAGCCATTTATTTGCATGCCTGGTTGTAGAGATCGATGATGAGGAGGCTGTAGCACAGAGTGCCCGTATTCGTGATAAGCAGCTCTTATTATTTGCTTTTCGTAACATTGTAGAAGAGCTGCTCCGGGAACAATTATACGCCGAGATCGTCGAAAATTACGATAACCAGCTCATTGTAATCGTTAGCCGAGCGGAGCCTATGGAAAGCAAACATTACTTGGAGCTGCTGCAAGCGGTAGCAAGAAAAATAAAATATTATATCCAAACGTATTACAAGGTGTCGGTTTCAATCGGTATTGGCGGCATCTACGATGAACCTGAATGGATACCGGAATCCGGCAAGCAAGCGGTGGAGGCTGTCCAGTATCGTCTGTATTCAGGTAAAGAGAGCATCGTATATATCGGTGACGTCACATACCAGGCTTCAATCGAGCACACCGTATACCCGTATGACCTGGAGAAACGATTGTGCCTGGCTTTGAAGATCGGGGACGTACACGGAGCAGTTGGGTATGCAAGGCAATTTTTGCGCGCTATTGTCGACGACTTTACCCCAACTCCTGATCATTTACGCAAGATTTGTCTACAGCTGGTCTACGCGCTGCTTCGCCAATTGATCGAGTGGGATCTTTCAGATGGGAACATCATGGAAATCACGGCCTTGGATGAACAGATTAAGAAAAGGAAAACCATTGAGCAGCTTGAAATGTGGCTTTTGCATTATGTCAACGATCTGGCCCATAGCATAGAAAAGAAAATGCAGCAGCGTCATGTTTCGATCGTTCAGAAGGCAATTTCGTTCATGGAGTTGCAGTATGCGCAGGATATCTCCTTGCAGGACGTAGCCGACGTCGTCTATTTGACACCCAATTATTTCGCCAATTTATTCAAGGAAAGAACCAATGAGACGGTTTTGAATTTTTTGGCCGATATTCGGATCAACAAAGCCAAGCAGCTGTTAAAGCAATCCGATTTGAAAATATTCGATATTTCCAGCCAGGTCGGATATACCGATGCCAAATATTTTGGACAAGTGTTTAGAAAAAGGGTAGGCGTTACCCCGTTGGAGTATCGGAAAATGCAGCCCAATTGAATAACATTACAAACCAATCATAGGAATTTCACCTATTTATCCGTGTGCAAATTACGGATAATAAGAGCAAGGGATGAGCATACACAGGGGGTGAACGATAATGATCCCGAAAAGAAATCTGTTAGTAAATAAACATACGGTTGGCTATTTGTTTTTGCTTCCTCTGATTCTGGGGGTCGTTACCTTTTCCTTGTACCCGATAGGAGAGGCTTTCCGTATCAGCTTGTATCACCATAACGGGGTAAGGGGGATTTGGGCAGGGTTCAGCAATTATGAATTTATTTGGTACGATAAGACCTTTTGGCGAGCACTTAGCAACACGATAATCATGGGTGTCATGGGACTTGGAGTGGGATTGCCTCTGAGCTTTATTATCGCTTCACTGATTAACGGTATCGCCGCCCGCAGGATAAGCATTCTGTTCAAAGCGATTTATTTTTTGCCGAATGTGACTTCAACGGTTGCGGCCTCAATTGTATTCCTGCTGCTGCTGTATCCGACGGAAAAAGGGATTGCCAACTCGGTGCTAAGCTGGTTTGGCGTGGCTCCACTCGGATGGATGGCAGATCCCAGACTTGCACAGTTTAGCGTCATTCTGATGGATACGTGGCACGGGTTGGGTTATTCCGTATTAATCTGGCTGGCAGGACTTCAAGGCATTCCGCGCGATCTGTATGAGGCTGCCAGTGTGGATGGTGCCAAGAGGCTGCAGCAGTGGTTCTATATTACAATTCCCGGAATGAAGCCCGTCATTTTCTTTATGGTCGTCATGGGTACGATCAATGCTTTTAAAAGATTCGGCGATGTGTTCGTGATTGGGGGACCGGATGGCAACCCGGGCGGATCGTTGTTTACGCTCATGCTGTACGTGTACCGATACGGCTTTTACACCTATGAGTTTGGCAAGGCGGCTGCTGCATCCTATGTGATTTTCATTATTATTTTGCTGTTTACCCTTTTTAACTTTAAAGCGTTTCAAAATAAGAATTAACCGGAGATGAGACATATGACCCTGATGTCCACTGCAGCAAAAACCGGGGTGGTACTGCAATCGAGGAAACAAGTGGATAGGCTTGGAAGGTTTGTGACCCTGTTGTTCCTATGCGCTGGCGGCGTAATGATCCTATTTCCGTTCATTGTTATGCTTTCGATTAGCTTTGACAAGGATGCAATTTTCGAATTTCCTTTTCCCTTTCGGTTGATTCCGGAACACCTCAGTTTCGAAAATTTTAGAATTGCCATCATCAATACCCATATGCCGCGATTGTATGTGAATACGTTTATGATTGCTGTTGGTGTTATTGCCATTAGTACGTTTTCAGCGCTGCTCGCGGGTTATGCGTTGTCAAAGCTGAACGTCAAGGGCGGCAAAATCATACTGCTGGTCGTGCTGGCTACGTTGATGATACCAAGTGAAGCGACATTAATCCCGCTGTTTATGCTATTTAAGAAGCTGCAGCTCATCAACACCTATTGGGCTTTTTATTTGCCGGCCATCGCCAATATATTCGGTACCTTTTTGGCGAAGCAATTCATGGACGGCATTCCTGGCGAACTTAGAGAGGCTGCCATTATCGACGGCGCGGGGGAGTTCCAATGCTTCACTAGAATCTATTTTGCTTTATGCATGCCAATCGTCGCTACCTTGATTATTCTCACCTTTCTGAACGTATGGAACAGCTTTTTGTTCCCGCTCATTATGCTGAATGATCCGGCCAAGTACACGATTCAAATTGGAATCGCTTTGCTTAACGCACGCACACAAACCGGACAATCACCTCCGGGTCTGAATATGGCCTCCACGGTATTGTCCATCATTCCTGTTCTGCTGGTATACCTGTTTTTCCAGAAATATATTATTCAAAGCGTTGCCCAATCAGGTATTAAACAATGAAACATCCACTTATAAGGAGTGATACGATGCGAGTGAATAGATGGAAAATGACACTGATGCTAACAATATGCTCACTGCTTTTATTTTTAACCGCTTGCGGTGGTGGGGCGGGTGACAATAGTGCGGCTCCAGGTCCCGCAGCAAACGCGGATAATTTATCCGGTGTCGTCAAGTTTGCTGTTTTTAGTTATCCGGTGGATGACGGTATCGATCCGGTAACGGGCAGCAATGTCAAAGGGATGAAAACGATGCTGAAGCCATTTTTAGACAAACATCCCAAGCTGACTGTGGAATATATCGAAGTTCCGCAGGATAACAGAAAGGCGAAGTTTCAATCACTATTGCTTAGTGGAAGTGTGGATGTATTAATTCTGGATTCATCTATCGATTTTTATAACCAAGGGTTTCTGATGCCTCTGGACGATTACTTGAAACGGGATAATTGGAAGCAAAATTATTACGATTCTTTATGGCTGGACAAAGAGCGCTTTACGAATGCTACCGATGGTAAAGTCATGGCCTTACCTGGAATCGTTAATACGAGTACGGTTATGTATGATAAGCAAATCTTTGATGATTGGGGTGTGGCACCGCTCAGCGATAAACCAACCGCTCAGGAAATATTGGAAAAAGCGGCCAAGCTGACGGGGATCAATCCCAAGACTGGCAAACAAACCTACGGGATGTATTATGACCCGCGCAGCAGCAGTCACATGATGCTCGATTATTTCTCAGATGGGAACGGCGTACAGCTAGGCGAAACCGACTGGGCGAACTTTGGGAACAGTAAACTGAATTTCAATACCCCGCAAATTAAAAAGAGCTTGCAAACCTTGATCGATATGAACTCCAGCCTACCACCCGGATATGAGATTGGACGCGGCTTTGAGAACTGGGGCAAGGTCGAGAACAATGTTGCGATTTGTTTATGGTGCAGCAAAACGGATGAAATCCTCAAAAACAAGCTGCAGGATCGTTATGTCGTGACCAAAGGGGTACGGGACAAGAACGGAAAAACCTCCTATGGTACAGCCCAAACGTATACGATGGCCAAAGATACGAAAAATCCGGAAGCGGCATGGCAGGTGCTGAAATATATTACGGGAGCTGAAGGACAAAAAGCTATCTATGATAACTATAAGTACCTGCCTTCCTGGAAAAATGCCGATTGGGTCAGCGAAAAGGATAATCCTTATGCCAAACAGTTGCTAACGGTCGTGGAGGATACCAAAAACGTGCTGTTTCCGCCGATCATGTTCTCACTTATACGTCCCTGGATGGCAGAGCTGATATCAAGGGCTAATCATGGTCAAAAGTATGATCTGACAGCTGAGATGGCAGACATTCAGGAAAAGATTAATAAATGGGTCGAAGAGCAAAAAGTCATCGATGCCTCCAAAAATAAAAAGTGATTCTAATCCAATAAAAAATCGCAAAAAATGGGGCGGTAGCTGAAGACTGCCGCCTTAAGAAGGGATGAATGGTGGATGAACGTTCAAGAGAACCCTACATGGAGCTATTCAACAGCCAAGGGAATCGCCTACGCTTCCAAGGGCTATGGAGCCCCATATAGTGAGTTAAACATAGTACGGCTGGCTCCGGGAAACCGGCAGCTGCAGTTGGATTGGCAGTATGAAGGATCATGCAATTCCGGTGAATTTGTTTACGAGGTCAAGCTGACGGCAGGGGAAGAACGGACAGAAATTCAAACTCGCCAACTACCGGGTGACGCCACATCGATTTTACTTAGCGATCTGGAGCATGCTGTAGATTATGAGGTTGCCGTTCATGCCATCAAAAAGGATTCGAATGAGCAGTTGGCGGAAAGCCCGGCAAGAAAGGCGAGAACCGGAGAGGTACCCGGTATTGTCGTCAATTATATTCATCCCGATGACTACACGTATGACTTCTCGGGTCGTTCTCCGGCAAGTCCATCCATCGTAAAGCTTGTGGATGGAACCCTGCTTGCCTCCCATGATGTTTTTTGGGGGCTTGGCGGACAAAATCTGAGCAAGATTTTTCGATCTACGGACGACGGTCAAAGCTGGTCGTTCCTGTGCGATCTTTATCCGTGCTTTTGGGGGAAGTTGTTTCTTCATCGCGGAGCGCTGTACATGCTTGGAACAAGCACAGAATACGGCGCTTTGCTGATAGGCCGCTCTGATGATGGCGGAGCGACCTGGTCTGCGCCAACGGAGCTGATACCAGCCGGAAGCAGGGAGGAAGGCGGACCTCATAAAGCGCCAATGCCTGTCGTTGAGCACGAGGGGCGGATTTGGAGCGGGGTGGAATACGGTTCATGGTCTCTCGGTGGTCATGCCACCGGAGTCATATCCGCACCAGCGGATGCGGATTTGCTGGATCCGGCCAATTGGGCGATAGCTCCTTTTCTTCCATACAGTCATGAATGGCCAGGTGTCATTGAGGGTGGCAGACCATCGCTGCTGGAAGGGAATATCGTAATCGCTCCCGGTGGCAGGCTCGTCAACCTGCTCCGTTATAATACAGGCAAGGGCAATCCTGATTATGGAAGAGCTATTATACTGAATGTGAATACCGTACATCCTGATGCGGATCTGACGTTCGGCAGTGTCATTGACTTTCATGGCAATATGTCCAAATTCACGGTTCATTATGATCCTGTCAGCGGAAGATATTGGTCGTTAGTGAACAGAGTAACCTTGCCCAATGTATCTCAGCGCAATATATTGTCTCTGGTGTCATCAGCCGATTTGGAATCGTGGCAGGTTCATACGGACGCTTTAAATTATCAGGATAACGGTTGGACGGAGGACGATCTTAAGGTTGGATTCCAATACGTCGATTGGCTGTTTAATGGGGACGATATGATTTATCTAAGTCGGACCGCGCTTAATGATGCCTACAATTTTCATAACGCCAATTATATGACATTTCATACGCTTGAAAATTTTCGGTCATTTCTTTAAACCTATTATCGATCATATGGAAAGGTTGTGCGTTATGCTATGAAGCCCATACAACCGCTTGCCCAGGATTATGTAACCGTATATGAATCTCCCGATCCCGACAATATTTATACGTACAGTCCCGGCATTGCCGTCTTGCCGAATGGCAGGTTGGTCGCCACGCTTGATCTGAGCGGACCAGGTATGGACGATCTTCCGGGCCCAAAGCGTGTCATCGAGCACGGTCAATTATGGTTCGGTAAAATATTTACCTCCGATGATAAAGGAGCAACGTGGCAGTTTCGTGCTGACTTTCCATTCATGCATGCAAGACCTTTTGTAGCGGGGAATTCCGTCTATGTCATCGGCCATTGCAACGATCTTGCGATAGTCCGGTCTGACGATAATGGAGAAACGTGGAGTGAGACCAGCTTTTTATCTAAGGGGGAAATTTGGCATCAGGCTCCTGCTAATGTCCTTTACGTTAAGGATCATGTGTACCTGGTTATGGAAAGAATGACGTTCACCGGTATGAAAATATGGCCATGCAGCATTCTTGCTCCTGTTCTCATGAGGGGCAGCATCGACAGTGACCTGCTGATCAGGGAAAATTGGACGTTCGCATCAGAGCTGGCATTTTGCGATACAGTGCCTGTGGATCAGCTGGATTATTTCGGCATTCCCTTTTATAACGCCGCACCGATTACGGGAACGATGATCGCTCCCGGACGCAATTGCGCGCCAGCCGGCTGGCTGGAGACGAATGTCGTGAAGATCGCAGATCCGGATCATTATTTTTACGATCCAGAGGGGCGAACATTCCATCTCTGGATGAGAACGCATACCGGTGGGACGGGATATGCCGCCATTGCGAAAGTTGTGGAGAACGACGATGGCAGTATGACAACTTTGCTGGAGCAGGTTCCTTCCGGTAAAAATATCGTCTACGTGCCTTTGCCGGGTGGACAGATGAAGTTCCACATTGTTTACGACGATGTCTCGGAGATGTATTGGCTGCTTAGCACGCAGGCAACGGATAGTATGACGCGCGCGGAAAAGCTCCCTGAGGATCGGTTCTGGACACCGAATAATGAACGGCATCGGCTGCAGCTTCATTTTTCCCGCAACTGCATCGATTGGTGCTTTGCAGGTATGGTAACGATGGGTGCTTCGCAGAAGCAGTCACGCCATTATGCGAGTTTGGCCATTGACGGGAATAATTTGTATGTACTCAGCCGGACAGGGGACCATCGTGCCAAGGATGCGCATAATGTGAATCTGATCTCGTTTCATACGATTACCGATTTTCGAAATTTAATTTATTAAGGAGGAAGCTCAGAATGACTTTAACCCATAGCGAATTGCTGCAGCTCAAACGTTGGAATACGCCATCAGTCTTTAATGGCTGGGAACAAATTTCCAAGCATGATCGCAGAACGGGCTTTAACCTGGAGGAAACCAAAGACTTCATGCCACATATGGGAGTTATGGTTGGATATGCGGTGACTGTAGTGTGTGAGCCGAGCAATCCCGACCATCAGACCAGAAATCCGAACGCCCAGGTTGAATATCGCGAATATATTGCCAGCATTCCCGGACCGAAAATCGTGGTCGTTCAGGATCTGGATAAACCGTATGCGTATGGTTCTTATTGGGGGGAGGTAGGTGCGAATATGCACCGTTCCCTCGGCTGCGTCGGAACGATTACGGATGGAGCGATCCGCGATCTCGATGAAATGAATAATGCAGGGTTCAAAGCGATTGCCAGCAAAATGTGTATTGGTCATGCCTATAGCTGGCCAGTGCGCTGGAACTGTGAAGTTGAGGTCTTCGGCATCACAATCAAGCCCGGGCAGTTGATTCATGCCGACAAACACGGCTTTCTCGTCATTCCTGAGGAGGATCAGGCCGGACTGCTTGACGCGACGCGGTTTATGGATAAAAATGAGTGTGACACCGTTATAACATCAGGGCGCAATACGGCAGGTATCGAGATGAATGCTTTACTGCAAGGAATGAAAGAGGCAGGAAATCAGTTCGGAGCTGCAGCTCAAGCCCAATTCGGACGAAAAGGCGAATGGTAGAAGCGATCCGACACAACAAGCTTTTTGAGGAGGCGAGGGGCGGTCCATGATGTTTACTGAAGCGGTCAAGGAATTAGTTATGACTGCCCAGGCACCATTCGAGAGCTGTCACGCATCCAGCTTGGCGATACTCCCGGATGGTGACATGTTGACGGCATGGTTTGCAGGCAGCAAGGAAGGAGCGGGTGACTCTGCTATCTGGTATTCACGGAGACACAAGGGAACATGGACGTTTCCCATCCAGTTAGCAGCTGCTGACGGAATTCCTCATTGGAATCCCGTCTTTTTTTGGAATGATCATGGCGAGCTTGTGCTTTTTTACAAGGTCGGACAGCTTCTCAAGGAATGGAGCACTCAAGTTATCGTATCCAAGGATAACGGATACACGTGGTCACTGCCGGTTGAGCTGGTAAAAGGCGACCGCGGAGGCAGAGGTCCGGTACGAAATAAGCCCATTGTGCTCTCGGACGGTACATGGTTGGCGCCGGCATCTACTGAGGACGGTATTTGGAAGGCTTTTGTCGACATTTCTGCAGATCAAGGGGCCACGTGGATACGAAGCGGAGATATCTGGATCCAGGAGCTGGACTACAGCAGCATTGAAGCTGTGACAGGCAGCGATATTCCGGTTTCGGAGCAATCCTTTTTTGGTAGAGGTGTGATTCAGCCTACGCTTTGGGAGTCGCAGCCTAGGAAGGTACATATGCTGCTGAGAAGCAGTGAAGGTTATGTGTATAGGAGCGATTCATCAGATTCGGGACATACCTGGTCTAAGGCATATCCGACACCGCTTCCTAATAATAACAGCGGTATTGACGTAGCGAGAATGGATAACGGCGTGTTGATCCTGGCATTTAATCCGGTTGGGGTCAATTGGGGGCCACGTACGCCTCTGGTGCTAAGAGCGTCTTATGATAATGGACATACTTGGGACGATGAATTCGTTCTGGAGGATCAGGTGGGAGAATACTCTTACCCTGCCATTATTGCCGACGGAAAACGTATATTCGTCTCTTATACCTGGAAAAGAGAAAATATCGCATTCTGGCAAGTTACCTTATAAAAGAGGGTTTTTTTACCATTTTATGTAAATTAAAAGATCCATGAGAACGGAGAAAGATTTTCTCTCTAATCTCATGGGTCTTTGGGTTCATCCGATTTACGCTTGGCAGATGCATCTAGAATGCGGAACCGTTAATGGCGACCAATGCCGATCTCGGTATATTGTCACCGAAGCGGTGCGGCCATGTACTGGTCAGTTTAACCCGCTCCTCAGTGGTCTCTCCGGGATGCTTAACCGTCAGAAATAAGGTCTGCTCATCAGGGGTAAAGCTTACTCCGTCAAATTCGGCATCGAATGGAGCGGATGCAAATTGCCGCGTCTCCTTGGTTGAGCCGGAAGCAGGTATCACGTACAATCCGTTATTTTTAAATTCAGCCCATGCGCCTTTATTCAAATGACTCGAAGCAATATTCGTCGAAACCCAGAGATTGCCTTTGGTATCGAACGCAAGGCTGCCTGGTGAGCTGAACCCGCTTTGAGGTCCGCCAACTGCAAAAATCTCATAGGAAAATTCAGTTGCTCCAAGATTGTTGTTTTTCTCAAAGAAACGAATAATTTGTCCATGCAGGTTTCCGCGTCGACCGTTGTTCGTATAAGCAATATACAAAGTATGATCCTGCGGATTTATAGTAACCGTTGCAGGACGGTCGGATAGCGTAGCGCCTACAATAATTGCAGCTTCCCGCGCATATACAAATACGTCTGCCTGCTCCTTAAATATCTCAATAAGTGATTCCCGGGTTTGATTCAATACACTCGGTATTTTATAGCGAGGATTCTTAATGGATTGACTCACAGCCTCTATCGTTAATTCAACCCATTGTCCAGTTGCTTTATTCGCCGCATACAGCTTTCCGTCGTTTAAAAGCTCGGAGTTGGCCTTGCCTCGCGCCGGATCAAATTTGTTCGAGCTGATAAACTTATAGACGCAAGCGTCCTCGGCATCCTCGCCCATGTAGACGATAACCTTGCCGTCGGTGCTTAACCCCATCATTACGTTACCGTGATTAAATCGTCCTAATGCTGTGTGCTTCCTCAGTGTGGCGTTAGCATCGTAAGGATCAGCCTCTACAACCCATCCATAATGTAACGGGTCAAGGCCTGTGCTCCTGCATGTAGACTCGAATTGATTCTCGCAGGTAAGCACGGTACCCCATAAGGTTGTACCGCCACCGCGGTTGGCTAATGTACCTTGGACCCGGGTTGCATGGTGTACCGCCTTGGTTCCACGCACCGGCCCCGTCAGCTCAACAGCATCAAGTCCTGTGATACGTCGGGCATATTCAGACTTGGTATCCATTTTCCAAAGGCCCTTATCATTACGAAACACCTTCAAGATGGAAGCCCCTTGATTATATAACAAGGACCGCTGCTGAGCCGAAGTCAAATGTCGCTGCTGATTGCCGTCCTCAAGAAACAATTCGTTCGTCGATTCGTGACCTACCCAGAGCAGTCCTTCAACACGGGAACCGTCTTGAGGAAAAAAAGCGGTATAGCTGTTGTTATCCCCGAACGTGTCGCCCTTCGTATTAATAGTGTCTCCATAAGCTGCGATGACCTCGTATTTAAAACCGGATGACAGTACCAAATCATCACTCGCTACTGCTGTATCCCGGGTTGGGTTAAAGGAATCCGAAACCTTGATTGTTGAAAAATCGAATAGGGACCTGTTCGCTTCCGATGCATTCGCTCGTTTACCGAAGGAACCGAGACCCATAGAGGATACTGCAAGATACGCTGTGCTGGTTCCCAGATAACCGAGAAATTTCCGGCGAGATAATTGCTTATTGTCGTCCATACCTAACCTCCAAAAATGAAATGTATATGTAAGTCTAGCATTATCATCATTACAGACTCTTTTAAGATAACATAAAATGAGAGAAAAACGGCAAAAAAACAAATAATTTATAATCAATTTGCGATAATTATTTACGATAATTTACGAAATTTAACCTTGATGTCATGTATAGAAGTAGAAGCGAAAAAAGCAATCAATATCGACTCGAAAAAAGGAGTTTTTAAGTGGTTATAGAATATGTAATTAATGGCGTTAAGTTGATGATATCATGTTATTGGATAAAGAGGAATGTCCATATTGTGAGTATTTCTTACATAGAAAGGGAATTATGCTGAATACGATTCAGGTTACTTCTAATGACGAATCCTTTTTATATAATCTTTATGCAAGCACTCGAGAAGCTGAAATAGTGACGTGGGGCTGGGATGCTGCAGCAACGAATGCTTTTCTCCATATGCAATGGACTGCGCAAAGACGTTCTTATGAGGCTCAATTTCCTGATGCGAACCACTATATCATTTTATATAACGATCTTCGTGTGGGTCGTGTGATGTACGGTATTACAGCAAAAGAAATCCAACTTATCGATATTGCGTTATTACCGGAATCTCGCAATCAAGGAATAGGTACGTTAATGATTCGTTCCTTACAATCTGGAGAAGGACTGCCAACGACAAAATCGATTCGTCTCAGCGTTCTGCAGCACAATCCCGCTAAACGGTTATACGAGCGACTTGGTTTTACAAGTGTTGGAAGCAATGGATTATATGAAAATATGATATGGTTCAACGAATAAGAAGAGCTTTACTGGCGTGTTCATACGAATAATATAATGAGGTGAAAGATAGATGGCTATACCCTATGTAGGTGAAATTCGTATGTTTGCAGGAAACTACGCCCCAGCAGGTTGGGCGTTGTGTAATGGCCAAGTGATGAGTATATCTCAGAACGAGGTTCTTTACACTTTGATTGGAACGACGTTTGGAGGCGATGGGATGTCCACTTTTGCACTGCCTGATCTTCAAGGGAGAATCCCCATCCATTCAACTACTGCCTACCCTTTAGGGGCTAAGGGTGGTACCGAGACCGTTACCCTTATAGCCAATGAGCTTCCTCAACATACCCATGTGCCTCAAGCTTCTACCCAAACGGGAATTCAAGCCTCTCCAAGCAATGCCATTTGGGCGACCAACGTAGCTAAAACGTATACTGAGGCGAATGGCAATCCTGTCACGCTGAACCAGCAAACCGTCTCACTGGAAGGTGGGAATCAGCCGCACGACAACATGATGCCCTCCCTGACAATTACCTTTATTATTGCACTGGTAGGAATTTTCCCGTCTTTTGACTAACCGTTTTATTTACTAAATCGAGTCGGAGGTGCTTAAATGTCAGATCCTTTTTTAGCTGAAATTCGGTTGTTTTCCTATGCGCGTGCCCCAAGAGGATGGGCATTGTGTAATGGTCAAACCATGTCGATTGCCACCAATCAAGCGCTCTTCTCGCTGCTTGGCACCACGTACGGAGGAAATGGTACAACGACGTTTGCTTTACCTGACTTGCGAGGACGCGTTCCTGTTCATGTGGGTTCAAACCTTACGCTTGGGCAACAAGGGGGAGAAGCAAGTCATACTTTAAATATAAATGAAATGCCAACTCATTCGCACTTGGCTCAGGGCTCATCAGATCCTTCAACAAGCGTTTCCCCTCAAAACCAAGTATGGGGTATGCAAAACAACCTATATGGCCCTGCAGCAGCTATTACACCAATGAATGGAACAGCAATTGCCAATACTGGTGGCAGTCAGCCTCATTCCAATATGCAGCCCTACTTGACGTTGAATTATTGTATTGCAACACAAGGGATTTATCCATCAAGGAGTTAAAGGGGGGTTAATCATATGGCAGACGCTTATATTGGAGAAATACGGATTTTCTCAGGTAATTTTGCGCCGGTAAATTGGGCCTTATGTAATGGACAGCTACTATCAATCTCTCAGAACACAGCACTTTTTTCCATTTTGGGTGTTCAGTATGGCGGGAATGGCACCTCAACTTTTGCTTTACCCAATCTGAATGGAGCTGCTCCGATGCATCAAGGTCAGGGGGCAGGCTTAACGCCTCGCACTGTAGGTGAACAAGTCGGTGTCAATTCGTTAGCGCTTAGCGCATCTGAAATGCCAAGACACACTCATGCGGCACAGGCTTATGAGATACCGGGCTCTTCAACCGAGCCTGCCAATCATTATTGGGCAGAGGCACCCGCACAGGGCAGACCTCATCCGCAGCAAGCTCCAATATACAGCGCAAATGCCAATGTGACTATGCATCCAAATGCACTTTCTGCAACTGGAGGGGGTCAACCGCACAACAACATGCAGCCCTTTCTTGTGATGAACTTCATCATTTGTCAGAACGGAATTTTCCCAAATCGGTCATAGTATGAAAGTTCAAGTGTTAAGGATGCAGCATCAGGCAAGTGATGACAGGGGGATCTAATGATGATCAGAATACGAATAGCTAAGCAGTTTCGGCAATCACCCAAATTGCTGCTAACCATATTAGCGATTTCCTTGCTTAGCGTATTCTATGGCTTTCACAATATGGTTATGGCTTCGGGTATTTGGACAAGCCAAACCTCGAACGCTACGATCACAGGGCAGCTTCAAAATGCTGCTTTTGGCGGAGGAAAATGGCTCGCTGTTGATCCTGTAAGCAGTGAGATTGTTTCGTCTGCAGATGGGATTACATGGGTTAAACAGGCTGTTCCGTTTATTCCTAATGATGCTGTGTATACAGGGACTCAATGGGTTGCGGTTGGCTCCAATGCTGCCAATATTATGACTTCTCCTACCGGTAATAGCGGGACCTGGATTCAACAAGCCTCGGGGACGGTTAACGACCTATATGCTCTTGCTTATAGTGGGTCCCGCATAGTAGCCGTTGGGAAAGGTGGGGTAATAACCACCTCTACAGATGGGATAAGCTGGAGTTCACAAACTAAGGGATCACAGGATCTCAATAGAGTCCTATACGGTGGGGGAAAGTTTATCGCGGCAGGATCTGCGGGTACTATCTATAGCTCATCTGACGGAATTACATGGACACTGCAAACCTCAGGCACAACGAATGATCTGTGGGGAGGAGCTTATGGCAGCAGTTTGTTTATAGCTGTGGGGTCATCGGGAACCCTGCTCACATCACCAGATGGTGCCACTTGGACATCGCGGGCTGTTCCGAACGGTTCAGCAGGAATAAACGGTGCCGCTTATGGAGCTGGAAAATTTGTCGCCGCAGGTGATAACGGGAAAATTATTTCCTCATCTGACGGCGTTGCCTGGACGAATGAAACCTCGAATACTACAAAATTTTTCAATGCTGTTGCTTATGGTGAAAGCCAGTTTGTTGCTGTAGGCCAAGAAGGCTGGATGGAATCGCAAGCACTAAGTACGAATGCCAACCTGAGTAATTTGACGCTTAGCCAGGGCTCACTATCGCCTCCGTTCGCAGCGGGAACAATCAGCTATACTTCTGCAGTGGCTAATGCAGTGAGTAGTATAGAGGTAACCGCTATTTTAGCAGACAGTAATGCAACGGTTAAGCTCAATGGAAGCGCCGCTGCAAGTGGTAGTGCCGTAACAATCCCATTGAATATAGGGTCTAACACCATCACGATATTGGTTACAGCCCAGGACGGCACGACACAAAAGACTTATACAGTTACCGTCAATCGTGCTGCCAGCAGCAATGCCGAATTGAGTAATTTGATTGTTGACCAAGGAACACTAACACCTGTGTTTGAATCAGGAACCATCAGCTACACAAATGATGTAGGTTACCTTGTAAGCAGCCTTAATGTAACTCCGACAATAGCGGATAACAAGGCGACACTTAAGGTAAATGGGAACGCAGCACCCAGTGGCAATGCAGTAACCGTTCCATTGAATGTAGGAGCTAATACCGTCACGGTGGTGGTGACAGCACAGGATAATTCGACGAGGACTTATACAGTAACAGTTAATCGAGCAGCCCCGAGTAATAATGCTGATTTAAGCAATCTGATGCTGGATCAAGGAACGCTTTCGCCAGCATTTGCATCAGGAACGATCAGTTACACAGGTGCTGTAGCTTACCCTGTAAGCAGCTTGAAAGTGACGCCAACATTAGCGGATAACACGTCGACGCTTAAGGTAAACGGAAACACGGTAACCAGCGGCAATGCAGCAACCGTTCCATTGAATGTAGGAGCTAATACCGTCACAGTAGTGGTGACGGCACAGGATAACTCAACGAAGACTTATACGGCAACGGTCAGCCGAGCAGCGAGCAATAACGCGGATTTAAGTAGTTTATCGCTGAGTACAGGCACGTTGAATCCAGCGTTTTTCTCAGGTACGACGAGCTACGCAGCAAGTGTAATGAATAGTGTTTACAGTGTTCAGGTATTTGCTGTTCCTGTTGAATCTCAAGCCAGATTTGAAATTATAGCTGACGGCACAACGGTAACTGGCGCTGTATATCTGAATCATATCGGGTCTAACACCGTTTCTGTCAAAGTGACAGCACCTGATCATGTATCCAGCAAGACTTACACCATAGATGTGAATAAGCAAGGTTTGGGCGTAGCTGATATCAGTACGATCACTTATATGAATAAGATTTTGCAGCGTACCTCCAACAGTTATCATCTGGATGTAGGGTATGAGATCAAATCAGTGGACCTGAGTGTAGTTCTTTCCGATCCCAATGCTTCATTCAGCGTAACCGGGGCCACGTACACGGCGAACTCCATCCTGGTATCGAATTTAGCAACGGGGACCCGCTCTTTAACAATCGTTGTAACTACGCATGACGGCCAGCAAAAATCCTTTGAAGTGACGATCAACCGTTCGGCCCAGCCTTCCTTGGGTTACGTTGATTTAAATGGTGATGGTAATATAACCGTAGAAGACGTGTCACACTTCTCTACTCATATGTTCGATATCAATCAAGATGGAAAGATTGATAGTGATGATATGCGCTTTATGCTGCTACAGATTTTACCTATAATAATCAAATAGATTCATTGCGAATCGGCTTATCCTTCGGGATTTGCCGATTTTTTTGAGTCTATTTGTACGTGATTATGCTTATACATGGTGATAGCGAATACGAATAAACTATATTTGGAGCTCGGCGTGGAAGCGATGGAACTCTTCAATATTGAGCTGCTGGGCTGCATCGGACAAGGCAGCTGCAGGATCGGGATGTACCTCTACCATGATGCCATCTGCACCCGCGGCCAATGCGGCTTTGGCACAAGGAGCGAATATTGCTTTGCGGCCTGTTGAATGGGTGACATCCACGAGAACCGGCAGATGGCTCTCCTGCTTCAGAATCGGAACTGCCGATATATCCAGAGTATTGCGGGTTGCCTTCTCATACGTCCGAATTCCGCGTTCGATCAACATCACTTGCGTGTTGCCACCAGCCAAGATGTATTCTGCTGCATGAAGAAATTCCTCAATAGTAGCGGCAAGGCCACGCTTCAACAGGATAGGTGTGCGTACTTGGCCTGCGGCCTTTAGAAGCTCGAAGTTCTGCATATTACGTGCACCAATTTGAATGACGTCAATATATTCGCTTGCCAATTCGATATGGGCAGGATTGACGATTTCACTGATTGTTTTAAGACCGAATTCGCTTGCCACCTCCTTCAAAATTTTCAACCCCTCTATCCCTAACCCTTGAAAATCATACGGGGACGTTCTTGGTTTGAATGCGCCGCCGCGCATGACGGTAACTCCCGCTTGCTTCAATGAGGCAGCTACTTGACGGACCTGCTCATAGCTTTCGACCGAACAAGGACCGGCGATCAGGACGGGCTTTCCGCCTCCAACAGTAATATCTCCGAGGGTCACCATAGTATCTGCCTTCTGGTTTTTTCGGCTGACCAGTAATGGTTTTTTATGACCCGTTTGTTGAGATTCCGTAGTGGCTTGGAAAATTTGCTTGAACAGCTGGCGAATGGTTTCGTGATCCAAAGGCCCGGTGTTACGGGCGATGAGCTCCTCCAGCATTTGCTTCTCCCTTACAGGATCGAACCTCGGAAGGTCGTGCTTCTCTGCCAGATGTCCAATTTCCTGAGCAATCTGTGCCCGTTCCGACAACAACTCCAGCAGCTGTCGATTGATTCCTGTTAAATTTCCCCTTAATTGCTCTAAATTGATTTGATCCATTCTGATTCGCTCCCTCTAATATGTTTTTTGACAAACAAAAAGACTCCTCATCGCAAGGGACGAGAAGCCGTGGTACCACCCTAATTAGAACAACAGTTCCTGTGCTAACAGGAATGCTATTCTCACTTTAGTCCCTTAACGCAGAGAGTTACGGGTATCCCTAAGAGATGCCAGTATGCAGGCAGCCGTTCAGGAACCAGCTCGGGAGTGAACTTCGACGGGTCGTTCGATCGGGTGCTTTCAGTCGGTGGCACTCCGTCCCTGTAATGAATCGATTACCGTGTACTCTTTCCGTCATCGCTTGTTTTGCAATGAAGTTGAACTTGATTATTATGCATTTTAAATCATTTTTGGAATATTGCAAGCATGTGGTTTAACGCTGATTCGCTTTATCGTTGTGACGTGTGCAAGGGGTTAAAAATGTAATCTTTCCCAAAAAGCTCATTTGCATTTGAACAACAAACCAAACATAGAAAAATGCCTAATTTGGTTTAAAGCTATATTTCTTTAACACAACACATCTTGACAAAACTGTAATTCCGATGGTAAATTTATAACCGAGTATTCGCATATGAATTTTATAAATTGATAGGAAAACCGGACCACCGGAAACCAGCCTCGGCTTGTTTCCGGTTTTTGTGCATTCTGGGGAAAAAACGTTCTTGAGGTAGGTATGAAAGGTATTGGGCGGTATGTCGGTGCGGTGACTTTAATTTGCAAAGCGGAGTGTGAGAGATATGAGTGAAACGGAACGGAAGATACGTCTTAATGTGTTTGTTCGCATTGCAGGGCACCATGCGGGGGGATGGAAGCATCCTGATGCGGAGCCTGAACGAGATTTGGACATTGACAAGTATGTGGAACTGGCTCAATTGGCTGAACGAGGGCTAATCGATTCACTATTCATGGCAGACAATTATTCGGGAACGGGCAGAAGGCTGGAGCCATTCACGCTGCTCTCGGCGCTGGCGGCAGTAACGACACATATTGGCCTGATCGGAACAGTAAGCACGACCTATAATGATCCTTTTCATGTTGCAAGAAAGCTGGCATCGTTAGATCACTTGAGTAAAGGGCGTGCTGCCTGGAATATCGTAACAGGGCATTCACCAGAGGACGGCAACAATATTACAAGGTGGGGTGGGTACCCAGAGCCCAGCAAACGTTATGAAATTGGCGATGAGTTCGTTGAGGTCACCAAGCAGCTGTGGGATAGCTGGGATGAAGATGATGTAACGAGCAGCAGTGAGCGGAATCTGCAGGTTAATCATACCAATGTGCATGAAATTGATTTTAAAGGCACTTACTTTAATGTAAAGGGACCGCTGAATATACCCCGTCCTCCGCAGGGCTATCCGGTTCTGGTTCAAGCAGGTTCCTCGGAAGCTGGCAAGGAATTGGCGGCCAAGCATGCCGAGGTGATTTTTACCGCACAGCAGACGCTCGGAGCCGCGCAAGAGTTTTATACCGATGTCAAATCCAGATTGGCGAAGTACGGAAGAAATCCGGATCAATTGCTCATTATGCCTGGACTGGGATCGATTGTTGGCGAGACCGAAGCAGAGGCCAAGGATCTGGAGGATGATTTATTTTCTTTGTTGAATCTGGAAAGCTCATTAAAGCAGGCCTCACGTTTTTTCTCGGTCGATCTGTCCGAGTATGAGTTGGATGACCGGGTACCACTTGATAAGGTTAAACCTGAGGATGGCAGTCGGAACGGAGGCATAACAAGCCGGCGTGAGGTTGTGCTTGACGCTGTGCGCAGAGATAATTTGACAATCCGACAATTTTTAAATCGCAGTGCTGGTGGCCATGGTCACGTTACTTATCGGGGATCCTATTTGCAGGTGGCCGATTTTATTGAAACGTGGCTGCGGGAGCGTGGAGCTGACGGTTTTAATTTACTGCCGCAGGTTGTGCCGCACAGCCTGGAAACTTTCATTAATAAGGTAATACCCGAGCTGCAAAATCGCGGTATTTTTCGGACTGCATATGAGGGTGCCACATTACGTGAAAATTTTGGACTGACGCGCCCTGTGAACAAAAATCGGGAAATATGGACAGCCAGACACCACCAAGCAGTGAAGGATTCGGCTTATGAGCCAGCTCAATAAGATTGAGAGAAATCTATTACACGCACGACTATGATGATATGAGGTGAACCCAATTGACCGATTCTTCCAGAAAGGCCCATTTTAATGTATTTATCCGTGGTACCGGACATCATGCGGCTTCTTCCAAGCATCCGTTAGTCAATCCGAACGCTGGCCTGGAGCTGGCGCATTTTGCCAAGCAGGCGCGAACTGCAGAACGAGGACTGCTGGATTCTCTATTTGTCGCGGACGGTTATGCCGGTTTATCCCGAGGGTTCGAGCCGTTCACGCTGTTCTCTGCGCTTGCCGCGCTTACGAAGCATATTGGCTTCATTGCTACCGTCGGAACGACCTATAACGATCCTTATCATGTTGCCCGTCAGTTTGCTTCGTTGGATCACATCAGCAAAGGGCGTGCTGCCTGGAATATTGTCACAGGCGCCCAATCTGCTGCGCACAATTTTGGCCGGGATGAGCACCCGGATGTGGAACAGCGCTATAAGGTGGGAGAAGAATTTGTAGATGTCGTCAAGCAGCTGTGGGATAGCTGGGAAGAAGATGCACTCGTGTATAACAAAGAAAAGGATATTCGCCTTGATTCGAGCAAGGTTTATAACATTAACTTTCAGGGAGAATATTACAAAGTAAAAGGTCCGCTCAATATTCCACGTCCGCCTCAAGGGTACCCAGTGCTTGTTCAGGCCGGATCTTCGGAAGGTGGCAAGGAGCTGGCGGCAAGAACGGCAGAAGCGATCTTCACTGCTCAGCAAACGCTTGGCGCTGCGCAGGAGTTTTATACCGATGTGAAGGGCAGACTGGGCAAATTCGGAAGAACGCCGGATCAATTGCTGATTTTACCCGGGCTTTGCCCGATTATCGGCGACACGGAAGCGGAGGCCAGGGACCTCGAGGAGGAGCTCTTCACGCTGCTGGATAAGCAGAATGCATTGCGTAACCTGTCACGTTTCTTTACGGTGGATTTATCCGAATATCCATTGGACGCACTTGTACCGATAGACAAGCTGAGACCAGCAGAGGAGTTCAGAGTAGGGATCACTTCAAGGCGCGACGTGATTATCGATGCTGCGATTCGAGATAAATTTACAATCAAACAATTCATTAGTCGGAGTGCCGGAGGCCATGGCCATATTACCCACACAGGTTCTGTTCTGCAAATAGCTGATTTTATTGAGAAGTGGTTCCGCGAAGGCGGAGCTGACGGCTTTAATATTTTGCCGCCAATTTTTCCGACAGGTCTGGATGCCTTTGTGGACAAGGTAATACCGGAGCTGCAAAATCGCGGGATTTTTCGCACGGCCTATGAAGGCAGGACGCTGCGGGAGAATCTCGGTTTGGCAAGGCCGGATAACCAGCACAATAAGATTTGGGCGGCCAACAACCAAACGATTGAAGCACAAGAGGCAGCGAGATAGCTGTTGCAATATGATGATGAATCATACACTTCCAGACAACTGGGGACATGCTTAATACCATGTTTCCGGTTATTTTTCGTGTCAATAAACAAACGACTGAACCAAAGGAGCCTGTTGAGGATGAAACCAACAAAATCGGCACTTGCTATTATTGCAGCTTTTTCTGTTCTATTCACGGCCTGCTCCAAAGATGGGAAGAGGACTGACGAGCAGAACCAGCAGTCATTATCAGACAAGCCTGTGGAAATCACTGAGCCGGTTAATCTGATTTTTTATGTGAGTGGGGCGACCTTTACGGCTACTGAATTCAAAAACCAGATCAAGGACCCGGTTGAAAAGAAATTTAAACATATAACGATTGACCGGCTGGAGCCACCCTCTACGGTGACGGTTCCGGAATTATTTTCTTCAGGTACCGTTCCAGATCTGGTGTTTGGAGACAATTATCATACGTTAAAAAAGCTTAAGGTAGTCGAGGATTTGCGTCCGTGGTTTAAAAAATATAATTTTGACGAAAGCCGGATCAAGCCTTATTTAACTGGCTATATTCATTCGTTCGGCGACAACGGCGAGATTTATGGTGTGCCTTACAATTCCAATCAGCACATTTTGTATTACAATAAGGACGTTTTTGATAAATTCGGTGTTCCGTATCCGTCAGACGAGCAGATGACCTGGGAGCAGGCTCTGGATCTGGCCCGCCAGCTGACACGGACTGAAAATGGGGTACAGTACATAGGTTTGGATGCCGAAGGCCTCACCTATTATTCACGGAGCCTGGCACTGGCGACGATTGATCCGATAACAGGCAAATCCTTGCTTGGCAGCCCGGACTGGCTGCGGGTATTCAATATCACGAAGGCTAACTTTGAAATTCCCGGCTTCCTCCCTAAGGACAACACCAAATATTTGTGGGGCAGGGATGTCTTTATGAAGGATCGGACGATGGCGATGCGGCCGGCTTGGTTAGCCAATATGGTCGGACCGATGGAGGAGTTGCGACAGCAGGGAATTGATGTGAACTGGGATATTGCTCCAGTTCCCACCTTTGCTGATCAGCTAGGCAAAACACGGGAGACCCAGGTTCATTCCATCACAATGACCAGTCTAAGTAAGAAAAAAGACGCCGCCTTCCAGGTTATTCAATACCTGCTCTCGGATGAAGCACAACGAATTATTTCGCGCAACGGCAGGGTGCCTGCGATTATTAACCCCGAGCTGGAGAAGGAATATGGGGCAGAGGTAGGCACCTTGAAGGGGAAGAAGATTCAAAATATTTTTGTAGGCACACCGCTGCAAACTCATAAATCCAATCAATTCGAAACGGATATTGCCAAATACATGACCGAAGCCAATCTGGATTTGGCCCATGGTCTTGATGTCAATTCGACGATTCGCAAAGCGTCTGAAAACATAAATAAAGAGGTTGAAAGGCTGCAAAAAAATCAATAATAATGATCCAAAAAGGAGAGATTGGTTAGATGAGTACATCAGAACGCAAGCTGCATTTGAACGCTTTTATTCGTGGAGCCGGGCATCATGAAGCTGCATGGAGGCACCCGGACACACATCCGGAGCTATCGCTTGATATTCAACATTTCATTCAGCTGGCACAGACCGCAGAGCGTGGTCTGCTCGACTCGCTCTTTTTGGCTGATGGTTATGTGGGCAAAACGAACAGGCTGGAGCCGTTCACATTTTTGTCTGCGCTTGCTGCCGTCACCCGGCATATCGGACTGATCGCCACAGTTAATACGACGTATAATGAGCCCTTCCATATTGCGCGTAAATTCGCTTCTCTCGATCATATCAGCCACGGACGAGCTGGCTGGAACATCGTAACCGGATCAGGCTCGGCAGAGGCGAATTTCGGCAGGGACGAACACCCGGAACACTCTCTTCGCTATGAAACCGCAGAAGAATTCGTTGAGGTGACGAAGCAGCTGTGGGATAGCTGGGAGGACGATGCGCTGGTTTATGATAAACAGTCAGGTACCCAGTTCGCCCATGGTAAAGTTCACGAAATCAATTTCAAGGGGAAGCATTATTCGGTAAAGGGTCCACTGAACATTCCACGTCCACCTCAGGGCTATCCGGTGCTGGTACAAGCAGGCTCCTCTGAAAGCGGCAAGGAATTGGCGGCCAAGACAGCCGAGGTTATATTCACAGCGCAGCAGACGTTTGCGGACGGCAAAGCTTTTTATACAGATGTTAAATCGCGGTTGGCCAAGTATGGACGAACACCGGAGCAGCTGCATATATTACCAGGAATCAGTCCAATTCTGGCGGATACGGAAGCCGAGGCGAGAGAGATTGAGCGGGTGCTGGACAACCTGATAGATACAACGGATGCTGTGAAAAGGTTATCCTCTCGCTTTGGTGTCGATTTATCGGAGTATCCGATTGATGGCCCGGTTCCCCTGCATGAAGCGAAGGAGCTAGAAGAGGTCAATGGCAATAAAAGTCGTCATCAGCTTGTAATCGATCTGGTCCGCAATGAAAATTTGACGATCCGTCAGCTGGTGCAGCGTCTTGCAGGTGCAAGGGGCCATCTAACCTTTACAGGGACACCCTTACAAATGGCTGATGTGATGGAGCATTGGTTCAAAAATGGGGCTGCTGATGGTTTTAACGTAATGCCGCAGCTATATCCGAGCGGATTGGATGTATTTGTGAATCAAGTCATTCCTGAGCTGCAAAACAGGGGCTTGTTCCGAACTGCCTATGAGGGTCTAACATTGCGTGAGAATTTGGGTTTGGTTCGACCGGTAAATTCGCGCCAATTTCCTAATCTTGCCGTACAGCAGAGCTGATACGATAGCGTGAGAGCTCGTCTATTTATTGTCATACCCTCTGGTAGAAATGGCTGCGGAGTGTTATGATTGGCTGCATTCATGTCAATGACAAAGGAGGGGTTCCAATGAATGTGTATAGAATTGGTGTCTTGCTGGGGGATGGAATTGGTCCGGAAATCGTTCGGGCTACAGTTGAAGTGGTAACAGCTGCATCGAAAGTCATACAGAATGTCGAGCTTGACTGGCTGGAGCTTCCAATGGGCTGGTCTGCGATCAGGGAGTACGGTGATGCACTGCCTCTACTCACGAAGGAGGCGCTCGGCAGCTGCGATGGCTGGATAATTGGACCACACGATTCCTCCTCCTACCCGCCGGAGCATCAGGAGAAGCGGAATCCAAGCGGCGAGCTGCGTCACCATTTTGATTTGTATGCCAATATCCGCCCGAACAAAACGATTCCGGGAATCCAGAGTGTAGTGGGTGAAGCGGACCTGGTTATTTACCGTGAAAACACGGAGGGCTTTTATCCCGATCGCAATATGTATGCAGGTACAGGAGAGTGGCTGGTTACACCTGATGTGGCTATATCGGTGGGTGTATTTACGCGGAAGGCTGCCGAACGTATCGCCCATGCCGCTTTTCAGATGGCGATGAAGCGGAGCAAGCACGTGACCATTGTCCACAAGGCTAATGTGATCAAGCTCGGTTACGGCCTGTTCTTAAGCACCTGCCGTGAGGTAGGGGCTCAATACCCGGAAGTCAGGGTGGACGACTATCATATTGACGCGATGGCTGCACATCTGGTGCGGCGTGCAAAAGATTTTGACGTCATTTTGACAACGAATATGTTTGGCGATATCCTCTCCGATTTGGCGGGCGAGCTGGTGGGGAGCCTTGGACTAGCCCCCTCGATTAATGCAAGCGATGATAGAGCTATGGCGCAGGCAGCCCACGGATCGGCACCGGACATCGCAGGACGCAATATCGCTAATCCGGTCGGGGAGCTGCTCTCGGCTGTGATGCTGCTGGACTGGCTGAGCAATCGGCATAACGATCCTGCGCTGTATCAATTGGGGCGACTTATTGAACAGGCAATATTAAGTACGATTGCAGACGGTGTACGGACACAGGATTTGGGCGGCTCGGCATCAACGACTGCATTTACACAAGCAGTTATCGGGAAGCTGAGTTGACATTAACTGGGATGCCTTCTGACATTTATTCCCGAAAAATATTGTGAAACCTTATTGACATCGAACATAAGGGGTGCTATATTTCAAAATACAGTAATAACATAGGAATAATGAACATTGTGTAACCAACCACCGGACAACCGGAGATTTGGCTTTTATAAGCCATGTCTTCGGTTTTTTCATGTGGACCTAAATGGACACAGAAATCAACAACATGAAGAAAGGGGCGGGGTTGATGAGCAAAGCCCAACGTCAAGTACACCTGAATGTTTTTTTGCGGGGAGCCGGTCATCACGCAGCAGCATGGCGGCACCCGGATACTCACCCGGAGCTGGGATTTGATTTTCACTATTATTTAAAGCTGGCACAGATCGCAGAGCGGGGGCTGCTGGATTCACTGTTTATGGCAGACGGCTATGTAGGAACCGGCAGAAGGCTGGAGCCCTTCACGCTGCTCTCGGCTTTGGCTTCTGTGACCGAGCGCATCGGATTGATTGGCACGGTTGGGACAACGTACAATGAGCCCTATCATGTGGCACGTAAATTTGCATCGCTCGATCATATCAGCGAGGGCCGGGCCGGATGGAATATTGTTACCGGGCATACGGATGCGACTGCATACAACTTTGGCCGGGAGGAGCATCTGGAGCATTCCAAGCGTTATGAGGCTGCTGAGGAATTTGTCGAAATAACGAAGCAGCTATGGGATAGCTGGGAGGAGGAGGCGCTTGTCTTTGATAAGCAGTCCGGTGTTCAGTTTGATGAAACGCGCCTGCATGAAATCAATTTCAAAGGCAAGGTCTACAAGGTCAAAGGGCCGCTTAACATTCCACGTCCTCCGCAGGGCTATCCCGTACTGGTTCAGGCAGGTTCCTCGGAGAGCGGAAAAGAACTTGCTGCGAAGACGGCGGAAGCTATTTTTACGGCACAGCCTACATTTGGTGAAGGTAAGGCATTTTATACAGATGTCAAAGCCAGATTGGCTAAATATGGCCGTGTCCCGGAGCAGCTTGTGATTTTGCCGGGACTCAGTCCGATTATTGGCGATACCGCAGCTGAAGCCCAGGACCTGGAGGATGAATTAAACGCATTTAATGATGTCGAGGATGCCGTAGACAAGCTGTCGGAGCGGTTCGGCGTTAATTTGACGGGTTATCCCATCGATGGTCCGTTTCCTGTGTCTGCATTTGATAGCGCCAAGGGAATAGATTCAGTCAACGGCAGCAAAAGCCGTCATCAGCTTATTCTGGATTTGATTCGCAAGGAGAACCTGACGATTCGTCAGCTTGTGAATCGTCTTGCCAGCGGTCGTGGGCACTTAACCTTCACAGGTACGCCTATTCAGCTCGCTGATGTGATTGAGCATTGGGTTACCCATGGTGCCTCCGATGGATTTAACTTAATGCCTCCGCTTTATCCGAACGGGTTGGAGGCTTTCGTGGACAAGGTAGTCCCCGAGCTGCAGAACCGAGGCTTGTTCCGTACGAGCTATGAAGGGAAAACTTTGCGTGAAAATCTGGGGCTTGTGCGCCCTGCTAACAGCTTGCTTCATGTATAGGCATTAAAATAGTTTAAGGCCTGGAAGGGAGTCTTGAACAAATTTTAAAATATCATTGCCATATTGGCAGTGCTATGGTAAAGTGATCAAATTCATACTAAAACTATAGGAATAATAAACTGCGATGACCAGACCACTGGAAGAGCACAACACTTTGTTGTGCTCTTTTTGTTTAAAATCGCAAACTGATTCCAAGGAGTGAGGAGAAAATGGTTCAGCATCATGCCATTGAGCCGGAGTTCGGTTGGTATATGCCAACAAGAGGAGATGGTCCATTTATTGGCGTCAAGCCTGACCGTGTGGTGGATACCGCCTACATGATACGTGTTGCACAAGCTGTGGAGGAGGCTGGTTACACCTTTGCCTTGATCCCGACAGGCGGGCATTGCACGGATGCCTGGATTATGGGAGCGACACTGGCTGCGCATACGAAGGTGTTCAAGCCGCTGGTAGCTATGCGACCAGGCTTAATCGCTCCTGCGCTGGCTGCAAGGATGGGAGCAACGCTCGATGAAGTGACAGGAGGCAGAGCGCTGATCAATATCGTGACAGGCAGCTCTGCCGAGGATATGAAGGCTATGGGAGATTCACTGGCCTTTGATAAGGATGCCAGATACGCACGGACGCTGGAATATATCAAGATCGTCCGCCAGCTATGGATTAACTCTCAGGAGGTTGAAGGGAATCAAATACTGGCTTCCCGTGGGAAGAGCGAGGAAGTGGAGCCGTTTGACTTCAACGGCCAGTATTTTCAAATTGAGGGTGGAGTCAGCTATCCATCACCTGTACAAAAGCCGCATCCACCGTTTTATTTTGGCGGCAGCTCTCCTGCTGCGAAGCGAACGGCAGCCGAGATTGCCGATGTATATCTGATGTGGGCGGAGCCGCTCGATTGGATCAAGGAGCAGATTGATGAAGTGGAATATCACCGCGATGTGCTGCACAGGACGCAGGGGATTGACCGCAATATCCGCTACGGCATCAGAGCGCAGGTAGTTATTCGCGAGACGGAGGAAGAGGCTTGGGCAGCAGCCAGGCTGATTGTAAGCAAAGTCGATCCTGCTACGCTGCAGGAAACGGAAGCAAGGTTCTCACAGGCCGAATCGGCTGGACAGCAGAGGCAAAATCAGGTGCGGAGGCAATCGGCCAAACATGATTATGTCATTGCCCCTAACTTCTGGGCAGGGCTATCCGTTGTACGCGGAGGTGGTGCAATGGCCTTTGTTGGCACACCGGATCAGGTAGCGGATCGTTTGATTGAATACATCGATATCGGCGTCTCCTCCTTCATTCTCTCTGGCTATCCGAATTTAGAGGAAGCATCGATTTCCGGCAAAGCATTGATCCCAGCTGTAAAGAAAAAGCTGCTGGAGCGTGCTGCTGTCACCAACAAATCTTAACGCATTCATAAACTTAAATAACTCAACCCCATATATAAGGAGTGTTTGATCATGAGCATCAATCTTAGAAAATTTGGCAGAACCGGTTTAAAAGTATCCGAGGTCAGTCTGGGCACGATGGCATTTGGACGCTGGATCAGCGAACAGCAATCGGCTGACGTATTGGACGCGGCACTTGACGCTGGTATTAACCTGATTGATACCGCAGACGTGTACGGCACCGGTTCGGATCGCAACAATCCGTTGGAGGGCGGCCAATCGGAAACGATTCTTGGCAACCTGCTCGGAGAACGCAGACACCGTATTATTTTGGCAACGAAGGTTCACGGTCGTGTAGGTCTGGAGCCCAATGACGCAGGTCAGAGCCGTTATCACATTCTTCGCGCGGTTGAAAACAGTCTTAGACGCTTGAAAACGGATTACATCGATTTGTATCAGGTACACCGCTTTGACGAACAAACGCCGCTTGAGGAATCCTTGAGAGCGTTGGATGATTTGGTCCGTCAAGGAAAGGTTAGATACATAGGTGCCTCCAATTACGCCGCATGGCAAATTGCCAAGGCACATGGCATCTCGGCCCGCTTGAACCTTCATCGATACGAAAGTGTACAACCGGAATACAGCATTATTGCCCGGGATATTGAAAAAGAGCTGCTGCCTTTTGCCGCTTCCGAAGAAGTGGGTGTAATTGTGTACAGTCCGCTTGGACGCGGTTTGTTGACTGGCAAATATAATTTTGAGCAAGCTCCGCCGGAAGGCACTCGTGGAGCAGCTGGCGAGAAACGTCTGCAGGTGCTGCTTGATGAAGAGCGCAACTTCCGAATTGTTGAGCAGCTGAAAGGGATTGCCGAGCGCAAGGGCTGGTCATTGGCTCAGCTGGCACTAACATGGGTTGTGAGCAGACCGCATATCACGTCCGCTATTCTGGGTGCTTCCAGTGCGTTGCAAGTTACAGAATCGGTGCAGCATGTAGGCGAAAAGCTCTCGGCTGAGGAGCTTGCCGAGATTGATGTTATTACGAGCGAAGCGGCAGGCTCCGGCCAAGGCGGATCAGCGCTTAAAGAACCCGCAGGTACAGCAAAAGGCTGATCAGGAAGCATTGGATGATGGATGACCTAGAAGTGCGGTGAATAAATAGCGGAGTGGCCAAATGATCCTGGAGAAGCGAAGCGTTCGCCTACACGCTTTCTGTAAGAAAGCGACTTCGGAAGCCTACGCTGTCTTCGGATTTCTACAGCTAAATGTCTTATATAATCAAGAAATCTGAAGACAACAGCGATCGGAAGGATATTTGGCTGCGCAGCGGTACTTATTCACCGTACTTCTACTAGCGACAAGAGGGAGTAGTGATCATGGCGGAAATTGTGATTAATCATTTATACAAGCGATATGGCAAGGATAAGCATCCGGTCGTTCACGATTTCCATCTGGACATCAAAGATAAGGAATTCCTTGTCTTTGTAGGTCCATCCGGCTGCGGCAAATCAACGACATTGCGGATGATTGCCGGGCTTGAGGACGTCACGGAAGGCGAGATTTATATTGGCGACACGCTGGTGAACAACCTGCCTCCCAAGGATCGGGACATCGCGATGGTTTTTCAAAACTACGCTTTATATCCGAATTTGAGTGTCTACGAAAATATTGCCTTCGGTCTCAGGCTGCGCAAGCTGCCCAAGCATGAAATCGATCTGGCGGTGAAAAAGGCGGCGCGTGTGCTGGAGATTGAGCAATATCTGGACCGCAAGCCCAAAAATTTATCAGGGGGTCAGCGTCAGCGTGTTGCGTTAGGCCGTGCGATTGTGCGTAATCCCAAAGTGTTCCTTATGGATGAGCCCCTCTCCAATCTGGACGCGAAGCTGCGGGTGCAGATGCGTACGGAAATTATCAAGCTTCACAAAACGTTGGGCGTCACCTTCATCTACGTAACACACGATCAGATCGAAGCGATGACGATGGGTGATCGGATTGTGGTCATGAAGGACGGCGTCATCCAGCAGGTGGATACTCCGGAAACGATTTATAGATTCCCGAGCAATACCTTCGTTGCCAGCTTCATCGGCTCACCGCAAATGAATTTTATCGATGGGCGCATTGTGGAAAATGTTCCGGGCAAGCTGGAGTTTTCCACATCTCGCTTTTCATTGGAAATCCCAAATGATTTGGCGCCGATCCTGGTTAAGCACAATCAGATTAATCGGACGTTAACGCTTGGAATCCGGCCGGAAAATATTAATTTGGAAGGTCTTTATTCCGATGCGATATTAACCGGTGTGTATAAGCTCAGTGAATTAATGGGTGCGGATCGATTCCTTCATCTGGATATCGGACAGGATAAGCTGCTGGTCGTTCGGGTTAATCCGGGCTTCCAGGCTAAGGAAGAGGAGCAGGTTCGGCTTTCTCCAGATATGACGAAGGCTTTATTTTTCCATAGAGATACCGGAACCAGGTTTGTTTAAATCACATTTGTCATCGGGAAGGGAGTGTACGCTTTGTTGTCCATTCATTTAACTAAACATGCTCGGAAGCGAATCCTGCCTGCTGTGTTAGCTTGCGTCTTGGGATCGATAAGCCTCCTGCCTGCGGAAGGGACAGCTCCGGTGGCAAATGCAACAGCTATTAAGCAGGAGCAGCAGCCCCCGACTGCTGTCACACCACAAGCTGCCAAAGCACCGGATGCCAAAACCATAAATAGCCCTGACTCCGAGCCTTATTATGCAGATGTTCTGCAAACGTGGAAGCAGCAGGGAGCTCAGGATGCAGCTGCCTCTGTTATCATTAAAGCCGCAACACCTGCGGCACGCTCTGAGGGTTCAATCTTTTCTACAGGCAGCTTGGAGGGAAAAGCAGATGTACTGCAATGGAAGCCAGCTTCGACAAGCTGGGTGGAATACCAGTTTAACGTATCCGCAAAGGGTTTATACGAATTTCACGCTTCTTATCGTCCGCTTCCGGGTAACGGAGTCGGCAATCCAATCGCATGGGACGTAACACTTGACGGGAAGCATCCCTTTCGGGAGGCTTCATCGATTACATTTTTCCGGGAATGGAAGGACGCGCGTCCGATCCTGAAAAATGACGATGGAGACGAAGTCAGACCCCGCTCGATTGAAGCGCCGGCTTGGCGTATACAACCGTTTATTGACTCGGAAGGCGCGTACGCGAATCCGTTAAAGTGGTATCTCACCGAGGGCGTTCATACGATCAGACTCAGTGGAAACGAGCCAGTCGCTATAGAGGAGCTGCGAATCGTACCTCCCGAAAAGCTCAAGCCTTACGCAGGGGTGGCTGCAGCTTATCCGCAATCCAAGCCTGTTGAAGCGCAAGCCTTGACCCTACAGGCCGAGGATATGGCTTTGAAGAATGATACTTCGATCAAGCTGTTTTCCGATACCGACCCGCGGACAGTTCCTGTTGCCAAGGGTAGAATCACCTACAATACGGTAGGAGGGAAAAGATGGATGTATCAGAATCAGGAAATTACCTGGAATTTCGAGGTGCCGGAGACAGGTAAATACAAGCTGGCACTGCGATCCCTGCAAAATCAAATTTCGCAAAAGTCATCTTTCCGCAGAATCAAGATTGATGGCAAGGTTCCTTTTGAAGAGTTCCTTACATATCGTTTTCCCTACAATTCAGGCTGGAAGGGGACTGTCCTTGAACAGCCTGACGGCAAGCCCTACGAGCTGTTTCTGGAAAAAGGCAAGCATACCTTATCAATAGCTGTGACTGGAGCCCCAGTCAAGCCGGTTCTGATCGGAATTGATGAATTGTCGCAGCGGCTTCGTTCTATCGATCAGGATTTAAGAGCGCTAACCGGTGGTTTGATTGATAGAAACCGTACCTGGAAGGTGGATCAGGACCTGCCCGATCTGGCAGGTCGTCTGGATGAAACTGCCAAGCTGATGGACAGCTTGTCCGGGCAGCTGCTCAAGGTCAATGGCAGTAAAGACAGCATTATTCAGGGCTTCAGTACGTCGGCGCAGGATATTCGCGAGCTGCTGAAGAAGCTGGATGATGTACCTTATTATGCCGATCAAATTACAAGTATTAATGAAAAGATTAGTAATTTCATTGAACAACTGCTGCAGCAGCCATTACAGCTGGATGAAATCTACATTGCTCCATTGGAAAAACCGTTCCCAGAGATGGAAGCCTCCTGGATTTCGCAAATAGCAGGCTCAGTCACGAATTTTTTCTACTCCTTTCAATCCAGAGACAGCTTGAGTGATTTGGATGAACGTGTATTGAACGTCTGGGTGCAGCGCGGTCGCGACTACGTGGATCAATTGCAGCAGCTGACGGATGAGGTATTCACAGCGGATACGGGTATTAAGGTAAAGGTTAACCTGCTGCCGACACCACAGCTGCTCGTCATGTCCAATGCAGCGGGCATTCAGCCGGACGTGGCGCTTGGCTTAACGCAGGATTTGCCTGTGGATTATGCGATTCGCGGAAGTGTCACGGATTTATCGAAGCTCCCTGATTTTGGAAGGATATATCAGCAATTCAGCCCCGGGTCATGGCTGCCGCTTCATTACAATAAGGGATATTATGCGATCCCGGAAACACAGTCGTTTCAGGTTCTCTTTTATAGAAAGGATATTTTAAAGCAACTGGGTCTCGAGATTCCGCAGACGTGGGACGATGTGTATGCACTGCTGCCGGTTTTACAGCAAAATTCTTTGAATTTTTATATGAATCCGAAGGATTATACGCCTTTCTTTTATCAAAATCATTCGGAGTTTTATGAGCCTCAAGGTTTGCGAATGGTACTCGATACGCCACAGGGCTTTAAATCGTTCAAGCAGTGGACCGACCTGTATAATACGTATGCAGTGGAAAAAGAGGTCCCGAGCTTTTACCAGCATTTCCGCAGAGGAACGATGCCGATTGGCGTCTCGGACTACAATATGTATGTACAGCTGACCGCTGCGGCGCCTGAGCTTAATAATCGCTGGGGAATTGCCGAAATTCCCGGGGTGAAGCAGCCGGATGGAACCATTGAGCGGTGGGCCGGAGGCGGGCAAAGAACAGGTGTTATTTTTGAAAAGTCCAAGAAAAAGGATCAGGCCTGGAAATTCATGCAGTGGTGGATTTCTCCAGAAACCCAGGCACGGTATGGCAACGATATCGAAGCTGTGAATGGCGTGGCTTTCCGCTGGAATACATCCAATGCTCAGGCTTTCACCAAGCTGCCATGGAAGCAGGAGGATGCCAACGTCATTCTCAAGCAGTGGAGCTGGTACAAGGATGTTCCCAACCTGCCGGGCGGATATTTTCTGGAAAGAGAGATTACGAATGCCTGGCTGCGGGCTGTGGTGGATGGCACGAATTATCGAAGCTCACTGGAAACGGCTGTTCTGGACATCGACAGAGAGCTCAGGCGCAAGCAGCAGGAATTCGGTTATGTCGATCAGGATGGACGTGTAATCAAAACTTTGGATTTGCCGGTGATTAATAAGCCGTGGGAAGGGGTTAACGCCTATGTTAAATAAAGTCTCGAATGTCGCGATCAGCACGCCCATCAAGGCGTCTGCAAAGCCACAGGTGGAGCCGCAAGAGAGCAGACTTGGCAGCCTGCTGTCGGAAATATGGGCGTATCGTCTATCCTATCTCTTTATTGCACCGTTCATGCTGTGCTTCACCGCCTTTATTTTCATCCCGGTGCTTGCGGCGGTGGGCTTGAGCTTCACTTATTTTAATGCGATTGAACAGCCAAGATTTATCGGATGGCAAAATTTTCAGTATTTGATCTCTCAGGATCTGCTGTTCTTGAAATATGCACTGCCCAATACGTTCAAATTTGCGCTTATCGTCGGGCCAGGCGGATATATTGCAGCTTTTACGCTGGCTTGGCTGATTACCCAGCTGCCCGATTCACTGCGCAGATGGTTCGCGCTTGCGATGTATACACCATCTCTGACCATTGGAATTGCAATGTCGATCGTCTGGCTGCCTATGCTGACGGGTGATCGAATCGGTTACTTGAACAGTATACTGCTGCAGCTTGGGTTCATTGATGTACCTAAGCTGTGGGTAACGAGTAAAGACTATTTAATGAATTCGATGATTGTGGTTACGCTCTGGTCCAGTATGGGCGTCGGCTTTTTGGCCATGCTGGCTGGTATTCTCAATGTGAACAAGGAGCTGTATGAGGCGGGGCGTCTGGATGGCATATCCAGCAGAATACAGGAAATCTGGTTCATCACGATTCCGTCGATGAAGCCGCAGATGCTGTTCGGAGCGGTGATGGCTATTGTTGCGACGTTCAAAGCGGGAGCGATTGGTGTGGAGCTGTCCGGTGTGAATCCAACCCCTGAATACGCAGGCCATTTGATTATTAATCATATCGATGATTATGGGTTTATCCGTTTTGAAATGGGCTATGCAGCAGCGATTTCCGTATTTCTGTTGATCCTGATGTATGTGTCCAACAAATTAAGCTGGACGTTGTTCGGTTCAGCCGATGACTAGCCGTACGCAGCGGACTAAGCAGTACTTGCAAAGTCAGTTTTGCTTGGCAAAACTCTAGAAGTCCGGTGAATAAGTATGCGCTGCGCGGGCGGATCATTCTTCCAATCGCTGTTGTCTTAGGATTTTCTTGATTATATAAGATATGCATTGGTAAAAATCCGAAGACAAAGGCGAACGCTTCGCTTCTCCAGAACGATTCCACCCACTTCGCTATTATTAACCGAACTTCTAGCAGTGCTTACGAAGTCAGTTTTCTTTATGGAAAACTTTATAATTCCGGTGAAGAACAAGCACAGCGGACAAATGATCCTGGAGAAGCGTAAGCGTTCGCCTTTGAAATCGTGAATATACCTCTTAATCATATCCAATTTCACGATTTCAACAGCGATCGGAAGGATATTTGTCCGCGCAGCGAGACTTATTAACCGAACTTCTAGCAGTGCTTACCAAGTCAGTTTTCCATACGAAAGCCCTGAGGAGGTTCAAAGATGACAACATTGCGCTTGCCCTGGAAGCTTTCCCATGTATTCCGCAAAAGGCCCCGGCTGCAGAGAATGGACACGTTTCAAAAAATATTGATCGTCCTGATGGTTCTCCTGTCCATCTTCATGCTGCTGCCTATCGTATATATTTTGAACCATGCTCTGAAGCCTTATCATGAATTGTTTGTGTATCCGCCTAATATTTTTGTCAGGGAGCCTACCCTGCAGAATTTCACGGAGCTGTTTCTGGTAGCCGCCAACTCCACAGTGCCGATTACGCGTTATTTGTTTAACAGCGTGCTCATATCGGTTGCTGCTGTGGTTGGTGTTACGCTGGTGAGTGCCATGTGCGCTTATCCGATTTCCAAGCATAAATTTCCGGGTCACCACTTTGTGTTCAGCCTTATTCTGCTGACGCTGATGTTCGCTCCCGAGGTGATGCAAATTCCGCGATATCTGGTCGTCAGCCATCTCGGCATTATGAACACCTATTGGGGGCATATATTACCGCTGCTTGCCATGCCGGTAGGTGTTTTTTTGCTTAAACAGTTTATCGATCAGCTGCCGAATGAACTGCTGGAGGCGGCGAGAATTGACGGAGCAGGCGAAATTCGGGTGTTTCTGCGAATTGTTATTCCGGTGTGCATGCCGGCTGTAGCGACTGTAGCGATTTTGACGTTTCAAAATTCATGGGGGAATGTGGAAACCTCTCAGCTGTTTATGCAAAATGATGAAATGAAAAATTTCCCGTTTTTTCTAAGCACATTAACGAACAATGCAGCCAATATTGTAGCCCGTCAAGGCGCAGCAGCAGCAGCAGCTTTAATTATGTTCGTGCCCAACCTGCTGATCTTCCTGTTCTTCCAGGGAAAGGTGATCTCCACGATGGCGCATTCCGGTATTAAATAAGAAAGGAGGACGACTTCTTGCGCTCGTATCTTATCAAACAGCTTCTTCTGATCCTGCTTGCGGCTATGATCTCGACGGTGTTCATTCGACCGGCGGAAATCTTTGCCTATACGCCATATAACACGAATTACAAGGATGGCTACGATCAATTGGTCTGGACCCAATCTGCCTACAATCCGGTTGCGGCTCTTGGGCGCGAGATTTATATTCCTGACCCGAAAAAGCCGGATCAGCTGATCTTTTCACCGCTTAAGCAAGCCCAGGATCTGTTTATAGATGACAAGGATCAGATTTATATCGCAGACACCGGGAACAACCGGATTGTCCATCTGGATGAACAGGGGAATCTGGTTCGTATTTTGGACGTTAAGGAAAGTCCGCTGAATAAGCCGCAAGGGCTGTTCATCGATCCCAAAGGAACGATTTATGTTGCCGATACGGGGAATAAGCGTGTGGTTAGCCTCGATAAAGATGGCAAGCTCATTCGTGAGTTTAAGCGTCCTGAATCCAAGTTTCTTCCGGCATCGTTCAAGTTTGATCCGGTGAAGCTGGTCGTCGACAAACGCGGATTTCTATATATAGCGGCACTTGGCGGCTATCAAGGGCTTGTCCAGCTGGACCCGACAGGCAATTTTCAAGGCTTCTTTGGTGCCAATACGACAAGCTTTTCCTTAATCGATATGTTCAAAAGGCTGGTATACACACGGGAGATGTACGTACGTGAAATCAGCAAGCTGCCTGGCTCGATAGCGAGCGTGACGGCCGATCAGGATGGCATGATCTATACGGTTTCCAAGGATGTGGAGTACGGACAAATCAAGAAGCTGAATATCGCAGGTCTGGACCAGCTGGAAAGCAAAGGTGATTTCGCCAAGAGCGATAAGAAAACGTCTTATGGGGAAATGGCCTTTTTTGACTTCCAGAATCGCGTGCCTTTATTGTCGGATTTAACGGTAGACCTTGATGGCAACATTACTGTGATTGATTCGAAGCTAAAGGTTGTGAACCAATATGACAGCTCCGGTAACTTGCTGTTCTTCTGGTGGGGCGATGACAATGCGGTAACGACCAAGCTGGGCTTGGTCAAGACACCTACGGCCATTACGACCAACTCCAAGAACGAGTTGTTTATTCTCGACGGCGAAAACAATTTTGTTCAATCGTTCCGGCTTTCTGAATTTGGCGCCTTGGTGCACAAAGCCAACCATTTGACACAGGAAGGCAAATATGAGGAAAGCGAAGCACTGTGGGCGGAGGTAAATCGGCTTAACGCCTATTATACGCCTGCGATTTTGGGGCTGGCGAAGGCCGCTTATAAAAAAGGCGACTATACCCGGGCCCAGCAGCTGTTTTATGAAGCGGGTCAGGCTCAGGGCTATTCGGATGCCTTTTGGCAAAACCGTCTGGTCTGGTTCCAAAAGAACTTCGGCGTGCTGATGAATGTCGTGATAGCGGTATTCATCGTGCTGTTTATTTTGGAAAAGTGGAGCAAGCGAAGCGGTTGGCGGCAAAAGTGGCGTCAGCGTAAGCGCAGTGAAAGTCTGCTTGTACAGCAGCTGGGGCAAGCCTTTTATATATTAAAGCATCCGATTGACGGGTTTGGAGGGCTTCGCTACGAAAACAAGGCAGGGGCCTGGAGCAGCCTGATTATATGGATATTGGCTCTGGTTTCCTACTGCATCATGCAGGCAGGTATCAGCTTTATTTTTAACCCGGCTGTTATTCTTGAAGTTAACTTGTTGACGGTAGCCGTTCAATTTCTGGCGATATGGCTCGCATGGGTCATTTCCAACTATTTGATTTCTTCGATTTTACGCGGGGAAGGTCGATTCCGTGATGTTGTTTATGGAAGCACATACGCCCTATTTCCATTGGTACTGGTCGGATTGCCGTTAACGATCCTCTCCAATGTGATGACATTAAATGAAAGCTCGATTTATTATTTTCTGTATTTTGGTTTATTTGTCTGGATTGGCCTGCTGCTGTTCTGGAAGGTGCAGAGCTTGCAAAATTATAGTATAGGAGAAACGTCGGTGAGCGTCGTGCTATCGTTGATTACGATGACGGTGCTTGGCGTATTGATTTTTATTACGGTGGGATTAACGAAAGAATTAACGGATTTCGGTTATTCGGTCTTCCAGGAGGTAACGATTCGATGAGGCGTAAGCAGGTTTGGTATCGATCAGCAGCTGCGCTGATAGTAGCTTTGATAGTGGGCATTGCGCTGTTTCAACAGCAGGGGATTAACTGGTTGTATGCCGCCGATCAGAAGGAGAACAGTAAAACGGTACTTGGATCGGCAGCCCCGCAGCCTTCGAGCGGAAATGGCACGGTAGTGGCGTCATCCGCACCCGCAGCTTCGGTCCAAAATCCGACAACAGCTGCCCCTCCAGCATCGCAGCCCGCAGCCTCTGCTTCCGCACCGCAGCCGGCTGGAGCAGCGAAATCCGGATTACCGGAAGAAGCCGGCTTTCGTGCCATAGCCGAATCGTCCGTGTTAAAGCTGTGGGTCCATGAAGCGACAGCTCATTTCAAGGTAGAGAACAAGCAAACCGGACAAGTGTGGCGTTCCTATCCAAATCCGGAGCAGTGGGCCAAGGAAACGATAACTGGAACGTGGCGAAATAACTTGTTATCACCGATTATGCTGGAATACATCGATGCGTCCAATTCCAAGTCTCAGGCCAAAACAATTAGCTGGACGGAGGACAAAGGCGTTCTGGAAGGCTTCCAAACGACTCCGAATGGGTTCAAGGTTGTGTTCAATTTTACAGGCACACAGTTTAAAATTCCGGTCGAGGTCAGATTGCAGGATGATTACGTAGATGCGGTTATTGTGGATCCGGATATTAAAGAAGGCAAGCTTAGTCTGCTGAATCTGAAGCTGTATCCGTTATTGGGAGCCGAGGCTTACAATGATAAGCAGGAGGGCTACCTGTTTGTACCGGACGGTTCAGGGGCACTGATACGCTTTAAGCCGAATCAGGCCAATGATAAATCGTTTTATCGTGCTAACGTATATGGTCCAGATAGTGCCTTTTTTAATGAAACGACTGCACGCAATCCGCTTAGAATCCCTGTATTCGGTTTGAAATCGGGAGCTCAGGGTCTGGTCGGAGTGATGGTTTCGGGTGAGGAATACGGCAAGGTATTCGCATCCCCGAATGGTGCCTTCGGACAATATAACTGGGTAACGACAGAATGGCAGTACCGTATCAAATTTTTCCAAAATACGAGCAAAAAAGCGCAAACGGGATTTTTCACCTACAGTAAGGATCGCTTTACAGTTCCGGAACGCAAGACTCGCTATTATTTCCTTGCACCGGACAAAAGCGATTACGTAGGAATGGCAGAGAAATACAGAACCTATCTGGTTAAAGACAAAAGCTTGAAGCCTGTTCAGCCCAAAAGCGGTGAAGTTCCCGTATATATCGACATCATTGGCGCTGATATCAAAAAGGGGCTGCTGTGGGACAAATATTTGAAGGGGACGTCGACGGCTGAGGCTACTGATATGATCAAGAGCCTGACCGCACGGGGGCTCAAAAATTTAACGGTTCAATATGCAGGATGGCAGCAGGATGGCTACAGCTCGCATGGCGGTCTGTTCCCCGTAGATTCACGAATAGGGGGTAATGATGGGATGCAGCAATTTATCCAGTACGCCCATTCCCAGCAAATTCCGGTATACCTGACAGCTAACTATACATTGAATAATAATGGCAGAGACCGATTTTGGCCGATGTTTGACGGGCTTCGTGACCTGGCGGGCAAAGTAATCGAATTTGAAAATTATGCCAATCACGAAATGACAACGCTGGTGAGTCCGATCTTTACCGCTAATGTAGCCCAGAAGGATTTGGGCAGCTACAAAGCGCTCGGTGCCGACGGTATTTATTTCAATGAGGGTATCGGGCAATATTTGAACAGCGATTACAACAACAGCTATCGGGCCAGCCGCAGTGATGTGTTGAAGAGTCAGCAGGCTATTCTTAAGCAGACGAAGGACACGCTTGGCAGCGTCCACGCGGAGAATGCTAACTTCTATGCTTTGAATGAGGTTAATCATATTCACCGATTAGCTGACACCTACTCGTATGATATTTTTGTGGATGAATCGGTACCTTTTACGCAAATTGTGCTGCACGGCTTGATCACGTACACATCGGAATGGTCCAATTTACGTGAACAATATCGTACGGATTTTCTGCGCAGTATCGAATTGGGCGCTTATCCAGCTTATGTATTTACGAGTGCTCCATCCGGTACGATGAAAGGCGCCTATTCTGTCTGGTATTACAGTATGAATTATCGGGATTGGGCGGCGGCGGCGGCCGAGGAATATAAACGGTTTAATGAAGCGCTTGGCGATGTTCAGGATAAGCTGATCATCGGGCACAGGACGCTAGCTCCAAATGTCAAAGAAACAACCTACGAGGGTGGCAAATCGATCATCGTGAACTACAACGAGCAGGAATTCACGAATGGCAGTATTCGCGTTCCGGCCCAGGATTTTATTGTTGGGAAGAGGGGGACGCAGCGATGAGCAAGCTGAGACTTCAAGGAGCCACGCTCCGCAAATTGGAGGGAACGCTTTTTATCACTCCATGGGTAGTCGGTTTTCTGGCTTTTGTGGCCTTTCCTTTGGTTTTCTCCTTATACATGAGTTTTCATCGTGTAAAAGTAACGGTCAATGGAATTGAGACGATACCCAATGGTGTGGAATATTATCGTGAAATTTTATTTGCTGACGGCGGGCTGCTTTATGACGATTTGATTCCCTTTCTGCGTGAAGCAGCCGTAATGATCCCGATTATTCTTATATTCTCGCTGCTGATTGCAATTTTATTGAACCAGCAGTTTCGGGGAAGGACCTTTTTCCGAGTCGTTTTTTTCCTGCCTGTTATTTTTTCATCGGGTCAAATTATTCTGGAATTTATTAAACAGGGTGAAGGTACATTATCCTTTGTGGAATCTTTACGAATCGATTCGTATATTATTGAATATGTCCCCAAAACCTGGGTCGAACCGATCAATCATGTTATTAGCTCGTTTGTGCTTGTACTATGGTACTCCGGGGTGCAAATTCTGATCTTTCTGGCGGGGAGGCAGACGATTTCCTCCTCGGTGTATGAGGCTGCCCGTATTGATGGTGCAGATCCCTGGAATACATTTTGGAAAATTACGCTGCCGGGTCTCATCCCATTTATATTTTTGAATTTAATCTTTACGGTCGTTGATTTGTTTACGTTCCCGACCAATCCGATTATTAGCAAGGTGACGACAGCGAATTATGGGTTGTCCAGCGCTCTGGCGTGGATTTATTTTATGATCGTGCTTGTATTCATCGGTATTGTCATGCTGCTCTACAGCCGGGTCGACAAGGCATTCAGCGGCAAACGCAGCTAGCAGAAGCTTAGGAAGCTTAGCAAATGCTTACGAAGTCAGTTTTTGCATACGCAAAAACTCTTAAGAAAGAAGGGACCACCATGGAACGCGTGCTCCAATTATTCAAAAAACGTCAATTGGCCGATGTATCCATCAGGGACCGATTGATCTCCACGAAATATTTTTTTATCGGCAAGGAGGCGGATAAAGGGTTTCTATTCCGCCTGTTTTTGTATCTGATCTTGATCGATACCGCTTTTATTTATTTAAAGCCGATTTTGTATATGGTGATCACGATGCTCAAGGATGCTAATAATATGCTGGATTCGTCCGTGATCTGGGTACCCCGGTCGCTGTATACCGGACATCTTCAGGCGGCATTCGATATGCTAAAATTTAAAACGGCGTTTTTTTACAGTCTCACGATTTCATTGTCCGTTTCCATTTTGCAAATTATATCCTGCTCGATCGCGGGTTATGCGTTTGCCAGGCTTGAATTCCCATTAAAAAAGCTGTTATTTGCCGCCTTGATATTTACGTTTATTATGCCGCCGCAGCTGACGATATTGCCATCGATTCTGATGTTCAAGGAAATTGGCTGGGCGAATACGTACTTACCGATGATCGTACCGGCTATATTCGGACATGGACTGAAGGGGGCGCTGTTCGTCATCATTTTCCGGCAATTTTTCTCAACACTGCCCAAGGAGCTTGAAGAGGCGGCAAGAATAGACGGCGCCAATGCCTTTCGGTTTTTCTTTAAGGTCATGCTGCCTATCTCCAAGTCTGCGATCATCGTCGTTTTTTTATTTTCGTTTGTGTGGAATTGGAACGATTTTTATTTGCCGTCGATGTATATGTCCGGTTCCAAGGAAGTCCCGCTGTCGATCAGCTTGGCCAAGCTGGCTGCATCCTTGTCGGCCGATGAAGCACAGGGAGGAACCAGTATTTTCTCGGAGCCGATCAAAATGGCCGCGTCCTTTCTCATCATTGTACCCGTGTTGATCGTATATGGTATAGCGCAGCGGTGGTTTGTTGAGGGTATTGAGCGCACGGGGCTGGTCGAGTGAAGGCGACACGTTTGCTGACGGATTATGTGCTGTCCAAATGGCCGATTTATATTGTGGCTGCCCTATCTATTTCTTGTGGAAATATTATTCAATCGTATTATCCGAAGCTGCTGGGCCTGTTTACCGATCAGCTGCAGCAGGGGGAACTGACCAAAACGTTAATTATCGATTATAGCCTGGAGCTGCTCGGTATTGGCGTTTCTTTCGGGCTGTTGACGGCGGTCGGGCAGTATTTGATCATGAGGATGGGCCGGCGGTTTGAGTACGTTGCGAGAAAACGATTATTCGATCATTTCACGACGTTAAGCGCTGGATTTTATTCGAAGCATGGGGTAGGCAAGCTGCTCAGCTATGTGATGAATGATGTGACCGCGATCCGCGAATCGATTTCGATGGGATTTAATCACATTATCAACTCGACGATTTTGATCCTGTCGGTTGTGGTCACGATGCTATTCAGCTCCATTCCGTTTTATTTGATTGTATGCTGTGTATTCCCGCTGCTGTTCATACCGTATCTCGTTGTCCGCTTTCGTCCGGTTATCAAGAAGCGTTCTCTGCTCGTACAGGAGTCTTTGGGAAAAATGACGGAGTCTGCGGAGGAGCAATTCGGCGGTATTCGCGTGGCGAAGACATTCGCCGTTGAGCCGATCATGATCGCACGGTTCGGGGAGACAGTAGACCGCATCCGGGATCATCAGCTGCGTCTGGTTCGTTTATCCTCGCTGTTTGAAGCGATGATTCCGTTTTTGGGTGCCTTTTCGCTCATTGTTACGATAGCCTTTGGGGGATATTTAACGATTCATCAGCAAATTTCTTTGGGGAATTTCGTAGCGCTGACGTTATATATCCGCATGATGGTCAATCCGCTTCAACAAATCGGTCGTGTTATTAACACGATGCAGCGCTCAAGAGCATCGCTTGAGCGTATTAACCATTTGCTGGATATGAAGTCGGATATCGTGGAAATCGAGCAGGCCGTTTCGTCCAATTTTAACGCTTCGGGGATTCAGGTAAGAGGGCTATCCTTTGCTTATCCGGGAGAAGAGGATGAGGTGCTCCATAACATCAGCTTCAGTCTGCAGGCAGGTAAATCATTAGGCATTGTTGGCAAAACAGGCAGCGGTAAATCAACCTTGGTTAAGCTGTTGCTCCGTATTTATGATCCCCCGGCAGGCACGGTGTGGATAGGGGGTACGGATATTCGCGAGCTTACGCTGGAAAGTCTGAGAACGCAAATTGCCTATGTGCCTCAGGAGGGATTTTTATTCAGCACGACGATTCGCGATAATATCGCTTTTTTTCGGAGAAGCTCATCCCTGGATCTGGTCGAAAAAGCCGCCCGGCAGGCGCAAATATCATCCAGCATCGCTTTATTTCCCGATAAGTACGAGACCAAGCTGGGAGAGCGGGGAGTTACGCTATCAGGCGGACAACGGCAGCGTACCAGTCTGGCCCGCGGCCTGATCAAGGAATCGCCGATCATGATTCTGGACGACAGCGTCAGTGCTGTGGACTCCGTAACCGAAAAAAGCATCATTGATACGATGCGCAGGGTACGCGCCCAGAGGACGACGATCTGGATTGCCCATCGCATCAGCGCCATCAAGCATGTAGACGAAATTATCGTGTTGGATCAGGGTCGTATTGTTGAGCACGGCTCCCACAGAGAGCTGGTACAGCAAAAGGGCTTATACGCCAAGCTGCTTGCCATACAAGAGGAGGGAAGCAGCATTGCCGAACCTACGTAAGGAAAAGCCGAACAGTAAACAGGAGACCACGCCGCCGCAAGCGAATCAAGCCTATAAGTCCGCATTTCGCGAGCTATTGGTATATGCAAGGCCGTACAGGCTTACTTTTATCATCGTATTTTTCTGTACCGTGCTGTCGATAGCCGCAGATTTGCTGCAGCCTTATCTGGTCAAGATCGCCATTGATGATAACTTGATGGTGGGCAAAAATAATTACAGGACTCTCCTGATCATATGTGCAGTCTATCTGGGATTATCGGTCAGCAGCTTGTTTTTTACTTATTTGCAAAATAATTTGCTGCAGCTGGCGGGTCAATCCATCGTTGCTCGTATCCGTAAGGATTTGTTTCGCCATATTTTCAAATTGTCGATGTCCTACTATGACCGTACCTCCAGCGGCAGCTTAATTACGCATGTGTCCAGTGATACGGAAACACTCAATCAGTTTTTCACACAGGTGCTGTTAAGTCTGGTTCGTGATGGGATGACGCTGATTTTTATTATTGTCATTATGTTTCAATTGGATGTTCAGTTGACCTGGTACTGCATGCTGCTGATGCCGATTATCGTACTGATTGCCTCGGGATTTCGTTCCTATATGCGCAAAACCTACCAGATCTCCAGAGCGCAGCTGTCCCAGCTGGTATCGTATGTAGCGGAAAATTTGTCCGGGATGCATCTGATTCAAGCCTTTCATCAGGAGAAGGAGCAGCAATCGCGGTTTTTGGATCACAATGTCAGTTATTACAAGGCAAATTTGCGTGAGATCAGAACGAACGTGATGTTTAACCGCTCCTTTGATATATTGGGCAATTTGTCGGTTGCTTTTGTGACCTGGCTTGGAGGTATTGCCGTATTCGACAAGGCGATTGAATTTGGAGTATTGTATGCCTTCATTACGTACATCAGGCAGTTTTTCCAGCCGATCAATACGATTACCCAGCAATGGAATACGCTTCAATCGACCACGGTTTCGATGAACCGGATCTGGAATGTATTTTCGATTAAGCCGGAAATTACGGATGCAGTGGAAACGCGGTCTCTGGATTTGGCTGCCATCAGCGGGAAAATCGATTTTGATAACGTAAGCTTTGCTTATCAGGAGGAAACGAAGGTCATTCATGATCTTGATCTGCACATTGCGCCGGGTGAAATGATCGGGGTCGTAGGCTCCACGGGCGCCGGGAAAAGCTCGCTGATCAGTTTGCTCTGCCGATTTTATGATGTGCGGCAGGGAAGTATACGGATTGATGATGTAGATATTAGGAAGATCCCACAGGCCCAGCTGCACCGATTGGTTGGACTTGTGCAGCAGGAGCCGTATTTATATTCGGGCAGCATTATGGATAATGTCAGATTGTTTGATGAGTCGATTTCACAGGAGCAGGTTATTCAGGCCTGTAGGCTGGTTGGGGCGGATTCGCTCATTACCCGTTTGAAGGAAGGCTATGCTACGCGTGTATCGGAGCGGGGAAGCGGATTGTCCGCTGGAGAGCGGCAGCTGATTTCCTTTGCCAGAATTATCGTATTTCAACCGAAAATATTGATTTTGGACGAGGCTACCGCTAATCTGGACTCCCATACGGAGCAAATGATTCAGGGTGCTTTAAGTGTTGTTGCCCAGGGGAGAACGTCGATCGTAATCGCCCACCGACTGTCCACGGTTATGCAAGCCGATCGTATTATCGTTATGAGCCAGGGAGGTATTGTGGAAGAGGGAAACCATGGGGAGCTGCTGGCATTGCATGGCTATTATGAACAGCTTTATCTGCATTCCCAAGGGACGATTACGCAAGAAACGGGGTAAGGCAAGCGGGACAACCCGCCGCTTTTATCTGAAACGGCACGTGATAGTAGCTTGAAAATAGGATTGACACCGTTCTAGTTTGGTGTTATATTTCATTTCATAGTAAGTCTATAGGAATAATACAAATCTACCGGAACGCCGGAGACAACCAACATTTGTTGTGGGGTCTCCGGTGTTTTTTGTATGGAGAATAAATTACCCAGGGAGGAGCGGGGGGAGTTCAGAAAGTAGCAAGCAAGTGGATCACACAGCTATAACTAAACATAATCAAGGGGTGCAGACCAAATGAAGTTCAAACATTCAATAACCGTAGCTCTTATTTTTATTCTACTTATACTTTCAGCCTGCTCGAAAGAGGCTCCAACCGCAGTAGCGACAGACCCTGCCAAGCCTGGAGCATCATCGGCCCCAAAGGATGCAGCTGCCAGCACGGAGCCTATCACCTTGAAATTTTACAATAGCAGCGGTACGTTCACGAATACCGAATTCAAAACATTTATTGCCGATCCGGTTAATAAAAAGTTTCCGAATATTAAGGTGGAACGGATCGAGCCGCCTACAGGCACAACACCGGAAGATTTCTTCTCCTCCGGGCAAATACCCGATATCATTTATTCCAGCTCCAGCTCACACCGAAAAGTTATTAGCTTGGGCGTACTGCTGGATTTGAATGAGTATGTAAAAAAGTATAATTTTGATCTTACCCGAATTAAGCCGGAGATGTTGAGCTATGCCAAGGAATTGTCGAATAAAGGCGAGCTGCTGGAGCTTCCGTTTAACTCCAATCAACATATTCTTTACTACAATAAAGATATTTTCGATAAGTTCGGCGTTCCTTACCCGTCCGATACCCAGATGACCTGGGAGCAGGCATTGGAGCTGGGACGTCAGCTGACGCGTACGGAGAATGGCGTGAACTACATAGGTATTGATGCCGAGGGTCCAATCGGGATTGCCAAAAATTTGGCACTGCCCGTTATTGATCCCAAGACAGGTAAATCGTTACTAAGCACACCGGATTGGGTTCGTGTATTCAACGTCGCCAAGCAAAATTATGAGATACCCGGTTATATCGGAAAAGCTGATAAATATGTGTACGGACGCGATGAGTTTATGAAGGACCGCAATCTGGCGATGAGGCCTACTTGGCTGGCCAATATGGTAGGGCCGCTTGAGGAGCTTCGCCAGCAGGGACTTGAAGTGAACTGGGATATCGCCCCTGTGCCTACATTCAGCGATCAGCTGGGCAAGTCGCGTGAGGCGCAAAACCATACACTGTCCGTTTTTACGAAGAGCACACATAAGGATGAAGCATTCCAGGCGATTGCGCATATTTTGTCCGATGATACGCAAAGGATCTTGTCTCGTAACGGCAGAGTACCTTCGATCATTAATCCGGAATTGGAAAAAGAATACGGAGCCGATCTTCCAGTGCTTAAAGGCAAAAAGGTGCAAAACGTATTTGCCGTCAAGCCGATTCAGGAGCATACCTCGCACCAGTTTGAGCTTGATATTAATAAATTTGTAACGGAAGCGGCGGCAAGTATTGCCAAGGGTACCGACGTCAATACAGCCATCCGTAAAGCATCGGAAAGCATTGATAAAGAAGTCGAGCGATTGCAAAAGAATCAATAGTTCTGCTGGAGGGAGTGCAGTGCCATGATGGGTTGAGCTGTACTCTCTCGAATTCATCTTAAAAAACGAGGTGTTTATTCATGAGTGAGACAGACCGGAAGCTGCATATTAATTTATTTCTATTTATGGCAGGACACCATGAGGCAGCCTGGAGACATCCGCTTGCCCAGCCGGAGCGCACGCTGGATGTGAACTTTTATAAGCATTTGGCCCAAACGGCCGAGCGTGGTCTGCTGGATTCCCTGTTTATTTCCGATAATTATTCGGGCACCTGGAGACGCTTTGAGCCGTTCACCTTGCTCTCGGGCTTGGCTACGGTAACCGAGCATATCGGCCTGATTGCAACGGTCAACACGACCTACAATGAGCCCTTTCATGTAGCACGTAAATTCGTCTCCCTGGATCACCTGAGCGGTGGCAGAGCTGCCTGGAACATTGTAACCGGCGGTGGCTCGGATGCACATAACTTCGGACTGGACGAACACCCGGAGCATGCCAAGCGCTATGAAAATGCCGAGGAGTTCGTGGAGGTTGTCAAGCAGCTATGGGATAGCTGGGAGGATGATGCTCTCGTATATGACAAGCAAGCAGGAATCCAGATCGATAGCAGTAAAGTCCATGAAATTGACTTTAAAGGAAGCAGCTATTCGGTCAAGGGGCCGCTTAATATTCCACGTGGACCTCAGGGGCATCCTGTGCTGGTGCAGGCCGGTTCCTCAGACAGCGGCAAGGAGCTTGCAGCCAAAACGGCGGAAGTGATCTTCACGGCACAGCAATCGTTAACAGGTGCACAGGATTTCTATCGCGATGTCAAAGCAAGATTAGCCAAATATGGACGTACCCCGGAGCAGCTGCAAATTTTGCCGGGACTTAGCCCGATTATTGCCGATACGGTTGCAGAAGCGAGAGATATTGAAAATGAGCTGTTTGAGCTGACCGATTGGAAGGGAGCGATTCAGCGGCTTTCCGAAAGGCTCGGGATCGACTTTAGCGGATATTCGCCCGACAGCAGGATTCCTTCTATAGAAGGTGCACGCAGTGCTGAAACGATTCAAGGTATGAAAAGTCGGCACCAGCTGCTGATCGACCAGATTAATACAGAACAGCCTACTTTTCGTGAGCTTATTATGCAACTGGCTGGTGCCCGGGGACATCTTACCTTTACTGGCACGCCACTTCAGCTTGCAGATGTGATTGAGCATTGGTTTAAAGAGCGGGGCGCAGATGGCTTTAACCTGATGCCGCCGATATTCCCGAGCGGACTTGAGATATTCGTCGATAAGGTGATCCCGGAGCTGCAAAATCGCGGATTGTTCCGTACAGCTTATGAAGGCACAACCCTTCGTGAGAACCTGGGACTGGCTCGTCCTGTTAATCTGCGTCACGCAGTTACGAATTAAGCGGTCTACTAGGGCTGGGAAGCACAGCGTACATCGTACAAATAACAATCCCCCACCATAACCACGATATCGTGGCATTGGTGGGGGATTTTGTTTAAAACATAAGAATTTATAAGTTTTCAGCGGAGCTGAAGAATTCTTATGTTTTAAGAAAACCTACCTCTGAACCGCAGTCGCTCATCTTAGAAAGGCTTCGATAGAGGTTTTCTTACACGACAGTCTGTACTCGACTAATCTCTGGAATAATCGATTTGCAGGCCTTGTTTAATCCGGCGATAAATCGGAATGCGGGGCCATGTGTGTGGGAGGAGAGCGGACCTGCAAAATAAAGCCCGGGAAGGCTGCTTTGGAAATGGACATCTAGCAGAGGGTATTGATCATATCCAGCTTCTTCACGCTTAATTTGCTGCAGCAAATGTTGATCAATGAATGGGACACGTTCCAATTGAATTTGGAATCCGGTAGCGGCCAGCACATGGTCGACGATACGATGCTCACCATTGGTTAGGTTAAGAAACAGCTTGCCGTCAGCGGTCACAGCTGCCTGCTCAACGGATACATGAGCCGTCTCTCGTATTTTGCCCTCGACATAAGGACGCAGGAAATTGGCAATGCTGCCGGCTGGTTTTGCCCAACGTGCTTGCTTTTGCTCCAGCGGCAAGTCGTAAAAGGTATTGGCCAGCTCAATTAATTCGATACCAGTAGCAGCTTTGACACTATAGTTCGGAGTTTCACGCCGATAAAGCAATTCGCATTCGCTGTCTGCGAGATGCAGCAGGGCTGCTGCTTCCCAAGCGCTTTGTCCGCTTCCGATTACAGCAACCTTTTTCCCAGTAAATGAGCTGAAGCTGCTGTAGCCAAATGTATGGGACACGAGGTCAGAGGAAATACCTGCGAATACCTCGGGAATGTAAGCGTAGTGCTGCAGACCTGTTGCCACGATAACGTTATGTGCGGAGTACATTTGACCGGATTCGGTGATGACCGAATATCCGTCTTTACTGGCTTCAATCCGCTGCAGAAGGGATACATACTCGGGCGTAAATACGACATTTGTTTTATCAGCAAACCACATGGCATAATGAACAAAAACAGGGCGGGGCAGCGGAGTCGTAATCTCGACCCCGGTTTCTTCTGAAAAACGTTCCAGCGTATACACGTTTTGTGGATCGGAAAGTCCTATGGAAATCGGATTGGTACGAATAAACATTTCCTGCGGCATTTGGTTTTTCCAAAAATGCATGGGATATCCCAGCAATTTGTAAGTCAAGCCATGAGCGGAAGCGTGAGCTGCCAAGGAAATCCCATAAGGACCCGCACCAATAATAATCAAATCAAGCATGGGGGCCCCCTAAAAGTTTTGCGAATGCAAAACTGGCATCGTAAGCATTAACTGAGTTTTGCGAATGCAAAACTGGCATCGTAAGCATTAACTGAGTTTTAATTTAATTTAAATCCCTGATCGTGGAGGAATTCCGTGACATCATCGCGTTTTCGGGATTTCAGACGTTTAGCCATTTCTTTGGACCAGTTCGTGTCCCGATTGCCACCTACGCGAGTTGCCATAAAAGCCTGTAAGGACTGATTATACTGTTCTATGCCTTCGTCGTAATGGTCGGTGGAGTAATGCTCCCGATGAAGGATCGTTTCTACAGGTAGACGGGGACGGGAGGTCGGCTCTTGATCCGGATAACCGACACACATGCCAAAAATCGGATAAACCAGCTTAGGCAACCGTAGAAGCTCGGACACCTTGCGAATATTGTCGCGAATCCCTCCGATATAGACGGCCCCGAGTCCAAGTGATTCGGCTGCAAGTGTAGCATTTTGGGCTGCCAGTGCGGCATCAACCGTAGCGATAATGAAAATTTCAGTAGTGGTCGGTATTTGAATGTCTTCTACTGAGGCGGTGGCATATTGAAGGCGGTACAAATCGGCGCACCAGACCAGGAATACAGGACATTCCTCAATATACGACTGATTGGCAGCCAATTTAGCAAGCTCGCTCTTGATTTCGGGGTTCGTTACTGCAATGACACTATATGCCTGCATATTGCTGGAGGTTGGAGCACTTTGCGCGGACTGGATAATGGCTTGGAGCTGTTCATCGGTCAATACATCTGGTTTATACTTACGGATGGAGCGGTGCTGCTGTAGTTGGCTTATTGTGGTATTCATCGCGGTTTCCCCTTTTCAACTTGAAGAAGTAAGACTGCTGGACAACAAAAAAACCGAAGACTTCAGCCATTAGGCCAGTCTCCGGTGATCCGGTAGCAAATATAAACATATTATTCACAGTGTAATACTCGAAATTAAATATAGCATCGTTTTTTAGTGATGTCAACGTTCTTCGAGATGGATAGCTTAAGGTGACTTCCACTGCTATATGCGGTATGATGCTTATAATTGGGGATTTACAAAATACAGGTACCACATGTATAATGTGAATTAACTAAATGATTAAGAAAATTAAAGGAATGAGCGAGTATCTCTAACAAAATGATTTATTTGCAGCAGGTTAAACAAAAAAATATGTCAGAGATCCTTGAACGGATTTGGGAATATCGTCAAATTTCACGTGTGGAATTGGTCGAGCTAACGGGGCTGACTTCAGGTACAATCACCAATCTTACACATGATTTGATACAATTGGGGATTTTGCGGGAAAATGAAGCCATTTCGGGGAATGTCGGGCGCAGACGGGTTATGCTCGGTTTTGACCCGCGCTTTTACCGCATTATCGGGTTGGATATCGGACGCACCAGCTTTGAAATCATAGTGATGGATCTGAATGGAACCATCCTGCAATCCATTGAACGAGAGATGAATGGCGTTCAAGGGCCGGAAGCCTATTTTCAGGTCATCACGCCGACTCTAACGACAGTCAAGCAGGAGATTGAAGCTTCTGGCGAAAAAATCCTTGGATTGGGAGTAGGCATTCCGGGACCGATTCATTATGACAGTGGGTCGCTCCTTGCACCACCCAATTTTCCCGGCTGGAAGGGCTATCCGCTGAAGCAGAGGCTGGAGCAGCAATTTGATCTTGTCACACTGATTGAGGATGATGCCAGAACCTCGGCAATGGCTGAACGCTGGTATGGTCTTGGAAAAAGTGTGCAAAATCTCGTTTCCATTACAATGGGAATCGGGATTGGCGGCGGGGTAGTTACCGATGGTAAAATCGTTCGCGGAACGAATGGACTATGCGGTCAGGTTGGCCATATGACGATTGTGCTGGATGGTAAAATGTGTGATTGCGGCAACCGCGGTTGTTGGGAAACAGTTGGTTCCATTCCGGGCATTCTGAACCGTTGGTCGCAGGGCAGCACGCTTGCGGAGCTGCAGACAGCCATACAGCAGGGGGAGCCTGAAGCCCTTCGGTGTATCGACGAGACGCTTGCTTATTTGGAGGCAGCCTTGGTCAATGTTCAGAATCTGTACGATCCCGAGCTCATTTTACTCGGAGGCAGATTGTTTCCGCTGCTGGCAGAGCATTTGGAGCAATTGAAGCCGCGTTTGCAGTCGAGACTGTATGCTTTTGCCAAAGACCGCTTGAGAATAGAGCCAGCTACCTTTGGAACTTCTCAAAGTGCGGTTGGTGCTGCTGCCTTAATGCTGGGGTTCCTGTTATCTGAGCCTGTTCGCTTGTTGTCGCTACAAGATAGCTAATCCCTGTCCGCTCTGGACAGGGGGCGGACCAAATTTTTTTTGAATAATTAACTTAATAATTAAGTAAATATAAAAAGAGGTGCAGAATGGCCGATTTACTGTATCGATCGCTTCGTAATGAAGGCTGTCGGATTGTTGACGACATTCAATACAAAGGCTACCGTTCGCTGCTGCTGGAAAATGACAAGCTGCTTATACATTTGCTGTTGGATAAAGGGGCGGAGCCTATTCGTTGGCTGCATAAACCAACAGATACCGATTTTATCTGGATATCGGGGCAGGGCCTGGTTCGCGCTAACGCATTATATTCGGATTATCAAAGCAGCTATATGGGCGGGTGGCAGGAAATGCTGCCGGAGGTGAGCTATACATCGCAATATCGGGGTGCAACCGTGCACCGTGGAGAGTCGGCCGTGACGCCATGGGACTACCGCATAATAAAGGACGAACCTGACGAAATTCAGGTTGTGCTGACCAACTCTATTCGTTCTCTGCCTTTACGTGTGGAAAAGCGGATAACGCTCACCTCAGGAAGTGGGACGGTGAGAGTCGAGGAGACACTGTACAACTTGTCACCAGCAGCATCGGTAGAGGCGAACTGGGGGCATCACTTAGCCTACGGTGCTCCGTTTGTTGATAGGGAAGCGGTAATTTCCCTCGGAGAAGGCGCACAAATATGCGACCCGATCACCGGTGAAAGCTGGGAATGGCCGTATTTGATAAAAGATGGGGCTGCTACAGATTTATCGATCATGCCTGCTCCAGGTACCGTAAGGGACTTGCTGTACATTAAATTGGCAGCTTATCAATATCGTGTGACTCATCCACTAAAAGAGGTAGCGCTTGAGGTTCGCTGGGATGGCGAGGTATGGCCGTATTTGTGGTATTGGCAAAATTTCATGGCTGACCGCGATGCTCCCTTTTTTGGCCGGGATTATAATATTGGACTGGAAATGTTCAATATACCACCTAAATTGACATTGAGTGAAGCAGCTGAGCAAGGATACGCGCTGGAAATCCCCGCCGGGGGGAGCATTTCTTCCTGGCTGGAGATCGAGGCAATTTCTGTGACGAAATAAGTTTTGCGTATGCAAACTTATAAATAAGTGCGGCGAATAAATAGCGGAGTGACCGTGGTGTTCTGGAGATAGCGGAGCGGTGCCTTTGTTTCCGGAATTTTACCGCTATATTTTTATAGAATAAATCTGGAAACAACAGCTGAGAGTTTGCTTAAGCAAACTGGCTTCGTAAGCATCATCTCGGAGGAATACTTCGGTCACGCAGCGGGACTTATTCGCCGTACTTATCAGCTTATGTTTTGCTAACGCAAAACTCTAAAGTTAACGCTTACGAAGCTAGTTTTGCATACGCAAAACTCTAAGGAGGAACCAAGTGGCACACACACAACGATTATCTTTTGAAGGCATTAAAACAAATTCCGTGTATTCACGGACGAATCTGGTCACGATCACCAACATGGCCCGTCCTTATGAAGATCAAGCTGAAGCTTTAACGGCCACAGAGGCTCCTGAATTTCAGCAGCTGATCGAGCATATCCTTGAAAAACGTCTGGCTGGCAAACCCGTGATCTGGTCGATGGGCGCACATGTCATTAAAAACGGTTTGTCTCGATATATCATCGAGCTGGTCAGGCACGGCTTCGTGACGCATGTTTCCGGTAATGGGGCTACCAGCATTCATGATTTTGAGCTGGCCTTTCTCGGTGAAACCTCCGAGGACGTAGCCCGCTCTATTGAGGACGGCTCTTTTGGGATGTGGGAGGAAACCGGTCGCTATATGAATGAAGCGATCCAACAGGGAGCAGAGCAAGGCTTGGGCTACGGTGCCAGTCTATACAAGTATTTGTCAGCGAATCCGGATAAGTTCCCGTATTACGATGACTGCGTGTTCGTGCAGTGCCAGAAGTATGGCGTCCCCTATACATGCCATATCTCCATTGGAACCGATATTATTCACCAGCATCCCATCGTTGATTTTGCAGCTTTGGGAAAGGCTTCCGGTGTGGATTTTGACCGCATGTGCAGGTCCGTTGCGGAGATGAGTGACGGAGGTGTATTTCTTAATTTCGGATCGGCGATATCTGGACCGGAAATTTTTCTTAAAGGATTATCACTTGCCCGTAACAAAGGTCTGCCGATGCATGATATGATCGCGGCCAACTTCGATATTGTACCTGTGGCTGCAGATGATAAGCCGGAACCTACTGACCCAGATTACCATTATCGTCCGCGTCGTGTGTTTATCGACAGGTTCAGTGAGCTTGGCGGGAAAGGTTATTTATTTCACGGGCTGCATCAGCAGACGATCCCGGCGTTGTTTCACAGTCTTTTGAGGAAAAAGCAGGAGCTTGGGATTGAATTCCCACCAACGGCTGACAAGAGTGAGGTCAATCCAGGTAACAAATCCGCATCAACCAATGGAAATAAAACCGTCCTTTATCCAATCGGCACAAGAGTCAGCAGGCTGCATGTGAAGGATTTGGTTGATCCATCAGCAAGCGCAGCTGGCAAAACGGGCTCGAAGCATGCTGTTTCGCAGCAGCCATGGCAATCTCCGCATTTTGACGAATTCATGCAGCGGCTGCTGCTAGCCAGAGCGCACAACAATCGAATTCTCGTCTCCATTGGAGGCAATATGATAGGCAGCGGTGTTAACCGTTTGCTGATCGATCTGATCCGGCGAGGTTTCATTAGCCATCTGGCTGTGAATGGAGCCGCCTGCTTTCAGGATGTAGAGCTTGCAATAAGCGGGCAGGCAGAAGAGCGGGAGGATGGTTATTTACGCGAAGGAAAGCTCGGCATGTGGCAGGAGGCAGGAGATTTGATCCATCAGGCACTTGAGGATGGCCATACATCCAAACGTGGTTATGGTGAAAGTTTGATCGATTACAGCTGTAAGTATCCGCACAAGCTTCCTTATCTCGAAGAGAGCCTGCTTGGGGCATGTGCCCGATACGATATTCCTTATACATGTCATATCACCATAGGTACTGATGATATTCAACTGCACCCGAAATCGAATTTGAGCATTCAGGCCGGTGCCAGCGGCTATGATTTTCAATCGTATTGTCACACAGTTGCGCATCTGGAGGGCGGGGTGTTCATGAACTTTGGCTCATCGGTTACGGGGCCTGAGGTATTTTTGAAGGCACTGTCGATCGCGAGAAATTTGCAATATCCTGTGAATCAGATTACGACCGCTAACTTTGACATTATCCGGCTTGGTGATTATTCACTTAAAGTCGGTTATGCCGATTGGGAGTATTACTACCGTCCGCGCAAAAATATCGTCCATCGCCCCACCAGTCTTGGGGGGAAAGGATTTCATTTTGAAGGCTTGCATCAGGAAACCATTCCGGCCATCTGGAAAGCGATTGAAGCAGCTGAAGCCAATAGTTGATCCATTGGAAAATTCGCTACTCAATGTTTCATAGAAAAAGATATTATCCATTATTATCCAGATAGAAGGAGACAGGCTCGAATGACAAGTGAGAAGCAGGCAGTTCGGATTAAAGCGGTGCTGTTCGATTTTGACGGTACATTATCAACACTCAGGGCAGGTTGGGAGGAAGTCATGATTCCTCTTTTTACGGAAAAGATTGCAGGCGATCACCAGCTGACAGCTGAGGAAGCTGAGAAGCTGAATGAGGAAATTATCGATTACATTGATCAATCCACAGGGATTCAAACTATTTTCCAGATGCGCTGGTTGACCGAAAAGGTAAAGGAAAAGGGCTGGAATACGGAAATACTTGGAGAATGGGAGTATAAAGCGGAATACAACAGGCGTCTGCTGCTCCAGGTGAATGAGCGGATCAGGGGCTTAGAGACGGGGCAGTATCAACCATCGGATTTTTTGATAAAGGGTTCGGAACGTATGCTTGAGCTGCTGCAGCAGCATGGAATCCCGATGTACATCGCTAGTGGAACCGACCATCCCGATGTGGTTCATGAGGCTGAGGTGCTTGGCGTCAGAACGTATTTCAAAGAAATTGCCGGTGCTCCGGTTGGACGTGCGGACTGCTCCAAGGAGAAGGTCATCAGGGATCTGCTGGGGCACGAGCAGTTCGATAGTGAAGGGCTTGCGGTCATTGGAGATGGCAAAGTAGAGATCAGATTGGCTAAGGAAAATGGTGCGTTGGCGCTTGGGCTGGCTAGTGACGAAGACAAGCGTGAGGGACTGAATCCAATCAAGCTGGAAAGACTGCAGGCTGCAGGAGCGGACTGGATAGCGGGGGATTTCACGGACATGACGAAATGGAAGCAATGGTTGGGATTGGACAGCTAAAGGGTACATAGGTGCCGGACTGAGGAAGCGAATTTTCTTACGAGAACAAAGGTAAAGCCTACGAAGCAAGTTTTCTTACCAAAACAAAGTAGAAGCTTTCGAAGTAAGTTTTCTTACAAAAACCTTGAGGGGGATTATACATGTTTTTAACATTGGATAAATTAGCAAAGCGTATTGAGGAGCTGAAGGGGCACCGTTATATCGATCACCGCGAGCTGCCTTCCTACTTGTTCTGGATCGATAAGGAGGCAGAAATTGCCGCGAAGCCGCCAGAGGATGCAGCCTGGGACCGTATTGCTGTTGGCGACAGATGGAAAGGCTGGGATTTGACCGCTTGGTTGAAAACCGAAGCAACGATCCCTGCGGAATGGACGGACAGACAAATTGTTGGTTTGTTCGATTTTGGCAAAACAGGCTCCGGCCATACCCTGGGCTTCGAATCACTGCTCTATGTGAACGGAGAGCCTTATCAGGGCGTGGGCAGCAATCATACGGAGGTCTGGTTCCCCGAATCGTACAGGGGGCAAAAGGTGGAGCTGTTGTTTAAAGTATGGAGCGGATTAAGCGGAGCCGATGGTACGAAAACCGTGCAGGAGCATCAGATCCGGACGTCCGCATTTGCTGTGCTCGAAACGGAAACGGACGACTTGTATCATACTGCGTTTGCTGTGTATCATACGATTCAGGTATTGGAGGAAAATCGCTGGGAACGACAGGCGTTGGTGAAAGCGCTTGACCGTGCTTTTCTTCTGCTGAATTGGAGGGTTCCTGGAGATGAGGTTTTCTACGCAAGTGTTAAGGAGGCTAATCAAAAACTGAAGGATGAGCTGGCGAAGCTGCCCACCTACCAGCCTCTAACTGTTCGCTGCATCGGTCATACGCATATCGATGTGGCCTGGCTGTGGCGATTGAAGCATACGCGGGAGAAAGCAGTTCGTTCCTTCTCGACGGTGCTGCGCTTGATGGAGCAGTTCCCGGAATATGTATTTTTACAAACGCAGCCGCAGCTGTATGAGTACATCCAGCAGGATTACCCTGAGGTTTTTGCCAAAATTAAAGAGCGTGTTCAGGAAGGACGCTGGGAGGCTGGAGGTGCCATGTGGCTGGAGTCGGACTGCAACATTCCTTCCGGGGAGTCGCTTGTCCGCCAGCTTCTGTATGGCATACGCTACTTTGAGCATACCTTTGGTGTGAAATGCGAATATTTATGGCTGCCCGATGTGTTCGGGTACAGCTGGGCACTGCCGCAAATTTTACAGAAGAGCGGGCTGCGCCATTTTATGACGTCCAAAATCAGCTGGAATGTATATAACCGCTTTCCGCACGATACCTTTTATTGGCGCGGAATTGATGGGACAGAGGTGTTGACGCATTATATTACGACACCGGACCCTGATATTCCTGAGAGCACATTCACCCGCTTCTATACCTACAACGGTCAGGTGCTGCCTGCTACATTAAGCGGGATCTGGAACAATTACCGTGATAAGGAAGTCAACGATTCCGAGCTGCTGTTATCCTATGGTTGGGGAGACGGTGGCGGTGGACCGACACGTACGATGCTGGAAATGCGCAGAAGACTGGAAAATATGCCGGGCTTGCCGAGGGCGACAACAGGTCGGGCCGACGAATTTTTTAACAAGCTGGAGCAAACGGTAGAGCAAACAGACCGCTACGTTCACCATTGGGACGGGGAGCTGTATTTGGAGCTGCATCGCGGCACCTATACCTCACAGGCCTATGTGAAAAAGATGAATCGCCACATGGAATTTTTGCTGCGTGATGCCGAGATTGTATCGATCTTTAACAGTCCGCTCACCGGTTATTCCAGCTATCCGCAAAAGCAGCTGTATGACAGCTGGAAAATTGTGCTGCGCAATCAGTTCCATGATATTTTGCCGGGTTCCTCCATTACAGAGGTTTACGAGGATTGTCGTATTGAGTATGCGGAGTCGGAGCGGCTGGCTCAGGGAGCACTTACGGATGGGTTGAGTCTGTTAACCTCATGCGTATCCTTGGAAGGCCAGGGCTGGATGATATTCAACTCCTTGCCATGGACGCGCAGCGAGCTGGTAGATTTATCCTGGAAGGAAGACTATGAAGGACAGCAGTGGGTAGATGCTGAAGGCCGTGTACTTGCCGCTGAACGGATTCGTGGATTTGATGCTGATGGAGCAGGTGATCGCCTGCTGCTGCTGGTCAACGATATTCCTGCGATGGGCTACACAACGATTCATATGGAGTCGAATGCAGGACTGGAAGCAGCAGCTTCGACAGATACAACTGGAACCGTCAATCTGGATGCAGCAAAGCTGCAGGAAATACCAGCTTTGCTGACTTCTGAAGAACTAGAGGTTATGCAACCTTCACCATTCTCCTTCACAGAGAATGGAGTGTCGACTCCATTTTATGATATGGAATGGAATGAGTTTGGCCAGCTTAGCCGTTTATTCGATAAACGCTCAAATCGTGAAGTGCTTGCAGCGGGAGAGACAGGCAACCGCTTTGATGTGCACGAGGATAAGCCAGCTTATCATGATAATTGGGAAATCGATATTTTTTATTTGGAAAAGGTCCGTCATGTTACAGAATTGCAATCAGTGGTCTGGCTGGAGAAAGGTCCACTGCGCGCCGTTGCTCAATTTGAATGGTCATATGGCAGGACGGTCATCCGTCAGGAGCTGATTGTGCATGCACATCACCCGCGGATTGATTTCTCCACCTGGGTCGATTGGCACGAGCGTGAGACTCTATTGAAAGTGGCCTTCCCGGTATGCGTTCGTGCAGCTGCGGCGACTTATGAAATTCAATTTGGACACGTACAGCGTCCGACTCATTGGAATACGAGCTGGGATTATGCGCGGTTTGAGACGTGCGCACATAAATGGGTGGATCTTTCCGAACGTGGATTCGGCGTTAGTCTATTAAACGATTGCAAATACGGCCATGACATAAAGGATCATGCGATGAGACTCACGTTAATTAAATCATCCAATAAACCTGATCCTGAATGCGATAAGGGTGAGCATACCTTCACGTACTCGTTGCTTCCACATGATGGCGATTGGTTCGCCGCGGGTACGGTAGAACAGGCCTATCGGTTGAATGTGCCTGTCGTGGTTTCGGAAGTACCAGCTCAATCAAGCCGTCCACAATCGCAGACACTGCCAGCGCAGTTAAGCTTTATCGGAGTGAGCGGCGATCACGTTATGATTGATACCGTCAAGAAAGCCGAGGATTCGGACAGCTGGATCGTCCGCTGCTATGAATACGCGGGTAAACGCGGCGAGGTCTCCTTTACTACGCATTACAAAGTTGACGAGGCCGAAGAGGTCAATCTTCTTGAACAAGAGGCTGTTCCTGTTGAGCATGGCGAGCATGGGTTCGGAGCTTTCTTCAATCCATTTGAACTGAAAACGTTCCGCATCGTTCTGGCAGCGCAGTCGGAGGACCAGGAAGGGAGACACTCTCATGCGCAGTGACGAATCGATGAACCTGGCTTCGATCCGGCAATTTGGCGGACTGGCAAGGGAGCAGGTAACCGATATTTTGCAGCGCATATCCCGCTTAAAGGTCGGTGTGATCGGAGATGGCTGCCTCGATATGTATTGGCATGCCGATATGACGGCCAGCGAATTGTCCAGAGAGACGCCGCACTATAATGTACCGGTTGTTGGGGAGCGCTTCGCTCCCGGAGCGGCCGGCAATGCAGCGGTTAATTTCAAAGCGCTTGGCTGTGAAGAGGTCAGCTTCTGCTCGATTGCAGGCGACGACTGGCGCGGACATCTGCTGAAGGAGGCTTTACGCTCACGTGGTATCGATGATGCGTTTGTGCAGGTGGAAGCGGGGCGAGTCACTCCCGCCTACTGCAAGGTTATGCTGCACGGCTTGCAGGAGGTGCGACAGGAGGCGCCGCGGATAGATTTTATCAATCAGGAAGGTTTGTCGGACGCTGCCGGGCACAGGGTTGTCCAGCAGTTGGACCGGATGGCGGAGAAAGTCGATGTCATCAGCGTAACCGACCAGTTGGAGTATGGTGTGGTCGGTTCTATCGTCCGCGAACGGCTGAGCTACTGGGCAAGTCACGGAAAAAGAATCGTTGTAGACAGCCGAGATCGGATTGGAACATTCAAGCATGTCGTGCTTAAGCCGAACGAGCTGGAGGCATTGCGTTGGTATAGTGGAAGCTCCAAACATCAACAGACCACAGAAAGTGATATATTGAAAGCAGGTCTGCAGCTGAGCAAGCAGGCCGGTGCTCCTTGCTGCATCACCTTGGGGGAAAAGGGAGCGGTATGGTTCGAGAATAATGAGATGATGCTGGTGCCGACACGGCCAGTGCCGCCTCCTATTGATATTGTGGGCGCAGGCGATTCATTCACGGCCGCTTTTTTATCCGCTTGGGGAACCGGATGCACAGGACCTGAAGCAGCAGCATTCGCACATCTGGCGGCAGCGGTTACAGTGAGGAAGTGCGGGGAGACCGGGACGGCATCTCCGCAAGAAATATTGGACCGCTGGGATCACAGCGAAGTTTAGAAGTCCGGTGAAGGACGAGCGAAGCGGCCAAATGATCCTGGAGAAGCGTAAGCGTCGCCTTTGAAATCGCGAATAAACCGTTTATTCTCATCCAATTTCACGATTTCAACAGCTGAGAGTTTGCTAAAGCAAACTGGCTTCGTAAGCACTACTCCGGAAGGATATTTGGCCGCGCAGCGAGACTTAATCACCGGACTTCTAAACAGGCAACATAATGGGATTCGGGCATAAGGAAGCATACTCATGCCCGGTCCATGTTTTTAACAAGGGCGATACAGAGATTAAAGGTCATCCATTGAAGCAGCTATTCCCGGCGAACAAGTTATTTACCAAAATTTTGATGTACTTTCTTTCCTCATTGATTCCTATCATGATCATAGGTTTGATCGTGTATTTTAATGTTGATCAAGTTGTAAAAATGGATGTTTCGCAGAAGCTGACCGATAATTTGAAGTTTTCTTCACAAACGGTTGATATTTATTTGCGCAGTGCGCAATTGACCAACAATAATTTATTTTCAAACCCGATTATCGAACAAAATTTAAAGCCTTATATGCAGATGAACAACGAAGAAAAATTGAGCATGCAATTAATTGTAAGAGCGATTACGGGAAATCGGAATACGATCAGCTCTTTCATTGATCATATTTTTATGTACACGGACACGGTCAAGGTTTATACGAGCCAGGAGATGGCTGACTTTGATATGTTTTTCAACAAGTTTTACCGGATGATTTCAGCTTTGCCGCAGCTGTGGGCATTTTTCAATCCGTCATCTCGCTTGCATTGATTGTTGTAGTGAATCAGGCTGCCAAAAAGATACAGGGTGCCAGTTTATTTTAAATGATCCTTGAGGAGGACAACAACGGGATGAGACTTAACAAAATAAGTCCCTTTGACATTGTGAATGTACTGCTCACGCTGGTTTTAATCATTGTTACGATCTATCCCCTCTACTATATGGCAATTGTGTCCGTAAGCTCGGGTATTGCGGTGCAGAGGGGTGATGTATTTTTATTTGTTATGGATGATCCGGCCATTCTGCGTTCCTATACAAACACGCTGCTGTACACCACGCTTGGTGTCATTGTCAATTTAATGATGACGACGCTATGCGCATATCCGCTCTCGAAAAGGTATTTATACGGAAGATCGCTGTTTGCCTTTTTCGTAGTATTTACGATGTTTTTCGATGGCGGATTAATTCCAAGGTATACGGTCGTTCATTCGCTCGGCATGGTGAATACGATATGGGCGCTGCTGATTCCGACAGCGGTCAATGTGTTCAACATGATTTTAATGCGAACCTTCTTTGAGGAAATACCGGAAGCCCTGTATGAGTCGGCTACGGTGGATGGTGCTGGAGAATTAAAAGTATTATGGAAAATTGTGCTGCCGTTATCGCTGCCGGTTATGGCGACGATGTTTATCTTTTATGCGGTGGCGCACTGGAACAGCTTCTTCCCGGCTTTGATTTATTTGAACGATAAATCAATGTTCCCGTTGCAAATTCTTGTGTGGAACATTGTCGTTCAGGGCGAGCTTACTTCACAAGCAACAGAAACAGGCTCTGCCGAAGGCATTACGATGATGGCTCAAAATATTAAGTATGCCGTCGTTTTCGTAGTCATTTTACCGATTTTGCTGGTGTACCCGTTTGTTCAAAAGTATTTCATACAGGGCGCTATGCTGGGAGCGGTAAAAGGTTAGTTAATCACGAGTAAAAAAACTATTTTAAAGGAGCAGTGGATATGTCGGAAAATACGAAGGTTCATCTTATTGGTAATGCCCATCTCGACCCGGTTTGGTTATGGCAGTGGCAGGAGGGTTATGCGGAAATCAAGGCAACGTTCCGCTCTGCTCTGGATCGCTTGAACGAATTTCCCGAGTTTGTGTTTACGTGTGCTTGCGCCGCCTACTATCAATGGGTAGAGGAAAATGCTCCTGATATGTTCGCAGAAATCCGCGAGCGGATTGCTGAAGGGCGCTGGGTCATAACCGGAGGCTGGTGGATCCAGCCGGATTGCAACTTGCCGTCAGGTGAATCCTTTGCGCGTCACAGCTTGTATGGACAACGCTATTTCCAGGAAAAATTCGGAATCATGGCGACCGTCGGGTACAATGTCGATTCGTTTGGCCATCACGGGATGATGCCGCAAATTTTAAAGCAAAGCGGTATGGACTATTATTTGTTTATGCGTCCTGAAGAGCATGAGAAGCATCTGGAAAATGACTTGTTTTGGTGGGAGTCCGAGGATGGCAGCCGTGTGATGACCTTCCGTTTGTCAGACAGCTACGCCAATTTCACCAGGCATGGCAAGGATGCCAAAATTCTCAAGCATCAGCGGCTTGCCAAAGAAAAAGGTCACGACTACATGTCGTTCTATGGAGTGGGTAACCATGGTGGCGGACCGACTGTAGCTAACCTGCAGCTGATCGATGAAATTCGTGAGGAGCATGGCCGTGAACAAATTATTTTAAGCTCGCCGAATCAGTTTTTTACCGATATGGTTACGGAAAATCCGGCGATTCCTGTTGTCAAGGATGAAATGCAGCATCATGCTATCGGCTGCTACTCTGCCCATTCCGAGTCCAAAGCGAACAATCGCCGTGCTGAGCATCGATTGCTGAGCGCTGAAAAATTCTCTTCTTTCGCCAATGTGTTGTTAGGGCTTCCCTATCCGAAGGCACCGCTCAACCTGGCTTGGGAGAACGTGATGTTTAATCAGTTCCATGATATTATGGGCGGCTGCAGCATCAAGGAAGCTTTTGACGATGTGAGAGAGTTTCACGGAGAAGCATTGGCCATTGGTGCTAGAACACTGAATGCGGCTTTGCAAAAAATATCGTGGGCAATCGATACGATGAAGCCCGAGGTCAAGTCACTGAGCAAGGATAAGGATTGGCAAACCTGGGAGCAGGATGATTTGGGAGCACCTATCGTTGTGTTTAACCCTTTGTCCTGGGAAGTCGAGACGCTTGTTAAAGTGAACAAGAAGCTGACAAGTGTTACTGACGAAGCGGGTATACCGATTCCAATCCAGACTGTACGCGCCTCACGAACAAATGGAAGAGACGACAAGTGGGACTCGTTAATCACGGCTCGTGTTCCTGCGTTTGGCTATCGTGTTTATTGGACCTACCGCGATAAGGACATTCCAGCGGCACCACTTGCAGGAGAGGTTCTTGTGGATAACAATGTCTTGGAAAATGCTCAGATCCGTGTGCAAGTGGATGCTCATACCGGTTACATCAGCAGTATTCTCGACAAGTTGACGAATACAGAGCTGCTGAACGGCAAGGGCGCTGTGCCGATTGTGATCGACGAGCACCACAGCGATACATGGGGACATCATCTGGTGCAATATCGGGATGAAATCGGCCGCTTTGGCGATGCGCACATCAAGGTGCTGGAGCAAGGGCCACTGCGAGTTACACTTCGTGTGACGAGCTATTATAACAACTCTGTGCTGCGTCAGGATATCAGTCTGGGCCATCATTCATCAGATATACAGGTTCGTGTACAGCTGGACTGGAGAGAAAAGCACAAGATGCTGAAGCTGTCCTTCCCTATTCATGTGGAGCAGCCACAGTCTGTCTCGGAAATTCCTTATGGCTTTATTGAGCGGCCGACGAATGGCAAGGAGGTGCCAGGCCAGCAATGGGTGGATGTATACGGTCTCGTACCGAATACTGCGGATGGTGAAGAGCAGCAGGTTAGAGGAATGGGACTGCTGAATGATTGCAAATATGCGTATGACGTACAGGGAAGCGAGATCCGAATGACGGTTGTGCGCAGTCCGATATTTGCCGATCATTTTAGCGAGCGTGATGAACAGGTTGAATATATGGATCAAGGTGTACAGGAATTCGGTTATACACTCGTACCTCACTCCGGCAGCTGGAAGGATGGCAGATTGGTTCAAAAAGCAAATGAGCTTAATGTTCCGCCGCTGCTCATATGGGAGACTTACCATGAAGGACCGCTTCCGCAAATATCAGAGGGTATTGTCATTTCTGAGGCTGCTATTGTGGCAACGACGTTCAAGCGTGCGGAGGATGGCGACGGATGGATCGTTCGCTGCTATGAGACCCTGGGGCAGGAAACCGAGTCCGCGTTCAAGCTGCCTGCGCTGCAGCGTGAGTGGAGCGCAGCGTTCCGCAAATGTGAAATCAAGACATTTTTTGTTCCCGATGATGCAGGCTTGGCAGTGAAAGAGGTCAATTTCGTTGAATTGGCTGAAACCGAGTAAAGTGAATAAGCTGAACAAAGTCAAGTGAATGAGCTAACTTTATTTATGTAAAGGAGCATACCAATGAGTGCAGTGCTTGATGTAATGTGTGATAAATACCCGGAGCTGGTCGTGTGTCTGCCTGATGTGGAAAAAGCGGCTGAGCTGTTGAAGCAAACGTTCCATGGAGGGGGCAAGCTGCTGCTGTGCGGTAACGGCGGAAGCGCATCCGACAGTGAGCATATTGTAGGCGAATTAATGAAAGGCTTTCGTTCCAAGCGATACTTGTCAGACGAGGCAAGAAGCTCATTTCTCACGCAGTTCCCCGACGCTGGGGATTTCCTTGCCGATCATTTGCAGGGAGCACTGCCTGCGATATCTTTGGTCAGTCATTCGGCCTTGATAACCGCTTATGCCAACGATGTGTCAGCGGAAATGATCTTTGCCCAGCAGGTTTACGGATACGGCAAGCGAGGAGATACGCTGCTTGGACTGAGCACCTCCGGCAATTCCGCGAACGTCGCCCGGGCAATCCAGGTCGCTAAGGTACAGGGTCTTCATACCATCGGTCTTACAGGGAATCAAGGCGGTCAGATGGCGGAGCTGTGCGATGTAACCATTCGGGTGCCATGGGAGCTGACGCCGGATATTCAAGAACGGCATTTGCCGATTTACCATGCCTTGTGCATCATGCTGGAGGAGGAGTTTTTTCCCTCATGAGTATTTTGGCCGGTATCGATATTGGAGGCACCAAATGTGCGGTAAGTCTGGGAGTTATGGGGGATAGGGCTGACGAGCGGATCGAAATTATTGCCAAACGCCGCTTTGCTACTTTATCAGGCGCAGAGGCCAATATCGCCCGATTGTTAAGCGAGCTGGAAGAACTGCTTGCCGAGGCTGGTCAAGCAAATGCTGGACATGGGCAGCTCGAAGCGATAGGCATCAGCTGCGGCGGCCCATTGAACAGCAAGGCGGGACTCATTCTGTCACCGCCGAATTTGCCGGACTGGTCCCGTGTCGATATCGTCACTCCATTTCGCGAGCGCTTCGCCGTGCCTGTCGGCTTGCAAAATGATGCCAACGCGTGTGCATTGGCAGAATGGAAATGGGGTGCTGGTCAGGGCAGCCGCAATATGATCTTTCTCACCTTCGGCACCGGGATGGGAGCCGGTCTGATTCTGAATGGCAGGCTGTATTCGGGAACGTCAGATATGGCTGGAGAAGTTGGGCATATGCGTCTCTCTCCAACAGGTCCTGTCGGTTATGGAAAAGCGGGCTCCTTTGAGGGCTATTGTAGTGGCGGGGGAATTGCTGAGCTTGGACGTATGGAAGCAGCACGTTTATTTAAGGAAGGAAGGACTCCTTCCTTTTGTGCTGAGCCTGGCGCTATACCTGCGATTACAGCGGAAGCTATCGGTGAGGCGGCACAGCGCGGGGAAGCGGATGCGGTTGATATTTTTCAGACGGTAGCTTGTCAATTAGGCCTCGGCTTGGCAATCCTTGTGGATATCCTGAATCCCGAAGTCATCGTGATCGGCAGTATTTACGGCAGACAGCTTCCTTTGTTGGAACGGGTGATGCAAGAGGAGCTGCAGCGCGAAGCGCTCTCCCATTCGTTGTCCGTGTGCCGAATCCTGCCTGCAGGACTGAAAGAGCAGGTCGGCGACTATGCCGGATTGTCCGTAGCGTTGAATCAACTGATAACAGCCGACTAACAGTCTACGCTCAAGGAGCAATGAGACAACCTTAATAATAAAGGATGGGAATACAAAATGGGGAACACGATTGCGAATGGCGTATGGCCAACGATGCTCACGCCGTTCACAGAAAATAATCAATTGGATGAGCCTGCTTTGGAGCAGCTGGTGGATTGGTATATCGAGCAGGGCGTACATGGTTTGTTTGCCGTATGCCAATCCAGTGAGATGTTCAAGCTGAGTCTGGAGGAACGCGTGAAGGCGACCCGGATTGTCGTCAGACAGGCTTTCGGCCGTGTGCCGGTTATTGCATCCGGGCATACCTCAGATTCGATCGAAGACCAGATTGAGGAGATTAAGCAAATATGGGCTGAAGGGATTGAGGCCTTCGTCATGCTGAGCAACCGTTTGGCAGCAGAGCACGAATCCGATGAGGTATGGAAGGCTAATGCGGAGCGTATTCTGCAGGCGGTTCCCGATGTCAAATTCGGGATTTACGAATGCCCTTATCCTTATAAAAGACTGATGAACCCGGCACTGCTGGAGTGGTGCGTCTCGACAGGGCGTTTCTTGTTTCTTAAGGATACGTGCTGCAATATCGTTGAGATCAAGGCTCGGCTTGAGGTGCTTAAGGGAACCGGACTGAAGCTATTTAATGCCAACTCGGCAACCTTGCTGGAATCACTGAAGCTCGGAGCTGCAGGTTTTAGCGGAATCATGGCTAATCATCATCCGAATTTATATGTGTGGCTAACTGAGAACTGGAACACGCAGCCAGAGAAGGCCGAGCATGTTCAGGACTACGTGGGTCTCGCCTCGGGGATCGAAGGTCAATATTATCCGGTAGATGCCAAATACAACATTCAGCTGTCAGGCGTTCCAATCACACTGACCACACGTGTCAAGGATGGTGCTGGCCTCCAGCCGCATCAGCGTATACTGGTGGAGCAGCTGAAGCGGTATTCGGATCGATTGATGGCGAAGCTAAAATAGAATTAGGTAGCGAGGAAGCTCAAGAGGGAATGGAGATGTGGTGGTATAAGCGTAGCAGCCACATACCCAATTCCCTCACAACGCATAAAGTAATGCCGGATTCCTCTGTTCCTTCATTCAAATAAATCATAGTTGACAGATTGGATAACTATGTTATTATTTGATATAAACGTCCATACATTTCGTGCACCGGTCCACCGGAGACTTCCTTCATATGAGGATGTCTCCTTTTTTGTGTAGAAAAAATGGGTGCCAGAGATTCAATCAAAGGGAGGATAGGTAATACATGCGTGTATTTCTGGAGCTGAAAAGGACGATAGATGGTCTGATTATTGGCGGCGGTGCATCATACAGGGCGGCGACAGCAGACATCTTCACAATGGACGTAGAAAACATATACTGGGAGGCTCTATGATGAAGGCAATTATTAATTTAGTCATTTCCTTGATTTTGCTTGCGCTGCCGATAGTAGGTTGTGCGCAGCGTGAAGGGCTGGAGGCTAAACAAGAAGCACCTGGAGTCTCAGACTCAAAGGGACAGGAGAAGACGCCTGTCACGTTAACTTTTTATACATACGGCAATACGCTAACCAATACGGAGTTTGACAAATTTTTCGTCCAACCGGTCAAAAAGCTGTATCCCCACATCACTCTGAAGCGTATCGAACCTCCCGCTACAACGACACCGGAGGAGCTGTTCACTTCCGGAACTGTACCTGATATCATTTATACCAGTGACGGATCCTACTACCGGTTCACTACGCTTGGAGCGGTAGAGGACTTAAAAACTTTAATAGAGAAGCACCACTTCGACCTGAAGCGAATCAAGCCGGTTCTTACCGAATCGATTCGATCCTATTCCAGCAAGGGCGAGCTTGTGGCTCTGCCGTTCTCGTTTAATCTATCGATTCTTTATTACAATAAAGATATTTTCGATAAGTTTGGTGTCGCTTATCCTTCGGATGAAGGATTCACTTGGGAGAAAGCTCTTGACCTCGGCAGGCAATTGACGCGTTCGGATAATGGAGTGAACTATGTAGGAATCGATCTGGGCGGACCGGCTCAGGTTGCACGTAGTTTACCGTTATCGCTGATCGATCCGCAAACCGGTAAAGGACTGCAGTCAGCAGGGTGGACCCAGGTATTTACAACGCTGAAGCAATCCTACGATATTCCGGGATTTGTTGGTCCTGATAAAAAATACAGCTATGATAAAGACAGCTTCATGAAAGACCGGACACTTGCGATGCGGGTTTCATATTTAGCCAATATGATCGGACCACTCGAGGAGCTGCGCCAGCAGGGAAAGGAATTGAACTGGGACTTAGCGCCTCCGCCATATTATGACGAGCCTTCTGTAGGGGGCACTATCCATTCACTGCTTATTTCGAGTAAAAGTCAGCATAAGGATGAAGCGTTCCAAGTGATCGCAACAGCGTTGAGTAATGAGGTGCAGCGTACTGCGGTGCACAACGGACGTGTCGCGTCAATTGATATGCCAGATTTGGAAAAAGAGTATGGAGCGGATATCGAAGTACTTAAGGGGAAGAAGATCGCTAACGTCTTCAAGGTGAAGCCAAGAAAGGTCAGCACACCTAGCGAATTCGACAATGATATCGGTAAATGGCTGACGAAAGCTACAGATGACATCGCATTAAACGGCGCTGATGTCAATACGGCAATAAGAAAAGCACAAGACGGAATCAATAAAGATTTGGAATCTATTCGTAAAAACAGATAAGTATCCCCTGAGATGGGGCAGTTGACTGTAAGAAGCTGAAGAGTGTAGCCTTGTGATAGCGGGAAGATGTCTTCCAGATAACCACAAGCCGAAATAGAATATGCCTGCTCCGCGAATACGCGGGTTATGGGCATGTCTCTTTCGGCTTGTTATTGTTGCGGATGGAGCTTTTTTTGTTGTCAACCTTCAATGATCCAGCTTTAAGATTCCCTGCAAAATAACCTCCAAACCCCAAAGTAAACGCTCGTTCTTCGAGACATCGCCGGAAAACAATTCGTTTTTATGTGAATGGATGAACGGGAACCGCAAAGCATCAGCGGATAAATAAGCTTCTTTCATCATTGTAAACGATCGTTTCTCATTTTTGGACCACGAGACATGCTCAAACGCCGAGGAAGATACATACATCAATAGCAAATCCATCCCCCAGGCTGCTGATGCGGGCTGGAGGCCACTGGCCGCTAACTGCTTCAGCAAATACTCCGATAGAGCTAGTGAATGGGGACCTAGCGGCATCGTTGTCAAGGCAAGCTCTGCTATACCGGGGTCCTTATAGAGCACTTGCTGGTAAGATATGAGGGCTGCAAACAAGTTGTTCTTCCATGATCCGTCATCTGAATCGGGTAATTCGACATTGGCCAGGCCATAGTCCAGCACATAGGAGCTTAATTCTTGTAAATCCTTTACATAGACATAAAGTGACGACGCCCCAGTGTCCAGAGCTTTGGCCACCTTACGCATGGTAAGACCCGAGATTCCCTCCTCTCTCAACAAAAGAAATGCTTGTTCTACAATGAGTCCCTGACTGAGCGGTTCCTTGGCGGGCCGAGCACGGCGGCTGATAATGGTTCGATTCGTATTGTTCATAATTATCTTATACCATGTTTGCCCTTATTAGTAAAATCACATGCAGCAAGCATTTTAGTCATTTTCTCCACGCGAAGCCAGCCTGGAAATCCACTGATTGGCGTCCGTATCAAATATGCCGCCATGATAACAAATAATCTGCCGGATATCATATGCGGTCAATTTCACCAATGAACGGTAGGCTTCAGGCAAATCGGGTGTTTGCGCTTCATTTGGTCCTTGCAGCTGACCGCCCCGAACGACCATCGCATCGCCGGCGATCAGCGTCTTGCTGTCTGGATGATACAGACTGATGTGACCGGCAGTATGCCCTGGCGTATGGATAATTATGAATCTGCCAGCGACATGTAAATCATCACCGTCAGCAACCAAATGGTCAATGCGATTGCCGTTTCTTGAAAAGTCAGCCCCAAATGCTTCAAGAATGTTGGGCAGAGGTTTGATAAGCGGAAGAGTTCCAATAATATAAGGTGCATCGTCAGGATGAGCGAATACTTCGATTCCTGGATTTATCTCCAGTATCCGTGAGAGATTGCCGATATGATCGATGTCTTGATGGGTGATAATAACGCCAGTCAACATCTCCAGGGAAACGCCCATAGACGACAACTGAGCTGCCAAATCATCCAGCATCCCTGGCATTCCCGTGTCAACCAGGTAATGGGTATCTCCTGATGAAATCAACGTTGGCGTGATGGTCCATAACCCTCCACCGGGCATTCCTGGCACCGGCACACTTAAGCTGAGTGTTGTTAATTTTGTTTTTACGGTCATATATTTCGCTGGCGGCAGCCGCGTCTATTCCACTGGACTTGCTGCCAGCTTCCTCCTATTCGTATAAAGTTTATTGGTTTACATAAGAATTCATCAATTCACCCAGCTTAGCTGCGGCGTTGTCGGAAAAAAACAGCTCCATATTCGTCTTGGTTTCGGCTGCGATGGCACCGGCGTATTCGAACATTTTCAGTTCATACTGCCGCACAGCCGTATCGAGATCGTCATTGTTAATAATGGAGAGCGCAAGCTCAGCGCCGTCCAGCATCGCCAGGTTGGCGCCAGCTCCGGCAAACGGCGACATGAGATGCGCGGCGTCTCCAATCAGTGTAACGCCCGCTCTGCTCTCCCATGTATGCGGAACGGGTAACATATAAATTCTTCTTGGCGTGATGGCTCCATTTGCACTAGTAATGTACTTTTGCAGCTCATCCGCCCAGTCCGCAAACATGGCTAGCAGTTGAGGCTTTGCTTTCTCGGGCTCGTCGTATGGGATATCCACGATATCCAAAAAATCGCGTTCTGCTCGAAAGCCCAAATACACACGAATCCGTCCGTCTCCATTCAGCTGTGCAATAATTCCTTTATGGTCAGCCAACGCAATAACACTACCGGGACCGTTAAAAGCAGCCAGTTCGGGGAATTGATTCGCCACATCCATAATGTTCAGTTCGATCATACTGATACCGGAATACTCTGCCGTTGCCTCACTCACCAACGGCCGAATACGGGAAAATGCACCGTCTGCTGCCACGACCAGGTCAACGACATCAGTTTTTCCGTTTTCGAAATGAAGTTCATATTGATGGTCACTGACTGGGATTGCTTGCATAAATTTGTATCCCCATTGAATGGTATCCGGCCGCAGTGAATCAAGCAATAATTCGCGGAGGACGGTGCGGTCAATCTCGGGTCGCGAATAATGATCTATACCGGGGACTTCATCCGCCGTGTCGTCATGCGTGTCATCATGATAAACCTTACCGCTCTTGTCAACGATTTTGCCGCTTTGCCCTTCAAACCGGCATATCTGGTAAAACGATTCGAGCAAACCGGCTATTTGCAGCGCTTTTTGACCGGAATCCGTTTCAAGATCGAGTGTTCCTCCTTGCTGACGCTCATTAGGGGAAGCTTCGCCTTCATACACAACAGGATTGTAGCCAGCCGTTTGCAGCACGCGGGCAAGCGTAAGTCCACCGGGTCCTGCACCGATAACAGCAATTCGCTTCAATGGATGGTTCATAAGTCATCACTCCCAAGGTTGGTTTGTTCTATATTCCCCACGATGTATAGAAGCATGTGGAATTCATCGCTTCTTTTCTTTTTGGATAAACAGACTTAACAGCAATGCCAGTCCGGCTACTCCGGCTGTGATCCAAAACGTATGCCCGAATGCAATACCCAGGTCAGCCGACGCTTCGCTAGACAGCTGCTTTAACTGCCGAGACAAGAACGTCATTGTAATCGTTATTCCAAAGGAGGACATAATCTGCTGGGCTGAAGTTGTGATTGGCGTCACCCGGCTGACCAACTCCCGCGGTGCCAGCTTCAGGATATGCGAATTGATTTGCATCAGCGTCAAGCCTTGACCAAGACCGACAAAAGCAAAACTGGTCAGCATATAAATGGCTCCGGTTTGGGCTGAAATTTGCGTCAGGGCGAGCAAGGCTCCCAACAAGGAGCTGATTCCCGCGATGACTACCGGACGGGCGCCATATTTGTCAAATAATTTGCCGCCAATATTAATCCCTATGGTGGACATAATGGCTTGAGGAATAACGTACAAGCCGGCTTCGAATGGAGACAGTCCTTTAACCTGCTGGAGATATAACGGGAAGAGAAGCAAGCTGCCGAACAAGGCAATTTGATTCAGCCAGGCAAGAATGGCTCCGTGCAAAAACGGTGGCGAACGGAAGACACGCAGCTCCAGCAGCGGCTGCTTTTGCCTGAGTTCAACTGTAATAAAAAGGAGGAGCGTCATGACGCCAAGCGCTAGCGTACCCAGAGCCAGCCCATCCGACCAGCCTGTTTCGCCGCCTTGATGAATACTGAATACAAGCGAAGCAAAGGCTACAGGGGCAAGTAGCGCACCTCTCACATCTAATTTCATCTCCTTGCTCGGGCTTGTCGCCGGAAGAAACTTCAACGCCATGAAAAATGAAAGCATACCGACTGGCAGATTAATAATAAAGATCCAATGCCAGTTGACGTATTCAATCAACGAACCGGATAAAATGGGACCCAGGATAGGAGCCAGGAGCATCGGAATGCCTAATATCCCCATTATCGATCCTCGCTTGTCTGGTGGTGCTATTCGAAAGGTTGTCGCTATGCCAATGGGAGCAATCATGCCTCCGCCTAACCCCTGAATGATCCGATAGAAAATCAGCTGCTCAGGTGTATGGGCAAGCGTACATAATAAAGAACCTATCACAAACAACACGATGCTAGACAAGAATACTTTTTTCGCCCCGAATCGGTCTGAAAACCATCCAGCCAATGGAATGACTGCTGCAAGGGCGAGTGTGTACGCGGTTATGACCCACTGAATGGTTCCAAGCGTGGTGCCGAAATGAACGACGAGCTTGGGAATGGCAACATTCATGACCGTGCTGTCCAATATGACCAGAAACATACCGCAAGCTATGGCCAGCAATGTCGGTAGAATCTGTCTGATCGAAAACACCGATGAAATGGGCTGTGCGTGATCGGACAAAAAGTGCACTCTCCTTTCCATGTTAGTGTGGATATTCGTTTCCCTGAACACTTTAGTTATACCACAACGAACAATGTTCGTAAAGAACAATGTTCGTTGTGGTATAAAAATTTTTACTGATGGTTGGGAACAAATAATTAGGAAAGTATTGGCGAGGGCGGAGTGAATGGAAGAAGTGCAGCCCCCGCGGCAGCAAATTATTGTGCCATAATACGACTCTGATAGATGCAATACGTATGATTTTAATTGTAATTGTAATTGTGTATAATTCGATTCAATAGCTGACAGTAGGCTCAAGCACCGTTAAAGTATTATTGAACGTATTCAAATTTGCCACAGCACCTATAGGAATCGCAGCTTTATATGGACCGTGTGCACTACTCAGATTGGTCATGAGGGGCTTGCCAAGGGGAACAACGAATTCATTAATAAGATCTTGATATGATTTTCCATAGGCATCTGGACAATCTGTACATTCCCCCATTATGATACCAAGACAGTTCGCGAATTTGCCAGCCAGCTTCAGATGGTTCAGATATCTGTATATCGTATTAATAGGTTCGTGGGTATCCTCCAGAAATAATAGTTTCCCCCTCGTATCGATTTCAAAGGGAGTGCCCAAAGTATCGACCAAGGAAGTCAGATTACCCCCAACTATGGAGCCAGTGACGTTGCCCGGTACCCTGCTGACCAACGGAAATCCTGGTGGATTGTGAATTTCCCTGTATAAGGATAACGAAGACGTTGCCGAAAAAAACTGATTGAAACTGTACGCGGGCGTATCCGGCTTGAAATCGATAAGCATGAGACTGTGGAAAGTAATCAAATTAGCAAATTGGTACAGGGTATTCAGCAGAACGGTTATATCGCTATAGCCGGATATGATTTTGGGATGGCTCTGGATGAACCGATAATCAAGATAAGGTAAAATTCCGGCTACTCCGACACCTCCTCGTGTAGGCAGGATCATTTTCACCTGATTGTTTTCAAACATCCTCATCAAGTCGAGTGCCCGCTCCTGATCAGTACCTGCTATAAAACCATTTTGCGAATATACAAATTGACCTACAATAACATTAAACCCCATACCTTTTAGAAAGTTAATGTTGGCATTTATAGTTTCTGCCTCCAATGGACTACCCAATGTAACGACACCGATGGTATCGCCCTTTTGCAAAATAGCCGGCCGAATCGCCATTCGCACACCTTCCTCTCAAAAATTGCACACGCATGCTTAACTTCATTTATTTAAAGTATATGGATACATTCAATCAGCCATAACACAAAAAAGCCTCAAATTTCGAGGCTTTAGTTTTAGTATTGATTGTTATTAATGGAAATGGGGCATAGGTATCATTATCAATGATGCAATCGTCTACGTTCAAATACTATAATATTGGGTCTGATAGATACTATACGGAAACGATTATTCAAGAGACAGCGTTCAGCACGCAATACGCGGCCACCGATAAATAAAAAACCTCTACATGGAAATGCACTGCCAATAATTCGAAAAGCTCTAATAACTCGAATACCAGCAATCCGACGGAACTCTATTGTTACGACATCATTTCTTATAAGAGACATAACCTTTCACCTCACTTTCGTATATGAAACTACTCATAGTAGATGCAAGTAGAATAATTATTGGAACAGCTAGTACCCCTATGGCTTCACAAATCCGCTGGACAGCATTTCCAGCTGAGATGGCTGCCTGCAAGCCCTTGTAAGCTTTAAGATGTTGTAACTTTATTTTTGATGTGCTACAATTTATACCGAACGTTCAGTATAATAAAACGAATGTTCAGATAGGAGCTTCAACATGAGAGAACAACACACGACACACCTACTGGATACCCAATCGGTTGGTCGGGCTTTCCTTCGTTATTTGATCCCTTCCATGCTGGGGATGCTGCTGGTCGCTGTCAATATCGTTGTTGATGGTGTCATGGTAGGAAACAAGCTGGGGTCCACGGCGCTCGCAGGCTTAGGTATTGCAAGTCCTGTATATACGATATTTGTCGCCATGTCACTTTGGATTGGCATCGGGAGTGCAACCTTGTATTCACAGGCGATGGGTGCTAAGGAGCATCATAAGGCACAAACTATTTTTTCGTATTCTGTAACGATTATTACCGTAGCAACACTCGTGATAGGCATCACTGCCTTTATGTTCCGTGATCCGCTCATCTATGCGCTGGGTGCCAATGTGGAGACGTATCCCTATGCGTCTGCCTATATGAATGTGATGCTGCTGTTCGGCTTCGTATTTACTATAGAAAATGCACTGAGCATTTTCGTCCGAAATGACGGTAATCCCAATCTGTCGATGATGGCGCAGATTACCTTTGCCTTGTCTAACATTGTTATCAATTACTTTGTGTTATATGTGTTTGAGCTGGGGGTTGCCAGCGTGGCTATGGGGACGATCATTGCTGCATTTCTTGGCTTAATGGTGATCTTCACCCATTTTCTCAAAAAAACGAATCATCTGAAGCTGCGGCGGTTCAAATGGGATAAGGCACTCCTGATTACAGTTATCATAGTAGGATTTCCAAGCTTTCTGGCCGAGGTCGGTATCTCGGTTTTTACGATTTCGCATAATGTTTCACTGGAAAAGTATGCCGGGACAGACGGGGTCGCTGCATTTTCTATTATGAGTTATATTCACAGCATTATTTTACTGACCTTCTTAGGAATGGGCTCGGCGATCCAGCCACTAATCAGCTATTATCATGGAGCTCGGCAGGATGAACGGAAGCGGCAAACGATTCGGATTGCAGTCCGCACGGCGCTTGGAGCGGGGGCTGTCTTATTGCTGATTGTACAGCTGGCGACATTGCCGATCGTTGGGATTTTTGGACATTTTAGCAGTCAGGTCACAGCTCATGCTGTCCATGGGCTCAGGATTTTCGTAATCGCCTATCTGTTTATGGGCATTAATTTTGTGATGATGACTTATTATCAATCAATCGGCAGTATGAGAATGGCTATCTGGATCACTGCAGCGAGGGAAATGATTCTTATGCTGGCGTTTATTACGGTGCTTCCAAGGATCATGGGGATTACGGGGATCTGGATGGCTGTTCCCTTGTCAGAATGTATTGTACTGATCACGATACTTATTTATTATAGGAGGCAGGGATCTTTAGGGAAACCTGCATTACGTAAGGCTGGTATCTAAAAAGGAGATGGACCCGATGAATAAAAAACAGCTGCAGAGTGAGCAGACTAAAAAAAAGGTAGCTGAAGCCTCAAGGGCATTATTTGCCCAAAAAGGGTATACAGCCACTTCCATTGAGGATATTGTAGCCGCGACGGGAAGCAGCAAAGGGAATATTTATTATCATTTTCATAACAAAGAAGGATTATTCTTATATTTGCTGGATGAATGGGATCGGGATTGGAAGGAGCAATGGGCAGAGAAGGAAAAGCTGTACACAACCGTCGAAGAAAAATTGTATGGGTTTGCTGAACATCTTGTCGTGAATGATCTGAACCACCCGCTAACCAAAGCTACGGATGAATTTATATACAGCGAATGGGCAAGAAATGATGTACAGGAGGAGGTAGCCAATTATCTTTCTGACCATGTGCAATTGAACCAAAGAATGCTCCAGCAGGCGATGGACGCGGGTGAGCTGAAGCCGGCTGACGCACGGACACTTGGCTTTATACTGGAGGGATTGCTAATGGGGCTTGGTGAAATGTCCAAACGTTCCCCCAACCATGATGCGACGTTGAGCATATATCGTCAAGCCATTCATGTGTTTCTCCATGGCACAGTCGTTTAGAAGCCAAGCGCTCTATCTTCAACTGACGGAAATAGAATGGAAAAAATTGCATGACCGCATATGGCTTCATTTCGTTTTTTATTGGAAAGCTTGGAGAATCTAATAAAAAACGATGAGGGGTCACAGGCCATTGGATACTTCCAAATACGATTGTATCATTATTGGGGGAGGTATTGCGGGCTTACAGGGAGCGATCCAGCTCGGCAGATATAAGCACCGCGTACTCGTTATAGATAAGGGGGATGGTCGTTCAAGCCTCTGCAGGAGCTATCACAATATACTCGGTTGGCCGGACGGGGTAGCAGGCAATGAGCTTCGCAGTCTTGGCAAAATGCAGGCGGAACGACTTGGCGTGCAGTTCATCCAGGATGAGGTGACAAGCCTTACAAGGATAGACGACGGGTTTAATGTACAAAGGTCAACGGGTAATCAAAGCTTTGAGGCTATGACTGTATTGCTTGCAATGGGGTTGAGCGACAGGTTCCCGGCGCTGCCTGGACTTAAGCAATGTCTCGGACTAACAGTGTATGTATGTCCCGATTGCGACGGTTATGAAGTTAATGGACGACAGACCATCGTAATGGGCGCGGGTAATGTTGGGGCTGCCATGGCGTTGACGCTGACCTACTGGACCCAGGCTATCACGTATATCAATCATGAATGGCAGACTAAGTCGGTAGATGATGAGCATTTGGAGAAGCTGGCTTCACATGGCATTGTCCATATCGACGCAGCGTTGTCTGAGGTTGTAAGAAGTGATTTCAACGGTGATTTTCAGGGTGTTCTTCTGGATGACGGACGTATGCTTGCAGGCGAACGGGGCTTTATCGCTTTTGGCGGGAATCATGTTCATTCGGAGCTCGCTCGTCAGGTGGGCATTGAATGCCTGGAAAATAAGCATATCCTCACGGACCCACGCACCAAGATGACCAACATACCTGGCATATGGGCAGCAGGCGATATCGGCGTGCATGCGGAGCAGCTGACTATAGCCATGGGGGAAGGCTCTCAGGCTGCGATATGGATTCATAAGGAACTGATAGGAGCACACAGAGTCACGCCAACCTACAAACGGGATCTTCAGCTTGAACATCGTTGAATACGTCGATTACTGTATATGGATAGAGTAAGCAGAGTTCATACTGCCCGCTCTATTCATTTTTATTTTCACTACCTGCAGCATTACTCCCGTCTTTATTTAAGGGCAGCAACGCTGAGCATTGGACTCGCGCCGGGTCTGACCAACCTGTTGGCTGCTCACGCCAAACATTTGATGGATCGGACGGATGCGATTGATATATCGATCATGCTGGGCTTGGGCGACCAGCATGGTAAAGCGGCAATTGAATGGACTGTGGATAATCTGGGCACGGATTTTACTGTGATGCGGGCTGGAAGCAGGGTTGTTGTATCCAGCTTTACAGACGGTAAAATAACGGACTTTGGATTATCGTTGGGACATAGAAAGTCTTATAGGTTCAATTTTGCTGATCAGCATGCTTTATCACGAACCTTGGGTGTGCCATTGGTATCCACGCGACTCTGTTTTGACTCGGCTGCCGTTACCATCTTGCTAGCGTGGTTAAGAGCAGGTGGAGTGTTCCGTTTATTAAAATTGCAGCGTATCTGCCATGCTGCTATCTTATTGTTCAGTAAGCTGCGATTTGGAAAAGAGATGTTTGCCGTAAAAATAGATGCATGGGGAAAAAAAGGTCAAGATGACCTGTTGATAGAATGTCTGGTTCAGGGGATCAAGGAAGCCAGCATTACGGCAAAAGTAGCTGCGACTGTAGCTGATAAGGTTTACCGTTCTGTATTGCCGCATGGCGTGTATCATATTGACCAGTTACTTGAATGGGAAAGCTTGTTTCCCGAACTTCCTCCTGAAATTAAGGTTGATATCCGAATAAACGGTAAATAAATATTAGTTCTCTCCGTAACCCTGACAGTATGCTGTCAGGGTACTTGCTTTATGATTAGAAGTGTAAAGAAGAAACACAGAGACCCCAAATTCGAGGAGGCACTTCTAATGACAACGATCAACCACACATCAAACCATGTAGACACTGAGATTCGCCCTTTCCACATCGCCATTCCACAAGCGGATCTTGATGAACTGCACTACCGCTTGTCCCGCACTCGCTGGCCTGAAGCACTACAGGATGCAGGCTGGAAGTACGGCGTGTCGCTTCCGTATGTGAAAGAGCTGGCCGCTTATTGGAACAATGAGTATGATTGGCGCAAGCATGAAGCGCGTTTGAATGAATTTCCACAATTTACAACGACGATAGATGGGGCCCATGTGCATTTCCTGCATGTTCGTTCACCGGAGCCTGATGCGATGCCGCTCATCCTCACACACGGTTGGCCAAGCTCGATTGTAGAGTTTTTGGACCTGATTGGACCGCTTACGGACCCACGGTCACATGGCGGTAATCCCGCGGATGCCTTTCATCTTGTCATCCCTTCAGTGCCTGGGTTTGGCTTCTCCGGTGCTGCGCTCGAATCCGGCTGGAATATAACTCGTATTGCCCAAGCATGGGCAGAGTTGATGGAACGTCTCGGTTACGAACAATACGGTGCTCATGGCAGCGATTGCGGTGCGCTCGTTTCCCGTGAGATGGGCATTCAGAAGCCTGACGGTCTGCTCGGTATCCATGTGCTGCAACTGTTCTCCTTCCCGTCCGGCGATCCTGCTGAGATGGTAGATCTGTCCGCAGACGATCAGAGCCGACTTCAATTTCTGGCCAGCTTCCATGAACGGGCCGGCTTTAATGCGATTCAGCAAACCCGGCCGCAGACATTGACATATGGGCTGACGGACTCTCCTGCAGGCCAGCTCGCCTGGATTGCTGAGTTGTTCAATGGATTTGGTGACCATGTGGATTTCATCAACCGTGATGCGTTTCTGACGAATGTAATGCTCTATTGGCTGACCAATACGGCGGAATCCTCCACTCGCCTCTACTATGAAAATGCACATAACAACAAACAGACCGTACAGGGTCCTAATACGACCAAGACCGGAGTTGCTGTGTTTGGCTACGACTTCAAATCGATGAAGCGTTTTGCAGAGCGCGATAACACTAACATTGTGCATTGGTCGGAGTTTGAGCGTGGCACGCATTTTGCCGCCATGGATGCGCCGGATCTTTTGGCTCCCGACTTGCAAAGCTTTTTCCGTCGCTTCAGATAATAACATGACTCCCTCGCATAAGAAGGTTATAGACGGTTAGGTGTAGAAAATAATAAGAATCTGCCAGTGTGACCATTAAACTCGTTAAGGAGGAACTTCAAGTGAAACTGGATCGGTTGCTTGCCATTACGATGACTTTACTCAATCAGCCCCGCGTCAATGCAACTGAACTGGCCGAGCGCTTTGAAGTTTCTCTGCGCACAATCTATCGGGATATGGAATCGATCAATCAGGCTGGAATCCCGATTGTTTCATTTCCTGGCTCGGACGGAGGATATGAGATTATGTCAGGATATCGTATAGATAAACAAGTCTTGTCCCTCGAAGACTTTTCGTCTATTTGTTCGGCCTTGAAAGGAGCTCGCTCCGCTACCGACAGCTCGGACATCGATGGGCTTTTGGAGAGAATCAATATCTTGATGCCCACTACATCGAATGCCGCCAATATGGTTCATGTGGATCTTGATTTCACTCCAGCCCCCAATGATAAGGTGAAAATCGCCCCACTTCGTCAGGCCATTAAAGAACAGTATATCGTCCGGTTTGAATATTTGGATAGCAAGGGAACGGAAACCGAGAGAATGATCGAACCGATGGGACTATTTCTCAAAGGATATGTATGGTATTTGTATGGCTATTGCCTCACTCGATCTGCTATACGTGTGTTCAGGCTTTCCCGTATGCTCAGGCTGCGAAGCTTGCCTGAGACCTTCGTTCGGCGCGCTTATACGCTGCAGGATGTTGAAGAGCAGTTCATGAGCCATGCTAATTTTTCCAAGGTGCGAGCAGTTCTGCATTTTAATCCTGAAGTCAAGACCAGAGTAAGAGATGAATATGGTTATGACCAGATCATAGATAATCCGGACGGCACGATATCCGTAACGGCCCATTATTCCTCCAAGGAAAAAGCGGTTCAGAACATTCTTAGCTACAGCAGCCATGTCAAGCTTATTGATCCTCCCGAATTAATTGCCGAGCTGCAAGGTCATATTATGAAGATGGTTCAAATTTATAAAATCGACTGATGTATCGAACGCCAAAAGCTTATTATTTTCATGTTTAGGTATATCCATTGGATAAAATTCTCCTTTTCGGTGCAAAATTGGTTTTCTTTCATATGATGAGATAAGACCTGTAGCGAAAGGAATTAAATACTCATGGAATATTTCGATATGCTGGCTAAATTAGGTATTGGCAATGCTCATCCTGGAGGGTTTACAGCAACTTTAAAGCAGCTTGAACAATATCCACTACCTACTAACTGCCGAATCCTTGAAGTTGGTTGTGGCACTGGCAGAACATCATGTTATGTAGCTGCTCAGGGTCATGATGTAACAGGTATAGATATTCGCCCAGATATGATCGCAAAAGCAAAAATACGGGCTGAAAAAGAGAATGTCTCGGTTCAATTTATGGAAGGAGACGCAGGCGCGCTCCCATTTCCTAACGAATCATTTGATGTGATTCTTGTTGAATCTGTATCCATATTCACGGATACGGATAAGGCATTATCGGAATATTATAGGGTTTTGCGTACTGGAGGCAAACTTTTTGACAGAGAAATGATACTGTTACAACCAGTGTCTACAGAAATCAACGAAGAGATTACTGGATTTTATCACATTGATAAGCTATGGGGCATTGATGATTGGTCAGCATTAGTAAACACAAAGGGCTTTAATCGATCACAGATAGAGGGTCCATTCTTGTTTCCTGAAACAAGTGAGGATCTTTTGGAACATCCAGACCCATCTCAACAAATTGATGCTGGTTCTTTTCTTGACATCCATGTTTGGGAAGTAACAAGCAAGTACAACGGTATCATGGACAGATTTCGAGAATACATCGGATTTGTTCTCGTTATTGGAACTAAATAAATTAAAAGAAAGAACAAGATATCAAGCTCTTGTTCTTTCTTTGTCTTCACTTTTCTGTTAAATAAAGAAACCAACCGACAACACGATCACCAACAAAATGTAAAGAACCAAAATTTCTGCGGTAGAAGTTCTGCCAACACCAACACAGCTCATCGATTATCCCTCCTTTTTACTTACAATGTAATGATATGCACCATTCGTTCCGAAGGTATGGATTGTAACCTAATTAACATGGACAAATGGAAATTATTCAGGAAACGCATCCGACAGCCACTTGATTACAACCGTTTGAAGGAAATTCATAATAGCTGAATAGGGCATAGCTAATAATCCTTCAGTATGGTTTGCGGTTGATAATCCATTATTTGGCTGCTCACTTCATAGCAGGGAGTAGGTTTTCCCAAACAACATCAAGTACCGCCTGCATTTTTTTCTCATCCGACGTTATGGTAATGACCGCATCCTGATTCGGCAAAATGATACAAAATTGACCGTTTGCACCTCTTGCGCAAAATCCGCCAAACCGGCATCGCCAAAACTGATACCCATAACCCTGCTGCTTGTCTATATCATTCATAGCCATTGTGGATATATGAGCAGAAACTGCTTGATCAATCCATTCCTCTGATATAAGCCGCTGGCCATTCCAAATTCCTTTACGTAAGTATAACTGTCCAAATTTGGCAATGCCCTCTGTAGTAAGATTAAGACCCCAGCCGCCACAGTTAATTCCCATAGGACATGTCTCCCAAGTTACATTACCGATTCCAAGAGGTTCAAAAAGTCTGGGGCGTAGATAATCAAGCAATGTTTGTCCGGTAATCTTCTGTACGATTGCGGACAGTATGTAAGTAGCGCCGCTGTTGTAGACGAATCGTGAGCCTGGAGCTTCTTCGATTGGTGTTTCGAAGAAAGCTTTTACCCAATCACCATGATGTGCATTCCGTATGTGGTTTGTGGGATCTTCGGAGTGTCCTGAAGTCATTGTAAGCAGATGTTGGATCAGCAAGGAGCTCATATTGGACTCAATTTCCGGTGTCATATGATCTCGGAAATATGGGATTACCGGTTCTTCAAGGGACAGCAGACCATCATCAACTAACATACCGATAGCTGTTGAGCAAAAGCTTTTGCTAATTGAAAATAAAGCATGCGGTTCGTCTGGTCGATGCGTCGGCCACCACTTTTCGGCAACTACATGGCCGTGGCGAAGCAGCATAAAGCTGTGAATATTCAATCCGGCAGCTTCCATAGATCTAGTGAATTGTTCAATGGCATGTGGAGTGACATTCTGCTCTTCGGGTTTGGAACGAGGAAACACTTGTTCTATCATAATAAGCCCTCCCGAGATATGGTATCTTTGTTCATCATAACATGGATTGGGCATAAGGGGTGGGCGAAATTGGAAGAAAATAAAAATTTTGAGGAGTAAAGCTTGATCAAACATTGGAGCAGTTATTGTGGATAAAGTAACCGCGAGTTTGCAGATTAAAAGTGGTTAGGCTATGATAATTACAGTTTCGGAAAACCCAATAGGAGCTGATTAAATATGAACCTTGATGTCAATACAAAAATGAAAATATCAAAGTCTGTAGAGGACGTATTCGATGCTTTTGTGAATCCTGCACAAATGGCAAACTATTGGTTCAAAGGCACGGATAAATGGGAACAAGGGAAAACGATCACTTTGAAATATATAGAATACAATGCCCAGGTGGATATTAAAATATTGGAGCTTGAAACAAATAAGAAAATCGTATTCCAATGGGGAGCAACTGAGGATGGCAACGTAGCTACGATTACGCTGAAGGAGCTGGACGCTACGCTTACCATTATTGAGGTTAACGAAACAGGTTTTAAAGAAAATGATGATGAGCTCATAAGCAAATTACTGGGCAATAAAGAGGGCTGGGTATACATGTTGACCTGTTTAAAAGGTTATTTGGAATACGGTGCTATTTTGCGAGCTTCATTAGTCATATAAGGTTGGTTCCATGTGCAACGGTAGTCTGGACTTTATTACGTTGTCCTTGGCTACCGTTGAATTTATAGAATTACTGAATACGATTACATAAGCCTTCTCACTTTTATGTGGAAGAACCGTTCTTATATTTCCGCAAGCTTATCCAAATAAGCGCGCAGAACGTCATGTTGGAGGACGAGACTCATGAACTTGCCTTCGCGAATGCATTGAACCAAATCTGCCGTCTCCAATTCTTTGATATGATGGGAAATGGTCGCGGCGCTTACATTATGGGACTCATGCAGCGTACTGCAAGGCAGAGGCTCTTTGGATGCTCCAATTTCTTTAAGCATTTGATAACGTCGAGGTTCGGCCAAGGCGCGGGATATCCTCGCGAACTGTTGGTCTGATAAGGTCGTCATACACATGTTTCTCCTTTTCTGTGACATATTATTTTGGCTTGAAAACTTCGGTATATATATTGTCTGTCGCTCTTCGTTATAATGTAGGAAGCATCTTGCTTGGTTAACACAGAGCCTGGCAGCAAAAGCAACTATGATTATGTTATCATACCATATTTGATTCAAGATTTCCCCCGTACAGGTCGTGATTATCGACCCTCCATTAACTCCTACTATTATCCATGTTTGAGACATTGATTGAATTGACTCCGAACACAAATTGAAACACGATTGCGGTTGTGATCGCTTTATTGCTTAGCAGCTTACCGGCCAATAGATTGCCTACCATGCCGGTTACACCGAATAATACCAGCATTAAGCTGATTTGTTTGCCATTCATGTGAGACACGGTATCCAGATACTCAGCAAAAAATACTGTAGACGGCATACATCGATAAGTTCAAGAAAATGACAGTCGCTATGCTTAACCAGACCAGAGGTCTTTTCAAAACGCCGAGCTGAGCCCCGTAGGATAGTTTTTCCTTAACCTGCATTGATGGAACAAAAGTGAGAATGGCTACGAATGCGATCGCATTGACTACAGCAAAAAACCAGAGTGAGGCTCCAAGCGACATGACGTCCGCGATTAAAGACGTAATAGGTGTACCAATGACCATCCCGGCAGTTACGCCCATGAATACTTTGGATATGGCTTGTGGAACTTGTTCTTTGCTTACGGAATTGGCGGCTGCTGTAAAAGCGACCGAGAAATAACACGTCAATCCATCCTTCTTTTTTTGTCATCAATTAGATATTTGCATAACTATATGAGTGAAGAGGCGGTTCGTCAAGTGCCTTTTTGTACACATTAACAAGGAATATTAGTTTAAATGTGGAATTCGTTAACATAAGAGGAATGCAAACTAATAGGTGGAAGGTGCGAAGCTAAATGAAGGAAAAGGTTCTCGAAGCTTATGAAAAGCTTGCTAAAGACTATGAATTACATGTTGATCTGGAGAGTGGGCATAACGCTTATTATGAACGACCGGCGATGATGAAGCTTATGCCAAGTGATATGACTGATCTTGTAGTTCTGGATGCGGGCTGTGCTGCAGGCTGGTATACGGAGCAATTTATCAAACGGGGTTCACAGGTTACGTCTGTTGATTTAAGTCCTGCCATGGTAGAAGCTTGTAAAAGACGAGTCGGTTCAGAGACAGCGGTATTCACTTGTGATTTGACTGAAACGCTTCCGTTCCATAACGAGACATTCAACCTGATTGTTAGTTCTTTGACACTTCACTATATCGATGACTGGGCACCCACCTTTCGTGAATTCCATCGTATCCTGAAACCAGGGGGCTGCCTGACTTTCTCCGTACATCACCCTTTTATGGACTTTAAGCACTTTGAAAGACCGGATTATTTCGCTCATGAGCTATTGAAGGAAACTTGGAACAAACAGGAGTCTGGACCCGTGGAGGTTACATTTTACAGAAGACCTCTTCAAGAAATACTTAACGTGACATCAGCACAGTTTGTAATTGACCAAATCGTGGAACCGCAGCCCGATATACAATTCAAAGACCAACCGGAGGCGATGGATTGGTATAGACGTTGGTATGATCGTCTTTCGACGAACCCGCATTTTCTTATAGTAAAAGCACGAAAATTATAAGTGGGCATGCCAATGAAGGTTTTATATAAAATTAGGGGGAAAGAACCATGCTGCATTCACTAATCTTTGATATGGATGGGACACTATTTCAAACAGATACAATTTTAGAGTTATCACTTGAGGATGCTTTTAATCAGTTACGGTCACTAAACAAATGGGATGCAGCAACCCCTATTGATAAATACCGTGAAATTATGGGTGTACCTTTACCCAAAGTATGGGAGGCCTTGTTGCCTAATCATTCCATTGAAGAAAGAGAGCAAACGGATGCTTATTTTCTCGCAAGATTAGTTGAAAATATAAGTAGTGGGAAGGGTGCTTTATATCCGAATGTAAAGGAAGTTTTCAGTTTTTTAAAAGAGAATAATTGTTCAATTTACATAGCAAGTAATGGTTTAACGGAATATTTAAAAGCAATTGTGAGTTGTTGCTGTCATCGTGAGCACGATTTGATGTCTTAAAATTTTTGGGTTCGAAGTAAATAAGAAAGGCGGCCAACAATTCCGGTGGTCGCCTTAAAACGTTATGAAGCGCTACTTTTTACTCCAGTATTTTTCGATAATGGCATTGCGGCCGGAGGATTCTCCACATTGCCGCCCATATATCCGGACAAAATGCCGAGAATTCCCGGTTGTTCTTCAAATGGACTTACCATACACCAGAAGCAGCCGCCCGCAAACGTTGCTTTTTGTATCATACAATGTTCCTCATTCCATGACGAATAATTAGTTATAGGAATTAATTGAAGGCAGTGGGAGTAGGCTCAATGTCATGTAACTAAGATATCAAGAACCGCTATGAACCTCGGACTTCGTGTAATAGAGCGCATTGAAAATAAAAAATAAGACAAAGCTTAATCCACTGGGATATAAAGGGTTGAGAACATCAATATCCACATTTGATTTAATCAAATCAAGCAAATGAATGATTGCAGAACCGAATGGAAAGTAGCTTACAAAAGTGATACGTTCCGGAAAATGGTCCTCAACTCCCTGAATCGCCATCATATTAATGAGGATAGCGACAATTCCGAGCACAACCGGAGGGATGAAGCTTTTTCCAACAATCCCGGCTGTCATCATAATCGGGATAAGCAGAGCCTGCAGCACAAACATCCACAAATACGCATTGGTATATTTCCAGAAGAGATCGGCTGTAATCGGTTGATGGCCTATTAAGCTGCCCGACAACCAAATCAATGAATAATTAAGGGCAGATACCGTAAGCGATAGAAGCAGAACAACAACCATTTTTGCAAACAAAATCGTGACGCGACGATGAGGATATACGAAAAGCTGATTAACCGTATTATCATTGTATTCCCGGACCACCACATATCCTGCTAGCATCGATAATAACATCGGACCAATCATTACGTTGAGAAACAGAAGATTGTTATTTAACAGATTGGTCCAATTCATGTCCTTGAATTCACCGAATGTGGTGATTAACGCAGGCAGTACAGCGCCAATGATCGTTAACCAGAGAATGTTGGAGCGTTTAAGTTTCAGTAATTCGGTATACATAATATTAAGCACTCCGAGCACCCCCCGTCAGGCTAAGGAAATAATCCTCCAATGTTTCACGCAGCATCGTAATTTCGCACACATCTATGCCGTTATTAACAAGTGTTCGATTGATCATAGCCGATTCTGATAGCTGTTCGAACACCCTGACAATGCCCGGTTCGGGAACGGAGTAGTCTTGAATGCCCAGCTTCTGCTCCAGCAGCATAACTGTCTGACGATCATTGCTTACCTTATACTCCACACAATGTCTGTTTCTCATCTGCAGCGCTTGTTGTTCAATTTCCTCCACTAATTTTCCGTTATGAATAATGCCAAGTACCGTAGCCATCTGTTGAACCTCACTTAAAATATGGCTCGATACTAAAACAGCAATATTGCGTTTAGATGCCAACTCAATAATTAAATTGCGTACTTCCTTTATTCCAACAGGGTCCAAACCGTTTGTCGGCTCATCGAGGATAAGCAGCTCTGGATGATGCAGTAGAGAACGGGCTATGCCAAGACGCTGCTTCATTCCAAGCGAGAAGCTTTTTACTCGCTTGTTGCGAACGTCCAGCAAACCTGCTTGCTCCAGTGAATGTTCAATGCTTTCCATGTTCCCCATGCCCATCATTCGGCGGTGGATGTCCAGGTTCTCGGCGGCAGTCAGATTGGGATAAAAGCCGGGTATTTCAATCATCGAGCCGATGCGTTCAAAAGCGGCTCTGCGCCCCGACTCCAAGGTCTGCCCGAACAGTTCGATCTGGCCTGATGTGGGCTGGATGAGACCCATAATCATACGAATCGTCGTCGTTTTACCAGCCCCGTTCTGGCCGAGAAAACCGTAAATTTCTCCTTTTTTCAAGGAAATGTTAATACAGTCGACCGCTGTGTGATCTTTATACTTTTTGGTGAGGCCGCTTGTTTGCAAAATGGTTTCCACTTGTTTCGAACCCCCTATAAGTTTTGCATAGCAAAATGACTTCGTAAGTCATCATCTTGGTGGTTTTAATTATATAGAATACAATTTACATCCTAATTAATTATTCCTTACATTTTTCTTAAGTCGCCTTGGGCAAATAGAAGGAAAAACTGGTTTTTTGATTTGGGATGCTATCGACATGAATTTCACCTTGCTGTTTCTCAACTAATTTTTTGGTGATCGTCAGGCCCAGTCCATTCCCTTGCTGCACAGCATTTCTGGATGCTTTGCCCGTATAAAGGCGCTCGAATATATGCGGCAAATCTGTCTCTGAAATTCCTTGGCCTTGATCCCAAACATCAATCCATACGCGTTCATCCTCTTCCCGGACACTAATGCCGATCATTCCACCTTCCACTCCATAACGAAGCGAATTGGACAGCAGATTGTTCATAATCCGATCTATGCTGTGCCCATTTCCCCAAACGTAAATGGGGTGTTCGGGAAGCTGCAGATGTGGACTCAATTGTACGAGCTGAAACTGATGATAGAAGGAAAGTATCGCTTCTTGTATTTTGTCAATGATGTTGATTCTCTCAGTGTTCAATAGTTCATCATCGGCCTCCAGTTTGGAAAGCTCGAAGAAATCTCGTATCAAAGCTTCCAGCTTGTTCCCCTTAGAGGAGATGATTTGGAGGTAATGCTGTCGTGTAGCTTCTGTAAGGGTTCTATCTGTCTGCATGAATTCTACGTAGCCTAGAATGGCTGTTAGCGGTGTTCGTAAATCGTGGGAGAGATGGGTAATCATTTTTTTTCGTTCGCTTTCCAGCCAGTTGACCTTCTCCATGCTTCGCTGAAAGTCATCGATGAGTCGGTTCATGCTGCCTCCGAGCTCGTTCAGAGATTTCTTCGTGGTGGAGATACGGACTCTCTGATTGCTGCTGCCATTGCGTATCTCTTCGATACGGGAGGTCACGATCGCTAATTGCCGTTTGAAATGCCACTGTCGAATAACAAGTAAGCTGCTTGCAGCAAGCAAAATAACGGTGATGATAGTCTGGATGTACGTGAACATCAGTTAGCAGCCTCCCCGAGTTTGTATCCAATTCCCCAAACCGTTTGAATATATTCCGGCTGAGACGGATTCAGCTCAATTTTAGTGCGAAGACGGCGGATATGCACCATGACCGTGTTATCATCAGACATACAGTCTTCCTTCCAGACGGCTTGAAAAATTTGCGCCTTCGTGAAGACCCGGGAAGGTTTGGAGAGAAACAACTTTAATATTTCAAATTCTTTGGAGGTCAGCGTTATTTTACCGGTTCGTGACGCGACTTCATAGGTATGTAAATTGATCGTAAGATCGCCATGGGTCAACACGGACGAGGGATCGTCTTTTGTACTATTGTTAAAGTAGACATAACGTCGAAGCATAGCCTTGATCCTCGCGGACAGCTCTCCAAGCCCAAAAGGCTTTGTTAAATAATCGTCCGCACCGAGCCCAAGTCCGATGATTTTGTCCACCTCTTCTCCTTTTGCAGACAGGATCAGTACAGGAATATTTTGTGTTTCTCGTACGCGGCGGAGTACTTCATAACCGTCAATCTCAGGGATCATCAGATCCAAAATGAGGATTTGAAATTGTGTTTGTGTTAAGAGGCTGATTGCCTCTTTTCCGTTGTAGGCGGATGTCGTTTCGTAGCCTTCTTTTTGTAAATAACTGGCCAGCAATTCGTGAATCTCCCGGTCATCTTCGACAATGAGTATTTTTGAAGTTATATTGTCCACTCCTCGATAGTTCGGATAAAAACATCTTACCTTTTTTTGGATTTTCGGAAAAGCAGTAACTATGATCAACCGTCTATAATTTATAGAAACTATGAACAAACCAAAGAACCTCCATTTCCTACTTTTATCGTAGATGTGGAGGTTTTGTACATATTTTCGAAAATGACTCGCTTTAGGGCGTCAACGCAAACCAAACCATGATTTTGCCTCTGCGCTGTTGAGTCTCCATATCACGAGTATCGGCAGGATAACACCAAGTAAAAACCCAATGCTGTGCCAGACGCTGAACTCGATGATCCGCAGCAAGATAAGGATCACAGAAAATACAATGGCGTTCCTGCGCCGAAATGGATGAGGAGTGTTCAATTGAACTGCTACCCAAATGGCTGCAATCCCCAGGACAATCATTGCCAGATTTAATTATGTTCTTTGATAAGTAATAGTTTTGCTTATTTATCATATCCATCATACATTTATGATATACTGTAAACTAGTTGACTATATAGAAAGGTATGTGTAGAGTAAATGCAGAATGAAAAAATGGATATCATCCTAGATACTTTTAAGGCATCCAACTTACTTTCAAGGTGGGGGGGTAAATTAGCATCCAAGTGTGATCTCACGAGTGTACAACAATGGTTAATATTGGACACAATTGCTCAACCTCAAAAAACGTCTTTAGGCGATTTAACCAAAAATACTTTGGTAACGAAGCAAAATATTACAAAGATGATTGAACGGATGAAGGCTTCGGGGCTAGTACAGACCAACCAGGATGCAGATGATAAACGCTATGTTTATGTCGAATTAACCGCAAAGGGCTACGAAAGATTGGAACAGCTAGAAGATATGCGGACAGAAATGGATGGCAAAGTGCTCAGCAATTTTACAGAAGAGGAATTAATCACTTTCTCTCATTTGTTAAATAAGCTGATCGATCAACTTAAATAAAAGAGCGGAAGGAGTATTGTCTTATGATTAAGGAAAAAAAGGTAGCGTTGATTACTGGGGCTGGACGAGGGATTGGTGCGGCTGCAGCGAAAGAGTTAGCTGGTTCTGGAATACAAGTAGCCATTAACTACTTATCTGACCATGATAGTGCCGACCGAGTAGTCAACGAAATTCAACTGCAAGGCGGAGAAGCGATAAAAATTCAAGCGGATGTGTGTAACACAGAACAGGTAGCACTGATGACAAAACAAATTGTTGATCAGTGGGGACGGATTGATATTTTAGTGAGCAATGCCCACATCCCTTTTGTTGTTAAGCCGTTCCTGGACATTACATGGTCAAGCGCAGGAATTCGGCGAATTTGGTATCACTGCCAATGTAATTTCACCAGGAGCCGTAGAAACCGAAGCTTCTAAAGATCAAGTTGAACAGTTCAGAGCAGCGATCACTGCTTTGACTCCACTGAAAAGAGTGGCACAGCCTGAAGATATTGCTAAAGCGATTGCGTTGTATGTTAGCGAACAATCAGGTTTTATAACAGGCTCATATGTACCCGTTAATGGCGGAAAAGATATGATTTGAGCTACTATTAATGTTTGTTATAGCATCTAGAGATCTGGGAGGGACGTTTATACTATTATGGTTACCAGAGAGACACTCGAGCAAAAACAAATCTGGATTTATGCGATTACGTTGATCGCAGCTGCAGCTATTGGTTTGATGTGGCCAGCTTTTTCTTCGTCCTTTGGGCATGTAACCTCTATCGTGATTGCGATTCTACTATATAGCATGTTCACACAAATTCCTTTTTTTCGTTTAAAGGAAACGTTGTCCAATCGTAGATTTATGTACGCCCTGCTTGTTACCAACTATGCGGCTGTGCCTTTATTGGTCTGGCTGCTGACTAGCCTTTTACCTGATCAACCGCCTCTATTGCTTGGTGTTATGCTCGTGCTTTTAGCACCCTGCATTGACTATGTTATCGTCTTTACTCACCTTGGCCGCGGCAACGAGAAGCTGATGCTGATCTCAACTCCTTTTCTTTTTATTACCCAAATGCTATTTCTGCCCTTGTATCTATGGCTTTTTATCGGAGATCAAGCCGTTCCATTTATCCATTTGGAGCCTTTTTTTGAAGCATTCATTGGACTTATTCTGATTCCACTTCTGCTTGCTCTAGGTACACAGCTATGGGCCGCACGTAGTAGAAGGGGAGAATTGACTTTAGATGGAGCTGCTTGGCTTCCGGTTCCCTTTATGGCTTTGACGCTTTTTGTCATTGTGGCGTCCCAGATCAGCCGAATCTATGAGTATTATGATGTCATAAAATACGCAATTCCGATTTATATCGCCTTTATGATCATTATGCCTTTTGTCGCAGCACAGCTTGCAAAATGGTTTCGATTGGATGTTGCCGCTTCCCGTGCGCTCGTATTTAGCGGAGGTACGCGCAACTCATTGGTTGTCTTACCGTTTGCCTATGCATTACCCGATCCGCTGGATGGACTAGTTGCTGCGGTTATTGTCACCCAAACGATCGTGGAATTGGTAGGCGAGCTCATCTATATTCGTATGATTCCCGGTTATATCATTCGTGATCATTCATAATTTGAGAACGAAAGGGGCTGCCAGCTGGTAGTCCTTTTTCCATTTCTCGGATATACGAGCCCGGCAATTGCACCTTGGAGCTGTTTGGGTATAGATTTTACCCATATTTGGCATATTAATTTTTAGGAATCGAGCAGAATGGAAGGATTGAGGTGATAACGATTGGGAAATAAAATGAATCCGCTTATTATGAAAATGTTAAAGTCATCGAATCACACTTTCCTGCTAGCCTTGCTGCAAGAAGCTTTCCAGGATGCGGCGGATTTTGAAGTTGTCTGCATCGGCGAAGTAGAGTCCCAAAAGGTTTATCTTTGTTATTTATCAACACTTGTAGGTTCTGATCATTTGGGCTTTCATGTAACTTCCATGGAACAGAACCAGCTTCACACGGTATTGGAAAGCTTTTATGGAACTAAATATGCAGAAGGCGGCTTCACTGCGTGCGAGAGCTCTATATGCAGCGGGAAGACCGTTTTATGTATGTCACACGCATCCAATGGAATCATTCTGGAGACGTATTATCCGCAGCAAAGTACTGTGCAAGCACCGCAAACCGAAAATGTAATCCAGGGGCCGATGTATGCCTTCAATGAAAATTATCAAACAAATGTTGCCCTACTGCGCCAAAGAATAAAAACATCGCGCTTGAAAATATGGGAATCTACCTTAGGCAATGTGATGCAGAGCAGGGTAGGGGTTGTTTACCTGAAGGATGTAACGGAGCCAAGTCTCGTTCAACATATATGTGACCAAATAAGCAAGATTGAGATCGATGGTATTCAGGATACGGGAGAGCTTCTGCGATTAATAAACAACCATTCTACTTTTAATTTGTTTCCTATTGCCATTACATCAGAACGCCCGGATCGAGCGGCAGCTTCTCTGTTAGATGGAAAAGTTATTATTATTCTGGAAGGAACCCCTTTCACCATTATTGCACCAACTGCTTTCGTAGATTTTTGGCAATCAGCCGAGGATCAGTATCTTTCACCTTTTGTTGCTGTTTTTCTAAGGGTGCTGCGGTTTGCTGCTCTCATGATTAATTTGTTCTTGCCTGGCTTTTATGTGGCGATAACCTCAGTTAACATTGATGTCAATCGGTTGGAGATTAGTCTTGCCGCTGCAGCGAGCAGAGAAGGCGTGCCCTATCCTGTCTTAATTGAAGCCATGCTCATGCTGCTGATTCTGGATTTTATTGTAGAGGCTGGAGTTCGTCTGCCTAAGTCAATCAGTTCCACAGTGACCATGGTCGGTGGTGTCGTGCTCGGCCAAGCGATCATTCAAGCGAATATTGTAAGTAATCTGCTCGTGATTGTGGCTGCAACGACGGCCATTACGAATTTTATCGTTATCGACTATCAAATGGGACTTGTACAAAGACTATTAAAATATTTTGTGCTTTTAGGGGCCAGTTTAATTGGCGTGTTGGGTATTGTCATTTGCTTTGTGATCATGGTTATTTTTCTATCCCGTATTGAATCCTTTGGCGTATCCTATCTGACACCTATTGGGCCAAATGCACGGGTCCGCTCCCGGGGTATCGGTCTAATTGAAAAAATGCATCCTTTTTCAATTAAATTCCTCATGAATTTGTGGAAAGAGAAGAGGCAGAGAACTTGAACCCATCCAAGCTGCATATTTCCTTTAGCCAATATTTTGTATTGCAGATTATGTTATTCGGGGGTACTTCTTTTTTTCTGTATCCCTTTTATGTCGTTCATGCAACGAACAACAGCTACTGGATCATTATCGTCATCTGGATGCTGCTCGGCTTGTTGGGTGCATGGCTGTATAGCTGCATGTTGGCGATAGAACCTGGTAAAGATGCTTTTGCTATTTGTAAACAGCAATTTGGTATGGTGGGGAGTATATTATTCATTGTACCTTTGCTGTGGTTTGTCGGGAGCTCGATCGTTCTGATGATTCGCTCACACGGGGAAATGATCTCCATGACCATGCTGCACGCAACCCCTCAATGGTTTTTAAGCGGGGTTGTTTTTATCTCTGCGTTTTTGGCATCAGGCGGACTTATCTCGATTGTTCGTACAGCAGGTGTGTTCGTTATTGTCAGTATACCGTTATCCATTGGGTTAACGCTGTTAGGTCTGAGTGACAATGATTTTCAGCTGGGAAAACCATGGCTGCAAAGTAACGGAGATTTTTTACAGGAAGCCTCTTTTTATGCCTCTTCCTATATATGGACGGGTTTTATTTATTTTGCAGTTACCGGTGCCTACTCAAATAAACCCAAACAGCTCTGGAAACCATACGGGATTGCTGCACTCTTTTTTTTACCCATGATAGGCGGAGCGGTGTATTTTCCCATTCTGACCTTTGGTCCCGAATTAACGAGAAGCCTTACCTTCCCCTACATCACCAAAATGGATTCGATAAGTCACTATTGGCTGGTCATTGAGAATCTGACAGCTGTATTTGTTTCGGTATCGATGTTATATGTCATACTGGCCATGGCTCTTATGATCTATTGCTTCGTCATTGGAGTTCGTGCACTGTTTCCCAGGTTTAAGGAAAATTGGTTGTATATAACTACGGGGCTATGGGCGTATGGATTAGCGTTAATTATCCCTTCTTGGAATTGGATGGAACAAGCGGTCATATGGGCTACCCCACTTCGTTTATACGTCGTATTTGTCATTCCGACAGCTATTCTGATCAAATATCGGATACAGAAAGGGAAGATACGTCAACCATGAAACCAACATCGTTACTCCGCCTGATAGGTATCGTTATTTTATTCATGCTCATGCAGGGCTGCTGGGACGTCAAGGATATAGACAATCGCATGCTGGTCGCCGTCTTGGGAATCGAACATGCCGAAGATAATAAAATATCGCTTTGGGTGCGGTTTCCTATAACCAAATCTACGCAAACAGGCGTAGGCGGGCTCAATAAAAGCTTTTTTATGACACGGCAAATTGGAGATACAGTGGTAGATGCTTTGGATAATCTGCGATCAAGATTGCCTAAATCGCTTGATATGTCTGAGACAAGAGCCATATTTTTGGATCAGGAATTAGCTGAAAAGGGAGTAAAGCCTTACCTGGAATTCGCGGTGAGGGATCGAACCCTTCCGTTAAGCACAGTGGTGGCCTTGATATCAGGCAGTATGGAGCCGATTTTCGCAAAACCTAATCCTACAGGAGAATTGTCAGGTATATATACAAAGCTTTTTTTTGAACCGTACGCTGGTGGAACTCCTCAAAAGAATAAGGTTCCGCTTTGGCGCTTGTTTAGTCGCTTCTACAACCCTATGGAACAAAATCTCGTACCCTTATTGGAGAGAAGTAACGTGAATTTGTTTGAATTAAAGGGAAATGCCTTTTTTATAAATGACAAGATGGTCGGAAAGCTTACCCCTGAGGAAACATTGATTTATGAAATTATTACCCAAAAGATGAGCGGTTTTGAAATTGAAACGGCACAAGGAGCCAATGTGAAAATCCTTAAAAATAATACATGGATCTCCTCGAAAATGATAAAGGGCAAGCCGGTCATTTCCATCCGTACCCTGCTAACGATGACGCTAATGGATTCCTCACAGTCCACGGAGAATGATACAGCAGAGATTGAGAAGTCAGTCAGCAAGCTGCTTGAGGAGAGAGCCGAGAAAGTATTTAAGCTGACGAAGCAGAAAAAGTCCGATATATTTGGCTTCGGAAATCGTTATCGAGGCACACTGGCCTCTAATCAGGACTGGTCCGAAATGTACCAGCATGCAGAAATTGAAATGAAAATTGTGTCCAAGCTGAGAAACACAGGGCTTCAAATGTTGAAATAACGAGCAAAGAAATGTATTTAAAGTGAATGCTTATATGGATTATGGCGGATCATCTGAATGAGGTTCGCCGCGGAAGCAGATAAAGGTTCGTTTTTACGCGTACAAATGGCAATCGTATTGGTGAGATGGATACCGTCCACATGAACCCTGCACAGCTCTCCACGATTCACATATTCGCGTACAACTAGTGAGGAGACGAAATTCGCACCATATCCGGCGATAACGGCTGTAATCGCTTCATGCAGCCCATTGAATTGCAGGGAGATTGTAGGCGCTGGTGAATTATAGGTGCGGCATAAAGAAAGTAACCGCTCACGCGTGGAGCTGCCCTTCTCCCGCATCACAAAAGGCTCTTTCATCATTTCCGGCAAGGTTACCTGCTGGTTGGCGTATCGGTGATTGGGTGCAACTACAAACCATAGCTCATCCTGAAACAATTCCTCGGTCTGAATTTCATCTACATAATCTTCTGGCAGCCCCCCGTAAATAGCTAGATCCACCTCTACATGTAAAAGCTGCCTAAAGGCATCACTTGAATTGGTAGTCGTGATGATCATTTCAACTTGTTCATATTGCTGTTTAAACTTGGCTATCCAGGTCGGAATCAGGAAATGAGCAGGTAAATACGTAGCGGCTAATCGAATAACTCCGCTATCGCCATTGCGGTAATCGAGAGCAAATTGTTCGATTTGCTGTTCGACAGCGAAGAGTCTCTTTGCAAGTATTGCAAGATCTTCACCTGCATCGGTTAACGCTATGCCTCTTCCTTGGGGCTTCAGCAGAGTGAGAAGCAATTCCTTTTCAAATTTTTTGATTTGAGCGGTAATGGCAGGCTGGCTGATATTCAACAATTCAGAGGCTCGTGTCACACTTCCGGTTGAAGCGATCACGTGGAATAAACGCAATGCATGTAGATTCACTCGAAATCCTCCTTCTTTTTAATTTATATATTTAAAATATCGATCTTATAAAAAGATATATTATATTTATGATTATAACTGATTTACAATAGAACTAGAAGGCCTGTGAAAACCAAGCGGAGCGATCGGAAGGATATTTGGCCGCGCAGCGAGATGTATTCAACGGACTTCCACTAGAAGTAAAATAAACTGAGGGAGAAGTGATCCAGATGAATCAATCGAATACTTGGGATATGGTCGATCAGTATGTTACAGAGCGTCTGATTCCACGTGATGCTGTGCTGGAAAAGGTATTATTTTCCAATCGTCAGGCAGGTCTGCCAGCAATTGATGTAACGCCGAATCAAGGTAAGCTATTAAACCTGCTTGTCCAATTGAAAGGCGCACAACGGATTCTGGAGATCGGTACGTTGGGCGGATACAGTACCATTTGGATGGCGAGAGCACTGCCGGTTGATGGACAATTGATCACCCTGGAGCTTGACCCCCTTCATGCTCAGGTAGCACAGGCTAACATAACCCTTGCACAGCTGGATGGACTTATAAATATTCGTATCGGTGATGCTTTGGCTCAATTGGCCAAGATGAAAGATGAGGGCGTGCCACCTTTTGATTTCATATTTATTGACGCTGACAAACCTAATAATCCTAATTATTTAAAATGGGCACTTCATTTCTCCCACCCCGGAACTGTTATTGTAGGAGACAATGTCATTCGTGATGGCGAGGTCATTAATGAAAATAGCCAGGACCCCCGTGTGCAAGGCGTCAGGCAGTTCTATGACTTGTTGGCTGAAGAACCAAGGATTTCGGCTACAGCGATTCAGACAGTGGGAAGTAAAGGCTATGATGGTTTTGTATTGGGAATTGTTAGCAGCTGATATGTAACTTTATCCAATTGCCCTTAGTCTATAGGATAGGATATAAATTTTCACTCAAGGGGCAAATCGGATGAGAAAAAAGATGATATTGGTGATGCTGCTCTGGGCTGTACTCACTGCCTGTGCAAACCGTATAAGTGAAGAGAAGCTTAGCTCTCTTCCTGCAGTGGAAGATAACAAAGAAGATAACTCAGTAAGGGCGATTGGCAAGCATGCAGACGGAAAATTGCTCGTGCAACCTGCTAGCAAAGCAGTCTCATCTCCCTTGGGAGCCCCAAGCTGTTACGGTTTGGAGACTGACCTGAGTTGGTCTGGAGATTATGCCATGGTATGGGAATCCCGATCGGATGGGTCACAGAGCACAGTAATGACATTCCCTGTTGATTTCGAAATTGTACAGCCTGAGGATAAACCTGTCGAAATGCAGAAGTATACCTTTGGAGAAACCGACATTTATGCCTATGTGCCGCGGTATACGGACTGTCATGCGCTTGAGACTTTTCTTTTTGGAGTAAGCGGCGGGAAGGCTTTCCCGATAACGCTGGAGATGAAGCCAGAACAAATCTGGACGCACATAGGGCAGCTGCCGCATCATCCTTTTCAGGTAACTGATGGTGAGCTCATTTTGACGGGAGGTTATGGGGCAGGACAGGACTTCATTGATGTTTATCGCTTCCGGTATGATGCGATGAAACATTCCATGATTTTGCAATCTACGGATCAAGTGAAGCCGGGTGATCTTATTCAGGATCAGGATCAATAGAGACATCTGATTATGTTTTTTTCAAAGCGTCCAATCCAATCTCCGCTGATGTTCATATTATGCAAATATGCAAGGCGGAAGGAGGAGGACATATGGGTGCATTAGGAGTTGGCGGAAGCTGCGCTAGTTGTGCTGGATATGGTTTGGGTACGACTACGGGTGCAATTCTTGTACTATTTATTTTGCTGGTTATTATCAGCTGTACATTTATCTAAATGACGCCTCCACCTGCGTGGAGGATACATAAAACGATCAGGAAAAAGGGAATGAACTCATCGGCTTGGTTGCAGAGTTATATAATTAAGCGAATAATGTACGGATACAAAAGGGCCTCGCGAAAAGTACGCGGTAGGCCTTTTTGTGCAACTCTGGAAGCTGCTATTTTATCCAAGATGAGGTTACCGTGCTTCTTACACCTTATGTACTGGGATTTCTTCTTCCCATCGCTGTACTCCTTCCGGACAAACGTACATATATTTTAGATGTGAAGTCTGCTTTCTGATGAAGACCAATGGTGTATGAGAGACCCGATTATTACCTGCAAATGTAAGGGATTGCAATTTTATTTCTGGACTTTGTAAGCTAATAGTCGAAGCAAAGGGAGGGATAGATTGTGCATATTGATTTGCGTGGGAAGGTAGCTCTTGTGACAGGAGCGGGGCGGGGAATTGGCCGGGAGATTGCACTCACTTTAGCAACTGAAGGCGTGAGGACGGTCGCCATGGATGTAAATCCGGATCATTTGGCAGAGCTCCATCAAGTATTCGCTGAGCATCAATTCGAGGGCTTTCAACAGGTGTGCGATATTCGTGAATACTCGGAGATCGAGAGGGTGATTCAAGAGGTTGAACATCAATACGGTCGAATCGACATCCTTGTTAACAATGCAGGTGTTGCAAGCGGTGGTCTGGTGGAAAGCTTATCCGAGGAGGTCTGGGATCTCAATATGGATGTCAATCTGAAGGGCAGCTTCCTCATGTGTAAGGCCGTGCTTCCGATAATGAAGAGGCAAAAATCAGGACGTATCCTGAATGCCGCTTCATTCGCCGCCAAGATCCCGAGCTTGGGTGGGGCAGCGTATGCCGCATCCAAAGCGGGGATTGTGCATTTTACCCGAGTGCTTGCAGGGGAGCTGGGGCCATGGAATATAACGGTGAATTGTTATGCGCCTGGAGTCATTCCAACCGATTTGAATCGATTTGCGGATCGTTCTCCTAAGGAGCAAAAGGAGCTGCTGGACAATCTCTCGCTTAGGCGTTGGGGCAATAAACAGGAAATAGCTCACCTGATTTGTTACCTGGCATCCGACTATGCGAGCTATATTACCGGAACCATGATCGATATTAGCGGAGGAAAGCTGGCGACCCAGGTGCCGCGAATGGCTTATGAATGGGCAGCAAATGAACGGAACGCATAGCTATCAAAACACGAAGGAGCAATAAAATGAGTTTAAATACATTTAATTTAAATGGTAGAGTTGCCTTGATTACTGGTGGCTGCCAAGGGTTGGGGTTAGTTTGTGCCAAGGCGCTTGCAGAAGCTGGAGCAAGTGTAGCTGTAACGAGCAGGGATGAAGCGAAGGCCGCCGAAGTCGCAAGGCAAATCCGTGAGGAAACCGGGCAGCAGGCAGTAGGATTAGCCGTGGATGTTACGGATGGCGAGCAGGTTCAGCGTATGGCAGCCGAGACGATGCAGAGCTTGGGACGGATCGATATTCTGGTCAACAATGCAGGAATCAATGTGCGCAAGCCGATTCTGGAATACGATGAAGCGAGCTGGGATCTGGTGCAAAGCACGAATCTGAAAGCTCCATTCCTATGCGCCAAGGCGGTAGTTCCCTTTATGATCAAACAAGCCTATGGAAGAATTATTAACCTGTCCTCGATGCTGGGCACCGTCGCACTACCTGAACGCTCTGCATACTGCTCCAGCAAGGGCGGATTAATTCAGCTGACCAAAGTTATGGCGCTGGAATGGGCTGAGCACTATATAACGGCTAACGCCATATGTCCCGGACCATTTGCTACTGAGCTTAACAAGGTGGTGATCGACAATCCAGCGGCTAATCAATTTTTCCTTGATCATCTTGCGCTTAAACGTTGGGGCAATCCGAATGAATTGACAGGTTTATTGATCTATTTGGCTTCAGAAGCATCCAGCTTCATGACGGGATCTTCCATTGTCATCGATGGAGGGTGGACGGCACAATAATACGATCAGAAAGGGTTGAAGCGCTTGAGATACGGTCTCACGGTTTATGGCACAACCTATGGAATGGGCATCCATCCGCAGTCGGGCATAAAACCAATCACGCCTATAGAGCTGATGGATATTACGGAAAGCTATGGACTGGAAGGGATAGAGATCCCTTATCCAATATTAAAGGAGCATGATCCCGACGAAGTGGCAGACTACGCGCGCTCCAAAGGGATGTTCGTGAATATTGCAGCAAGCGGTTATGATCCTGAATCATTAAAGAAAGCGCTGCTGCTTGCCAAGCGAGTGGGGGCAATAACGGTGCGAACCGTGGTGGGCGGAGCCAAATTTGGTGGCGATCGCAGACATATGGCCGGTACGTGGAAGCCATTTTTGGATCAGCTTCTTACATCCTTTCAGGCAGTGACTGAAACTGCGGAGCAAACAGGTGTCAATCTGGCCGTGGAAAACCATCAGGATTTGGCCTCTGAGGAACTGCTCTGGCTGTGTGAAACTATCGGATCGGACAGGTTTGGTATTAACCTCGATACAGGTAATCCGCTGGCAACCGCTGAAGAGCCCAATGACTTTTTTTGCCGGGTAGCCCCTTATGTAAAAAATGTTCACTTGAAGGATTATTACCTGTATTGGTATGAAGAAGGGTATCGGCTGGTAAGAAGTCCGCTTGGTCAAGGCGTGATAAATTTCCCTGAACTGCTGCGAATTATCTCGGTAGCGGCTCCTCATGTAACGATGTCCGTGGAGCATGGAGCTTTGGAGGCAAGGAACGTTAGGGTGCTTGAAGAGGACTATTGGACGGAATATCCAGAGCGCTCCGCTAGACAGCTTACTCGCCTGCTGAGATTTGTACATGACCATGCGAAGGCAACAGGCGATTGGAGAACTCCCTTTGAGAAAGGCGAATTGCCCGCAGTAATAGTTGCTTATGAACAATCGCAAATGAATACAGCCCTTGCCTATTTGAAATCGTTGATCCGGGAGTTTCGTGATCATGAAAATTTGGTGAAAAGTTGAGGTGCAGCCATGGCAGATTTTGATTTAAGGGGTAAAAACGCGCTGGTCACCGGCTCCAGCCGTGGTCTTGGCCGACAGTACGCAATGGATCTGGCCCGTGCCGGCGCTAATGTGATTATTCATGATGAAACGGAAACCAAATCGATGGAATTCAACGAAGCACTTTCCGGCTTTACAGTGGCTGAGGAAGCTGTTGAGTTGGGTGTGAAATCCGGGTTTATTGCCGCCGATCTCACTGATCCTGAACAGGTTGAGCAATTGATTGCGCGGTCGATAGAAATGCTGGGTTCCATAGATATCCTCATCAATAATGCAGGTGGCGACATTGGCTTCAATACCCCACGCCCGGAGCCAAATGACTGCTTGGATATTCGTGCTGAGGATATCCGGTCTGTTGTCGAACGCAACCTGCTGTCTACGATGTATACGTGCAAATTTGCGGGTCAGCATATGCGTGAACGGTGCAGCGGCAAAATTGTAAATGTAGGCTCAATTGCAGGACATGTGCCCGTTACGTCAGGCATTATTTATGCTGCTGCCAAGCTGGGCATCTCCCATTATACAAGAAGTCTGGCCCAGCAGATGAGGCCGTATGATGTGAATGTCAACTGTATTTCACCCGCACCGACCTACACAGCACGCTTTTCAGCTACACGAACGGTGAGCAATGAAGAAGGCTTGTCCAGACTGCAGCGGATTGCCCAGCCTGAGGATATGTCCCGAATCGTCATGTTCCTCTGCGGTCCGCAAGCAGATTATTTAACCGGAGAAACGATCGTTTGCTGGAAATGAGAATAAGGAAAAGGGTGAAACCAATTTGAACTTTGATGGCAAAATCGTATTGGTAACCGGCGGAGCCAGAGGAATCGGAGCCGCTATCGTGAAGCAGTTTCTGGAAAATGGAGCCAAAGTCATGATAGCAGACGCTTCCCCGGATGGGGAGCAAGCTGCGAAGCAGTGGCAGAGCCAAGGTAAAGAAGCGGTGTATGTCCAATGCGACGTGTCCCGGGAAGCTGAAGTGAATCATGCGGTTTCTGCTGCCGAGCAGCAATTCGGAAGGCTGGATATTGTAGTCAATAACGCTGGAATCTTTCCGCGTGCTGATTTGCTCCAAACGGATGAGACTTTCTGGGATCGTGTGATGGGCATCAATCTAAAAGGCGTATACCTGATGTGCCGAGCGGCAGTCCCCCTGATGATCAGGCAGGGCGGGGGATGTATCGTGAACATAGGTTCGCTGCATTCGACCGTAGGAGGGGAAGAACTGTTTGCATACGCGATATCCAAGGGTGGTGTTGTGACGCTGACCCGAAATTTAGCCCGCGCTTTAGCGAAGCACGGCATCCGTGTCAACTGTGTGCATCCAGGCTGGGTAGCCTCTCACGGTGAGAGGGCGCTGATGAAGGCTAATGGAGAAGAAGATAATTGGCCGGAGCAGCATGGATCCAAAATGCCCTTCGGCAGATTGCAAACCGAGGATGATATTGCGGCGGCGATTTTGTTCGTATGCTCTGCTCATGCAGGACAAATCACAGGTCAAATGCTCACCGTAGACGGGGGGCTTGGATTCAAATTATCGTAGCATAGGGTATTCGTTTGGATTTTACAATAATAGATTCAAAAGCCGATTGCCAGGCGCAGTCGGTTTTTTGTGTATACACGGTGTTACTTATGTTGGGATAAAACGCTAATGGGAGGACATATTAAATAGGAAAGTATCTACCAGAACAGGAGGAATTTACATGACTGAATTTAAGGGAACCAACAGCGAAGGACCATCCAAACCGGGTAAGTCTGAATCCGACCGTGCCAGAAGTCCAATAGACCCGCGCTCCCCGGGCTTCGATAAAAAATTAGATGGCCCGGTCAGACCGAGTGAATGATCGCATGCGCTGAAGAAACAAGCAATTTCCAATAGCAAGACAGCAGTCAGAAGCAGCTTCGGGGAGAATATCCCCGAGGTTTTTTTAGCATACTCTCTGAGCTGTCGTTCCATAAATATGGTCTTGACAGTTGTCTCAATATTGAATATCTCTCTGCCAAGCGCCGTCGATTGGAGCTGCGGGAAGATTTGGGAGCTTCAGCTCCTGCGCGGCAATACGCAAATATTTGATATTATAGCGAATTTCCGAACTGACCAACGGGGGTGTGGCTGGGCCGAAATATTTGCTGGGGTCAAAATAGTTGAGCATCTTCAGGTCATTATCGTACAGAGCTGCATCCCAGCGAATTTTGGATATGGAGCGGCTGACAACTTCCAAAGGAAATCCAGTTTCCAGCGCAAAAGCTTTGGCAGCCTGATGGGGCTGCTCCCGGATCAGCCGATTGGCCTGCACATGGGCCTTTAAGTAAGCAACTACCAAATCCTCATGGTCGAGTGCCCAACGCTCGTCAGCGACCACGTTAGCAATAAAACCAAGTCCCAGCTCCTGGTTAAAAATCGATTTGCCGATTTGCTGATGATGGGCAAGACTCAGGAAGGGCTCCCACATAATCGATGCGCTCAGTCTGCCTTGACGCAGGCTTTCCATACTTTCCTCGATAGAACGATGAATAATGTTCAAATCCGTCATATGATGCGATTCCAGCATCTTTCTCAAGCGGTACTCCGCATTGGTGCGGAATGTGGTGGCGATAGGCAGAGTAGCGAGATCGCCAATACTTTGTAGTGTCAGATCTGTCGGAATAACCATCCCAAACCCGTCGCCCTTCGCGGATTTCCCTCCGGCGGCAAGCAGAATCGGGCGGTAATCGGGCAGCATGGTGCTGATCATATGGCTGACCGACAGGGCATAATCTCCAAAGGTAGCAAGGTGAATATGGCCTGCTATCATCCCTTTTATCAATTCCATTCCATCCTTGGCCTTGTGCCATTTGATTTCGATCCGGTCCTTGGGACGGATACGCCTCAGCTCTTGTTCGAGAAATCCGAATTCCTTAATAATTAACGGACCCCACATATGGGTGGAAACGGTCGTATATCCAATAGTTATCGTCTGATTGGCGGTAAGAACCGGGGAGGATTGCCGTACTTGGCCAAATTGCCTATACCAGCGCATAACCTCATTTTTATCAAAATATATTTCTTTTCCTATCTTTACGCTGGGCAGCTGCTTCGTTTTTCGCCAACGGTCAATCGTCGAACGGCTAACATCCAATTGATCCATGACCTCACTGATGTGTATTAAATTAAATTGCTCTTTAATCATGCGATGTGACCTCCTTGGACTGTAAATTATTGGTCATTTTGGTCATTAATCATCAGTAATCTTTTATATTTGTCATTATGTTGACTAAAAAAATTGCACATGCTAACTTATATTAATCCTAGTATATCTATATGAATAGATATATTACAATCATTTTTTTGTAAAATAAGGGGGAGGGTCTGCTTGTCGAATACAGTTAGCGCGGAATGGCTCCATGAACGCTTGAATCATACAGAGATCGTGATTGCAGATTGCCGGTTTCTTCTTGGCAAACCTGCTGCAGGTAAAGAGGCATACGAGGCTGGCCATCTGCCAGGTGCCGTTTATTTTGATCTTGAGAAGGACTTATCGGATGTGATTGGCAGCCACGGAGGCAGGCATCCTTTGCCTGATACGAAACAGTTGTCAGCGAAGCTTGGCGATGTCGGAATCGATGAATCCAAGATCGTCGTCGTTTACGATGATCAAGGTGGTGCTATGGCATCACGATTATGGTGGATTTTGAAGTATTACGGACATCCACAGGTCTATCTGCTGGATGGCGGCTTATCCCGGTGGAAAAGCCAAGGTTACGAGCTTACTAAAGAAGTCTCATCCGTTAAAGGCAGTACGTTTGTCCCGCAGCTACAGGAAGGGCTGCTGCTGGACGCCCAAGAGGTGAAGCAAAGATTGGGTCGCTCGGACACCCAGCTCATCGATTCCCGTGAAGAAAAAAGATATCTGGGCCTGGAAGAGCCCATTGACCGAATAGCTGGACATATACCTGGGGCAGTAAACCATTTTTGGAAAAATGCCTTTACTGCTGAAGGCGAGCTGAAAGAGTCGGAGGAATTGAAAGCAATCTTTCATAAGCTGGATCCATCCAAGGAAATCATCGTTTATTGCGGATCAGGTGTTACAGCCTGCCCTAATGTTCTAGCCTTAGCAGAAGCTGGGTTTACTAATGTCAAATTGTATGGCGGAAGCTGGAGCGATTGGGTATCTTACCCGGATAATCCGATTGAAACAGGAACTGGAAAAGCCTAAAGGCGTGGAAAGGAGCATTGAACGAACATGAGTAGAAGAAAGGGACAGCTGCATCTTACTTTGTCTGTACAGGGCACTGGTTATCACCCTGGGAGCTGGCGTCATCCAGACGTCAGTAATGTGAAGCTGCATGAACCAGCTTATTACTACAGTCTGGCGCAAACGGCCGAGCGTGGGAAATTCGATATGCTGCTTCTGGACCAGACTTCCATCGGTGAACATCTCCGCGCCGCAGGCAGGGAACCCGGGCTGCTGCTCGAGCCATTCACCTTACTGGGGGCGTTGGCTTCCGTCACGAAACACATTGGTTTGGGAGCTCCTGTATCCACCTCCGTTATCGAGCCGTTCGCGGTTGCCAGGCAATTGGCCGCGCTGGATCATCTCAGTGACGGCAGGACGGCATGGCTGGCGAGCGCGGTGGATCTATATGAACCAAAACGCCGTCTCGGCGGTCCACCCGAGCTCTCCCTCGCACAGAGAAATGAGCGCAAGCAGGAGTTTATCGAAGTTGCAGCGCGTTTATGGGACAGCTGGGAGGATGATGCTGTCATCATTGACAGGGTAGAAGGGCGTTATATTGACTCTGACAAGGTGCATTTGATCCATCATACAGGACAGCACTTTAAAGTGCGAGGTCCCTTAAGCATACCACGGCCTCCACAGGGACATCCGGTTCGCATCGGTATAAGCACTGCCTGGGATAACCGGAATGGTAACGGTCTGGATACACCGGAGCTTGTGATAAGCTCCCGACCATTGCTAGAAACGGCAGCTGACTTTTATCAAAAGCTTCAGAAACGAAGGGCTGTGAATGGGTACTCTGCTGCTGGAGTGAAGGTGCTTACCACCTTGTCCCCGATAATAGGAGCAACCGAAGCGGAAGCCAGGCATAAAGCAGCCGAGCTGCAGGAGCTTGCTGATCCAAAGACGGGAATTGCCATTATATCCGATCTGTTGAATCTGGACTTGACGGGTTATTCACTCGACGGCCCCCTTCCTGCTATTCCCGGCTTGTTGGAGGCGGTCAAAGCTTCAGGAATCGAAGCGGCAACACTTCGTGAGCTTAGCTCTCAGATTGTGAAGCTTACCGGAGCAAAAGTATTTGTTGGGACACCTGAGCAGCTTACCGACTGGATGGAAGACTGGTACCAAGCTTACGGTAGTGATGGGTTCCATCTTCAGCTTCCGCTGCTGCCAGGGGGATTGGATGAATTTGTTACACAAGTCATTCCCGTATTGCAGCGAAGAGGACTGTTCCGAACGGAATATACGGGAACTACGCTGCGGGACCATCTGGGACTGGAAGCTCCAGTCGGTGTTCGAATAAGCAAGGAGGGTTAACGATGGGTACTACCAAAAAACAGCTGCATCTCGGTGTTTTTCTATTAAACACGGGCCAGCATGTAGGCGGATGGCGTCATCCAGAAACGCACGCTAACCGGCTGCTCGATTTGTCTTTCTATCAAGACTTTGCGAGGCTGTCGGAGAGAGGGTTGTTCGATACGATTCTGGCGCTGGAGCAAATCGCCATTGGTGAACAGAATGGGAAGGTAGCTGAGGAACGCTCCATCCCGACGCCGGACACGCTGACCCTGCTATCCGTGATGGCCGCAGTAACGGAGAAGATCGGCTTGACGGCTACGTTATCCACGACGTACAACGATCCTTATCATGTCGCGGCCAGATTTGCAACACTTGATCACTTGAGCGGTGGAAGGGCAGGCTGGAATATGGTCACCTCCCAGGACCCGCGTGTCGCCTCCCAATTCAGTAAGGATGCGCATATGGACCATGCCCTGAGGTATCAACGAGCCAACGAATTCGTAGATGTGGCAATGAAGCTGTGGGACAGCTGGGAAGAGAATGCACTGATTGGCAAGCAAAGCTTGGGCCAATACCTCGATCCAACCAAAGTCCACGATATCGATCATACAGGTGCTTATTTCTCAATAAGCGGAACCTCCTATATTCCGCGCCCGATTCAGGGGCATCCGGTGCTCTTTCAGGCAGGTTCTTCCGGCAGCGGCCTGCAGTTTGCCGCCCAGAAGGCTGAGGTCGTGTTCACCGCTCAGGATAACCTGCGGGACGCTTTGGATTACTATGCCAATCTGAAGGGGATGCTGAAGTCCCATGGACGCAGACCGGAGCAGCTTCATATATTGCCTGGGCTTGCACCGATTCTGGGTTCTACGGAGCAAGAGGCTAAAGAACGCGAAACGTACTTTAACGAGCTGGTTTTGCCGGATATTGCCGTGAAAACCTTGTCTGGTACCATCGAGGTCGACTTATCCTCATACCCTCTGGACGGTCCGTTCCCATACTGGGAAATTAACGCGGAGGCGAACAATAACAAGAAAAGCCGTCTGCAGCTATTGAAGGATTTGGGACAACGTGAGCAGTGGACGGTCAGGCAGATGAGCAAGCACGTAGTATCAGCCGGCGGGCATCATACGTTCGCAGGCACACCGGAGCGGCTGGTCGATCTGATGGAGCATTGGCTGGATCAGGGGGCTTGCGATGGATTTAACATTATGCCCTCTCACTATCTGCGAGGACTAGAGGAGTTTGTCGATCACGTCATTCCGATATTGCAAAAGCGTGGCCGCTACCGCACTGAATATACCGGCAATACGCTGCGTGATCATCTCGGATTGACGCCACCGGTGAATCGCTGGTCTGCGCTGAGTACACCATCATCCAAATAACAAACCACTTATCAGGAGGAACAACTTCATGAAAAAAACTCGTTTTCATTTATTATTTGCAGTCGTATTGCTTACCGTTCTGGCAGGCTGCGGCAAAACGGCCCCTGCTGCGGATGGTGGCTCGACTCCCGCTTCAGCAACTCCTGCAGCGGCTTCAACTGCCAAAGCGGCACCTAAAGTGATTAAATCCGCACTAAATACAGTTCCCGTACCTTTATTCAGCTTTCTGGATGAGAAAAACCAACCGGCAGGATTTATGATTGACTACCTGAAGGAGCTGGAAAAGAAGCTTCCGGAATATAAATTTGAGTACGAATCCGTGGATAACGAAGGGCAGCTGATCGGTACCGACACTGGCAAGTACGCATTTGCCGCGAACTTCTGGTTCAAAAACCCGGAGCGGGAGAAAAAATATTTGTATCCGCAGCAAGAGTTTGGCTATTCAATCACAGGTTTGGCTGTTAAGCCGGACCGCAATGATATCAAGACCCTTGATGATCTGGTAGGCAAGAAATTGGTCCCAATGACCCCGGTTTCCGGCTTCCGCTACATTCTGAAGGATTATAATCTCAAGCATCCTGGCAAGGAAATCAAAATTGAAGATGTAGAAAAAACAACCCCTGCTGACGATCTGAAGCTTGTTGAATCAGGCAAATATGATGCCCATCTGCTCAACATCAATCATTTTGAAGATGCCGTGAAGAAACTAAATCTGAACCTGAAGATCGGCGGTGTCATCTCGAAGGAATCCGTATATTTGATCTTCAACAAGAATCAGACAGAGCTTGCCCAAAAGATGGACGCGGCAACGGTCGAGTTAATTAAAGACGGCACACTGCCGAAGCTTTCGGAAAAATGGTTCAAGGTGGATGTATTTAAAAGCCTGGAGTATGTGCAGCAGGGCTATAAATTCCGGAAGGATTAACGAAAATGAACAGCGCCGGAATCGAAACGACTTTGAATCTGGTCCTGAGAATAGCCGAGAGGCTGCCGATTACGTTGACGATCATGCTCTTATCCCTTGTTTTTGGACTCTTGCTGGGGTTAGTTATCGCCCTGGCCAGAATTCAAAAGAATAAAATCATTTATGCGCTTGCCACGTTTTATCTGTCGTTCATGCGGTGCACCCCGACCATCGTTCAGCTTTTTCTGGTCTATTACGGGCTGCCGCAGCTGTTAATACTGGTAGGCGTGGATGTGAACGACTGGGATAAGATCATCTTTGCCGTAATCACCTTCTCGCTGCACAGTGCAGCCTTCTTCTCCGAGGTTATCCGCTCTTCCTATCTGGCAGTCGGAAGCGGTCAGCAGGAGGCTGCCTACAGTGTGGGTATGACCTACGGACAATCACTAAGGCGGATTATTTTGCCACAAGCCTTCGGTATCGCGATCCCCAATTTGGGCAACAACGTGATTATTTTATTAAAGGAAACGTCACTGGCCTTCTCCATCGGGATTGTTGACATTATGGGGCAGGTACAGATCATACTCGGAAATAATTATGGAGCGAATACGTTTCAGGTGTATATTCTCGTTTCGTTGATTTACTGGGTTCTGAGCATTGCCATTGAAAAGGGCTTTGGACGATTGGAAAAAAGCTATAAGAAAGGCCATGTCAGTATTGCAAGATAAGGAAGAAAGGGAGGGGAGCTGCATTGGCTGAATTTAGCTTGGCCTTCGCTATCGAGAAATTCCCGGAGGTTCTGAAGGGTGTACCCTCCATGCTTATTGTGGCAGTTATCTCGATGCTGCTGGGTACGATTATCGGACTGATCATCGCTCTGTGCAGGATCTATAAAGTACCTGTGCTGGATAGGCTGGGCGCATTGTATGTCTCCTTCATCCGGGGGACTCCCTTGTTGGTGCAGCTTTATGTAGTGTTCTATGGTACACCGCTCCTTGTGGATACCTTGAACCGGGAGTGGGGCTGGCATTTGTCTCTTCAGGAATTGTCGCCTCTCGCTATTGCACTACTCGCGTTTACGATCAACTCTGCCGCCTACCAGTCGGAGGTCATCCGCGGAGCGCTGCTCACTACGGATTCGGGTCAGATGGAGGCTGCGTATTCAATCGGGATGACGACATCCCAAGGACTAATAAGAATTGTGGCTCCGCAGGCATTTGCCGTTGCACTTCCGAACTTGGGAAATATTTTTATTAATCTGATTAAAGGCACCTCGCTTGCTTTTGCAATCAAGGTTATCGAGGTGATGGCTCAAGCCAAAATCGTCGCCGGTGACGGTTATCGATACCTGGAAATGTACTTTGATGCTTCTATTATTTATTGGGTTATTTGCTGGATCTGCGAAAGGCTCTTTGTATGGCTGGAGACCCGATACAGCCGCCATGAAAAGAGAGTGGCCGCGTAAGCAGCAAGCCAGATGTTTGGATTCTATAACCGAGGTGGCGCAGCATGATTCAAATGTCAAAAATCAAAAAATCCTTTGGCCGCAACCAGGTGCTGAAGGGCATCGATTTAACCGTGCACAAGGGTGAGGTCGTCGCTATTCTTGGACCCAGCGGTTCGGGTAAAACCACCCTGCTGCGATGCTTGAACTATCTTGAAAAGCCGGACGAGGGCAGCATCACCATCGGCGATTTCGCTATCGACTGCAAGCGTGCAGGCAAGAAGGAGATCCATCAGCTTCGCCAAAGGTCGGCCATGGTGTTCCAGCAGTATAATCTGTTCAAGCATAAAACTGCGCTGGAGAATGTCATGGAAGGGCTATTGGTCGTAAAGAAGCTTCCTAAGGAAGCGGCCAGAGATTTAAGCGTCGAGCTGTTGAAAAAAGTAGGGCTTGAACACAAGCTGGACGCTTATCCGTCGCAATTATCCGGCGGTCAGCAGCAGCGGGTAGGCATCGCCCGAGCGTTGGCGCTTAACCCAGAGGTGATTTTGTTTGATGAGCCGACCTCAGCGCTCGACCCGGAGCTGGTAGGCGAGGTGCTGTCAGTCATTCGCAAAATTGCCAAGGAAGGAATTACGATGATCATCGTAACTCATGAGATGGGCTTTGCGCAGGACGTTGCAAACCATGTTGTGTTTATGGATGAAGGCGTCATTGTCGAGGAAGGCAAGCCGAATGAGCTGTTCAGCGATCCGAAGGAGGAACGGACCAAGCAATTCCTCAAGCGGATACGACCGGAGCTGAACTACTCCATTTAATAGGGCAGAAATAAATCTGCCTAATCACAGAAGCTTCAAATAAACCACGTCAGGAAGCCTCCCTCCCCCCACCGCCCAAGTGGAAGCCGGAGGCTTCATTTGAGGTGGTTTTTTAGGTTCAAGATGTGTAATCTGTATGTCCAAAATCGGAGAATCCTTCAAAAATCCGTATGATTACCAATCGCGCTTTTCAATAATTGAAGTTATAATTAGAAGGCGGACGCCGCAATATAGTTCAACGGGTTCTTCACTCAGGAAGGGATGACAACACGGATGTCCTTGCTCTTCAAGCTCAAATCGTTCAATAATAAGCTTTTTTGGAAGTTTTTTACCAAATATTTTATGCTTATTCTTATTCCTGCCATTCTGGCAAGCGCGGTTACAAATCTTTTTGTCGTTAGTCTGATCCAGAAGGAAGCAGAGCAATCGAGCTACATCGTTATGAAGAACAATGCCCGTCAAGCCGACGCGAGCTTTCATTCGCTTCAAGTGGATATGATCAATTTATTAAGCTCGTCCAATATGAAAAGCATTCTGAAGTATGCCGGTAAGTCCCAGCTCAATATGGAACAAACCGAGATGATTTACGCGATGATGACACAGGTAACCTCCGTCATCACAGAGCCGCTGGTGTCAGGTGCTTTCCTTTATTTCGCAAATGCCGATCTGGTGATCGATAATAATATTTATACGAACAAATCATTTTATTTCAAAAATTATTACTCTCTGGATGAATTGGAATCATCGAAGCTGATCGCTCAATTTAAGGGTAAACAAATGATGCGTTTCACCGGTCCGTATCCTGCCAATCTTAGAAATAATGTTTTAGGCGACAATCAAACACGTGGTTCCAACGTTTCGGTTATTATGAGTTATCCGTTCAACTCCGATAATCCCGAGGTGTACTTTGAGGTTCATTTTCAGAAGGAAAAGCTGGAGCGGTTGATCCAGACACAGGAAAAATGGATTTCCCGGACTGCGATCATACATACTGACGGAAGTGTGATCAGCCAATCGGATACAGCAGAGCTGAACCTGAACACCTTGAATGAGGTTATCCTCACCAAGTCGGAAGGAGCCTTTTCTGCTTACAATGACCAACAGGCCGTTTCATTTGTCAGATCGGAATATGATTCCTCCTGGTATTATATCAGCTGGGTTGATTTGAAAACGCTTTTGAAGCCTGCCGAGACGCTGCGTATTTTGAGCATCGGTTTTGTATTGTTTTTTCTTCTGGTTGGAGCCTTCGTGTCTTATTATTTGAGTCGGCGTCTGTATACCCCGATCCTGGAAATTCGCAATCGTTTGCAAGCTCACCAATCCTTTATTCCGCCTGATGGAGTCGAGATTGTGCAGGATGGCAATGACTTCGATATGATTAAACGGTTTTCCAAATTGCTCATATCCGAGCATAAGGAGATGTCCCAATGGGTTAAAGGGGCGCTTCCTATCGTGCAGGAGGACTTTATTACCCAGATCCTGTTAGGTGAGTACAGAGATAACCTGTCGATTGATTATTATTCCAAAGAGATCGCCTTTCCTTGTGAAATTAAAGCTGCGCGTACGGTGCTGGTTATTGAATATCATTACTATGCACATGTGCTGGAGCAGCTGTCCGAGACATCGAAGTCGTTCCTGCTAGTTGAACTGAAGGAGAAAATCGGGAAGCAGATTTCCGATCAAATGTGGCTAAGCCAAACAAGAGCAGATGTACTGGCCTGTGTATGGCATCATGATCTGGACAATTCCTCCGATGCAGCAGAGATAGCCCGGCAGATCAAGCAGGTGCTGGAGCCTTATATGACTTATTTCAAATCGACGATCGGGATCGGCAGGACCGTACAGGAAATAAGCGAACTTCATAGCTCCTATCAATACGGTCTGGCTATGCTAAAGCAAAAAAGTCTGAATGCAGAGGTCGAAATCTGCAGCGAGGACGATGCTTGGGAGGATCGGGCCCAGATGGACAGTTTCCTGTCGTCCGAGGAAGTGAACCGTATTGCGAATATGTACAAGGCACAAGAGTATGAACGGCTGCTGCAATCCGTACTTTACCTGCTGGAATTGGGACAACGCAAGCAGGCAGGCGCGATGCAGATGAAAAGCTTGTGCGCGGATGTGCTCAATACATGGATTCGTTCCGTAGAAATTGGGCGCAATGATTTTAACATCTCATTATATTCGGGGTTATTCGAATCGTTGAACAGATGCCAGACATGGGATGAGCTTAAGCAGCATTTCGAACATATACATTCCCTGCTGTTTAAGGCTTCGTTCTCCATGAATCGAAGCGATCAGTTTGCGGAAGTGGTGCAATACATTAACGAGCATTATCAGGAGGAGCTATCGATAGAATGGTTTGCCGGTACGATGAATATGTCGGTAAGCCACTTTAGCCGGACGTTCAAGGAAGCTGTCGGTGAGAAATATATGGAATATATAACGAAGTATCGATTATCCATGGCCAAGAAGCTGCTCAATGAAACCGATATGAAAATTGAAGAGATTGCGGAGCGGGTGGGTTATCTGGGCAGCAATGCATTTATCCGAATGTTCCGCAAGTACGAAGGGATCACACCGGGCAAGTACAGAAATGTAAAATAGGCGTTTTTTGTAAGATGAGCTTTTTTTGCGGAAGCGCCTTTAACGTTAATAAACATGCAGAAAAGTCGGCCATTGGGCTGGCTTTTTTTGTATAGCCTTACTGTCAGACAAAAAAAGCCGATACGAAAAAATGCGCGATTTACAGCTGTTCGCATAATCCGTATGCTGTGGCTATGCGTTAACGGTGTGATACAGATCATAGCAAGATTTGCGGAACACGCGGGAACCGATTGGATAACATCAGGAGCGTGATGAGATGGTGGTAAGTAAATGGAAAGCTGGTTGGCAGACAGCAAGGAAGCATAAGGCGCTGTATCTGCTCATGCTGCCGGGTATATTGTATTACATTATTTTCAAGTATGTGCCTATGTACGGGGTAGTCATTGCATTTCAGGATTATTCCATGGGAAAGGGGGTTTTTGGAAGCAAGTTTGTTGGTATGAAGCACTTCGTGGAGTTTTTCGTCAATACGCCGGATTCTTGGAAGCTGATTCGCAATACAGTGCTGCTCAACTCCTATGACCTGTTGTTTCACTTTCCGGCTCCCATTATATTGGCACTGCTGTTTAATGAGCTTAAGAACAAATATTTCAGACGGTTCGTGCAGACGATCAGCTACATGCCGCACTTCTTATCAACGGTCGTTATCGCAGGCATACTCGTTATTTTTCTGTCACCGACGACCGGTATTGTTAACTTTGCATTAAAGTGGCTGGGTACGGAACCGATTATGTTTCTGGGGATTCCCGAATGGTTCCGAACGATTTATGTAGGCTCCGAGATTTGGCAAAAGATTGGCTGGGGAACGATTCTGTATCTGGCAACCATCGCCGGAGTAGATCCGGCCTTGTATGAAGCAGCCAAGATGGACGGCGCTAACCGGTATCATCAAATTCGCCATATTACTTTTGTTGGCATGATTCCGGTTATGGTCATTTTGTTTGTACTCAATCTGGGTCATTTTATGGAAATAGGCTTCCACAAAATCATATTGTTGTATAACCCACTAAATTATGAAACTGCCGATGTTATTAACACCTTTGTGTATAGAAGAGGGATTCTCGATGCCGATTTCAGCTTTGCTTCGGCCGTCGGATTGTTCCAATCGGCTATCGGCCTCATTCTGGTCGTCATCGCCAATCGTGCTGCCCGTAAATATTCCGAGACCAGTCTGTGGTAGAAAGGAGGATTAGCATGCGCTTGAAACAAAGCTTGGCATCAACCCTATTTGATGCGATTAGTATGATTTTCATGGTTTTCCTTATCATCATTATGCTTTATCCGATGGTGTATGTATTCTCGGCGTCAATTAGTGATAATGCGATGGTAGCCGGAGGTAAGGTTTTTCTTTGGCCTAAGTCACTGACCTTTGCCGCCTATGAGCGAATATTTGGAGATAAGCAGCTGTGGATCAGCTACTGGAATACAATCAGGTTTACCGTTGTTCATACGGTGCTGACGCTGCTGGCAACCTCAGCTATGGCGTATCCGCTCGCCAAGAAATGGCTGCCTTTACGGAAAACGATATTACTTATGGCCGCTTTCACGATGCTGTTTAATGGTGGATTAATCCCGACCTTTATCGTCGTCAAGCAGCTTGATTTGTTAAATTCGATCTGGGCTATCGTGCTCCCATCATTAATCAGTACATGGCATTTGTTCATTATGCGTACATTCTTCGAAGCGCTTCCCGAAGAAATTGAGGATGCGGCTACAATGGATGGCTGTGGGTCTTTTCAGGTGCTGCTGCGTATTGTCATTCCACTTTCCATGCCGGTGATGGCGACTATTGGTTTGTTTACAGCAGTTGGCCAGTGGAATGCATTTTTCGATGCACTTATTTATTTAAGTGATAACACGATGTATCCGCTGCAAATTATGATTCGTAATTATTTGATTGCGGGACTCAATCCGGCGCAAGGTGAAGGCGATCTGCAAACGATGGAAACGGTCAAATACGCTTTGATCGTGGTTGCGACACTGCCCATCCTGTGTGTATATCCATTCTTGCAGAAATACTTTACACAAGGCAGCATGATCGGCGGCGTAAAAGGTTAGTCTCTGCTGGAATGCAGCTGAATTCAGGTTAATGTTGGTAGCTGCAGATGGCTTGTTCATCTGTTACTATATACAAACAAGTTAACGAACGATAATTGGGAGGTTCAAGTAATGAAGCACAAACAAAGAACAATAGCGATGGCACTTACCTCAGTAATGCTTACGGGAGTCGCAGCGGGATGCAGCAGTGGTGGGGACAAGCCTGCGGCAGCAGGGGAAGGGGGGACCAGTGCGATCAAACCGGCTACTTATACCTGGCTGGTTGGGGATCGTATTGAAGGGCCGATTCGCCAGGATTGGGAAATTTTCAAGGAAATTGAGAAAAAAACGGGTGCCAAAATTGAGTTTCAGGCTGTACCTGCTACATCGTTAGAAGAGAAGAAAAAAATTCTGATCGCTACAAACTCTGTACCTGATATTATGCACATCACCAATCAGGAAGGGCGCGAGCAAGGTCCTGAAGGCGTATTCCTGAACCTGAAAACGTACTTGGACAAAGCACCTAACATTAAGAAATATTTTGAAGAAAATCCGGAGGCAAAAGCACTTGCAACCGCAGCAGATGGTGGAATTTACACCGTGCCGAATCTGGATTCCTATATTGGAGGCAAAGGATTTGACCATGCCTGGTATTTACGTAAGGATTTATTGGATAAATATGGACTGAAGGTTCCGACCAATATGGATGAGTTTTATCAGGTTTTAAAGGCACTTAAACAGCAAAATCCAGATTCTTATCCATTAACCATGTTCCCGCCTGCTACAGAGAAGAAGATGGGACTGTATACGGTGTTCCTGAGAGCGTTTACCGGCATTCAGGGACTCATCAATCTGAATCCTGATAACGATACCTATACATTCGCTGGATATCAAAAAGGATTCAAGGAAACCTTGCAATATTTGAACAAATTGTATAGCGAAAAGCTGCTGGATCCCGAATATTCGTTGTTAACTCGTGCTCAGTATGATGAGCGGCTAATTTCTAATAAATCGTTCGTTACGTTTGTCTGGAAAGCGGACATTGAAGACATTGCTGAAAAGGCACGCAAAGCAAGTGGGAATGCAGATTATACTATGGAAGGTTTCATGCAGGTCACTGCTCCGAATGTGAAAAACTATCAATTCGCTCGTTCAGTCGTTAACGCCAACGGGATTGCCCTTTCCAATAAGGTTAAAGATAAAGAAGCAGCAGTCAAATTACTTGACTTTTTGATAGGTGATGAAGGCAAGAAGCTGCTTTCATTGGGGATTGAAGGTAAAACCTACCAGATGGTGGATGGAAAACCGCGCTACCTGGAGTCATTTGGCACATCTCCATTTAACGGACTTCGCAAGGATTACGGTGTTTGGTTTCCTGGTATTGGCTCCGACTTTGCGCTTGCACGGTTAGCTTGGGAAAGTGCTTTGAACCCAAGGACCAAGAAGGTTAATGAGGCCTATGAACCGATTATCGTACCAGCCCCAAGAGGTTATGCAAAAACTAAAGAAGAGCAGGAGCTTGAAAAATCGAAGCTGAGTAATCTGGACAAATACATGGACCAAAAAATGGCGGAGTTTGTTGTCGGAAAGACACCGGTCAATGATGATACCATTAAAGAGTTTATAGACCAGACAAAAAAACTCGGCTTGGATGAAATTCTTACTATGTACAACACGGCCTATAAACGGACGTATGGCGGCAAATAAGCAAATATAGCTCCTCTAAACCAACCCCTTATCCGCGGATAGGGGGTTTTTCCTGAAATCGTAGAATTACTGAATATAACGTAGTATTATTAATCGCAAATCAATACCCTGCATTTTACAATGGATGTATCAAATGTAAGGGGGCTTTTAGAAAATGAGTTCAGTGCAGAAAGTCATTGATACCGATGTGCATAACACGTTTAGAACCCCGACAGACCTTGTTGAATATTTGCCCGAGCCATGGAAATCACGTGTTGCAAGCAGCGGTATTGGAAATCCCTGGCATGGAATATGGTCGCCCATAGGTGTGTTCCGCAAGGACTGTATGCCTCCAACCGGTGGGCCGGCTGCTTCCGACCCTGAATTTTTGGTAGAGAATTTGGTCGAACCGAATCATATCGAATTTGCGATCCTGACGGGTGACGCGATGAATATATGTGTGAATCCCGACCCTGACTATGCGGCGGCTATTTGTACGGCATACAATGATTATTTGATTAAGGAATGGCTGCCGGTTCATAAGTCGTTTAAAGGGGCGATGCTGGTTGCTGGTCAGGACCCGCTGCTGGCTGCCAGGGAGATTGATCGGGTTGGGGGACATCCTGACATCGTGGAGGTTCTCATGGGCAGTGCCCAACGTGCAGGACTAGGTCAGCGTCAATTTCACCCGATCTATGAAGCGGCCGTACGCAACGGCCTTCCAATGTCCATACATCCCGGAGCAGAAGGCTCGGGGGGAACCTATGCTTCAGCGGCGGGCATCCCGACTCGTTATCTGGAATGGCATACCGGTTTATCACAAAACTATATGGCCCATACGATAAGTCTCGTATGCGAAGGTGTATTTGAGAAGTTTCCTGAATTAAAATTTGTCATGCTGGAGGGTGGACTGGCTTGGCTGCCTCATCTGATGTGGCGGTTGGATAAAAACTATAAAGCATTGAGGGCTCAGGTTCCTTGGTTAAAGAGGCTGCCCAGCGAATATATCCGCGATCATTGCTACTTTTCTACTCAACCGATTGAGGAGCCCGACAATCCGAACCATCTAATCGATTTGTTCAATATGATTGACGCTGAAAACTTCATTGTTTTCTCCAGTGACTATCCGCATTGGGATAATGATGCCCCGATGGAAATATTGAAGCGTCTGAATCCCGATGCACGCCATAAAATCTTTTACGAAAATGCCAGAAAGCTGTATAACCTTTAAATGTGATTCCAACTATAGCTCGAATCCAACATTCCCTGCGGATTGTGACGTCTATCACGGGGAATGTTTATTTAATTTCGTACCTTGCCAACCCCTAAGCAGATGTGTGAAAATAGACATATACAAATAATTGGAAGGGGATTGGTGTGATAGGTGAATCGGTTTTTTGGCCCCCGCTCGTTTAATATAGCGTTGTTTTGGCAGTTTTTTGCAAGCTATTTTATTCTCTTTCTCATTCCCGTTATTATAGCCAGTACATTTACTTATGTGTTCGTAGTCAAGCTGATCGAGCAGGAGGCAGAGAATTCGAATAACATCACGATCCGCAACTTCTCCACCCAAACCGATACCGCCTTTTCTTCTCTTCAGGCTAATATGATTAATCTCCTGGGTACCTCTAACCTTAAAAGCGCTATGAAGCTGTTCGATGAGCCTGTCAAAGACCCCGACTATTATGAAATTACCCATTATCTGATGGATCAGTTAAATACGCTGGATACGGGCGATATTATCTCAAACGCTTATTTTTATTTTGCCAAATACGACATGGTTATAGGATTTAACACAGAGACAAGCAAAGAAAATTTTTTTCAATACTTTTATCCGGTCAGCGATCAGGATAAGAAAGAATATCTGAACAACTTTTCCGGTAAAAAAATGATGCATTTTACAAAGCCATATACTTTACATCAAAAAATACTGTTCACGAATGATATTGTATCGTCGAGCTCCAGCATTTCGGCAGTGATGAGCTATCCGTTCAATAGTGATCATCCTGATGTGTATCTGATCGTCAACATGAAGCTGGGTGAGCTTAGCAAGCATATTCGTATTCAGGAGAAGTGGGTTGCAGGGACCGCTATTGTTGATGTGACGGGTAACGTGATTACCGGGGCTGGTGAATCCATTGTTAATCCGCAAAAGCTGCTTGACGCAGCCCGTTCTCATTCCGAAGGAGCGCTGTATTCAGACGACCAGCTGCAAGCGTTATCATATGTGAAATCCCGCTTTAATGACGCGTGGTATTATGTCAGCCTGATCGATCTCGAAACCTTATTGAAGCCAGCGCACAGGATTCGGATGTTTAACCTTGTATTTCTCGGTTTTTTTCTGGTTCTCGGCGGGTTGGTCTCTTATTATTTAAGCAAAAGGTTATACAAGCCGATCCTCGAAATCAAAAGTGGATTGACGTCGCACCTCCGTAAATCGGTTGTGCCTGTACAGCAAAAAGGAAATGACTACGATTTTATTAAGCAGTTCTCGAAGCTATTAATATCCGAGAATAAAGAACTGTCTGAATTGGTGAGCGGGATGTCTCCGATTGTACAAGAGGATTTTATAGCGAAAATGCTGTCCGGCGAATATCGCGACAATTTATCGATCGAATTATATGCCAGAGAAATCGATTTTGTTTACGAGCGGAATGTGGCACGAACCGTTCTGTGTATTGAAATCCAGTACTATTCGTGGGTGCTTGAGCAAATTTCGGAAACGTCCAAAACGTTTATGATGGTGGAATTAAAGGAACGCATTCTCAAATCAGCATCAGGAACCGTCTGGCTGTGCCAGACAAAGCCGGATATGCTGGCGTGTGTGGTCCAGCATTCACTTTTTTTACATATCGGCCCTAAAGAGGTATCAGAGGTTGTATCGCTGATTCTTCAGCAATTTAATCCGTATTTTAAAGCTGCGATTGGAGTCGGGAAAAAAGTTCACGATATCGGTGAGCTGTACTTGTCCTATGATTCAGCCCTGGCCATGCTGCAGCATAAAAGCCTTCACTCCAGAGTCGAGATTTTAAGTGAAGAGAATGCGTGGGAAGATCGAACGCAGCTTGACAGCTTTTTATCTAGTGACGAAGTCAATCGGATTATTAATATATACAAATCACGGAATTATGCCAAGCTGCTGAAATCGGTCTTCGACCTGTTGGATATGGCAGTCGTGAAAAATGCAAGCGCTTATCAGGTAAAGGGATTATGCTCGGACGTGTTGAATACATGGATCCGGGCCGTTGAGACGGAACGTAAAGACTTGAACATTCCTTTTTACTATAGCTTGTTTGAGAAGCTGAATCGCTGTGCGACCTGGGATGAAATCAAGCAATGCTTCGAGCATATCCATACGATTATGTTTCCATTGGTGGAGCCCAGCGACCGGAGTGCGCAATTTGCACAAATATTGGACTATATTCACCAACATTACGGAGAAGAACTATCTGTGGAGAAATTTGCCCAGCAATTAAACATGTCGGTAAGCCATTTTAGCCGGACCTTCAAGGAAACAGTTGGAGAAAAATACGTGGAATATATTACAAAGCATCGCTTGATGATGTCCAAAAGATATTTGCTTGAGACCGACATGACTATCGACGTCATTTCTGAAAAAGTCGGGTATTTGGGACGGACTTCATTCATCCGAACCTTTTGCAAATATGAAGGCATTACTCCCGGCAAATATCGAACGATTCATCATCAATAACACAATGACATATCACTCCAAGCGGCCCGTTTCACTGTCATAATGACAGGGAGCGGGTCTTTGGCATTGAGCGGCATCGGCAGGCTTATTATACGTAGCTATAATTGTATGTGTCGCTATTTTTGCGGGAAGCTTGGAATAGGATAGAAGACGGGCACAATACATAAATGGCTACATAGCACAAAAATGCACGCTTTACGCCTGATGCCAAAGCACCTATCTTTAGGTCAGGAGCATGCATTACCAAGTACCGAGTGAAATGTAATCAAAAGGAGTGAGGGTGCTTTGTCAGCCAATAGCGGAGTTAATGAAGAAACGAGTGAGCGCATCGCTTCTCAAATCACAACTGGAAAGCGCTTACGCGCCAAACGTTATTTAATGAAGCATAAAGCCTTATATTTATTAATGCTCCCAGGCATCATCTATTATATTGTTTTCAAATATGTGCCGATGTACGGAGTTATTATTGCGTTTCAGAACTATTCAATCGGAAAAGGCATGCTGGGGAGCAAGTTTGTCGGACTGGCGCATTTTGTTGAGTTTTTTTATAATACGCCTGATTCGTGGAAGCTGATTCGCAATACCGTGTTATTGAATATTTACGATTTGTTGTTTCATTTTCCGACTCCGGTTACTCTGGCCTTGCTGCTTCACGAGATCAAAAATAAAACATTCAAACGAATCGTACAAAGCATCAGCTACATGCCGCATTTCCTGTCAACCGTGGTGATCGCCGGTATTCTGGTCATCTTTTTGTCGCCTTCTACCGGTATCGTCAATATATTGCTGCATAAAGCGTTTGGCATCGAGCCGACGATGTTTCTGGGCTTGCCCGAATGGTTCAGAACCATATATATCAGTTCGGAAATATGGCAAAAGGTCGGTTGGGGCACGATCCTCTATTTGGCGGCTATTGCTGGCATCGATCCCGCTTTGTATGAAGCGGCCCGAATGGATGGGGCCAATCGTCTACAGCAAATACGTCATATTACGTTGATTGGGATGATTCCGGTCATGACGATTTTATTTGTACTCAGTCTCGGTCACTTTATGGAGATCGGGTTTCAAAAAATATTGCTGCTCTATAATCCGATGAACTACGAAACGTCCGATGTGATCAATACTTTCGTCTATCGAAGAGGGGTATTGAATGCTGACTTCAGCTTCGCCTCAGCTGTAGGTTTGTTTCAATCGGTGATTGGCTTTACATTAGTCGTTACGGCCAATCGGCTTGTCAAAAAATATTCGCAGACCAGCTTATGGTAGAGGGAGGGGCAGCATGAAACGAAAAGGCTTGGGCTTCAAGCTGTTTGATATTGTCAATACGCTGATCATGGTAGTCGTCATTATGATCATGTTATATCCGATGGTGTTTGTATTTGCGGCCTCGATCAGTGATAATGCGATGGTTGCCAGCGGACAGGTTCTGCTGTGGCCCAAAGGCATCAATTTTGGTGCTTATGAAAAAATTATCGTTGATGAAAACCTGTGGATCAGCTATTGGAACACGATTCGTTATACCGTGGTGCAAACCGTTCTTACTTTAATAGCAACCTCGGCTATGGCGTATCCCTTGGCCAAAAGGTGGTTGATTGGTAGAAAATGGATCCTGATTCTGGCCGCGTTTACTCTGGTGTTCAATGGGGGACTGATTCCAACATTTCTCCTTGTCAAGCAATTAAATATGTTGGATACGATTTGGGCTATCGTGCTGCCATCCTTGATTAGCACCTGGCATCTGTTCATTATGAGGACGTTTTTTGAAGGGCTGCCGGAGGAGATTGAGGATGCGGCGATTATGGACGGCTGCGGCTCCATGCAGGTGCTGCTGAGAGTCGTTGTACCTTTATCGCTGCCGGTTATGATGACGATCGGATTATTTACAGCCGTCAATCAGTGGAATGCTTTTTTTGATGCACTGCTGTACTTGAATAACGGCAAGATGCATCCGCTGCAGATTATGCTCCGCAGTGTCCTTATAGCCGGCAATAACCCGCAGGGTGAAGGGGATCAAAGCTATATCGAATCGTTAAAATATGCATTGATCGTAATCGCGACATTGCCGATCCTGTGCGTGTATCCCTTTATCCAAAAATATTTTGTGCAGGGCAGCATGATTGGCGGCGTGAAAGGCTAGATAGCCATAGATTCCTCTGGAATCTGTTCCTATACATGAACATTAAGGGAGGTATTAGGGTGAAAAAGAGAGCATATGCAGCGACACTTACAGCTATTATGTTTGGCGGCATGATTGCCGGCTGTAGCAGCGGGGGACCCATTGCTGGCACTTCAGCGCCAGCAAAGGATACAGGCGGCACAACGGCGCCGCCAGCAGCGACAACGCCAGCCCCGGCGGCGAGCCAGCAGCCTAAAGCGGTAACGTTCACATGGCTGGCAGCTAATCGCGTGGAGGGACCGGTTAAGCAGGATTGGGAAACCTTCAAGGAAATTGAGAAGAAAACGGGCGTCAAAATTGATTTTCAGGTGATCAGCGAGGAAGCACTCCCGGAAAAAAGAAAAATAATGATTGCGACGAATACGGTCACCGACTTTATACTTGTGCCTAATCAGGACGGAAGAGATTTTGGACCGGAGAAGGTGTTCCTGAATTTAAAAGATTATTTGGACAAAGCACCGAATATCAAGAAGTTTTTTGACAATAACCCGGAAGCGAAGGCTCAAGCAACCGCAGCGAATGGCGGATATTACACCATGCCTGTATTAGAAAGTGACCCCAGCACCAAAGGCTTTAACTACGCCTGGTACGTTCGCAAGGATTTGCAGGACAAATACGGCTTGAAGGCGCCGACTACTGTAGATGAATTCTACCAATATCTGAAAGCGTTGAAAGAAAAACATCCGGATTCGTATCCGCTCACATTTCGCACACCTGTCAGCAGCCCTAACCTGACCGGGATCTTTACGGTATTCTTAAGAGCGTTCACGGGCGTCGAAGGATTCATTAACGAAACACCAGGAAGCGGCGGTCAATATGAGTTCGCCGGGTATCATAAAGGATTCAAGGATTCGTTGGTGTACATGAATAAGCTGTATGCCGAGAAGCTGCTCGAACCGGAATTCGCGCTGTTGACTACAGCACAGTGGGAGGAGCGGCTGCTGACGGGCAAATCGATGGTGACCTACTTCTGGAAGGCTGACATGGACCCGTTAATTGAAAAGGCCCGCAAAGCCAACGCCAACAATAAAGATTTTGATATGAATGTCATCCCGCAATTTGCTGCCGAGGGCGTCAAAAATTATCAGTACGCACGGCCTGCCGTCGGTACAAGCGGCCTTGCGATATCAGCTAATGTCAAAGACAAAGATGCGGCGATCAAATTTATGGATTATTTATACAGCGAGGAAGGCACGAATTTAATGTCGCTCGGCATCTTGAACAAAACCTATAAGCTGGTAGATGGCAAGCCCAGATATATGGAAGAGTTCGGTACCAGTCCCTATGTTCCATTGCGCCGTGATTGGGGCGTGTGGTTTCCCAACGTCTCGATCAATAACGCGATAGCGCGTGCTGCATGGGAAAGAGGCTTGGACGCCAAAAACAAGGAAATCAATGCTTCCTATGCCAAATTTATTATTGATGCACCCAAATCGATCGTTAAAAATGCGGATGAGCAGGAAATCGAAAAATCGAAGCTGAACAACCTCAACAAATATTTTGATCAAAAGCTAACCGAATTTGTAACTGGAAAAACACCGATCAATGATCAAACCGTTGCCGAATTTATTGACCAGTCGAAGAAACAGGGCGTAGACGATCTGCTGAAAATGTACAATGCAGCCTACAAGCGCACTTATGGGAAATAAGCCTATTCACTTGGAGTTTCGGGTGTAAACGAATGCGAACACGAAAAGACCGTCCGGCGAGCTTGCTGGACGGTCTTTCTTGGGTTAAGAAGTAGCAGACAGCAAATAAAGCTGAACAGAGGACATGGGTGTGGGGTGTAAAGTTTACGGGCCGTCTTTGAAGTCGTGTTCCAACCGCCTAGTCTAATCCACGGAACACGACTTCAACAACGGCTGGAGCCCCATACCTATGTCCTCGCCAACGCGCCAACGTATGGGTTTAGTCAACGACCTAGCCGCAGGCCGGGTTTTTCTATCAGCTGCTATTTATTCCACTGCCTGCTTCATGCCACGCTTGGGCGTAGATGTAGGAGGATAGCCTATATTTTTTTTGTAAATATAATTGAAGTAAGTTTGATCGCAATAACCGAGATAATCGGAAATCTCCTTGATCGTCATATCGGTATTAAGCAGCATCTCGCGGGCAGCGGTAATGCGCACCTGATGCAGGTATTCGACCGGTGTGCGGCCTGTTACTTCTTTAAAAACACTCGAAATGTAATTCGGAGTCCGGTCAACGTGTTGAGCAAGCTCTTTGAGACGAATCGGCTCCCGGTAGTGCTTGACGATATATTGCTGAATGTGCATAGCCAGGCTTTGCTTGGAGGAAGGATGCTGTCTGGACATCAGCTCCCGTTGGACGATCCCCAATATTTCCAGCATAATTCCTTTGGAAATAATTTCATAACACGGCATTTGCCCGATCCAGCAATCATAAAGCAAGGAAAACCGCTGCTTCAGGTAATCGAAGCTGATAGTTCGAATAAAACGGTGGTCTCCTCCAGCAAGCAGAGGTATATCAATTTCCGTAGAATCGTTGAAGTGAACGGAAAACATCTGATGGGGATCGATAGGGTCCGTGACAGCAGAACGCATAGTACCCGCTGATATAAACAGACCGTCTCCACGCTGTAGAGGAATTACGGTATCTCCTAAGGTATAAGTGATTTTTCCATTGATAACAAGCAGTAAAATATCATGTTTAGTGGGTGACCTTGATATGCTCCAGTTTTTGCCCATTTGTGAATCAAATAAAACCGATGTTATTTTCACGAGCCTGCTCCCCTCCCAATGACTTCATTTTATCATATTAATCGGAGAATCTCTCAATAAAATGTTGAATCACTTATCGTGGTCCCTTGTCTCTTTGATTACAATAAACTTAGGACATAAGGGAGGTAATGAAAGTGAGTGAGATATTGAAGGTCATCGATGTGGACGTGCATAATGAGTTGAAAAAACCGCAGGATCTGGTTCCCTATTTACCGGAGCCCTGGAAAACTCGGGTTGCTGCTTCGGGGATCGGTATGATGGGGAGCGGGTACTGGTCGCCAGTCGGTGGAATGCGCAAGGACACCAAGCCACCAGATGGAGGGGTGGAAGGATCGGACCCGGATTATATGCTCGAACAGCTGCTGGAAGAGTACAAAATGGAATATGTCGTTCTGACCGGTATTCTTTATAATATTTCAGCAACACATGATCCAGATTTTACAGCAGCTATTGCTTCTGCGTATAACGATTATTTGATTGCAGAATGGCTTCCGCGGAGCGATAAATTCAAGGGGGCCATGGTCGTATCGACAGGGGATCCTCTGCTCGCTGCGCGTGAAATCGATCGTATCGCCGGACACCCGGATATTATCGAGGTTATTATTTCCAGTGCAACCCGCGAACCGCTGGGGCATCGCATGTATCATCCGATCTATGAGGCGGCCGAGCGGCATGGACTGCCAATAGCTGTACATCCCGGAACCGAAGGTACAGGGGGTACTGGCGCTCCAACCTCAGCCGGTTATCCTACCCGATATATCGAATGGCACACGAATTTGTCTCAAATGTTTATGGCGCAATTGACCAGCGCTGTTTGTGAAGGGGTGTTCGTGAAATTTCCAAATTTGAAAATGGTTCTGCTGGAGGGTGGGGTTGCCTGGCTGCCCCATCTGATGTGGAGGCTGGACAAAAATTACAAAGCTTTGCGGGCCCAGGTGCCATGGCTGACACGTTTGCCAAGTGAGTACATTCGCGACCATTGTTTCCTGTCCACACAGCCGATTGAAGAGCCGGATAATCCCAAAGATTTGATCAGATTGTTTGATATGATGGATGCGGAAAATATTTTGATGTTTTCCAGCGACTATCCCCATTGGGACTTTGATGCCCCGGATGCGATTCTCAAACGTCTGAGCCTTGAAGCAAGAAAAAAGATTTTCTACGAAAATGCCAAAAAATTATATAAATTGTAACTCTATCGCTACAATAAACGTATGTATAACAATAGAACCGTCCGGACAGGAGTGAAGTGACCCCAAAAAGTTAGACAATATATATTAGGCTCCCTTATGGGTGTGAATCCGGTATTGTACCGGGCTCATGCCCTTTAGTTTTGCCTTTATGCGTTTGTGGTTGTAATACTGGATATATC
>NZ_JAJNMU010000109.1 GCF_022458865.1 Paenibacillus periandrae | reverse complement strand
CAATCAGTGCCGAACCTAATAAAAAGTTCCACGTCAGCGGGAGTTTTAATATCGTTCAACTGTCAAATGCGAAAATACAATTGTACGTGGATTTTTATAACTCGACGATGTTCACCGGTGCAAGTGTAACGGAAATCAGCGAGGTGACACAAGGAGGATACGTGACGTTAGCCAATAATGGAATAATTCCGGCGAATACTACTAATGCAAGAGTTTATGCACTTATCCGAGGCACCGCTGACAATGGATCAGGAGTATTTCTAGTGGATGGAATCAGTTTCAATTATGGTGAACCCAATTTGATATACAATTCAAGTTTTGAAACCGTCTTAGGCAACAGTGGACGGGCCAGTAACTGGGTAGAGTCTAAATGGGGGGCAAACGGTAGCTATGAAGTAAGTCCGATATCATCAAGCGAACATGCACAAAAGATTATTGGTTCAGGAATCGTAGCAAATGGCGCGATCGGGGTCCGTCAAGTAATTAGCGTAGAACCTAATAAAAAGTTCCATATCAGCGGGAGTTTTAATATTACTCAACTGTCAAATGCGAAAGTACAATTGTACGTGGATTTTTATAACTCGACGATGTTCACCGGTGCAAGTGTTACGGAAATCGGCGAGGTGACACAAGGAGGATACGTGACGTTAGCCAATAATGGAATAATTCCGGCGAATACCAC
>NZ_JAJNMU010000108.1 GCF_022458865.1 Paenibacillus periandrae | reverse complement strand
GCGGCTGACCGCTTCCTCCACATTGCGCTCATCCTGCTCCAAGCGCTGGGCCACTCTGGCCTGTTCGTCCCGCTGTGCCCGGCGCAGCTGATGGAGCCGCTTGTATACGAGCAAACGGTGAAACAAACGCACCGACGCTTGCCAATCATGCAGCTGCAGCAGAGCAAACGTATCCGCCGTGTACAAGCGGTTGCCTTTGGGCGAAGCCGCCCAGACGGAACGCATCATCGGCACATAGGCGTCCGGGGGTACCTGCGGCAGGCCGCGATCCTGCCATAAGCCCGGCAGGCCGTCTGCGGCGCGAATCCAGATGAGCTGGGCCTCCGAAGTGAAGACGGCCGGCTCCCAGACGACAATCTCCGATGGGGACTCTGCCGCCGCCACCTGCTGAGCATGCAGCGGAGCCGCCTCCTTCACCACGGCCAAGGCCAGGCTCTGCAGCCATTCGTCCAGTTTCTCTGCTGTTTCGGCTAGCCGTTCCAATTGTCCCAACTGTTTCAGCCGCTCCGTACGCTCCTCACGCTCCAGCCGTTCCATGTCAAGATTGGCCTGAAGTTCCGGAGCGCCCTCACCCTGCTCCAGGCGGCTGCTTGCCAGCACCGTGTCCGGCATCACCTCGGCTATCCAGCCGAAGTCGCCTTCATCGGTTTGCGGGAGCTCCAGCCATAGTTGTCCTGCCTTCACCGTAAGCACATACG
>NZ_JAJNMU010000107.1 GCF_022458865.1 Paenibacillus periandrae | reverse complement strand
CGACGATGTTCACCGGTGCAAGTGTAACGGAAATCAGTGAGGTGACACAAGGAGGATACGTAACGTTAGCCAATAATGGAATAATTCCGGCGAATACCACTTATGCGAAGGTTTACGCACTTATCCGTGGCAACACAGACAATGGATCAGGAGTATTACTAGTAGATACGATTGAATTAAAGTATATAGAATAATCTGTGATGAACTTGTTGTCTTCCCATGAAAAGTGAAAGATAAAATCCGTTAAATCAGGCATTACTATAAAATTCGAGTATGACTTTTACCGGATCTACATTAAGGAGAAATCGGGATGGTATAATCGCAAATCACTGGATTAGTGATGCAACCTGTTAGGAACAAAGTCTGAATACTGTAAAGGAGTATTTTCCATGTGTTTTTTTATGCGAAAGCAGTTATTAAAAGTGTGTATATGTTCATTATTCTTATTGGTAATTTTATACGAGTGTACCATGAAAAGTGTAGGTGTTGTTTCGGCTGATAGTCCTTCTGGACAGGCCTACTTTGCCTCCCAACAGTTCAGCTCTGTTCAGGGGCATAACAACTGGTATTACCAAGAATGGAATGGAAATAGTTACGTGAATATGGTGTGGGACAATCTGAATCAGTTTTGGCAGGGATCGCAGCCTTGGCTTGTGGTAGCGTCCAACTGGCAACACCCTTCCCCGAATACCAGCTCGGTCCGCAAGTGGGTAGCACCTCAAACTGGG
>NZ_JAJNMU010000106.1 GCF_022458865.1 Paenibacillus periandrae | reverse complement strand
GAGAAATCCATTTACCAAATGAAGAAAATAGGGTACTATTGTCCATGGGCTAATCCTTTCAATGGATTATGGACAGGTACTACCTGCCATTTCATTGTAAAGGATTTTTTTGTGTCTGAACTTTCTACAGACAGAAGATTATGAACATTCAGAGAAAATTAATGCAACGCTAGTGATATTTATAAAACAAATGTGACGAATCATACCCAAATAAAAATTCGTACATGAATATAAGAGAAAGGGAATTGAAGTACAAGATCTTAATATTTTACTTAATACATTTATTTGAGGAGAAATGAGAAATGTTAGTAAGCAGAAGACTACAAATGATTTTATTAAACGTAATGACGTTTTCACTCACCTCATCCTTTATTAGTCATGGTTATGTGGAAGCGAAAGAAGTCACCAGCTCGAACCTTCTGCTCATCGAACAAGCATCTGAGCCAAATGCTTATACTTATGATGAAAATGATCGTCTTCAAACAGTAACATCACCATCGAACTCTTTTGAATTTAAATATGATAGTAATGGAAATTTGCTAAGGAAAAACAAGAAAAATTTTATACCTATAATGACCAGCAATACAACACCAAGCGGGATAGCCAGTGCGAGTGGAGAATATGCACCGAACTATGCATCGTGGATGGCTTTTGATAAAAATGCTGGAACGGGTTGGGTTGGAGCAAGTGGAGTGACGACAGGGTGGCTGGCTTATGATTTTCAAACTAATAAAATAGTGAACGATTACACGCTCAAA
>NZ_JAJNMU010000105.1 GCF_022458865.1 Paenibacillus periandrae | reverse complement strand
CTCTTTGACGACGGATTCGACCTCTTCTTGGCTCAAAATGGATTGAAGAATAGACAGGATCGTGGTAGACTTTTTCATGGAGTCGCCACCTTTCGGGAGTTTGTAGGGGTACAAACATTTTACCGATGTGGCGGCTCTTTTTCTACCATTTAGTGGTTACTCAACAGGAATGTTGTCGTAGTAATGTTTCTTGATTCACAACTTTCTCGTCCTTCAATTGCTGGACTGCGACAGGGTGCGCTGGGTTTTTATCGACAGTGATTACGCGTGGCGATTGATTGTGAGATGAGGTCAACGCTTTCTTAAAAAAACGTTTAGCCGCGGGAGCATCTCGATTTTCAGACAACATGAAATCATTCATATTGCCATTTGAATCCACCGCTCTGTAAAGATATTTCCATTGTCCTTTGACTTTAATGTAGGTCTCATCCGTCCGAAGGGAATCATTAGTCGGCTTCAAATAAGGACGGATTCGTTTGTCTAGTTCCTGCCCAAACTCATGAACCCATCGCATGATCGTTGTATGAACGATATGTAAACCCCGTTCTTCCATGATTTCTACTAAATCACGATAACTTAGGCTATATTTCAAATACCATCGTACTGTTAGCAAGATAACCTCTGATTCATACTGCTTCCACTTCACGCCTGTTGATTAACCAAAATATGTAACAAAAAAGACCGCCGATTCGGGTAAATGGTAAGTACCACCAAACCATTCCGAAAAGAGGCGACCTCATGAATAAGTCTACCTTATTCCGAACGTTGG
>NZ_JAJNMU010000104.1 GCF_022458865.1 Paenibacillus periandrae | reverse complement strand
CAATCAGTGCCGAACCTAATAAAAAGTTCCACGTCAGCGGGAGTTTTAATATCGTTCAACTGTCAAATGCGAAAATACAATTGTACGTGGATTTTTATAACTCGACGATGTTCACCGGTGCAAGTGTAACGGAAATCAGTGAGGTGACACAAGGAGGATACGTAACGTTAGCCAATAATGGAATAATTCCGGCGAATACCACTTATGCGAAGGTTTACGCACTTATCCGAGGCACCGCAGACAATGGATCAGGAGTATTACTAGTGGATGGAATCAGTTTCAATTATGGTGAACCCAATTTGATATACAATTCAAGTTTTGAAACCGTCTCAGGTAACAGTGGACGGGCTAGTAACTGGGTAGAGTCTAAATGGGGGGCAAACGGCAGCTACGAAGTAAGCCCAATATCAGCGAGCGAACATGCCCAAAAGATAATTGGTTCGGGAATCGTAGCAAATGGTGCGATTGGGGTCAGTCAATTAATTAGCGTAGAACCTAATAAAAAGTTTCACATCAGCGGGAGTTTAAATATTGCTCAACTGTCAAATGCGAAAATTCAATTGTACGTGGATTTTTACAACTCGACGATGTTCACCGGTGCAAGTGTAACGGAAATCAGTGAGGTGACACAAGGAGGATACGTAACGTTAGCCAATAATGGAATAATTCCGGCGAATACCACTTATGCGAAGGTTTACGCACTTATCCGTGGCAACACAGACAATGGATCAGGAGTATTACTAGTGGATGGAATCAGTTTCAATTATGGTG
>NZ_JAJNMU010000103.1 GCF_022458865.1 Paenibacillus periandrae | reverse complement strand
GGCTGCGCTGCTGCAGGAATTTACCCAACTCAGCTACCGCAAAGGGGATTTATTGTTCGAGGAAGGCGAGTTCGGCGATTCGTTGTACATCATTATGCAGGGTCAGGCGAGAATTTATTTGAGCTCCGCAGCGGGCGGCAAAACGACTCTGGCTATCCTCGGGGAGAAGGAATACTTCGGCGAAATGGCTTTGCTGACGGGCGACCCGCGCTCCGCCTCCGCGATGGCGGAAAGCGATCTGGTCGTGCTGAGGCTGGTCAAGGAATCGTTCGACCGGATCTTGCTTGAGCATAATGCGTTAGCCGTTCAATTTGCCGGCATTTTGGCTCGGCGGCTTGCCCGGGTGAACCGGCAGTCAAGCCAGGCGGCCTCGTCGCAGGAGGAGTCGGACGAAGCGAAAGCGTTGACATCTGGCGGGGCTCTTCGGGAGGACGCGGTTGCAGAGGAGCGGCCGGGGGAGCAGCGGGAACGACTGGACCAACAGGACCAGAGAGAGCAGGGAGAACAGTGGGAAGGGGCCGGTGACGCGGCCAGCCGACATTCTCCGCAGGTCCGAGCGCTCGGGGCTGTCATTTCCCTGGTTGCCGGCCTGCTGCTGTATGCCGCGATGCAGACGGGCGGTCAGCCGACGGCAGCAGCCGCGCTCATCGGGACCGGACTAACGGCCTTGCTGCTCACGGCCTGCGGGGTCGTGTCGCCGCTGCTGGCGGCCATGCTCATGGCCGCATCCGCCGTCTCGCTACCCGGCATCGGGCTTGGCGGCGGCATCTCCGCTTCATTCGTCT
>NZ_JAJNMU010000102.1 GCF_022458865.1 Paenibacillus periandrae | reverse complement strand
CAGCTACTTTTGAAAAAATGCAACCGACCCTTGCGCCGCGAATTACGTTTGCCTAAGGACCTTCTTCTTATCGACTCGACCACGATCACAGTCGGCAAAACCCGTTTGCCTTGGGCACCCTATCATGGGGAGCGGGCGGGGATCAAACTTCATGTGGCTCTCGTTGCGGCCAATGAAATGCCTGCCAAAGTTGTAGAAACGATCGGCAAACGCCATGACGGTCCGGTAGGTGAAGAATTGGCAGATGACCGTTACATTCTCGTTGAAGACCGGGCCTACGCCAAAATCGAACGTCTGGATCGATTCAAACAAGAAGGACAATCGTTCGTCATTCGCCTCAAAGACAATGTCCAGTTGGTTCGTCCCTATTCCTTGCGCCGCCACAAACCGATACCGAGTCCCATTCTTCGTGATCTGACTTGTCAGTTGGGCACAACCCAATGCCGCTCCGAAAAACGGCACCGGGTTGTCGTATTTCAAGATGGGCATGGTCATGAAATTCGAGTCGTTACCGACCTCATGAGTGTATCCGCTGAGCAAATTGCTGACATGTATAAAGCCAGATGGCAAATCGAGGTGTTTTTCCGCTGGATCAAACAGCATTTGAATGTGCCTACGCTGTTTGGAACGACGGAAAATGCGGTTTTTGGCCAGCTTTATGCAGCTTTGATCGTCTATATTCTGCTCAAATGGATTTTTGATCAGACCAGTCCGTATATGTCACGAATATTCGCCTTCACGTTCATTCGTTTTACACGGTTGCTTGGACTCGATAACCTTCCTGATGAATGGAAGGTTCACATTCAGTGGATACTTTCCAAGCCATTTGGGACATAGGTTGGTTTTCCACTAAATGGTTAATCAACAGGCGTG
>NZ_JAJNMU010000101.1 GCF_022458865.1 Paenibacillus periandrae | reverse complement strand
CGCTGTCCCGGCTCCTGTCCGGTTTGTACCAGCCGTGGAGCGGAGAAGTGAAATTCGACGAGCAGCTGCGATCCGCGCTGCCTCGACATGTATTGGTCAATTCCGTATCGCTGGTCGACCAGGAGATCCGGCTGTTCGAGGGGACAATCCGCGACAATCTGACATTATGGGATCAGACGATTCCCGAGGCGACCGTCGTGCAAGCGGCCAAGGACAGCTGCATCCATGAAGTCATTGCGGCAAGACCGGGCGGCTATGATCACCTGCTGGAGGAGGGCGGACGGAATTTCAGCGGAGGCCAGACGCAGCGGCTGGAAATTGCCCGGGCGCTGGCACAGCAGCCGTCCGTCCTGATCCTGGATGAGGCGACCAGCGCCCTGGACCCCGAGATCGAGGCGGCTATCTATGCCCATATTCGCCGGAGGGGTTGCACTTGCGTCATCATTGCCCACCGGCTTAGCGCTATCCGGGATTGCGACCTCATCGTCGTGTTGGACCAGGGAAGGCTTGTCCAACAGGGGACCCATGAAGAATTGATCTGCGCGGACGGGCATTACCAGCGCCTGTTCTACGCACCCGGAGAGGAGTATGCTTCATGACAACCGGTTGTCTGAACAACGCCGAGGAGCGGCGTCATTACCCGTCCAGAACTTCCTTGCTGCTGCAGGGGCAATCGCCGTTGACGCTGCATATGGTTGAGCAGGGCGAAGTAGAGATTTATTCGGTCGAGCTGGCGCATGGCCGAGCGGCCGGATCGAAATCGTATGTGCTTACGGTGAAGGCAGGACAACTATGGCTGGAGCTCCCGCAAACCGATGAAGGCGACTTCGGCTGGATAGCCGAGGTGATGCCGGACACGGTGCTGGCAAGCAGCCGCCTGG
>NZ_JAJNMU010000100.1 GCF_022458865.1 Paenibacillus periandrae | reverse complement strand
CTTTTGGAGGCACTAAAGTTAGCTGTTTGCCTGGACCGTCACCAAATTTATTGAATGGTATAATTTCGAACGTATCTTGATCTTTAAAATCAGCCAAAGTATACGCATAATTCCATTGACCGGATGCTCCCCCACTCGGTAGCGATGTTCCACTCCAAGTAGCAATAAGTGATCCATTACGTTTAAGTTTATAACCATCCGTACCCTTCACATGACCCCACGATAAAGCAATCGAATTGGATTTTAGAGTAGGTCTTGAATAAGTGAAAGTCTTTGGTTGCTCAGGAACAGTTGTAGGAAACGCAGTGGAAAACAAATTAGTTCCGTCAATCTTTATTAATGCTCCTGTTAAACTATCATTCGTATATGAGGTCTTAAGATCACTAGATGCCTTACCTCCAAACCCAAGTCCAGGGGCAAGTAAAACTCTGTTTCCATTGCTAAGGTCATATAGGTAATTGATTGGGAAACCCAATACAAAATAGCGTCCATCATCCGAAAAATATCCATTATAGTAATTGAGCCTGGCCAAGTCTATATCAGCACCGAGATTTAATGTAGAATTCGCATTCGTTGTTGAGTCGTAAACATTATAATTGTAGGCTGTAGTTGGCGTTGTGGTTGTCAAAGAATAAAATAACCTATTTCCATCTATTGATGACTTGATCAAATACAAGGAATCGCTACCACTGGGTACTGTAATGTTATGCATAGTGGTTAAACCAGAGCCCGCATTCCACCTCTTTAGTTTAAATATCCAGGGTGAAGCATTCGTTCTCGCAACAAATATTAAATCTCCGTTATCGCTCATTAAAAAACTCTGAATGGTTTCCCCTGCCACAGTAAAATTGGGGGATACTTGTGTTTGTGTAGCAGTGTCAACAACCTTTAAACTGTTTG